>NZ_JAMOIH010000004.1 GCF_024448955.1 Stutzerimonas stutzeri
TGAACGACGAATAACGCCATACGGCGTTGCGGGACTTGGCAAGGGAGCAACCATTACCTGCGTCCCGCGCCTTGCCTGGCGACATTTGGCGCAGCAACGCGGCTCGCAACGAAACGTCAACAGCCCCTTACGTTCTGCCTGTATCACTGACATCCCGTCTGCAGCGTTACAACCGAAACAAGAAACTTGTGGCGCTATGGCACGATAACGAGAATTTCCATGTCCCCTAATGTTCTGAATATCGCCACAGCCTGCCTGTTCAACGAAGCCGGTCACATATTGGTCGTACGCAAGCGCGGTACACGCCTATTCATGTTGCCGGGCGGCAAGATCGAGGCGGAAGAAACACCGTTGCAAGCGTTGCGGCGCGAGCTGCATGAGGAGCTGGGTTTACGGATCGAGGAATCGCAACTGCAGGCGCTTGGGCATTTCCAGTCACGCGCAGCCAACGAGCCAGATCACTGGGTTGAAGCAGACGTTTTCGTAGGCCGTGTTGAAGGCGAGGTACAGGTACAGGCAGAAATCGAAGCGCTGGACTGGCTGGTACCTCGTACGCAGCAGCAGGAACATCTCGCCCCGCTGTTGCGCGAACAGGTACTTCCCGCTCTGCTCCAGCGGCTAGCAGCGGAAGAAAGTTGACACACCATCATCTGGTGCTGGCGCTAGGCTATGGAGAGATGGGATCACTTGCCGGAAAGGTTTCTTCTAGCGCCTCGTCCAGCTTATCTTCATCGGCCTCGTCTGGACGGCGTTTGATCTGGTCTTCTTGATCTGATGCCGGCTGGGCAGGTTGATTCGAGTCTTTGCCGTTCATGGTGAGCTCCTCTGAGTTTGAATCAGAACGTTAGGCCACCCAGCAAAGCAGTCGTTCGGCGGGATCGAATACCTATTCGCAGACAAAAAAAGGGGCGGGGTTTAATCCCCGCCCGCCTCCTTCCCTGTTTCCTTTATTTCCTGCTCGTCATCCTGACGCACCGCATCCAGCGGTTAATCCTGACCAACATCCTTGCTGGCCTGCGCTTGTCCTTAAGCACGGGTGCGATATTAAGGTTTTTGACGACAACTACAACTCTCAAAAATTCGTAATGGCTTTTGGATAAGGATGTGAGATTTTATTTTTATCCTTATTGATCAATCAGTTAATAAATAAAATTTTGGAAAGGGAGCATAGCCAGCAACGCTATTCACTCTTTTCTTACACGCTGCGTAAGCAAATGCTTACATGGCAAACAGCTTTCGAGGAAATACGACGAAACCAGGACTAACCCTATGGTTAGACCTGAGCTCACTTAGAAAAATATAAGCGTGGGAACGCCCCTTACGTTGCCGGTAAGGGGCGCCGTCCTTAGTGGAACAGGGATTCGCTCGACAGACCGTTACGCTCGAAGATCTCGCGTAACCGCTTAAGCGCTTCGACCTGAATCTGCCGTACCCGCTCACGAGTCAGCCCGATTTCCTGGCCGACCTCTTCCAGCGTGCAGCTTTCATGGCCGCGCAAACCGAAGCGCCGGATGACCACCTCGCGCTGCTTCTCGGTCAGGTCGGACAGCCATTGGTCGATGCTTTCCGACAGATCGTCGTCAAGCAGCAGATCGCAGGGATCGCTGGGCCGGTCATCGGTCAGGGTATCGAGCAATGTTTTGTCGGTGTCCGGCCCGAGAGACACGTCCACGGAGGTCACGCGCTCATTCAGCCCCAGCATCCGCTTGACCTCCGCGACCGGCTTCTCGAGCAGGTTGGCGATTTCCTCCGGGCTGGGTTCGTGGTCAAGCTTCTGGGTCAGCTCGCGCGCGGCACGCAAGTAAACGTTCAGCTCCTTGACCACGTGAATCGGCAAGCGAATGGTGCGGGTCTGGTTCATGATCGCCCGCTCGATGGTCTGCCGAATCCACCAGGTGGCATAGGTAGAAAAGCGGAAGCCACGCTCGGGATCGAACTTCTCGACAGCCCGTATCAGCCCCAGGTTGCCCTCTTCGACCAGGTCCAGCAAAGACAGCCCACGGTTGACGTAGCGCCGGGCGATTTTCACCACCAGTCGCAGATTGCTTTCGATCATGCGCTTGCGCCCTGCCGGATCACCCTTCTGAGCCAGACGTGCGAAATGCACCTCTTGCTCGGGAGTCAGCAGGGGAGAAAATCCGATTTCGTTGAGATACAGCTGAGTGGCGTCGAGCGCACGGGTGTAGTCGATGAACTTGTGTTGCTTGAGGGTCGCGGTCTTGGATCGGGTGCCCGTTGAACCGGCGCGGGAGATATCGCTGACTGGATCGGCGTCCGCGGACGGTTCCATGAGTAGAACGGCATCGTCTACGTCAAACTCCGGCACTTCTTTTTTGAGAGCCATTATTGTTTTCCTGTTCTGAGTTCGACAACAGGCTCGGGCGGCACGCACTCCCTGGTAACGCTCAAGCCCCTCCTAGTACCGGAACAGGTAGTAGCAAATCAGCGCTTTGGCAGGTATTGCAGAGGATCCACAGGTTTGCCTTGACGGCGAATCTCAAAATGCAGCTTCACCCGGTCGGTTCCAGTCGATCCCATCTCGGCAATGGTCTGCCCAGCTTTGACTTGTTGACCCTCCTGAACCAGCAGCCTGCGGTTGTGGCCGTAGGCACTTACATAGGTATCGCTGTGCTTGATGATCACAAGTTCGCCGTAACCCCGTAAACCACTGCCGGCGTACACAACAGCCCCATCAGAAGCAGCTAAAACAGGCTGTCCTAATTCCCCGGCGATATCAATGCCTTTATTCAAACTGCCGTTTGAGGAAAAACGACCGATTACAGCGCCGTTCGTAGGCCAGGCCCAACCGCTTGCAGAGCGCGCCACAGACTTGACTGGCGTAGTCGCAGCGGGAGGCTTGGCCGCCGGTACGCTGGGCCTCGTCAGCGGTGGCGGAATGGGCACGGGCGTAGTCACCACGGATGGCGATGTGCTGGCTGGCGGTGTGGGCGCAGGAGTCGGACGAGCGGCTACTGCCCGGGATTGAGTATGCCGAGTGAAGCGAATCGCCTGTCCCGGATGGATGACGTGCGGCGGGGGAATATTGTTGACTTGAGCCAGCTCCCGCCAATCCCAACCGAAGCGAAAGGCAATCGACCAAAGGGAGTCACCCCGTTGGACAATATAGTGGCCGCTGGTAACACGGTCGCGGCTGTTGCGATCGACGACATGTACGCCTCCGGACGGAGGACTGGCGCAGCCAGCAAGTAACGCACCCGCGAGCAGCGCGACAAGCGCACAACGTAAAGGCGGAATGCTCATCCACCGCATGCTAGCTGTGGCCTTCACGACGCGCTCCTTTTGATCGACAAGGCCGTTCAGACCGTTTGCACCGATGGCTGGCGCCGCCCGGCGAACCATTCGAGACCAAGGACGAGAACGATACCAACTACTGCCAGTGCTATCGCCAGCGCGAGTTGCGGGTCCTGTCCAGTCAGCTCGGCATAGGCGCCAGGCAGCAGGTTCTGCTCCAGCATCGGGATACGCTCGCCATGGGAGTCAATGCGCCAGGTCAGCGTCTCCTTCCATGGCCAAACCTTGTTCAGCGAACCCAGCATCAGGCCCGTAAGGAAGGTCAGCGTGAGGTCGCGCCAACGGTCGAGCATCCAGCTCAGCACACGGGCGAAACTGAGAATGCCCACCAGACAACCTGCCGCAAAAATCGCCATGACGGCTAGATCTAGATCCTTCACCGCGCTGAGTACGACCGGATACAGTCCCAGCAGCACAAGAATGAAGCTACCGGAGATGCCCGGCAGGATCATCGCGCAGATTGCAATGGCACCTGCGAAAAACAAACTCAAACTACTGCTGCTCCACTGCATCGGAGCGGCCACAGTTATTACGTAGGCGAAGACGACACCAAGGATCAGACCGACGATGCGTGACAGATCCCAGCGCTGAATCTCTTTGCCGACAAGATGCACCGAAACCAGTATCAGACCGAAGAAGAACGACCATACCGGGATTGGGTGTGCTTCCAATAGATAGGTGATCAGCTTCGCGAGGCTGAACACGCTGGTAAGAATTCCGCCGAATAGAACCAGAAGGAAATTCGCATTTGCCGTCGCCCATGCTTCCCGAATGCGGCCACGAAACAATAGCATCGCAGCGCCGGGTATAGCGCCGATCGACCGCAGCAATTCGTCATAGATGCCGGTAATAAAAGCGATGGTACCGCCAGAGACTCCCGGCACCACATCCGCCGCGCCCATCGCGATGCCCTTGGCGTACAACAACAACGTGTTTTTCATGCTTCCTTCCGCTGAGATCAAACTACAGGTCCATTGAGCAGCGGCACGAAGCGTACGGTATCCAGCAGATGGCGGGAAAAACCGTCTTCCTCTCGAATGATCAGCATCAGTTGCTGGACTTCGCCCACCCCGACCGGAATCACCAGCCGCCCGCCGGGAGCCAGTTGATCGAGCAAGGCTTGTGGCACGTCGGCTGCCGCCGCGGTAACGATGATGCCGTTATAAGGTGCCAATGCAGGCCAACCTTCCCAACCATCACCCCAGCGAAAGACCACATTACGCAATTTGAGTTCGACCAGACGCTCTTTTGCACGATCCTGCAGCGCCTGGATGCGCTCGACCGAGAACACCCGTTCGACCAGTTGTGCCAGCACAGCGGTCTGATAACCGGAGCCGGTACCGATTTCCAAGACCTTATCCAGCGGGCCGTCCGCAAGCAGCAGCTCACTCATGCGCGCGACCATGAACGGCTGCGAGATGGTCTGGTTGTGACCGATTGGCAGCGCGGTGTCTTCGTAAGCGCGATGCGACAGCGCCTCGTCGACGAACAGATGACGCGGCGTGCGTCGAATGACCTCAAGCACGCGAGGATCGGACAGGCCCTCCTCATACAACCGCTGAATCAGGCGATCGCGGGTGCGCTGCGAAGTCATGCCGGTGCCGTGGCGCAGCAGATCATCTTGTCCACGGTGATTCACAGTACGTCCTCCAGCCAGTTATCGAGCCCCTTGAACGCTTCATGGAACGTCCGATCGAGCTGCAAAGGAGTAATCGACACGTAGCCCTGCATCACTGCATGAAAATCGGTCCCTGGCCCACCATCTTCGACGTCACCGGCAACCGAGATCCAGTAGCCGTCCTTGCCCCGCGGGTTGGCCTGCTTAACCGGCGGTTTGGCCCGGCTACGGTGACCAAGGCGGGTCAACTGGATGCCGCGGATATGATCCAGCGGCAGGTTGGGCACGTTGATGCTGAGCACAGTACGTGGCGGCAGGTCGAGCTGATCGTGTTTCTCGACCAGCTTGCGAGCGATGTAGGCAGCCGTAGGCAGATTGTCCGGAGCGCGCGAGATCAGCGAAAACGCAAATGCCGGTTTGCCAGTGAAGCGGCCTTCGATTGCTGCAGCGACGGTGCCTGAGTACAGGACGTCGTCCCCCAGATTGGCGCCCAGATTAATACCGGAAACCACCATGTCGGGTGCTTCGTCGAGCAGCCCGTTCATGCCCAGGTGAACGCAATCGGTAGGTGTGCCGTTCACGCCGATGAAACCGTTCGGCATGGTCGTAGGATGAAGCGGGCGATCCAGCGTCAGCGCGCTACTGGCGCCGCTCATGTCCTGGATGGGGGCGACTACGCGGCACTCGGCATAATCGGCCAGCGCGTCATAAAGCGCGGCGAGCCCGGGTGCATACACCCCGTCGTCGTTGGCGATCAGAATACGCATCAGATGTCCGTCTGCCCTGCCAGGCTGACCAGCTCGCGTACCACAGCTGTGGCGAAGCATCCGGTCGGCAGGACGAATTCAAGTTGCAGAATGTCAGGCTCGGGATAATGCCACGACAAGCCGCCAATGGGGAGGCGAAGAATGCGCCGTTCATGCTTCATTCCAGCTTCTGCGAGCCACTTGGCGATTGCCGGTTCTGCCCCCGCGACATTCGATTCCAGCGCAGGTACCACGCCACCTGCGGGCGACTCACCGACGCCCCACAATGGGCCGGTGGGGTGCAGATCGAGAATGGCCAGACGCGGGTCGCTGCATTCGGCCTCGCCTGCTGGGAAGAAGCTGCGGCTGTCGGTAAAGGCCAGTAGATCACCCACCTGCGCCTTATCCCAGGTCCCGCTCGCGACACGCTCGGCCAAGACCCGATTGAACAAATAGCTGCGCCCCGCCGAGAGCAGCCGCGAGCGTAGGTTGCGCTGCACGGGAAGCTCCTGTCGCTCGGCATATTCGCGTGCGCCATGAACGTTGCTGCCCTCGAAGCCGAAGCGTTGCAGGCCGAAATAATTGGGCACGCCGTGCGTCTTGATTCGCTCGAGGCGCGCGTCCAGTTCAGCGTGTTCGGCCTGCAGTTGGGTCAGGCGCAGGGTGAAGCCGTTTGCCGAGTGGGCGCCGCGCTGCAGTTTGCGCTGGTGACGACAGGTCTTGAGAATCTTCAGCGTTTCGTCTTCAGCTCTATCCAAAGTGGGATCGGCCTTGCCCGGCAAATGCAGACTGAACCACTGGCGGGTCAGCGCTTGGCGATCCTTCAGACCGGCGTAGCTGATACTGCGTACCGGGACTCCGGCAGCGCGGGAGATGCGGCGCGCCGCTTCCTCGGTATTGAGATTGCGTTTCTCCACCCAAAGCCAGAGGTGCTCGCCTTCGCCGGACAACGGAATGTCCAGCACTTCATCGACTTGAAAGTCCTCGGCCACGCCCTTGAGCACCGCGCTGCCGCATGGCCCGCCATGCGCCTGCGGCCCGAGCAACTGATCTTCGGTCATGCGCGGACCAGCAGGGCGACGGCGTGCACGGCGATACCCTCTTCCCGCCCGACGAAACCCAGCTTCTCGGTAGTGGTGGCCTTGACGTTGACCTGATCCAACTCGACCTGCAGATCTTCGGCGATCAGGCCGCGCATGGCCTCGATATGTGACGCCATCTTCGGTGCCTGGGCAATGATGGTGGCATCGACATTACCGACCTTCCAGCCCTTGCTCTTCACCTGTTCCAGCACATGGCGCAGCAGCACGCGGCTGTCGGCGCCCAAGAACTGCGGGTCGGTATCCGGGAAATGCTTGCCGATATCGCCCAGCGCGGCGGCACCGAGCAGCGCGTCGCTGAGCGCATGCAGCAGCACGTCACCATCGGAATGCGCCAGCAGACCGAACCTGTGAGGAATCCGTACTCCACCGAGGGTGATGAAGTCGCCCTCGCCGAAGCGGTGCACGTCATAGCCGTGGCCAATACGCATAGTCAGAACACCCTTGAAAGATCAGCGGCGGATTCTACAGGAGACGTCATGGCTTGGCTCATCGGCTCCGGAGCCGGCATCAACGAGCGCGATAGTCACCATCAACCGAATCGATCCCATATCGTTATTCGACGATATATAGTTCGCCCCATCGCGATAAACCGAACCAGACGAACCCCATGCCCGACGACTTCGACGACATCATCAAGGCCCTCGCCCACCCGCTACGCCGGGAAATCCTGCAGTGGCTGAAGGAGCCACAACGGTACTTTCCCGAGCAATTCCATTCGCTGGAGAACGGCGTCTGCGCCGGGCAGATCGACCAGCGGGCCGGTCTTTCTCAATCGACGGTATCGGCCCACTTGGCCACCCTGCAGCGAGCCGGGTTGATTACCAGCCGCAAAGTCGGCCAGTGGCATTTCTTTCAACGCAATGAGCCGGTCATCCAGGGCTTTCTAGCCCGCATCGGCCAGGAACTCTGAATCTTCTATAGGAGCAACACCCCATGCCCACACTTTTCGATCCGATCCGCATTGGCGAGCTGGAACTGGCTAACCGCGTCATCATGGCGCCCCTGACCCGCTGCCGCGCCGAGCCCGGCCGCGTACCGGGTGAGCTGATGGTCGAATACTACGCCCAGCGCGCCGATGCCGGTTTGATCATCAGCGAAGCCACCTCGGTAACGCCCATGGGCGTCGGCTACCCGGACACGCCCGGCATCTGGTCCGCCGAGCAGGTGCAGGGCTGGAAGAGGATCACCGACGCGGTACATGCCAAGGGCGGCAAGATCGTGCTGCAGCTCTGGCATGTCGGCCGCATCTCCGACCCGCGCTACCTCGACGGCCAGCTGCCGGTTGCACCGAGCGCCATCAAGCCCGCCGGGCATGTGAGCTTGGTACGGCCGATGAAGGATTACGAGACCCCGCGCGCGCTGGAAACCGAAGAAATAGCCGGCATCGTCGAGGCCTACCGCAAAGGTGCCGAGAATGCCAAGGAGGCGGGCTTCGACGGCGTGGAAATCCACGGCGCCAATGGCTACTTGCTCGACCAGTTCCTGCAGGACAGCACCAACCAGCGTACCGACCAGTACGGCGGCTCGCTGGAAAATCGCGCACGCCTGATGTTGGAAGTCACCGATGCCGCGATCAGCGTTTGGGGTGCCGGCCGCGTCGGCGTACACCTGGCACCGCGTGCCGACTCCCACGATATGGGCGACTCCAACCGCACCGAGACCTTCGGCTACGTGGCCCGAGAGCTCGGCAAGCGCGGCATCGCGTTCATATGCACGCGTGAAAAAGCCGGAGAAGACAGTCTCGGCCCGCAGCTGAAGCAGATCTTCGGCGGCGTCTACATCGCTAACGAACGTTTCACCGGCGAACAGGCCAACGCCTGGCTGGCCGACGGCAAAGCCGACGCGGTGGCCTTCGGCATTCCTTATATCGCTAACCCGGACCTGGTCGAGCGCCTGCGCCAGGACGCGCCGCTCAACGAGCCCAAGCCTGAGCTGTTCTACGCCCAGGGCGCAGAGGGCTACACCGATTATCCATCGCTCTAGCTCCCAGCGATGGAAGGCCCGACCGGTAACTCCGGCCGGGCCTTTTTCGTTTTGATGGCAATCGTTCGGGGGCGTGGCGCCATCAGTACCCGTAGGCTGCAGGCTTATCTATGCCTAAACCAGATCAGATCTATTCGTAGGAGCGAGCTTGCTCGCGAATCGGGCCGCGATTCGCGAGCAAGCTCGCTCCTACAGTAAAGCGTCTGGGGGTGACCAATGATCGACGGCAGACCTCAGGCCTTCAGCGCCTCTGCATGATGACGCAGATGGTCATCGATGAAGCTCGCGATGAAATGGTAGCTGTGGTCGTAACCCGGTTGAATGCGCAGCGTGAGCGGATGCCCCGCTGCCTTGGCTGCGGCTTCCAGCGCCTCGGGCTTGAGCTGGTTGACCATGAAATCGTCACGATCACCTTGATCGACCAGAATCGGCAACTGTTCCCCAGCCTCGGCGATCAGTGCACAGGCATCCCATTCGCGCCAGCGCGAGCGATCCTCGCCCAGATAGCCGGAAAAGGCCTTTTCGCCCCAGGGGCAATTGGTGGGATTGGTGATGGGCGAGAAAGCCGAAACCGATAGATAACGCCCCGGATTCTTCAGCGCACAGACCAGCGCACCATGGCCGCCCATGGAGTGCCCACTGATGCCGCGCTTGTCGGACACCGGGAAATTCGCCGCGATCAGCGCCGGCAACTCATCGACCACGTAGTCGTACATGCGGTAGTGCTGCGCCCAGGGTTCCTGCGTGGCATTGAGGTAGAAGCCGGCACCCAGGCCGAAATCCCAGGCACCGTCCGGGTCGTCCGGCACGTCCGACCCGCGTGGACTGGTATCCGGTGCGACGATGATCAACCCCAGCTCTGCGGCCAGCCGCTGCGCACCGGCTTTCTGCATGAAATTCTCGTCGGTGCAGGTCAGTCCCGACAGCCAGTACAGCACCGGCAGCTTCTCGCCCTGCTCCGCCTGTGGCGGCAGGTAGACGGCGAACACCATGTCGCAGTTCAGGCTGCTGGAGCGGTGACGGTAGCGTTTGTGCCAGCCGCCGAAACTCTTGTTGCAAGAAATGTTTTCAAGGGTCATGGATATGCCTCGCGCCGGGTGGACAAGCCGTCTGGCGACGGCGTTATCCACCCCTACGGATCAGAAATGAATGACGGTGCGGATGCTCTTGCCTTCATGCATCAGGTCGAACGCCTGGTTGATCTCATCCAGCCCCATGTTATGGGTAATGAAAGTATCCAGAGGGATTTCGCCGTTCTGGGACTTTTCGACGTAGCTGGGCAGTTCGGTGCGGCCCTTGACGCCACCGAAGGCGCTACCGCGCCAGACGCGGCCGGTAACCAGCTGGAACGGACGAGTGCTGATCTCCTGTCCCGCACCGGCGACGCCGATGATGACCGACTCGCCCCAGCCCTTATGCGCGCATTCCAATGCGGCGCGCATCAATTGCACGTTTCCGACGCACTCGAAGGAATAGTCCACGCCTCCGTCGGTCATCTCGACGATGACCTCCTGGATAGCCCTGTCGTGATCCTTCGGATTGACGAAGTCAGTCGCGCCCAACTCTTCGGCGATGGGGAACTTGGAAGGATTAATGTCGATGGCGATGATGCGGCTGGCGCCAGCCATCTTCGCGCCGATGATCGCCGCCAGGCCGATGCCACCGAGACCGAAGATAGCCACCGTCGCGCCCGCCTCCACCTTAGCGGTGTTGAGCACCGCACCGATGCCGGTGGTAACGCCGCAGCCCAGCAGGCAGACCTTGTCCAGCGGCGCTTCCTTGGGAATCTTCGCGACCGAGACTTCCGGCAGCACCGTGTACTCGGAAAAGGTCGAGGTGCCCATGTAGTGGTAGATCGGCTCGCCCTGGTAACTAAAACGGGTGGTGCCGTCCGGCATCAGGCCCTTACCCTGCGTGGCACGTACTGCGCTGCAGAGGTTGGTCTTGCCGGAGGTGCAGAATTTGCACTGGCGGCACTCGGCCGTATACAGCGGGATGACGTGATCGCCCACTGCCACCGAGGTCACGCCCTCGCCAACCGCCTCGACGATGCCGCCACCCTCGTGGCCGAGAATGCAGGGAAACACACCTTCGGAGTCCTCACCGGACAAGGTGTAGGCGTCGGTATGGCAAACGCCGGTTGCAACGATGCGCACCAGTACCTCGCCGGCCTTGGGCGGCGCGACATCCACTTCGACGATCTGCAGAGGCTGATTGGGGCCAAAGGCTACGGCGGCGCGTGATTTGATGCTCATGAAGGACTCCTCTTGGTGAATGAAGCAGAGTGTAGTTTCATCCGTACGCTGGGTTAATGAGCTAAACGTGAAAACATTGTTGCCATATGGGGATAATCAAGCCTTTAAAAAGGAGTCCGACATGAATCGCTGGGAAGGTCTCGACGAATTCGTCGCCGTCGCCGAATGCGGCAGCTTCATGCGGGCCGCCGAGCAATTGCGGGTATCGTCCTCCCACGTCAGCCGCCAAGTGGCGCGCCTCGAAGAGCGCTTGCAGGCCCGCCTGCTCTACCGCACCACGCGCCGCGTCTCGCTGACCGAGGCAGGGCATACCTTTCTTTCCCGCTGCCAGCGCTTGATCGAAGAGCGCGACGAAGCCTTCCATGCCATCAGCGACCTGCACGCAGCACCCACCGGGCTACTGCGCATGACCGCAGCCGTGGCTTACGGCGAGCGCTTCATCGTGCCGCTGGTGAACGAGTTCATGGCGCAGCATCCGCAATTGCGGGTCGAGATCGAACTGTCCAACCGCACCCTGGACTTAGTGCAGGAGGGCTTCGATCTGGCCATACGCTTGGGCCGGCTCAGCGAATCGCGGCTAGTGGCGACCCGCATCGCGCCACGAGCCATGTACCTCTGTGCCGCGCCGGCCTACCTCGAACGCTACGGGCGTCCGCACACACTTTCCGAACTAGCGCGGCACAACTGCCTGGTGGGCACGGGCGATAGCTGGATGCTGCAGGTCGATGGTCGCGAGCAGCCGTTCAAACCCAGCGGCAATTGGCGTTGCAATAGTGGCCAGGCGGTGCTGGACGCCGCCTTGCGCGGCTTCGGCCTCTGCCAGCTGCCGGACTATTACGTGCAGGAGCCGCTGCGCCGAGGTGAGCTGGTGTCGCTGCTGGAAGCCAATCAGCCACCCAATACCGCCGTCTGGGCCGTCTACCCGCAGCGCCGCTATCCGCTGCCAAAGGTGCGCCTGCTGATCCAGGCATTGAAGCAAGGCCTGGCCAGTCGCCCGGAATACCGCAGCGGACGCAACTGAAGTGCTACGGCGCCGCGCGTCTGACTGCCTATTTCAGGAGGAACCCGCCTCCGTAGGCCACGTCGATATTGTGTAGCCGGTGCCCTTTGCGTTTGCCTGGAGCTACCCGGCGATTCAATCAGGAGGACATCATGCAGATTCTGGTGAACAGCAATCACAGCGTCAGCGTAACCAGCAACCTCGAGGAGCACCTGAAAGCAACTGTGGAGAGTGAGCTGGAGCGTTTCGATGATCAGCTGACCCGAGTCGAAGTTCATCTCAACGATGAGAACAGCGGTAAAAGCGGCCCCCAGGACAAGCGTTGCCAGATGGAAGCCCGAGTGAAAGGCCATGAGCCGATTTCGGCCACCCACAAGGCGGACTCCATGACGCTCGCCATCGACGGCGCCGCGGAAAAGCTCAACCATGCCCTGGCGCATGCCCTGGACAAACTCAACCATCACTGACCCGTCACTTGCCGAACCAGGCCATCAATGCCCGAGGGACCGAACCACCCGATTACGAAAGAGGCCATGCATGAACAGATTGCTCGATCGCGAAACCATGTCCCAGCTGCTGGCGAAGCGCGAGGCGCCATGCCTGTCGCTGTACCAGCCCACCCACCGCAGCTTTCCCGAGCGCCAGCAAGACCCGATCCGCTTCAAGCACCTGGTGCGACAGCTGGAAGATTCTCTCAAACAGCAAGGCCGAGGAGATCAGGCCAAATCGCTGCTCGAGCCGTTTTACGCGCTGATCGATGACGTCGACTTCTGGAACTCCAACCGCGACGGACTGGCTGTGTTCGGCGCCAAGGACTATTTCGAGGTGTTCCGCCTCCAGCGCAACGTACCTGAGCTGGCGGTCGCCAATGATCGTATGCACCTTAAGCCGCTGCTGCGCATTGCCCAATCCGCCGATCGTTACCAGATCCTCGCGATAACGCTGGATTCGGTACGCCTGTTCGAAGGCAACCGCGATGGTGTCGATGAAGTTCCGCTTGCCGACGGCGTACCGAAGACTGTGGAAGAGGCACTTGGCCGCGACCTGACTGAGAAAGGTCAAACAGGATTTCCGCAAGGTTATAGCCGCGCCAGCGAGCGTGGCGACCCCATGCAGGTTGAAAGCGGCGGGGCCGGGCGACAGGACGAAATCGATCGAGACCGAGAACGCTTCTTCCGCGAAGTCGATCGCGCCTTCCTTGAGCATCACAGCCGCAAGACCCGACTGCCGCTGATTCTCGCTGGACTCGCAGAACACCAGTCCCACTTCCGCAAGCTCAGTCACAACGAGTTTCTGTTACCCGACGGTATCGAAAACGATGTCTCCCTGCTCAGTCGGGACGAGCTGCGAGAAAAGAGTTGGATGGTAATGCAGCCGCGTTATATCAAACGCCTCGAAGGATTCATCAACCAGTACGGCGAATCGCACGGTCAAGGTCTGGCCACCGATCAGCTCGAACAGATCGGTCAGGCGACTCTGGAAGGTCGGGTGGCGACGTTGCTGGTCGAAGCTGATCGGCAGATACCGGGGATGGCGGACAAGCAGGAAGGCAAGGCGATAGCGGTCGACGATGGGTCAGCCACCACACCCGATCTGCTCGACGAGTTGACGATCTGGACGTTAGAACAAGGCGGCGAAGTGATCTCGGTGCCCACCGAGCGTATGCCAACCGCGAGCGGCGCGGCGGCGATCTACCGCTACTGATCAGTCACCGCCACGAAACTGCGAAAGAATCGCGCTTCACGACGCACAGCGCTGCGCAATCACGATTGCCAGCGCTGCTGCAGCCATTGCAGATCTTCTGGACGCGTGATCTTTAAATTATCTGAGCGCCCTTCTATCAGCCGCGGACTGAATCCCGCCCATTCCAGCGCGGACGCTTCATCAGTAACGGCTGCACCAGCTTCGAGCGCGTTGGTAAGCGCATCGCGTAACGCCCCGAGGTGAAACATTTGCGGTGTGAAAGCCTGCCATATCACGCTACGGTCGATGGTTTCCACGACTCGTCCGTCGGCACCTGCTCGTTTCAAAGTGTCGCGAGCCGGTACGGCGAGTAGCCCACCGACTGGATCGTCGCCCAGTTCGGCCAGCAGTTTGTCGAGATCCTGACGCGAGAGATTGGGCCGAGCGGCATCATGCACCAGCACCCAGTCGCCGTCTCGTGCGCCTAGCTCGGACAGACGATGTAGCCCGGCCAGTACCGAGTCTGCACGTTCGGCGCCGCCGTCAGCGCGTTGAATGCGAGGGTCCTTGGCGCAGTCCAGACTCGCCCAGTACGGATCATCGGCGGCCAAGCCGACGACCAACCCAAGCAAACCGGGATGGTCGAGAAAACAGCTGAGCGTATGTTCGATGACGCTCTTGCCGGCCAAGGGCAGGTATTGCTTAGGCCGATCGGCGCGCATGCGGCTACCGACACCGGCAGCCGGTATCACGGTCCAGAACTCCGGGAACATGGCCGTCCTTACTCTGTGAGCTGGAATAGCGTCTCGCCTTCCTTGACCATCCCAAGCTCCTGACGAGCACGTTCTTCGACGGTTTCCATGCCCTGCTTGAGCTCCATCACCTCAGCCTCAAGGATGCGATTGCGCTCGAGCAAACGCTGGTTCTCGCCCTGCTGCTCAGCGATCTGCTTGTTCAGTCCGCTGACCTGAGCAAGGCTCCCCTCGCCCACCCACAGACGGTACTGAAGACCACCCAACAACAGGATCAGAACGACGAACAACCAGTAGGGGCTACGCATGGACGGCATGGAACGGCTTCGGTTGGTTTCAGATGACGTGATATATGCAGCGGTCAGCGACATGGCCTGGCTTCCTTTGCTGGCGGGCGCATCGCCTCATTTCGACGGCGACCTTATCAGTGCTGAACGTTATCCACAAAAAAGGGCGACTAACGCCGCCCCTTTCTAGCATGCGAAGTATTAGCCGCGAAACTCGGCACGCCCCTTGTAGGCCGCTTTTCCGCCGAGCTGCTCCTCGATACGCAGCAGCTGGTTGTACTTCGAAACACGGTCAGAGCGGCACAGCGAACCGGTCTTGATCTGACCAGCGGCAGTGCCCACGGCCAGATCCGCGATGGTGTGGTCTTCGGTTTCGCCGGAACGGTGGGAAATCACCGCCGTGTAACCTGCGGCCTTGGCCATCTGGATGGCTTCCAGGGTTTCGCTCAACGAGCCGATCTGGTTGAACTTGATCAGGATGGAGTTGCCGATGCCCTTCTCGATACCTTCCTTGAGGATCTTGGTATTGGTCACGAACAGATCGTCGCCAACCAGCTGAACCTTGCTGCCGATCTTGTCGGTCAAAACCTTCCAGCCGTCCCAGTCGGACTCATCCATGCCGTCTTCGATGGAGACGATCGGATAGCGCTCGGACAGACCAGCCAGGTAGTCAGCGAAGCCGGCGGCGTCGAATACCTTGCCTTCGCCTGCTAGGTCATACTTGCCGTCCTTGTAGAACTCGCTCGATGCGCAGTCCAGCGCAAGGGTCACGTCATCGCCCAGCTTGTAGCCGGCCTTCTCGACGGCTTCGGCGATGGCCGCCAGCGCATCTTCGTTGGACGCCAGGTTCGGTGCGAAGCCACCTTCGTCGCCGACCGAAGTGCTCAGGCCACGGGCTTTCAGCACGGCCTTGAGGTTATGGAAGATTTCAGTGCCCATGCGCAGGGCATCGGCAAAGGTCTTAGCGCCGACGGGCTGCACCATGAATTCTTGGATGTCGACGTTGTTGTCGGCATGCTCGCCGCCGTTGATGATGTTCATCATCGGTACCGGCATGGAGTACTGGCCAGGCGTGCCGTTGAGGTTGGCGATGTGCGCGTAGAGTGGCAGATCCTGATCCTGGGCGGCGGCCTTAGCAGCAGCCAAGGACACGGCGAGAATGGCGTTGGCACCCAGCTTGGCCTTGTTGTCGGTCCCGTCCAGCTCGATCATTGCTCGATCCAGGGCCTTCTGGTCGACAGGGTCCTTGCCCAGCAGCAGATCGCGAATCGGTCCATTGATGTTGCCGATGGCCTTCAGTACGCCTTTACCCATATAACGGCTTTTGTCGCCATCGCGCAGCTCCAGCGCCTCGCGCGAACCGGTGGACGCACCGGACGGCGCACAAGCGCTACCGATGATGCCGTTATCGAGGATAACGTCCGCTTCCACGGTGGGGTTGCCACGGGAGTCGAGAACTTCACGCCCTTTGATGTCGACGATCTTTGCCATTTTTATTAACACTCCGTAGATAGCTTCAAGGCTTCAAGCAGTTTCGATTGGCGAAAAATTCTTGATCAGATCATCCAGCTGCTTGAGCTGGGTGAGGAAAGGCTCGAGCTTGTCCAGGCGCAAGGCGCAAGGACCGTCGCACTTGGCGTTGTCCGGATCAGGGTGCGCTTCGAGAAACAGGCCGGCCAGCCCTTGGCTGAGTCCAGCCTTCGCCAGATCGGTAACCTGGGCGCGACGACCGCCGGCAGAGTCGGCACGACCACCAGGCATCTGCAACGCATGAGTGACATCGAAAATCACCGGATACTGCATCCGCTTCATGATGTCGAAGCCGAGCATGTCGACGACCAGATTGTTGTAGCCGAAGGACGAGCCACGCTCGCAGAGAATCAATTGATCGTTACCGGCTTCCTCGCATTTGGCGAGGATGTGCTTCATTTCCTGCGGCGCAAGAAACTGAGCCTTCTTGATGTTGATCACCGCACCTGTCTTGGCCATGGCGACGACCAGATCGGTCTGTCGAGACAGAAAAGCCGGCAGCTGGATGATGTCGCAAACCTCGGCCACCGGCTGAGCCTGATGGGGTTCGTGTACGTCGGTGATCACCGGCACACCAAAGGTCTTCTTTACCTCTTCGAAGATGCGCATGCCTTCTTCCAGGCCTGGACCGCGGAAGGAGTTGATCGAAGAACGGTTGGCCTTGTCGAAGCTAGCCTTGAAGATGTAAGGAATGCCGAGCTTCTCGGTCACCTTCACATAGGTTTCGCAAATCTGCAGCGCCAGGTCGCGGGACTCCAGCACGTTCATGCCGCCGAACAGCACGAACGGCTTGTCGTTGGCGATCTCGATATTGCCGACGCGGATGGTCTTCTGGTTCATGCCTTGCTCGCCTTGTAATCCAGCGCCGCCTGAACGAAGCCGCTGAACAGCGGATGACCGTCACGTGGCGTGGAGGTGAATTCGGGGTGGAACTGGCAAGCCACGAACCATGGATGATCCGGTGCCTCTACAACTTCAACCAGCGCGCCATCGCCGGAACGCCCGGTGACCTTCAGACCGGCAGCCTGCAATTGCGGCAGTAAGTTGTTGTTCACTTCGTAGCGATGACGGTGACGCTCGACGATGCGCTCCGCGCCATAGCAGTCGAACACCTTGGAACCGGCTTCGAGGCCGCATTCCTGAGCCCCCAGGCGCATGGTGCCGCCCAGATCGGAAGCATCGCTGCGGGTCTCCACGGCGCCTGTCGCATCGGCCCACTCGGTGATCAGGCCCACCACAGGATGGGTACTGTCCTTGTCGAACTCCGTGGAGTTGGCGTCGGTCCAGCCGAGCACGTCACGGGCGAACTCGATCACCGCAACCTGCATGCCGAGACAGATCCCTAGGTAGGGGATCTTGTTCTCGCGCGCGTACTTAACGGTAGCGATCTTGCCTTCCACGCCGCGCAGACCGAAACCACCCGGCACCAGTATCGCGTCCATGCCTTCCAGCAGACCGGTGCCCTGATTTTCGATATCTTCGGAGTCGATGTAACGGAGATTCACTTTGGTACGGCTCTGGATGCCAGCGTGGCTCATCGCTTCGATCAGAGATTTATAGGCGTCCAGAAGTTCCATGTATTTGCCAACCATGGCGATGGTGACTTCCTTTTCCGGGTTCAGCTTGGCATCGACCACGCGGTCCCACTCGGAGAGGTCGGCGCCACCGCACTCCAGCCCGAAGCGCTCGACGACGAAATCATCCAGCCCCTGCGCATGCAGCATGCCGGGAATCTTGTAGATAGTGTCGGCGTCCGGCAGGCTGATCACCGCGCGCTCTTCGACGTTGGTGAACAGGGCAATCTTGCGCCGCGAGGACAGGTCGATCGGCACTTCAGAACGGCATACCAGCACATCCGGCTGCAGGCCGATGGAACGCAGCTCCTTCACCGAATGCTGGGTCGGCTTGGTCTTGGTCTCGCCAGCGGTGGCGATATAAGGCACCAGCGTCAGGTGCATCAGCATGGCGCGCTTGGCGCCGACCTCCACGCGCAACTGGCGAATCGCCTCGAGAAACGGCTGCGATTCGATGTCACCTACGGTACCTCCCAC
Source organism: Stutzerimonas stutzeri (assembly GCF_024448955.1). GTDB lineage: Bacteria > Pseudomonadota > Gammaproteobacteria > Pseudomonadales > Pseudomonadaceae > Stutzerimonas > Stutzerimonas stutzeri_AQ. Next base: position 18,321 of record NZ_JAMOIH010000004.1, read on the forward strand.
TTCCACCAAGGCCACGTCGGCATCGCCGGCGCCCTTGATGACGCGACGCTTGATCTCGTCGGTGATGTGCGGAATGACCTGGATGGTCGCGCCCAGGTAATCACCACGGCGCTCGCGGCGCAGCACGTCCTCATAGACGCGACCGGTGGTGAAGTTGTTGTTCTGAGTCATACGCGTGCGAATGAAACGCTCGTAATGGCCCAGGTCGAGGTCGGTTTCAGCGCCGTCGTGGGTGACGAACACCTCACCGTGCTGGAACGGGCTCATGGTGCCCGGATCGACGTTGATGTAAGGGTCCAGCTTGAGCATCGTGACCTTCAGGCCCCGCGCCTCCAGGATGGCCGCCAATGAAGCCGAGGCGATGCCTTTCCCCAATGAAGAAACAACACCACCCGTGACGAAGATGTAGCGCGTCATGAAAAACCCTAGAAGTCTGCGTTAAGCGGCCGGCGCCGCCGGGGGAAAGCGAAGGTGCCATTGCGCATCGAGCGGCAATAGCGCAACTGCCACGGATTCGAAGAAACCGCAGAAGCTGTATTGAGACGGGAGCGTAGTCTACTGGAAAGACCCCATCAGCTCAAACACGCATCACGCCGGCGGCGTCCAGACGAGTGACACCGGGGCGACATCGAATTGGGGCAGATTCGCGATTGCAATCAACTCGCCATCGAGATAGAGCAGCGGCAGGCGTGAACGGACGAATCCCGGCACCTGGGCTTCGTTGAGCAGGCGCTTCAGATCGCGTCTGCCACGTCCGGGTACTGTCATGCTCTCGCCGCCTTGCCGATAACGAATCTCGAACGCGCCCTGCATCGCTCCTTCGAGGCTCACCGCGCCGTTACCGGCCAATGCCAGCGTGGTGACCCTTCGCTCCAAGGGAAACGCACCTGCGACCGCTTCGAGCCAGGGCCCGTAAAGCCACCATAGCCGACGTCCGGCACGATGAAGCTCGCCGCCCTCCAAACGCCAGCGGGGCGTGGCATCCACAGCGGCATCGCGCAGCGCCTCCCAGCCGGCCCAGTGGTCGGTATCCGGCAACAGCGTGAAATCAGCCAGCCAGTGGCGTAGCGCATTGCGCTGTCTAGCCGAACTCAGTGAGCGCAGTACGGATAAGTCCAAGCTCCGCAGGGGAAGCCATGGCCAGTCATCTGGCGCTCGAGCCGCCAGTAGATCCATCTCGGCGAGCTCATCGAGCAGCGACTGCGCTTCGGCCAGGTGCGCAGCGGTTCGAGCCATGCTAGACGGCGCGCGCGGCCAGCGCTGCTTCAGCACCGGCATCACTTGGCGGCGAAGGTAGTTGCGCGAATGCACAAGGCTTGCGTTTGAGGGATCTTCGATCCATTCCAACTGTTGCGCGCGCGCGTAGGATTCCAAATCGGCCCGATCAATAGCGAGTAACGGCCGCACCAGCCTACCCTGTCCTAGTTCGCGACTGACAGGTATCGCTCCGAGGCCGCGCACGCCGGCACCACGCAGCATACGAAACAGCAGTGTTTCGGCTTGGTCATCCTGGTGCTGAGCCATGAGCAGCACCTCACCCTCGCCAAGTCTGTCGGCGAAAGCTTTGTAGCGAGCCACTCGGGCGGCGCGCTCGATACTCGCGCCTGTCGCTACCTGCACCGGCACGACTTCAAACGGAACACCCAAGCCATCGCAGATCTTCGCGCAGTGCGCAGGCCAGCTCTCGGCCACAGCCTGCAAGCCGTGATGAATATAAATGGCACTGAGCGGTGGCAAGTGGTGTTGCCGCCGCAGACAGGCCAAGGCATTGAGCAACACCGTCGAATCCAGCCCACCGGAAAAAGCAATGCGCCATGCCGGCGCATCGAGCCACGGTTTCAGAAAGCAAAGAAGATGAGATTCAAGTGCCATGCGCCTACGCTCGGAAAGGCGGAACGCCAAGGATAGGGCTGAAAACACGCGAAAGCAGCGCCGCCTGACCTTGCAAAAAGAAACGGCGGGCCTATGCCCGCCGTTTTTGTCATGCCATCACGCTCAAGCGATACCGTAGCTCATCAGACGATCATAGCGACGGGCCAGCAGCGCGTCGGTATCGAGGCTCTTGAGCATATCAAGCTGCGAGGTCAGCTCGTCACGCAACGATGCGGCCGTCACCGCGGGATTCCGATGCGCGCCACCCAACGGCTCAGGGATGACCTTGTCGACGATGCCCAGATCCTTCAAACGCTCGGCGGTAACGCCCATGGCCTCGGCTGCTTCCGGCGCCTTTTCGGCGGTACGCCAGAGAATCGAGGCACAGCCTTCCGGAGAGATGACCGCATAGGTGGAATACTGAAGCATGTTCAACTGATCGCAGACACCAATGGCCAACGCCCCACCGGAACCGCCTTCACCAATGACAGTCGCGATGATCGGCGTCTTCAAGCGGGACATCACGCGAAGATTCCAAGCGATCGCCTCACTCTGATTGCGCTCTTCGGCATCAATGCCCGGATAAGCACCCGGCGTATCGATGAAGGTGAGGATCGGCATCTTGAAACGCTCGGCCATTTCCATCAGACGGCAGGCCTTGCGGTAGCCTTCAGGACGCGGCATGCCGAAGTTGCGACGCACCTTCTCGCGGACTTCGCGGCCCTTCTGATGCCCGATGATCATCACCGGCTCACCGTTAAGGCGAGCCGTACCGCCAACAATCGCGGCGTCATCGGAGAAATGCCGGTCGCCGTGCAGTTCTTCGAACTCGGTGAAAAGATGTTTGACGTAATCGAGGGTATAGGGGCGCTGCGGGTGACGAGCCAGACGAGCGATCTGCCAGCTGGTGAGATTGCCGAAAATGCTCTCAGTGAGCGACTCGCTCTTGTCCTGCAGTCTGGCAATCTCATCGCCAATATTCAGCGAGTTGTCGTTACCAACCAGGCGCAATTCTTCGATCTTGGCTTGCAGGTCGGCGATCGGCTGTTCGAAATCGAGAAAATTCGGGTTCATAGTCATCCGTCATGCGTCGACGGCCAGGCGGCCGGGAAGCTGTTCCGTTTTTTGCGCCCTACCTTACGGGACGGACGCATTCAGGTCGAACAAAAAATGTTCGCAATTTTGACCGATTCAGGATCGGATCGTATCGGCGGTCATCCGGACCGGCTACCAGCATTGGCACGCCAATCCGTTACGTCCCGCTATCGGTATTGCAAAAAGACGTTGTCGCGCCCGAACTGGTCACGCAATGCCTGAATCAAGTTGTCTGCTGGGTCGATCCGCCAGCTCTCACCAAACTGCAACAACGCTCGTGCGTCGCTTCCGGTGTACTCCATTGTGATCGGGCAGGCGCCGCGGTGACGTCCGCAGACATCGGCCAGCCAGCGCACCCGATCGCCTTTCAGCGCATCGCCAGCGACCTTGACACGCAAGCTCTCAGCCAGCCCGGTACGAGCCTCTTCAAGACTCATGACTCGCTTGGCGCGCAGACGCAAACCGCCAGAAAAATCATCGTTACTGACCTCGCCCTCAACTACTACCAGGGCGTCAGTCTGCAGCAGCGCCTGGGCGCTGTTGAAAGCTTCGGCGAACAGCGAGGCCTCGATCCGCCCCGAACGATCATCGAGGGTGATGAAGCCCATCTTGTCGCCCTTCTTGTTCTTCATTACCCGCAGGTTGACGATCAAGCCGGCAATAGTCTGCTCACCACGTGCAGGGCGCAGATCGACGATCCGCTGCCGGGCGAAGCGGCGAACTTCGCCCTCGTATTCATCGATCGGATGGCCGGTCAGATACAACCCCAGCGTGTCTTTCTCGCCCTTCAGACGTTCTTTCAGCGACAGTTCGCGCGCATTGCGATGGTTGGCATAAACATCTGCCTCAGGCTCGGCAAACAGGCCGCCGAAAAGGTCCATGTGGCCACTCTCCGCGCTACGTGCCGTCTGCTCGGCCGCCTGAATGGCTTCTTCCATGGCCGACAACAGCACCGCACGGTTGCGGTCGATATTGGCTTGATATGCCTTGGGCTCGTCTGAGAAATAAGGGCCGAGGCGATCCAGCGCGCCACCCCGGATCAGAGCTTCCAGGGTGCGCTTGTTGATGCGCTTGAGGTCAACGCGACTGCAGAAATCGAACAGATCCTTGAACGGACCGCCCTCGTTGCGGCATTCGCAAATTGCTTCTACCGGACCTTCGCCGACACCCTTGATCGCACCAAGACCGTAGATGATCCGTCCATCGTCGCTGACCGTGAACTTGAACTCGGAATTGTTCACGTCCGGCGCATCGATGCGCAGCTTCATGCTGCGACATTCTTCGATCAGCGTGACCACCTTGTCGGTGTTGTGCATATCCGCCGACAGAACCGCGGCCATGAACGGCGAGGGATGATGCGCCTTGAGCCAGGCGGTTTGGTACGAGACTAGGCCGTAGGCAGCCGAGTGCGACTTGTTGAAGCCGTAGCCGGCAAACTTTTCCACCAGATCGAAGATGTTGCCCGCCAGATCGGCATCAATGCCGTTGTTAGCACACCCCTCGATGAAGCCGCCGCGCTGCTTGGCCATCTCCTCGGGTTTCTTCTTACCCATGGCACGGCGCAGCATGTCCGCCTGGCCGAGTGTATAGCCGCCCATCACCTGAGCGATCTGCATCACCTGTTCCTGGTACAGGATGATGCCGTAGGTAGGCGCCAGCACCGGCTTGAGGCCTTCGTACTGGTAATCCGAGTGCGGGTAGGAAATCTCCGCACGACCGTGCTTACGGTTGATGAAGTCATCGACCATGCCCGACTGCAGCGGCCCCGGACGGAACAGCGCAACCAGAGCGATCAGATCTTCCAGGCAGTCCGGCTTGAGCTTCTTGATCAGCTCCTTCATGCCGCGTGATTCGAGCTGGAATACCGCCGTGGTCTCGGCCTTTTGCAGCAGCGAGAAGGTGGGTTTGTCGTCTAGCGGGATGAAATCGATGTTCAGCGGTTCAAGGCCTTTCTTCGCCTGCTCGCGGTTGATCGTCTCCATGGCCCATTTGATGATGGTCAGGGTACGCAAGCCGAGGAAGTCGAACTTAACCAGGCCGGCTTGTTCGACGTCATCCTTGTCGAACTGGGTGACCAGGCTGCCGCCCTCGTCATCGCAAGCAATAGGCGCGAAATCCGTGAGTTTGGTCGGCGCGATCACCACCCCGCCCGCGTGCTTTCCCGTGCCGCGCGTGATGCCTTCGAGCTTGAGCGCCATGTCCCAGATCTCTCGGGCGTCCTCATCGACGGCAAGGAAATCACGGAGCGGCTCTTCCATCTCGTAGGCTTTTTCCAGCGTCATGCCAACTTCGAAGGGAATCATCTTCGACAGTCGGTCGGCCAGACCGTAGGACTTACCCTGAACTCGCGCAACGTCTCGCACCACAGCCTTCGCGGCCATGGTGCCAAAGGTGATGATCTGGCTGACCGCGTTGCGGCCGTACTTTTCCGCCACGTAGTCGATGACCCGGTCACGGCCGTCCATGCAGAAGTCGACGTCGAAGTCGGGCATGGAAATCCGCTCGGGGTTGAGGAAGCGTTCGAACAGTAGGTCGTAGGCCAGTGGGTCGAGGTCGGTAATCTTCTGCACATAAGCAACCAGCGAACCCGCTCCCGAGCCACGTCCGGGCCCCACCGGCACGCCGTTGTTCTTGGCCCACTGGATGAAGTCCATAACGATCAGAAAGTAACCCGGAAAGCCCATCTGGATGATGATGTCGAGTTCGAAATTCAGCCGGTCTACATAGACCTGCTTCTTCGTCTCGTAGTCAGGCGTGTCCTTGGGCAGCAGCACTTCGAGACGTTCTTCGAGCCCCTCGAACGAGACCTTGCGGAAATACTCGTCCATGGTCATGCCATCCGGCACCGGGAAATCCGGCAGGAAGTAGGTGCCCAGCTGTACTTCGATGTTGCAGCGCCTGGCGATCTCGACTGTGTTTTCCAACGCCTCGGGCAGATCACTGAACAGTTCCCACATTTCCTCGGGCGTTTTCAGGTACTGCTGATCGGAATAATTTCGCGGCCGCCGTGAATCATCCAGGATGCGGCTCTCGCCGATACAGACACGGGTTTCGTGGGCTTCGAAATCTTCCTGTTTGAGAAAACGCACGTCGTTGGTAGCCACCAGCGGAACGTCACAACGCTGAGCCAGAGCGACCGCCGCGTGCAGATGCTCCTCATCATTGACGCGACTGGTGCGCTGCACCTCGAGATAGAAGCGCTGAGGGAAAACTGTTTGCCACTCGGTCAGCAATGCCTCGGCTGTCGCCTCCTCACCTGCGAGCAGGGCGTGACCGATCTCCCCTTCCTTGGCGCCGGAGAGCGCGATCAATCCTTCGGCTGCGGCCTTTACCCAATCGCGCTCGATGATGATCTGATCGTTGCGCTGCCCCTCGGTCCAGCCGCGCGATACCAACTCGGTGAGGTTCCGATAACCTTTGCCGTTCATCGCCAGCAACGTCAGCCGACTGAGCGGGCCGTCTTCGTCGCGACCGGCAAGCCAGATATCGGCACCACAGATCGGCTTGATCCCGGCTCCTTGCGCAGCTTTGTAGAACTTGACCAGCGAGCACATGTTGCTCTGATCGGTGACGGCCACCGCCGGCATGCCCGCGCCAGCAACCGACCTGACCAGCGGTTTGACCCGCACCAGACCATCGACCAGAGAATATTCGGTGTGCAGACGGAGATGGACGAAGGAGACGGGCATGAAAGAACCTTGAACTGGTGAAACGACAGGCCGCAAATTGTACCGGAAAGCCTGAACGATGAAGGCGACGGGTGATCACCAGTCGCGAAACGCGCCGGCTCAGACCGGTAAGGCAACCATGACGCTGACAGACTCTGCGAGGGCGGTCTGCTCCAGCAGATTGCGTACCGGTGCAAATGATCGCCGATGGATGACTGACGGGCCGAGCCGCTGCAGTGCTTCCAAATGATGCGGCGTCGGGTACCCCTTGTGAGCCGACAGGCCGTAGCCCGGATAGCATAGATCCAGCGCACACATCTCCCGGTCACGGCTGACTTTCGCCAGGATCGAGGCAGCCGCGATGGCAGGCACCTGAGCGTCGCCTTGGATCACCGGAGCACTGGGCACTGCAAGCTGCGGGCATCGGTTACCGTCGATAAGGGCCAATCGGGGCGTCACACTCAGCCCTTCGACCGCTCGCTGCATCGCCAGCATGGTGGCGTGCAGGATGTTCAACTGGTCGATCTCGTGTACCTCGGCGCGGGCAATGCACCAGGCGAGCGCCTTCGCACAAATCTCGTCGAACAGCGCCTCTCGCCTTGCTTCGGTGAGCTTCTTCGAGTCATTGAGACCCTCGATCGGCCGCGCGGGATCGAGAATCACCGCAGCCGTCACGACAGGTCCGCACAGGGGGCCACGGCCGACCTCGTCGACGCCAGCAACCAGCTCTTCGACGAGGTTGAAATCGAGACCGATCTGCATCAGCTTGCCTCGACCAGTTCGAGTACCGCACTGGCAGCCTGACTCGACGCATCGCAACGCAGCGTCCGATGGATGGCGTCGAAGCCTTCGGTTTGTATATCGCCGTTGTCCAGCAGGGGCGACAGCAGTTGCGCCATGGCATCCGGAGTCGCGGCGTCCTGCAGAAGCTCTGGCACCAGCAAGCGCTGGGCAAGAAGATTGGGTAATGACACGTACGGACTTTTCACCATGCGTTTGAGGATGCGAAAGGTCAACGGCGCAACGCTATAGGCCACGACCATGGGGCGCTTGAATAACAAGGCCTCGAGCGTCGCAGTACCAGAGGCGATCAGCACTGCATTGCACGCCGCCAGCACCTCATGGGACCGCCCATCGAGCAGCGACAGCGGTAAGTCGCGGCCAGCCAACATCTGCTCCAGCTGCGCACGTCTTTCGGGACTGGCACAGGGAACAATGAAGCGGATACCGGGGCGCATCGAACGTAGTCGGTCCGCGGCGTCGAGGAAAAGCTCGCCCAGACGACCTACTTCGCCACCCCGGCTACCCGGCATCAGCGCAACGATCATTCCTTCCTGCGGAAGGTTCAACGCAGCTCGTGCCGCGGCGCGATCGGGTTCCAGCGGAATGGTATCGGCCAAGGGATGGCCGACGAAACGCACCGCGACCTGGTGCGCGTCGTAGAACTTCGCCTCGAACGGAAAAAGGGTAAGCATCAGGTCGCAGGCGTCTCGGATCTTCATCACACGCTTCTGCCGCCACGCCCATACCGAGGGGCTGACGTAGTGCACAGTCTTGATACCGTTGCGCCGCAGCTTGAGGGCCAGATCCAGGTTGAAATCCGGTGCATCTATACCAATGAACACGTCGGGGCGGACTTCGAGCAGCGTTTTCAGCAAACGCTTGCGGCGTGCAAGAAGTTCGGGCAGCCGACCGAGCACCTCCACCAAGCCCATCACCGCCAGACGTTCCAGCGGGAAGTAGGATTTAAGCCCCTGCGCCTCCATGAGAGGACCGCCCACGCCAATGAATTCGACCTCCGGGTGCTGCGCTCTGAGCGCCTGCATCAGACCCGAACCAAGAATGTCGCCAGAGGCCTCACCGGCCACCAGCGCGACTGTCAGCGGCCTGGACATATCAGCGCGTGATGCCACGTTTCGAGGCTTGCACCGAATCACGGAACAGCGCCACTTCGGGAAACGTCTGCGCATCGGCGGCGAGCGCGGCCAACGCAGCGTCGACCGTCAGCCCTTTGCGGTAGACGACCTTGTAGGCGTTGCGCAGGGCTGTGATGGCCTCGGCACTGAAACCGCGGCGGCGCATGCCCTCGAAATTCATGCTGCGTGCCTCGGCGGGATTACCGAATACAGTGACGAACGCCGGAACGTCTTTGCCAATGGCGGTACCCATGCCCGAAAAGCTGTATGCGCCGATATGGCAATACTGATGAACCAAGGTGTATCCCGACAAAATCGCCCAATCGCCGACATGCACATGCCCCGCCAGCGCGGTGTTGTTCACCAGGATGCAATGGTTGGCGATCACGCTGTCATGACCGATGTGCGCGTAGGCCATGATGAGGTTATGGTCCCCGATGGTGGTTTCGCTTCGATCCTGCACGGTACCGCGGTGAATGGTCACGCCTTCGCGGATCACGTTGTGGTCACCGATCACCAGACGCGTCGGCTCGCCTTTGTACTTGAGGTCGGGCGTGTCCTCGCCAATCGAAGAAAACTGAAAAATACGATTATGGCGACCGATGCGGGTCGGCCCCTTGATGACCACATGCGACGCGATCACCGTCCCCTCGCCTATTTCGACGTCCGGGCCGATGATCGACCACGGCCCGACCTGGACGTCATCCGCCAGCCTGGCCGAAGGATCGACGATAGCGCGAGGGTCGATCAAACTCATATCTTCTGTTCCGCGCAAATGATTTCGGCGGAGCAGACGAGCTTGCCTTCAACACTCGCACGGCAATCGAACTTCCAGATCCCGCGCTTGGCACTGATGAAAGACGCTTCAAGGCTCAGCTGATCGCCCGGCACGACCGGCTGGCGGAAGCGCAGCTTATCCGAGCCGACGAAATAATAAAGCGTACCGTCAGCCGGCTTAGCGCCCATCATCTTGAACCCAAGCAGTCCGGCCGCCTGCGCCATAGCTTCGATAATCAGCACGCCTGGCATGATGGGATGTTGTGGAAAATGACCATTGAAGAACGGTTCGTTGACGGAGACGTTCTTGTATGCGCGAACACGCTTGGCGTCCGTATCCAGCTCCGTCACCCGATCAACCAATAAAAAGGGGTAACGGTGAGGAAGGTATTCGCGAATCTCGTTGATATCCATCATATGAAGAAAATGCCCGTAAGAATTATGGGAGCCAGCACGGCCAGGGTCGTGCACCCGCGGTAAAAGCCTCTAGCAGGGACGATCAGGCGATAGGGTCAGGCATCAGAAGCCGCATCCCCACGCGGGGTCACGGAAGCCAGGCGTTTTTCCACTTGCTGCAGGCGACGAGCCATATCGTCGAGATGACGAATCCGGGCGGCACTCTTGCGCCATTCCGCGGCTGGCTGCATGGCCGTCCCCGAGGAATAGCTTCCCGGCTCTGTGATTGACCGAGTGACCATAGTCATACCGGTAATGAAGACGTTATCGCACACTTCGATATGTCCAACGAGCCCGACACCACCGGCAATCATACAGTTGCGGCCGATCTTGGTGCTTCCGGAAATACCGCTGCAACCGGCCATGGCGGTGTTATCGCCGATCTGGACGTTGTGCGCGATCATGATCTGATTATCCAACTTCACACCATTACCGATCACGGTATCTGCTATCGCGCCGCGGTCTATGGTGGTATTGGCACCGATCTCGACATCATCACCGATGCGCACGCCGCCGAGCTGGGCGATTTTTTCCCAGCTGCCCTGCTCCTGAGCAAAGCCAAACCCTTCACCGCCAATGACAGCACCGGGCTGAATAACGACTCGCTCGCCGATAACAACGTCGTGACACAGCGTTACTCGAGATGCCAGCCTGCCGTCAGCCCCGATACGACTCCGCGCTCCGATCACCGATTGCGCACCGATCTCAACATTTGCGCCGATCCATACATCAGCCTCGATGATTACCTGCGCAGCGATGCGCGCGGTCGGATCGATCTGGGCACTAGGATCAACGATGGCGCTGGGATGGATACCCACGGTCCCCTGCGGCCGACTCTCGAATAAATGCGAGAGACGTGCGTAGGCGAGATAGGGGTTAGCGACGACGAGGGCGGCACCCGCGTAGTCCTCCGCATCCTTGGACGTAAGCAGCACGGCACCGGCGCGAGTAGTGGCGAGAAACTTACGGTACTGCGCATTGGCCAGAAAACTCAGCTGCTCGGCCTTTGCGTCCTGCAACGTCGCCAGCCCTGATACTCGCAGCGAACGATCGCCGCGCACCTCGGCCCCAAGCTGCTCGGCGAGATCACCGAGCGTATAGACGACACTGCTCATCAGCGCAGCTGATTCATGCGCTCGATGACTTGGCGGGTGATGTCGTACTGCGGCTTGACATCAACCACCGCGCCGCGCTCGAGCACCAGATCGTAGTCACCCTTTTTGATGACTTCTTCCACAGCCTTGTCCAGCTTCGGCTTAAGCTGTTTGAGCATGTCACGATCAGCAGCGGCCTTGGATTCGTTCAGCTCCTTGGAGAGGAACTGGAAATCACGCGCCTTCTGTTTGAATTCAAGCTCAAGGCGCTCACGCTCGGCTTGCTGCATCTTATCCCCATCCTTGCCCAGACGGTCCTGGATGCGCTTGGCATCGCTTTCCAAACCTTTGAGCTTGTCCAGCTGCGGGCCGAACTTCTTTTCCGCATCGACGGAGTAACGCTTGGCAGCGTCCGATTCGAGCAGCGCCATCTGGTAGTTCATCACCGCAATCTTCATGTCGGCGAATGCAGGCGTCGCCACTAGAGCAGCAGCCACAAGGAGCAATTGAGTCAACTTACGCACGGTATATACCACTCTTCAGGAAACACTGGAGCAACGCTCCGGATGATTAAAAGGTTTGGCCCAGCGAGAACTGGAAAACCTGGGTATCTGCATCGTCGGGCTTCACGACTGGCATCGCCAAGCTGAAACTCAAAGGCCCCATCGCGGTAATCCAGGTCAGTCCTACGCCGACCGAGCTGGCCACATCGCCGAAATCGATATCGCTGCATTTGGCTGATTCCGACGGGCAATTGGTATCGTAGACGTTACCGATGTCCCAGAACACCGAAGTACGCAGCGAACGCTGATCCTTGACGAAGGGCATCGGGAATAGAACTTCCATGCCACCTTGAATCAGCACGTTACCACCAAAGGGGAGTTCGTCCCGATCCGGGTCGGTGCAGAGCTCACCGGCACATTGACCCGGAGGCAGCGGTTGCCCGTTTGCGTAAGCAGTACTCGGCGTACTACGCGGCCCAAGACTGCTGTCTTCAAAACCGCGAACCGAGTTGAAACCGCCGGCATAGTAGTGCTCATAGAACGGCAGGCGCGATGTCGAGCCGTAAGCATCGCCATACCCTAGCTGAGTATGCAGACGCATGGTGTAGCTCTCGCTCAACGGCACGAAAAGCTGACCGTTATAGTCGATCTTGTAGAAGGACAGGTCACTGCCTGGAATGGTGGTTTCCAGCGAGAGACTTTGCGAGTGACCGCGCGTCGCCAGTACACCGCGGTTCAGTGTGGATTCGGACCAGCCAACGGACGCCTTGAAGTTGAGGTAGCTGTCACCCTCCTCCTCCATGAAATCGAAAATCTCGTCGACGGTGTAACGGCCACTATCGATGGTGTCCTGCTGCGCGGACAGACCAAACGACAACCGCGACGTCTCGCTGATCGGATAACCGATATTGACCCCGCCGCCCAGGCTGTCGACCGAGTAGCTGGACACGTCATAGTCCAGCTCGTCGTAGTCAGTGGTCCGGTAGAAGGCGTTATAGCCAAGACTGACACCGTCTTCGGTCCAGTAGGGATCGACGAAGCCGAAGTTGTAACGCGACTGGTATTCGCTGCGGGTCAAACCGATGCTGACCCGGTTACCGGTACCCAAAAAGTTGTTCTGGCTGATCGAACCACCGAGGATCAGACCAGCATTCTGAGCGAAGCCAATGCTCGCCATGATCGAACCGGAAGGCTGCTCTTCGACGCTGTAATTCACATCGATCTGGTCATCGGTGCCAGGCACCTGCGGGGTTTCGACGTTTACTTCCTTGAAGAATCCCAAGCGCTCCAGACGGGTCTTGGACTGATCGATCAGGTAGGTCGAGGCCCAGCCGCCTTCCATCTGGCGCATTTCGCGACGCAGTACTTCGTCTTCAGTCTTGGTGTTGCCACGGAAATTGATGCGGTTGACGTAAGCCCGCTTGCCTGGATCGACGACGAAAGTAATCGATACGGTGTTGTCTTCATCATTGGCTTGCGGCACGCCGTTGACGTTGGCGAAGGTATAGCCTTCATTACCCAGTCGTCGCGTGATCAGCTCGGAGGTGGTGGTCATCACCTTTCGCGAGAAAACCTGGCCTTCTTTCGCCAGCAGCAGAGACTGCAATTCTTCCTGCGGAACCTTGAGATCACCGCTCAGTTTTACGTCGCTGACCGTGTAGCGATCGCCTTCGGCGATATTCACGGTGACGTAAACGTCTTTCTTGTCAGGCGTGATGGATACCTGGGTGGAGGTGATATCCATATTGATATAGCCACGATCCAGGTAATAGGAACGCAGGCGCTCGAGGTCTCCGGAGAGCTTTTCCCGAGCATATTTGTCGTCGTTACGGAAGAACGACAACCAATTGCTGGTCTTCAGCTCGAACAGGTCGGTAAGGTCTTCATCGGGGAAGACCGAATTGCCAACGACGTTGATGTGCTTGATCGAAGCGACCGAGCCTTCGTTGATGTTGATCTTCAGCGCGACGCGATTACGCGGCTGCGGGACGACCTCGGTCTCGATGGTGGCCGAGTAACGGCCCTGTGCAACGTATTGGCGTTGCAACTCGTTGCGTACGCCTTCGAGCGTCGCGCGCTGAAAGATCTCACCCTCGGCGAGGCCCGACTGCTGCAAACCGGAAAGCAGATCTTCGGTTTTGATGGCCTTGTTGCCGTCGATTTCGATACCGGAAATCGATGGTCGCTCGACCACATTGATTACCAGCACATCGCCTTCGCGACCAAGCTGGATATCCTCGAAGAAGCCGGTACGGAACAGCGCGCGGGTTGCATCTACCAGACGACTGTCATCGGCAGCCTGACCGACGTTCAACGGCAACGCACCAAAGACACTGCCTGCGGAGACGCGTTGCAGGCCATTGACACGTATATCGGAGATGGTGAAGGACTCGGCGTGAACTTCGGCAATCATCAGTGCGGAAATAACCGCAGGTAGCAGCAGACGTTTCATGAAGTCCTTTCTTTTCAAACCTGATAATTGAACCTGCGCTTTGCGCGGCGACATCAAGGTATATGGCAATTAAAGGCGGCCAAGGTCGTTGACCAGCGCAAGCAGCATCACCCCAACAACCAGGCTGATACCGATCTGTACTCCCCAGCCCTGGACCCTGTCCGACAAGGGACGTCCACGGACCCACTCAACCAGATAGAAGAGCAAATGCCCACCATCCAGGACCGGGATAGGCAATAGATTGAGTACCCCAAGGCTAATACTCAGGTAGGCGAGGAAGTTCAGAAAGTCGCCCACGCCCGACTGTGCAGAAGCGCCCGCCACTTTAGCAATGGTTATCGGGCCGCTCAAGTTTTTTACCGAGAGCTCCCCGAAGAGCATTTTTTTCAAAGAATCGAGCGTCAGAACGCTCATTGTCCAGGTCCGACGGAGCCCTTCGACTACCGCTTCGAGCGGCCCGTAACTGACGTTTCGCAGCATTTCCGCCGGCCACTCACCGGCTGCGACTCCAGCACCAAGATACCCACGACGGCTACCGTCTTCACCCCGCTCGGCTAACGTTAGAGGCAGCTCCAACCGCTGCCCATCGCGTTCGATTTCGAGTTGAACGGCCTGACCGTACAGCGGCTTGACACGATCGATCACGTCCTGCCATTCGTTAAGCGCCTCGCCATCGAGGCTGAGCAGCCGATCGCCGAGACGCACGCCGGCCGCCTGAGCAGGTCCTTGTGGATCGAGTTGAGCGACTACCGGGGCGATTTCCGGACGCCAGGGGCGTATACCCAGCGAACCGATCGGGTCCGGTTCCTCGGCGCCTTTCAGCCAATCTTTCAACTCCAACTGCAGTCGCTGCGACTGACTGCTATCACTATCGCGCACAAGCAATTCGAGCGAGCCGCTTTCGCCCAGCCGCCTGATCAGTTGAAGATTCACCTCTGACCAGCCCGAGGTAGATTTGCCGTTGACCTCTACGATTTCATGCCCGGCCATCACTCCGGCGCGCTCGGCGAGGCTGCCCGCTTCGACAGCACCGATTACCGGTCGAATCTGCTCGGTTCCAAGCATTGCCAGCGCCCAGAAAAACACCAGCGCAAGGAGGAAGTTCGCCAACGGCCCGGCCGAGACGATGGCGAAGCGTTGTTTCACTGACTTGCGGTTGAACGTCTGATTCAGCAATGCAGGCGGGACATCGCCTTCACGCTCATCGAGCATCTTCACATAGCCGCCGAGCGGAATCGCCGCTATGACGAACTCGGTGCCCTGGCGATCGTGCCAACGCACCAATGGACGACCGAAGCCTACCGAAAAACGCAGAACTTTGACGCCGCAACGACGCGCGACCCAGAAATGTCCGTACTCGTGAAAGGTTACCAGCACACCCAGCGCCACTAGGGTGCCGATGATCATGTACAGCGCGCCCATATTTTCCTCTGCCTCGAAAGGCCTGTTAGAAGCCACCGACTCCGGTGAAATCAATTCCGCGCGTCGCCACTGCCGGCACGGGTTCAGCCACTAGCGATCGCGATTACGCAACCAACGCGAAGCCAATGTGCGAGCCTGCGCATCGGCGGCAAGCACATCTGCCAAGCAGCGAGCCGGAACCGATGCTTCCTGGTCGAGTACGGCCTCGATGATACTCGCGATTTCAGTGAAGCGAATGCGACCATCGAGGAACGCATCCACCGCCACCTCGTTCGAGGCATTGAGCATGGCCGGCGCAGTCCCGCCGTCCTGAGCGGCCTGCCGAGCAATGCGAAGGCATGGGAACCGCTGCAGGTCTGGAGCTTCGAAGTTCAAACTTCCTGTCTGCAACAGGTCCAGCGCCGAAACACCTGAGTCGATTCGCTCCGGCCAAGCCAGCGCGTGCGCTATTGGAGTGCGCATGTCAGGGTTACCGAGCTGCGCCAGCACAGAGCCGTCAATATAGTCGACCATAGAATGAATGACGCTTTGCGGGTGAATGACCACTTCGACCTGCTCAGGACGCGCGTCGAACAGCCAGCACGCCTCGATGAGCTCGAGACCCTTGTTCATCATGCTTGCCGAGTCCACGGAGATCTTGCGCCCCATGGACCAGTTCGGATGCGCACATGCCTGCTCGGCGGTCACGGCTGAAAGCTGTTCCAGCGGTAGCTGGCGGAACGGTCCTCCGGACGCGGTTAGCAGTATCCGCCGCACCCCGACGCTGCTGAGCCCTTGCGCATAGTTGCCCGGCAGGCATTGGAAGATAGCGTTATGTTCGCTGTCGATTGGCAGCAATACGGCCTCGCTGTCCCGAAGCGCCTGCATGAACAGCGCGCCGGACATTACCAGCGCCTCCTTATTCGCCAACAGCACGCGTTTGCTGGCCTGCACGGCTGCGAGCGTGGGACGCAAGCCAGCCGCACCGACAATAGCGGCCATCACCACATCAACCTCGGGATGCGCCGCAGCTTCGCTCAGCCCGCCCTCGCCGACCAGCACGCGAGTCTTTACACCATCGCTGTCGAGCTGACTCTGCAGCTCGCGCCCTTTGTCGCTGTCAGCCACCACGGCATAACGTGGACGATGTATGCGGCACAGCTCGCGCAGTTCAGCGACGCGACTGAATGCAGTCAATGCGAACGTTCTGTAGCGCTCCGGATGACGAGAGATGACGTCCAGCGTGCTCAAGCCGATCGAACCGGTCGCCCCCAGCACCGTTACCTGCAAGGGTCGATTCACCAAGCACCCCAGCCAGCAAGCCACAACAAAACGGCAAACACCGGTACCGCCGCGGTCAGACTGTCGATGCGATCCATCACACCACCATGTCCGGGCAGCAGCTGGCTGCTGTCTTTGATGCCGGAGCTACGTTTGAACATGCTTTCGGTCAGATCGCCCACAACGGAGATCACAACCACCAGGGCAGCGCCGAGGAGCGCCAATACCAGCTCCCGCGGCGACCAGCCCTGATACAAGCCGACACCGAGCGTGATCAGCAGGCTCGTGAGCAGCCCGCCAATCAAGCCTTCCCAGCTTTTACCCGGGCTAACCTGAGGTGCCAGTTTGCGCCGACCAAAGGTCTTGCCTGAAAAATAGGCACCGATGTCGGCCGCCCAAACCAGCACCATCACCGCTACGATCAGCCAATTTCCTTGCGGCCATTGCTTGAGCACGACGAGCGCCTGCCAAGCCGGAAGCAAAATCAACAAACCGATCACGAGACTGCCAATGCGTCCTCCCCAATGGCGCTGACTGCCGGGATATCCAAGCACCAATGCCGTTGCGATCAGCCACCAGACGACGCTGATCGAGAGCAACCAAGGAGTCAGTGGTGGCAGCTGGTACAGCGCAACGAGCAGCAGGGCAACGACCAGCGCATAGCCGATTCTCGCGAACTGACCGGAAAACCCCGCCAGACGCGCCCACTCCCAGCCACCCAATACCACCACCACACCAATGAACAGCGCGAATGCGAGACCGTCGAGGAGAAAGAAGCCGATCAGTGCGATCGGCAGGAGGATGGCGGCGGTGATGATGCGTTGTTTCAACATTCTGCACGGACCTCTGTCCCGACCTGATCGCCGGTCTTACCGAAACGCCGTTGCCGCTTGGCGAAATCGGCCAGAGCGGCGCGCATTGCATCGTGTTTGAAATCCGGCCAGAACAGGTCGGAGAAATACAGCTCAGCGTATGCCAGCTGCCACAGCAGGAAATTGCTGATGCGTCGTTCGCCGCCGGTGCGAATGCATAGATCCGGCAACGGCATATCGCCGGTGGCGAGATAACTCTGGAAAAGCGCCGGAGTAACCGACTCTGGATCTAGACGACCACTCTGTGCTTCACGAGCCATCCGTTGAGCCGCCTGCAGGATGTCCCACTGACCGCCATAATTCGCTGCGACCTGCAGAACGAAACGGCCGGCACCAGCCGTTATCTCTTCGGCCTCGAGCATTGCGGTCTGCAGCTCAGGATGAAAGCGCGAGCGATCACCGATGATTCGCAGGCTGATGCCGTTCTCATTGAGCTTGCGCGCCTCTCGGCGCAGCGCAGTCAGAAACAGCTCCATCAACGCACCAACCTCATCAGCCGGCCGTTGCCAGTTCTCGCTGGAGAAGGCGAATAGCGTCAGCACCTCGACACCCGCCTCTGCACAGACCTCGATGACGGCTCGCACCGCATCGACACCCGCCTTGTGCCCCGCCACGCCCGGCAAGAGACGGCGCTTGGCCCAGCGATTATTGCCATCCATGATGACTGCGACATGACGGGGTACATTCCGCCCGGCAATCTGCCTGACCTTTTCCATGAAACGACTCTACCTGCGCTCAATCACGTTGCGAACAGTGGGAGGAACTGACGAAGGCAATTCCTGGGGCACATCCCCCTCGCGCCTGGGATCCTGGACGGATCGCGCGCTCCGACGCGAGCAATACGGACGAAGTCCTGTACCGCCCATCAAACGGCCATCAGGTCGCTTTCCTTGCTTTCAAGTGCCTTGTCGATTTCCGCAACATACTTGTCGGTCAGCTTTTGAACGTCGTCCTGAGCCCGCCGATCTTCGTCTTCGCTGATTTCCTTTTCTTTCAGCAAATCCTTCAATTGCGCGATGGCATCGCGGCGAATATTACGCACCGCAACACGAGCGTTCTCGGCTTCGGCACGCGCCTGCTTGGTATAACCCTTACGAGTCTCCTCGGTGAGCGCAGGCATCGGAACACGAATAGTGGTACCGGCAGTAGCGGGATTCAATCCCAGGTCAGAGGTCATGATGGCCTTCTCGACGGCCTGAATCATGCTCTTGTCGAAAACGGTCAGGGCCAGGGTACGGGAATCTTCGGCAACCACGTTTGCAACCTGACGCAACGGGGTATCGCTGCCGTAGTACGACACCATCACGCTATCGAGGATGCTCGGGTGAGCACGGCCGGTACGGATCTTGGCGAATGCATGCCCCAGAGATTCCAGGGTCTTCGTCATACGCTCCTGGGCGTCTTGCTTGATCTCGTTGATCATTGGTTCTGTTCCTCGATCAGTGTTCCTTCAGCGCCGCCGAGCACGATATTGAGCAGGGCACCGGGCTTGTTCATGTTGAACACTCGCAGCGGCATATTGTGGTCGCGGCATAGGCAGATGGCGGTCAGGTCCATGACGCCCAGCTTGCGGTCGAGCACGTCATCATAAGTCAGTTGTTCGAATTTCTCGGCATTCGGATCCTTGAAAGGATCAGCGGTGTAAACGCCGTCAACCTTGGTAGCCTTGAGCACCACATCAGCATGGATCTCGATAGCGCGCAGACAGGCGGCCGAATCAGTGGTGAAGAAAGGATTGCCGGTGCCGGCCGAGAAGATCACCACTTCGCCGCTTTTGAGATGGCGCATCGCCTTGCGACGATCGTAATGATCAGTCACACCGACCATGGAAATCGACGACATGACCAGGGCGGGAATGTTCGAGCGTTCCAGAGCGTCGCGCATGGCCAGCGAATTCATCACCGTTGCCAGCATTCCCATGTGATCGCCGGTTACGCGGTCCATACCGGCTGCCGAAAGGGCGGCGCCACGGAACAGGTTCCCGCCGCCAATGACCAGACCCACCTCTACGCCGATACCTACCAATTGCCCGACTTCCAAGGCCATGCGATCAAGCACCTTGGGATCAATGCCGAAGTCTTCCGAACCCATCAGGGCTTCGCCGCTTAATTTGAGCAGAATGCGTTTATAGCGAGGATTGCGTGCACTCATCTGCTGAGCCATTGGCGTTGTCTCTCCTGCGGCGTTTGTATGACTAAGCTGGCTCTACTGCCAGAAAATATCTGCGCTATGACAGCGCAGTGACGGGTTGGTGCCAGCGCTGACTATAGCGCGGCAGAAAACATTTCCACCCTCCAGTCTGACGAAGAGGCCGCGCGCGTGAGCGGGCAGCCTCTTCGAGGACAGCAGAAGCGTCTTATTGCTTAGTGGCAGCTACCTGAGCCGCAACTTCAGCAGCGAAGTCGACTTCAGCACGCTCGATGCCTTCGCCCACTTCGTAACGGACGAAGGAAACGATCTCTGCACCGGCTTTCTTCGCCAGCTCGCCAACCTTGACGTCAGGATCTTTGACAAAGGCCTGCTCGACCAGGCTGGCTTCAGCAAGGAACTTGCTGATGCGACCAGCAACCATCTTCTCGACGATTTCGGCGGGCTTGCCCTTGATCTTATCTTCGTTCAGCGCCAGGAAAATTTCCTTTTCCTTCGCGACGGCCTCTTCGGAAACCTGCGACGGATCCAGGAACTGGGGGTTGCTGGCCGCGACGTGCATGGCAATTTCTTTAGCCAACTCGACGTTACCACCCTTCAGGGCTACCAGAACGCCGATGCGATGGCCATGCAGATAGGAACCAACCAGATCAGCTTCAACAGTGGTCAGACGGCGAATATTGACGTTCTCGCCGCACTTGGCAACCAGCGCCTCACGATCAGTTTCCTGAGCGGCAATCAGCGGAGCTGCATCGACCATCTTCTCGGCGAAGGCCTTCTCGACGCTGTTGCTTACGAAATTCTTAAAGTCGTCCTGCAGAGCCAGGAAGTCGGTCTGCGAGTTAACTTCGATAATTACGGCACGCTTGTTGTCATCGGCGACTTTGACCGCAATGGAACCTTCAGCGGCGATGTTGCCCGCCTTCTTGGCGGCCTTGATGGCACCAGCGGCACGCATGTCGTCGATGGCTTTCTCGATGTCGCCGCCGGCTGCGGTGAGTGCCTTTTTGCAATCCATCATGCCTTGGCCAGTGCGCTCGCGCAGTTCTTTAACCAGGGCTGCAGTGATCTCTGCCATGTTCGCAAATCCTCTCGATTCGATTTTCGATCATGCCCTCTAACTCGGGCGATCAATTCGTGATTGGCAAAAAGGGGGCATAGCCCCCTTTCTGTTCAACGGGTATCAGCTATGCGACCGCGCGCTCAGCCTTGAGCGGCCTCGGGGGCGGCTTCTTCGACGAACTCGTCAGCACCACCGGCGCCATTCTGACGGCCACGCAGCACAGCATCCGCCATGGAGCCCAGATACAGTTGCACGGCACGGATGGCATCGTCATTACCAGGAATGATGTAGTCGACGCCTTCCGGGCTGCTGTTGGTATCGACGATACCGATGACCGGAATGCCCAGCTTGTTTGCTTCGGAAATGGCAATGCGCTCGTGATCGACGTCAACGACGAACATCGCGTCCGGCAGACCGCCCATGTCCTTGATACCACCCAGGCTACGATCCAGCTTTTCCAGATCACGGGTACGCATCAGGGCTTCTTTCTTGGTCAGCTTGTCGAAAGTGCCGTCCTGAGACTGGGCTTCCAGCTCGCGCAGACGCTTGATCGACGCACGAATGGTCTTGTAGTTAGTCAGCATGCCGCCCAACCAGCGATGATCGACATACGGCGAGCCACAACGAGCGGCTTCTTCGCGAACGATCTTGCCAGCGGAACGCTTGGTGCCGACGAACAGAATCTTGTTCTTACCCGCAGCCAGCTTTTCAACGAACTGCAGCGCGTCGTTGAACATCGGCAGGGTTTTTTCGAGGTTGATGATATGGATCTTGTTGCGCGCACCGAAGATGAACTTGTTCATTTTCGGGTTCCAGTAACGGGTCTGGTGGCCGAAGTGCACACCGGCCTTCAGCATGTCGCGCATGGTGACTTGAGTCATGATACTTCCTCGGATAAGTCGGGTTAGGCCTCCACGCGTCCCGATATCCAACTCTTGCGAGCACCCAGGATACCGTGTCGACACGTGTGTGGGGTTAAGCGCAACGGGCCTCCCCGTTGAGCGGCGCGTTTTATAGCACAAAGACAGTCTGGAAGGCTAGGCGGAATTCTCGAGCGCCCTGTTCGTTGAGCCGTCTAGCCTCCAGCGCTTTTATCAGCTCCTCATTCATTTGGTTTATCATTTGCGCTTTCGTTTTTCGCAGCGCTCCCCGGCGCCAATGAGGTTTGCATGACTGTCACCATCAAAACGCCCGAAGATATCGAGAAGATGCGCATTGCCGGGCGGCTCGCCGCCGAGGTGCTCGAGATGATCGGCGAGCACGTCAAGCCGGGTGTCACCACCGACGAGCTGGATCGCCTCTGTCACGACCATATCGTTAACGTACAGCAGGCCATACCTGCCCCGCTCAACTACAAGGGCTTCCCCAAATCGATCTGCACCTCTATCAACCACGTGGTCTGCCATGGCATTCCCAATGACAAGCCGTTGAAGGATGGCGACATCCTTAATATCGACATCACGGTCATTAAGGATGGTTACCACGGCGACACCAGCAGGATGTTCATCGTCGGCAAAGCACCGGAATGGGCCGAGCGCCTGTGCAAGGTGACTCAAGAGTGCCTCTATAAAGGTATCGAGATCGTCCGTCCCGGCACGCGTCTAGGCGATATTGGCGAAGTGATCCAAAAGCACGCCGAGAAAAATGGATTCTCTGTGGTCCGCGAATACTGTGGTCATGGCATCGGCAAGGTTTTTCACGAGGAACCCCAGGTGCTTCACTATGGCCGCGCGGGAACCGGTCTTGAACTTAAGGAAGGTATGACCTTCACGATCGAGCCAATGATCAATCAGGGCCGTTCGGAAACCCGCCTGCTCGGTGATGGTTGGACTGCCATCACCAAGGACCGCAAGCTGTCCGCTCAATGGGAACACACGATTGTGGTCACCGCTGACGGCTATGAAATTTTCACACTGCGCAGCGATGACACCATAGCTCGCACATCGCCATGATTGCTTACCGATTTGATGTTTGACGGAGGGCGGCGGCATGCCTCAGGTTGATCCAGAGTTATTCGACCGCAGCCAGTTCCAAGCAGAATTGGCGCTCAAGGCCAGCCCCATCACCGCCTTCAAAAAGGCCATTCGCAATGCGCGGGAAGTGCTCGACGCGCGCTTCCTGGCTGGCCGTGATATCCGCCGCCTGATCGAAGACCGAGCATGGTTCGTAGATCAGATCCTCAGGGCCGCCTGGGGCCGCTTCGACTGGAGCAGCGATGCCGAAATCGCACTGGTTGCCGTTGGCGGCTATGGCCGCGGCGAGCTACACCCCTATTCCGATATCGACTTACTGATCCTGCTCGAAGACAACAGTCACGAGAAATTTCGCGACTCCATCGAAGGCCTTCTGACCCTGCTCTGGGATATCGGACTCGAGGTCGGCCAGAGCGTGCGCTCGGTCCGGGAGTGCGCCGAAGAGGCACGTGCGGACCTGACGGTCATTACCAATCTCATGGAAAGCCGCACCATTGCCGGCCCCGAGCACCTACGGCAAAACATGCTGAAGGTCACCAACCCATCGGAAATGTGGCCGAGCAAGGAATTCTTTCTCGCCAAGCGTAACGAGCAGGCGGCACGCCACTCCAAGTACAACAACACCGAATACAACCTGGAGCCGAACGTCAAAGGTTCACCCGGCGGGTTGCGCGACATTCAGACGATACTGTGGATCGCACGCCGGCAGTTCGGCAGCCTGAACCTGAATGCGATCGTCGACCAGGGGTTCTTGACCGAAGGTGAATTCGCATTGCTGGTTTCAGGCCAGGAGTTCATCTGGCGTGTCCGTTACGGGCTGCACATGCTGGCTGGACGCGCGGAGGATCGCCTGCTGTTCGACCATCAGCGCAGCCTCGCCGCCCTCCTCGGCTATAAGGACAGCGACGCCAAGCTGGCGATCGAACGCTTCATGCAGAAGTACTACCGCGTCGTCATGAGCATTTCCGAGCTCAGCGATCTGGTGGGGCAGCACTTTGCGGAAGTTATTCTTTGGGAAGGCGACAGCGGTGATGCCGTACCGCTCAATAGCCGCTTTCTGGTACGCGACGGTTATCTCGAAGTAACTGACGACTCGGTGTTTCAACGCAGGCCCTTCGCGATTCTCGAAATCTTCGTACTGCTGGCGCAGCACCCTGAAATTCAAGGTGTTCGGGCCGAAACCATTCGCCTGTTGCGTGACCATCGTCACCTCATCGATGACGATTTCCGCAGCGACATTCGCAACACCAGCCTGTTCGTCGAGCTGTTCAAGTGCAAGGAAGGCATCCACCGCAACCTGCGTCGAATGAACCGCTACGGCATCCTGGGGCGTTATCTGCCCGAGTTCGGCCATATCGTCGGGCAGATGCAACATGACCTGTTCCATATCTATACGGTCGATGCCCACACGCTCAACGTCATCAAATACCTGCGCAAGCTCAGCAAGCCCGGCGTGGCGGAGAAGTACCCGCTGGCCAGCAAGCTGGTCGAGCGCCTGCCCAAGCCTGAACTCATCTACATCGCAGGGCTTTATCACGACATTGCCAAAGGCCGCGGCGGCGACCATTCGGAACTTGGCGCAGTGGACGCTCAGGCATTCTGTGAGCGCCACAAGCTTCCCGCCTGGGATACACGCTTGGTAGTCTGGCTGGTAGAAAACCATCTGGTCATGTCCACCACCGCTCAGCGCAAGGACTTGTCGGACCCGCAGGTCATCAATGATTTCGCCCAGCTGGTCGGCGATGAGACCCACCTCGATTACCTGTACGTACTGACGGTGGCGGACATCAACGCAACCAACCCGACCCTCTGGAATTCCTGGCGCGCCAGTCTGCTGCGCCAGCTATATACCGAAACCAAACGAGCCCTCAAACGTGGCCTGGAAAACCCACTAGGTCGCGAGGAGCAGATTCGCCAGACCCAGCGTGCCGCACTCGACAATCTGGTGCGCAACGGCACCGATCCCGACGACGCAGAACAGCTGTGGTCGCAGCTGGGCGACGATTACTTCATGCGCCACAGCTCCACCGATGTCGCCTGGCATACCGAAGCCATCATCGAGCATCCAAGCGACGGCGGTCCGCTGGTTTTAATCAAGGAAACCACCCAGCGCGAGTTTGAAGGCGGCACGCAGATTTTCATTTACGCACCGGATCAACACGACTTCTTCGCGGTGACCGTAGCGGCTATGGATCAGTTGAATCTGAACATTCACGACGCCCGCATCATTACCTCAAGTAGCCAGTTCACCCTGGACACCTACATCGTGCTGGATGCCGATGGCACACCTATTGGCAACGACCCGAAGCGCACCAAAGAAATCCGCCAAGGCCTGATCGATGCGCTGCGCAATCCGGACGATTACCTGACGATCATTAAGAAGCGCGTACCTCGCCAGCTGAAGCATTTTGCATTTCCGCCGCAGGTCACCATCCATAACGATATGCAACGCCCGCAGACCATTATCGAAGTGATTGCGCCCGACCGCCCCGGCCTGCTGGCACGTATCGGCCAACTGTTCCAAGACTTCGATCTTTCCGTGCAGAACGCCAAGATCGCCACGCTCGGCGAGCGCGTCGAGGACGTGTTCTTCGTCACCAATGCGGACAATCAGCCACTATCGGATTTGAAACTTTGCATTCAGCTACAACAGGCGATGATCAAGCAGCTGTCCCAGGAAAATGAGCACCAGCCCTCCCCAAGCAGCATCGTCATCTGACGTGCCGCTTGGGTAAATGAGAGCAGCAAGCATGCAGCAAGCCGCGAGCCCCTACTCAGGGGCTGGGTTCAATGCATAACGCCTTTAATCCCAAGGCTTACCACGGGTTCGCTCGACGCAGGCCAGCTTCTGCTGCATGGCAGCCTTCGCCAGCATGTGTGCGCTGACCGGAGCGGTAATGAAGAGAAACATGGTGATCAGCAGCTCATGCAGGCTCAGGCCGTCGTTCCTGCTGCTGAAGAAAATCATCGAGGCAATGATGATGCCGCCAACGCCGAGCGTCGTGGCCTTGGTCGGCCCATGCAGGCGCGTATAGAAATCGGGCAGACGATACAGGCCTATCGCTCCGATCAATGCAAAGATACTTCCGATGATCAGGCAGGCGCTGACCAACAACTCAATCCAGAACGGCATGTGCTCTCCCTCAATCGATGATGTCGCCATGCAGCAAATGCTTGCCCACCGCGACGGTACTGACGAACCCCATCACCGCAATCAGCAGCGCGGCCTCGAAGAACAGATCGGACGCCAGCCAGATACCGAATAACACGATCAGCGCCAGGCCGTTTATGTACAGCGTATCCAGTGCCAATACCCGATCGGGCATTTCGGGCCCCTTGATCAGGCGAATGACATTGAGCAATGCCGCCACACCCAACAGGCCCATACAAAGCGGAATCACATAGGCTAGCATTCGAAAATCTCCAGCAGCGGCGCCTCGTAGCTGCTCTTCACATCAGCGACCAGCGCCTCGATATCGGGTGCGTCCAGCGCATGCAGAATCAATACTTTGTGGTCCTCACTAAGGCCGGCTGACACCGTGCCGGGAGTCAACGAGATGATGCTGGTCAACATTGCCAGCACGAATTCGTTCTCGATCGCCATCGGCACCTCGATGAATGCGGGCTGCAAGTTCTCCCTTGGCCCAAGTACCAGCTTGGCTACATGCATATTGGCAATAACGATGTCATAGAACACTTTCAGCATGAATAGGCAGAGCCTGAGGGGCTTGCGTACAGGCGGCACCTCGATCAGAAAACCTGAAATCAGAAGCGGAATCGCCCAGCCGAGGAAGAGACCCAGCAGGATATGACCCAATCCCAAGGTGTTGTTAAGCAAAAGCCATAGCGCGGTCAGCAACAATGTAAGAGCAGGATTCGGCAACAGGCGGGACTTCTTCATGCACCAGCTCCCTGAATAATCTGCAGATATGGCCCAAGGTCGAACAGCTGGGCAGCTGTGGCCTGGACGTAGGCCTGGATCGGTTGCGCGGCAATAACCAGCAGCACACTACCCAGCAACAGCCCGAAGGTTGCAAGCATGCGCAGCGAATCGGCTGGCACGGCCACGACTGCCGCCTCGCTCGATCTCCAGAAAATCAGACTTCCAGCGCGGCTCAGCGCTATCACCATACCCAACCCACCGATCAGCACTACCGACCAGAGCAGCGAGGCACCGCTACCGGGTGAGACCGCCTGCAGCAGCATCACCTTGCCCAAAAAACCGGAAAACGGTGGCAATCCCGCGACTGAAATCGCGCCGGCAAAAAATAGCGCACCCAGCATAAGAGGCTGCCTCAATGCTGGCGCCGAAGCCAGATCCGACGCCATCTCGCCCCGCTGACGAGCAATCAAATCCGCCAGCAAGAACAGACCGCCTGTCACCAGCGTGCTGTGCAGCAGGTAATAAAGCGCAGCGCTCAGCCCCTGCTCAGTGCCCAGTGCGACACCGGCCAGCAGCGTTCCCACCGAAACCACAACCAGATAAGACAGGAGAATCTGCAGGTTGCGCGCAGCCAGAGCGCCCAGCACGCCGGCGGCGAGCGTGAGCATTGATAATGGCCACAGCCAATCGAGCACCATGTTGCTCAAGGTGCCCGCCTCGCTGCCGTAGATGAGCGTAAACACTCGGACGATCGCATAGAGACCGAGCTTGGTCATGATCGCAAACAGCGCCGCAACCGGTGCCGTCGCTGAGGCATAAGCACGCGGAAGCCAAAAGTACAGCGGCAGGATTGCGCCCTTGAGGGCGAACACCACCAGCAGCAGATAACCCGCCGCCGCTAGAAGCGGCGCATCGGCAGGGTCAGCTGCCCCAACTCGGATGGCCAGGTCGGCCATGTTCAGCGTCCCGGTGAGCCCATAAAGCATGCTTACGCCCACCAGGAACAGCGCAGAACCCAGCAGATTCAGCACCACATAGTGGATGCCAGCTTGTACGCGCTTGGCACCGTTGCCGTGCAGCAACAACGCATAGGATGAAATCAGCAGGATTTCAAAGAACACGAACAGGTTGAACAGATCCCCGGTCAGAAACGCACCGTTGATCCCGGCCAATTGAAACTGAAACAGCGCGTGGAAATTCGGCCCGCGCTCATCATCACCGCGCGACGCGTAAAGCACTGCGAAGCTGGCAAGTACCGCCGTCACCAGCAACATCAGCGCGCTCAGACGGTCGAGCAGCAATATGATGCCGAACGGCGGCAGCCAATCTCCCAGTTGGTAAACGAACAGAGTGCCAGTGTTTGCCTGTAGCAGCAGCCATAGGGCCAGCGGCACCAGCAGCCAAGTCGCCAACAATGACACCAGACGTTTGAAGGGCAACGCCTGCTTATGGGTCAGCAGCAACAAACTACCGACGAACAGCGGAAGCAAGATCGGGAGGATCAACGCATGATTCATTCGCGCGGCTCCCTGCCATCCACATGGTCGGTGCGCAACTCACCCAGGCCGCGCAGTGACAGCACCACAATGAATGCAGTCATGGCGAAGCCGATGACAATGGCGGTTAGCACCAGAGCCTGCGGAAGCGGATCACCGTACTCGGCGCTTCTGCCTATTACGGCCGGCACGCCCGTGGCAAGCCTACCCATGGAGAAAATGAACAGGTTCACCGCGTAAGAAATTAGCGTCAGCCCCATCACCACCGGGAATATCCGCGCGCGAAGCAGCAGGTAGACGCCGCTTGCCATCATGATCCCCAGCGTTATCGCCAGTACGGCTTCCATCAGAGCACCTCCTTGCACGTTTCATCCTGGCTGACGTGGCCAATGTTGGAGAGGATCAATAGCGTCGCGCCTACGACCGCCAGATACACACCCAGATCGAACAGCATGGCCGTAGCCAACTCGAACTCGCCGATCACTGGAAGATGGAAATGACCGAACGCCGAGGTCAGGAAGGGATGCCCGAACAGCCAGCTGCCCAGCCCGGTCAGCCCTGCGATCAGCACTCCCATCCCCGCGACGCCGTGATAGCTGAAGGGCTGCCGTTGCTGGGCCCAGGTAACCCCGTGCGAAATGTATTGCAGAATCAGCGCGACCGCGGTGATCAGGCCGGCAATGAAGCCGCCACCCGGCAGATTGTGTCCACGCAGGAAAATGAACACCGATATCAGCAAGGCCATCGGCAGCAGCGCACGCGACAGCACATCCAGAACCATCGGATGGCTATCGGTACTCCATAGTCGTCCTCTGTAGTCACGAAGCTGATGTGGCAGATGCAACCCATAGAGCAATCCATAGATTCCCACCGCCGCGATGGCCAGCACCGATATTTCGCCGAGCGTATCGAAACCGCGGAAGTCGACCAGAATCACATTGACCACGTTGGTTCCGCCGCCGCCGGAAACGCTGTTCTCCAGGAAGAACGAAGCGATGCTGTCGTAAGGACGTGTCAGCACAGCATAAGTGAGCAAGGCGATCATGGTGCCGAAGCTGCCGGCCAGAACCAGGTCACGGAAGCTGCGCAGACTGCTCGACTCGGCCGGCGTTCGGTCAGGCATGAAGAACAGCGCCAGGATCAGCAGAATGATGGTCACCACCTCGACCGAGAGCTGGGTCAATGCCAGATCGGGGGCTGAGTAGCGGGCGAACGCCAGCGACACCATCAAGCCGAC
This sequence comes from Stutzerimonas stutzeri, assembly GCF_024448955.1. Lineage (GTDB taxonomy): Bacteria > Pseudomonadota > Gammaproteobacteria > Pseudomonadales > Pseudomonadaceae > Stutzerimonas > Stutzerimonas stutzeri_AQ. Next base: position 47,508 of record NZ_JAMOIH010000004.1, read on the forward strand.
AACGCTCAGCACCATCAACGCCACCAGACGCCGGCGGTGGAAAAATACCGTAAGCAGCGACGCCAGACAGAGAATCAGCATCCCCAATACCGTAATGACATCCAGCGGCGTGAGCGCAACCGGGCCAGTCAGAGCGGTCAACGGCGTCAGCGCGTATACCACCAGCAACAGCGTACTGAGCAGGACCAGCATCAGGTAGCGTTGCAACGAACCATTTTCCAAACGCCCCGTTATCCAGCGCGCGCCCCGCGCAATGTCACTGATAACACGCGTGAAAACCTGCAGCGAATCCACGCGGGGAAGCCCCTCGTACCAGGCGAACACCCACTTGCGCAGCGAATAGATGAGCACGCCACCGGCCAGTGCGACAAAACTCATCAGCAGCGGAAGGTTGAAGCCGTGCCAGATCGACAGGCTGTAATCGGGCACCGGTCCATTGAGGCTTCCGGCAACCGCAGCCGCCAGCAACGGCGCCACGGTATAAGCCGGCAGCATTCCGACCAGCAGGCACAGCAGCACCAGAATCTCCACCGGTATCTTCATATAGCGCGCCGGCTCGTGCGGCGGATATTTGGGTAGGTCGATCGGCTCGCCATTGAAGAAAACGTCATGCACGAAGCGCAGCGAATAAGCCACCGAAAAAGCACTTGCCAGGGTCGCCAGTGCCGGAATCGTCCAATAGAAGCTGCCCAGCAGATGCTGATCGAGGGTTTCGGCGAAAAACATTTCCTTGCTGAGGAATCCATTGAGCAAGGGCACCCCGGCCATGGCCAGCGAGGCGATCATCGCCAGCGCCGCCGTGTGCGGCATGTATTTCAGCATGCCGTTGATGCGCCGCATGTCGCGGGTCCCGGTTTCATGGTCGATGATGCCGGCAGCCATGAACAGCGACGCCTTGAAGGTGGCGTGGTTGATGATGTGGAAGATTGCCGCCACCGCACCCAGCCGCGAATCAAGCCCGAACAGCAAAGTGATCAACCCAAGGTGGCTGATGGTCGAGTAAGCCAACAAGCCTTTGAGGTCGTGCTGGAACAGCGCCATGACCGCGCCGATCAACAGAGTTGCCAGCCCGGTCAAGCTGACCAGATAGAACCACCACTCCGAATCCGAAAGTGCTGGATAAAGCCGCGCCAGCAGAAACACCCCAGCCTTGACCATGGTTGCCGAATGCAGAAAGGCCGAAACCGGTGTCGGTGCCGCCATTGCCTGCGGTAACCAGAAGTGAAACGGAAACTGTGCGGATTTGGTGAAAACCCCGAGCAGCACCAGGATCAGCGTCAGCGGATACAGCGCATGTGCCCGAATCAGGTCACCCGAAGCCAGCACAGTGGTCAGCTCATAGCTGCCAACGATATGACCGATCAGCAGAATGCCAGCCAGCAGCGCCAACCCGCCCCCGCCAGTCACCGCCAACGCCATACGCGCGCCCTGACGGGCTTCGGTCCGATGATTCCAGAAGCCGATCAGGAGAAACGACGAGAGGCTGGTCAGCTCCCAGAACATCAGCATCAGCAGCAGATTTTCAGCCAGCACCACGCCGAGCATCGCACCCATGAAAAGCAGGAAAAATCCATAAAAGCGCCCCATCGGCTCATGCTTGGATAGGTAATAACGCGCATAAAGGATGACCAGCAGACCAATGCCTAGAATCAGCAACGCAAACAAGAAGCCGAGTCCGTCGAGCCTCAGGCTCAGGTTCAACCCGAGTTCTGGCAGCCAGGGCATCATCTGTACGTCTATTTCGCCACCAAAGACAGCGGCACGTTTGGAGAACAAAAGAACCAGAGCCGCTAACGGAGCCAACCCAGCACCGAACGCACAGGCGGATCTACCAAAACGTTCGAACAGTAGCGGTAGGCAAATCCCTAAAAATGGCAGAGCGATTATCAGCGCAAGCGCCATGAGCAAAAACCCCTTAAGCCGCGCATGCGCGCGGCAGTTATATTCCCTGTCACGGATCTAAGCCCGAAGAGACATGGCGGTGTGGGCCGATTATCCATACCGGTCGAAGCAACGTCATGGACTCAAGTATTTCGAAAAACAAAAGGCGCAGCCCAACCACCGTACCAGACGATGCTCAGTTTGAGCCTGATCTTCCACGCAACGCGCGTCGTTTCAGGCGGGCATGCTTATAGCAAAATCGAGGTGCGCGGCAACAGCGCACCGTTCGCCTACTGCAGATTTTGTTTACTTCACGGTGCGATACGACTCGTACCATTGACCGTCATGATGCGTACGCGCTGACCGACACGAAAGACCTGGTTGGGCTCAACTTCCTGTACATAGGCGCGCATGTTCCCGTCGTCCTCCCGCACAGTAATTTCAACCCCTTGTGCCCGGGTGATGCCCTCCTCCGCCGCGGCGCCAAGCATGCCGCCGGCCACCGCGCCGATCACCGCTGCAACCGCACTGCCACGGCCACCGCCGACGCCACTACCGGCGATACCGCCCACTACGGCACCCGCACCGCTACCGATAGGCGTTTTGGTGCCCTCGAGCTTGACTGGACGTAATGATTCGATAGTTCCGTAACGGACGGTCTGAACCGTTCGTGCTTCGTCGCGGGAATAGGAATCCCCGGTGAGATTCGATGTACAGCCACCGATGGTCAGCGCTATGGCGGTAAATGAAGCAACAAAAATGGAGTTGCGCATGAAGTACTCTCCTGGAAACGGGTTGGCATTCCCGACCGCATCGCCCAGGAGCCTGCGACGAACAGGCACTTGGCAGCGGTCTCGACCTTGCTCAGCATTCTGAATTAAGACCTTACTTTACCCGAGGCGATCCCGCCCCGCATGTAAGCTGCTGTTCAAGCTGTTTCACGAGACTATTCATGGACTACTTCATCATCACCGTTGTCACCCTCGCCGGACTGGTTTTTCATGCCTGGCTGTTTGTGCGCTTCAGGCGCTGGGCGGACCGGGACTTGGCGTTATCCCTGGCGGGAAATGATCCAAAAAAGAGAGAGTGGGCATTGCAGCGGCTCGCAGCAGCGAAGGGCGCTGGTGTGAAAAGGAAGGATTTGCAGAGTTGGCTGGAGCGAGAATTGGGGCGCTACGACGCCAAATGACTGATGGTGGAGCCGGCTATACCGGCCTCCGCCATGTGGACGCAGTCATGCTCGAATGTAACAGCGGTCAGGGCGCCAGACGCTCGCGCTGCCAGTTATTGGAGACGCACCGATAGTTGAGACGATCATGCAGACGGCTGGGACGCCCCTGCCAGAATTCCATCCGCTCCGGCAGCAAACGGTAACCTCCCCAATGAGGGGGGCAATGAGGCGCCTGATCGAGAAAACGTTGCTCGGTCTCGGCGAGCAGCCGCTCGAGCTCGGCCCGATCACGAATCGCTCGACTTTGCGGTGAAGCCCAGGCTCCCAAGCGGCTCCCCAGCGGCCGCACCTGGTAATAGGCGTCGGACTCGGCAGCACTAACTTTCTCGACCCGCCCCTCGATTCGCACCTGACGTTCCAGGCTAGGCCAGAAGAACGTCATTGCAGCAAACGGACGAGCCGCCAGCTGCTCGGCCTTGGCACTTTCGTAGTTGGTAAAGAAGGTAAAGCCTTGATCATCCAGCGCCTTGAGCAAGAGCACACGGCAATGCGGGCGACCTTCGGCATCGACCGTAGCCAGCGTCATGGCGTTCGGCTCGACTGGCAACTGCTCCGTCTGCACCGCGTCAGCGAACCACTGGCGAAAGAGTGCAAAAGGCTCGTCCGGCGCGTTCGCTTCGCTGAGCCCTTCGCGCGTGTAGTCGCGTCGCATGTCGGCCAAGGTCTGGGTCATCTCGGAATCCTGGAAACAGTCGAAGCCAAAAGTTTATCGATTTGCTATTGGGTCCCGCTTGATTCAACACAACAAGGCCAAACAAGAATTGGCTTAGCGGCTTGGTTATTTAGCCTTGGTCACCTCGGCAACCGCAACCTGGGTCTCTTTGGTGGGCGCCTCACTGTACTGGGCAACCAACGACAGCAATGTCGGCTGAGGTGCCAGCACCATTTCGACTCGACGATTCAGAGCACGGCCTTCCTCGTTCTCGTTGGACGCGCGCGGCATATCCGAGCCCAGCCCTCGAATGCGCAGACGGTCGTGCTTCAAGCCGCTGAGACGAAAGATCGCCGCAACGGCACCGGCACGCTGGCGGCTGATGTCGCGATTGATTTCCAGCGATCCAGTGCTGTCGGCATGACCAAGCACGATAACGGCGGTTTTCTCGTCACCTTCGACCAGTTTCGCCACGCGGCTGAGCGGGCCAAGTGTCACAGGCAGCAACATGCCAGGGCGGTCAGGATTGAACGATGCATCGACCGGCGCAGTGACCACCAGCACACCCTCACGCCGCTCGAGCTCGAAGCGACTGTCCTTCAATGCATCGCGTAGCCGCGGCTCGTAGCCGTCCAGCCAGGCATGATCGATAACAGTCTCCGGCACAACGACCGTCTCTTTTGGTTTCTCGCTGTTGGAGCTACAGCCACCAATGACCATGCAGAGAATGAAGAAGGCGCTTTTCGGCAAGTTCATGAGCCAGGTTCCGTGAGGTGGGTTGGCGAAACAGGTTGCGTGTGAATCTACGCGTAGCTTAAGCAAGGATTTGTCTTAAATTGTGGACGCAGGTCATTGTTATGAAAAGCTCTGCCATAGCGAACAGACGAGCGGTTCAACTCAGGCAAGCGTTCACGGTACTAGCCAGCGTCTGCGCACGTGGGTCCATCAAGACATAGGGACCTAGCGTATTGGTGACATAGCCGAACGCCAAGTCGCGCTGCGGGTCGGCGAAACCGATGCAGCCACCCGCACCCGGATGGCCAAAGGCGCCGGGCCCCGCACCGAACGTTGCGCTCTCCACATCCGGCTGATCCAGCCAGCAACCCAAGCCGAAACGAGTACGACTCAGCAGCGTACGGTCTTCACCGAGACAATGCTCACGGGTCATCTCGGTCAACAACTCATAATCGAGCAGCTCACCTCGCAGCAATCCGTCATAAAAGCCGGCCAGCGCCCGAGCATTGCCGTGTCCATTAGCTGCGGGCTGAACCATTCGGCGCCACTCCGGCTTGTTAGCACTGTTCATAATCGATGGCGGATTGGTGAACGCGCGAGCGGTGAGCGACTGCGGATCGCCCGTCAACGCCTTGAGCATGCGCTGAGCTGCCGCATCGCCGAAATTGTTCTTTTGCCTGGTCAAGTAGCCGACCCGGTCGAATTCGGCGTCGGCCAGCCCCAGATGGAAATCCAGCTCCAAAGATCGGGCAGTACGCGCGACGATCGCTTCGCCCGGCTCACGGCCGTCGGCGCGGCGGATCAGCTCGCCGAGCAGCCAGCCGTAGGTAATCGCGGCATATCCATGCCCGTCACCTGGCGTCCACCATGGGCTCTCGGCCGCCAAAGCGGTGATCATCGCCTCCCAGTCGTACAACGCTTCTGGGGGCAACGGCTGTCGGATAGCAGGCAGCCCGGCTTGATGGCTAAGCAGCTGCCGCAAGGTGATGGCCTGCTTGCCATTGGCGGCGAACTCCGGCCAGACACCTGCGACAGGTTCGTCCAGCTGCAGCTTGCCTTCGCCTACCAGTTGCAGGGCGGCGACCGCAGTAAAGGTCTTGGTGCACGAAAAAAGATTGACCAGGGTGTCGCTTTGCCAGGCTTGCTCACCGGCATTGTCGGCTACGCCGGCCCAGAGATCGACAACGGTTTCGCCGCCAACCTTCACACAGACCGCCGCTCCGCGCTGTTGGGTCTGCTCGAACAGATCGCTGAACGCGTCTTTGACGGCCTCGAAACGAAGATCGAAATATCCTTGAACCTGCACGTTCGCGCCCCTTGGTTATTAAGTATCCAGCGCATTGTTCCAGCCGCGCCGACGCAAGAAAACAGACTCGACGTCGATTACCGAACCATCAGCCGTTTGAATAAGCCCCCATGCGGCGTACCGGATCGCCGCGAAAAGCGTTAGCTAATTTCTCTTCGAAACGGGGGCAACGCATTGAGAATGGCCTTGCCGTAGCGTTGAGTGACGACCCGACGGTCAAGCAGAGTAATCGTGCCGCGGTCCTCTTCGGTTCGCAGCAATCGGCCACAGGCCTGGACCAGGCGTAATGACGCATCGGGCACGGCGATTTCCATGAACGGATTGCCGCCCCGCGCCTCGATCCATTCGGCAAGCGCAGCTTCTACCGGATCATCGGGAACCGCAAACGGGATCTTGGCGATCACCACGTGCTCGCAATAGGCACCCGGCAGATCGACGCCTTCGGCAAAGCTTGCCAGCCCGAACAGCACGCTTTTCTCACCGTCATCCACACGCGCCTTGTGCTTGTTCAGCGTTTCCTGCTTGGACAAATTCCCCTGGATCAGTACCCGACGGCGCCAGTCACGGTCCAGTCCGTCGAATACGTCCTGCATCTGCTTGCGTGACGAGAACAACACCAACGTCCCGCGCGAGGCCTCCACCTGCGCCGGAAGGTCACGTACGATCGCGGCCGTATGCGCGGTCGCGTCACGAGGGTCGGCATTGAGGTTGGGAACGCGCAGCACGCCGGCATCGGCATGATGAAACGGGCTCGGCACCACCGCAGTCACTGCGCATCGCGGCAGCCCGGCACGCATGCGGTATCGATCGAAACTGTTCAGTGCAGTGAGGGTTGCCGAGGTCACCAGCGCGCCGTAGCAGACATTCCACAGATTACGCCGCAGCGTCTCGGCGGCCAGGATCGGGCTGGCGTTGACCTCGATATCGAATAGCGCGCCGCCTTCAGCCAGGGTCAGCCAACGTGCCATTGGCGGGCTGTCTTCCGGGTCGTCGACGGTAAATGCCGTCCATAGCTCCCAGTTGCCCTGAGCGCGGGTCAACAGGCTGCCGAACAACGGGTACCACTCTTCGGCCTGATGGCTGGCGATGCCGACACCCGCCTCGCCATCCATCGCTTCCTTCAGCAGCTCGGTCAATCGCGTGAACAGATCGTTGAGCTTGGCGAAGCCTTTTTTCAGCTCAATGCCCAGTTCGATCAGGTGTTCGGGCACCACGCCGCCGACAAAACGGTGTCTTGGCCGTTCGCGCCCTTCCATGTCCTCGCCTGCCTTGAAATCTGCCAATTGCTCGCAGGCGCTGAACATGAATTGCTGCTGACTGCGCAGGTCTCGGGCGATCTCTGGCACCGCCTCGATCAACCGACCCAGATCACCCGGTAGCGGATGCTGGGCGAGCAATTTGGTCAGGTTCTTTTCGATCTGCGCGAGCCAGTCGGCGGTGGAGCGCAGACGGGTAAAGTGTGCGAAATGGCCGATGGCCTTGTCTGGCAGATGATGACCTTCATCGAAGACATAAAGCGTGTCACGCGGGTCCGGCAGCACCGCACCGCCACCCAGCGCCAAGTCGGCGAGCACCATGTCGTGGTTAGTAACGATGACGTCGACCTTGGTCATGCCTTCCCGCGCCTTGTAGAACGCGCACTGCTGGAAATTGGGGCAGTGACGACCGGTGCACTGGCTGTGGTCTGTGGTCAAGCGCGCCCAGTCCGGATCGGCCAGCTCTTCCGGCCAGCTGTCGCGATCGCCGTCCCAGCGATTGCCGGCCAGCTTCTCGATCATGCTGCCGAATAGCTTCTCGCTGCGCTCATCCACGTCGATGCGAAAGCCTTCTTCCTCGAAGAGCTGAGCGGTAGCGCTCTGCGCCTGGCCTTCCTGAAGCAGGACGTCGAGCTTGGACAAACACAGATAACGGCCTCGCCCCTTGGCGAGCGCGAACGAGAAACTCAAACCACTGTTGCGCAGCAGGTCCGGTAGATCCTTGTTTACGATTTGCTCCTGCAACGCGACGGTAGCGGTCGCGATCACCAGACGCTTGCCCGCTGCCTTCGCCGTCGGAATGGTCGCCAGACTGTAGGCAACCGTCTTGCCGGTACCCGTTCCAGCCTCGACCGCGACGACCGCAGGCTCACCGTCCCGGCGACCCTCGTCATCAACCTTGATCGCGCCCAGAACCTTCGCCACTTCGGCAATCATCAGGCGCTGGCCGTAGCGGGACTTGAGGCCTTTGGCTTCGAGGAATCGCGAGTAGGCGCCCTGGATCTGGGACTTGAGTTCGGTGCTGAGCATGGGCGCGTGGGCTGTATATATTTTCAGTATTCCGGAGAGGTGGCTATGATAGCGCGCGTTTCTTCAATCGCCACCGGAGATTTACCGTGACCGCCTTCGCCCTGCCCTATTCGCTACACGTTCTGGCCGCCATGATCTGGGTCGGCGGTATGTTTTTCGCTTGGATGATAGTGCGCCCTGCCGCTGTCTCCGAACTGCAGGCTCCCGAGCGGTTGAAGTTGTGGGCCGAAGTATTTCGCCGCTTCTTCAAATGGGTCTGGGTCACGGTACTGATATTGCCGATCAGCGGTATCGGCATGTGGCACATGCGCTTCGACGGGCTGGCGGCGGCACCCCGCTATGTACACATCATGGCTGGAGTGTTTCTGGTGATGCTGGCGCTGTTCCTGCGTATCCAGTTGCTGCAGCTGCCTGAACTCAAGCGCGCGATCACCGCCCAGAACTGGCCGGAAGGCGGCGCGGCGCTCGGACGGATCCGCCGGCTGGTAGGTATCAATCTATTGCTGGGACTGCTGGTTATCTTGCTGGCCAGCGCTCGTCCACTGTTCTGAATCAGACGAATCGACTCGACGACATGAAAAAGCCGGGCGCAGTGCCCGGCTTTGTCATTTCAGCCACACCTTAAGGGCGAGCTTCTACTTCCGCCTCTACACGACGGTTGATGGCCCGTCCTTCATCCGTCGAGTTGTCGGCAACCGGACGAGACTCTCCATAACCCACTGCGTCGACTCGACTACCATCCAGACCATGCTGATTGACCAGCACGTCGCGCACAGCGTTGGCACGGCGCTCGGACAGACGCTGGTTGTACGCATCGGTACCAACCGAGTCGGTATGCCCCTCGACGACGGTCGAAGTCTGGCCATACTGCTTCATGAAGTCAGCCAGATCCTTGATGTCGGCCATGCTGTCCTGCTTGACTTGCGCACGGTCGAAGTCGAACTTGACGTCCAGCTCGACACGCACGGGCTCGGCCATGGGCTCTGGTTCAGGCTCGGCAACCGGCGTTGGCTCGACGGTCTCGACCACGGCGACCGTCTCCTGTTCGGTACCGTTGGCCCAGCAGTACGCCGCAGCCACACCGCCACCGATCAAGGCACCGTACCCGGCGTAAGTGCTGCTTTCTATCGCACCCAACGCTGCACCGGTGACACCGCCGACCGCCGCACAGCTAGGCCAATCCTGCTTTTGCACCCCTGCACAGCCGGCCAGGAAGGTGGTCATTACAATCACGGGTACTGCTGTCCGTAAGCTACTCATCGGTAAAACCTCCTAGTTTGGAATCGGCCAGAGCGCCATGCGGGATGGCAAAGCGGCTCCAGTTATAACGAGACTAGGACGGCGCACGCCGTCGCGCTAGTCTTTACACCTTGGCAAAACATACGAACCGCAATCTGCAGCGTGCAGTACGTAACTTCGAGGATCCCGGCTTGATCGCATCCGGCTCACTACAATCGCCGCAACAGGCACTGGCTGCACTGCTTGAGCAGTACGTGCCGATGCGGCTCCTGCAGGTTGGCCGTAGCGCCATGCCAGCAGTCGATGCGTTCAGCCACAGCCATCTGAACAGCCACATCGACCACGCCCCGACCGCTCCGCTGCCCGACGAACTGGCGAGCCAACGTTATGATCTGGCGATCGTCGCCGATTGCCTCGAACATCTGCCCAAGCACGAAGGTCTGCAACTGCTCGGTGGCATCCGCAATCTCAACGCCAACCGAATCGCGGTTCTGATCGACCTCAATGCATGCGACTGGCAGGCCACCGACTTCTTTGCCCTCGCTCTGCAGATCAGCGCGCACTTCGAACGTGACCGCCAGACCCTGACCCTCTTCACCTACGACCTGCTTGCTTACAAGCAGGTTCCGGATTGGCTGAACGCGAAGTTTTGGGCCAATCCCCAGATGTTCGGTAAATATTGGTGGTGAATCGATGATCAGCGAAACACAACATGACGCCAATTGCCCTTGCGGCAGCGGCGACTCGCTCAGCGAGTGCTGCGGGCGATACCACGGCGGCCAGCCGGCGCCGAGTGCGGAACGGCTGATGCGTTCACGCTATAGCGCCTACGTCTTAGGGCTCGTCGATTATCTCAAGGCCACGACGCTGCCCGTGCAGCAGCAGTCGCTAGACGTGCAATCGATGAGAGACTGGAGCGCCACGAGCACCTGGCTCGGGCTGGAAGTGGAAGATAGCCAACTCATTGGTGGACAGCCGGAACACGCGCTGGTGACGTTCACCGCTCGCTGGCACGATCCGGCGGGACAGCATGCGCAGCATGAACGTTCGGCTTTCGTTCAGCACGACGGGAAATGGTATTTCATCGATCCGACCGTCCAGCTGAAAGCCGGTCGCAACGATCCCTGCCCTTGCCGCAGCGGCCAAAAATTCAAGAAGTGCTGCGCTGCCTATATATGAAAAAAGGCCGGCAAACGCATCGCGCCAGCCGGCCTTCTTTCACGATTTCACCGAGCGCTTACTTCTCGACGAAAGCACGCTCGATCAGATAATGCCCTGGGTCGCCCATGCGCGGCGAAGCCTTGAGGCCGAAGCTGTTCAGCACCTCGCTGGTTTCAGTCAGCATACTCGGGCTTCCGCAGATCATGGCGCGATCATCTTCGGGATTGATTGGAGGCAGACCAATGTCGGTGAACAACTTGCCGCTGCGCATCAGGTCGGTCAGGCGTCCCTGATTTTCGAACGGCTCGCGCGTCACGGTCGGATAGTAGATCAGCTTTTCTTTCAGCGCTTCGCCGAAGAATTCGTTCTGCGGGAGGTGCTCCGTGATGAATTCCCGGTAAGCGACTTCGTTCACGTAGCGCACGCCGTGAATCAGCACGACCTTTTCGAAACGCTCATAGGTCTCCGGATCCTGAATTACGCTCATGAATGGCGCCAAACCGGTACCCGTGCTCAGCAAATAGAGATATTTGCCTGGCAGCAGGTCGTCCAGGACGAGCGTGCCGGTAGGCTTACGGCTGATCATCAGCGAGTCGCCTTCCTTGAGGTGCTGCAGGCGCGACGTCAGGGGGCCATCCGGAACCTTGATGCTGAAAAATTCTAGATGCTCTTCGTAATTCGGGCTGGCGATGCTGTAGGCGCGCATCAGCGGTCGGCCCTCGACTTCGAGACCGATCATCACGAACTGGCCATTTTCAAAGCGCAGCCCTGGATTACGGGTGGTTTTGAAACTGAACAGCGTGTCGTTCCAATGATGAACACTGAGGACTCGCTCGACGTTCAGGTTACTCATGTTACGGATTCCCCTTCTAGCTCGCGAAGAGCACGCTTTGATATTTACGAGAGTTTACCGGCATCGTTAATATCCGCTAAGTGAATATTAACGATATATGTTATCGGTTATATAGATATGCATTTTACGCTGCGTCAGCTTCAGGTATTTGTTTCCATCGCCCGCCAGGAAAGCGTTTCCCGCGCGGCGCAAAGTCTTGCGCTGTCCCAATCGGCTACCAGTACTTCGCTGGCCGAACTGGAGCGGCAATCGGGCTGCCAGTTGTTCGACCGCGCCGGCAAGCGCCTGTGGCTCAATTCACTAGGTCATCAGCTGCTGCCGCAAGCGGTGAGCCTGCTGGATCAGGCCAAGGCCATTGAGGACCTGCTGGCCGGCAAGACTGGCTTCGGCTCACTCAACGTCGGCGCAACCCTGACGATTGGCAACTATCTCGCCACCTTGCTGATTGGCAGTTTCATGCAGCGTCACCCCGAGTGCCGAGTGAAGCTGCATGTGCAAAATACGGCGCATATTGTCCATCAGGTCGCACAACATGAACTTGACCTGGGTCTGATCGAAGGCGATTGCCAGCACGCCGATATCGAAGTGTTGCCTTGGGTAGAAGATGAGCTGGTGGTCTTCTGCGCACCGCAACATGTCCTGGCGGGGCGCACCGAAGTAAGCATGGAAGAGCTTTCGCGTGAGGCCTGGATCCTTCGTGAACAGGGTTCCGGCACTCGGCGGACATTCGATCACGCGATGCGCCATCATCCCGCCAAACTGAATATCCGGCTCGAACTGGAACATACCGAAGCGATCAAGCGCGCCGTCGAATCGGGTTTGGGGATCGGCTGCATATCACGGTTGGCACTGCGCGACGCGTTTCGGCGCGGCAGTCTGGTTGCGGTGGAAACACCCGAACTGGATTTGACTCGGCAGTTTTATTTCATCTGGCATTCGCTGAAATACCAGACCGCAGCGATGCGCGAATTTATTGAGCAATGCCGGGCGCTGACGGCAGGGGTACGGCGCAGCGATGAAATCGTCCTACCATCGATCGCCTGATCGTAAATCGTCTCGGTTTACGGGCCGCGCGCCCTTCGGCGAACCGTGACTCAGCCTTCAGCCGCCTGGAATCGAACCCATCTGCTGTAGCAACAACGCCGCTTGTGTCCGGGTACGAACGCCGAGCTTGCGGAAGATTGCGGTGACATGCGCCTTGATGGTCGCCTCGGACACGCTCAGCTCGTAGGCGATTTGCTTGTTCAGCAGGCCGTCACAAACCATGGTCAGTACCCGGAACTGCTGAGGCGTGAGGCTGGCGAGGCCCTCACTGGCCGCCTTGGCCTCTGGGCTGACGTGGGCAACGTCTTGAATATTGCTGGGCCACCAGACGTCGCCGTCCAGCACCATTCGCACCGCTTCTTGAATGGTTTCCAGCGAACTGGATTTGGGAATGAAGCCACTGGCGCCGAACTCGCGCGAACGGGCGACTACTGCCGCGTCTTCCTGAGCGGAAATCATCACTACCGGTAGCTGAGGATACTGCCCTCTGAGCAGCACCAATCCTGAAAAGCCATAAGCGCCCGGCATATTCAGATCCAGCAGGACCAAATCCCAATCTACGGTCCGGGTCAGTTGAGCTTCCAGCTCGGCAATGCTCGCCGCTTCGGACAAATGCACGCCGTCGCCCAGACCAAGCGTCAAGGCTTGCTGGAGCGCACTGCGGAATAGAGGATGATCGTCAGCGATAAGGATTTCGTAAGCAGCCATGGCAGACCTATGATTTTTTTATTGGCGCTTTCACCGGCCTGAGCCGGATGCCGACTTCAGGTCGAAGAACCCGAGGCGTTCCTGATGGACCGCGGTGATGATATCGCGCCACCACTCGAAATTCGATCACCGTTCCGCATTTAATCAGGGGCCCAGCCTAGTGGGCCGATGAATCTGTGGCCAATCGCATCGCTTTGATGCACAGTTCGCAGGTTTCTCCAGACGAACTCAAACATGCGTAACCAAGCCCTTCGCGCTGATTTCCTGATGCTCATTACGGCCATGATCTGGGGCAGCGCTTTCGTCGCACAGCGGGTCGGAATGGATAACATCGGCCCCTTCCTTTTTACTGGCCTGCGCTTCGCCCTGGGCGCCATCGTTCTCTTGCCTCTGCTACTGCATCAGGGCCGTGGAGCTGCTCGGCACGAGCCTTTCTTTCAGCGCAGCCTGCTGTTGGGCGGCCTCTGCATGGGGCTTGCGCTAACACTGGGCATCAATCTGCAACAGGTCGGCCTGCTCTTCACCAGCGTGACCAATTCCGGCTTCATCACCGGTCTGTACGTCATCGTCGTACCGCTGCTGGGGCTGATCATCGGCCAGCGAACCGGGACAGGCACTTGGTTAGGTGCGATTCTGGCCGTGATCGGCATGGCCCTGCTCAGCATCGGCGACAACTTCCAGGTCGCCTCCGGTGACTGGATTCAACTGGCCGGGGCCTTCGTATGGGGCGTGCACGTTTTGCTAGTGAGTTTCTTCGTCAGTCGCCACGACGCCATCCGCCTGGCCTTTCTGCAATTCGCCACCTGTGCAGTGGTCAGCCTGGCGCTGGCGGCAATCTTCGAGGAAGCCAGTCTGAACAGCATCTGGCTGGCGGCACCCGCTTTGATCTATGGCGGTCTATTTGCAGTGGGTGTTGGTTACACCTTGCAAGTAGTGGCGCAGAAGCACGCAATTGCCTCGCATGCGGCCATCATTCTGTCGCTCGAAGCGGTATTCGCCGCGATCGCCGGCGCGGTGTTTCTCGATGAAAGCCTCAGTATGCGCGGCTATTTCGGTTGCGCGCTGATGTTCGTCGGCATGCTCGCCGCGCAGCTTTGGCCGCGCAAGACGCTACCGATGGCTGCCGATAGCGACATTCCGCAAACAGCCCGGCACTGATCGCGGCGACCCGGTCAGCACCGCCTGAACGCCGCCAATGCCCGATGTGTGGCGTCGTCCGGATCAGGCTTACGGTGGTGCTTGGCGCCCAGGTAATGATCGGTGAACACATCCAGCCAGGCATCCAGCGCACCAGCGGCCTGATCGTCCCCCGCCAGGTCCAAGCACAACGCGGCGACTTCAGCAGTGCAAAAATGCTCGCTACGCGTCGAGCGACGCAAACGATAGCGTGACACCGCCTCGGCCTGCAGGCTCAGCACGGGCAGGCCGCTCAGATAAGGACTCTTGCGAAACATCTTGCGTGCTTCGGTCCAGGTCGCATCGAGCAGGATGAACAGCGGGCGCTTGCCTGAGGACACTTCCACTTCTGAAACCACCCGCTCGGGCTCGGCATACTCGCCGGGAAACACCACAATCGGCTGATACCGGGAATCGGCGAGCAGCGCCAGTAGCGCTGGATCCACCCCGACCCGCTGCCAAGTGAAGGCGTAGGTATTGGCAACGATATCGGCAATCAGCCAGCCGGTATTGCTCGGCTTCAGCGGCTCGATGTCATGCATGACCAGGCACACCGCACTGTTCGCCGCCACCTGCGGAAGCCAGTCGCATAAGCAATGACTAGTGGCGACCCGACAACGTGGGCAGCGCGATGTACGCGATCCGCGTGCGATAAATGGCTTGGCGCTACGGGCCAGGCGCGCTTCACGCAAACGGGCTACAGCATGTGGCATGGGAAATTCGAACAGTCTGAGCGGGGCGGCAGTTTAGCAGCCTGACCGGAAACCATGGCAGCCGCTGAACCGTGCCGACGTGCACCGGTCGAACGACGGCAGTCACCTGGAGATCACCATGCACCGTCTGACCATTTTATTCACGCTCAGCCTCGCCCTACCCTTCGCTCACACCGCCTCGGCACAGGATCAGGCACTCGGCCCGTTACTCGAGAAAGTTGCGAGCGAAAGCAGCGTCGGAACACCGCGGGCAATCAACTCCGACCTCCTCGACGAAGGGTACAGCGTCGACGGTAATGAGCTGGTCAACCATTTGAGCGTCCAGCCCCGCCATGCCGCGCAGATGCGCGACAATCCCAAGCAGGTCCGCACGCAGCTGGCTGCGAGTGTTTGCAGCAATGATGGCCTACGTCAGCTGATGGACCAGGGCGCGGTGTTGCGCTTCGAATTCAGCGAATACGAAAACAAGAAGCCGATAACAACCGAAAGGTACCGTGCTAGCGATTGCTGAAAATCCCTAATTGCTGAAAGCCCCTCAAAAGGGCAGCTGCGTGCCTGCCCTGCCGCCTGGCAAAAGAATCGTGCTCGCTTGCCCGTTACTGATATGTCTTTATTCGATTGAACAAGGCGGTTCGCAGCACCAAGCAAGCACGCGGCTGATATCTCGATCTCCGCGATGGGCCACCGTTAACTTCAAAAGGCATAGAGCATTGCCCGATCTTGGTCTGTTCCAAAGATTACTGGCAAGCTTAAGCACACCGCGCGAACCCCTCGCGCAAGGCGGCCCAGAGCAACGCCGCAGGTTCCAATGCAGGGAGACGTAGTATGCCTTTTGAACCAGACAACGACTTATCACGACATTTCGCGGCCAGCGGTGCCGAGCTGTCGAAAAGGGTTGATGACTTGGTGGCTTTGGTTGTACCGACGGACAGCCCGAACCTTCCCCTTTACCGCGAAATGCTGATCACCATCATGCGCCTGGCGCAAGCGGATCGAAGCCGTTGGAATGCCAAGATAATGCTGCAGACCATGCGCGAAATGGAGCATGCCTTCAGCCGACTCGAACCGTTCAAGCGGCGCCGCAAGGTCACGGTGTTCGGCTCGGCACGTACGCCCGTCGAGCATCCGCTGTATGCGCTGGCACGCGAACTGGGTGAAACCTTGGCACGCTACGACCTGATGGTCATTACCGGGGCCGGCGGTGGCATCATGGCGGCCGCCCATGAGGGCGCCGGCACGGACAACAGCCTCGGACTGAATATCACCCTACCCTTCGAGCAACGCGCCAACCCCACGGTGGACGGTACTGAGCATTTGCTGTCCTTCCACTTCTTTTTCGTGCGCAAGCTGTTCTTCATCAAGGAAGCCGATGCATTGGTCCTGTGTCCCGGAGGATTCGGCACGCTGGATGAAGCATTGGAAGTGCTGACGCTGATACAGACGGGAAAGAGCCCATTGGTGCCTGTCGTTCTGTTGGACGAGCCCGGCGGCTCCTTCTGGAAGGACGCGCTGGACTTCATGCGCCGCCAACTTGAAGGCAATCGCTACATACTGCCCACCGACATGCGCCTGATGCGGCTGGTTGATAACGCCGAAGACGCTGCCGTAGAAATTGATAAGTTCTACAGCAACTTCCATTCGAGCCGCTGGTGGAAAGACCGCTTCGTCATGCGCTTGAACCACCAGCTGACCGACGCCGCACTGGACGTTCTGAACACGGAATTCGTAGATCTTTGCCTGAAGGGTTGCTTCGACCAGCAGCCATGCTGCGCGATGGAACTGGATGAGCCGGAGTTGCGACAGCTGCCGCGGCTGAGCTTCGTATTCAATGGCCGCGACCACGGTCGTCTACGCGAGCTGACCGACTTCATCAATGAGCGGCAGAACTGGGCAGTTTCGCCGGATTAAACGACTGAACCACGGATAGACTGCCATCCGCCACCCACGCCCGGACACATGATACGAGAGGATTCAGCGCCCGCGCCTCAGCTATCGAGCGATCCGCGCTTTAACAGCTGGCCGATCATGTCCAGAGGGTAACCGCGGTAACTGAGGAATCGGCCCTGCCGAGCGCGTTCCCGCTGATCGCTCGGCAGCTCGCCGGCGAATTTGCGCATCCAGACCTCATGTAACTGCGCACTCCAATCGAAGCCGCTGTCACGCAACGCCTGCTCGATATCGTCACGGGCCAGCCCTCGCTGGGACAGCTCCTCACGAATACGCAAGGGGCCGTACCCCGCGTTTGCACGCATACGGACGAAGCTTTCCAGATAGCGTGCTTCGCTGAGTAACCCCTCCTCGCTCAACCGATCCAGCGCCGGCTCGATGAGTTCGGGCAGCGCGCCGCGCGTGCGCAGCTTGCGGCTGAGCTCGATGCGCCCATGTTCGCGACGGGCCAGAAGATCCATGGCTGCCCGCCGCACGGCGGCGGGACTATCGAGCACAACCGGCATACGGATCAGAGATCGGCTTCGGCCAGATCTTCAGCCACCGGGTTGGCTTTGGTGTTCGGTGCGACCACCAACAATTTGTCGCGGATCTGTTGCTCGATCTCGCGGCCAATTTCCGGATTTTCTTCCAGGTATTTAGCGGCGTTAGCCTTACCCTGACCGATCTTGTTGCCTTTGTAGGCGTACCAGGCACCGGACTTTTCAACCAAGCCCTGCTGCACACCGAGGTCGATGACTTCGCCGTTGCGGTAAATGCCCTTGCCATAGAGGATCTGGAACTCGGCCTGGCGGAACGGCGGCGCCACCTTGTTCTTAACGACCTTGACGCGCGTTTCGCTGCCAACCACCTCGTCGCCTTCCTTCACTGCACCGGTACGACGAATATCCAGGCGTACCGAGGCGTAAAACTTCAGCGCGTTACCACCAGTAGTCGTTTCTGGGCTACCGAACATCACACCGATCTTCATTCGGATCTGGTTGATGAAGATGACCAGGCAGTTGGCGTTCTTGATGTTGCCCGTGATCTTGCGCAGCGCTTGAGACATCAGACGCGCCTGCAGGCCTACGTGGGTATCGCCCATTTCGCCTTCGATTTCCGCCTTGGGTACCAGCGCCGCCACCGAGTCGACGATGATCACGTCGACGGCATTGGAACGCACCAGCATGTCGGTGATTTCCAGCGCCTGCTCGCCGGTGTCCGGCTGAGAGACCAACAAGTCATCGACATTGACACCGAGCTTGCCGGCGTAATCGGGATCCAATGCATGTTCGGCATCGACGAAGGCGCAGGTAGCACCCGCCTTCTGCGCCTCGGCAATCACCGACAGCGTCATGGTGGTCTTGCCCGAGGACTCGGGACCATAGATCTCGACGATACGGCCTTTCGGCAGACCGCCAATGCCCAGTGCGATATCCAGGCCCAGCGAGCCGGTAGAGATAGAAGGAATAGCCTGGCGATCGTGATCGCCCATACGCATGACCGCACCTTTACCGAACTGCTTTTCGATCTGGCCCAAGGCGGCGGCCAAGGCGCGCTTCTTGTTCTCGTCCATTACAATCCTCACTTGATCAAGAGGGCCAGAGGCCACGACAACTGTATAAGTAGACAGTATTAGAGCATAGGCAAAATAAAGCGCCTAGCCCTAAACCGATTTTTCTCCCGCCGCGAGCCGGATTAATCCGACGAGCGCGGCGTCCACGCTCTGCTCACGTACGGCCTGCCGGTCGCCGTCGAACTGGAAGCGCTTGGCAACGATCTGGTCACCTGCCGCCCAAGCCAGCCACACGGTGCCAACCGGTTTCTCCGGCGAACCACCACCTGGGCCCGCAATACCGCTAACGGCGACGCCGTAATGCGCTCCGCTGGCGCGCAGTGCACCACGCACCATCGCTTCTACAACCTCCTGACTGACTGCACCGACCTGGGCGAACAGATCAGCTGGCACTCCCAGCTGACGTGTCTTTTGCACGTTGGAGTAGGTGACGAAACCCGCCTCGAACCAGGACGAGCTGCCAGCGATGCGGGTAATGGCTTCGGCGATGCCGCCGCCTGTACAGGATTCGGCAGTAGTGACCTGTGCACTGGCAAGCTGCAGCGCGCGGCCCAGTTCGGCGGCGAGTGCTTCGGTCGGGTTCATCGCGATGTCCTCAGAGCAACGAAAGACTACAGCCTACCTCAGCCAAAGGCGCTGTACAGCCGGTCTTCCGTTGGCCCATTGGAATCAGCACGCATTCCAAAGCTGTCCTTGGACAATAGAAAACAGCCCCGCCGAAGCGGGGCTGATCATCTTCAAGCGGAAGCCTTTCAGACCGTCGGAATGTCTGGATCGTCCTCGAACAACTCGACGTCCTCGTCGGTCAGCTCGCCATTGTCCGGATCCGACATGGGTGCGTCGTCGATGCCGGCGCCTTCCGGGTCGCCGGGTAGCTGCGCAGACGAATCGGGATTGTTAGGGTCGCTTTGGTCTTGCATCATTCACCTCCAACGAGGCCGCCTGTGGCCTACTGTCATTCGAGCGGCACAGAGATGGATCGTGCAGACCGCCAGTCAGGATCAGGCCGACGTCCCCCGTCGACATTCGCTTCCGACCGCGCGTTAGCCCGGACTGATGGCCGTGATAACCTTGCGTCCCCCAAAAGGACGAGCGGCGAACTTCGAACCATTCGGCGCGAATACAACCCGACTGCCTGACCTCAATCTTGCCCCACCGCAAACACTCGAACAGCTCTAATTCATTGAT
This sequence comes from Stutzerimonas stutzeri, assembly GCF_024448955.1. GTDB lineage: Bacteria > Pseudomonadota > Gammaproteobacteria > Pseudomonadales > Pseudomonadaceae > Stutzerimonas > Stutzerimonas stutzeri_AQ. The sequence continues at coordinate 67,182 of NZ_JAMOIH010000004.1, forward strand.
GAAAAAAGATATTCAGGATCTTTCCAAACATACGCCCATGATGCAGCAATATTGGAAGCTCAAGCGCGAGCATCCAGATCAGCTGATGTTCTACCGCATGGGCGACTTCTATGAGCTGTTCTACGAGGACGCCAAGAAGGCTGCCAAACTACTGGATATCACTCTCACCGCGCGTGGCCAGTCGGGCGGTAATGCCATCCCCATGGCCGGGATTCCCTTTCATTCTGCCGAGGGCTATCTCAGCCGCCTGGTGAAGCTTGGCGAGTCAGTGGTGATCTGTGAGCAAATAGGCGATCCGGCCACCAGCAAGGGACCGGTGGAGCGCCAGGTGGTTCGCATCGTTACCCCTGGCACGGTGAGCGACGAGGCGCTGCTCGATGAACATCGCGACAACCTGCTGGCCGCGGTGGTCGGCGATGAGAGGTTGTTCGGACTCTCGGTGCTGGACATCACCAGTGGTCGCTTCACGGTGCAGGAATTCGGCGGCTGGGAAACCCTGCTAGCCGAAGTGGAGCGGTTGAATCCCGCCGAACTGATGATCCCCGATGACTGGCCCGCAGGCCTGCCGTTGGAAAGACGCCGTGGCGTGCGCCGTCGCGCGCCTTGGGATTTCGACCGCGACAGCGCCTTCAAGGGCCTCTGCCAGCAGTTCACGACCCAGGACCTGAAAGGCTTCGGCTGCGAGAAGCTGACCCTGGCCATCGGTGCCGCCGGCTGCCTGCTGACCTATGCCAAGGAGACCCAGCGCACCGCCCTACACCATCTGCGCAGCCTGCGTCATGAACGCCTCGACGACAGCGTGGTACTGGACGGCGCCACCCGACGCAACCTGGAGCTGGACATCAACCTTGGCGGCGGGCGCGACAACACCCTGCAATCGGTGGTCGACCGCTGCCAGACCGCCATGGGTTCGCGCCTGCTGAGCCGCTGGCTGAACCGCCCGCTGCGCGATCGCCACGTGCTGGAAGCGCGCCAGGACTCGATCACCTGCCTGCTAGAACACTACCGCTTCGAGCAGGTCCAGCCGCAGCTCAAGGAAATCGGCGACCTGGAACGCATCCTTGCCCGGATTGGTCTGCGCAACGCTCGCCCGCGTGACCTGGCCCGCCTGCGCGATGCGCTTGCCGCCCTGCCGCAACTGCAGGCGGGCATGCAGGAGCTGGTGGCGCCGCACCTGATCGAACTGGCCGCGAGCATCCGCACCTACCCTGAACTGGCTGAGCTGTTGGCCCGCGCCATCATCGACAACCCGCCTGCGGTGATACGCGAAGGCGGCGTGCTCAAGACCGGCTACGATGCGGAGCTGGACGAATTACAGTCGCTCTCCGAGAACGCCGGCCAGTACCTGATGGACCTGGAGACGCGCGAGAAGGCACGCACCGGGCTGGCCAACCTCAAGGTCGGCTACAACCGCGTCCACGGCTATTTCATCGAGCTGCCGAGCAAGCAGGCCGAATCCGCCCCCGCCGACTACATCCGCAGGCAAACGCTCAAGGGCGCCGAGCGCTTTATCACGCCAGAACTCAAGGAGTTCGAGGACAAGGCATTGTCGGCCAAGAGCCGTGCCCTGGCCCGCGAAAAGCTGCTCTATGAGGAATTGCTGGAACTGCTGATCGGCCATCTGGCGCCGCTGCAGGACTCCGCCGCCGCGCTGGCCGAGCTGGACGTGCTGAGCAACCTCGCCGAACGCGCGCTGACCCTCGATCTGAACCGTCCACGCTTCGTCGAACAGCCCTGCATGCGCATCGAGCAGGGCCGTCATCCGGTAGTCGAGCAGGTGCTGCAGACGCCCTTCGTCGCCAACGACCTGGGACTCGACGACGACACCCGCATGCTGGTGATCACCGGGCCGAACATGGGCGGTAAATCCACCTACATGCGCCAGACGGCGCTGATCGTGTTGCTGGCGCAAATCGGCAGCTTCGTCCCGGCCAAGGCCTGCGAGCTGTCGCTGGTGGACCGCATATTCACCCGTATCGGCTCTTCCGATGACCTGGCCGGCGGTCGCTCCACTTTTATGGTGGAGATGAGCGAAACCGCCAACATCCTGCATAACGCCAGCGACCGCAGCTTGGTATTGATGGATGAAGTCGGCCGTGGCACCAGCACCTTCGACGGCCTGTCGCTGGCCTGGGCCGCTGCCGAACACCTGGCCAAGCTTCGCGCCTTCACGCTGTTCGCCACTCACTATTTCGAGCTGACCGTGCTGCCGGAAAGCGAACCGGTGGTGGCCAACGTGCATCTGTCAGCCACCGAGCACAACGAGCGCATCGTCTTCCTGCATCACGTACTGCCCGGCCCAGCCAGCCAAAGCTACGGCCTAGCAGTGGCGCAGCTGGCCGGCGTGCCGGGCGAAGTGATCCAGCGCGCCCGCGACCATCTGTCGCGCCTGGAAACCACCAGCCTGCCCCACGAAATGCCGAAAATAGAGCCCGGCCAGCCCGCGCCGCCGCTGCAGAACGATCTGTTTGCCAGCCTGCCGCACCCGGTCATCGAGGCGCTGGGCAAGGTTCAGCCCGATGACCTGACCCCGCGTCAGGCGCTGGAGCTGCTATACAAGCTGAAAACGCAAATCTGACGGGCCGCAAAAAGCTGCTAGAATCGCGCGCATTTTTGGACATGAGCGGCATTTGCCTGGTGCCGCTGAGCCTGCCGAACCGGGGGCATCATTGCAACGCCACCCGAAACGCCTGAGGAGATAATAGAAATGACCTTCGTCGTCACCGACAACTGCATCAAGTGCAAGTACACCGATTGCGTAGAAGTCTGTCCGGTGGACTGTTTCTACGAAGGCCCGAACTTCCTAGTCATTCACCCGGACGAGTGCATCGATTGCGCGCTCTGCGAGCCGGAATGCCCCGCCCAAGCGATCTTCTCCGAAGACGAGGTGCCGGAAGACCAGCAGGAATACATCGAGCTGAACGCTGATCTGGCTGAAGTTTGGCCGAACATCACTGAGAAGAAGGACTCGCTGCCTGACGCCGAAGAATGGGACGGCGTAAAGGACAAGCTGCAGTATCTGGAGCGCTGAGCCGCTACCGATAACAAAGAAAAAGGGATGCTTCTGCATCCCTTTTTCGTTCAATCCTGGCAGTCAACTCAACCGGAAAGTAGCGGGCCTCGGCAGGTCGGCTAGATAACGTTCGGCTCTATTTCCAGCTGCACACCGAAACGCTCGCCAATATCCCTCTGAATGCGCCGAGCAAGCTCCAGAATCTGCCGTCCGGTGGCCTCACCGTAGTTGACGAGAACCAGTGCCTGCAGTTTATGCACGCCAGCATCACCTTCCCGATAACCTTTCCAGCCGGCCCTTTCGATCAGCCAACCAGCCGCAAGCTTGACCTGCCCATCCCCCTGCACAAACGCCACCAGCTCCGGAAAGCGTTCGCGCAAGGTGTCAGCTGCCGCCTGAGACACCAAAGGGTTCTTAAAGAAGCTGCCGGCGTTGCCCAGGACGCTCGGATCGGGCAGTTTCTCGCTGCGAATCGAACATATTGCACGGCTTACATCCGCCGGCGTCGGGGCCTCTATAGCATGCTGTTGCAGCCAATGACGAAGCGGTCCGTATTCGAGCTTTAGATTCGGTGTCCGCTGCAACGCGAAGCGCACCCGCAGAATGATATAGCGCTCGGACTGGCGCTTGAACACGCTGTCGCGATAACCGAATTCGCACGCCTGCAGACCGAACTCAACGAGCTCTCCGGTTTCCCGATCCAATGCCGTCAGCCCCGCGAAGACATCCTTGATCTCGACGCCGTACGCTCCGACATTCTGAATGGGCGCGGCGCCGACGGTGCCTGGTATCAGACTGAGATTTTCCAGCCCGCACAGGCCGAGCGCCAGACTGTGCAGCACGAAGGGATGCCAGGGTTCTCCCGCCTCCACCTCGATCACCGCCCGCTCCCCGTCATCCTCGACAATCCGAATGCCTCTGCTGGCCATACGCAGCACTAGTGCATCCACATCCCCGGTCAGCACCAAGTTGCTGCCGCCGCCGAGCATCCACGGTCGAACGCCGAGACGCCTAGCCTCTGCGAGCGCTTCGATGACCTCTTGATCGTCATGCGCTTCGGCAAAGCGCGTCGCGCGCGCCTCGACGGCGAAGGTATTGAATGGTTTAAGCGAGCGACTCTGTTCGATGAGAAGACTCACAAACGCCCCCGGATTTCGTCGAGCAGCGCCGCGGATGCCCTCTCCACCAACTCAAGCACCCGCTCGAAGCCCTCGTCGCCACCAAAATACGGATCGGGCACTATGTCCTCGCCCAGCTTGTAGCGGCGCAGGAACAGGTCGAGTTCACTGCGAGAATCAGCGGGCCGCAGCGCCTGTAATCGCTCCAGGTTGTCATGATCCATCGCCAGAACCAGATCGAAGCGCCGGAAGTCGTCCTCTACCACCTGCCGCGCTCTCAACGCACTGAGGTCGTAGCCTCGCTTGGCGGCAGCCAGGCAAGACCGCTGATCCGGCCCATTTCCAACGTGCCAGTCACCGGTTCCGGCCGAATCGATGCTGATTCGATCATCCAACTGGGCATCCTGAACACACTTACGAAACACGGCCTCGGCAGTGGGCGAACGGCAGATATTCCCCATGCAAACGAACAGAACCTTCACGCTCAGGCTCCGAGCAACTTACGGACGCGCTCGAGATCCTCGGCGGTGTCGACCCCTGCCGGAGGCGCCTCGACCGCATCGGCCACGTGAATACGCTGGCCGTGCCAGAGGGCACGCAGCTGCTCAAGACACTCGGTGTTCTCCAGCCAGCAAGGGCCCCAGGCTACGAAGTCAGCCAGGAACCCGGCTCGGTAGGCATAGATACCGATATGTCGGCGATATGGAACGCCGGACGGCAAAGCATTCCGGTCCTGTGCAAATTCGTCCCGCGCCCAAGGCAGTGGTGCACGGCTGAACGTCAGCGCCAAACCATTGATATCGCTGAGCACTTTGACCACGTTCGGATTGAACAACGCCTGCGAATCGCTGATCGGCTCGGCAAGGGTAGCGATTGCCGCCTCGGAGTGCGCGGCCAGGTTGAATGCGACCTGATCGATCACCGAAGGGGGAATCAACGGCTCGTCGCCCTGCACATTGACCACTATTGCATCTGTCGCGAGACCCAGCTTTTCCGCCACTTCGGCAAGGCGATCCGTCCCCGAGTTGTGCTCGACTCGGGTCAGCACGGCGTCCGCACCAAAGCCTTCGCAGGCCTCCAGAATGCGCTGGTCATCGGTCGCCACCACCACCCGTTGCGCACCACTCTTGCACGCCTGTTCCCAGACGTGGCGGATCATCGGTTTGCCTGCGATATCTTGTAGCGGTTTGCCAGGCAAGCGGCTGGACGCGTAACGCGCCGGGATCACAACGGTATAGGAGCTACTCATTTGTCCAGACGCTCATCCACTTCGAGGGTGCGGGCTTCACTCTCCAACATCACCGGGATCCCGTCTCGCACGGGAAAGGCCATGCCGTCAGCCTTGCAGATCAGTTCGGACTTGTCGTCGGCCAGCTTCAGCGGACCCTTGCAGAGGGGGCAGGCGAGAATATCGAGCAGTTTGGTATCCATGCGCAGTCCTTGGATCGACCGCACCAGGCAAGTCGAGCGGCTTAGGGGTGTTCCGGCAGCAGTCGGTCCAGCTGGGCATCGAACCAGGTCACGAATGCCGCCGAAGGCGCGGCCTGTACCTGCAGATAGCACCAACCCGGCAACGCGAATGCCCGGCATTTGACCGCATCCTTCTCCGTCATCACTAAGGGGAGCTCGGGGCTGAAACTCAACTGCTCCAGGCTATAGCGAGCGTGATCGGCAAAGGGGTGCGGAATCGGTCGCCAGTGTAGCGCCTCGAGCGTGGTGAAGAAACGCTGCGGATTACCGATTCCGGCGACCGCATGCAGCTGCTGACCCGGCGGGAAATGATCGAGCGGCCAGCTCTGTCCGCTGACCAACTCGACCAAACGTGATGGCTGCAGGGCGAAGGCGAAACCGGAGGGGTCGTCGGCGAGCGCTCCATTGAAAAGCACCGCATCGACCGACTCCAGCCGCTCCACTGGCTCACGCAATGGGCCGGCCGGCAGGCAGCGACGGTTGCCGAGCCCGCGGGCGGCATCGATAAGCACCAGCTCAAGATCACGTGCAAGCCGGTAGTGCTGTAAACCATCGTCGGAAAGAATCAGATCGAGCGATTCGCTCTTGAGTAGCTCGCGAACCGCACGGGCGCGATCCGGATCGATCATCACCGGTACGCCCGTCCGTTGCGCGATCAGTAACGGCTCGTCGCCCGCCTCGGCCGCTGTCTGCTCGGGCATTACCCGCCACGGATGGGCCGGTGGCGTGGCGCCGTAACCCCGACTGACCACGCCGACCTTAAGGCCGCGCTGGCAACAATGCTCGATGAGCCAGAGAATCAGAGGCGTCTTGCCGGTTCCGCCAACGGTGATATTGCCCACCACCACCACGGGCACCGGGGCCCGATAACGGTCGGTCGAACCACTGAGAAACTTCTGTCGCTTGGTAACGACCACCCGCCGGTAAACCGCCTCCAATGGGGCGAGCAGGGCCAGAGCCGGGTGCCCTTCATACCAGGCTCGCTGTAGACGTTCGGCAAAGGACATCAGGGTTCCGGCTGGGCCTCGACGGTAGTGATGCGCAGCTGTGCAAAGCCCAATTTGCCCGCCGCATCCATGGCGGTGATGACCGCCTGATGTGGCGTCTTACCGTCGGCGCTGATCACCATCGGCAGATTGGTGTCGCCCTCTGATTCCTTGCTGAGTGCTGCCATGAGCGTGCTCAGATCATGCTTGATCAAGGTCTTGCCATTGAGGGTGAATTTGCCTTCGACATCGATGACCACTTCCAGCCGCTTTGTCTCTGCTTGCTGTGGTGGCGTACCGCTGGCCGCTTCAGGCAGATCGACCTGGAGCTGGGTTTCACGGGTGAAGGTTGTCGTCACCACGAAGAACAGCAGCAGGATAAACACTACATCGATCAGCGGTGCCAGGCCGATATCGACGTTTTCCCGCGCCTTGCGTCGAAACTTCACGCCTTGCCCTCACCCAGATCGACGTCACGGTCACCCTGTACGACCTCGACCAGCTTGATCGCTTCCTGCTCCATGCCGACCACCAGTTCTTCGACGCGGCGTAGCAGGAAACGATGGAAAAACAATGCCGGGATGCCGACCATCAAACCTGCTGCAGTAGTGATCAACGCTTTGGAGATACCGGCTGCGAGCAACGGTGCGTTGGCCATGCCGGAGCCCATGAAGGCGCTGAAAATCTCGATCATCCCAAGCACCGTACCCAGCAGCCCGAGCAGCGGCGCGATCCCGGCGATGGTGCCCAGTGCATTGAGGTAACGCTCGAGATCATGGACGACACGCGCCGCAGCCTCCTCGATGCACTCTTTCATGATCTCCCGGCCATGTTTGGAGTTGGCCAGACCTGCTGCCAAAATCTCGCCTAGCGGCGAATCGGCGCGCAACTCCTTGAGCTTCTGATTACTGAGCTTCTTGTCCTTGATCCATTTCCATACCTGGCCGAGCAGATGCGGCGGGGTCACGCGAGCAGGCCGTAGCGTCCACAGCCTTTCGGCGACGATACCAGCGGCAGCGATGGAACAGAAAATGATTGGCAGCATTATCCAGCCGCCCGCTTTAACCAGCTCCCACACGAGATGAATCCCCCTCGAAAAAGTGGCGCCACTCTAGCATAGGGTCAATGGGCAGCCGACGGCCTCGGTTCTCATTTTTCCCGCCAGAATCGCCGTTCGGCGCGCAATCCCTGCGCGGATTCGAAACGCCCGAGAAGGATTCGTATGGCACCCTGCTCGGCGGTGTCGTAAAGCTGCGTATTGGATGCTTGCAGACGCTGCACGACGTCCGGATGCGGATGACCGAAAGCATTATGAAAGCTGCGCGAGACCAGCGCCCCTTCAGCACCCGCCGCCTCGATGAACGCCGCAGAAGACGAGCTGCGACTACCATGGTGCGGCACCAGCAGCCATCGCACCTCGAGTGGCATATCGCTCGCTATCAGCGCCTGTTCCGCTGTCGCATCGATGTCCCCGGTGAGTAACAGCCGCTCGCCAGCCGCTTCGACCAACAGTACGCAAGAAGATTGGTTGCTATTTTTGCTTTCTGACCATTGCCAAAGCGTGAAACTGACCTGATCCCACTCCCAACGATCTCCTGGACGGCACCACTCGGCGCCCAACGTAGCAGGTAGTCGCTCCGGTTCGCCGCTGAGTACCCGTGCTGCCGGTAGCAATCGCTGAATTGCCTCGGCGCCTCCCGAATGATCACTATCAGCATGGCTGAGGATCAGCAGATCGAGATCGGCCAGCCCCAACGCCCTTAGCGAAGGAAACACAACACGCTCGCCGATATCGAAGTCCCCGTAGCGCGGCCCCGCGTCATATAGCAAGGCATGCTCACGCGTACGCACCAGCACCGCCAGCCCCTGACCGACATCGAACACCCACACTTCCGCCTGCCCTACAGCGGGTGTGTTCGCCGGTGGAAACAGCAAGGGCACGAAGAGCGCCCACCCTAGCGCCCGGAACGGCACTCCGGACGGCAACAAGATCAATAGCATGCCCAGCGCAACCAGCAACCAACTCCACAGCGGCAAGGACGTTGACAGCCATGCCGGTTGCCAGCCAGCGAGCCATTGCAGCGCATCGAACAGAAACGCCAGCAGCCCACCAGCCAGCCATAGCAGCAGCTCACCGACATCCGGTAGCCACAACAGCGAGGTGCCTAATAATGACAAGGGTACGATCAGCGTACTGACCAGCGGCACGGCAAACAGATTGGCGATCGGGCCGCTCAGGCTTACCGGCAAGCCCAACGCAAGCAATACTGGTAACAAGCCGAACGCCATACCCCACTGAGCGCGACCCAACGCCCTCCACCAGATCCAGCTACCGAGTCGACCACGAAAGATCAGAACGAGTAATGCCACCGCCAGGAACGACAGCCAGAACCCCGGTTGCAGGCTTACCAGCGGATCTAGCAGCAGGACACCATTGAGCGCGATCAACAGGGGCAGCCATACGCCGAGATGTCGAAAGCGCAAGCGCCACAGAAGCACCAGCGCGACCATCATGCAAGCGCGCTGCACCGGCACTTCGAAGCCCGCCAGCCAGCCGTATCCAAGCGCACCTACCAAAGCGAAGCCACACGCCCACGGCAGCCAGGCGACCCTTGGTGGCCAGATACCCCAGCGCGCCATCAGCGCGACCAGGCCATAAAGCAGGCCGGCCAGCATCCCTACATGCTGTCCCGAGATCACCATTAGGTGCACGGTTCCGGTGTCTTGAAGGATCCGCCAGTCGGACGTAGACAAACCACTGTCGTCGCCAACCACCAGCGCTGCGATTGCGCCCGAGCGTCCCTGCGCATCGACTGCTAACAAGCGTTGGCGCAGCCGATCACGCCACGACTGATTTCCTTGCGCGACCGACACGCGCTCGCCGGCCTTGATCGTGCCGCTGGCGCCAATCCGCCGCGCCAGCAGCCAGGCCTCGTAATCGAACGAGTTCGGATTGACCAGACCACGTGGTCGTTTCAGCTTGGCTGCAAGCCGCCAGCGTTCTCCGGCCTGCAATACCGGCCCGCCGTACCAAGCCAATCGCACCCGCGATGGTAGACCGGCATGACGCGACGAAATATCCACCAGTTCGAACCGCACCACGCCATCACTGATGTCCGGCAGTCCGGTCACGCGTCCTTCCATCCAGAAGGTGCGTCCGTCGAGTTCTACCGGCAAGCGATCATCCAGCGCCCAATGAGCACTCAAGCAGGCCCAGCCAAATCCAAAGCAGAAAAAAGCGCCCGGCCAAAAGCGCGACGGTAGCAGCGCCAAACCGGACATGCAGATGAGGGGCAGCGCCCACATTGGTGGTAACTGCGGTAGAAAGCGCAGCAGTAGGAGGCCTGCCGCCAGCGCCAGCATCGCTGTACGCATTACATCTCCCGGATTCCCTTCCGAAAACAATAAACGCGACCCGAATAATCGGGTGGTCTACTACGAAGCTCGACATCCTGTCGGCCGGGGCAGTGTATACCTAATGTCACAAACTCTAGCAGTGCCGGGTCTCGTTTCAGGCATAATCGCCGTGCTTACGCCTGCCAGAGAAACGCCATGCCGCGTCGCTTTTTCAAACGCTACATGCCGCACCCGGATCGCATAAAAGAGGACAAGTCCCTGCGCTTTCTTGGCGCGCTGATTCACGATCCCAACCTGCTGCACCTCAACCGGCATTCCGTTTCCAGGGCGATGGCTATCGGCCTGTTCTGGGCCATGATTCCCATGCCTATGCAGATGCTCGTCGCCGCAGTTTGCGCAGTGCCCGCCAGAGCCAACCTGCCAATTGCCATAGGCCTGGTATGGCTGACCAATCCTCTGACCATGCCGCCGATTTTCTATTGCAACTACAAGATTGGTGCCTGGCTTATGGATACTCCGGCCTCGCCAATGCCGGTGGAACTGAGCCTCGCCTGGGTGCGCCAGATGCTCAATAGCCATTGGCAACCGCTTTATCTAGGCTCCTTCGTCGCCGCCATAGTGCTATCGGTATTGGGCTACGTTGCCACCCAGGCATATTGGCGCTGGTGGGTTGGCCGCAGCTGGCGCAAACGCCAGCAGAATCGCCGCTGACTCCCCCACCCTTTTTCACGGCTGGCAACCGTTGAATGCCTGAGCATGGCGAGCCAAGGCGCAACGACATTGAATTGGTTACAGCCACAGACTGGCTCGACGGCTGAGCCCAACGCTCAACGGATCAATACCCTTTTACCTTCGTAATGATTGACCGGCCCGCAACCAAGGCCGGTTCGATACCGCATGACCAACGAGCAGCACTACTCGTAGCGCAGTGCTTCGGCGGGCTGTGTCTGTGCAGCGCGCCAGGCGGGATAGAGCGTTGCAAGAAAGCTCAGCACAAGTGCCGCAAGCGTCACCAAGGCGACGTCTTCGAGCCGCAATTCGGACGGCAACGTGCTGATGAAATACACATCGGAGCTGAAGATATGCTGCCCCGATATCTTTTCTAGCCAGGCCACTAGAGCGCTGACGTTCAACGCGCCAAGGACTCCGAGAACAGTACCTATCAGCGTACCGGTCAGGCCGATGATGCTGCCCTGCACCATGAAGATCGCCATGATCTGACGGGGCGTTGCGCCCAGGGTACGCAGAATCGCGATGTCGGCACGCTTATCGGCGACTACCATGATCAAGGTCGCGATGATATTGAACGCGGCAACCGCCACGATCAGCAGAAGCAGCAGGCCGATCATAGTTTTTTCCATCTTCATCGCACTGAACAGACTGCCCTGGGTCAGCGACCAATCCTCGCCGCGATAGTCGCCGCCGAGCGCGTCGATGATCTCGGACGTCGTTTCAGGCGCGCGGTATAGATCCGCCAGCCTGACCCTCACGCCTTCGACCTGATCAGGCTGCCAACGGAGCATCCGCGCCGCATCGGCCCGATGGATCATGGCCAGACTGCCGTCCAGTTCGGCACCGACCTTGAATACTCCTACGACATTCAGACGCTGCATGCGCGGCGTGACACCGCCGGGCGTATCGCTGAGCTCCGGCACGATCAGCGTGAGCTTGTCGCCCAGTTTCAGGCCGAATCGACGCGCGGTCATCAATCCGAGAATGACCCCGGACTCGCCCGGCTTGAGGTCGTCGAGCCTGCCAGCCATCATTTTCGAGCCGAGGATCGAGACCTCCCCTTCCATCTGCGGATCGATACCCTTGATCTCGATAGGCTGCATGGCCCCTTTGAAGGAAAGCATGCCTTCGAGCTGTGTAATCGGCGCAGCGCCGAGCACTTCAGGATGCGCCATAACCTGGTCAGCCAACGCTCGCCAATCATCCACCGGCTGTCCGTCGCCTGCGATGACTGCATGCGGGACCATTCCGAGAATGCGATTGCTCATCTCGCGCTGAAAACCGTTCATGACCGACAGCACCATGATCATCGCCAGCACACCCAGCGAGAGGCCGATCATGGACGTCAAGGAGATAAACGAGATGAAGTGGTTACGACGCTTGGCCCGCGTATAACGACTGCCAATGAAGATGCTGAGCGGCCTGAACATTAATCAGCCACCAGCCGACCGTCTTCCAGACGCAGTATGTGATCCATCTGCCCTGCCAGTTGCGGGTCGTGGGTCACGACAAGAAAGGCTGTGCGCAACGAGCTGCTCAGCTCCAGCATCAGGTCCTGAATACCCTGCGCAGTATGGTGATCAAGGTTGCCAGTGGGCTCGTCGAGTAGCACCAATGCCGGGCGATTGGCCAAGGCGCGAGCGATCGCCACACGCTGGCGTTCGCCTCCCGACAGCTCCGAAGGCTTGTGCGCCAACCGGTGGCCAAGCCCAACCCGCTGCAACAGTTCGGTGGACCGTGTGCGCGCTTCAGGTATCGGCACCCTGCCGATCAGCAGCGGCATGCACACGTTCTCCAGCGCGGTGAACTCCGGCAACAGATGATGGAACTGATAGACGAAGCCCAGCGCGCGGTTACGCAGCAACCCGCGGTCCTTTTCGCTCAACGCCGAGAGTTCTTCGCCGGCCAGCCAGACGCTGCCTTCGCTGGGCGTGTCGAGGCCTCCGAGCAGGTTCAGCAAGGTGCTCTTGCCCGAGCCGGAACTACCGACAATGGCAACCCGTTCACCCGGAAAAAGCTCCAGCTGCAATCCGGACAGCACGCTGACCGACTCCGGACCTTCCTCGTAGCGCTTGCCCAGGTTGCGGCAACTCAGTACCGCGCGGTCGTTCGAAGACCTTTCGTTCATAACCAGCTCACTCATAACGTAACGCCTCGGCCGGTTGGGTACGGGCCGCTCGCCACGCCGGGTACAGGGTGGCGAAAAAGCTCAGGACGAGCGCCGCGACACAGACCTGCACCACGTCGGCAGCCATCAGCCGAGACGGCAGGTAATCGATGAAATACACCTCGGCACTGAGAAACTTGTGCCCGATCAATCGCTCCAGCGCTGCGATCCAACTGCTGACATTGAGCGCGGCGAAGATACCGAGCAAGGCACCCACTAAGGTACCGACAACGCCGATTACCGTTCCTTGAACCATGAAGATCGCCATGATCTGACGGGGCGTCGCGCCGAGCGTACGCAGGATGGCGATGTCGCCACGCTTGTCCGTCACGACCATGACCAGCGTGGAAATGATATTGAAGGCGGCTACCGCGACGATGAGCAACAACAAGAGGCCGATCATGGCCTTCTCCATGCGTATCGCCTGATAGAGATTGCCGTGCGTGCGGGTCCAATCGCGGGAATAGAAGTCGTCGCCCAATTGGCCGGCGAGCTCCCAGGCGATACGCGGAGCCTGAAACAGATCGGCGAAACGCAGGCGCAGCCCCTGAACCTGATCCGGTTTCCAGCGATGCAATCGCGCGAGATCGGAAATGTTGGCCATCGCCACGTAGCCATCGATCTCACCCGCGCCGACATGAAAGATGCCGCTAACGGTAAAGCGCTTCATACGTGGGAAAACACCGGCCGGAGTGACCGACACTTCCGGCGCAACGAAGGTGACCTTATCGCCGACGCCGACTCCAAGCTTGGCCGCAGCCCTGTCACCGATGACGATGCCGAACTCGCCTGGCTGCAAACTATCCAGCGACCCTTGGCGGAAGAACTGACCGATGATGGATACATCCGGCTCGAGTGCCGGGTCCACCGCATTGATGAGAATCTTGGTGACCTGGCCACGATTGGTCAGCAGACCCTGCATCTGGATGAACGGCGCTACCGCCTCGACTTGCGGATGCTGCTCGAGTCGCTGACCCAGCGTTTGCCAGTCGTCGATCGGCGTCGCGCTTTCGACCGTGGCGTGCGGAACCATACCCAGCACACGGGTGCGCATCTCGTGGTCGAAACCATTCATCACCGACAGCACGACGATCATGACCAGCACACCCAGCGCGAGCCCGATCATGGAGGTGAAGGATATGAAGGAGACGAAGAGGCTGCGACGTCTGGCGCGTGTGTAACGCGCCCCGATATATACGGACAGCGGTCTGAACATAAATCGATGGGTTCGCTTTCGCTGGCGGAAATAACAAGCTGAATGACGTTGCCAGGCGGCCTGATACACTCAAACCATCACTGCAGCCCAGGGAACGACATGCCCATAGAAGATACTGAAGATCGCCGCGAATACTACCGTATCGAGGACGTGATCGCACTGGAAATCCTGCCACTGGAACACCCAGCAACAGTCAAGAACAGCGGCACAAGCCAGCTGTTCGACCTGCTTGGCGAGCTGCACCAACTCGACTTCGAAGCGCAACATCTCCTACGTCAGATAGCCGAGGGCAACCGCACGCTGGCCAACTATCTGAAGGTACAGAACAAACGCATCGACCTGATCGGTCAGGCGTTGGCGCAAGACTTGGTGAAAAATCTCGCCCCAGCGCGCACGGTCGTGCTGTCGGAAGGCGGCATCAGCTTCGTAAACGATCAGCCTCTCGAAGAGGGTTCGGCCTGGATGCTCAAGCTGGTGCTGATGCCGCAGGGCCTGGGTATGTTGCTCACCGCACGCATCGCCAGCTGCCAGGCACTCGACGAGAATCGGTTTGCAATCGGTACGTCCTTCGAAGCGCTGACTGATGCACAACGGCAACTGCTCGCTCGACATATCCTTCAGAAACAGGCGACTGAACGACGCCTGGCCCGTGAGAGCCTGCAAGGAACCTGAAATGCCTCGGTTAGTGATCCCTTTCCTGACAATCGCACTCTGCATCCCGGCACATGCCGACATCATCCGTATTCCCGTTGGCCAGCAGGGCTCTGCCGAGCTGGCCATGCCCATTCGGGGCGACTCCAAGAATCTGGTACTGGACCGCTTCGGTCTCGCCGATGAGGAACACCCTGCCGTGGGCCAGCCGCCCATCACGCGCTGGGATTACCGTGAATTTTCCGTCTACTTCGAAGGCAACCGGGTCATCAACAGCGTCCAGCATCATCAACGCATCACGCCGCTACAGCGAGGCATACAACCGTGACTCTGATCTACGGACATCGTGGCGCTAAGGGCGAAGCCCCGGAAAATACCCTGGTCAGCTTCCAGCAGTGCCTCGAACATGGCGTGCGTCGCTGCGAACTGGATCTGCATCTGTCCAAAGACGGCGAACTGATGGTCATCCATGACCCGACGCTCAAGCGCACCACCGGGCAGCGCGGCAAGGTCGTGGAGCACGACGCCGAAGAACTGACTCGTTACGATGCACGTCAGGGTGGGCCTGGCTGGAAACAGCCCTGCCCTATTCCGCGCCTGTCGGAGCTGTTCGAGAAATGCGCGTTCGACCACTGGCAGCTGGAAGTCAAAAGCGCCTCCAGAGTCCGTGCCGCACGCTCGGTGCTGGCGATCCGTGAGCTGGCCGAACGTCACGGCCTGCTTGATCGAATCACGGTCACGTCCGGATCGCGGGAAGTGTTGCGGGCGCTGAAGCGACTGACGCCGGAAATCTCTTGCGGTCTGGTGGCCGAATACGCCTGGCTCGACCCGTTGAAAGTGGCCAAGCAATACGACTGCGATCTGCTGGCATTGAAATGGACGCTATGCACGCCCGAGCGGATCGCGAAAGCTCGCCAGCAAGGCCTGCACGTATCGGTCTGGACAGTGAACGAACCGGCGCTGATGCGCCGGCTCGCCGATTTCGGCGTGGACAGCCTGATTACAGACTTTCCCGGTTTGGCGGTTGAAACACTGGCCAAGCGATAAGCTGAAGCTGGTGTGCTTGGTGCAGGAACCTGTCAAACGCTCTTCCTGCTTTTACTTCAAGCTCCACCTTCAGCTTCGAGCTGCTTTACCTGATCAAAAACTCTCCCGATTTGGCCAGCGCCAGTTCCGGGTATCTTCTCCGACCGGCTCAGGCCACCGATCGGAGCCGCTCAAAAAAGCCGGTTTAGCCCGTCGAATGCAGCGACGCGATAGGCTTCGGCCATGGTCGGGTAGTTGAACGTGGTGTTGATGAAGTACTTGATCGTATTCGCCTCACCTGGCTGATTCATGATCGCCTGACCGATATGGACGATTTCCGAAGCCTGATAGCCAAAGCAATGCACGCCAAGCACCGCCAGCGTCTCGCGATGGAAGAGTATTTTCAGCATGCCGACCGGTTCGGCTGATATCTGCGCCCGCGCCATTCCTTTGAAGAACGCTTTGCCCACTTCGTAGGGGACCTTCGCCTCGGTGAGTTCACGCTCGTTCTTGCCGATCGAACTGATCTCCGGAATGGTGTAGATACCGGTCGGCACATCATCAACGAAACGCCAGCTGTCGTTCTCGACGATACTGCCAGCGGCCGAACGCCCCTGGTCATACGCAGCACTGGCCAGCGAGGGCCAACCGATCACGTCTCCAGCCGCGTAGATGTTGCCCACGTCGGTACGGTAATGCTCGTCTACTTTTATCTGCCCGCGGCTGTTGACCTTCAGACCGATGTTTTCCAACGCAAGCTTGTCAGTGTTACCGGTCCGCCCATTGCACCAGAGGAAGGCATCGGCCTTGATCTTCTTGCCTGACTTAAGGTGCAGGATGACGCCGTTGTCGACACCCTCAACGCGCTCATATTCCTCGTTATGGCGGATCAGCACGTTGTTGTTGCGTAGGTGATAGCTGAGCGCATCGGAGATTTCATCGTCGAGGAAGCTCAGCAACTGATCGCGGTTGTCGATCAGGTCGACCAGCACACCCAGTCCACTGAAAATCGACGCATACTCGGAACCGATCACCCCGGCGCCATAAATGATCAGCCGGCGCGGTGTATGGCTCAGGGTCAGAATGGTGTCGCTGTCGTAGACGCGCGGGTGCGAGAAGTCTACGTCGGAGGGACGATAAGGGCGCGAACCGGTGGCGATGATGAACTGGCCGGCCACCAGCTTTTCCACCATGCCGTTGGCACTGACGACCTCCACCGTCTGCTCATCAGCGAAACTTGCGGTGCCGAAGAAGATGTCGATGCGGTTACGTGCGTAATAGCCGGTGCGCGAGGTCACCTGTTTGGCGATTACGCTCTCGGCACTCTTCAGTACATCGGGGAACGAAAACCAGCGCGGCTCGCCAATCTGGCGAAACAACGGATTGGTGTTGTATTGCATGATCTGCCGCACCGAATGGCGCAGCGCTTTGGAAGGAATGGTACCCAGATGGGTAGAGTTGCCACCGACGTGCGGTCTGCTATCGATTACGGCTACCTTGCGCCCCGCTTTGACCGCGTTCATCGCCGCGCCTTCGCCGGCTGGCCCCGAGCCCAATACCACTACATCGTAATTGTAGACAGCCATATTCCCCCCCCTGAACACGCAGCAGGAACCCTGCTGCTTTAACGAATTGGTCGACCAGCAAGATCGCTTGCGCATCGGTGCCCTGAGTCATGCGCCGAGAGTCCGTGCGGCATCGACGCGAAACTCAGCACCTTGGAGATCGATGGCCGAAGCCGGAAGTTCGATCAATGCCCACTGTCAGCGTCTGGTCGCGTCGTATGCGAGATCTGCTTTTGTACCCTGGCTCGTCTCCTTGTTGACCTCCTCGCATTTCTCGCGGCTTCCGCCGCAGATCGAGCACTCC
The DNA here is from genome assembly GCF_024448955.1 of Stutzerimonas stutzeri. GTDB lineage: Bacteria > Pseudomonadota > Gammaproteobacteria > Pseudomonadales > Pseudomonadaceae > Stutzerimonas > Stutzerimonas stutzeri_AQ. The sequence continues at coordinate 84,787 of NZ_JAMOIH010000004.1, forward strand.
TTCTCGATGCCAAGGTTGGCGATACCGCCACAGGAACCAGCAATGGGCTTACGCCCCATGATCACACCGATGGACATGCCGAACACGACCAACAACATGACGAGAAAAACAATTAACCAAGTCATTGCTCTACTCCCGCACCGAACAGTTCATCGAACGCCTCGGTGCTTCTGCTTACGAATTTCTGCCCTTCGCGAATGACAAAGAGCGCTGCGATTTTATGCTCTGCCGCATACGCTAACCCCCGCTCGGGACCCAGCACCATGAGCACAGTAGACAAGCCATCAGCCCGCAATGTTGAAGGATCGACAACCGTTACGGCTGCCAGGTGATGATCGATAGGGACACCCGTCTGCGGATCGAGCGTGTGGGAATAACGTTTGCCGTCACGCTCGAAATAGTTGCGATAGTCGCCGGAGGTGGAAACGGCATAGCCATCCAGTTCGATGATCCGTTGAGCAACGCGCTCAGCATCATGCGGCGCTTCGATAGCGATGCGCCAAGGCGCGCCGTCCGGTTTGTGGCCTCGAGCCTTGAGCTCACCAGTGATTTCTACCAGATAGCTGCTAACGCCAGATGCCTCGAGCGTTTCCGCCACCTGATCTACCGCGTAGCCTGCGGCGATGCTGTTGAAATCGACCTGAACGGCCCTGACTTTGCAAAGTTGCTCGCCTTCGACCCGCAGATGCTGCTGGCCGACATCCTGCCGAACCCTGGCGATCTCTTCCGCCGACGGAACCCGCTCGCCTCGTCCCTGCGGACCAAAGCCCCAGAGGTTGAGCAGCGGCTCGATGGTGAGATCCAGAGCACCGTCGCTTTCTTCCGAAAGCCGCTGTCCTGCCACGACCAACTCGCGCACACCGCTCGGCATGGTCATGCATTCACCGGCAGGCAAGGCATTGAAAACTTCGATATCCGAATCAGAGCGATAGGTCGACATTTGCTTGTCAATCTCCGCCAGTATCGACTCGGTGTCACGCTGTAGTTGTGCCTTGTTGGCGGCCTGGTCGCCCGCCACGTACTTCACCGAATAGGTGCTGCCCATGGTTGGGCCGCCGAAGCTTTCCACTTTGTCCTGAAAAAGACAGCCCGTCAGGGCTGCCGCTAAGGTGGCAACGATGACGGGCTGCAATAACGCGTGGTTCATGCTAGCCGCCGAAGTCGTCGAGCAGGATATTCTCCGGTTCCACGCCCATGTCGGTGAGCATTTTGATGACCGAGGCATTCATCATCGGTGGGCCGCACATGTAGAACTCGCAATCTTCCGGCGCCGGATGGTCCTTCAGATAGTTCTCGTACAGCACGTTGTGAATGAAGCCGGTCGGACCTTCCCAGTTGTCTTCAGGCTGCGGGTCGGACAGCGCCAGGTGCCACTCGAAGTTTTCATTCTCGGCCTGTAGCTGATCGTACTCTTCGACATAGAAGGCTTCACGCATGGAGCGTGCGCCATACCAGAAGGTCATCTTGCGCTTGGACTTCAAACGCTTGAGCTGATCGAAGATGTGCGAACGCATCGGTGCCATACCGGCGCCGCCGCCGATGAAGACCATTTCGGCATCGGTATCCTTGGCGAAAAACTCACCGAAGGGCCCGTAAACCGTGACCTTGTCACCCGGCTTGAGATTGAATACCCACGACGACATCTGCCCCGGTGGCAAGTGATCCTTACCCGGAGGCGGCGAAGCGATGCGGATATTGAATTTCACAAGGCCGACTTCTTCGGGATAGTTGGCCATGGAATAAGCGCGAATCACCGTTTCCTCAACCTTGGAAACGTATTTCCACTGGTTGAACTTGTCCCAGTCGCCGCGATACTCCTCCTGAATATCGAAATCCTTGTAGGCCACCGTGTGCGGTGGGCACTCCAGTTGCACGTAACCGCCGGCACGGAAGTCAACGTTCTCGCCTTCGGGCAGCTTAAGGGTCAGCTCCTTGATGAAGGTGGCCACGTTGGGGTTGGACTCCACCGTGCATTCCCACTTCTTCACACCGAAGACTTCTTCCGGCACCTCGATCTTCATGTCTGCCTTGACCGGAGTCTGGCAGGACAGACGCCAGCCCTCCCCCGCCTCGCGACGGGTGAAGTGCGACTCTTCGGTGGGCAGCATCTCGCCACCACCGCTCTCGACGATGCACTTGCACTGCGCGCAGGTGCCGCCACCACCACAGGCGGACGAGAGGAAGATATTGTTGGAGGCGAGCGTCTGCAGCAACTTGCCACCGGCAGGTACCGTGATGGTGCGTTCGCCGTTGATCTCGATGTTGACGTCGCCGCTGGAAACCAGCTTGGCGCGCGCCGCCAGGATGATCACCACTAGCGCAAGCACGATGGCGGTGAACATGCCGATGGCGAGGAAAATTTCGTAACTCATCTGTTCATCCCGTCCTTACAGCTGTACGCCAGAGAATGACATGAAGCCCAGCGACATCAGGCCGATGGTGATGAAGGTGATGCCCAGACCCTGCAGGCCATCCGGTACATCGCTGTATTTCAGCTTCTCGCGGATGCCCGCCAGCAAAGCGATGGCCAGTGCCCAGGACAAGCCCGAACCAACGCCATAGACAGTACTTTCCGCCAGGTTGTAATCACGCTCGACCATGAACAAGGTGCCGCCCATGATGGCGCAGTTCACGGTGATCAGTGGCAAGAACACACCCAGCGCGTTGTAGAGGCTGGGCACGTACTTATCGAGGGTCATCTCGAGAATCTGAACGATGGCCGCGATCACGCCGATATAGCTGAGCAGCCCGAGAAAACTCAGGTCCACTTCAGGCAAACCGGCCCACGACAGCGCACCCGCCTTGAGCAGATAGGTGTAGATCAGGTTGTTGGCCGGCACGGTGATGGTTTGGACCACGATAACCGCAATACCCAAGCCAATCGCCGTTTCCACCTTCTTCGAGATCGCGATGAAGGTACACATGCCGAGGAAGAACGCCAGGGCCATGTTCTCGATGAACACGGCACGGACGAACAGGCTGATGTAATGCTCCATTAGTAAGCCTCCTTGTTCGAGACTTGCGGCGCCATCTTGAAGGACGGTTTCTCGACTTGCTCCCTCTTCCAGGCACGGATGCCCCAAATGAACAGACCGATCAGGAAGAACGCCGAAGGAGGAAGCAGCATCATGCCGTTGGGTAGGTACCAGCCACCGTCGTTGACCACAGGGAAGATGGTATAGCCCATCAACTTGCCCGCACCGAACAGCTCGCGAATGATGCCAAGCGCGATCAGCATGGCGCTGTAGCCCAGACCGTTACCCAATCCGTCGAAGAACGACAGCATCGGCGGGTTCTGCATGGCGAACGCCTCGGCACGTCCCATCACGATGCAGTTGGTGATGATCAGACCGACAAAGACCGACAACTGCTTTGATAGCGAGAAGGCATAAGCCTTGAGCACCTGGTCAACCAGGATCACCAGCGAGGCGATAATCACCATTTGCACGATCATGCGGATCGAGCTCGGGATCTGGCTTCGGATCATCGAGATGAACAGGTTGGAGAACGCAACCACAAGCGTCAGCGCGACAGACATCACTAACGCAGTATTGAGGTTGGAAGTAACCGCCAGCGCCGAGCAGATCCCGAGAATCTGCAGGCCGATGGGGTTGTTGTTGAAAATCGGATCGAACAGGACTTGCTTGATTGTAGGTTGCGACATGCTCATGCCTCCCCTGCGCGCAGATTAGCGATAAAGGTGCCGAAGCCATTCTCGCCTAGCCAGAAGTGCAGCAGATTGTTTACACCGTTGCTGGTCAGCGTTGCACCTGCCAGGCCGTCGACTTGGTGATTCGCCTTCGGGCTCTGCGGATCCACGCTGCCCTTGACGATTTGCACAGCAAGGTTGCCGTTGTCATCGAACAGCTCCTTGCCGGGCCACTGGCCGCGCCATATCGGATTATCGACCTCACCACCCAGGCCGGGAGTTTCGCCATGCTGATAGAAACCAAAGCCGGCAATGGTGTCGAGATCGCCTTCGACGGCCATAAAGCCGTAGAGAGTTGACCACAGGCCGTAGCCACGAACAGGCAGGATCAGCGTATCGATCTCGCCTGCACTCTCCCCTTCAACGATATAAACGGTGCTGTAACGCTCGCGGCGCTTGATCGAGGCGATGTCCTCGTCGCTCGGTAGCGCTTCGGACAAAGCTGGATCCTTGGCAGCAACCAGCGGATCGAAAGTCGTGGCATCGAATTCATCGCTGAACTTGCCAGTTTCCAGATCGACCAGGCGGGCAACGATACGCTCGTTGAACAGCTGCTTGACCTGGTTGCCGGACATTCCAGCCTCACCCAGGCCCGCGATGGCCAGAATGCTGCGCTGCTTGTCCAGCAAACGATTTTCCAGCTGCGTCGGGCGCAGCGCCACAGCGGCGCCCGCAACGAAAATGGAGCACACCAGGCAGACCAACAGGGCTACCGTCAGCGTACGAACGGTTGATTCTTTCTGACTAGACATTACGTGCCAGCCTCCGCTTGATATTGGCCTGAATGACAAAATGGTCAATCAGCGGTGCACACAGGTTGGCGAACAGAATCGCCAGCATCATGCCTTCCGGGAAGGCAGGGTTGACCACGCGGATCAGCACGACCATCACACCAATAAGGATGCCGAACACCCACTTTCCGGTATTGGTCATGGAGGCCGAAACCGGATCGGTCGCCATGAAGATCAGACCGAAGGCGAAGCCACCCACCACCATATGCCAGTACCAAGGTATGCCGAACAGCGGATTGGTGTCGGAACCGATCAGGTTGAACAGGTAGCTCAGCGCAATCATGCCGATCATCACGCCGGAAACGATGCGCCAAGAGGCAATCTTGGTCAGCAACAGCACCGCGCCGCCGATGAAGATGGCCAACGTGCTGGTTTCTCCGATCGAGCCATGCACGGTGCCGATGAATGCATCCATCCAAGTGATGCCGTTGCCGATGACATTCTCGATACCGCCGACGAAGCCGAGGCTGAGTGCGGTCGCGCCAGAGAAGCCATCCACGGATGTCCACACCGCGTCACCGGACATCTGCGCCGGATAGGCGAAGAATAAGAAAGCACGAGCGGTCAGAGCCGGGTTAAGGAAGTTCTTGCCGGTGCCGCCGAAGATTTCCTTGCCGATCACTACGCCGAAGCTGATGCCCAGCGCCACCTGCCACAGCGGGATGCTCGGCGGCAGAATCAATGCGAACAGCACCGAAGTGACGAAGAAGCCTTCGTTGACCTCATGTTTACGAATGGATGCGAACAGCACTTCCCAGAAACCGCCGACGATGAAGGTCACCGCGTAGATCGGCAGGAAGTAGGCCGCCCCCTGGATGAAGTTATCCCACAGACTTGTCGGATCGAAGCCGGCCAGAGCGCCGATCAGCGCGAAGCGCCAGCCTTCCTGCGCAGCCAGCAGATCGGGACTCTGCGCGAAGATCAGGTTGGCCTGATAGCCCACGTTCCACATGCCGAAGAACATCGCCGGGAAGGTGCACATCCAGACGGTAATCATCATCCGCTTGAGGTCGATGCCGTCACGCACGTGCGCAGTGGTCTTGGTGACGCTGCCCGGACGATAGAGGAAGGTATCGGCGGCTTCGTACAGTGCGTACCACTTCTCGTACTTGCCGCCCTTTTCAAAATGATGCTCGATCTTGTCGAGGAATGCGCGAATGCCCATGCCTTACCCCTCCTTCTCGATGCGGGTCAGATTGTCCCGCAGGATCGGGCCGTATTCGTATTTGCCGGCGCAGACATAGCTGCACAGCGCCAGATCCTCTTCGTCGAGTTCCAGGCAGCCAAGCTTCTGCGCCACCTCGGTGTCGCCTACGATCAGCGAGCGCAACAATTGAGTCGGCAGGATATCGAGCGGCATCACTTCCTCGTAGTTGCCAACCGGCACCATCGCGCGCGGGCTGCCGTTGGTGGAAGTAGAGAACGCGAATTTCTTACCGGCGTTGAGCTTGGAGATGAAGATATTGAGCACCGAATGCTTGGTCCGCCCCAGGCGCATGTAATGCAGCATCTCGCGCTCCTTGCCCTCGCGCAGGCAGGAAACCTGCTGATGGTAGCGACCGAGATAGGCGAAGGCGCCATGGGCGGTACGACCCCCGAGCAGCGAGCCGGAAACGACGCGATTGGCTCCCGGCTGCAGTTCGCCCGCAGTCAGTTCATCCAGGTTGGCGCCCAGACGCGTGCGCACCAGGCGCGGTTGTTCAACTACAGGGCCGGCAAGCGATACCACCCGCTCGACTGACAGGCGACCGCTCGTAAATAGCGCACCTATGGCGATGACATCTTGATAGCCAATAGTCCAGACACTTTTACTGGCGCTGACGGGATCAAGGAAGTGGATATGCGTACCAGCGAGACCCGCAGGATGCGGACCGGCAAAACTCTCGGTCTTGACCTTAGCGAGCTGTTCGCCTGGCAGCGAGGCGCCATCGGCCTTGCAAAGAAACAGTTTGCCTAGATTGCCGAGAACCTTGAGGCCAGCTTCGAAATCAGCCGCACGTTCAGCAATTATGATCGATGGATCGGCTGCCAACGGATGGGTGTCGATTGCCGTGACGAAAATGGAATTGGGCACGGCATCGATCGCCGGCACCTTACTGTATGGACGCGTGCGCAGGGCAGCCCAGAGGCCCGACTGCTGGAGATTCTCACGAACCTGCGCATCGCTCAGCCCTTCGAGTTCGGCCGCGCCGTACTGGCTGAACGTCACTTCGTCCGTTCCGTCCAAGTCGATGACCACCGACTGCAGGACGCGCTTCTCACCACGATGAACTGCACTGACAACGCCGGCGCCAGGCGCCGTGAAGACGACTCCAGGTGTCTTCTTGTCCGAGAACAGGACCTGCCCCAACTTGACCCGATCACCCACCTGAACGTCCATGGTCGGCTTCATGCCCGGGTAGTCAAATCCCAAAACCGCGACGCTTCGCACGGGCCTTGCAGCCTCGATACGCTGCGCCGGCGCACCTGCAATGGGCAAATCAAGCCCACGTTTTATATTGATCATCGGTTCGCTAACCACTGATTGAAGGCTTTTTTACGAGCCTGCGACCTAGCTCAAAGTCGAATTGCACGACACGCACTGATGATTTATCAGCGCGACGCCATGCCGCAGGTCCCAAGTAGAAATCCGCCCGATTATAGAGGTCGCGGACCTAGACTGGCCACCCAAGAGCTTTCAATTTTTTGACTGCGGACAAGCGCGCCTTGTAACCAACTATTGACGCGGGCCGCTACATGGCTTGATACGGCGGGAATCTGTTTACGATAAAAATGAAAAACGGGAGCCGAAGCTCCCGTTTATTATTTGCGCAGACTCAGCGCGGGAAAGCTGGCGGATTGACCCCTGCCATATCTTCCATGACGCGCACCACCTGACAGCTGTAACCGAATTCGTTGTCATACCAGACATACAGCACGACGCGGTTGTCGCTACAGATAGTTGCCTCGGCATCCACTACGCCGGCATGACGTGAGCCGACGAAATCCGTGGAAACCACTTCCTGTGAATTGACGAAGTCGATCTGCTTCTGCAAATCAGAATGCATGGCCATTTGGCGCAGGTATTCGTTGATCTCGTCGCGGTTGGTGGCCTTCTCAAGGTTCAGGTTGAGGATGGCCATGGAGACGTTCGGCGTCGGAACGCGGATGGCATTCCCGGTCAGCTTGCCCTTGAGCACCGGCAGCGCCTTGGCAGCAGCGGTAGCGGCACCGGTCTCGGTGATGACCATATTCAGCGCGGCACTACGACCACGACGACTACCTTTGTGGAAGTTGTCGATCAGGTTCTGGTCGTTGGTGTAGGAGTGCACGGTCTCGACGTGACCGTTGACGATTCCGTACTGGTCGTTGACCGCCTTAAGCACCGGCACGATGGCGTTGGTGGTACAGGAAGCAGCGGAGACGATCTTATCGTCTTCTGTGATATCGGTATGGTTGATGCCATGCACGATGTTCTTCAGCTCACCCTTGCCAGGCGCGGTCAGCACTACGCGGGCGACGCCCGGGCACTTGAGATGCTGGCTAAGGCCTTCGGCGTCACGCCACTTGCCGGTGTTGTCCACCAGCAACGCGTTCTCGATACCGTACTGGGTGTAGTCCACCGAAGCCGGATCGTTGGAGTAGATCACCTGGATCAGGTTGCCGTTGGCGGTGATGGTGTTGTTCTCGGCATCGATATGAATGGTGCCGTCGAATGGGCCGTGTACCGAATCGCGGCGCAGCAGGCTGGCGCGCTTGACTAGGTCGTTCTCGGCACCCTTGCGCACAACGATGGCACGCAGGCGCAGGCCGTCGCCGCCACCGGTCTTCTCGATAAGGATACGCGCCAGCAGGCGGCCGATACGGCCAAAGCCATAAAGCACGACGTCGGTGCCTTTGTGGACGCCAGTCGTGTTGCGCTTGCCTGCGACTTCAGCCAACTCATCACGCACGAACTGGTCGAGGCTGCGGCCGTTGCCCTCAGCCTTGAACTTGGCAACGACCTTGCCCAGGTCCACCGAGGCGGCGCCCAGGTCCATGCTACTCATGGTCGTGAGGATCTGATGGGTTTCGTTGACACAGAGTTCAGCTTCGTCAGCCTGGCGGTGACGAGCGAAACGATGCGCTTTGAGCAATGCGATGACCGAACGGTTAATCAACCCGCGGCCATAGATGGAAGTCACCACGTTATTGTTACGATACAGCTGACCAATCAGCGGAATCATCGCTTCGGCGAGGGCTTCTCGATCAATCCATTCACCAAGACACTGGTCGGGCTTCTGAGTCACGGGCAGTTCCTTCCAACATGTAGGGGCTGAGAAAAAGGGCTACATTATGCCGGCGCACCCTAGCGCCGGCAATCTGTGCAGCGGAAACACTGACAGCGTCCCGCCCGGATAGTTACAATCCGGGCGGTCCATTTTTCGACCGGAGTCACGTCCACTCGTGTCCGTATTGCGCCTTCCGCCCATGCCTGCCGCCAGCGGCAAGCAAACCTGGGGCAACCTTCCCGGAGCCGCGCTAAGCCTGGCCATCGCCGAATCCGCCAGCCGCGCAGAATGCTTCACCCTTCTTCTCACCGCCGACAGCCAGAGCGCCGAGCGCCTCAAGGAAGAACTGGCGTTCTTCGCGCCGAGCTTGCCGGTGCTGCATTTTCCCGACTGGGAAACGCTGCCCTACGATGTGTTCTCGCCGCACCAGGACATCATCTCCCAGCGCATCGCGGCGCTCTATCAGCTGCCCGAACTGACCCACGGCGTACTGGTAGTTCCGATCACCACCGCGCTACATCGCCTGGCGCCCAAGCGTTTTCTGCTGGGCTCCAGTCTGGTGCTGGATGTCGGCCAGACGCTCGATGTCGACCAGATGCGCTCGCGGCTGGAAGCCGCAGGTTATCGCTGCGTGGATACGGTCTACGAGCATGGCGAATTCGCCGTGCGCGGCGCGCTGATCGACCTCTATCCCATGGGTAGCGCCCTGCCCTATCGCATCGACCTGTTCGACGACGAGATCGAAACGCTGCGCACCTTCGACCCGGAAAACCAGCGCTCCATCGAAAAGGTCGACTCGGTGCGCCTGCTGCCGGCCCGCGAGTTTCCAGTAAAGAAGGAAGCGGTCACCGGTTTCCGCGCGCGCTTTCGTGAACGCTTCGACGTGGACTTCCGGCGCTGCCCGGTCTACCAGGACCTGTCCACCGGCATTACCCCGGCGGGCATCGAGTACTACCTGCCGCTGTTCTTCGACGAAACCTCGACGCTGTTCGATTATCTGCCCGAGGACACCCAAGTGTTTTCCCTGCCGGGCATCGAGCAGGCCGCCGAGAATTTCTGGAAGGACGTACGCAACCGCTACGAAGACCGCCGCGTCGATCCCGAACGGCCTCTGCTGCCACCGGCCGAGTTGTTCATGCCGGTAGAGGATTGCTTCGCCCGTTTGAAGCTATGGCCACGTGTAGTCGCCAGCCAGGAAGATGTGGAAACCGGAATCGGCCGCGAACGCTTCCCGGCCAGTCCGCTGCCGGAGCTGGCCATCGAAGCCAAGGCCAGCGAGCCGCTGGGGGCGCTGCGGCGCTTTCTCGATGAATTTCCCGGCCGCGTGCTGTTTACCGCCGAATCGGCCGGTCGCCGGGAAGTACTGCTGGAACTGCTGGCCCGCCTGAAACTGCGCCCGCAGGAAGTCGAAGGCTGGCCCGCGTTTCTGCAGAGCAAGGAGCGCCTGGCGATCAGCATCGCGCCGCTGGACGACGGCCTGCTGCTGCAGGAGCCGCAACTGGCACTGATCGCGGAAAGCCCGCTGTTCGGCCAGCGCATCATGCAGCGCCGCCGTCGCGAGAAGACTCGCGATGCCGGTGAGAACGTCATCAAGAACCTCACCGAACTGCGCGAAGGCGCGCCGGTGGTGCATATCGACCACGGCGTGGGCCGCTATCAGGGCCTGATCACCCTGGAGATCGAAGGCCAGTCGGCGGAATTCCTCCAGCTGCAATACGCCGAAGAAGCCAAGCTCTACGTGCCGGTGGCCAGCCTGCACCTGATTGCCCGCTACACCGGCAGCGATGACGCCCTGGCGCCGCTGCATCGGCTGGGTTCGGAAACCTGGCAGAAGGCCAAGCGCAAGGCCGCCGAGCAGGTGCGCGACGTCGCCGCCGAGTTGCTCGACATCTACGCCCGCCGCGCCGCCCGCGAAGGTTATGCCTTCCAGGACCCGCAACTGGACTACGACACCTTCAGCGCCGGCTTCCCCTTCGAGGAAACGCCGGACCAACAGGCCGCCATCGAGGCCGTGCGCAGCGACATGCTCGCGCCCAAGCCAATGGACCGGCTGATCTGCGGCGACGTCGGCTTCGGCAAGACCGAAGTGGCCATGCGCGCCGCATTCATTGCCGTCCACAGTGGCCGCCAGGTTGCCGTGCTAGTGCCTACTACATTGCTCGCCCAGCAGCACTACAACAGCTTCCGCGACCGTTTCGCCGACTGGCCGGTGAAGGTCGAGGTGATGAGCCGCTTCAAGTCCACCAAGGAAATCCAGGCGGCAGTGGACCAGCTGGCCGAAGGCAAGGTGGATATCCTTATCGGCACCCACAAGCTGCTGCAGGACGATGTGAAGTTCACCAACCTGGGGCTGGTGATCATCGACGAGGAACACCGTTTCGGCGTGCGCCAGAAAGAACAGCTCAAGGCGCTGCGCAGCGAGGTGGACATCCTCACCCTCACCGCCACGCCGATCCCGCGCACGCTGAACATGGCGGTGGCGGGCATGCGCGACCTGTCGATCATCGCCACGCCACCGGCACGCCGACTGTCGGTGCGCACCTTCGTCATGGAGGCCAACAACCCGACCATCAAGGAAGCCCTACTGCGCGAGCTGCTGCGTGGCGGCCAGGTCTACTATCTGCACAACGATGTGAAGACCATCGAGAAATGCGCCGCCGACCTCGCCGAACTGGTACCCGAGGCGCGCATCGGTATCGGCCACGGGCAGATGCGCGAGCGCGAGCTGGAACAGGTGATGGGCGACTTCTATCACAAGCGCTTCAACGTGCTGGTGGCCTCGACCATCATCGAGACCGGCATTGACGTGCCCAGCGCAAATACCATCATCATCGAGCGCGCCGACAAGTTCGGCCTAGCCCAGCTGCACCAGCTGCGTGGCCGCGTCGGCCGTAGCCACCACCAGGCCTATGCCTACCTGCTCACCCCGCCGCGCAAGCAAATGACGCCGGACGCCGAAAAGCGCCTGGAAGCCATCGCCAACGCGCAGGACCTGGGTGCCGGCTTCGTGCTGGCCACCCACGACCTGGAAATCCGCGGTGCCGGCGAGCTTCTCGGCGACGGCCAGAGCGGGCAGATCCAGGCGGTCGGCTTCACGCTTTATATGGAAATGCTCGAACGTGCGGTCAAAGCCATCCAGAAAGGCGAGCAACCGAATCTGGACCAGCCGCTGGGCGGCGGTCCGGAGATCAACCTGCGCATCCCGGCGCTGATTCCTGAAGATTATCTGCCGGACGTGCATGCGCGGCTGATTCTCTACAAGCGCATCGCCAACGCCGCCGACGAGGACGGCCTGAACGAGCTGCAGGTGGAGATGATCGACCGTTTCGGCTTGTTGCCGGATGCCGCCAAGCACCTGATCCGCCTGACGCTGCTCAAACTGCAGGCCGAGAAGCTCGGCATCACCAAGATCGATGCCGGCCCGCAGGGCGGACGCATCGAATTCGCCGCCGATACGCCGGTCGATCCGATGGCATTGATCAAGCTGATCCAGACGCAGCCCAAGCGGTACAAATTCGAGGGGGCGACGGTGTTCAAATTCCAGGTGCCCATGGAGCGGCCCGAGGAGCGCTTCAACACGCTGGAAGCATTGCTCGAACGTCTGACACCGGCGGCTGGTCAGTGAGACCATTCGCCGTTGTCCCGACTATCCCTGCTTGCGGCTGACCCATGCCCGAGACTTTTTTCGATCGCCTTCCCGAACCCTGGACGACCTGTTTCTCACCACTGGCCTTGAGCCGTGGTGAGCAATATGCCGCCGAAGGACGGGTGCGGATCTTTGAGCAGTCGGTGCAGCGGGTCGCTGCCAGTTGCCAGGGCTCGGGGAGCAACAGCTACCGGCAAACCCTGACCCTCGGCCCGCGCGGCGAGCTGCACTGCCTCTGCACCTGCCCGGTGGGCTGGGCCTGCAAACACGCTGCGGCTGTGCTGTATGAACTGAAGCGACAACAGCAACAACCACGATCCGCCGCTCCGGTGAGCGATTCCCAAGACGGCCTGCACGACGCGCTGCAAGCTTGGCTTTCGCGTCTGCCTCAAGCCCTCGGCGAGGCACCGTCGGCGCCGGAGCAGTATTGCCTGCACTATCTGCTCGAACCAGATCTCACCGTCACCGTATATAAAGTGCGGCAACTCAAGGATGGCAGCGTCAGCACTCCTCAGCTCTATTTCGCAATGCGCGAGGCGAGCTTCCGGCAGCCACGCTTCATGCAGCCGATCGACTTGCGCATCGCCGCCCTGCTGAACTTGTGCGCAGGCGGCAGCAACACGTTCCAGCTGGAAGGCCCGAATGGCGGCGAGGCGCTGCGGCTCGTGCTTGACAGCGGGCGCGCCTTCTTGAGTTTCGACCGGCCCGCCTTGCAACCCGGTCTCTGCCGCGAGGCACAGCTGCAATGGCGCACCAATCGCAACGGAACCCTATACGCTAGCCTCGTTCCGGAGGATGTCGAATTGATCGAAGCCATCGACCCCCTCTACTACCTGGACGTGGCGAAAAACGAGTTGGGTGTGATCGCTCACGGTCTCGGCGATGCCCTGGCCCGGCATCTGCTCAAGCTGCCCGAAGTGCCTGCCGCGCAGGCCACGCTGTTCAGCCTCTCGCTGAACGACATCGCCCCCAAGCTGCCCGCACCGAGCCGGCCGCAGGAAAGTCGTATAGACGATTTGTCACCCCGGCCACGCCTGACGCTAGGCAGCCATCAGTCCATGAATTACCACCCCGGCAGTGGGCGCATGGTCAACGAACATCAGCACCGCGCCGGGCTCAGCTTCGTCTATGACCGCACGGCAGCGCACGGCAAGAGCAAGGCCGACGAGCGCGTACGCCAGCTCGACGGCCAGGCCATCCTCAGCATCGCGCGCCAGCCCCAAGCCGAACAGGCGCTGCGCCAGCGGCTGCAACAGCTCGGCCTGCGCCCCGCTTTGCGCCAGAGCCTGGCACTGCCCAAGGACTCGGCGGAAATGTACGAGCTGCCCAACGAGGCCGCCTGGCTGCGGTTCATTCAACAGCAGCTGTCGCAACTGCGCGACGAAGGCTGGGAGATCGTCATCCAGCCGGGCTTCGCCTACGACCTGGCCGAGGTCGAGCAGTGGTACGCCGAGGTCGAGGAAGCGCCGGAACACAACTGGTTCGAGCTGGAACTGGGCATCGTCGTCGAAGGCGAACGCATCAGCCTACTGCCGGTGCTGCTGGATGTGATACGCAAGACCCCGGCGCTGCTGGCCCCGGAACAACTGGCCCAGCGTGGCAATGACGAGGTGCTGCGCATCACCCTCGCGCGCCGCGACAACGGCCATCCGCTGCAGGTGCTGCTGCCCTTCGGCCGGCTCAAGCCGATCCTCGCGACCCTCGGCGATCTGTACTTGCAACAGCCCTCGGCCACGAGTGACAGCCTGCGCCTGGGCCAGGCCGACGCCGCGCGCCTGGCTCAGCTCGACGTGCTCCCGCTGGAGTGGCATGGCGGCGAGCGCCTGCGTGATTTCGCCCAACGCCTGCGCGACTACCGCCAGCGCCCCTGCCCTCCGCCCACGGGGTTGAACGCCAAGCTGCGCCCCTATCAATTGCAGGGGCTGTGTTGGATGCAAACGCTGCGCGAACTGGGGGTGGGCGGCATTCTTGGCGACGACATGGGCCTGGGCAAAACCCTGCAGACCCTCGCCCATCTGCTTATGGAAAAACAGGCCGGCCGCCTCGACCGCCCCGCCCTTGTGGTGATGCCCACCAGCCTGATTCCAAACTGGCAGGACGAGGCGGCGCGCTTCACTCCCGATCTTCGGGTGCTCACCCTGCACGGCCCGACCCGGCAAAAACACTTCGACGAGCTGGCCGAATACGACCTGCTGCTGACCACCTATGCCTTGCTGCCGAGAGATGTCGAGCAGCTGGCCGAACAGCCGCTGCACGTGCTGGTCCTGGACGAGGCGCAGAACATCAAGAACGCCACCAGCAAGGCCGCCCAGGCCGCCGGCCGGCTGCAGGCGCGACAACGCCTGTGCCTGAGCGGCACGCCGCTGGAAAACAACCTCAGTGAGCTCTGGTCGCTGTTCCATTTCCTCATGCCCGGCTGGCTGGGCAACGCCAAGGAATTCAGTCGCGCCTATCGCACACCTATCGAGAAACACGGCGACCCGCTGCGGCTACAGCATCTGATCGGTCGTATCCGCCCCTTTCTCCTGCGCAGGCACAAGGAAGAGGTAGCGCACGAGCTGCCGCCGAAGACTGAAATCCTGCACTGGGTGGAGCTGACCCCGGCGCAACGCGACCTCTACGAGACGGTGCGTTTGGCCATGGACCGCAAGGTGCGCGACGAGATCGACCGCAAGGGGCTGGCGCGCAGCCAGATCATCGTTCTCGACGCCCTGCTCAAACTGCGCCAGGTCTGCTGCGACCTGCGCCTGGTCAAGGGCGAGGCGTCACGCTCGGCCCGTGGCGGCTCATCAGGCAAGCTGGACAGCCTGCTGGAAATGCTGCAGGAACTGCTGGCCGAGGGCCGCCGCGTACTGCTGTTCTCGCAGTTCACTTCGATGCTTGCCCTGATCGAGGAAAGCCTGCAGCAACGCGGCATCGATTACGTGCAGATCACCGGCGACACCCGCGACCGCCGCACCCCGGTGCAGCGCTTCCAGAACGGCGAGGTGCCGGTGTTCCTGATCAGCCTCAAGGCCGGCGGAACCGGGCTCAACCTCACCGCCGCCGACACCGTGATTCACTACGATCCCTGGTGGAACCCAGCCGTCGAAAGCCAGGCCACCGACCGCGCCTACCGCATCGGTCAGGACAAGCCGGTGTTCGTCTACAAACTCATCGCCCGAGGCACGGTGGAAGAAAAAATCCATCAATTGCAGGCACGCAAGGCCGAACTGGCAGCCGGTGTACTGCAAGGCAGCGGCAACGTCGACTGGACGCTACAGGAAAGCGATATCGAAGCGCTGCTGGCGCCGCTTGGAGGTTGAGGGTTGGACGCCGGACGAAAGTATTGGATTTGCGCCTTGCGTTCAGCTTCACTTTTGCATGTGGCGTTAAGGTCCTATCGAGGAGTCAGCCTCGATGCAGAGGCGCGTTTTCGTCCAGCCTCAAGCCTTAGCCTCCGCGCTTTTAACTCCACCACTACCATTCGCAAGGAATCGCTCCATGAGCCGCTACGAAATCACCTTCTCCGGGGAGCTTGCGTCCGGCGCCACGCTTGAGCAGGTCGAGGCTAATCTGGCGCGGCTGTTCCAGGCCGATGCCCAGCGTATCGCCTTGCTGTTTTCCGGCCGCCGCATCGTGATCAAGCAGGGCCTGGACTACGACAGCGTCGAGAAGTACCGCCAGGCCATGTCTCGCGCCGGGGCGATTGCCGAGGTGCGGCCGATGCCGGTAGAAGTCGAGGAAATCGAACTGGCGCCACCGCCGGAAGAGCCCGCCGCGCCATCGAACAGGGAGGCCGGCGCAACGCCGCCACCGCTAAAAGTCGCACCGCGCGATGAATACATGGCCGCTTTCGTCGACGTCGAGGCACCGGATTTCGGCATCGCGCCGGTCGGTGTCGACCTGCAGGACGCCCGCCCAGCAACCCCGCCGCCGGCGCTGAACCTGTCGCAGTTCAGCCTGGCACCGGTGGGCAGCGACATGAGCGAGCGCCGCCGCGCCACTGATAACCCCGTGCCGGATACCTCGCATCTAAAACTGATGGATTGACCGCGCTGCATCGAGCAACGGCGGAAAAATTTCCGCCCTACAGATTCAGCTGCGTTCAATCCTGCGGACCGCAACCGTAGGGCAGATTTCAATCCGCAAGGGACACGCCGTCTGACGACGTATCGCAAGGCGGAAAGATTTCTGCCCCTGCAGATTCAGCTGCGTCAGCGGTATGCGTGCGCGATAGGCCGAACTCCCGCTGTCCCGGCAGGCTCCAAGCCTACAAGCCCTTAAAGTGCCTGTGCTCATGGACCTAGTCGTCGCCCGCCCCGAAGGTCTCTATTGCCCGCCCGGTGATTTCTATATCGATCCCTGGCGCCCCGTCGAGCGTGCCGTCATCACTCACGCCCACGGCGATCATGCTCGCTGGGGCATGAATCATTATCTGGCGTCCAGCGACAGCGAAGGCATCCTGCGCTCGCGCATCGCAGCCGACATGCCCCTGCAGACGCTGGGCTACGGCGAATCCATAGACCATCACGGCGTGAAGCTCAGCTTCCACCCCGCCGGCCATGTGCTCGGCTCGGCCCAAGTGCGCCTCGAATACAAAGGCGAAGTCTGGGTCGCCTCGGGGGACTACAAGGTCGAGCCGGACGGCACCTGCGCACCCTTTGAGCCAGTGCGCTGTCATACTTTCATCACTGAATCCACCTTCGGTCTGCCGATCTACAAATGGCCTTCGCAGACCGACGTATTCCGCGAGATCAATGACTGGTGGCGCGCGAATGCCGCGGTGGGCCGTGCCAGCGTGCTGTTCTGCTACGCCTTCGGCAAGGCTCAGCGGATTCTCCATGGCCTTGATGAGAGTATCGGCAGCGTGGTGGTGCACGGCGCCGTCGAGCCACTGAACCGGGTCTATCGCGACGCCGGCGTGTATCTGCCACCGACCCTCTACGCAGGCGATCTGAAAAAAGGCGACCCACGCCTGAAACAGGCGATCATCCTGGCCCCGCCTTCGGCTGGCGGCAGTACCTGGATGCGCCGCTTCGGCGATTACGCCGACGCCTTCGCCAGCGGCTGGATGATGCTACGCGGTACGCGTCGGCGTCGCGGCGTCGATCGCGGCTTCGTGCTCTCCGACCATGCCGACTGGCCCGGCCTGCTCTGGGCGATTGGCGAGACCGGTGCCGAGCGGGTGATGGTCACCCACGGCTCGGTACCGGTGCTGGTGCGCTATCTGCGCGAAATGCGCGGTCTCGATGCCCAAGCCTTCGAGACCGAATACGGCGAAGAGGACGATGCGCCTGAACAGGAGGCTCCGTGATCTACCGTCATTGCGCGGTCTTACTCCCCTGTAGGAGCGAGCTTGCTCGCGAAGCCGTTCCAATCAGCGCCCTGCGTAACGGTGTCGCATGAAAGCCTTCGCCACCCTCTACAGCCGCCTCGACGCCACCACCTCGAGCAACGCCAAGCTCGCCGCCATGCGCGATTATTTTCGTGAGGCCGAGCCGGCCGATGCGGCCTGGGCCGTGTACTTCCTGGCCGGTGGCCGGCCACGCCAGTTGGTGCCGGCCAAGGTGCTGCGCGAGACCGCGATGCAGGTCGCGCAGCTGCCCGAATGGCTGTTCGAGGAAAGTTATCAGGCCGTTGGCGACCTGGCCGAAACCATCTCTCTGCTGACCCCCGAAGCCGAGCACAGCTCGGATGACGGTCTGGCGGTGTGGCTGCAGGACAGGCTGCTGCCCTTGCGCGGCCTGCCTCCGCAAGAGCTGGCGATACACCTGCCCGCGCTCTGGGCGCAGTTGGACCGGCTGAGCTTGATGGTCTGCATCAAGCTGATTACCGGTGCCTTCCGGGTCGGCGTCTCGAAGCTGCTGGTGACGCGAGCGCTTGCGTCGCTGGCCGATCTCGATCCCAAACGGGTGGCCCAGCGGCTGGTGGGTTACACCGATCTGTCCCATCGGCCCAGCGCCGAAGGCTACCTGGCGCTGATCGCCGACGAATCGGAGCACGAGCATGCCCAGCGCGGCGGCCAACCCTATCCCTTCTTCCTGGCCCATTCGCTACAGGCGCCGGTTGAACAGTTCGACGAATTGCTAGGCGCACCGGAAAACTGGTTCGTCGAATGGAAGTGGGACGGCATCCGCGCGCAGCTGGTCAAGCGCGACGGGCAGATATGGGTTTGGTCGCGCGGCGAAGAGCTGGTCAGCGAGCGTTTTCCGGAGCTGTGCGAGCTGGCCGGCTGCCTGCCCGACGGCACGGTGATCGATGGCGAGATTGTGGTTTGGAAGCATCCACCCGAACGGCCACCCACTGCGCTGCCTGGAATGGATGCCGCCACGCCCGCAACCACAGAAGCCGGCATACAACCCTTCGCCTTGTTGCAGCAGCGAATCGGTCGCAAGAACCTCACCGCCAAGGTCTTGCAAGACGCGCCCGTTTCCGTGCTCGCCTACGACCTGCTGGAATGGCAAGGCGAAGACTGGCGGCAACGACCGCATCGCGAGCGCCGCCAGCAACTCGAAGCGGTTGTCTCGCAATGTCTCGACCCGCATCTGATGGTTTCGCCACTGGTTACGGGAGCCGACTGGCAGGACCTGGCTCGCCAACGCGAGGCCTCCCGCGCCCTGGGCGTCGAGGGCATGATGATCAAGGCGCGCGCCGCTCAGTATGGTGTCGGTCGGACCAAGGACGTGGGCCTCTGGTGGAAATGGAAGATCGACCCTTATTCGGTGGACGCCGTGTTGATCTACGCCCAGCGTGGCCACGGCCGCCGCGCCAGCCTCTATACCGATTTCACCTTCGCCGTCTGGGACGGCGAGCCAGGCGATCCCGAGCGCAAGCTGGTGCCCTTCGCCAAGGCCTATTCGGGCCTCACCGATGAGGAAATGCGCAAGGTCGACGCCATCGTGCGCAAGACCACCGTGGAGAAGTTCGGCCCAGTGCGCAGCGTGACGCCGACCCTGGTGTTCGAGCTGGGCTTCGAAGGCATCGCCGCCAGCAGCCGACACAAGAGCGGCATCGCCGTGCGCTTCCCACGCATGCTGCGCTGGCGTCACGACAAACCGGTCGATGAAGCCGACACGCTGGAAGTGCTCAAGGAACTGCTGGGATGACAGCGCTCTGGCCAACCCCACGGCCGAACAAGTTCGGCCCTACAACAAAATCGCAACCCCGCTCCCGGTCTTCGGGCCGAATTTATTCGGCCAACCTGCCCCGCCTGACACCTACGTACAGACAGACCTGGCCGAACACGTTCGGCCCCACAACAAACCGCCGCCCCGCACCCAACCGTAGGGCCGAATTTATTCGGCCGCTCCGGACGCCGCACCACTTCCGGGCACGACAAAGAGGCTGCATGCATCATGCAGCACCACGCCGGTGCAGCCACCGGTTTCTAGCCCTCTCAAGAGCTGCTGCGGCAAGGCATAGCGGTCTCGCCACCCACAAGGCACGACTATTGCTGAATGAAGGTTCAACTATCGATGAACCCTTCTGCAATGACTGCGCTGAATCCCCTGTTTACCCCGCACTGGCACGCCGAGCTGGAACTCGGCTACGCGCGTTTCGGCGACGCGACGCGTCCAGTGCTGCGCCGTCATAACGGCCCCCTGCGGGTGCAGAAGCATCTGTATGCCGAAGGCCCGGAAGTCTGCCAGCACATCATCGTGCATCCGCCCGGCGGAATTGCCGGCGGCGATCGCTTGGAGATCAGCGCCACGGTCGGCGCCAATGCCTGGGCGCAGCTGACCAGCCCCGGCGCAGCCAAGTGGTACCGCGCAGCCGCCCCGGCGTTCCAGCAGCTGGCATTACATGTCGAAGCCGGCGCGACGCTCGAATGGCTGCCGCAGGAGACCATCGTCTACTCCGCTGCGCAGGCCGAGCTGAACACGCACATCGCGCTCGAAGGCGATGCACGCCTCTTTTACTGGGACATGGTCGCCCTCGGCCGCCCAGCCGCGAACGAGCGCTTCGATGCCGGGCATTTCCAGGCGCGGCTGGATATCCGTCGCGATGGCCAGTCGCTCTGGCACGAATGCCAGCGTGTTATCGGCGGCGACGGGCTGCTGGACTCGCCGATCGGGCTCGACGGCCAGCCGGTATTCGCCACTCTGATCGCCACAGGAGAAATCGACGCCGATCTGCTGGAGCGCTGCCGCGAGCTGCCGAGCCGGGTTCGCGGCGACCTGACGCAATTGCCGGGCCTGCTCGTCGGGCGCTGCCTGGCCCGCGAAGCACTGCATGCCCGCGCCTGGCTGATCGAGCTATGGCGCCTGCTGCGCCCAGAACTGCTGGGGCGCGAAGCCGTGCCGCCACGCATCTGGAGCACCTGAAACACATGTTCTGTAGGCGCTGGATATGCCGACGATACGGCCTCGCTGAGCATCGGCAAGCCGGCTCCTACAGGTTGCAACACAGACCCGCAAGGTAGAGACCGCGCACGTTTCACCGAGCGGCCGAGACTTTCCTGGCGGACAGGCTTGCCGTTGTTCGCCCTATGACTGGAGCCGTTATGGATTTGTCGCCGAGAGAAAAAGACAAGCTGCTGATCTTTACCGCCGGCCTGGTGGCCGAACGACGCCTGGCGCGCGGCGTGAAGCTCAACTACCCGGAGGCCATGGCCTACATCTCCGCTGCCCTGCTCGAAGGCGCCCGCGATGGCCGAACGGTCGCCGAGCTGATGCACTTCGGCACCATTCTGCTCAGCCGCGAACAGGTCATGGAAGGCGTGCCGGAAATGATTCCGGAGATCCAGGTCGAGGCTACCTTCCCTGACGGCACCAAGCTGGTCACCGTCCATCAACCCATAGCTTAGCGACAAGCTTCAAGCCGTAAGCCACAAGCAAGAGCACCCCAGAGCCGCTTGTACTTGCCACTTGCAGCTGCGACTAAAAGGAGCCCCACCCCATGATCCCCGGCGAATATCAGATCCAGGACGGCGACATCGAGCTCAACGCCGGCCGCCGCACCCTGACCCTCAGCGTGGCCAACAGCGGTGACCGGCCGATCCAGGTCGGCTCGCACTACCACTTCTTCGAGGCCAACGACGCCCTCGCCTTCGAGCGCGAACAGGCGCGGGGCATGCGCCTGAATATCCCCGCCGGCACCGCGGTGCGCTTCGAACCTGGGCAGAGCCGCGAGGTGGAGCTGGTCGAACTGGCCGGTGATCGCCGAGTGTTCGGTTTTGCCGGGCGGGTGATGGGTGACCTCTGACGCGACCCGATTCGTAGGGTGGAAAACGCCGAAGGCTTTTCCACCGTGCCCTTGACTGGTGGATGGCTTCGGCCATCCACCCTACGCGAGACGAAACGAATGAAGATTTCCCGCCAAGCCTACGCCGACATGTTCGGCCCCACCGTTGGCGACAAGGTGCGCCTGGCCGATACCGAGCTGTGGATCGAAGTGGAAAAGGACTTCACCGTCTACGGCGATGAAGTGAAATTCGGTGGCGGCAAGGTCATCCGCGACGGCATGGGTCAGGGCCAGCTGTGCGCCGCTGACGTGGTCGATACGGTGATCACCAATGCGCTGATCCTCGATCACTGGGGCATCGTCAAGGCGGACGTGGGGCTCAAGGACGGGCGCATCGCCGCCATCGGCAAGGCCGGCAACCCGGACATCCAGCCGGGCGTGACCATCGCCATCGGCGGCGCCACCGAAGTCATCGCTGGCGAAGGCATGATCCTGACGGGAGGTGGAATAGACACCCATATCCACTTCATCTGCCCGCAGCAGATCGAAGAAGCCCTGATGAGCGGCACCACCACCATGATCGGCGGCGGTACGGGACCTGCCACCGGCACCTATGCCACCACAGTTACACCGGGGCCGTGGCACATGGCGCAAATGCTCAAGGCCGCCGAGGCCTTCCCGATGAACATCGGCTTCACCGGTAAGGGCAACGTGTCGTTACCGCAACCATTGATCGAGCAGATCGAGGCCGGCGCCATCGGCCTCAAGCTGCATGAGGATTGGGGCACCACCCCAGCGGCGATCGACAACTGCCTGTCGGTCGCCGACCAGTACGACATTCAGGTGGCGATCCACACCGACACATTGAACGAGTCCGGCTTCGTCGAAACGACGCTCGGTGCCTTCAAGGGCCGCACCATTCACACTTACCACACCGAGGGCGCAGGCGGCGGTCACGCGCCTGACATCATCAAGGCCTGCGGCTTGCCCAACGTGCTGCCCAGCTCGACCAACCCGACCCGGCCGTTCACCCGTAACACCATCGACGAGCATCTGGACATGCTCATGGTTTGCCATCATCTGGACCCGAGCATCGCCGAGGACGTGGCCTTCGCCGAGAGCCGCATCCGCCGCGAAACCATCGCCGCAGAAGACATCCTTCACGATTTGGGTGCCTTCTCGATGATCAGCTCCGACAGCCAGGCCATGGGCCGCGTCGGCGAGGTCATCACCCGCACCTGGCAAACCGCCGACAAGATGAAGAAGCAGCGCGGCGCCCTGCCCGGCGACGGCCCAGGCAACGACAACTTCCGCGTGAAGCGCTATATCGCCAAGTACACCATCAACCCGGCAATCACCCACGGCATCAGCCACGAAGTCGGCTCCATCGAAGTCGGCAAGTGGGCCGACCTAGTGCTCTGGCGCCCGGCCTTCTTCGGCGTCAAGCCGACGCTGATCCTCAAAGGCGGTGTCATTGCCGCCAGCCTGATGGGCGACGCCAACGCCTCGATCCCGACCCCGCAGCCGGTGCACTACCGCCCCATGTTCGGTAGCTACGGCGGCTCGCTGCATGCGTCGAGCTTCACCTTCATCAGCCAGGCCGCAGCCGAGGCCGGCGTGCCCGAGCAGCTCGGGCTGAAGAAAAAAATCGGCGTGGTAAAGGGCTGCCGGACGGTGCAGAAAAAGGACTTGATCCACAACGATTACACACCGCAGATCGATGTCGACCCGCAGAACTACCAAGTGAAGGCGGACGGTCAGCTGCTCTGGTGCGAGCCAGCCGAGGTGTTGCCCATGGCGCAGCGGTATTTTCTGTTCTGACTCCAACGTGCCGTACAGCGGCGAAAAATTTCGCCCTACGATCATCGCGACATTCGACATATGCAGCTCGACGCGGCAAACCGTGGGGCGGGTTTCAATCCGCCACCGGCGCTCGGCGCAGCGCTGCAACGCAACGCAACGCAACGGCGAGAGACTCCACTTCGGCACTCCGCCAGGGCATTGCACGTTTTCTTGCGTGCTATCGGTGCATACCAGAGCATTTCGCAACGGACCGCCCCGGTCTTCTTAACCGCTTGTATACAAAACGCGTAGCGAAACATGCCGGACGGTCTACGCTTCCCATATCGAGCAGGAGCGAACGATCGACGATTGCTCGATGCCACGCGGGCCGAGCCGTACGCGGAACAAGAACTGCATACACCTATGCCACCTTGTCTTGCATACAGAGCGCACGCCATGAACCACGACGATTTCAATATCAAGCGGATCGATACCAGCCTGCACAACGCCGACCTTGCGCCCTTGCCTCCTGCGAAGCGCAAATGGGGCTGGTTCGAAATATTCAACGTCTGGTCAAACGACATTCAAAGCCTGTTCGGCTATACCCTCGCCGCCACCCTGTTCATCAGTTACGGCCTCAACGGCTGGGCCGTGCTCGCCGGCATCGTGCTGGCGGGCTTCATCGTCATGGGGCTGGTGCAGCTGACCGGCAAACCCAGCGTCAAGTACGGTATCCCCTTTCCGGTCATGGCGCGCGCCAGCATGGGCGTGCGCGGGGCGAACTTCCCCGCCGTGGTGCGTGGCATCGTGGCGATCTTCTGGTACGGCGTGCAGACCTACTTTGCCTCCACGGCGGTAGCACTGTTGATCCGTACCCTGATCGGCGCCGGCTCGGATGCGACGCTGCTGGGCCTGACCGCCATCGATTGGGTGGCCTATGTGATCGTCTGCGTATTCCAGGTGGCGTTGTTCGTGCGCGGCGTAGATTGGGTCACACGATTCCTCAACTGGGCCGGCCCGCTGGTCTATCTGGTGATGATCGCGATGATGATCGCCATCTGCTACAAGGCCGGGCCGGGTCTCATCGGCGCGCTTGGCAGCATTTTCAGCGGCACCGGCAGCTACACCGGTGGGCCCATCGCCGCGTTCGCTACCGTGGTCGGAACCATGGTGGCCTACTTCGCTGCCGTGGTGATCAATTACGGCGACTTCGCCCGCTTCGTGAAAAGCGAGCGGCAGATGCGCATCGGCAATTTCCTGGGGCTTCCGGTGAGCCTCGCGATCTTCTCGATGATCGCGCTGGTGATCACTGCCGGTACCGTAGTGGTGTTCGGCGAGACGCTGACCAATCCGACCGATATCGTCGCGCGGATCGACAACGTCGGCCTGACCCTGATCGCGGCGCTGACCTTCTTCGTCGCCACGGTGGGCATCAACCTGGTCGCCAACTTCATCCCGCCGGCCTACGACATCGCCAACCTGGCACCGGCCCGTATCAGTGCCCGTACCGGCGGCTTCATCACCGCGACCATCGCCTTCTTCATCGGCGCACTCTGGGTATCCTTCATCAGCGCCGTAGGCATCGCCGCATTCGTCGACACGCTGGGCGCGGTGCTGGCGCCGCTGTACGGCATCCTCGTCGCCGACTACTACCTGATCCGCCGCCAGCAGTTGAACGTGCAGGAACTGTTCTCGGCCGAACCGGGGTCGACCTACTACTTCAGCGCCGGCTGGAATCGCAAGGCGATCATCGCCTTCGGCATCAGCTCGTTGTTTTCGGTCGCATCGGTGTGGACACCCGGCCTGGAAAGCCTGTCGGGCTTCGCCTGGTTGCTCGGCGCGCTGTTCGGAGGATTCGTGCATTACCTGCTGATGCGCAAGCAGCCGGTGACATCAGGCGTAGCGCCCGCTGTGCCATAGAATTGAGCGGAGCCGAACGGGCCGGTCGCGGGATCGGTCCGTTCGATGGATATTGCCGGCGCCCTGCCGCACAGCCGACTCGCTAACCTCTCATTTCGCGGCTCGATCGGCCTCATCATGATCAGCCGCCACTCAACATCACAGCTCCATCTTTACTGTCGCAACGGTAGTAACCGTTGAAGCCGTAGCGCACCAACGTGAGGCATGAAGCCCTCCTGCGCACCACGACGAAACAGATCGAGCCCCATTTCCAGGCACGCCGCCCTGCCGCAGCCCCCGTGATGTGTCCATCGATTGAGATTGGCAAGGGCCTTGCTCTGCTTGCGTCATCACACAAGCGGAACTGCTCATGCTGGTCATTCATCAACGCACCACCCCGCAGGCCAACGGCGACGCCGAGCTGGAACTGACCTACGAGGCGCGCAGCAAGTCGCGCTTGCGCTGCTTTTCCACCGATGGCGAAGATGTCGGCCTGTTTCTAGAACGCGGCCAGCCGCCGCTGCATGACGGCGAAGCCCTGCTGGCCCAGGACGGTCGCATCGTCATCGTGCGTGCCCGCGCGGAGCGTTTGCTCCACGTCATCTGCGCCAACAGCTTCGAGCTGACACGCGCCGCCTACCATCTGGGTAATCGTCACGTGGCGCTGCAAGTGGGCGACGGCTGGCTGCGCCTGCTCGACGACTACGTGCTCAAGGACATGCTGCTGCAACTGGGCGCCAGCGTCGAAGCCATCGAAGCGCCCTTCCAGCCGGAACATGGCGCCTATGGCGGCGGCCATCATCACTCCCATGCCGGCGAGGCCGAGTTCAGCTACGCGCCGCGGCTGCACCAGTTCGGCGCGCGTCGGTGAATCCGACTGCATTCGCGTTGCTGCGGCTGGCCAGTCCGCAACTGCCGATTGGCGGTTACAGCTATTCCCAAGGTCTGGAAATGGCGGTGGAACAAGGGCTAGTGCAGGACGAGAACAGTGCCCGACGCTGGCTCGGCGACCAGTTGCTGCTGAATCTGGCGCGCTTCGAGATGCCCTTGCTGCTAGCTCATTGCAAAGCGGCCGCCGCCGAGAACTGGCATGAGCTGGAACAGCTGGCCGCACGTCATCGCGCCAGCCGCGAAACGCGGGAGCTGCGTCTGGAAAGCCGGCAGATGGGCTATTCGCTGAAACAGCTCCTGGAGAATCTGCCGGAACTGGACGATCCCGCCCGCACGCTGTTCGCCCGCATCGACGAACCCGGCCTCGCCCTCGGCTGGGCGCTGGCTGCGCGTGCGTGGGCCATCTCGCCTGACGATGCACTCAGCGCCTGGCTCTGGGGCTGGCTGGAGAACCAACTGGCCGTGCTGATGAAAACCCTGCCGCTGGGCCAGCAAGCTGCGCAAAGACTGACTTCAGACCTGCTATCGACGCTACGCCAGGCCCAACGCATCGCCAGCGAAATCGCCCCCGAGCACTGGGGCAGCGCCCCGTTCGGCCTGGCGCTGGCCAGCATGGCTCATGAGCGCCAGTACAGCCGACTGTTCCGCTCATGAGCGTTGCAGGCATCGCAATCACTCTATTACCGCAACAGAGGACATCACCATGAACGCCCAACCCCTGCGTGTCGGCATTGGCGGCCCAGTCGGCTCCGGCAAGACCGCGCTGACCCTCGCCCTGTGCCTGGCCCTGCGCGAGCGCTACAACCTGGCCGTGGTCACCAACGACATCTACACCCAAGAAGACGCCCAGTTCCTGGTACGCAACGAGGCCCTGGCGCCCGAACGCATCATCGGTGTGGAAACCGGCGGCTGCCCGCACACGGCGATCCGTGAGGACGCCTCGATCAACCTTGAGGCCGTCGACCAGCTCAACCGGCGCTTTCCGGGGCTGGATCTGATTCTCGTCGAATCCGGCGGCGACAACCTGTCGGCCACCTTCAGTCCCGAACTGTCGGACCTGACCATCTATGTGATCGACGTCTCGGCCGGCGACAAGCTGCCGCGCAAGGGCGGGCCGGGCATCTGCAAATCCGACCTGCTGGTGATCAACAAGATCGACCTGGCGCCAATGGTCGGTGCCTCGCTGGAAGTCATGGACCGCGACACCCGCAAGATGCGCGGCGACAAGCCCTTCGTCTTCAGCAACCAGAAGGTCGGCCAGGGTCTCGACGAGATCATCGCCTTCATCGAACGACAGGGAATGCTCAACGCCGCCTGAGCGAAACCATTCCCGTAGGAGCGAGGGGACGCCAAATTCTTGTTCGCGAGATGCTCGAAGTCCGTTCGAAGTGCTTCGCCTGCAAGGGCTCGGCGTTCCCGCGCGCCTACAACAGCAAACCGCAACCGACCTTCACGAATCGCCTTCGACGCTTCGCCATACCAAAACCCAAGGAACACCACATGAACCTGCACCGAAAATTCCTCTTCGCTTCCGCCCTGCTGCTCAGCCCGGCACTGGCCTTTGCCCATCCCGGCCATGACCACGCTGGCGTGATGTCCGGCATCGCTCACCCGATCCTGGGTCTCGATCACCTGCTGGCCATGCTGGCCGTCGGCCTGTGGGCTTCGCAGCAACAGGGCAAGGCGCGTCTGGCGCTGCCACTGACCTTCGTCGCCACCATGCTCGTCGGCGGCCTGTTCGGCTTCGCCGGCATTGAGCTGCCGCTCATGGAAACCGGCATCGCCGGCTCAGTCCTGGCGCTCGGCCTGCTGGTGGCGCTGGCGGTGCGTCCGCCGCTGCCGCTGGCGGCCGGTCTGACCGCACTGTTCGCGCTCAGCCACGGCATGGCCCACGGCCTGGAACTGCCGGAGCTGGCGAGCCCATGGGGTTATGCGGCCGGGTTCATCGTCGCCACGGCGGCCCTGCATGCTGCCGGTTACGCCGTCGCACGCAGCCTGCCGCAAGCCGCCGCGCCGCTGGTGCGTATCGCCGGCGCCGCCTCGGCACTGGCCGGCGCCTGGCTGCTGGCCGGCTGAGTAAGGGCAAAACCAACCTCCTTCGCACCACGAGCGTGCAGAGCACCGCTCCATCGCATCTTTACCGCCCCGTTTTCGAACCACCCGGGCGCGCCGCGCTTGTACGGCGCATGGTCGAAAACGGCGGCAAGCCCTGTTCTAGAAGGCTCCTGAAGAATTGGCACGGATGCTGCGATAGCGCTCACGTCCCCAAGGACCCACCCAAAGTTGCGCATGGACAGCCAAGGAGCCGCCCACCATGAAACGCCGTCCTCTACTGAAGTCCACCCTTGCCGCCAGTGCCCTGATGCTCAGCGGCCTGTTCCCCTTCACCCTGCAGGCCGCCGAGACCATCAAGGTCGGCATCCTGCATTCGCTGTCCGGCACCATGGCCATTTCGGAGACGTCGCTGAAAGACATGGCGCTGATGACCATCGACGAGATCAACGCCAAGGGCGGCGTGCTCGGCAAGCAACTCGAGCCGGTGGTGGTCGACCCCGCATCCAACTGGCCCCTGTTCGCCGAGAAAGGCCGTCAGCTGCTGACCCAGGACAAGGTCGCGGTTACCTTCGGTTGCTGGACCTCGGTGTCGCGCAAATCGGTGCTGCCGGTCTACGAAGAACTCGACGGCCTGCTGTTCTACCCCGTGCAGTACGAAGGCGAGGAGTTGTCGCCCAACGTCTTCTACACCGGCGCCGCGCCAAACCAGCAAGCGATCCCGGCGGTGGAATACCTGATGAGCGAGGACGGCGGCAGCGCCGAACGCTTCTTCCTGCTGGGCACCGACTACGTCTACCCGCGCACCACCAACAAGATCCTGCGCGCCTTCCTGATCAGCAAGGGCGTGCCGGAATCGAGCATCGAAGAGGTCTACACCCCCTTCGGTCACAGCGATTACCAGACCATCGTCGCCAACATCAAGAAGTTCTCCGCCGGCGGCAAGACCGCCGTGGTCTCGACCATCAACGGCGACTCCAACGTGCCGTTCTACAAGGAACTGGCCAACCAGGGCCTGGAGGCGACCGACGTGCCAGTGGTGGCCTTCTCGGTCGGCGAGGAAGAACTGCGCGGCATCGACACCAAGCCGCTGGTCGGTCACCTGGCCGCCTGGAACTACTTCCAGTCGGTGGAAAATCCGGTCAACGAACAGTTCGTCAGCCAGTGGAAGACCTACGCCAAAGCCAAGGGCCTGCCGGGCGCCGACAAGGCGGTAACCAACGACCCGATGGAAGCCACCTACGTCGGCATCCACATGTGGGCGCAGGCGGTTGAGAAAGCCGGCACCACCGAGGTCGGTAAGGTACGCGATGCCCTTGCTGGCCAGACCTTCGAAGCGCCGAGCGGCTACACCCTGACCATGGACGAGAAGAACCACCACCTGCACAAGCCGGTGATGATCGGCGAAGTTCAGGACGACGGGCAGTTCTCAGTGGTTTGGGAAACCGAAAGCCCGGTCCGTGCACAGCCATGGAGCCCGCATATCCCTGGCAACGACGCGAAGCCGGATTACGCGGTGAAGTCGAACTGACTTCGTCTCTGTAGCCATCGTAGGTGGGTCGAGCGGCGTTCCGCTTCAGCCCACCGTTACCTGACGACGCATTGAAGCAAGACGTTTTCGCCCGGTCATTGGTGGGCTAAAGCCCACCCTACAGGTGCTGAGGATGCCGCCGCGCCTTCGTTCGGCTTTATGTAGGGTGGCTTCAGCCCACCGAAGGAGGCCGTGGTGGGCTGAAGCCCACCCTACGGAAGCCTCCCGAACCTCGGCGACTTTGCCGATTTTCCAGAGGTAACTGCCTTGTACCGAATTTTCCTCCTGCTCCTGCTTGCCCTGCCCTTGACGGCTCAGGCCGGAGACGCAGCCGACTACGCCAGCGCCAGCCCGGCGCAGCAGGCGAAACTGTTGGAACGCTGGGCCGCCGCGCCCGTCCCCGAGCGGCTGCCGCTGATCGAAGCGCTGCGCGCCAGCCGTGTAGCCATCGACCAGAACAAGACGCCCTTCATCGAAGAAAACGGCAGCTACCACGCCCTCGAAGGCGACGCCGAACCCGTCGGTACGCCAAAAAAGCTGCGTCTGAACAACCGCCTGCGCGGCCTGCTGAATACCGCGCTGGCCAGCCACCAACTGTTCGCCGACGATCCGGCGCAGCGGCTCAACGCCGCCAAGCGCCTGCAACGCAGCGGCAAACCGAAACAGCTCGAACTGCTCCAGCAGCGCCTCGAAGCCGAAGACGACCCGGCCGTGAGCGAAGCCCTGACCCTAGCATTGGCCAACCTGCAGCTGAATGCTGCAGATCCAGCCGTGCGCCTGGCTGCCGTGCGTCTGCTGGGAGAAACCGGTGCGCCGCTGGCCCGGGTACGCCTGGAGAACTTGCTGGCCGACGAAGCGGAAACCGACGCGGATGTACGCAAGGCCGCCGAGACCAGCCTGGTCCAGGTCAAACGCAAGCTGCTGATCGGCGAACTGCTCGGCCAGGCCTTTAGCGGTTTGTCGCTAGGCTCGATCCTGTTGCTCGCCGCGCTTGGCCTGGCGATTACCTTCGGCCTGCTTGGCGTGATCAACATGGCCCACGGCGAGATGCTGATGCTCGGCGCCTACACCACCTACATGGTGCAGGTGCTGATGGCCCGGCTCGCCCCCGAGGCGCTGGCGTTTTACCCGCTGGTGGCGCTGCCGGTGGCCTTCTTCGTCACCGCAGCCATCGGCATGGCGCTGGAACGCACGGTGATCCGCCATCTGTATGGCCGCCCGCTGGAAACCCTGCTGGCGACCTGGGGCATCAGCCTGATCCTGATCCAGCTGGTGCGCGTGCTGTTCGGCGCGCAGAACGTGGAGGTCGCCAACCCCAGCTGGCTATCCGGCGGGCTGCAAGTACTGCCGAACCTGGTGCTGCCCTACAACCGTATGGTGATCATCGGCTTCGCACTGTTCGTGGTGCTCTTGACCTGGCTGCTGCTGAACAAGACCCGCCTGGGCCTGAACGTGCGTGCTGTGACCCAGAACCGCAACATGGCCGCCTGCTGCGGCGTGCCGACTGGGCGCATCGACATGATGGCTTTCGGGCTCGGTTCGGGGATTGCCGGGTTGGGTGGCGTGGCGCTGAGTCAGATCGGCAACGTTGGCCCTGACCTGGGCCAGGGCTACATCATCGATTCGTTCCTGGTGGTGGTGCTCGGTGGCGTCGGCCAGCTGGCCGGCAGCATCTTCGCCGCCTTCGGGCTGGGCATCGCCAACAAGATCCTCGAACCGCAGATCGGCGCCGTGCTGGGCAAGATCCTGATCCTTGCGTTGATCATTCTGTTTATCCAGAAGCGTCCGCAGGGTCTCTTCGCGCTGAAAGGGAGGGTGATCGATTGATTTACTCATCGACTCGTCACCGCACCGTTCCTTGTAGGAGCGAGCTTGCTCGCGAATTGGCGCCCGAGCAGCACAACAGGGCGAACGACATCCACCGATACGGTATCGCTCCCCAGATTTTTTTGCGCAACGCACTCCCCCTTGCTCCCGAATCGATTCACGCACAGATGCCAAACCCCTTTTCGCGAGCAAGGACTAGGCGTCCCCCATCGCTCCTACAGGAGGGTCTGACCCGCCCAGGAGAAGACCAGTCATGAATCAGCCTCTCGTCATCACAGCCGCGCAGAAAGCCGGCCCAACACTCACCGCCGTCGCCCTCAGCGTGGTGCTCGTCATTCTTCTGGCCATGCCGCTGCTGCACCTGCTCCCGGCGGACAATGCCTTCCACGTCTCGGCCTACACCCTGACGCTGGTCGGCAAGATTCTCTGCTACGCCATCGTCGCCCTGGCGCTGGATTTGGTCTGGGGTTACGCGGGACTGTTGTCCCTCGGCCACGGACTGTTCTTCGCGCTTGGCGGTTACGCCATGGGCATGTACCTGATGCGAGAAAGCGCTGGCGACGGCCTGCCCGCGTTCATGAACTTCCTCGCCTGGACCGAGTTGCCCTGGTATTGGTACGGCACCTCGAGCTTTCTCTGGGCGATGTGCCTGGTGGTGCTGGTGCCAGGTTTGCTGGCGTTCGTCTTCGGCTTTTTTGCCTTCCGCTCGCGGATCAAAGGCGTGTACTTCTCGATCATGACCCAGGCGCTGACCTTCGCCGGCATGCTGCTGTTCTTCCGCAACGAAACCGGCTTCGGCGGCAACAACGGTTTCACCGGTTTTACTCGCATCCTCGGCTTTGACATCACAGCGCCGGCAACCCGTGCGGCGTTGTTCCTCGCAACCGTGTTGCTGCTGACCGGCAGCCTGCTGCTGGGTTGGCAACTCGCTCGCAGCAAGTTCGGCCGAGTGCTGACCGCGCTACGCGACGCGGAGAACCGCCTGATGTTCTGCGGCTACGATCCACGCGGCTACAAGCTGTTCATCTGGACGTTATCGGCGGTGCTCTGTGGTCTGGCCGGGGCGCTCTACGTGCCGCAGGTCGGCATCATCAACCCCAGCGAAATGGCGCCGACGCAATCCATCGAGGCCGCCGTCTGGGTTGCCCTCGGCGGTCGCGGCACGCTGATCGGGCCCTTGCTCGGCGCCGGCATCGTCAACGGCATGAAGAGCTGGTTCACCGTCGCCTTCCCCGAGTACTGGCTGTTCGCACTCGGCGCGCTATTCATCGTCGTCACCCTGTATCTGCCGAAAGGCGTCATCGGATTGCTGCGCCGGAGGGGCGAACAATGAGAACCGCACCCGTACCTGAACTCATCGACCCGGTCGACCAGTCCGATATCAACGGCAGCGGTCGCGACGCCATCGGCCTCGGCCGGGTGAAAAGCGCCGGCCTGGATGCCCGGCACGGGACGATCCTCAGCCTCGAAGACATCAATGTCAGCTTCGACGGTTTCAAGGCGCTGACGGACCTCAGCCTCTACATCGGCGTCGGCGAGTTGCGCTGCATCATCGGCCCCAACGGCGCCGGCAAGACCACCATGATGGACGTGATCACCGGCAAGACCCGGCCCGACAACGGCACGGCCTTCTTCGGCGACACCTTGGACCTGACGCGTATGAGCGAAGTGGAAATCGCCCAGTCCGGCATCGGGCGCAAGTTCCAGAAGCCGACCGTGTTCGAGGCGCTTTCCGTATTCGAGAACCTGGAACTCGCGCAGAAGACCGACAAATCGGTGTGGGCCAGCCTCAAAGCGAAGCTCAACGGCCAGCAACGCGACCGCATCGACGAAGTGCTGAACACCATCCGCCTGAACAACTCACGCAATCGTCCGGCGGGGCTTC
This sequence comes from Stutzerimonas stutzeri, assembly GCF_024448955.1. Lineage (GTDB taxonomy): Bacteria > Pseudomonadota > Gammaproteobacteria > Pseudomonadales > Pseudomonadaceae > Stutzerimonas > Stutzerimonas stutzeri_AQ. The sequence goes on from NZ_JAMOIH010000004.1 coordinate 118,215, forward strand.
TTTCACACGGCCAGAAGCAGTTCCTGGAAATCGGCATGCTGCTGATGCAGGAGCCGCATCTGCTGCTGCTCGACGAGCCGGTGGCCGGTATGACAGACGCCGAAACCGAGTTCACCGCCGAGCTGTTCAAGAGCCTGGCGCGCAAGCACTCGCTGATGGTGGTCGAGCACGACATGGGCTTCGTCGACACCATCGCCGACCACGTTACCGTGCTGCACCAAGGCCAGGTGCTGGCCGAAGGCTCGCTCGAAGCCGTGCAAAACGATGAACGGGTGATCGAGGTTTATTTGGGGCGGTAGCCCGGTTCGCGAGCAAGCTCGCTCCTACAGATAGAGCACGTCCATGTAGGCGCGAGCTTGCTCGCGATCACGGCCGCTAAATTTCACAAATCGAGTGTCCGAATATGCTCCAAGTCCAGCAACTGCATCAGTACTACGGCGGCAGTCACATCCTCCGCGGCCTCTCATTCGAGGCGAAAGTCGGCGAAGTCACCTGCCTGCTCGGCCGCAACGGCGTCGGCAAGACCACCCTGCTCAAATGCCTGATGGGCCTGATTCCGGCCAAGGAAGGCGCGGTGAACTGGGAAGGCAAGCCGATCACCGGCTTCAAGCCGCACCAACGCGTGCAGTCCGGCATCGCCTATGTGCCGCAGGGGCGGGAAATCTTCGGGCGGCTGACGGTCGAGGAAAATCTGCTGATGGGCCTGTCGCGTTTCAGCGCCAAGGAGGCCAAGGAGGTGCCGGAATTCATCTATGAGCTGTTTCCGGTGCTCAAGGAAATGAAGCATCGCCCCGGCGGAGACCTGTCTGGCGGCCAGCAGCAACAGCTGGCCATCGGCCGCGCACTGGCGAGCAAGCCGCGCCTGTTGATTCTCGACGAGCCCACCGAAGGCATCCAACCCTCGGTGATCAAGGAGATCGGCGTGGTGATCAAGAAACTAGCCGCCCGCGGTGACATGGCGATTCTGCTGGTCGAGCAGTTCTACGACTTCGCCGCCGAACTGGCCGACCAGTATCTGGTGATGAGCCGTGGCGAGGTGATTCAGCAGGGCCTTGGTGAAAACATGGAAGCCGAAGGGGTGCGCGGGCTGGTAGCGATCTGAAGGGTGTGTACCGATTGGCTCTGCCGAAACAGGCGGGTACGGACGAACCCCTTGTCGCTACGCTTTAACGATACAGCTCGCAAGATAGATGAGCTCGCGCGCTGTCAGAGCAGGTGTGCTTTCGAAAAGGACCGGAGCAGCGAACTCGCATATGAATGCGACGCTGTGCTGGCCCTAGCGACCGTGACCCGATCCGGTCGCCGGCCTAATCGAGAGCAACGATCGCGCCTACGGGCACCGTTTCACCAGACGGTATGGCACATGAGCGAGGCTCCCCCAGCGCAAACCGGCAATCTCGCCGAGACCTGGTTCGCCAGCCGTGGCTGGCAACCCTTTCCGTTCCAACAGGACGTCTGGCAGGCCGTGCAAAGCGGTGAATCCGGCCTGCTTCACGCCACCACCGGTTCGGGCAAAACCTACGCCGTCTGGCTCGGCGCGCTCGATCGTTTCGCTTTTGCAGGAGCGGGCTTGCCCGCGAAAGAGTCACAAGCACCGGTCAAGCCATCAGACAAACCCGCCCCGCTCACCGTCCTCTGGATCACGCCCATGCGCGCGCTGGCAGCCGATACCGCCCGCGCATTGCAGGCACCGCTCGACGAACTGGGCATCAACTGGAGCATCGGCCTGCGCACCGGCGATACAGGCAGTGCCGAGCGTGCGCGCCAGAGTCGTCGCTTGCCCAGTGCGCTGGTCACCACGCCGGAAAGCCTGACACTGCTGCTGACCCGCGCCGACGCGCGGCAGGCTTTCGCCCACCTGCGCATGGTGATTGTGGATGAATGGCATGAACTGCTGGGCAACAAGCGCGGCATCCAGCTGCAATTGGCGTTGGCCCGGCTCCGCAGCTGGATGCCGGAGCTGATCGTCTGGGGCCTCTCGGCCACGCTGGGTAATCAGCCGCATGCGCTGGAGGTGCTGCTGCATCCGGGAAAGGGTCGGCTGGTGCAAGGCCGGATCGACAAGCAGCTGCGCGTCGACACGTTGCTCCCGCCGAGCATCGAACGCTTTCCCTGGGCCGGCCATCTTGGCCTGCGCATGCTGCCGCAGGTGGTCGAGGAGATCGAATCGGCCGCCACTTCACTGGTGTTCACCAACACCCGTTCGCAGTCGGAACTCTGGTACCAAGCGATTCTCGAAGCGCGGCCGGACTGGGCCGGGTTGATCGCGCTGCACCACGGTTCGCTGGCACGCGAGGTGCGCGACTGGGTCGAGCTGGGCCTTAAGCAAGGTGCGCTGAAAGCCGTAGTCTGCACGTCGAGCCTGGATCTGGGCGTCGATTTCCTGCCGGTCGAGCGCGTGCTGCAAATCGGTTCCCCAAAAGGGGTAGCGCGTTTGATGCAGCGTGCCGGTCGTTCCGGCCACGCGCCGGGTCGTACCTCCAGGGTCACACTGGTGCCGACGCACAGCGTGGAAGTGGTCGAAGCCGCTGCTGCCCAGGTCGCCATCGCCGAACGCCGCATCGAGGCCCGCAGCGCGCCGCATCGCCCTCTCGATGTGCTGGTACAGCACTTGGTCAGCATGGCGTTGGGCGGCGGCTTCCGGCCGCACGAGTTGCTCGCCGAGGTGCGCCAGGCCTGGTCGTACCGAGAGCTGGACGACGACCAGTGGCAATGGGCGCTGGCGTTCGTCCGCCACGGTGGGCATTCGCTGACGGCCTATCCGGATTATCAACGCGTCGAGCCGGACGAAACCGGTCTATGGAAAGTACCGAGCAAACGCGTGGCCCTGCGCCATCGCATGAGCATTGGCACCATCGTCAGCGATGCCAGCCTGACCGTGAAGTTCTGGGCCAAGGGTGGCAGCGGTCGCTCGCTGGGCACCATCGAGGAAGGCTTCATTGCCCGCTTGCGACCGGGTGACAACTTTCTTTTCGGCGGGCGCCTGCTGGAGCTGGTGCGGGTCGAGAACATGACCGTTTACGTCAGCCGCGCCACGGGCAAGAAAGCTGCGGTGCCGCGCTGGAATGGCGGACGCATGCCGTTGTCCAGTGAACTCGCCGGTGCGGTGGTCGAGCAGCTGGGCGCCGCCTCGCGTGGCCAGTTCGCCAGCCCGGAGATGCGCCTGGTCGAGCCCTTGCTGCGCGTCCAGCTGGATTGGTCGGCACTGCCTACCGAAACCACGCTGCTGGCCGAGGTGATGAAGTCCCGTGAAGGCTGGCACCTGTTTCTCTATCCCTTCGCGGGCCGCCACGTGCACCTCGGGCTCGCCAGCCTGCTGGCCTGGCGCATGGGCCAACGACAGCCACTGACCTTTTCCATCGCCGTCAACGACTACGGCTTCGAGCTGCTCTCGGCCACTGACGTGGACTGGCTGCACTGGCTGACGCCGGCCTTGTTCACCCAACAGAATCTGCTGCATGACGTGCTTGCCAGCCTCAATGCCGGCGAACTGGCGCGCCGACGTTTTCGCGAGATAGCCCGTATCGCCGGGCTGGTGTTTTCCGGTTATCCCGGCGCACAAAAAAGCGCCCGCCAGTTGCAGGCTTCCAGCGGGCTGTTTTTCGATGTGTTCCGCCAGTACGACCCGGCCAACCTGCTGCTGACCCAGGCCGAGGAAGAAGTGCTGCGACAGGAGCTGGAAGTCGAACGGCTGGAGCAGACGCTGACGCGGCTTCAACAGCGCAGGCTGGATGTGCACCCGGTAAAACGCACCACGCCGCTGGCCTTTCCGCTGATGGTCGAGCGTTTTCGGGAAAGCATGAGTTCAGAAAAGCTGGCCGACCGCATCCGACGCATGGTCGCCGAGCTGGACAAGGCTGCGGGGCCAGGCGGCTATCAGCCGGAAGCGAACACCAGTATTGCGGTGGAGCGTGAAACCAGCCCAAAGCGCAAACCGCGCGCAACCAAAGACGGCACACCAAGGCCGAAGAAAGCGAAGCGTGGCGGGCTGAACTAAAGAAACGGATTTGGCGATGGAGCTGCGGCTATGGCCGAATGAATTCGGTCCTACCAACCTCACCCGATCACCGATCCGCCCCGTGGGCACAACCATCCCGTAGGGCCGACGTGTTCGGCCATTGTGCCGCTGCCGGCGAATAAATTCGGCCCTACACAGGTGGTGTTGGATGTTTTTCAAAGTGCGCATTCAACCGAGCTGACTCGGGCCGTGGAACGGCTGCAAGCTCGTAGGGCCGAACATGTTCGGCCTTGTTCCGCTGCCGGTCGATTGAACGCCTTACAGGACAACAATGAATCTCCATCTAACCATCGAACTGGAACAGACCGAACTTTGGCTGCTCGCCGACAAGGCCATCTACTGGCCGGAACAGCGAGCGTTGCTGATCGCCGATATCCATTTCGGCAAAGCCGCCGCGTATCGACGCCTCGGTCAGCCGGTGCCGCACGGCACGACTCAAGCCAATCTGCAGCGACTGGATGCGCTATTGGCCCGCTATCGCTGCGAACAGCTGATCTTCCTCGGTGACTTTCTTCATGCCCCCGAATCGCAGACACCCGCCACCCTTGGGCAACTGCACGCATGGCGTACCACACATCCAGAGCTCGCAGTCACCCTGATCCGTGGCAACCATGACCGACGCGCCGGCGACCCGCCTTCCACGCTCGGCATGAAGGTGGTGCCCGAACCCCTGCTGCTCGGCCCATTCGCCCTGCAACACGAACCCGATCCGCACCCCACCCATCATGTGCTGGCGGGCCATCTGCACCCGGCGTTCCGCCTCATCGGGCGTGGACGCCAGTCGCTGCGCCTGCCCTGTTTCTGCATCGGCGAGCGGGTGAGTCTGCTACCAGCCTTCGGCAGCTTCACGGGCATGATGGAGGTCGACGCCGACCCGGGCCGGCGTCTGTTCGTGGTTGGGGATGATTGCGTGTGGCGGGTGGCTTGAGCGCGGATCAGGCCTCGGAAATGCCGGTTATGGTTATACCGAAGCGCTCAGCCAAGCGCGTGGCGGGTGTTTCCTCGATATCCGGATCATGCTCATAGGCGTCTTCCTCACCGGCATAATCCTGTTCCGCTTTGCGGGTGACCAGTTCTACGGCCTCGTCGATGTCCGGCTGATGCTCGGATTCGGTACGGAGGATGGAGGTATTGCCGTCTTTGCTGTACGCGATGATCCAGGTCGTCATGATGCCCCCTTATTCGTAGCGCCTTCGGCATTGCTCGCCGAAATGGGCGTTGCTTTGTTTAGAGCCTAGCCTCTCGCGTTCAGTTCTGCCGCTCATGCTTGTTCGGACGATCTGCCGAACGGTCTGAACAGGGCCATCGAGCGCCGGTCATCGATAGATAACAGAGCCGGAGACGAAACCATGATTCGATCACGCTCACGAGCTAACGAGACGTCCGAAGATCAACTGGTCGAACTGCTGCGCCAACACGCGATCCCGCTACCGGCTATCGACGATGAGGCGTTCGCCGATCCCTTCGATCAGTTCGCCGATGCTCGAGTGGTGTTGATTGGCGAGGCCAGTCACGGCACTTCGGAGTTCTACCGTGCCCGCGCGGCCATTACCCGACGGTTGGTCGAGCGGCACGGTTTCGCCATCATCGCTGCCGAAGCGGATTGGCCGGATGCGGCGAAAATCGACTGTTACGTGCGCCATCAGCAGCCGCCGACCTGGGTCGAGGAAGGCTTCAAGCGCTTCCCGACCTGGATGTGGCGCAACCAGGAGGTCGCCGATTTCGCCCGTTGGCTGCGCGGCCACAACGAGGTCCTGGCGCCCCAGCAACGGGTTGAGTTTCGTGGCCTTGACGTCTACAGCCTCGGCTCTTCGATCCGTGAGGTGCTCGACTACCTCGATCGCGTCGACCCGCAGGCAGCCAGCGCTGCACGCACCCGCTACGGTTGCCTCAGCCCTTGGCACGAAGAGCCGGCGATCTATGGCCACAACGTCATGCTCGGCCAGCCCTCCTGTGAAGACGCGGTGGTAGAGCAATTGAGCGCATTGCTCGATCAACGTCTGGAGTACCTGGAAAAAGACGGCGGCAGCTTCTTCAATGCCGAGCAGAATGCCCGCGTCGTGCTCGCGGCGGAGCAGTATTACCGGGCCATGTATCAAGGCTCGGCGAACTCCTGGAATCTGCGCGACCGGCACATGTTCGACACCTTGCGCGCGTTGCTGGAGCATCGCGGCGATGGCGCCAAAGCCATCGTCTGGGCGCACAACTCGCATATCGGTAACGCCGCAGCGACCTCGATGGGCTGGGGCGGTGAGTTCAACATTGGCGAGCTGTGCCGTACCGCTTTCGGTCGCGATGCGGTACTGATCGGCATGGCCACCGACCGCGGCGAGGTGGCGGCGGCGGACAACTGGGACGAGCCGATGCAAATCAAGCAGGTCCGCCCGTCTCGCCCGGACAGCTGGGAGCAGATGTTCCTGCGTACCGGCATCGCCGCGTCACTGACCAGCTGGCGCGACAACGCGCAACTGCGCCAGACGCTGGCCACGCCGCGCCTGGAGCGGGCCATCGGCGTCATCTACCGCCCGGCTACAGAGCGGCAGAGCCATTATTTCCAGGCCATACTGTCTGAACAGTTCGACGCCTTGATCTGGCTGGAACAGACCCGTGCGGTCACGCCGATAGGTCCGCAGCAGATCGACGAAGAAATCGTTCCGGATACCTACCCGTTCGGAGAATGAGTCATGCGTGCGTTCATTCCTGATTCCCATCTGTTTCGCGACCGCGTCCATGCCGGACAGGAGCTGGCCGAGGCCTTGCAGCACCTGGCCGACTCGAACCCAATAGTGCTCGCGTTACCGCGTGGCGGCGTGCTCGTGGCGTTCGAGGTAGCGTGCGGTCTCAAGGCGCGTCTCGATCTGGTACTGGTGCGCAAGATCGGCGCACCGGGCAACGAGGAGCTGGCGCTTGGCGCGGTGATCGATGGTGCCGAGCCGAAATGGGTGATCAACCAGGAACTGTTCAACCAGATCGCACCGCCACCGAACTGGTTCGAGGAAGAAATGGGACGTCAGTTGGCCGAACTGGAACGGCGCCGTCAACGCTACTGTGGAGGGCGCCCCGCACCGCTGCTTGGCGGTCGCTGCGTCATCGTGATCGACGATGGCGTCGCCACGGGTGCGACCGTCAGAGCCGCATTGAAGGGATTGAAACAGGCGAATCCCAGCCGGATTGTGCTGGCTATCCCGGTGGGCCCACGTGAGGAAATCGAAATGCTGAGAACGGAGGTCGACGAGCTGGTATGCCTGGCCATGCCCGAGCCGTTCATTGGCGTGGGTCGTCATTATGGTGATTTCACGCAGACAAGCGACGAGCAGGTCATCGACCTGCTTGAGCGCGCCCAAGGGCTGGCGGCGAATACCGCAGCGGATTGATCGTACGGCCGAACGTGTTCGGCCTCGTGCCGCGGCTGGCGGAATGAATCGGCCCTACAAATCCTGGTTCAGCCTGACACCAGAACAAACCCAGCACCGGGCGCGCCCCATTCGTAGGGTCTAACTTGTTCGGCCTCGTGCCGCGGCGGCCGAATGAATTCGGCCCTAAATCCCTGGTTCTACTAGGCTCAAGCCACCGGCGCGGGTGGTGGCTGGTCCGGAATGGTCGGCTCACCAGGCTCACTTGGCAGATCCGGCACGCCGGGCTCTTCCGGATCGCCCGGTACACCGTTGGCCTCCAAGCCGAGCCTGTCGTCCAATTCGAAGATGTTTTCCATGTCGCTGTCCTCCTGCTGTAACCGGGATGGCTATAGCAGTAGAGGTCCCGCGGCTGGCATAAATCCGTCCTTCCGTCGGGCGGCACCAATCGGTCGCTGCGCGTTATTCGCAGCCGCCAGCTTGCGGCGATTAGCGCGTTACCACATCAAATCGTCGGGAATTTGATAAGCGGCGTAAGGATCGTCCGCATCCGGCGCCTCGGTCTGGATGTTGAGCTGCACGATGCGGCGCGGATCGCGCTCCTGGATCTTAAGCGCCGCCTCGCGCGGGATCACTTCGTAGCCGCCGCCATGACGAACGATGGCCAGCGAGCCGCTGGACAGCTTGTCGCGCATCAGCTTGTTCACCGACAGGCGCTTGACCTTCTTGTCGTCGACGAAGTTGTAGTAATCCTCGGTCGTCAGTTTGGGCAGGCGGCTGGTTTCGATCAGCTGTTTGATCTGCGCGGTACGCGCCTTCTGCTCGGCCTTTTGCTGCTGTTGACGGTTCAATTCCTGGTCGCGCGCAAGCTTTTCGGCCTGCGCCTTCAGCGCCGCCTCGCGTTGCGAGTCGTCCTTCTCGGCCTGGCCTTTCTTCACCAGACGCTGCTGTTTCTGCTGTTGTTTGCCGGCCTGCTTGACCTGCTTCTCATTGACCAGCCCGGCTTTGAGCAGCTGATCGCGAAGGGAAAGACTCATGATTCGACTCGTCTCGTCGTGGATTCAAATTGGACGTAGGGTGGATCAGGCTTCATCGATCCACCGCCGGATTGTGGTGGATGTGAAACGCGACATCCACCCTATTGAAAAGTCACTCGCGGCTAACCGCAGGAAGGCGACTGCTCGGCTTTCTTGGCTTCGCCCCAAAGCGCGTCGAGCTCATCCAGGCCGCACTCCTCGATGGGCCGACCGGCATCGTGCAAGGCCTGCTCAATGAAGCGGAAGCGCCGCTCGAACTTGCGATTGGCCGCACGCAGGGCATTCTCGGGATCGACCTTGAGGTGGCGCGCCAGATTGACCGTCACAAACAGCAGGTCGCCGATCTCTTCGGCAATGGCCTCGGGATCGTTCTCGCTCATGGCTTCGAGCACTTCGTCCAGCTCCTCACGCACCTTGTCCACCACCGGCAGTGCATCGGGCCAGTCGAAACCGACCTGGGCCGTGCGCTTCTGCAGTTTGGCGGCACGGCTCAGCGCCGGCAGCGCGCCGGGTACGTCGTCGAGCAACGACAGCTGCTCCGGCTCGGCCGCTTTCTCGGCGCGCTCCTCGGCCTTGATCTCCTCCCAGCGATGCTTGATCGCCGCCTCGTCGAGGCGCGGCAGCTCGGGGGACCCATACAGATCGCCGTCGGGAAACACATGGGGATGGCGGCGGATCAGCTTGCGGGTGATGGCATCGACCACCGTGGCGAACTCGAACCGCTCCTCTTCCTTCGCCAGCTGGCTGTAATAGACGACCTGAAACAGCAGATCGCCCAGCTCGCCGGGCAGATGATCGAAGTCACCGCTCTCGATGGCATCAGCCACCTCGTAAGCTTCTTCGAGCGTATGCGGCACGATGCTGGCGTAGTCCTGCTGCAAGTCCCACGGGCAGCCATGCTGCGGATCACGCAGCCGAGCCATCAGATGCAGCAGGTCGTTGAGCTGGTACATGTATTCCTCGGTGAAAGCTGGGAGATCGAAGTTGGGGCCAATGTAGGGTGGCTGACACTTCACCCATCCATCGGCGCCTCATCATGGTGGATGTAAAAAAGCGACATCCACCCTACGGAGTCAGGTCAATTGTAGGGTGGATGACGCTTCACCCATCCACCGTGACGCGACCGGCGACGCCCCCGGCCTTGTGCCTTACGTAGCTCTTTGGCGCTTCGCCTCGATAATATTCGGCAGCTGCGATACCCGTCCCAGCAACCGCCCCAGCGCACCCAGCCCCGGGATTTCAATGGTCAGTGTCATCAGCGCCGTGCTGTCTTCCTTGTTCGAGCGGGTATTGACGGCCAGTACGTTGATTCGCTCGTTCAGCAGCACCTGCGAGACATCGCGCAGTAGGCCGGCACGGTCGTAGGCACGGATGATGATATCCACCGGGTAGGTTTTCTCCGGGATCGGACCCCAGCTGACCTGGATGATCCGCTCCGGCTCGCGCCCGGCCAATTGCAGCACCGAAGCACAATCCTGACGGTGAATGCTGACCCCACGACCGACCGTGATGTAGCCGACGATGGGGTCGCCCGGCAGCGGCTGGCAGCAGCCGGCCATCTGTGTGAGCAGGTTGCCGACGCCCTGGATCTGTACGTCGCCACGTTTGCCGGGCTTGGTGCTGGTGGGACGGCGAGGGATGAGTTCGAGCTGATCGGCGGCGTGGCCATCCGGCTCCACCAACTGCTGCGCGTGATTGACCAACTGAGCCAGACGCAGATCGCCAGCGCCGAGGGCGGCGAACATATCTTCGGCGCTCTTCAGGTTGGCCTTTTCCGCCACCTTGTCGAAATCCACCGGCGGCAGGTCGAGACGGCCCAGTTCGCGTTCGAGCAATGCCTTGCCCGCCGCAACGTTCTGGTCGCGGGCTTGCAGCTTGAACCAATGGACAATCTTCGCCCGCGAGCGCGAGGTGGTGATGTAGCCCAGGTTCGGGTTCAGCCAGTCGCGGCTCGGCGAGCCCTGCTTGCTGGTGATGATTTCCACCTGCTCGCCGGTCTGCAGGCTGTAGTTGAGTGGCACGATGCGCCCGTTGATCTTGGCGCCGCGGCAGTTGTGGCCTATTTCGGTGTGTACGCGATAGGCGAAATCCAGCGGCGTGGCACCCTTGGGCAGGTCGATGGCATGACCATCCGGGGTAAACACATAGACCCTGTCCGGTTCGATATCCACGCGCAACTGATCGGCCAGACCGCCGATATCGCCCAGTTCCTCGTGCCATTCGAGCACCTGCCGCAGCCAGGCGATCTTTTCTTCGTAGTGGTTGGAACTGGAGTTGACGTCCGTACCCTTGTAGCGCCAGTGGGCGCAAACCCCCAACTCCGCCTCCTCGTGCATGGCCACGGTACGGATCTGCACCTCCAACACCTTGCCCTCTGGGCCGAGCACAGCGGTGTGCAGCGAGCGGTAGCCGTTCTCCTTGGGGTTGGCGATGTAGTCGTCAAATTCCTTGGGAATATGCCGCCAGAGGGTATGCACGATACCCAGCGCGGTGTAGCAGTCGCGAATTTCTGGCACCAGCACCCGTACGGCGCGAACGTCGTAGATCTGGCTGAATTGCAGGCCCTTCTTCTGCATCTTCCGCCAGATGGAATAGATGTGCTTGGCGCGGCCATCGATTTCCGGGTTGATACCGGCGGCGTTCAGTTCGTCCTGCAACTGCTGAACCACGTTATCGATGTACTGCTCGCGGTCCAGGCGGCGCTCATGCAGCAACTGGGCGATCTGCTTGTACTGCTCAGGCTCGAGATAGCGGAAGGACAGGTCCTCCAGCTCCCATTTGATATGACCGATGCCCAGGCGATGCGCCAACGGCGCGTAGATGTCGAACACTTCGCGGGCGACACGATGGCGCTTGTCATCGTCGGCGTTCTTCACCGCGCGGATGGCGCAGGTCCGCTCGGCCAGTTTGATCAGCGCGACGCGCACGTCGTCGACCATGGCCACCAGCATCTTGCGCAGGTTTTCCACCTGGGTCTGAGTGCCCAGCACCAGCGACTCGCGCGGGTTGAGGCTGGCGCTGATAGCAGCCATACGCAGCACGCCTTCGATCAGCTTGGCCACCACCGGGCCGAACTGCTGATGCACCTCCGCCAGCTGGATCTTGCCTTCACGCACGCCGCGGTAGATCACCGCGGCCACCAGGCTGTCCTGATCGAGCTTGAGATCAGCAAGTATCTCTGCGATTTCCAGACCTGCCAGGTAACTGGAGGTGCCTTCGCTCCACAGATTCTGTGCCGCATTGGCCTGCTGCTCCGCCGCTCGGGCGAATTCGCAGGCCTGCTTGAGTGCGTCGCGGTCGAGTGCCGGGTCCAACCCGAGCACATGATCGAGCCAGCCTTCGAGGTTGATGCTGCCGTCGGTGTTGATCGGCTGAAGCGCTCTGACCTGGACCATCTATTTACCTTCCCTCTACGCAGTATTTGCGTCGAATACGCCGACTTTCTGGGAGTCGGTCGGTTGAACCACAGGCCGTTTGCCTGTCAAAAATCTGCTGCTATGGCGAACGCTCGAAGAGCGCCATGGCCTCGACGTGCGCCGTTTGCGGAAACATGTCCAGCACGCCGGCTCGCTTGAGCTGATAGCCCTGGCGAACCAACTCGGCGGCATCGCGTGCCAGCGTCGCAGGGTTGCACGAAACATAAACCACGCGCCGTGCGCCTAAAGTCGTCATTTGCCGAACGATTTCGAACGCGCCGTCACGCGGCGGGTCCAGCAACACGGCCGCGAAACCCTCTTTGGCCCACTGCGCTTCGACAAGCGGCTTCGACAGGTCCGCCTGATAAAAGTGCGCATTGACCAGACCGTTGTGCGCCGCATTGGTGCGGGCGCGCTCGACCATCTCGGCAACACCCTCGACCGCCACCACCTGCGCTCCGTTACGCGCCAACGGCAAGGCGAAGTTGCCCAACCCGCAGAACAGATCCAGCACCCGCTCACCCGTTTCCGGCGCCAGCCATTCCAAGGCCTGCGCCACCATCGCCTCGTTCACCGGCGCGTTGACCTGAACGAAATCGCCTGGTCTCCAGGCCAGCTCCAGATCCCAGGCCGGCAATCGGTAACCCAACGCATACGTATGTTCCAGCGGCTGCGGCTGACCTTGGCCCTGCAACCAGAGCTGTACGTCGTGTGCCTGGGCAAATGCCTTCAAGCGCTGCAGGTCCGTCTCTATCAGCACAGCGGTATGGCGCACCAGCACCGCTTCGGCGGTACCGCTAAACAGCTCCACATGACCGATCGCCTGCGGTTTATCCAGCTCATGCAACACCGCCAGCAACGCCGGCAGAATCGACTGCAAAGGCTGTACCAGCACGTGGCATTCACGAATGGAAACGATGTCCTGACTGGCGCTGGCGCGAAAGCCAACGTCCAGTCGTCTGGCCTTGTTGTCCCAGCGCACCGCCAGCCGGGCGCGACGACGATAGCCAAACTCCGGCCCGCTCAAGGGTGCCGCCCAGACCTGAGGTTCGATGCCGGCCAGCCGCGACAGCTGCTCGGCGAGACTGCGCTGCTTGAGTTCGAGCTGATCAGTCGCGCCCAGGTGCTGCAGGTTGCAACCACCGCAAACCCGCGCATGAGGGCACGGTTCTAAACGACGACGGGCGCTGGTGCTCAGCACCCGCTCGCTGCGGGCTTCGACTATCTGGCTACGCGCTGCCAGTACACGCGCCTCGACCTCTTCGTCGGGCAAGGCGCCTTCGACAAACCAGGTGCGACCGTCAACGAAGCCAATGCCGCGGCCGTCGTTGGCCAGGCGCTGAATGTTCAGCCGCTGCTTCTTACCGGTCGGGATCTGTGGTTTCTTCTCGCCACCACTGGGCTGGAAGCGCAAGCCTCCGCTGCGTTTGGCCATCAGCGAATACCGCTCCGCGCGCGCACGTTCCGATCAGTTGGGCTGGTCATAAACGCCCGTCGACAGGTAGCGGTCGCCACGGTCACAGATGATCGCGACAATTACCGCGTTCTCGACTTCCTGCGACAGACGCAAGGCGGCAGCCACTGCACCGCCTGAGGATACGCCGCAGAAGATGCCCTCTTCGCGGGCCAGGCGCCGCATGACGTCTTCAGCCTCCGCCTGAGACATGTCGACGACACGGTCCACACGCTCGGCCTGATAGATCTTCGGCAGGTACTCTTGCGGCCAGCGGCGAATACCGGGGATCGCCGCGCCTTCCATGGGCTGCAGGCCGATGATCTGGACGGCCTGGTTCTGCTCCTTGAGGTAGCGCGACACGCCCATGATGGTCCCGGTGGTGCCCATGGAGCTGACGAAATGAGTGATGCCACCGCCGGTCTGCTGCCAGAGTTCCGGGCCGGTGCTGCTGTAATGCGCTTCGGGATTGTCGCCATTGGCGAACTGGTCGAGCACCTTGCCGCGGCCTTCGGCGGCCATCTTCACCGCCAGGTCACGGGCGCCCTCCATGCCCTCCTCCTTCGTCACTAGGATCAGCTCGGCGCCGTATGCCGTCATCGCCGCCTTGCGTTCGGCGCTGGAGTTGTCCGGCATGATCAGGATGAATTTGTAACCCTTGATCGCCGCCGCCATCGCCAATGCGATGCCGGTGTTGCCGGAGGTGGCTTCGATCAGCGTATCGCCGGGTTTGATATCACCGCGCGCTTCGGCGCGCGCAATCATCGACAATGCGGGGCGATCTTTCACCGAGCCCGCCGGATTGTTGCCTTCGAGCTTGACCAGAATGGTGTTGGAGGTTTCGCCAGGCAGCCGCTGCAGGCGAACCAGGGGGGTGTTGCCGACGCAATCGGCAATGGTCGGGTACTGAATTGTCATGGCGTCGATGAACCGAGCGGCATTTGGAAGGCGCACATGATACCGACAACCACCGGACACGGGCAGACCGCCCAGCTTAGCCAGCGCATACCGCGATGAGCGAAACGCAGCGATCAAGCTTGGCAGATAGTTGTCAGTGGTCTAGCTCTATACCTATCGCCCTTCGTAAGGAACTCACTCATGCCCGTCGGACCTGCCGCACTGGTCTTCACGTTTTTCCTTGCCAGCCTGACTGCCTGTTCCAGCCCGGACGGTTCATCCAGCCAGACACCACCGGCACCCGAAGGCGCCAGTGGTTACACCGCCAAACCCGGCTGGGCCACCGAACGCTTTGCCGTGGCCGCAGCCAATCCGCTGGCCACCGAAGCGGGCTATCGGATTCTCAAGGCGGGAGGCAGCGCGATGGATGCTGCAGTCACCGTGCAGATGGTGCTGACCCTGGTCGAGCCGCAATCCAGCGGCATCGGCGGCGGCGCCTTTCTGCTGCATTGGGATGGCGAGAACGTAATCGCGCTGGATGGCCGCGAGACCGCGCCAGCAGCCGTCGACGAAGCGCTGTTCTTGAAGCCCGATGGCACACCCATGGATTTTCAGCAGGCGGTCGTCGGTGGCCGCTCGGTGGGAGTGCCAGGCATCGTGAAGATGCTCGAACAGGCGCACCAGCAATACGGCACCTTGCCCTGGCGAGAGCTGCTGCAACCGGCCATCCGCCTCGCCGAGGACGGCTTTGAAATCAGCCCGCGGCTGCACCGGTTGCTTGAAAGCGACCCGGCGCTTCGCGACAACCCGCCCGCCGCCGCCTTCTACTACCAGCCAGACGGCTCGCCCTGGCCCGTTGGCCATCGCCTGCGCAACCCGGCCCTCGCCGAGTTGCTGCGCAACATCGCCGAGAACGGCAGCGATGCCTTCTATCGCGGCGCCAACGCCCAGGCGCTGGTGCGGCAGGTGAACGAGCACCAGAACGCCGGAGCCATGACCCTGAGCGACCTGGAAGTCTACAAACCGCGCCAACGCGATCCGCTGTGCAATCTCTGGCAGCAGAACTATCAGGTCTGTGGCTTTCCACCGCCCTCATCCGGGCATATCACCCAGATGCAGATTCTTGGAATCCTGGAGCAATTGTCGCCGCTACCGGCGCTGGATCAGGGCGTGCCGTCGGCGGAGTTCCTGCACCATTACACCGAAGCCGCACGCCTGGCCTACGCGGATCGCGCCAAATACATCGCCGACCCCGATTTCGCACCGGTACCGGGGCGGACATGGAACAGCATGCTCGCGCCCAAGTACCTCAAACAGCGCGCCGAACTGATCGGCACGCGCAGCATGGGGACTGCAAAAGCAGGCGAACCGGGAACGATGCCCGTCTCGTTCGCGCCTCAGCCCGAGCAGCCGGAGTACGGCACCAGCCACATCAGCATCGTCGACGGTCAGGGCAACGCGCTGGCGATGACCACCAGCATCGAACAGGCCTTCGGCTCGCGTCTGCTCAACGACGGCGGGACCGGCCTGCCCGGCGGCTACCTGCTGAACAACGAACTCACCGACTTCGCCTTCGAGCCACGGGACTCCCAGGGCAAGCCGGTAGCCAACCGGGTCGAGCCGAACAAGCGTCCGCGTTCGAGCATGAGCCCCACGCTGGTGTTCGATGCCGCAGGCGATCGCCTGCTTGCCAGTGTCGGTTCGCCCGGCGGCGCGGCCATCATCCATTTCACGGCGAAGGCCCTGCTGGGCATGTACGGCTGGGGGCTGGATGCGCAACGGGCGATCGACCTGCCGAACTTCGGGAGTTTCAACGGCCCGACTGTACTCGAAGCCGGACGCTTCCCGGCTATCACGGTGGAGTCACTGGAAGCACGCGGCCATGAGGTCAATGAGACAGACATGACCAGCGGCCTGCAGGCTATCCAGCGCACCGACAGCGGCTGGTTCGGCGGCGCCGATCCGAGGCGTGAAGGTGTGGTGATGGGGGAGTAAGGCAAAGAAGTTAAAAGCGCTGAAAGGCTGAACACAAAGCGGGTTGCACGGGGCCCGCTCTGATGTGAAAGCCGAAGCCTTTAGGTTGGGTGTGTTGCCGCTCCATACGCGGTCGCGCCGGAGTCTGTTTTTGCGTTGAAGCGGCAACAGCCCCTAAAAAACCTGCGCCTCGCGCGCCAGCCGCTCGATGGCACCATCTAGTTCATCCAGCGCATGCGCGGCGCTCGGGTGGTTCTGTTTCAGCAGTGTCTCGCTACGCTCGCAGGCCGCGCGTAACTGTGGAACCCCGCAATAACGCGTGGCGCCGTGCAATCGGTGTACGCGGTCAATCATCGCCTGTCGGTCGTTCACCTCACGCGCCGTCCTGATTGCCCGGCGATCGTCTTCCAGAGAGGCCAACAGCATGCTCATCATGTCAGCCGCAAGATCGGCCTTACCGGCTGCCAGACGCAAGCCTTCCTCAGCATCCAGTACCTTCAGGTTGTTATCCGCTACCGCCATATCGGCAGGCGCGGCGAGAAAGCTGCGCGACAGCGGCAAGCCCGTCCACTTCAATATCACCTGAGCCAGCTGGCGTTCGCTGATGGGCTTGGTCAGGTAATCGTCTAGGCCGCTCTGCAGGAGCGAGCGCTTTTCGTTGGATAGCGCATGGGCGGTCAGCGCGATGATCGGCATCGGCGGCTGGCCGCTGTCCTCCTCCCACCGGCGAATCGCCTCGGTGGTCTGGCGCCCATCCATGCCGGGCATCTGCACGTCCATGAACACCAGATCGAACGGCTGACGTTTGACCACTTCGAGCGCTTCCTGGCCACTGCTGACCGCCTCGGCATCACCGCCCATATCGGTCAGCAGGGTTTCGAGCAGCAACAGGTTGGCCGGGTTGTCATCGACACAGAGCACGCGCGGTGGGCGCGTCTCGGGCATCGCCAGGCTCTCGATCAATGGCTGTTGCGGACGCAGCAGATCGAGCAGGACCCGCTGCAGCTTGCGCGTGCAGGACGGTTTGCTTTGCAGTTGGGTATGCGTGTGGGATTCGGGCAGGGCTTCGTGATACTGCGCCTGTTCGCTGGTCGGGCAAAGCACGATGCATTTGCAGCCCAGCCCTTCGAACTCCCACAACCGCTGGCAGAGTTGCTGAGGCGCGATCTCGCGATGGGTCACGCCAAGCACGGCGATTTCGATGGGCGTTTCACTCGTTTGCGCGGTAGCCACCGCCGCTTGCAGCTGGTCCAGGGAATCGAACGGCAACACGTCCAGGCCGCAGCTTTCCAGTTGATGCTGCAAGGCCTGGCGTGCCAGTGGGTGCTGCTCCAGCACGCCGATCTTCCGGCCCAGCAGCGCGGCGCGTGGCAGATCCTCGATGTCGTCGCGGGCCTTGGGCAGGCTCAGGCTGATCCAGAATTCGGAGCCCTCCTCCGGAATGCTGTCGACCCCGATTTCCCCACCCATCTGCTCGATCAGACGCTTGGATATCACCAGCCCGAGGCCAGTACCGCCCGGTTGGCGCGAGAGCGAGTTATCCGCCTGGCTGAAGGCCTGAAACAGCGCGCGCAGGTCCTGATCGGTCAGGCCGATACCGGTGTCCTGCACGCTGATGCGAAGCTGCGCGCGATCGGAGCGCTCGTCCTCGACCATGGCGCGAACGACGACCGTGCCTTCGTTGGTGAACTTGATGGCGTTGCTGACCAGATTGGTCAGCACCTGCTTGAGCCGCAGCGGATCGCCCACCAGTGACAACTGGCGTGTCGCGATAGACCAGGCTGACCAGTTCCAGCTGCTTGGCATGTGCCGCCGGGCCAAGGATGGTCAGAGTGTCCTCGATCAGGTCGCGCAGGTTGAACGGAACACTGTCGAGCACCAGCTTGCCGGCTTCGATCTTCGAGAAATCGAGGATCTCGTTGATGATGCCCAGCAAACTGTCGGCGGACTTTTCGATAGTCGACAGGTAGTCCTGCTGACGCGGGGTAAGGTCGCTTTTCTGCAGCAGATGCGTGAAGCCGAGGATGCCATTGAGCGGTGTGCGGATCTCGTGGCTCATGTTGGCGAGGAATTCGGATTTGATCCGGCTGGCCTCCAGCGCCTCTTTACGCGCCAGGTCCAGTTCGATGTTCTGGATTTCGATGGTTTCGAGGTTCTGCTGCACGTCCTCGGTGGCCTGGTCGATGCTCTGTTGCAACTCTTCGCGGGCGCTGAGCAGCGCCTCGGCCATGCGATTGATGCCCGCCGCGACCTCGTCCATTTCGTGACTGCCGAGAGCAGGCAGCCGAGTCTCCAGATAACCGTCCTTGAGTTGCGCCACGGCGACCTTGACCTTGTGCAGCGGCTTGCTGATCGCGGTGCTCATGCGCAGCGCCAGCAGCGCGGTGATGATCAGCCCGGCGCCAATCAACAGCAAACTGGTGAACAGGCTGCGATAACCGCGCAGCAAGGTGCCCTGGTGCGACAGTTCGAGCTCCAGCCAGCCGATCTGGCGGAGGTCGTTGCTGGGATTGTCTTCAGCGAGATTCAGATGCTTGCCGAGTACCGGCAGGAGAATGCGCGTGGTGTCGATGCTGCTGACCTGGGTCAGGGCCTCGGGGTCGGTCGGTGGTGAAGGGGTGACCATGTTCGGCCCGGCGTGGGCCAGCAGGTTGCGCTCGGTATCGAGGATCGAAACGGCGCGGACGTCGGGCTGGTCCAGAACCTGATTGAGGATCCGCTGCAGCCGCTTGCCATATCCCTGCGCCATGGCCGGCGCTGCCAGTGGCGCCAGCTGCCTGGCGATGAGCTGCCCGCGCTCGTCGAGCTGGTGGCGCATTTCCGACAGCTGCATCAAGGTGAAATAGACGCCAAGCGCAACGGCCAGCACCGTGCTGGGCAGCAATATCAGCGCCAGCACACGACTCTTGATTCCCAGGTCTCTCAGCACGGATCCATCCCCTCTATCGCAAGGCCGCTAGTGTAGCGGCTCGCCACAAGGGAATCTGCCTACCAGAGCCGCCTGGCGACGGAGCGTGGGACGTTCACCGGATCAGCCCGCCATCAATCCAGACCGCGGATGTCGCGGCCCTGGAAATCGGGAAGCTTCCATTGGAAGGTCATCGCCAGGACCCGGAACAGGAAACCGGCACAGAGCGCGGCAACCGAGGCGATGGAGTTAGTGACACCCAGCCACAGCAGACCAACGTAAAGCACACCCGTGAACAACGCCACCGTGGCGTACAGCTCGCGCTGCAGCACCATCGGCACTTCGTTGCACAGGATGTCGCGCAACAGCCCGCCGAATACGCCAGTGATCACACCAGCCAGCACGACGATCGACACATGCACATCCATTTCCATCGCCACGCCGCAACCGATCACCGTGAAAGCCACCAGGCCCAGGCCGTCGACCAACAGGAATACCTGCCGTAGGTGATGCATGTGCCGTGCAACCATCGCCGTGACGATCGCCGCGCCGACCGTGAAGCCGAGGTATTCGGGATTGGCGATCCAGCCGATCGGGTAGTGGCCGAGCAGTACGTCGCGCGCCGTGCCGCCGCCCAGCGCTGTCACCGTGCCCAGCACGCAGATACCGAACAGATCCATGCCGCGACGCATGCCCATGATCGCGCCGGACATGGCTTCAGCAGTGATGGCGACCAGATAGATGATGTGCAACAACGTCACGGGGCAACTCCAAACAGGGCGGGACAGGCAGAAGATGCGCAATTATGGGGCAGACGCGAACTTAATTGGCATAGCTAAGTAAAAGTAGGCTATACAAATATTTACTTAATCCGAGAGACGCAGCTTGAATCTTGATCCGAAGCAGACCGAAGCCTTCCGCGCCGTCATCAATGCCGGCAGTTTCGAACAGGCGGCGCTGCGCCTGCACCTGACGCCACCGGCGATTTCACAGCGGGTTCGCGCCCTGGAAAGTGCGCTGGGCAACGCGCTGGTGGTGCGCAGCCGACCGTGCCGCCCCACCGAGACCGGCCAGCGTCTGCTGCAATACCTCAAGCGCGCCAGCATGCTCGAAGCCGACCTGCTGGCGGACCTGGACGAGCGCAGCGACGCGCCGCTGATGGTGGTCGCCGCGCTCAATTCCGACAGTCTGGGAACCTGGTTCTTCCCGGCGCTGGCCGAGGTGCTGATTCGCGAGCGCGTCCTGCTGGACCTGACCATCGAAGACCAGGATCACACCTACAATCTCCTGGAAACCGGCCTGGCAATCGGCTGCATCAGCACCGAACCCAAACCCATGCGCGGCTGCACCGCGAGCCCGCTGGGCAGCATGCGTTATCGCCTGGTGGCCTCCAGCGGGTTTCGCCAAAGGTACTTTCCCAACGGACTGAATCGCAATGCCGCGCGCAAGGCGCCCGTGGTCGCCTATACCCGCAAGGATCGTCTCTCCTCGTCTTTCCTGCTGCGCCAACTGGGTTTGCCGGAGCGTGCGTATCCCTGCCATTACGTGCCCGGCGCCGAGCCCCACTTCAGCGCGATCCGCTATGGCCTGGGTTATGGCATGGTCCCGGAACTACTGCTGCACGATGCGCTGGCGCAAGGTGAAGTAGTCGATCTGGCTGCCGAGGCGCCGCTGGATATTCCGCTGTACTGGCACACCTGGAAAGTGCAGTCGCCACGGATGGAAAACCTGTCGCGGCAGATCATCGAAGCGGCGCCTATGATCCTCGCGCGACCGACCGAGCCACGGTCATGATGCGTCGGCACTGCGCTCGTATCGACGCTTGAGGCACACTAGCGCCCATGAACCGCCCGCCCCTACATCCCGCCTGTTGCTCCCCCCTGAGCGAACATTGGCCACTCCCGCGCGCCCTCCCCGGCGTGCACCTGCTCAGCACCCGCTTCGATCCCCAGCTACTCGATCCCGAAGACTTCGACCGCTGGGGCCTGCCAGCGATGGCCGCGGTGAGCAAACGCCAAACCGAATTTCTCGCCGGACGCATCTGCGCCTACGAGGCCCTGCGCAGGGTGACCGGCGTACCGGGCATTCCTGCCGTCGGCGAGGATCGATCGCCTTGCTGGCCGACCGGCGTGGTGGGCTCCATTACCCATGGCGCCGGCTGGGCCGCAGTGGTCGCAGCGAGAAGCGAACTCTGGCGCGGGCTCGGGCTTGATGTGGAAAAACGTCTGCCGGTCACCCGCGCCGACCGTTTGGCCGGAGAGATCCTCACGCCGCGTGAACTGGAAGGCTACGCAGCGCTGGACGACTCACAGCGAGCGCTGCGCGTGACGCTGACCTTTTCCATCAAAGAGAGCCTGTTCAAAGCGCTCTATCCGCTGGTGAAAACGCGCTTTTACTTTCAGGAAGCCGAGCTGATCCATCACGACAGCAGCGGCCACGCCCGCCTGCGCCTGCTCAATGATCTCTCGGACGAGTGGAAAGCCGGTGCCGAACTAAACGGTCAGTTCGTGCAGTTCGACGATTATCTGCTGAGCCTGGTCAGCATTCCGGCCTGATGGCGCGCTATTAGAGGTGGAGTCCGTCGCCCCCGGCTTGATGGGTTTCACCCATCCTACAAGTGAACCGCTATCGATTCGCACCAAGGCGTCGTGACTTACTCCGGCCGCCTGCGCGGCCAGACCAGGCTGAAGCGCGCGCCACCCAACTCGCTATGGCCGATCTGCGAGCGGCCGCCGTGCCAGTAAGAGATTCGCCTGACGATCGATAGTCCCAACCCATGCCCGCCGGAGGCACGTGTGCGACTGTCGTCCAAACGCATGAACGGCGCGAAGACCTTCTCCCAGGCCTCTTCCGGCACACCCGGACCATCGTCGTCGACCACCAGATGCGCGCGCTCGGCATCAATGATGAAGCTCACCTGAACCCGCGTTGCCGCGTGGCGCATGGCGTTGGTGATCAGGTTGCTCAAGGCGCGACGCAGGTAATGAAACTCGGCCTCGGCGACGCTGGAACCGTCTTCAGCCGTCACGCAAGGCCCGCGCTCGACCAGAACGTCAGGCCGCAGCGGTGCCAGCTCTCCGATCACCTGATCGACCAAAGCGCTTAGATCGACCGATTGAAAGGTGAGATCGGGCGATCCGCGCTCGAGGCGCGTATAGACCAGCATTTCGTCCACCAGACGATCGAGGTCATCGATATCGCCATCCATGTCTGCGAGATACCGCGCCCGAGCATCTGCGGTCGGTGCCGAGCCGGCCATCTCTAGGCCGAAGCGTAGCCGCGCGACCGGCGTGCGCAGCTCGTGCGCCACCGCGCTGACCATTTCCCGCTGGACGGCAAGGAGGCGCTGCAGATGGCTGGCCATGCCGTTGAACGCCTTCGCCAGTCGCCCAACCGAATCCGTCCCGGCACCCGGCACACGTGCCTCCAGATTTCCTCCGGCGATGCGCGAGGCGGCGCTTTCCACTTCACGCAGTCGCCGTTCCAGTTGCCGCACCAGCAGGTAGACGGTAAGACCGATGAGCGACAGCCCCAGCACGCCAATCAGCACCAGCAGTTGCGGCGGGTAAGGGTTCATCGGGTGCAACGGTCCCAACGCCATGATCCAGGGCGTTCCGGAAATGGCGGCGAACACCCGAACGGCCTCGCCGCCACGGACCAAGGCCATTACTGTGTCGCCCTCGTCCAGCCGGCGACGTTGATCGTCATCGAGGCTGGCATTGTCACGGGTCAGCAGCTGCAACTCGTAGCCGAAGCCGCGCGCCTTCTTCAGTTCTGCAAGACGTTGAGGCTGCTCAGTTTCGGGATAGCGGATCAGCTCGTCGATCAGCAGGTAAATGGTCGCGCGTGCGAGCTGTTCGCTGAGCTGCTCCACCTCCCCGGTCAGCACCAGACGATCCTCGGCGCTGACCAGCGAATAGACCGTCACGCTATGCGGGCGCATCTGCTCCACCAGCACCTGTCCGCGCAGGAGTCGGGTTTCCAGGCGGCTCTCCAGGCTGACGTCTGCCAGCGTACGAACCCGCAGCGGAATCCCCAGCAAGCGCCCCCAGAGATTGGCTGCCTGGCGCCGCTCGATGGGTGTCATGCCGCTCATGTTGTGCGCCATCAGGCGGAAGGTCCCGCTGGCAAGCATCTCGCGGTGCCGGTCGGCGCGCGCCTCGTTGAGCAGGTTTACGCCACCGACACCCAGCAGTCCGACGAGCACCAACACGGCGAGTACGCCGCCGTAGATGCGCAGGAAGATCGAGTTCACTGCAGCGCTTCAGCCGCTTCGGATACGAACAGATAGCCCTTGCCGCGGACTGTTTTGATCAAGCGCGGGTGATCAGGGTCATCGCCAATCTTCGGGCGAATGCGCGAAATACGCACGTCTATAGAGCGATCCTGCCCGTCGTATTCGATGCCACGCAATTCGGCGAAGATCTGTTCCCGGGACATGATCCGCCCAGGATTGGAGGTCAGCAGCCAGAGCAAATCGAACTCGGCACCGGTCAGTTCGATGCCATCGCCTCGCAACCAGGCCTCGCGCAGCGCGCTGTCCACGACCAGAGGTCCGTACTTCAGCCGTTTGCTATTGTTCGCCGCGGCAACCTCCCCGCCTTCACGTCGGCGTAGCAACGCGCGAATCCGGGCCAGTAACAGCCGCGGACGCACCGGCTTGCAGACGTAGTCGTCCGCACCGATCTCCAGGCCGAGCACCTGATCGAGATCATCGGCGCGGGCGGTCAGCATCAGAATCGGACCGTCATAGCGATGGCGCACCTTGCGGCAGATAGACAGGCCGTCTTCGCCGGGCAACATCAGGTCGAGCACCACCAGGTCGGGACGTTCATCGATGATGCGTCCGGCCGCCAGGGCGCCATCCCCTTCGATGGAAACCCGCAAGCCGTTACCCTCGAGATAGTCGCGGGTCAGCTCGGCCAACCGCTGGTCATCTTCGACAATCAGGATGTTCCAAGACTCTTGATCCACCAACGCGCCCTCCCCAGACACCGGCCGGCATTGTAGCGTCAGGGCACATGCAGATGGCAGCCGCAAACGCGCTCCGCTTGCCTGCCCGATCCGGGCGTAGCCACTCCCATGAAAACGCCTTCGTTTGGCCCGGTTTCGATCGACGATGAAAGCTACACGCGCGGCAGCGGCTACTTCGCAGTGGCCTTCACATCTCTGCGTTCAAGGGAGCACCAGGCAAAAGGCCAGCATTCATGCCCGCTCCGTCAAATCACCCGTCTCGCAAGCCGCATAAGGCAATAATCCGCCTTTGACAAAACACCACATATAGTGTTTGCGCTCGGCAGCGCCAAGCATCTGAAAAGACCGCTTGGGCACGCATTTCATCCGAACCTTGCGTAGCCCCGAGAAGGCGCGGGCTGCGCCTCGATCGCGCACAGCTCACCCACATCTTATCCACAGGTTGTTCATTTTAGGTGCCTTGCGCTGTGCCTGAACCCCCACTATCGTGTCGCTCCAGGCGCTTTTCACCCCATATATTGGGTGTCAAAAGCCAGCCAGACACAAACGCCGAAAAAAGCAAGCTAAATAATTCGCTTTGTTTTGTACCCGGCTCGCGCCCGCGCCTGGCGCGATAGATCGCCGCCGCAGATCGCGATACTGCCGCGTCCAACGTTGATTTTGCTCAAGCCCAGCGGTAGCGCATGCGCCAAACGCATCACACTACATGTTGTGTTTTGAGGTTGTGATCTTTACATCGCCTGACTATGCTTCGGCACATTCGATTCGCCACCCCTGGTGCCGGATCGTTTCCAGTTTTGAGTTACCCATGAGCCGGCTCGCCGGGGCATGGTTCATGCAATACGAGACATGTAGTTCCAGAAAGGCCGCTCATAAAGCAGGCCTGACACCTAACGCGTTAGAGACAGAGAGAATCCGGAGACCCCATGCAGAACGAGTCCATTCGCGAGAACCCACACGCCGACAGCACGCTGGACCTGGCCGCCACTGCGCCGGGCCAGCTGCGCGTGATCAAGCGCAACGGTACGGTCGTCCCCTACACCGATGACAAAATCACCGTCGCCATCACCAAGGCGTTTCTCGCAGTGGAAGGCAACAATGCCTCCGCCTCGTCGCGGATCCACGACACCGTGCAGCGCCTGACCGAGCAGGTCACCGCCACCTTCAAGCGCCGCATGCCTTCGGGCGGCACCATCCACATCGAAGAAATCCAGGACCAGGTCGAACTGGCCCTGATGCGTTCCGGCGAGCAGAAAGTCGCGCGTGACTACGTGATCTATCGCGAATCCCGCAGCCAGGAGCGCAAGCGTGGCGCGGTGGAAACCCCGGTCGACGCTCATCCAAGCATCCGCATCAAGCGCGCCGACGGCAGCATGGCACCGCTGGACCTGGGCCGCCTGAACACCATCATCACCGAAGCCTGCGAAGGCCTCGAAGAAGTCGATGGGGCGCTGATCCAGAAAGAAACACTGAAGAACCTCTACGACGGCGTCGAGCAGACCGACGTCAATACCGCCCTGGTGATGACTGCCCGCACCCTGGTCGAGCGCGAGCCGAACTATTCCTACGTCACCGCTCGCCTGTTGATGGACACCCTGCGCGCCGAAGCCCTGAGCTTCCTGGAAGTTGCTGAATCCGCTACCCATCACGAAATGGCTGACCTCTACGCCAAGGCCCTGCCCGCCTACGTGGAAAAAGGTGTGCAGTTCGAGCTGCTCGACCCGCGCCTGAAGGAATATGACCTGGCCAAGCTGGGCGCCGCGATCAACCACGAGCAGGACCAGCAGTTCACCTACCTCGGCCTGCAGACTCTTTACGACCGCTACTTCATCCACAAGGATGGCGTGCGTTTCGAGCTGCCGCAGATCTTCTTCATGCGCGTCGCCATGGGCCTGGCCATCGAGGAAGAAAACCGCGAAGCCCGTGCCATCGAGTTCTACAACCTGCTGTCGTCCTTCGACTACATGGCCTCCACGCCGACCCTGTTCAACGCCGGCACCCTGCGTCCGCAGCTGTCCTCCTGCTACCTGACCACCGTGCCGGACGACCTGGGCGGCATCTACGACGCCATCCGCGATAACGCCCTGCTCTCCAAGTTCGCCGGCGGCCTGGGCAACGACTGGACCCCGGTGCGTGCACTGGGCGCCTACATCAAGGGCACCAACGGCAAATCCCAGGGCGTCGTGCCCTTCCTGAAGGTAGTCAACGACACCGCCGTCGCGGTCAACCAGGGCGGCAAGCGCAAGGGCGCGGTCTGCGCCTACCTGGAAACCTGGCACCTGGACATCGAGGAATTCCTCGAGCTGCGCAAGAACACCGGTGACGACCGTCGCCGTACCCACGACATGAACACCGCCAACTGGATCCCGGATCTGTTCATGAAGCGCGTCTTCGACGACGGCAAGTGGACCCTGTTCTCGCCAAGCGAAGTACCGGACCTGCACGACCTCACCGGCAAGGCCTTCGAGGAGCGCTACGAGTACTACGAAGCCCTGATCGAATACGGCAAGATCAAGAACTACAAGACCCTGCAGGCCAAAGACCTGTGGCGCAAGATGCTCTCCATGCTGTTCGAAACCGGCCACCCATGGCTGACCTTCAAGGACCCGTGCAACCTGCGTAGCCCGCAGCAGCACGTCGGCGTGGTGCACAGCTCCAACCTCTGCACCGAGATCACGCTGAACACCAACAAGGACGAGATCGCCGTCTGCAACCTGGGCTCGATCAACCTGCCGCGCCACATCGTCGACGGCAAGCTGGACACCGCCAAGCTGGAGCGCACCGTGCGCACCGCCGTGCGGATGCTCGATAACGTCATCGACATCAACTACTACTCCGTGCCGCAGGCGAAGAACTCCAACTTCAAGCACCGCCCGGTGGGCCTGGGCATCATGGGCTTCCAGGACGCGCTGTACCTGCAGCACATCCCCTACGGTTCCGATGCCGCCATCGACTTCGCCGACAAGTCCATGGAAGCGGTCAGCTACTTCGCCATCCAGGCCTCCTGTGACCTGGCCGACGAGCGTGGCGCCTACGAGACCTTCCAGGGTTCGTTGTGGAGCCAGGGCATCCTGCCGCTGGACTCGCAGCAGATCCTCATCGAAGCGCGTGGCCAGAAGTACATCGACGTCGACCTTTCCGAGTCGCTGGACTGGGCCCCGGTACGTGCCCGCGTCAAGAACGGCATCCGCAACTCGAACATCATGGCCATCGCGCCGACCGCGACCATCGCCAACATCACCGGCGTGTCGCAGTCCATCGAGCCGACCTACCAGAACCTGTACGTGAAATCGAACCTCTCGGGCGAATTCACCGTGATCAACCCCTACCTGGTTCGCGACCTCAAGGCGCGCGGCCTGTGGGACGCGGTCATGATCAACGACCTCAAGTACTACGACGGTTCCGTGCAGCAGATCGAGCGCATCCCGCAGGAGTTGAAAGACCTCTACGCGACCGCCTTCGAAGTGGAAACCAAGTGGATCGTCGACGCCGCCAGCCGCCGCCAGAAGTGGATCGACCAGGCCCAGTCGCTGAACCTCTACATCGCTGGCGCCAGCGGCAAGAAGCTGGACGTGACCTACCGCATGGCCTGGTACCGTGGCCTGAAAACCACCTACTACCTCCGTGCCCTGGCCGCGACCAGCACTGAGAAGTCCACCGTCAACACCGGCAAGCTCAACGCCGTGTCCAGTGGTGGCAACAGCGGCGCCAGCGCTGCTCCGGCGAAAGCCGCGCCAGCGCCGGAAATGGCAGCCGGCCCGGCACCGGTGCCAAAGGCGTGTGCCATCGATGAACCAGACTGCGAAGCCTGCCAATAAGGAGCCTGGCTGACGCACGAATCTGAGCGGACCGCGCATTGTTGACCGCCAAGCCGGCCCCCATCACGTACAGCTGTACGCTCAGGGGCTCCGACTTGGCAGACGCCTAGCGCTGCCTCGCTCAGCTTCGCGCTCACACCGAGCTGCTGCTGAAAAGCGCGCTTTTCGTAGGAGCGAGGGGGACGCCTAGTCCTTGTTCGCGAAAACCAGTCGGGGACGCTGCGCGGACCGGACCAATTTGTAGGAGCGAGCTTGCTCGCGAAGCGCTATCAGCCAACTCACTAGCCGAGCGAACGCATAGCCTAAGGCCGCCCCAAACCAGTCCCCTCGCCCCTTTGGGGAGAGGGCTAGGGTGAGGGGAAGCTCCACCAGACAACACAAATGGCCGGGCCAACCGCCGACCATCCCCTCGCCCCTCCGGCGAGAGGGCTAGGGTGAGGGGAAGCCCTCCAAGACAACACAAAAGGCCGGACCTAAACCCCGACCAAAAAGAACACCAAGGGACCAGGACACCACCCTGCCCCAACAAAACACCAGCTTTTGTGTGCACAACCAAAAGCCACCCGAACACTTCCGACCGGCACCACCCGGTCCCCAATCAGGAGAAACCGCCATGCTGAGCTGGGACGAATTCGACGAAGAAGAAACCACCACCGCCACCGCGCAGGCCGCCCCCCAAGCCGCTGCTGCAAATACTGAATCTCCGGCCAAGCTCGACCAAGACGCCGCCGGCTCCGTCGAAGAAGCCCGCGCCGTTGCCTCTGACGACTCCGCTGCCGTCGCCCGCGCCAAGAAGGCCCTGGACGACCTCGACATTCAGGAGGGCCTGGACGAACTGGAAGGCGAATCCGCCCGCGTTCACGTCGGCGACAAGCAGATGATCAACGCCCGCGCTGACCTCAACCAGCTCGTACCCTTCAAGTACGACTGGGCCTGGCAGAAGTATCTGGATGGTTGCGCCAACCACTGGATGCCGCAGGAAGTGAACATGAACGCCGACATCGCCCTGTGGAAGACCCCGGACGGTCTCTCCGAGGACGAGCGCCGCATCGTCAAGCGCAACCTCGGCTTCTTCTCCACCGCCGACAGCCTGGTCGCCAACAACCTCGTGCTGGCCGTGTACCGCCTGATCACCAACCCCGAGTGCCGCCAGTACATCCTGCGCCAGGCCTTCGAAGAGGCGATCCACACCCACGCCTACCAGTACTGCATCGAATCACTGGGCATGGATGAAGGCGAGATCTTCAACATGTATCACGAGATCCCGAGCGTCGCGAAGAAAGCCTCCTGGGGCCTCAAGTACACCCGCTCCATCTCCGACCCGACCTTCCAGACTGGCACCGTCGAGACGGACAAAGAGTTTCTGCGCAACCTCATCGCCTACTACTGCGTACTGGAAGGCATCTTCTTCTACTGCGGCTTCACCCAGATTCTCTCCATGGGCCGCCGCAACAAGATGACCGGCACTGCCGAGCAGTTCCAATACATTCTGCGCGACGAGTCCATGCACCTGAACTTCGGCATCGACGTGATCAACCAGATCAAGATCGAAAACCCACACCTGTGGGACGCCGCCATGAAGGACGAAGCGACCCAGATGATCCTCCAGGGTACGCAGCTCGAAATCGAATACGCCCGCGACACCATGCCCCGCGGCGTCCTCGGCATGAACGCATCGATGATGGAGGACTACCTAAAATTCATCGCCAACCGCCGCCTGACGCAGATCGGCTTGAAGGAAGAGTATCCAGGTACGACCAACCCGTTCCCATGGATGAGCGAGATCATGGACTTGAAGAAGGAGAAGAACTTCTTTGAGACGCGGGTTATTGAGTATCAGACGGGTGGGGCTTTGAGCTGGGATTGATGGATATGACTCCGACTAAGTTAGTCCTATACACAATCATGAATGCATTCTAGTTAATAAGCCCCGCCAAAGCACGGGGCTTTTTAATGGAAAACTTTTTACTTACACATCCAGCACCATGCCAGGCTTCTATTTATAAAAAATAAATTGAGACTAACCACAGTCTCTAAATTGCATTGATACGGATTTGAGTATGCAGAAAATAAATGAACTATCAGAAGAAGATGTTGACTCTTGGTTTGAGAGCGAAGAAGAACAACCTGAATTTAAAAAACTCACAGATGAAGAACTTTCCCAGCGATACGCTGAAACCCAGATAAGGATTGTACGCACATCTTTAGATTTCACCTTACATACGCTTACTTCTTCTATCAAAGACAACAACTATATTGACATCGCCCCTGGATATCAACGGCGAGCAAGATGGGACAGAAAAAAGAAATCTTTGCTTATAGAATCTTTTTTAATGAACATCCCCATACCTCCATTATTCCTCTTTGAAAAGGATTACAACCAATACGAAATAATGGACGGCCGTCAACGCTTAGAGGCAATTTCTGAGTTCTTAGATAATAAATATGCGCTAACAGGGCTCGAATTTTGGGGGGAACTTCAAGGAAAGAGATTTTCCGATCTTCCTGGAATAATTCAACGAGGTCTTCTTCGAAGGACTATTAACGCGGTCGTGCTACTAGCCGAAACCGAGAAAGACACCGAGTCATTCGATATTAGGCTAATATTATTTCGCAGGCTAAATACGGGTGGAATAAAGCTAAACGCGCAAGAAATGCGCAATGCGCTTTACCCTGGACCATTTAATGAGACACTGCATGAGCTATCCCGTGGGGATAGATTCACCAAATTATGGCGCATTCCACAAAGAACAGGATCTGAAGAAAACGAAACGCCCATTGCCCTGCAAAAAAACGCACTGTACCGGTCGATGATGGACTGCGAGTTAGTTTTACGATTTTTTTCGGTACGGGACGTGATTAATAACAAGGTTAGGGGATCTTTACGGCAAGTTTTTGACAAAACGATGGAGCGTTATAGTAAGGCCTCGCCGGTCGAAATAAACGCTCTACGTGCGGATTTCGAATCTACGCTAGAAAGAGTTACGAACGCACTCGGCTATGACTTCCATTTATTACCAAACAACAACCAGGCAAGCCGACCACTATACGACGCCTTACTGGTTGCTGCCTCTGAGCTTCCCGACATCAACCTGTCTGATAACTCAGCCTCTATAGCCGCAAGAATTGAGCAAGCGTTAGCAGATCAGGAAAGTTATGAAATACTAGTCGGCCGTGGCAACACTATCGAGTCTATAAAAGATCGAGTGGAATTAGCTAAAAAAATAATTATAGGCTAGCACCATGGACCCGATCATATTCGAATACAACAGTGACCTTGAAAGAATTTGCAGTCAGCTAGATTTCATTGAAGCTCTAAAGAAATTTAGCAGCGCGAACCCTCCAACGCAAAACTCTTGCTGCGAGCAAGAGTTTATAGCGGAAGCGCTAATCATTCATGACGGCACCAAACGTGTTCACGGCAATCTTTCCTTGGTAGCTGGAACTCTAGTTCTATATACCTGCGGACGCTTTGAAGCAATGACACGAACACTGTTTGAAGATTTATGCCAAAGACTTGTTTCGAGGGCTGGCGAATTCTCAAGACTTCCCAAAAAAATGCGTGCAAATCTTCCTATTTTTACCGCTAAAATAATCTCTGACCCAAGAAAGTTTGGCCATGCCGAAAATGGTGTAAGGTCGTTTGTCTCGACGCTTGCATCAAATCTAGAGCCAAATGCAAGAATCTCCAAAGTCAATCATGAATGCCTGTCTATCACTGAAACAAACATGCGCGCAGATGCACTCTCAGATTTGTTTTCCCGTGTCGGAGTGGACAAAATCTGGACTGGAATATCTGAACAATCAGCAATCAAACATCACTTTGAAGAGCAAGATACTGCAAAAGTAGAATCAAAAGCAAAAAAGAAACTCAATGACTTAATGGATATTAGGAACCGCATAGCTCATCCATCGGGAGAGTTTGAGTGGCCATCGACAACAACCATTAAGGATTACGTGAATTATCTTCGGCTTCTCGCCACCGCCATGGGAGATCTCATGTCGCTTTATGAAGTAACGCTTTGCACAACAGAAACATCTTAGCGAGGTAGCCTGGAAACGACGCGTGGAAAAGGCTTCGCCGTTTTCCACCCTACGCAACGCCGATGCGTCGTGTGGGCGGGTGAAATGGCGTAGGGTGGATAACGCTTTGCTTATCCACCGATACGGACTTACCGCCAACACCACGCTCAAGGATGAGCCGCATGTCGAAAGCGAACTTCTCTTAAACCGATAACTTTCCGAACTGAATCTGAATAAAATTTTGACGCACGTTAAAAATAAGGCAACCACTCGTGGCTAACGAAGAAACTGTATAAAATTTAAATTTAAGATAAGGCCCGAAATGACCAAATTAGGAACTATAGCGACGGTTAGTATTTCAGTTTTCGCACTTGCAGTTTCGGCATGGCAAGGTTATGCGTCACGGGAGCATAATCGTCTCTCCGTAAGACCATACGTTCAAAGCACGCCTTACCTTGAAGGACCCAACAAGCGAAATGGAATATATATTTCAAATTACGGACTCGGTCCTGCAATACTAAATAAAGCAACGATAAACATAGACGGCACTGAGCATCTACTATCCAAGGACATTTGGGAACAGGCATTTAAATCTATAGGCATCGATGACTTGTGCTTCTCCAAGTCATGGATCCCGCGAGGCTCAGTCATACCCATAAATAAAGAGATCCATCTAATAAAACTAACATCAGCCGAATCATCACGCTGTCAATTAGAAGTAGCCAAATTTTTGAGCGAGCACGATCTGTCGCTTACCCTGGAATACACATCAATGTACGACGAGAAGATTACTACAAAGAACAACTTCAACATGAAAAGCTTTGGAAGAGATCTTTCTCGAGCGATACGCAGCCCCGAAAATAATTAAAAATTAACGGAAAAGGGGACAGATTTATTTTCATGGCCCTACCCGCCCTCGTTTACGACACACTTTCCTAGGGATGGAGCCCGAGTCGCCTGAAAGAATGAGCTTGTTTTTGTTCCTTTTGCACGAGACTACCAGGCGACGCCAACGCCCCTTTCAGAAGGGTGAGCGGAATCGACGTGGAAGGGGTTGAGCGGCATGGATGCCGCGAGAGCCGTGATGGGCCATGGATGGCCCTTCGCGGCGTGCCCCTGAACGGCGATGGAGCGAACGAACCCGGAGCGAAGCGCAGGGCCGGATGCAGGGGCAAGCGTTTTTGGTTACTTTTTCCGCGA
Organism: Stutzerimonas stutzeri; assembly: GCF_024448955.1. GTDB lineage: Bacteria > Pseudomonadota > Gammaproteobacteria > Pseudomonadales > Pseudomonadaceae > Stutzerimonas > Stutzerimonas stutzeri_AQ. The sequence goes on from NZ_JAMOIH010000004.1 coordinate 151,286, forward strand.
CTGGAAAAAGTGACCCGCCCAGCAGGGCGGAACTACTGCATCAAACAACTCGTTCCTTTCAAGTTCTACGCTTCATCCTCCAGCAGAGCCACCCACCCCACACTGATTCGCTCGCTTCCGAATGTGATCTAGAAACCGATACACCCCGTCGGGCTGCGTGCGGAGAAGATTCCTAACCCCTCCCCCGTGGATTCGATTGACATCCCTGCACGCCTTGTCCCACAGCAACCCCTCGCCCATCGGGCCCATATAGGCAAACACGTTGGCCAGGACGAACCCAACCGGCGCCTGCCCCGGCGCATCGAGGATAAATCCGACGCGCTCCCAGTTCTTGGACTTGCCTTTCTGGGTCAGCCAGTTGAGCAGGCTATCCTCGTCCAGCGTCTGAAAAAGGCTGTGCCCGATTAACCCCGTTGCGCCGAACATGTCTTTCAGACCCGCAAACAGCCTGGCGGCGATGAACCGATCCAGCGCCGTCTGCGACTCGACCATGAGGGCATACATCTCACGCTGTTCCGCATCACGCAGGCTCATTGCGTAACTATCTAGGCTCATGACCTTCCTCCAAGACTTGGGTTTTTGCAGCCTTTCCAGGACTAGGCGGTACTCATCGAAGGCGTTTCGGATACCGCCGACGGGCGCCTCTTTAGCGCAGCTCTCGGCCCACCGGACCAGCGAGGGAAAATACGGGACGTGATGGAACGGGATTTCTACGTTCGCGTCTTCCCCAAAGTCCGGAAGATCAGCATGAGGCTTGGATTTACCGAAGCCCTCCCAGCGAAGCAGGTTCCCGGTGAGAGAAAATCCCGCCAAGCTTTCCGATTCATCGCTCGGTTGAGTGCGCCAGGCGCTCAGATAGATTACCGCCACCCGGCCGGACAGATCCGCCTCGCCGGCGAACAACTTTCTCTGAACGCAACCGATGTACCGGCTGATTTGGTAACGCTGGTCCGGGGCACCGATCTTGTTCTCGACGATAAGTGCACGCTCGCCGTCGTGAATCAGAATGTCGATGCTGTCCTTCTCGCGCAGAACAGTTACACGCTCAAGGTCGAAGTGCCGAGGCTGTTCCGGTAGTTCCTTCAGAAACAGTTCGAGGAACATGCTGCCTTGATAATGAAGCCCCTTCGGATTGAGCATGGAGCAGAGGAAGCGCGAGTGAAGCGACACTTCGTTCGACGGCTTGAGCATTGATGCAATCAGGCTGTAATCATGCTGCCCATCCTGTTTACGCCGCTCGTTATCAGCCTTCAGGCTGCGGTATTTCTCTAGACAGCGCTCCGCTACTTCATCCATGTCGCTACCGTTCTTTCCGCCGTGACTAAGCGCGCACTATAAAGTGCGGTGCAAACATTGCCATCATTTAGGCATTACTTAGATACGAGATAGCGTCTTTCACCAAGCAACGACCCAGCAGTCCGCAGTGCTTATAGCTTGGGCTGCCACCGAGGTAGGTCCTACGTTAGCCCACCACCTCACACAACCCACCCGGCACGGCCATCACCCAATCCCTCACAGCCAGAACCGTCGGATCATCCCGACGGCTCTCGGGATATACGAGGTGAAACGGCTTCCCTTCCATCACCGGCCCAAACGGCTGCACCAGCCGCCCTTCCCTCAGTTCATCCTCGATCAACTGCCGACTCATCAAGGCCACTCCTTGCGCGCCGATGGCGGCTGAGATGGCGTGGGTCTCGTCGGAGAAGACCAAGCCGGCGCTGACATCCAACCCTGGCACGTTGGCGAGCTTCTGCCATGAAGCCCAATGAATCGGGGCGGATGTAGCACCTTGGGCGCGGAAGTGGATCAACGAGTGTTTGGGCAGCTCTGCGACATCCTGCAAGCCAAGCAATGGGCTGCAGGCCGGGACGAAGGTGTTATCGAACAGCTTCTCGGCTACCAGCCCCGGCCAGCGGCCATCGCCATAGCGGATAGCGACATCGGCCGTGACGCCGTCCAGCGCGACCGGCTCATGGGAGGTGTGGAAGCGCAGATCAATATCCGGATGGGAGTCGCGCAGCATGCAGACCCAGGGCACCAGCCAACGGACCGCTATCGCCGGCGTAGTGCTGAGGGTGATCGCCTGACGGCAGGGCTTCGCGCTGAGGCGTTCGACCGTTGTGCTGATGGTGTCGAACGCCGTTTCCAGCACTTGTTGCAGCTCACGCCCCTGGGCGGTCAGCTCCAGCTTTCGTGGCTTGCGCAGAAACAGCGAGACGCCGAGGGATTCTTCCAGCAGCCGAATCTGGTGGCTAATCGCCGTAGCGGTGACAGACAACTCTTCTGCGGCCTGCTTGGCGCTCTCATGGCGGGCGGCGGCTTCGAAGGCGCGCAGTGCGGAAAGCGAGGGTAACCGGCGGTGCGCCATAACTGAGTTTTCCTCATCTGTAGCTGGAAATATTGATCGTTTGTCGCCCATAGAGCCTAGTCCTAGCCTGGGTCTACCGCGAATGACAGATGAATTCAATCACAGAGGAGACCGACCATGACGCACCTTCTACACCTCGACGCCAGCGCCCGTCCCGGCCTCGCCGGTAAAGACAACCACGGTTCCCACAGCCGCAACCTCACCCACCGCTTTGTCAGCCAATGGCAGTCCCGCCGCGCGCAGGACAGCATCACGTATCGGGATATAGGCCAGAACCCGCCCTCTTTCATCGACCATGACTGGATCGCCTCGGCCTTTACGCCGGAAGATCGTCAGGAGGCATGGATGAAAGACGCACTGGCAGAAAGCGACCAGCTGGTCGATGAGCTGGAGGCAGCCGATGTGCTAGTCATCGGGACGCCGCTTTATAACTTCGGCATGCCCGCGGCGCTCAAGGCATGGATCGATCAGGTGGTGCGCCTGGGCCGGACGGTTGGGATCGACGAAACCCAACATCCCGACCCTTACGTCCCATTGCTGGGAGACCGGTCACGGCATGCGGTCATTCTCACCGCCAGGGGCGGCATAGGCTTCGGTCCCGGCGGGGAAATGGCTCATATGAATCACTTGGAGCCGAACCTGGTAACCGCGCTTAACTTCATCGGGATTACCCGCATTCATCAGATCGCGATTGAAGGTCAGGAAACGGGGGGCGATGTGCTGGCGGCCTCGGTGACTCAGGCGCTACGTCAGGTTGATGTCTTGGTGGCTGAGCTTCAGGCAGCGCTTGATGCCAATCCCAAGCCCCTCGTCACCGAACACGTCCCTCGTGCTGCTCCGGCACAAGCTTCGTGAACAAGCGCTGATCGGCCGCCGCAATGAACAGATAGACTGCGGCCCGATTCAGCAACACAAGGAGATTTTCATGGGAAAGGACAACCTTAAAGAAGCGGCTTACCCGCTCGACCAGGGCTGGGACTTGGACACCGGGTGGAAGGCGGACAGCACCGGCAGCCGCGACTCAAGCTGGATGCCTGATCGCGGCTGGGGCCGCCAGGTCGAGTTGCCGAAGATCAAGCCAGGTAACGGCGGCGCCTCTTTTGCGGCTTGGGAAGAAAAAGTCGAAACCACTCCTGAGCTTTCGGATTGGCCGCCGCCCGACAGGCTTAGGCTCCCCGAGCCTCAGCCGCCTGGCTTCTACATCGCGCCGCGCAGCATGTCCGGCGAGCAGGTGCTTGCCAGGTTGTTTGCCGATACGCCCCACAACCACTTGGTCAGCCGCATCAAGGCGCTAAACCCCACTTTCGCCAAAGGTTTCAAAGCTGGTGAGATGGTCGTCTTGGGCAACCTGATCAATCCAACCGCTTGCTCGCGCGAAGAGGCCGACCTGATGGCGGCGGCCGCCAAGGTGCGTACGGCTCTGGAACCATTGAGCGAGAGCGAAGCCGACTTCATGACGAAGCATCAGGCAGAGATCGCCGTGATGGTCGGTGGCGCCAGCCAGTCGCTGGGGATGGGTACCGATGTGCTAGGAAACGGTTTGAAGCAGATTGACGGCACGCTGCGCGATATCGAATACCTACATCAGCGCGAATTCGCCACGCATGGCCACCTGCAAAGTCCGCAGTTCTTCGCTTCGCGCCAACAGCTGTACCGCCAACTCGACAACCAGTTGAAAGCAACCTTCCTCGGCAAGCAGTTGGGCCTGGGCAGCTATCCTACGCTGCGCCAAGACCTCGGCATTTCCACCCGCAGCCTGGTGCATCACTGGAGCAAAGGCGGCGCACCGGGCCAGATCCCCGGCTATGCCACCCATATGGATCAGATTGCCAAGGCAGCTAAGTATCTGAGAAATGGAAGCTATATCGGAATCGCCTTGGGCGGTACCGCCTCTGCATTGAAAGTCCGGGAGGTTTGCCAGGCAGGCGAAACCCAGGCATGTCAGAAGATTCGTTTTACCGAGACGGGAAGTTTTGCTGGGGCGTTGGGTGGTGGATCCGTAGGCGTCTGGATAGGGAGCGGCGCCGCTACGGCTATCTGCGCCGCCATCGGCATCGGATCAGCAGGCATCGGCGGGGTTGTTTGTGGATTGGTTGTAGTCGGTGGGGCTTCGGCTGCTGGAGGAGCTATTGGTGGAGGATCTGGGGAAAAAGCAGGTGAAAGACTATACGAGTGGATTCAACCATGAGTTTTGATATTGATACATGGCACCCTGGACTGGCATTCGCCTTTTTGCTGGCACCCTTTGTTGTCGGGCTATCTGGCGTAGCGATCGGTGTTTTCATCGCCTGTAGTCGCCATTTCGACACCATGCTCTCAGCGCTTCCAAACAGCGCCTGGGCTAAGCAGCAGCACATTGTGGGGACAACGAGTTTTACTTCCCGTTTCTATCTGGTCGGCACGCTAAGCGGGGCCTTACTTCTTTCGGATTTCAATGTTCGAAAAGGGGTACTCGATGCCAACGATGTCAGCAACTTCCCCCGCTCGCTGCGCCGCCTTATGACCCTGTCGACCAAGCTGGCTTTTGTCGGCATGGCTTGGCTGTGTCTGGCGGTTGGCCTGCTAAAACTCACCGGAAACTGAACGCATCAGTCCGGCGGCTTGTTACACATGCTTCCTTCAAGTACGCGAGATAGCCCTAGAAATGACGCGTGGAAAGAGCACGGAATGACTGCATGGACAGCGCTTCGCTAATTACTTGAATATGCGGCGATCGACTTCCACATCGCTGGCCGATCAACGTAGCCCCTGAGCGGCTTCGCCACGCTCGATTTTAGGAGTTCAGAATGAAAGCCCTTCCAACTCTGGCCCTCGCCCTGCTAGCGCCCTTAGCGCACGCCCAAGAGCTAAGCGTCATACTTAATGGGCTTGAGCACGACAAGGGTCAGGTGGCCGTGGCGGTATACGCCGACCCGAAAAACTTCCTGAAGGAAAACCACGCCTTCGCCGCGCGAAAGGTCAAAGCTGAGGTCGGAGCCGTGACGTTGGTATTCAGCGATGTGCCACCCGGGCGCTACGCGGTGCTGGCCTACCATGACGAGAACGACAACGGTGAGCTGGATCGACGCTTCGGCATGTTCCCCGCCGAGGGCTACGGGCTGTCAAACAATCCCAAGGTGATGGGCCCGCCGTCTTACGACGATAGCGCCTTCGAAGTGACCGCCGACGAGCCCGCCAAGGTCACGCTGGATATGCATTACTAGGAAAACCACTTTCACGCCACATTGCACGGCTCGACTGCGGCAACCCCCCTTCCAACCCGCTCGGTGCGCATCGATCGGTACAATGCGTTCTTTGCCATACCGTCCCGGAGCCACCTCGCCTATGGTCACCCTCGCCCACCTGGACACCCCGCCACCGGAATCGATGAAAAGCCAGGTGCTGCAGATGGTGGTGGACTACCTCGGCGAAATCAGTCCGGTATCGCTCACGCCCAGCAACCCGCTGTATCAGCTGTATCAATACGTGGTGGGTTTCGAGGTGCATCGTTATCTGGACAGCATGGACGGCGCGCAGGCGGGCAAGCCCGAATTGATCATGGCGCTGGATCCTGACGATCCGGCTCGTCTGCTCGGCTTCGCGCTGTATCTGCCGTATGTGGACGATCCCGATGCCTGTACGCTGATCTATCTGGCCGTGCAGGCCAGCCATCGCCGGCAGGGCATCGGTCGGGCCATGGTCGAAGAGATGGTGGCGCGCTATCCCCATGCGGAAGTGGCGTGCGTGGCCGGCAAGGTGCCGTACTTCGAAGCGCTGGGCTTTCTGCCACTGGCGGCTCGCGGCCCCCAGGTGGTGATGAATACTCGGAGCCAGGCTTCAAACGGCGTGTTGGCGGTGCAGGACCTGGAGCCAATCTTTCACTCCAAGGAAGTCCGGCAGATTCATAGCTATCTCGTGAAGCAACACGGTGAAAAAGCCATGAGCGACGCGGAGAAAGAGCGCGATGGCCTGCTGGATAAGTTGGCCGAACAGGCGCAGCATTTAGTCCAGGCATACTCTCCAGCTAAGCGCTTGCATTGATCAACCTGGAGAAATCGTTGCGGTCCGCGCTACGTAATGCCGATGCGCCGACAAGACGAGCCAATCCGCGAGGTCAGTAGCGAGTCAGTCACCGATGAGTGCCGGATACTGACGTTAGATGTATGTTGGGCGTAGCGCAGTCTGATAGCGCACTTGCATGGGGTACAAGGGGCCGAGACGTCCTAATCACTCCATCCGCGCCATGTTGCGCCGTGCATCAAATCTTCACACAGGCAAATATCGCGTTCCCTGAAGTCCCGTTCCAAGGAACGATCTTTTCGTAATCGTGCTCAAGCACATGAACATCGAAGTACGGCTTTAACAGCTCGATCAATTCCCCAAAACTCACGGCCACCATGCGGTGTTCGTCGAGCCATACCTGGCTTTCATGGGCGCTCATTTTTTCAATGCGTAGCTTTAGCGACTGCTGCTCGCCAGCGCCGGAGTAGTACCAACCGGAACTGAAGTTGAACATGCCGTCAGCATGTTTGGCGGTGTGCGATACGAATGAATCGTTGTCGATGGTGTGCTTGTCGACGGCGTTGAAGCAGAAGAGTCCATCGTCGGCCAGTGCGGCATGCACGCTGGCGATACAGGCTTTCAACCGCTCGATTTCTGCGCTGTAGTGAATGGAATACAGAAAGCAGGTGATCAGGTCGACCGACCGATCCACTTTGAAGTCACACATGTCCTGCAAGGAAAACCGTGCTTCGGGGCAGCGAATGGCCGCTCTATCCAACATAGGCTGGTTGATGTCGAGCCCGCTGCTTTCATAGCCCGCATCGATGAAATGCCGCACATGCGGTCCGGTTCCGCAGGCCAAGTCCAGTTGCCTCTTTCCCGCATTACCGAACAATTGCTGGAGCCGTTGGATACAGTGGCTTTGCGCCTGATAGTCGATATCGGCACACATCAGATCGTAGTAACCCGACAGGTCGGTATAAATGGCGAGCATGGTGGCCCTGAGGTTTGAATCGGAGCGTTGAGGGCGCGCATCATATCCGGGCCGTATGGAAATCGCGCGTCGTCGCGGGCGGAAATGCAGCTCCAATTCCGACAATCGGTTAATAGTCCCCTAGCTAATCAGCCGTTCAGCCTATTTCCTTCTCTGGTCAATCCTCAAGAATCCGACTTCCCACGACTCAAAGGATTCTGAAAATGTTCATGCGCTCCCTTCTCGCTGCTGCCGTGTCCCTTGTCTTAGCCGGGCAGGCTCAGGCTGTTGATCAAACAGCTTCCATTGAGCAAAACGGAAATAACAACACCGCAGAGGTCACTCAGTTAGGCGGCACCTATCTCTGGACGGAACTGACTCAGAACGGTGATTCAAACGAAGCAACCGTCACTCAAGCCGGCACCAACGTGTCGGTCGAAGCGACACAGCAAGGCGTTGCGAACCAGTTGACGGCCACCCAGGAAGGGTTTGGGACATGGGTTCGGTCTCACCAGGAAGGCGAAGGCAACCTGCAAAGCATCGCTCAGCGGTCCGAAGGCGGAGTAACGGCGTACGTCTATCAATACGGGGTCGATAACGAGGCATATGTTGTACAGAACGACGGCGATTACAACGATGGCAGAATCAACCAGCACGGCCAGCAAAACGTGCTCCGGCTGGAGCAGACCTACATTCTGAACAGTCTCGACGCCACACAGGAAGGGACTCGCAACCTGGCTAATGTCCGCCAGACCGGCCATGTAACGGCCCAGATCAATCAAACCGGCCTGGCAAACGACGTAGATCTTCTACAAGGCGCGTATTCGCGGGCGAATGCCGTCATCAGTCAGACTGGGGAGTACAACGAGGCGAGCGTTAGCCAATCGGAGGGAAGTTATGACTCAAGTAGCGAGCTGTATCTGACTCAGACTGGAACAAGCAACAAGGCTGACGTCTATACAGGCACGGCTGAGGGTCTATTGGATTTCACCCAGATCGGTACGGGTAACGAGCTGATCGCGCGTCAAGGCGTCCGCAACGGCAGCGTTACCGGTATTTCCAGAGGAGACTACAACGAAGTCTTCTTCGTCCAGACGGGTGACGGCAACTCACTGGACCTGGCTCAAAGTGGCTCGGATAACGTGATTGAAGCGTTTCAGATGAAAGATGGGGCTTCAGGAGACGTAGGCATCATCGATCAGACCGGCACCGGCAATTACGCGCGCTTGACCCAAGGAATAGACAGCCTTGGCAGCGGTATGGACACTGCGGCAATCATGCAGAACGGGATGAATAACAGCGCGACTGTCACCCAGCGTTAGTAGGCCTTTGTAGCCCGAACGGCCTTATCCTGCCGGAACGTAAAGCGCCCGATGCACCGCATCGGGCGCTTTCGTTACGAAGCGCCTGTGACGCGCATGCAAAGGCAGCTGCGTCCTCCACGGCTGCGTGAGCCTCCCTGCCCATGTAGCGTTGACCGCAACGGCTACTGTTCGCGTCTGCAAGGAGGGACATCGTTACATCAATTCGTGCCGAGCCCGAGCCGCGAACGAGGCATGTCCGTATACTCGCCGCTTCCCGCGAGTCTTCCGTGAGCAGCACACTGTGAGCAACAAACGATATGCCTGCATTGGCCTGAGCAACCCGAAATCGCCGTCCAATGTGGGAGCGATCATGCGCGCGGCGGGCTGCTATGGTGCCGCTTCGGTGTTTTACACCGGCACCCGCTATGACCGCGCCAAGGATTTCATCACCGACACCAAGAAGGTCCATCAGGACATTCCGCTGATCAATATCGATGACTTGCGCAAGATCTTGCCGCTCGGCTGTGTGCCGGTGGCGGTTGAGCTGGTCGAGGGTGCGCGTGCCCTACCGGAATACACGCATCCTGATCGAGCGCTGTACATTTTCGGCGCCGAAGATGGCTCGCTCAGCAAGGAAATTCGTGACTGGTGCGAGGACGTCGTCTACATCCCCACCAATGGCTGCATGAGCCTCGCAGCAACGGTCAACGTGGTGCTTTACGACCGGCTGGCCAAGGGCAACAACACCCGCTCCGGGCCCGAGTTCGGACGCCAACCCCAACAAACCACTTAGCTCGCCGAACATTTCGGCGATAGTGGCTGTGTTCAGGCTTGTCCGTTCAGTCCGGCGATTGCTCCCAGGCACAGCTGCTCCATGCAGCCGGCCCACTCGTTGATACGCTCCGGCTCGAGCTGCACCAGCATGGCGTAGCGGCGACCGCCCCAGACCGACAAATGAAGCGCCTCTAAGGTCGCGGTATCTGGACGTACAGGCAGATCGGTCGCCGCGTCGACGACGCGATGCCAGGCGTCCAGTAAGCCCTCATAAACCCGACGCTGGTGCTTGGGCTCTGCAACCAGCGCTTCCAGTTCGAGCATGTCCGGGTGAAACCAGGGCAAATGCGGTTCGACGCCGACGAGCAAGCGCACCAGCCGCTGGATTCGCACCGGCCAGCCGATCGCAGCGGGCTTCACTGCGCGCTCGTCGATCGCCTCAAGCAGCTGCTCGATGCAATACCGCACGTAGCCCGAGTGAAGCGCCTGCTTGCTGGGGAAGTAGTCGTACAGGGTGCCGATGGCAACGCCGGCTTCAAGCGCAACGGCACGGGTCGTCAGTCGAGACCAGCCATCACGCTGCCAGATCCGAACATAGCTGTCGTAAATCGCCTGAACCGTGAACTTGGCGCGCGCCTGGGTAGGCCGTTTGAGCGGCTTGGCGCGCGGCAATCGTGTGCTCATGAAATCCGAACCCGGCGGTAAAACGAAAGGGCTACAGTCGATGGCATCCCAATATGCCCTCAAGGTGCCATCGATGAGCGTCATCTGCCAGCTGCAAAACAACAAGCAAAGCATGGAGCAAACCCGCATCCAGACCCTGCCGATGCCGGAGCTGAAGGCCGGCGAGGTGCTGATGCGTATCAGCCGACTGGCGCTGACAACCAATAACGTCACTTACGCCGCCTTCGGCGAAACCCCGCACCTGCGTTATTGGGACTTTTTCCCGACCGGCGACGCCGAGTGGTTTCATATGCCCGCGTGGGGGTTTGCCGAGGTTGTTGAAAGTACCGTGGACGGGCTGGTACCGGGCGAACGCTTCTACGGCTTCTGGCCGATCGCCAGCCATCTGGTCATGCAGCCGGTACGGGTCAGCGAGCGGGGCTTCTATGACGGCGCCGAACATCGCCTTGCACTGACTTCGGCCTATAACCAGTACCAGCGCATCAGCACCGATGCCGCCTACCGGGCCGAGAGCGAGAACTACCAGATGCTGTTGCGGCCGTTGTTTATCACTTCGTTCATGCTGGCGGATTTCCTGGAGGATAACGGCTTTTTCGGCGCGCGGCAGATCGTGATATCCAGTGCATCGAGCAAGACGGCATACGGCACGGCGTTCTGCCTGCAGAACAATCCGACCGTGACGATGATCGGCCTGACCTCCCCCACCAATATTGACTTCGTGCAAGGGCTGGGCTGCTATCGCCAGGCGCTTAGCTACGATCAGCTCGGCTCACTCGACCCTAACGTGCCAACGCTCTACGTGGACTTCTCCGGCAGCACCGGACTTCGCCGGCAGGTCCACGCACATTTCAAAGGCACCCTGGTGCACGATTGCTATGCCGGATCGGCGCAGAACCAAGACTATGCCGAGCCCGACCAGACGCTAGCCGGCCCGCAGCCACAGCCTTATTTCGCGCCCTACCAGATCAAGAAGCGCAACGCTGACTGGGGCGCTGCTGAGGTCACCCGCCGCTTCAACGAGGCGCAGCTGGCCTTTATCGCTCGAGTTGGAGATGCGCAGCAGCCCTGGATGCAGGTGAACGAGCACGCCGGCCTGGAAGCCGCGCAAGCCTTAGCCGAGTCGCTGATAAAAGGCCACATCAACCCGCTCGCGGGGCACGCGGTGGTACTCGACTGAGTTCGTCTCGGGGATTCACATGTTAGGAAGCGTGGGTGCTCACAGCCGTGGCGGTGCCAGTGCTCCGTTCACGGTTTGCTCACTCCCACGCCTGCGCGAGGTTCGCCGCGGCTGCAGCTGATCCAGCGCCGCGGAGTTTTGCCTGGCCCACTCGTAGATCAACTCGATTGGCTGAACCATGAGTTTGCCCAGCGGCGACAGTGCATAACTCACCGCGGGAGGCACCGAATCGAGGGTGTGCCGCTCGATCAGCCCGCTCTCCTCCAGCTCCCGCAGCGTCTGAATCAGCATCTTTTTGGAGATACCCGGCATGCTCCGATGCAGCGCCCCACTGCGTGCAATGCCGTCATGTCGCGCATGAAGCGTATGCAGAATCATGCTGGTCCATTTGGTCGTGAAGATTTCCAACACGCGCCGCGGGGCGCAGTCTTCAAGCCATTGTTCTTCGTCAGAGTCCGTGTTCATGGGGGATGGTTACCATTTGGTGCCGACTTGGATCGGCATTTTCGAGTGGTTAAGGTGCAGGCCTGTTTCAATGTGTGAGGGTCTGAACATGACAAATCAAGCACTGGTGGTCGGGGCGAGTGGAATCGTCGGCTCGGCGATGTCGCGCCTACTGGCCAAAGAAGGCTGGGCGGTAGCCGGACTGGCTCGACGTCCCAACGCCGAAGCGGGCGTCACGCCGATAAGCGCGGATCTGCTGGATATTTCGGCGCTGAGCTCGGCGCTGAGCGGTCTTGCACCCACGCACGTGTTCCTGACGACCTGGGCGCGCCAGGCCAGCGAAGCGGAGAATATCCGCGTCAACGCGCAGATGGTGCGTAATCTACTCGAGGCCTTACGACCGGCTGGCTCGGTTCGCCACGTCGCGCTGGTGACGGGCCTCAAGCATTACCTCGGCCCGTTCGAAGCCTACGGCAAGGGTTCGCTGCCACAAACGCCTTTTCGAGAGGAACAGGGACGGCTGGACGTCGAGAATTTTTACTACGCCCAGGAAGACGAGGTGTTCGCCGCGGCGGGCCGCGACGGTTTCAACTGGAGCGTTCACCGGCCCCACACCGTGACCGGTATTGCCGTCGGCAACGCGATGAACATGGCGACCACGCTGGCCGTCCACGCCTCCATCTGCCGCTTTACCGGCCGACCTTTCCGCTTTCCGGGCTCGGAAGTGCAATGGAACAGCCTGACCGACATGACCGACGCGGGTCAGCTTGCCAGGCATCTGCGCTGGGCCTCGACAACGCCTGCGGCGGCCAACCAGGCCTTCAACATCGTCAATGGCGATGTGTTCCGCTGGAAGTGGATGTGGTCGCGCATCGCCGAGTGGTTCGATATCGAGGCCGCGCCGTTCGACGGCCAACCCGCGCCGCTGGAACAGCAGATGGCGAACGACGCCGAGACCTGGGCAGCAATGGCCGAACAGTTTGGCCTCGCGGAAACGAATATCGACAAGCTCATTTCGCCGTGGCACACCGATGCGGACCTCGGTCGTCCGATCGAGGTCGTAACGGACATGTCGAAAAGCCGTAAGCTCGGATTTCTCGATTATCAGGCGAGTGACGAGGCTTTCTTCAATGTCTTTACCAATCTGCGTGCGAGCAGACTCATCCCCTGAGTGAAGCTATAGGCGGGCCGGATCATGGAGGTGAGTCTTCGTGATGTTCCTTTGTAGTGCTGGTTCCTATATAGGAGCCAGCCAGCCGGTGAATGGACGCATCGAGCAGTACGGCGATGCTCGCAGCACGGCAACTGGATTTCACTTCGCCGCGCTTAAGTGATATTACATAGCCATCACGAAGATGGTGGCAGAGATGAAACCAAGGATCCGGGCGATACCGCTCATAACCGGCGCTGCTCTTGCGCTGACTTTATTCGCGCTTGCGCCTTCCGGCACCAGCCAGGTCGCCGAAGCCGCCTCGTGCGGCCCAAGCGGGGCGAACTTGCAGCAGGGACCGCGGGGTGGCTGCTTTTACATAAACCGAAACGGTAATAAAACTTACGTGGCTCGCACTTGCTGCTGAAAAAATCTAACACCTGACAACGCCTGAGCTAGCCTGGATCGACGTGCTCCCAGGCGGCCGAACGCCCTAGCCACGTTCTTTCCCCTATTCAGGTGCAACTACATGACCATTGCCGAAGCCTGCCTCCTTGTTGCCTGCCTTCTTCCCCTTGCCTGCGCATGGATCGCCAAGTCGAAAGGCCTTGGTAAACCGCGCCGCGACGGCGGCTTCGATAACCACAGTCCACGTCAATGGTTGGCCAGTCTGGAGGGATGGCAGGCTCGGGCAAACGCCGCGCAGTTGAACAGCTTCGAAGCGCTGCCGATCTTCATCGCCGGCGTTCTGGTGGCCGAGCACCTGCAAGCCTCACAGGCGGTGATTGATGGCCTTGCCGCTGCTTTCGTCGCGGCCAGAGTCGGCTATATCGGCGCTTATCTCGCCGATTGGGCTAACGTGAGGTCGGTGCTCTGGGCGTTGGGGCTCGCCTGCTGCATCGCCCTGTTCTTCATCGGGTAAGCCCTCTGTCTGGCCGCGATGGCGCATTGGCCGCGCTACCGAGCCCCAGCAGCAAGCACGACGCCACGGAATAATGCCTTCCAAACATCTGGCCAATTCGTTGCGCACGAACAAGTCCTTGACGCCCGCAAGCGCCAAAATCTCTCGCATATTTGGTGAACAACGGCGCCAGGCAGTGGCCAGGCACGCTACCGAAACAGTACGCTTCAACCCCCTCTCGGTGATCGCCCCCCGATGAACGCCCAACAATCGTTTCTGCTTCGCTACCCATCTGCCAGCCTGCTGCTTATCCAGTTGCTGGGCATCGTGCTGTATCCCTTTCTCGACGATTTGCCGCGCGGTCGGGCGATCATGGGGACGTTCGGTATCGTAGTGCTGGTGGCGGCGTTGCGTATGGTGCAGCGCAGTCCGCTGATCCAGTGGGTGGCCTTCACGCTGGCGGCGTGCATTCTGGTGCTGACCATCATCGGTGAGGTGCGCGGCGGGCTGGAGTTGAGTCTGACGCTGGCCGCGCTGGAGGCGGCTTTCTATTTCTATGCAGCGGCCAGCCTGATCGCTTACATGATGGAAGATCAGCGCGCCACTACCGATGAGCTGTTCGCGGTGGGGGCCACCTTCACGCTGCTGGCCTGGGCCTTCGCCTACAGTTTCATGGTCTGCCAACTGTTGCAGCCGGGTAGCTTTACCGCGTTGCTCGATCCTGAAGCACCGCGCACCTGGCTGGAGTTGCTGTTTCTAAGCTTTTCCATCCTCTCGGGCGTCGGCATTGGCGACGTGTTGCCGATCACGCCGATGGCGCGTGCGCTGGTGATGCTCGAGCAATTCGCAGGGGTGATGTACATCGCGCTGGTGGTCTCGCGCCTGATCGGGCTGACGATCCGGCGCTAGTGCCTTTGAAAACCGAAGAGCGGACATGGCGTCTGGCACACACTCAATTGATACCGCTTGTTTAGCCGTGCCGTTTGGCACCCAAGAGTATTGCCATTATCACCATACCCATCCCCACGAGATGTCCGAACGACAACAATTCTCCCAGAACAAGGAAACCAACCAGCGCCGCGCTGAGTGGCATCAAACCCGTGAACAGGCCTGCAATATTGGCGGGTACCTGTGAAACGCCTCTATACCAGAGCAGAAAGGACAACACGCTTGCGGTAAGTGAATAAAAGACAACCCAGCCCCAAAGTTCCCATCCTGGCCCAGCCCAAGCAAAGTTCATCGCTTGCACAACAGCCAAAGGAGCGAACAGGAGGAAGCCTACAATATTTACGCCAAAGGCCATGCTCCAGGGATGCACCGTAAGAGATAAGCGCCGCGAGAAGACTGCAAATAACGCCTCGGCTAAAACGGCTCCCAGGACCAATAAATTGCCCAGCACATTGCTCTTTCCAGAAATTCCCGCATCCTGCAAGTTCAGCACGGCTATTCCTACCGCGGCAAAAACAACAGCCACTATTGCACGACGACTGAGGCGCTCGCGAAGCCATAGCCATGCCAATAACGCAATGAGCGACGGAAGAGCGCTGGTAATGATTCCAGCACTCGTGGCAGTGGTGTAGATGACGCCATAAAGCATCAACAAGCTAAACAGGAAACACCCAAAAAAGGACTGAAGGAATAAACCCCGCCACGCAGGCCTGTCCAGGCCTTGACGAAATGATGGGCGGAACATCCCCGGAAGCAGAACGATACTTGCAATCAAGAAGCGCATCGCCGCAAACAGAAACACCGGCAGTTCAGTGACGATCAGTTTTCCTATGCCGATATTGCTGCCCACCATGCACATCGACAAACCGAGACATAAGTACGCGAACAAAGGCACCCTGGATGAATCGTTGTCCATTTTTAGCTTTCTGTCCTATGACCTTCTGCGCATCACGAGGAATGAAGACATCGACGGCGCAGAAGGGCTCTGCCTTCCCATCACATCAAGGCGCCCTGAACAGGGCCGTCCAGTGCGGGAAGTTTCGTTAAAGAATATCCGCTGTCATTAGCGGCCATCGTCCATTTCATCAGCTTGAGACGAGCCAGACTAAGAGCGTGGTAAACCAATCGTCAGCAACGAATCAATGGCGTGGGCAGCGGGTCGAGGCCATGAGAGCGTGCATCCCGATTTTCCGCATCCAGCGCGCTGACGAAGGCAGCCCTCTCCTGCAATCGCTGCCAAAACGCCTCGGTGAGCGGTTGAAACTGCGGCCTTAGTCCGAGGAAGTCAGCCAACATCAGCGCGTAGCCGACAGTGATGTCGGCGTTACTGAATCTGTTCTGGCAGAGGTATTGATTACCTGCCTGCAGGGCGTTTTCGACTCCGCGCAAGCGGCCCAGGAACCAGCGCGTGTAGTCCTCGACAACCTGGGGTTGCCGTCGCTCAGAGGATTCGAAATAGGCGTAACGAAGGATCAACGTTTGAGGGAAAGTCAGCGTCGCATCAGCCGCGCTTAGCCAGTTCAGGTACTGGCCATAATCGGCTTCGCCTTTATTCACCGACAACGCACCACCGCCGTACACCTGACTGAGGTACTCGCAGATGGCCGCCGACTCGGTTAACACGCCATTGCCATCGACAAGCGCAGGGACCGTGCCCAGCGGGTTGATTTGAAAGAACGCTTTGTCATGCAGGCGAGGCGGAAACGCCATCGTTACCAGCCGGTAATCCAGCCCGAGCTCTTCCAACGCCCACAACACACGAAACGAGCGGGCGCTAACGCAGTGGTACAGGGTGACTTCAGTCATCGTCGTCTCGCTGTTCAGCACCACTCAGGGGGACTTCTAGTGGGATTATTAGCGACGGACGAGCGCCGGCCAATGTCGAAAGTCTCCAACCGTTGCGCTCGCTTAGGACAATGATCGATGCCGATTCGAACGCATGCGGCTGTGTGGGCATCAAAAATGCTGGTGCATTTTCGCCGCATCAACCGTTGAATTGATTGATGGCAATGTGGCACTCCGCTACAGTCGCCAGCACACCTGCCAGGGACGGACCGATGCTTAATGGGAGCCTCGCCGGATGCAGGGTTTCAGAGGGATCACCATGGCTGTCGGACTTGAGCGTGTGTCGAACGATGAAGTTGCTACCCAAGCGAGCGAAACCATCAGGCGAGCGGACCCGGCATTTGCCTATGGATGGAGCGCCGTTCGGATGCGAGCGCAACTGGTGCCGCCGCGAATATGGGTGCTGTTGTTATCGGCAACCGTCATCGCCACTGCTGGCAATGCGTTGACAGTTGAAGGGACAGCAAAGCATTCGGCGTCCGCCAAACCCTTGCCTGTGCTGTTGATGATGACCGAGAAGCCGGTACGCCATACCAGCCCTTGACGCTAGCGCCTCGCTGACCGTCAGCTGACGCCTGTGCGTAGTCGCTACGGCCAACGGCGCGAAACCACACCAGCTGTCACGCTTGCTTCATCATTACCAGCACGAAGCCCACCACGATTCCCGCCAGCGCAATCGCCCAGCCAATCCGGTGCGCACGGTTCTTTTCTGCCTGCCGGACGGGGTCCACGGGCTTTTTCTTTTTCACGATCCACCTGCCTTTCGATCAATCACGAGCATGCCGGAAGCGCACGCCTCGCTGTGCGCGCCTTTTTAGGCCGTGGGGATCGAATTGTCCAGCAGCTCACCAGAACAGACCGTCAGCATTCGTCGCGGACGTTCAGCCGAGCGGACTTTCCCCGGGATTCGGTTCGTCCTTCGGATCTGTGCCCGCTTCCGGCTCGGTGTTTTCTCCCGACTCGGGTACGTCGCCATATTCATCAAAGTCCGGCGGAGTCAGGCCATCCTTGAGCGGGTCCTTTGGATCGATCATGTCAGCGGTCCTCATCACGATTGAAAGACCAGAGTGGTCATCCGTTGGAGCACGCGAGCTGCGCCAATGTTCGCGGCGAGCACCAACAGAGCTGACAGATGTGCGAGCCTCTCCATGTTCTCGTAGCGCTAAAACCACGTACCTGGATTCCCCTCGAGCCGCACTAGACCGTATATCGGCGATGAGCCCAACAATGAGAACCAGTACAGCAGACGGAGAACTAGCCAGCATGCGTGATGGCAATATGACGCTAAACTCCGCCGCGCCCAAGGATGGCTAAAGGAACACTCAACAGAGAGCGCCGACGATCATCCACGGCATGCCACACTTTCTGCAAATCTTCAAGGATGTTCCATGATCAAGTTGAAATACCTGGCCGCTGCGCTGATGGGCCTGACGCTCACCGGCTGCGTCTCCTTTACCCCATCTGGGCCTATCGGGCTGCCTGCGCAAGTCCTCGAACACTCGGTGCCTGCCGGCGCAATGCTCAAAGACGTGGAGGTTTCCGACACACGGCTGAACGAAACCCAGCGCCGTAACATCAGCAATACGCTGACCGCACAGATTGCCCAGCACATCGAGCGCGGCGAATACTTCGAACGCATGATCAGCTTCCCCGCTACCCTGGGCGAGCAAGACGTCCAGCTGCAATTCAATTTCACCTCGCTCAAGGGCAAGCGCACGCCGCATCCCGGCTACTTTCCGGGAGCGCTGCTGACGCTGACCGTATGGATCTGGGTCAACGGCCCTATCTACGTGGACAAATATGACCTCGCAGCCGAGCTGAAGATCATCGACGCCGCCGGTAAGCAGGTGGCGCTTTCTCAGAAGACGCTGGCGCGCAATCAGAACACCGGTCTTTGGGATTACGACTACTTCAATACATCGCTGGGCTCGCGGCAGCTGACCGAGTTGGTCGAACAGCTGCTGCATGACGCTACTCAGCAGCTTGCACGCTGACAAGGACGCCCACATGAAAGCATTGATAGCCCTTCTCGCCATTACCGCATCCCTGACCTTGCAGGGTTGCATGACGTACTCCCACAACACCTTGCCTAACGTTGAACAATGGCCACTCGCCGAATCGGCTCAGACAAAACCAACCGCATACATCAAGATTCAGACCGAGTACTCGGTGAACGGCACGCCCACGGCGAGTAATCCCGACATTGCCAAGCTAGAAAACCTCGTAAAACAGTCGTTTACCGACAGCGGGCGCTTTTCTCGAGTCAGCACCGAACAGGAGACATCAGATCTCTATGTCACGGTGACCCTGCGCAATCAGGAAACCGCCAACCTCGGACTTGCGGTGTTAACCGGCGCCACCTTATTCCTGGTTCCAGGCACTTTCGACAACACCCTGGTCATGGACATGATGTTCCGCGATGGTGACGGCAAGAAGCTTGGTCGGGTACAGAAGCAGGAAACGCTGACGACCTGGATGCATTTATTCCTGATCTTCGCTTTGCCGTTCAACGAGTCGGCCGATGCGCTATTGACCGAACTCACGAAGAGCAATCTGGAAGAGGCGGCAAGCAAGGACCTGATCTGATCAAGCAACGCCGCTAATGGACGCTGGCGGGCCAAGGATGGCCCCGCCCAGGTGGTTCTGAGTTCGACTCGACGCGACAGATAGCGCAGGTCGGCTCAGCCACCGGGTCGCTTTGCACATCACTGCCCGCCAAACACTCTCATTAAATCCCGCATCGCTTTGCGGATCGACCGGATAGACAGCGCCTGGCTCGCTGAGTCGCAGGTTCATCACATCGGCGCAATGCTCAACTGGCTAGCCAGCCTTCGACCACCTTGCTCTTCGGCGCTGCAGCGATGTTTTGCCCTATCTGGGTGCCGCCGTGACCCACCAGTTCCACCCGATCGCCAGGTGTGCGGCCATCGCCGTCGAGCAGATTAAAGAAGTGCCGAAAGTGCGTCTCAAGTCGAGCCGCCAGCGACCGCATACGGCGCAAAACCTCTCCCAGCTGTAGCTGTGCCTATTGCCTCGCCGGCACGTCACCAATCTATAATCATTCCTATTTGCACCGGATTCCTTCGTAATGCTCTCTTCCGCAGCCCGACAGATTCTTGCAATCGAAGACGACCCGGTTCTCGGCACGCACCTGAAGACATCCCTGGAAAGCCGTGGCTTTCAGGTCACGCTCGCCGATGACGGGTTGACCGGTTTGACCTTGGCCAGCGAGTCGGCTTACGACTTGATCCTGCTGGACGTGATGCTGCCGGAACTCAGTGGCATGGAATTACTGACCCGGTTGCGGGCACAGCGCCGCACGCCGGTGCTGATGATGTCTGCGCTGGGCAACGAAGAGCATCGCATCCAGGGTTTCGATAGCGGTGCCGACGATTACCTGCCCAAGCCGTTCAGCATCGAGGAATTGCAGGTGCGCATCGCCGCCATCCTGCGTCGTGTGGCCTACGAACGCAGCGTGCAGCCAGCAGCGAACGATGAGTCGATGCGCTTCGACGACCAGCGCTGCGACCTGCGTTACGAGGGGCGCTGGATCGGCCTGACGGGCACCGAGTATCGGCTGTTGAAGGTGCTCCACGACGCGGCCGGCGAGGTGCTGAGCAAACCCTTCCTTTACCAGCAGACATTGCGCCGCGGTTACTCGCAGCATGATCGCAGCCTGGACATGCACATCAGCAACATCCGCCGCAAACTGGCGCGCGAGCAGGTCACGGCATTGCGTCTAGAGTCGGTGTGGGGCAAGGGCTACGTGCTGGAACTGCAGGCCGACTGATGCCCAACCGTCATTCGCTGTTCTGGCGCCTGGTGATACTGGTCGCCGGGTTTTGCCTGTCGATGATCTGGGTCAGCGGGTATGTCGATCAAAAGATTGCCTACCACGGCTCGTTCCTGTCACCGCAAGCCCTGGAAACCCTGGACGGCTACGCTAAGCAGGCTCATGTTGCGGCCCGCCGAGGCCCCGCCGCGGTGGATAGCTGGATCGCCGCGCTGCAGCAGGACGAGCCTGGGCTGGCGCTGGTCGTGGATCGTCATCATCAGTCGCTTGGCGAGCGTGAACTGGATGAGCGGGAGCGCAATCTGCTGCGCTTCGCCCGGCCATACGATAGCCCCATGAGCCGGCGCGCCGGTCCGCGTCCAATGATCGCCATTCCTTTCAACGAAAGCGGCGACCAGCTGGTCATGCAACTGCCCGAACGCCTCAGCCCCTGGCCTCACCAAGCCCTGCTGATCGTCCTTATCGTGTACCTGCCCCCCGTGGTGCTGTCGGTCCTGTTCGGCTGGCTGCTCTACCGGCTCCTCATATCGCCCCTCGATCATCTGCGCCGGCAAGCCAACACGCTGCGCGGCAACCGTCTGAGTTCACTGCTGCCGCTCACGCTGACCCATCGCAACGACGAGTTGGGGGAGCTCGGCCGCTCGCTCGAATACCTGACCCGGCGCCTGCATGACTCGATCCGCCAGCAACAACAGCTATTGCGCGACCTCTCTCATGAATTGCGAACGCCACTGAGCCGACTTCGGGTCGCCTGTGAAAGCGACCTGCCTCAGGCGGTGCTGCGCGAGCG
Source organism: Stutzerimonas stutzeri (assembly GCF_024448955.1). Classification (GTDB taxonomy): domain Bacteria; phylum Pseudomonadota; class Gammaproteobacteria; order Pseudomonadales; family Pseudomonadaceae; genus Stutzerimonas; species Stutzerimonas stutzeri_AQ. The sequence continues at coordinate 172,418 of NZ_JAMOIH010000004.1, forward strand.
TGTGGAGCGAGAAGTCTCAGGCATGCAGCGCCTAGTCGACGACACGCTGGAGCTGGCCTGGCTCGATAGCGAGCAGCCACAGCTCGAGCGAGAAGCTGTCGATATCGAGTCCCTGTGGAATCTGATCTGCGAGGACGCCTGCTTCGAATCCGGATGGCCAAGAGCGCGCCTTCACAGCGACATCCCAGAAGACTGCCAGGTTTTCGGCAACCTCAACGCCTTGGCCCAGGCGATGGAAAATGTCCTGCGCAACGCCATCCGACATTCTCCAGCCGACGGCACCGTACGCCTGACCGCACGCCGCGAAGAGGCCCACTGGCGTCTTTGTATCGAAGATCAAGGCCCCGGCGTACGGGAGGATCAGCTAGACGTGATGTTCCGCCCGTTCTCTCGCCTGAGTGCCGCCCGGCCGGGTGGAGATGGCTTCGGCCTGGGCCTTGCCATCGCGCGAGGCATGGTGATGCTGCAGGGCGGCCGCATCTGGGCGGAGAACCTCCACCCTGGCCTGCGAGTGAATTTTGTTTTGCAAGATGTATAGATTGTAAATGCGCTTTACTCTCAGTTGAGAATGACTAGCATTCGTGTGCCTGCGCAAACGACCACACCTGCGCAGGCTGACGCACGCTTAGTTATCCGTTCCCACAGCCCAGCCTTGCCGATGATCCAGGCACGGTAGGCATGCCCTGCAATGACGGGCCGGGGGATATTCGAACAACCAGAGATAAAGACATGCCCATCGTCAAAAGCCGGTTCATCGCAACGCCACGTCCCACGTTCCAGAAAACCCTCATCGCCGCCGCGCTGGCTTCGCTGGCATGTTCGGCCTCAGCACAGGAACGACTGGAACTGGATTCGGTTGTAGTTTCGGCCTCGGGTTTCGAGCAGAACATCAAGGATGCTCCGGCTACCATCTCTGTCATTACTGCAGAAGAGTTGAAGAAGCGCTCCTACACGGATATCACCGATGCGCTGAAGAACGTCGCCGGTGTGCAGATTTCCGGAGGTGGCGTCGAGCAATCGATCATGGTCCGTGGCATGACCTCGGCCTACACCCTGTTCCTTATCGATGGCCGCCCGGCCCAAGGCAACGATGCCTTTTCTGAGAGAGGGTCACAGGCCGGTACGCCGATCAACTTCCTTCCTCCGCTCGAGTCGATTGAGCGAATCGAGGTCATTCGTGGCCCGGCGTCCGCTCTCTATGGCTCCGATGCCATGGGCGGCGTGATCAACATCATTACCAAGAAAGTGACCAACGAGTTGACCGGCAGCATCACCGCCGAATACACCACGCCCGGCAGCGGCAACAAGCTCAACGAAGATACAGTCCAGACCAGCGCTTACTTGAACGTACCGCTGATCGAGGACGTTTTGGGCCTGCAGCTGACCGGGGCGTTCCACGATCAGGAAGAAAGCAACTTCGTCGGTGGAAGCGACAGCGCGGCCACCGATCCCAAGTACGAAAAGCGCAATGCCGGCGCCAAGCTCTCCTGGAACCTGAACGACCAGAATGCGCTGACGATCGGGCATACCTACACCAAGCAGGAGCGCTGGCATAACCCGGGTAGAAGCCTCGCCGAGGAAACCGAGGCAGGCGTTGCCATAGAGCCTACCTACAGCGAGTCGATCAAGCGGAACTACTTCATCGATCACGAAGGCAACTACGACAACCTTCTGCTGAAGTCGTACATCAACTACGACCACTCAGAAAACCCGACCACCGCAAACGCCGAGACCGGCAAAGGCATCGACTACGAAGTCATCACAGCCAACACCCAGGCGACCTACTTCCTCGGTGCCCACGCCATCACGGGCGGTCTGACGCACAAATACGAGAATCTGGAGCACAACTCCAATGGTTTGCGAGAGCCGGTAGTTCCTGACGCCAACGCCACGGTCGAGATGAACCGCTATCAGAACTCCATCTTCCTTGAGGACAACTGGAATCTAACCGAAGATTTCATCCTGACCCTGAGCGGACGCTACGACGACAACCAGGCATTCGGCGGCCAGTTCAGTCCAAAGGTATATGGCGTCTACCACCTGAACGAAAGCTTCACCATCAAGGGCGGTGTCACCACTGGCTACAAGGCGCCTGACCTGCGCTCCAGCGCCACCGACTTTGGCTCCACCTCGATGGGCGGCGTGATCATCGGTAATCCTGATCTGGTTCCGGAAACCAGCGTAAACCGCGAGATCGGCATCGCTTACGAAGATCAGGAACTGGGCCTGCTCACTACCCTGACCGCCTACGTGATCGATTACGAGGACAAGATCAACCGTACCGGCCGCGTCTGCCTGCAGAACGAACCCTGTAACTACAACGGCACGAACTACCCTGCTCATCCGTTCGGCTACACCGCCTACGAGAACGTCGACGAGGCAGAGCTGCGCGGCATCGAGTGGACCTTCGATTACGGCATTCTCGATAACCTCTCCTACCGCCACAGCTACACCTATACCGAAACCGAGCAGAAATCCGGGGACTTCAAAGGCGAGCCGCTCAACGACATCGCCAAGCACATGTTCAACGCCTCACTGGACTGGCAGGTAACCGACCGGCTCAACGCCTGGACTCAGTACAACTATCGCGGCAAGACCTCCGGTCGTTGGCAGACCGGCACCAGCGGTTCCAGCACCAATGGCATTCGCTATCCGGCCTACAGCTTCGTGGACGTCGGCATGGCGTTCAGAGCGACTGACGACCTGAGCCTGAAAGCCGGCGTCTACAACATTGGCAACAAGGAAGTTTCCACCGATGGCGATTACGCCTACAACCTGGACGGCCGACGCTTCATCTTCTCGGTGACCCAAGCGTTCTGATTTATCGCTGAATGACGCTCCCTGGCGATCCGTTGTTTCGCCGGGGAGCGTTCTGGTTTTGAACGTTCAGCCCGTAGGGCCGAATTCATTCGGCCGCAGAGTTGAAGGCCGAACAAGTTCGCCCTACGGCGCTCAACCTGACAGGGCAGGTTCCGTCGAGCGCGCAGCGAAACGGGACAAAACACCTAGCGTCTGTAATGCAAGCGGACCGGCTCCAACCGGACGCGCCAGAGGCCAAGCACAATGAGCAGCAACGATGGGTACGTAATGGACGTGGCCTACCCGCCCCACTTCCACAAGGAGATCCAACCTGTCTGGCTGACCAGTATGGTTCAGTTTCTCGGCACGGCTGCGCCCGATATTTCCAGGCCTTACTCCTACTGCGAGTTGGGCTGCGGTATGGGTATCAACCTGCTCATCGGCGCAATGACGAACCCGCTGGGGCAGTTCGTAGGTGTCGATGCCAACGAGAAAGCGCTGAATATCGCGCGCTCGGCTGCGGCAGCGATGGACATCAAAAACATCCGTTTCGTCCAGGCTGACTTCGCCCAGTTTGCCCAGAGCAACAACCTGTTCTTCGACTTCATCACCACCCATGGTGTCTGGTCATGGATCGCGGAAAGCCAGCAGAAAGGCATTCTGCAATTGGTAGCGAAGTCGCTCAAACCCAAAGGGTTGTTCTATCTGCACTACATGTGCCACCCAGGCGCGACACAAATGCTGCCAGTGCAGAAGCTGCTGAACGACCTGGCTCGACAGTTACCGGGTTCTTCGGAGCAGAAGCTTCAAGCTGCGCTGGATTTCGTCTGCGAACTGGACGCTGCCGGCACCTTCATAGACCAGCCCAACCTGAGCGAAAAGATAAGGTCACTCAAGCAAAAGCCGGCCTCTTATCTCGCCCACGACTTCCTGACCGACCATTGGACTCCGCAGCACTCGACCGATGTTCATCAATCGGTGGCACAGGCCGGCGTCACTTATATAGGCAGTGCCAGCGCCTTCGACAATCTGGACAGCCTGTCCGTACCGGGCGCCGTACAGCCGCTTCTGGCAAAGCTGGCCTCGCCAGCACTAAGGGAAACGGTCAAGGATCTGGCCAGGAATCAGCATCAGCGCAGCGATCTGTTTCAGCGTGCTCCGGTACGCCTGGGCCAGCAGGACGTTCTACAGCAGGTCGATGCCCTTCGGTTTCAGCTGATGCCCCAAGCGCCACGCTCAGGCGCGCTGTCTTTCCAAACGCCAATCGGCGAAATCCAGGGCCCCGGCGACATCTTCTCCCCTCTGCTGGAAAAGCTGGCCGAACGACCCGCCACTTTTGCCGAGCTAAGACAGCTGCCGGCTTTTACCGAAAAGCTCGGCACGCTAACGCAAGCGCTACAGATGCTGATGTGGCAGGGCCATATCCATCCCCAACGTCCGGATGGCCTCAACTGCAGCGATCAGGCAAGCAAATTGAAAGTCTGGATCGAACGGAACCAGCTGAAATTGAACGTTGTGGAGAATTGCGGAACAGCCATTCACCAGCCGACCGGCAACTCATGAACAACTATGGCGCGACACACCGGAGCGTTCGTTTCGGTCCGTACGTTTCGCCCGCCCCCCCTTCGTACCCTGTTCAAAATGAAGAGAACGCACCGATGAAAGCCCCTTCACAACTTTGGCCGGTAGCATCGCGAACCCTCGCGGCCGTGCTGGGCGGCTACGTGTTCACCTACTGTTGCACGGCGGCACTGGCGCGCCTGCTTCCTTTGGCAAAATCCGATGCGGTGGTAGTCGCGTCGCTGGCGGCCTTCATCATCTATACGGCAGTCATCCTCTGGGCGTTTGGCTGCCGCAGCGCATGGCGTGCCTGGGCGGTGCTAGCGCTGGCGGGACCCTTGGCGGTCATCGGCTTCTGGCCACAGTTGCTGGAGGTCTTGGGATGAAACAAAAGACCATCACGCAATCCATGTCGTGGCTGCATACCTGGTGCGGGCTGCTGATCGGCTGGGTGCTGTTCGCCATCTTTCTCACCGGCACCCTGGCGGTGTTCGACAAGGAAATCAGTTGGTGGATGCAGCCGGAGTTGACCGATCAGGGCCAGTCGCCTGCAGCTGCCGCCAACGTCGCGCAGCACTGGCTATCGAAGAATCATCCAGACGAGTCGAACTGGAACATCAGCCTGCCGACCGAGCGCTCGCCGGCGCTCAGCGTATCCGTCGGGGAACGGCGTCGCGGTGCCGGTAGCACTCACCTCGATCCATTGACGGGCGAAACCGTCGAGGCCCGGGAAACCATCGGCGGCAATTTCTTCTTCCATTTCCACTACACCCTGCATATGCCACGGCTGCTCGGCATCTGGGTGGTTGGGTTCGCGGCGATGGCCATGCTGGTGGCGTTGATCAGCGGCATCATCATCCACAAGAAAATCTTCAAGGAGTTCTTCACCTTCCGCCCGGCCAAAGGGCAGCGCTCCTGGCTCGACGGCCACAATGCCAGCGCCGTCCTGCTGTTGCCGTTCCACCTGATGATTACCTACACAGGACTGGCGATTTTCTTCGTGCTCTATATGCCGGCAGCAGTCGATGCACTGTACGACGGCGATCGCCAGGCCTATTTCCGCGAGGCGCAACCGGCCCGTGCCGCCGCTCAGGTGTCGCGCGGCGAGGACCGCGGCAGCAAACCCGTCCAGGCGCCGGCTGCGCCACTACTGGCGCTGGGTGAGATCGTCAGCCGTGCCGAAGCGCACTATGGCGCCGGGATGATTGGCGGCCTGACCGTGAGCAACCCCGGCCGAGCAGATGCCCAGGTCACGGCGCGGCCGGTGCTGGGTAACCGCATCGAACTGACCAAGGGCGAAGGTATGGTCTTCAACGGTGTCACCGGTGAGCTGATCCAGGCTCCCGAACCGTCGCGCACCAGCCAGCTGACCCAGCGCGTGATGGCGGGCCTGCATTTTGCCCAGTTCGGCGGCTACCCGATGCGCTGGCTGTATTTCATCTGCGGGCTGGTCAGCTGCGCCATGATTGCAACAGGGCTGGTGCTCTATGCGGTCAAGCAGCGCAAGCAGGCCAAGGCCAACGCGCACTTCCTGCGGATGGTGGAAAGCCTGAACGTGGCGGTCGTCGCGGGGCTTTCGCTGGCCTGCATAGCGCTCTTGTGGAGCAATCGCCTGCTACCGGCGGAGCTGGCCAGCCGGCAGGATTGGGAGCTGCGGCTGTTCTTCGGCATCTGGGCGCTGAGCTGGCTGCATGCCTGGGTACGCAAGCCGTTACTGGCGTGGCGCGAACAGCTCTGCGGCGCGGCTGTGCTGGCGCTCACGCTGCCCGCACTGGATCTGATGACAACCGACGCGACACTGGACGGCATCCGCTTGCCCATCCTCGCATCCGTCTTTGCCCTGGGTCTGCTGGCTGGCTGGACCGCCTGGAAGATCCCCACACTCGTCGCTGCGAGAAAAGCCCGCCAACCCCAGCTCGACGGCACAGTCACAGGAGTCTCGTCATGAACGGTTCTGCCCTGCTTGCCAGCCTTCTGCTGGCCTACGCCGGCATGCTCGGGTTCTGCCTCGGCAAGGAGCGTCACTGGAAGCAATTGGCTAATCCGCGCGTTCCTGCGCAACTGCGTCGCCTCTGCTTTCCGGCGGGAGGCTTGCTGCTCGGCCTTGCCGTGTATACCGCTACCGGCGTTTGGCCCGGAGGCATGGCGCTGGTTGGCTGGTTCGGCCTGATCTCCCTCGCCGGCTTCGCCCTGCTCCTGCTGATCCCCTACGCACCTCGCTTGGCCATGGGGATGCCGGTGATGGGCAGTCTGCTCTGGGCCGTTGCGGCACTGCTGTGATTTCCTGCCCTGCCGGCTAAGGCGACCGGCGCTACCGCAGGCGTGAATACGAGCATTACCTTCGCCTTTAGCCTCGTCCCTAAACCGCGAGTCCCGACGCGCCTGCGTTCATGACCTTCTTTCAACGAAGCAGATGCGCTGTGTAACGTGGCGGTCTCTGACTTATGCTGCCGGCCATCTCACGTCTATTCTGTGACCGTCATGACCCAGCGTGCCGTATCGCCCTTCCAACTGCTCATTCTCGTGCTCTCGATTTACGTGTTGGGCGCATTGATCGCCGACATCCTGTTCGACCTACCGCCCGACGTATCTGAGTTGCTCAGTTACATAGACAACATTGTCTGCCTGTTCTTTTTCATCGACTTTGCTAGACGTCTGCAACTCGCCGAGGATAAATGGCGCTTCATGCGCTGGGGCTGGATCGACCTCCTGGCCAGCGTACCGGCGGGCGGACTGCAAGCGTTCAAGATGGTGCGCGCCGTGCAGGTGTTGCGTGCGCTGCGTGCGATCAAGTCGACCCAAATGATCTGGCGCCTGCTGTTTCGCAACCGTGCAGAAAGCATCGTCGTGTCCGCCGCTACGGCCACGTTGCTACTCGTGGCATTTGGCGCCATCACGATGTTGCTGGTCGAGGCGCCTAACCCGCAAAGCGCCATCAATACGCCGGAAGAAGCGCTCTGGTGGGCCTTCGTGACCGTCACGACCGTCGGTTATGGCGACTACTATCCGGTCACGACCCAAGGCCGTATCGTGGCGGTGCTGCTGATGGTGTCCGGGGTTGGCCTGTTCGGCAGCTTCGCCGCCTATATCGGCTCGCTGTTTATCGCCGACAAGCATGATGAAAACATCGAACAGCAGGAAGCGGACCGAGCGGTGCTGCACAACCTGCTCGAGCAGGTAGAAAAATTGACCACCGAAGTCCAGGCTTTACGAGGGCAACTGGAGGAACGGGGACAGCCGCCACGGGAGTAATTGTCAGTGGTACCGGCAGCATCTTTCAGCCTGCCCGTGCAGGCTACCGTCGATCCTGAGCAACGGCACACTCCGCAATACGCACCGATCTCCCGCGTCGACCTGCCGAAAACGCCCAGCGGCCAATCCCAAACCAGCCGCCAACCATTACAATGCGCGACTTTCGATTTACCGGTCCGCGCTCATGTCCCTACCCCAGCATCACCTCGAACTCCTCAGCCCCGCGCGGGATGTGTCCATTGCCAAGGAAGCCATACTGCATGGCGCCGATGCGGTGTATATCGGCGGGCCGAGTTTCGGGGCGCGGCACAACGCTGAGAACAGCGTGGCGGACATTGCCGAGCTGGTGACTTTCGCCCACCTGTTCCATGCGCGGGTCTTCGTCACCATCAACACCATTCTTCATGACGATGAACTGGAAGCTGCGCGCGCGCTGATCTGGCAGCTGTATGAAATCGGTGTAGATGCGCTGATCGTTCAGGACATGGGCGTGATGGAAATGGACATTCCACCCATCGAGCTGCACGCCAGCACCCAAACCGACATCCGTACCCTGGAGCGCGCCAAGTTTCTCGACAAGGCCGGCTTCTCTCAGCTGGTGCTGGCCCGCGAGCTGAATCTGCAGGAAATACGTGCGATCAGCGATGCCACTGAGGCTGCCATCGAATTCTTCATTCACGGTGCCCTGTGCGTAGCGTTTTCCGGACAGTGCAACATTTCTCATGCGCAAAACGGCCGCAGCGCCAACCGTGGCGACTGCTCCCAGGCGTGCCGCCTGCCCTACACACTCAAGGATGATCAGGGCCGCGTCGTCGCGTTCGACAAGCATCTGCTGTCTATGAAGGACAACAACCAGAGCGCCAACCTGCGCGCACTGGTCGATGCCGGCGTACGCTCATTCAAGATCGAGGGTCGCTACAAGGATGTGAGCTACGTGAAAAACATCACCGCTTACTACCGCCAGCGTCTGGATGAGATTCTTGAAGACCGCACTGACCTGGCACGCGCTTCCAGCGGCCGTACCGATCACTTCTTCGTGCCGGACCCGGACAAGACCTTTCACCGCGGCAGCACTGACTACTTCGTTACAGATCGCAAAATTGACATTGGTGCCTTCGATTCGCCGACCTTCACCGGCCTCGCTGTAGGCGAAGTGCTCAAGGTCGGCAAGCACGATCTCACGGTGCAGACACGCGAGCCGCTGTCAAACGGCGACGGTCTGAACGTGCTGGTCAAACGCGAAGTGGTGGGCTTTCGCGCCAGCGTCGTCGAGCCTTTAGGGCAGTTCGAAGAGGACGGCCAGCAGTTCTTGCAATACCGAGTCGAGCCCAACGAGATGCCGGCTGCCCTGCGTCAGCTGCGTCCGAACCATCCGCTGAATCGCAACCTGGACCATAACTGGCAGAACGCGCTGCTCAAGACTTCCGCCGAGCGCCGCATCGGTGTGCGTTGGTTAGCCAAGCTGCGTGCCGATGAGCTCGAGCTTCACGTCACCAGCGAGGAAGGCGCTTATGCCAGCGTCTCGCTGGCCGGCCCGTTCGGCGAAGCGAAAAAGCCCGAGCAAGTACCCGGACAGATCGCCGACCTGCTGAGTCAGCTGGGCACGACGATCTACCACGCCGAAGAAGTCGACGTGGACGCCCCGCAGGCGTTCTTCATCCCGAATTCGCAGCTCAAAGCCCTACGCCGTGAAGCCATCGATGCGCTCACCGAGGCCCGCGAAGCCATCCGCCCGCTGGGGAGCCGCAAGGCCGTCAGCGTACCGCCGCCGGTCTACCCCGAGTCGCATCTGACCTTCCTCGCCAACGTCTACAACGAAAAGGCGCGCACCTTCTACCAGCGTTACGGTGTCGAGCTGATCGATGCGGCCTTCGAGGCCCATGAGGAAACCGGCGAAGTGCCTGTGATGATCACCAAGCACTGCCTGCGCTTCTCCTTCAACCTGTGTCCGAAACAGGCCAAGGGCGTGACCGGCGTGCGCACCAAGGTCGCGCCAATGCAGCTGGTGCATGGCGATGAAGTACTGACCCTGAAATTCGATTGCAAGCCTTGCGAGATGCACGTGATCGGCAAGATCAAGGGCAACATCCTCAACCTGCCGCAACCGGGCAGCGCCGCCAGCGTGGTCGGGCACATCACGCCGGATGACCTGATAAAGACCATCCGCAGCAAGCCGCGCGCCTGAGTGCGACCAACGCACCCGATGACGTATTCAATGGCCGAATAAATTCGGCCCTACGATGGACGCTCTGTAGGGCCGAGCTTGTTCGGCCGCCGGGCGATCCCCTCGGCGCGCGCTGTAGGACCGACGTCTGAACTTCGGGCAATACTGTTGTCTGCTGTTCAGCTTCCGCAGGCGGCACCGGCAATGAGATTTGCACGCCGTTCATATGCAAACAAGGACCGAACATGCTTCAAGGATCAGCTCGCTGGATCGTCACGCTGTCACTCGCCGCCGCACTCGTCGGCTGCTCGATGTCCCCTCTCCGGGGTCCTGCCACGAGTCCTTCTCCGCCATCCGCCGTAGGCGAACATATCGGCTCCGGAAAAGCCTCGTACTATGGAAGCCAGCACCACGGCAAGCTGACCGCCAGCGGCGAGCGTTTCAATCAGGGGGCGCTCACCGCCGCCCATCGCAGCCTGCCCTTCGGCACGAACGTTCGGGTCACCAATACTCGCAACGGCAAAAGCGTGGTCGTGCGTATCAATGACCGTGGCCCCTTCGTACGTGGGCGGATCATCGACTTGTCGAAAGCAGCCTTCGAGCGCATCGGCAACACGCGGGCCGGCATCATCCGGGTGCGCCTCGAAAGGGTCGATTGAATCGGACGGGGCGACTCCAGACGCCCCACCTGATCGCATTTCGGGATTTCTCAGAGTACCGTTCAGCTTCAGCCATTTCGGCCAGCGCGCTGTAGCGCTTGGGGTCACGGTCGATCCGGTGACGGTAGTGCCGTTCCGGCATGGGCGCCTGTGTGCCTGGTCAGCGTTCGTTTCAGCCAAGATCGAGAGATCGCAGTAAAAAATTAAAGCCATCAGTGTGCGTTAAGAACCGCCATGGCGTGCCGATAGAGATGCACGTCAATCCACCATGGTGCTTCCATGTTCAACGGCCACTTAAAAAAACAACTCCAAGAACAAAGGGCGGAGCTGGCGCTGCTGCGTCAGCTCCATGAGCAGATGGAAAGTACGATGGCGTCGATCACCCTCGACCCTGATTTTCGTATTGCCGCTCTGAACCAAAGGTTCGCTCGCACGCTCGGTTACAACCTCGAGCAACTGAAGGGGCGCGCAATGGCCGACATCGTGCCGACTTACGTGAAAGATTTACCGTGCTTTCATAACTTCCGCGCCGCGGTAGCCAAAATGACTCCCATCAGCGATGACTATCGCTACCTGCGCGCCGACGGCAGCCTTGCCTGGTTGCATGTCGATTGGTATCCGATCAAGAACGAAAACGGCACCCTGCTGAACATTCGCGGCATTGCCCGTGAAGTGACCAAGGAGTTGCAGGTGGCGAAGGAGAACGAGGCGTTCATCAACGCGCTTCTTCGCTCCACCGCGGTCATCCAGTTCAATCTGGACGGCACCGTGATCACCGCCAACGACCAGTTCTTGCAGGCGATGGGTTACTCGCTCAAGCAGGTCGTGGGCAAGCATCACAGCCAGTTCTGCACTGCAAGCGAGGCCGGATCGCAGCAGTACAAGGCCTTCTGGCAGACGCTCAACCGCGGCGAGTTCGTTGCCGACCGCTTCAAGCGGGTCGACAGCCAGGGCCGCGACGTCTGGCTCGAGGCGAGCTACAACCCGGTACACGACACTGAGGGCAAGCTGTGCAAGGTGGTCAAGTTCGCCAGCGTGATCACCGACCAGGTTGCCCGCGAAGAGGATGTTCGGGGGGCGGCCGGCATCGCCTATGACGTGTCCCGGCAGACCGATACCAGTGCCGAGCGCGGCGCCGTGGTGGTCAAGGACACGGTCGCGACGATGCAGCGCATCGCCGAGCAAGTGGAGTCGGCCACGCAGGGCATCGAGGCTCTGGGCCAGCAATCGCTGCTTATCAGCTCGATCGTGCAGACCATTAGCGGTATCGCTGCCCAGACCAATCTGCTGGCACTGAACGCAGCCATCGAAGCGGCACGCGCCGGAGAGCAGGGTCGCGGTTTCGCGGTGGTCGCCGATGAGGTTCGCCAGCTGGCAGGCCGCACCAGCGCAGCCACAGAAGAGATCGTCAGCGTGGTGCAGAAGAACCAGTCATTGGTAGATGAGGCCGTACGAGAAATGGCCAGCAGCCGAGAGCAGGCCGCCCAAGGCCTGTCATTGGCCAATCAGGCCGGCGCGGTGATCGTCGAGATTCAGGACGGCGCCAAGCAGGTGGTGAACGCTGTCGGCCGCTTCGCAAAAGAGTTGAAGTAAGACTCAGCTGTGACGAGGCGGATGCTTCATCCGCCTCGTTCATGCGATCAGAGCGCAGCCTTCTCTAACGGCCTGGCGAAACGATAGGTCGCCAAGCAGCACAGCACGACACCACTCGATGCCAGCAGCCCACCGACAATGCCCACATTGCTTAGGCCCAGATGGACGGTAACCAGGCTGCCGAGCAGCGCGCCGCCGCCGATGCCGACGTTATAGATGCCAGAGAACATGGCCATGGCGACGTCGGTCGCATCGGACGCAAGATTCAGCACCTTCGCCTGCAATGCCAGGCCAAAGCACATCCCGGCGATCCCCCAGACCACCACCAGTGCGCCCAGCAGCGAACTGTCGCGTGAAGCCGGCAGTAACAGCAGCAAACACGTCGCCATGGCCGAGATCGCGGCGATCGGAAAGCCCCTCGGATAACGGCCGCTGTAGCGACTGAACAGGAACGAACCAAGAATGCCGGCGCCGCCGAACAGCAGCAGCAATGCCGTAGTCATGTCACCGCTCAGGTGGGCGATGGTCTGCGCGAAGGGTTCGATATAGGTGTAAGCCGTGAATTGCGCAGTGATCACCAACGCGGTCAGTACGTAGGCCGCGACCAGCGCAGGGCGCTTGAACAGCACCGGCAGGCTGCGCAGCGAACCGGAATTCTGGCTCGGTAGCAGCGGCAGCGTCCGCGCCAGGCAGAGCGCCACCAGCGCCGCGATCACGCCAATCGAGAGGAATGTCGTGCGCCAGCCCAGCGCTTCACCCACCACACGGCCAAGCGGAATGCCCAGCACCATGGCCAGTGCGCTGCCGGTGGCCAACAGACCCAGCGCCTGGGCCTGCTTGCCTTGCGGCGCGACGCGCACGGCCAGCGATGCGGTGATCGACCAAAACACCGCGTGCGAAAGCGCGATACCAATACGGCTGATCATCAGCATGCTGAAGCTCGACGCCACGCTGGACACCAGATGGCTGCCGATGAACACCGCGAAGACGACGATCAGCAGCCTGCGGCGTTCGACGTTGCGCGTCAGCAGCATCATCGGCAGCGACATCAGTGCCACCACCCACGCGTAGATGGTCAGCATCAGACCGACCTGGGACGGCGGCATGTCGAACGAACCCCCGATGTCGCTGAGCAGAGCGACCGGGACGAACTCCGTGGTGTTGAAGATGAAGGCGGCCAGCGCCAGTGCGACGACACTGAGCCAGCTTCCGGCGTGGGGGTGTTGCGATTCGTTCATGTGGGCGATGTCTTGATGCTGCCAATCGGCAACCGCAGCGCGCCTTTTTGAAAAGCTATGTCTGTTGGCGCAAAGGCCCGCAGTGTGGGCCGGGCGACGTTCCGCTTCAGCCCACCAACGCGGTCAGCGTGGGCTAAAGCCCACCTACAAGGCTCGGAGCCTTCCCAAAACCAATTGGCAACAGACATAGCCTTTTTGAAAAGGCACACCACAGCGTGACGAGAGAGAATTCAGGGACGACGGTCGTGCTCTATCGTCACAACGCACCCGACCCGCGAGCTTCGAAGAAGTACGGGCAGCAGCGGAAACGATTGAGATGCGAAACAGGACAGTCGGAGCGGCGCGGATTCTACGCCCGCGCCGTGCCGATGTCAGGCCGCGAAAACCATCTGCGACGAGCGGCCGCAGCCGCGGCTCGCTAGCGTCGCCAAAGGCTCGTCCGGCCTTGAACGTTCGAGGCCGGGTGATACGCGTATCACTTGGCGAAGTACGCCTGCGCACGCTCCGCTTCCGCGGCGGTGGGCTTGTAGCTGATCCACTCGTCGCTCTCGTTCTTCTTGTAGCGCACGACGCCCTGCGCCACATCGAACTCGTAGAAGGGATAAACCTCGCGCAAGTTGTAGAACGCAGCGGGGGCGAAGAAGAGGATGTCAGCGGCCAGATAGCCACCGTTGAACTTGAGCGGGATCAGCCCGTACATGGGCTCCATGCCTTCCTGGGTGGCGCGGAAGCGGTACTGGCCGAAGCTGGTGGTTTTGTAGGTTTTGCTGACAGGGTTCTTCAGCACCAGCGGTGCATCGTCATTGATCTTGACGCTGAGACTCGGATCGCTGGAACGCAGCGAGGTGGTGGCGGTACAGGCGGACAGCAGCGCAGCCATCAGCGGCAGCGCCAGGAGTTGCTTGGCTTTCATGTTCGATCCTTGCAGGTGGCGTGGACGACCTGGACCGGCCCTACGCTGGGGCCGGCGGCCATCCTTGGCGGGCGGCACTATAGGCCACTGCCTGATCATAGCCAAGCGCCATCAACCTGGGGTTCGTAGGGTGCGCTTCGCGCATCGCCGGGGCTTCGGTGCATCTGGTGCGCGGAGCGCGCCCTACTTGTCCTAGACGAAACCTTTTTCGATCACTGGCCATGCGCGTACCACTCGGCATTCAGCCGAAACTTTCCCGCCCTCCATCAGCCGTACCTACAGAACCCACTCACACCGGAGAAGGTATGGCTTACCCGAAGATCCCCGCACAGAAGCAGGACCGCCAGCCCGGCTTGGAGAGCGAGATGCAGCCGCCCGCCGAGTTCATCCGCGGCAATTACAAAGGCAGCGGCAAGCTGGCCGGCAAGGTGGCGCTGGTCAGCGGCGGCGACAGCGGTATCGGTCGCGCGGCAGCGCTGCACTTCGCGCGCGAAGGGGCTGACGTGGCGATCATGTACCTCGACGAACACGATGACGCCGCAGCAGCCAAGCGCATGGTGGAAGCCGAAGGGCACCGCTGCATCACCCTGCCCGGTGATATCCGCGACAGCCGCCACTGCAACGAGGCGGTCAGGCAGACAATCGAAGACTTTGGCCGACTGGACGTGCTGGTGAACAACGCCGGGCGGCAAGAGGTACAGACGCGGCTCGAGGACATCACCGACGAGCAGTGGGAGAAGACCTTCGCCACCAACATTCACGGTTATTTCTATCTCACCCGAGCCGCCCTGTCCCATCTGAAAGCTGGCGCGTCGATCATCAATACGACCTCGATTAATTCCTTCATCGGCAATCCGATGCTGGTCGACTACACCGCGACGAAGGGCGCCATCGACGGCTTTACCCGAGCCCTGTCGCAGCAGTTGATCGAGCGCGAAATCCGCGTCAACCAGATCGCTCCCGGCCCGATCTGGACGCCGCTGCAGCCGGCCACCATCGGCAAGCACGACCCCGAGATGCTCGAAGATTTCGGCAGCCAGATGCCCATGGGCCGCTGCGGCCAGCCGTCGGAGCTGGGCCCGGCTTACGTTTATCTGGCATGCGAGGACTCGTCCTATGTCAGCGGACAGACCATTCACATCAATGGCGGCAAGGTGGTGAACGGCTGAGGTTCGCCATACCGAACGCAGCCTGGTCTGCACGAAACCGAGGTGAAATCATGACCCAGATTCTCATTGCCGCTTTTGACCATTACGCCGAAGCCGAGCACGTCAAAGCCGAGCTCCTGAGCAAGGGAGTGCCTAGCGACGACATCCAGATATCCGCCTCCTTCAATCCCGCCACTGTCGACAGCAGCCGGGTCGAAGTCATCGGGGAAGAGCCGGACGAGGACGCTACTGTCTCCGAAAAAGTTGGCAGCTTTTTTCGCAAAGTCTTTGGGGATGGCGCGAGTGAACATGCCGGACGCTATCCAGAAGCGGCCCGTCGCGGCTCCACCGTCGTCACCGTCACCGTCGAAGATGAAGGCCAGGTGTCGATGGTCGAGCAGCTGATGGAGCGAAACGGCGCAATCGATATCGACGAGCGCAGTGCCGGCTGGGGCGACGATGACACGACGCCCGTCACGGCCAGCACCGAAACCCTGACGACCGGCTACCCGGACGCCACATCCATCAGCGTCGACGAACGCGAGCTGAATGGAATGGCCACACCGGATCGCGGCGCAGACGATGGCTCGATTCCAGGCCGTGCCGAAAACGAAAAGGCCGCGCGTCGTGACAACACGGCCGGGCGGGTGCGGATCGTTCCGCGGTAACGCGCCGCCGAACGTGCGTCACACTCATTGCGCCGTGAACACCTCATCGAGCAGGTCGTTCATGGCCTCGAAAGCTCGCTTCGCCACCAACGGGTTGTACTCGTTGCGGCCCGGCACCTTGGCGTAAGGATCAGTGAACGAATGCACGGCGTTGCCATAGCTGACCATTTGCCAGTCGGCATCGGTGGCTTGCATCTCGGCGACGAAGCCATCGACCTGCTCCTTCGGCACCGCCGGATCATCGGCGCCGTGCAGCACCAGCACCGGCGCTTTGATCTGCTTGGCATCGTCGGGGTTAGGCGTGTCCAGGTTGCCATGGAAAGAGACGAAGGCGTCCAGATCGGCACCGGAGCGGGCCAGTTCCAGCACCGCGCCGCCACCGAAGCAGAAACCGATCGCTGCCATCTTGCTGGTATCCAGCGCTACCTCCTGCTGTGACCTGAACGCATCGACCGCAGCCTGGGCGCGCTTGCGCATCAACGCACGATCACTGCGTACAGAGGTAGCGGCCGCCTTGGCTTCATCCGGATTCGATGGCCGTACCGCCTTGCCGTATAGATCCGCCATGAACACCACGTATTTCTCCCCTGCGGCGCGCGCGGCTTTCTCAGCCGAACGCTCGGTCACCCCGAGCCAGTTGGGCACCATCACCAAACCGGGTCGTGGCGTGGTCACCGCATCGTCGTAAACCAGCAAGCCCTCGAAGGCTTCGCCGTCGATTTCATAGGCATGGGGTTTGACCACCACAGCGGCTTCGGCAACGCCGACCATCCCAGCCAGCGCCAGGGCAATGCACGTCTTTTTCATGGATTCATACCTGCGAAGTGAGACGACGTTTCAACAGTAGCGGAAAAACACCATCGCACAGGTGCAATGCTGTGCGCTCAAGCGCTGTCGCCTCAGGCTCCTGTTTTTCGGACAGGCCTACGGCCTGTTCGCAGCGAGGTCGCGCCTCCCACTGAAGCCATGTGCACCCGCTTTCGTGGGAGGCCCGACCTCGGGGCGAACTAGCTTAAGTGAACGACATTGGTCGCGCAGGCCACCTAACTTGGAACCGTTTCTGTTTGTGTCGGTTTTTATCAGTGACCGTCGCCGCCTGGATCAAGATCAACAGAGACGACTCTGCAACTCCAGCGCATTGGCCGTCGCCGCCCCGCTGGCCGTGTTGTCGAAGATGCACCAACAGGCAACGCCCTTCGGCTGATCGGCCAGGCGTTCGGCCAGCGCACCAAGCCAATCAGCGTCGTACGAAGAATGGTAGATGCGCGGCGAACCGTGTAGGCGGTAATAGCGAAACCCCGGCCAGCCGCCCGGCTCGGCTGCTTCGGCGAAGGGTGCCGGATCGGCGACGACACGGGCGATCTGCGCTTGCTGCAGCAGCGACTCTGCATCGAGCCAGCTGCGATGGCGAGGCTCGATGGCCACCGGGCCGTCGTGACGGGCTCTCAATGCAGCGAAAAAGACACTGGCGCTTGCCAGGTCATAAGCCAGCGAAGGCGGCAATTGCACCAGCAGGCAGCCCAACTTGTCGCCCAGATGGCCGCACTCCTGCAGAAAACATTCGAGCAATTCTTCGCAGGCGACCAGCCGCCGTTCGTGGGTAATCTGCTTGGGCAGCTTCACGCAGAAGCGAAACGCCGCTGGCACGCTTTCGGCCCATTTGGCGTAGGTCGCGGGTCGATGGGGACGGTAGAACGAGCTGTTGATCTCCACCGCAGGAAAACGACCGGCGTAGCGCTGCAGGTGCGTGCCCTCGTCCGGGAAAGCTGGCCACTGCTCGCGTGGCAGGCTCCAGCCCGCCGTGCCGAGAAATATGGAGGTGTCGAAGTCCTTCACTGAGGGTCCCGCCGGATGTTGGCTCTTATAGATGACCATCGCGCATGCCGGCTCGATCCTCCCGGCGGTAATCGAGCCTAGCGTGCCGATTGCGTGCCCGACTGGACGGGCAGCCGCTTGAGCAGCCATTTGCGCGCCGGCACTACAGCATGCTCCTGCGCCCAGACACAGAGCACGACCGTCAAGATCAAGTAAAGCGGATAGAACAATAGTGTCAGCTGCTGTTCTCCGGCTCGGACGGCGCAATCGGCCCAGGCTTCGAAGCAGCTGGTCGAAGCGACGCCCAACAACTTTTCTGATCGGGAAAACAGGATGAACGCCGGTACATGCAGCACAAACAGCGGCAGCGATGCCGTCCCTAGACGTTGCGACCAGCGATTCACGCGGGCGCTGCCTGGCGTAGCGATCAGCGCAAAGAGGTAGACCAGCGTCAGCTGCGAGGGCAGCAGCAGCCCGTTGTGCAGCAGGAAGTACCAGAGCTTTTCCCCCTTCAGCAGCCAGATGGCGGCGATGAAGCAGGCCAGCACGAAGCCTGCCAGCGCCAAACGACTGCCCAGCCTCGGCACGCGTCCCTGGCTCTGCATCTCGCGGAATAACCCGTACAGCAGAATCCCGGCAAGGAATTCGGGCAGGCGCAGCAAGGGCATGCGGTGCAGCATGCCGGTATAGGGAATCCCGTATTCCTGCTGCTGGATCACCCAGAGCGGCGGGATCAGGTAGATCACCGCGACGACTACGAGCCAAAGTGCCTTGTGCCGCAACCGCATCAGCCGCGGCGCCAGCAAAGGGAACGTCAGATAGAAGAAGAACAGCGTGGAAATCGACCACAAGGGTGGGTTGAAGGTCAGGTAAAGCGGATTCCACGCCTGCAGCATGAACAACTGCAGGACGAAGTTAAGCAGCAATTCGCCATTGCCCATGAAGTGCTCAAGGGTCTCTCTGGACGCCTCGCCCAGATCCTCGTTGGTGTCATAGACCACGAAACGCAGGGTCGCCTTGACGTCGTCCGGCGGGATACCGAGCTTGGCGATAATGAACAACACCACCGCCGTCAACCCCAATGAAAACAGGTGCAACGGGTAAAGATTGGCGAAGCGCCGGCTCAGAAAGCTGCGCCCCGGTTCGCGCAGTTGTCCTTGCTGACAATAGACATGGGCCAGCAAGAAGCCCGACAGGACGAAAAAGCTGCTGGTCGCGAAAAAGCCCACCCCGGTCAGATCCGACAGCCACCAAGGCCGCTGCTCCTCGGGATACGCATGGATCGTATGAAAGAACACCAGATACATGCCGAGCGAAAAACGCAGCCACTCGAGCCCGATGAATTTTTCCTTGCTGTCTTGCTCCACGCATTGCTCCTTCCATGCGGCAGCCAACGTGCCGTACGAACTAGGACGGCACGTTGCAGGCAGTCGTTCGATATCCACTTCGCATTGGGCCGCTCGCCGACGTGATGGCGAAACCGGCGGCATACGGATCGTCAGCCGTATCAATATTTCGTCACGTATGTGTCGGGCACGGGCCGGGGCGATGCAGGTCCAACCATGATCAATAACCGGCAGAGAGGTCCGCTAACCGTGTTGTTCCGAGCCAAGCCCCAGCTACGAACAGGTATCGCAACGTCCCTGCTGATGGCAATGGTCCTGCTTGCATCGCCACTGCGGGCGGTGGCGCAGGACGGCTTCAGCTGGACGGAAAACTTCCTCGAACACATCGCCAAGGTCGATGCGAGCACCTCGGGCGAGCTGGGCATCTACCTCAAGGATCTGGATACCGGCGTGTCAGCCTCCTACCACGGCGAGGAAGCCTGGTACCTCGCGTCCACGGTCAAGGTCCCGGTGGCCATTGCCGTCATGCGGCGCATCGATCAGGACACCCTGAGCCTGGACAGCACCGTGCGCCTGCTGGAGTCGGACTATGTCGACGGCGCCGGCCCGACCAAACGACACGCACCGGGCACCTCGCTCAGTGTCCGTTACCTGATGGATCAGATGCTGATCCACAGCGATAACACCGCAAGCGACATGCTTATTCGCCTGGTCGGCCTCGACGCAGTAAACGCCGTGACCCGCGAGCTGGTGCCGGCAGGCCTCGGCCCGATCACCACCCTGGCGGATGTGCGCAGGCTGATCTACGGGGAACTGCACCCCTCTGCCCGCCTGCTCTCCGGCAGGGATTTCCTTTCGCTCAAAGCGCAGCGCAGCGAAGCCGGCCGCCTCTCGCTGCTGGCCAGCCTGCTGGGCGTCCAGCAGAGCGCGTTCACCAAAATCCCGCTGCGCGACGCCTATGAGCGTTATTACGCGACGCCCTTCAACTCGGGCACGCTGCAAGCCTATGGCGATCTCTTGTCCGCAGTGGTGGAAGGCAAGGCGTTGAGCCAGGCCAGCACCGAATACCTGCTCAGCGTGATGAATCGCGTGGCCACCGGAGCCCAGCGCATCAAGGCCGGATTGCCGCCGACGGTCGGCTATGCACACAAGACCGGCACTCAGCGCGCCCGCATCTGCGATGCCGGCGTGATCGCACCGCCGCCATTTCGCATAGCCGACCCCGCCGGACGTATCGTTGTGATCGCCTGCGTGCGCGGTGCTGCATCCACCGCCAAGGCCGAACGCGCGTTGCGCGGCGCGGGCGAAGCGATAACCGCCTCTGGAGTGCTTCGCCTATGAGACCAGTCCCGCTCGCGCGCACAGGGAAATTGCTCGCCCTACCGGCCTTGGTAGGGCTCGGGCTGGCGCTCTGGGCATATAAGGAACAGGCCTATTCGGATTCCTGGCGCAACGTGCTGGAGCAGGACATCCGCCAGATCGACGAACAGAGCCCGGGCAATCTCGGCGTTTACATCAAACATCTGGGTGACGGCGAGGCACTCGATTACCAGGCGGACCGCTTCTGGTACCTGGGCTCGGCGGTCAAGGTGCCGATCGCCATCGCGGTCCTGCAGAGCGTCGACGAAGGCGAGCACAGCCTCGACGAACAGATGAGTTTGGAAGCCACCGACAAGGTTGACGGTTCCGGCGATCTGGTCTGGCAGGACAATGGCGTCGAATACTCAGTGCGCGCGCTGCTGAATGAAATGCTCATCGAAAGCGACAACACGGCCGCCAACATGCTGATCCGGCTCATTGGAGAGGATGAGCTGAACGAGCGCACCCGCAAGAACATGGGTGGCAAGGGCTTTGAACGCATCACCGACTTCACCCAGGTGCGGCGGGACGTCTACGGCGAGCTGCATCCCGATGCGCACGAGTTGGACAATATCGAACTGGTGAAGCTTGCATCGGCGCCCTTCAGCGAGCCGCGCTACGAGGCGGTCGCCAACGCCCTGTCGCTTCCCAAAAGCGAGCTGAAGGCCGACAGCATGGAGCAGGCTTACAAGCGCTATTACGCGCGTAACCTGAATTCCAGCACACTGGAAGCCTACGGTACGCTGCTGGAGAAGCTGGTCGAAGGCGATCTGCTTTCCGAGTCCAGCCGGGATCTGCTGTTCAAGGACATGAAGCTGGATCGGTATGACGCCTACCGCCTCGAAGCCGGCCTGCCCAGCGATGTGCCCTTCATCCAGAAAACCGGCACGCAACTGGAACGCGCCTGTCACGTAGGCGTGATCGAACCCCTGGCAGAAAAGCAGGCGAAGACCGTCATCATCGTGGCCTGCGCCGAGGCCTTGGACGAAGCCAAGGAAGCCGGAGCGGCCTTCGAACGCGTGGGCGAAGCCATCACCCGAGTGCTGCTAAACAAACCCGAGTGACGTTCGATGGTTCCGCCGCGCCCGTGCGGCTCAAACTCAAAAGCTTCGCCCCGAGGGCGGGCCTCCCACGAAGTCAAAAGCACAGGCCGCTCAGTCCGTAGGGCCGAATTCATTCGGCCGCAGTTGCGAAGGCGAACACGTTCGGCCCTACGGCTCCGAGAGTAGACCTCTCAGTGAATGCAGAGCGAGTGATCGGAAGTTGTCATTGGGTTGTCCATAATGGCAGCTGAACTGATCAGAGAGGCGTCGATCATGCGCAAGGCCGAAGTCAAACACCGCAATACCGTCAAGCTGGAGCGGTTGCAGCGCTTTCTGAGCTGGGCGGCGGAACGTCATCCGGACTTCGTGCCGAAGAAGAACCATCAGGAAAAGTGGTTCAGCACCTATATCGGCCATCAACCGCCTGAGATCGGTCGCGCGGCGCGGTTGTTCTGGTTGGGATTGGACGAGCCGACGGTCGATGCCAACCTCGAAGGAGCCGAATCCCAGAGCCTGATTGGCCGGTTGCTGAATCGGGATCTGAACGACTACAGCTGCAACGTCGATATCTTCGGCATCGAGAAAACGCTCGACTGCGGCCCGGTACAGAACTTGCTAGAGCCCGAGCTCGCGCTGCGCATCCCTGACAGCACCTCCATCGACGAATTCGAAGCCAACGTGGACGACGCCATCGAAGCGCTGGTCCGGGACCGCCTGCACGTGCTGGAGCGCCCCTTCGCCAGCATGACGGACGAGCAGAAGATGCGCGTCCTGGATCGCCTGCCGGTAAGACTCTCCCGCCTCGATGACTTTGCCGCCAAGGCCGTCGATATCCTCAACGAGGTGAAGCATGAACTGCGCTATGTCGTGGAGCTGCGCCACGGCGACGTCGCGCTGGACCTACAGCGGCGCATTCCGGGCGGCCAAGGCCATGTATTGAGCGACCAGGACGTGGCCGAACTGAAGGCGCAAGATCGTCAGGATCTGCTGGCCAAGTTCGAGACAATGATCGAGGAAGCCGGCGACTTCGACTTGCAGCTGCTGGGCGAGAAGCGGCTGACCGAAGTGTTCATGATGGAGCCGAAGAAACTTCGCCGAACCATCCGCTTCGCCCGCCAGGACCACAAGGAAAAGATGGCCTTCGCGGTGCTACTGGAGAACAACCCGCGCTTCGTGCACTACCACAAGCTCTACGCGGCACGCCGCATCACCCGCACCTGGACCGCCCTGCTCGGCCCGACCAACAGCGGCAAAACCCACCAGGCCATCGAGGCGATGACCGGTGTCGTTCACGCCATCTATCTGTCGCCACTCAGGCTGATGGCGCTGGAAAACCAGGAACGTATCGAGTCCATGGGCGTGCCCTGCTCGTTGGTCACCGGCGAAGAGGAAATCATCCGCGAAGGCGCCACGCATTACTGCTGCACGGTCGAAGAGTTCGCCCGTTTCCGTCATCAGCCCTGGGACGTGGTGGTCATCGACGAAGTGCAGATGATGGCCGACTCGCAGCGTGGCTGGGCCTGGGTCGATGCGCTGGTCAGCGCCTATACCCCAGAGCTGATCATGACCGGTCCGGAGCTGATCCGACCCTCGCTGAAAACGCTTTGCGACCTGTGCGAGGACGAACTGGTGGTCAAGCGCACCAAGCGTCTGTCGCCGGTCGAAGTGGCGCGGCGTTCGACCACGCTCAAGCAGCTCGACGAGGGCTCGATGCTGGTCGCCTTCAGCCGCAAAACGGTGCTGGAGCTCAAATCGATGCTGGAGATGACCGGCAAGAGCGTCTCGGTGGTCTACGGCGCGCTGTCACCGGAAGTGCGCCGCGAGCAGGCGCGGCGATTTCGCGAAGGCGAGGCGGACATCATGGTCGCCACCGATGCCGTCGGCATGGGCTTGAACATGCCGGCGCACACGCTGTGTTTCTACACGGACGAGAAGTACGACGGCATTCAGAACCGTCAGCTCAAGGTGCAGGAGGTCAAGCAGATCGGTGGGCGCGCCGGGCGTTTCGGTCACCACGACAGCGGCCTCATCACCGCGCTCGATGCCCAGACCTTGCAGTCGATCAAGCGCCTGTTCCACAGCGAGGACCTGCCGGTGGACCTGTCGCAATTCCAGGTCCGGCCGTCCATTGAACACCTGCAAGCCATCTCCGAATTGATGGACGAACCCAGCCTGTTGCGCGCCTGGCTGACCTTCAATCGCAACATCAACTATGGCGATGAGTTCATCTCAGTGCTGCCGGACGAGTTGGCCGAGTGGATCAAGCTGATCGACGACCCAACCATCGACCTGCCACTGCGCTGGATCTTCGCCTGCACGCCGATCCGCGGAGGTCTCGACAGTCCCGCCAGCATCTTCGCCCAGCAATGGCTGAAGAAGGTTGCGCAGGACAAGGAAGTCCCGCTGCCGCGGCTGATCATCGATGCCGACCTGGCGACCTTGGAAAGCTCGCTGCATGTCATCGAAACCTATCTGCATCTGGCGCGAACACTGCCGGCGCACTTCCCGGCGCTGGAACAGGCCGAACAGCATCGCAGCCTGCTCAACGGCGCCATTACCCGCGAGCTGTCGCGCCAGCGCAAGCCACGCAGTTCGGACCGCCGGCGGCTGTCTGGCGAAACCCGCAACTGCAAGCAATGCGGCAAGGCGATGCCGATGGCCGAGCGGCAATTTCGTTTGTGTCAGAACTGCTTTCAGGAACAGCGGAGCAAAGACCAGCCAAGCGCCAAAAGGCGCGCTCCAAAGCGGGTAAAAACGTAGCGAGCCACAGCCAGGCGGGCGCCCCATCAGCTCAAATGATTTATGAGCCGTAGGGTGCCCGCTTCTTTGCTTTGGCTGTTAACGATGTCCTCTGCGCCAGTCTCGACGCTCCACTGGCACCATGACGTACTCGACGCGTTTCGGCCGGTACTTCACCGCACGGAGCGCATGCCGATGGTGATGAACATGATGCTTCGGCTGGTGCTGATAACGGCGAGAATGTCGATGGCTGTGACGGTCATCGGAATCGTTCGATAGCACTGCCACCAATACCGCCCCAACTGCCGCACCGGCCAATACCGGAACAACAACGTTGCGGTCGGCCGCTGAAGCGACATTGGCGGTAACCAGGCAGCCGGTAAGCAGACCGATCTTGAGTATGCGACTGAACATGGCTTTCTCCTTCAACGAGTGGGCTCGTTGCCCACAGCCATCAAACACCGCCGCTCGGTCAAGGGGCGTCAGCGCCATGTAAACAACGCGTAAACAGCACCTCAGAAGGAGCGAATCATCGAGCCCGGGGCTGTCTCATATGAACGATGGACGCAGCGTGCGGAGGCACCCATGCACGATACTTACGACCTGAAACGATTCGTCGCCGCTCAAGACGGCATCTACGACCGCGCCCTGGCGGAACTGCGCAGCGGCCGCAAGCAGAGCCACTGGATGTGGTTCGTCTTTCCGCAGATCGCCGGGCTCGGCCATAGCGACATGGCGCGACGCTACGCCATTTCCAGCACAGACGAGGCGCTCGCCTATCTGCAGCATCCGCTGCTGGGAACGCGGCTGGAGGAATGCACGCAGGCGATGCTGCAGCACACCGATCGTCCGGCGCGGCAGATTCTCGGTTCGCCCGATGACCTGAAGCTACGTTCAAGCATGACCCTGTTCAGCGCCGTGGCACCCGAGCGAACGATCTATCAGCAAGTCCTGAACACCTTTTACAAAGGCGAGGCAGACCCGGCGACGCTGGCCAGACTGCAACGCTGAGCGTTGCCAAGCTCTAGCATGTGGTTGTCAGAGGCGATTGCACTGTCGCTATGCCGGAGGGGCCTTGGTGCGCGGAGCGCACCCTACAAGGGTCTCGTCCATCCTTAGGGTGCGCTCTGCGCACCGGCCAGTACCTCACAGTTCGTTTGCCTGAGCGTCCGGCGTTTTTTTCTGTGAAAAAACTCTTTTGGCAGATCACCATGCGAGGTGCATCAGAGTTGCGCCGCGCTGAGGCCACACGGCGTTGACGTTCCACTCTTCTTCGCACTTTGCCGCTGCCTGGCCTGCGCCAGCTGATGGCGACAACAGATCTACCGCTCCGTTCGCTACCTTTTCGATGAAATGTTCAAGTTTTTACTTTGACAGCGCCTATTTTTGACTTTAAGTTTTCGCTTCCGAACATTTCCGAACCCTCGCAGTATTCGGATTATAAAAACAACAGTCTCCATAAGAGGTTCTGCGCATGAGTAACCCGTCCACCCCGACGCTACGGGGGCAATGCATTGCCGAATTCCTCGGAACCGCCCTGTTGATCTTCTTCGGCACCGGCTGCGTAGCCGCGCTGAAGCTTGGTGGGGCTGATCTAGGTCTTTGGGAAATAAGCGTTATCTGGGGGATCGGCGTCAGCATGGGCGTGTATCTGGCCGCTGGCGTGTCGGGCGCTCACCTGAACCCCGCCGTGTCCATCGCGCTCTGGCTGTTCGGCACCTTCGAGCGCAACAAAGTACCCGCCTTCATCCTCGCCCAGACGGCAGGCGCGTTCTGCGCCGCCGCGTTGGTTTACGGTCTTTACAGCAGTCTGTTTTTCGATTTCGAACAGGCGCAGCAGATGACGCGCGGTAGCCTCGCCAGCCTGGAACTCGCGTCAGTGTTCTCCACCTATCCGCATGCATCGCTTTCGATCGGCCAGGCTTTTCTGGTGGAAGTGGTGATTACCGCTATCCTGCTCGGGATGATCATGGCGCTGACCGATGACGGCAACGGCCTGCCCCGCGGCCCGCTGGCACCGCTGCTGATCGGTTTGCTGATCGCGGTGATCGGCGGCGCGATGGGCCCGTTGACGGGCTTTGCTATGAACCCGGCGCGGGATTTCGGACCGAAGCTGATGACCTTTTCCGCCGGCTGGGGCGAAGTGGCGTTCACCGGCGGTCGGGACATCCCCTACTTCCTGGTCCCGCTGATCGCGCCGGTGCTGGGCGCCTGCATCGGCGCGGCGGGCTACAAGGCACTAATCTGCAAGCATCTCCCGAATCTGGGTTCGGGCGCTTGTGCTGCACCTGAGCCAGATCACGAAGCCAAGCGTTACAGCAAACACGATGCCACCGCCCAAGAAGCTCGTTAAGGAATCGACACCATGAGCAACCCGAACGACAAGCAATTCATCGTCGCCCTCGACCAGGGCACCACCAGTTCCCGTGCCATCGTGCTGGACCGCAACGCCAACGTGGTCACCATCGCCCAACGCGAGTTCGCCCAGATCTACCCGCAGCCGAGCTGGGTCGAGCATGACCCAATGGAGATCTGGGCCACCCAGAGCGGCGTCTTCGTCGAGGCATTGGCGCAGGCCGGCATCACCAATGAGCAAGTCGCAGCCATCGGCATTACTAACCAGCGCGAAACCACCATCGTTTGGGATAAGAAAACCGGTCGGCCTATCTACAATGCCATCGTCTGGCAGAGCCGCCAGAGCACGCCGATCTGCGATCAGCTCAAGCGCGACGGCATGCAGGAGCACATCCGCAAGACCACCGGCCTGGTCATCGACCCCTACTTCTCGGGCACCAAGATCAAGTGGATTCTCGATCACGTCGAAGGCAGCCGTGAGCGCGCACGCCGTGGCGAGCTGCTGTTCGGCACCGTCGACTGCTGGCTGATCTGGAAGATGACCCAGGGCAAGGCTCACGTCACCGATTACACCAACGCCTCGCGCACCATGCTGTTTGACATCCACAAGCTGGACTGGGACCCGGTCATGCTGGAGGCGCTGGATATTCCGCGCGAGATGCTGCCAGAAGTACGCT
Organism: Stutzerimonas stutzeri; assembly: GCF_024448955.1. Lineage (GTDB taxonomy): Bacteria > Pseudomonadota > Gammaproteobacteria > Pseudomonadales > Pseudomonadaceae > Stutzerimonas > Stutzerimonas stutzeri_AQ. The sequence goes on from NZ_JAMOIH010000004.1 coordinate 199,746, forward strand.
CGTCGTCCGAAGTCTATGGCCACGCCTATCTCGGCTCCGGCCAGAGCACCGGCATTCCCATCGCAGGCATCGCTGGCGACCAGCAAGCCGCGCTGTTCGGCCAGATGTGCGTCGAACCGGGTCAGGCGAAAAACACCTACGGTACCGGCTGCTTTCTGTTGATGAACACCGGAACCAAGGCCGTGCAGTCCGAGCACGGCCTGCTCACCACCATTGCCTGCGGCCCCAAGGGCGAGGTCAATTACGCACTCGAAGGCGCCATCTTCAACGGCGGCTCTACCGTGCAATGGCTGCGCGACGAGCTGAAGGTGATCAACGATTCGCTGGATTCCGAATACTTCGCCACCAAGGTCAAGGACAGCAACGGCGTCTATCTGGTGCCGGCGTTCACCGGTCTCGGCGCGCCCTACTGGGACCCACGCGCCCGTGGCGCACTGTTCGGCCTGACCCGCGGCGTGAAGGTCGACCACATCATCCGCGCCGCGCTGGAATCCATCGCCTATCAGACCCGCGACGTACTCGACGCGATGCAGCAGGACGCTGGCGAGCGCCTGCGTTCGCTACGCGTTGACGGCGGCGCGGTGGCCAACAACTTCCTCATGCAGTTCCAGGCCGACCTTCTCGGCACTCATGTGGAACGCCCGGAAATGAAGGAGACCACCGCCCTCGGCGCGGCTTATCTAGCGGGTCTGGCAACCGGATTCTGGAGCAGCCTCGACGAGCTGCGCAGCAAGGCCACCATCGAGCGCATCTTCGAACCGGCATGCGATAGCGAACAACGCGAAACGCTCTACAAAGGCTGGAAGAAAGCCGTCGGCCGTACTCGGGACTGGGAAGAGGAATAACCCATACCGGCATTGCTAACGACGTGGCGCTCGGCCCGGATTCGATTCCGCGCCGGGCGCCGCTATTCGTAAACGAACAATTCTTTAATCAACGACCAGACTGCGGCATGCTTCCCGGCATATCGATAAGAAGGAAGCCTCCATGAGTCTGGCCCCACGACAGCAGAGCATTCTCGAACTGGTGCGCGAACGCGGCTACGTCAGCATCGAAGAGCTGGCGCAGCAGTTCGCTGTGACGCCGCAGACCATCCGCCGCGACATCAATCAGCTCGGCGAAGCCGGCCTACTGCGCCGTTACCATGGCGGTGCGGCTCACGACTCCAGCGTACAGAACACCGCCTACACCCAGCGCGCCCGGCAAATGCGCGACGAGAAACGGCGCATCGCTGATGCCATGGCTGCACATATTCCCGATCAGGCCTCGCTGTTCATCAACATCGGCACCACCACCGAAGCCATTGCTCACGCCCTGCTCAATCATCGCGACCTCAAGGTCATCACCAACAACTTGCACGTGGCGAGCATCCTCAGCCCCAAGGAAGACTTCGACGTGCTGATAGCTGGCGGCAACGTGCGCAGCGACGGCGGCGTGGTCGGCCAGGCCACGGCGGACTTCATCAGCCAGTTCAAGGTGGACTTCGCCCTGATCGGCATCAGCGGCATCGACGAGGACGGCACTCTGCTGGACTTCGACTACCAGGAAGTCCGCGTCTCCCAGGCCATCATCAACAATGCTCGCAAGGTCTTCCTGGCCGCAGATTCAAGCAAGTTCGGCCGCAATGCCATGACCCGCCTCGGTTCGCTGGAACAGATCGACATGCTGTTCACCGAGGCCCAGCCACCGGAAGCGTTTTTGGAATTGCTGGCCCGACATAGCGTGAAGCTGGAAGTCACTGGCTGAATCATTCAGCGATAGCCTCACATGGCTCATGCTGTCACCAAGGCGAAGCACCACAGGCCTGCCTGTAGGAGCGAGATCACTGGCTGAGTCGAACTACTCGGCGAATCTCACATAGCCCGGTGCAGTCCCGTAATGCTATTCAGCTAAGACGAAAGCGCCACGGCACGGCACGAGGGCCGTGCCTGTAGGAGCGAGCTTGCTCGCGAAGCGTTTGCGAGGCCTGGGTTCGCGAGCAAGCTCGCTCCTACAAAGGCGAAATCACTGGCTGATCGAACTACTCGGCGAATCTCACATAGCCGGTGCAGTACCGTAATGCTATTCAGCTAAGACGAAAGCACCACGGCACGACACGAGGGCCTTGCCTGTAGGAGCGAGCTTGCTCGCGAAGCGTTTGCGTGGCCTGGGTTCGCGAGCAAGCTCGCTCCTACAAAGGCGAGATCACTGGCTGAATCGAACTACTCGGCGAATCTCACATAGCCCGGTGCAGTCCCGTAATGCTATTCAACTAAGGAGAAAGCGCCACGGCATGAAGGCCTGCCTGTAGGAGCGAGCTTGCTCGCGAAGCGTTTGCGTGGCCTGGGTTCGCGAGCAAGCTCGCTCCTACAGCAGTGAAGTTCGCTTACCCCCGAAACGCATGAATCTCGCCGCATACAAACGAGCCTGGAAGCATCAAAAATAGTTCGTTTTAATTCGATTATTTTCTTTTGATATAAAAAGTGAACATCAATTCTGGAGAGAAGAACTCTTCTGCGTTACGATGTTCACATTCGAAAGTAGATATTCGTTTTTTAGGAGAGACCCGTGAACGACACCCACTGCCCCGTTTCCGAGCTCTACGACATTGCCGTCATCGGTGGTGGAATCAACGGCGTGGGTATCGCCGCCGATGCGGCTGGGCGCGGCCTGTCGGTTTTCCTGTGCGAACGCGACGATCTGGCAAGCCATACCTCATCGGCAAGCAGCAAGCTGATCCATGGCGGGCTGCGCTATCTCGAACACTACGAATTCCGCCTGGTACGTGAAGCGCTGGCCGAGCGCGAGGTGCTGCTGCGCAAGGCACCGCATATCGTCAAACCGATGCGTTTCGTCCTGCCCCACCGCCCGCATCTACGACCTGCCTGGATGATTCGCGCTGGGCTGTTTCTTTATGACAACCTCGGCAAGCGGGAACAGCTGCCCGCCTCGCGCGGCCTGCGCTTCGGCGATGAAAGCCCGCTGAAGCCGGCAATCAAGCGCGGTTTCGAATATTCCGATTGCTGGGTCGACGATGCGCGGCTGGTGGTGCTCAACGCCATGGCCGCACGCGAAAAAGGTGCGCACATCCATACCCGTACCCGCTGCCTGAGCGCCAAACGTGCCGGTGGCATCTGGCATGTCGAGTTGCAACGCGAGGATGGCACTCGGTTCGCTCTGCGCGCCAAGGCGCTGGTCAACGCGGCGGGGCCTTGGGTCGCGCAATTCATCGGTGAAAACCTACAACAGCGCTCGCCTTACGGCATCCGCCTGATCCAGGGCAGCCACGTCATCGTGCCCAAGCTGTACGAAGGCGAGCAGGCGTACATCATGCAGAACGAGGATCGGCGCATCGTGTTCGCCATCCCTTATATGGGCCGCTACACCATGATCGGCACCACGGATCGCGAGTATCACGGCGATCCGGCCACGGTCAGTATCAGCGAAGAAGAGATCGGCTATCTGCTGGGCGTGGCCAATGCGCACTTCCGCAAGCAGTTGGAACCCAAGGACATTCTGCATACCTTCGCCGGCGTGCGCCCGCTGTGCGACGACGAGTCCGATAACCCCTCGGTCGTTACCCGCGATTACACCCTGTCGCTGGAAGCCGAGCAGAAGCAGGCGCCGCTGCTTTCGGTGTTCGGCGGCAAGCTCACCACTTACCGCAAACTGGCCGAGTCGGCGATGGAACATCTTGCGCCGTTCTTCCCGCAGATGGGCGAGCGCTGGACCGCGAAGGCCAGCCTTCCCGGCGGCGAAGGCATGAATTCACCGCAAACGCTGGCCGAGGAGCTGGTCGCCAAGGTCGAAGGCATCGACTTCGATTTGGCCCGGCGATGGGCGAATCTATATGGCGGCCGCGTCTGGAAAATGCTTGGCGAGGCCCGTTCAGTTACCGAACTGGGTGAACGGCTGGGCCAGGATCTCTACGCATTGGAAGTCGAATATCTGCACCAGCAGGAATGGGCGACCTGCGCGGACGATATTCTCTGGCGCCGCACCAAGCTCGGCCTGTCGTTCACGGCTGAGGAACTCGCCCGATTGCAGCACTACCTGGACACCCGGCCCGCGCTGGCGAAAGCAGCGGACGTGGATGCGGCCTGACGGTCGCCGCATTTCGAATCACCGTCAATTGCGGTAGGCTCAGCCACTTCTCAAGACGGAGTAACACCCCATGGCCCGAGCCACTGCCCGCCACATCCTGGTTCCCACCGAAGACAAGTGCAACGAACTGAAAGCTGCCATCGAAGGCGGCGCCGATTTCGCCCAGGTTGCCAAGGACAATTCCACCTGCCCATCCAGCCGTCAGGGCGGCGATCTGGGCTCGTTCGGCCCCGGCCAAATGGTCAAGGAATTCGACACCGTGGTATTCAGCGCCCCGCTCAATGAAGTGCAGGGCCCGGTGAAGACCCAGTTCGGCTACCACCTGCTGGAAGTCACCAGCCGTCAGGATTGATCCTGTGCCCCCGCGCTACGGTGCGGGGGCTCCCTCGCTTAACGTTTTCCGATCTTGCAGTTTTCCAACCTTCCAGCGACGCGCTGTCAATCGATCTGCCTGCCGGCGACGTGCCGATGGCGCCGCAAGCGTCAGGCTTCCAGCCGGAAGCGTCCAGTCAGTTTCTTCAAACCATTCATGCTCTGCATGATCGTCGTGCCGGAATTCGCCGTGTCCTGAGTGACCGTTGCGGCCTGATCCGCGACCTGGGCGATGCGTGTCAGCGAACAATTCATCTCTTCGGCAACTTGCGACTGTTCTTCGGCCGCGGTGGCGATCTGGTTGGTCATGCCGCGTATGGTCTGCACCGCGCCGACGATCTGGCTCAGCGCATGTTGCGTGGCTTCGATTCGCGAAAGCGTATCGCTGCTGCTCTGACGCGACGCATCCATGGCTTGGCCGGCGCGAGCGGCCTGGCTCTGCAGCCGCTCGACCAGCACCCCAACCTCCTTCGCCGACGTCTGCGTGCGACTGGCAAGGCTGCGCACCTCATCAGCGACCACCGCGAAGCCGCGACCCTGCTCACCGGCACGGGCCGCTTCGATGGCGGCGTTCAGTGCCAGCAGGTTGGTTTGCTCGGCGATGCTGCTGATGACGCCCAACACCTTGCCGATCTCATTGCTATCCAGGACCAGTTGCTGCATCACGCCGGACAAGCTGTCGACGTGACTGCCGAGCGCACGGATGGCATCGACGGACTCACTCATCACGGCACTGCCGTTGCTGGTTTCATGCTCGGCCAGATCAGCTGCGCTGGCGGCTTCTACGGTGCTGCGCGCCACTTCCTGAGAGGTCGCGAGCATTTCGTTCATGGCAGTGGCGACCTGATCGATCTCCGCTTGCTGGCCCTCAACATTGCGAGCGCTATCGCTGGCCAGGCTGGCCATCCGGGTACACTGACCGTCCGCCTCGTCAGCGGCTTGGCGTACCCCGCGAATCATCTCGCCCACCTGGCCCAGCAAGCGGTTATAGGCGGTGGTGATTTTGCCCATTTCATCCTCGGCGTAACGCACCTGGATCGGCGAGGAGAAGTCGCCCTGGCTGACTTTCTCCAGCCGCCCGCGCAACTCGTCGATCTGCAACATCAGCCAGTTCATGCCGGCGATACGCCCCAGGACCACCAATAGCAGGATGAAAAGGGTCGAAGCCATCGCGACCCACAATTGACGTGCCGCGCTGCGGTTGGCGTCATCGGCGATCAAGGTCACCACTTCGTTGGTCTCGGCGAGAATCGCCTTGGCATCGGCCGCAATGGCAATGAGATCGACAGTGGTATTACTTGTCGCCCCGGCAGCGAGCGCAACCACAGCCGGACGAAAGCGCTGCCATATCTGGTCGACCCGCTGCAGGTGCTGCTTTGCGGTAGCCACCTCGACCGGGGCGATCCCTCTCGCGGGGTCGCCCTGCAACAGCAAACGATGGGACGCTTCGAATTGCCGCACAGTCTCTTCCATATCGCCCGCGCTACCGATGCCCTGCGCGGCCAGCAATGCCTCCTTGACCATCTTCTGGCTCAGCATCCGCTGGGCACCGGCCATGTCGAGCTGAGCGGCGTCCTTGCTGGAGAAAAACAGCACGCCAGCCGTCACTGCGGCGCAGAGAAATATCAGGCAGTAGGAAAAGAAGAACTGAAGATTGATGGTACGTAGTCCCATGCCGCGTAAGAGGGTCTGAATGGCGTTCGCCAAGGTGCTAGTCATGCGAGTCGTCCTGTAGGCCGAAAGAAGCACCGCTGCCGTCGATACTTCTTTGGGCAGTGGCGCAGTTGCCGCCTCTATCGGCCCGAGGGAAACGTTCTTTACACCGTTGATCACCGCTGAAAGCATTGATTTAGAGCGGGTTTATGCATTTAAAGCCTCACCCATAAAAGCTTCACGATGGCATTGATTCACATCAATGAATCATCGATTTTTTGCGGCTTCCCGTAGACGCACACAGCCACGCGCTATGCTCAGAAAAGCTACCTCCACCGCAAAAGGAGCGATGTGATGTTCCACGTAACGCGCATAGGCGACAAACGCATCGACGTCGATTTTTCCGGCAAGCTCGACAGCAATGAAATGCGCTTCGCGCTCGATGAGCTGATGCGCAAATCAGAAGGCATCACCCATGGTCAGATGCTCTATCGCATCGGCGACTTCGACATGCCGACGCTGGGCGCTGTTGGAGTCGAGCTGTCACGGATTCCGCAGCTTTTTCGCTTCATCCGCCGTTTCGACCGCTGTGCCGTGGTCAGTTCCAGAGAGTGGGTACGCAAGGCCAGCGAGATCGAAGGTGCGCTGATCCCTGGCCTGACGATCAAGGCATTCGATGCGCACCAGAGCACTGAAGCGCATAACTGGCTCGAGGGCCTGCAATAGCCTGCCGGTATCTCAACGCGGCATGCCGAAGACTTGGGTCCAGTAACTGATGGCAGCGCTGTCCGGATTCGTCGCATACGCGGCGCCCATCTCGGTGAAGTCCGCCCGCATGATGTTGCGGCAGTGCCCGGGGCTGGCCAGCCAACCGGCCACGGCCTGCTCCACCGAGCCCTGGCCTGCCGCGATGTTTTCACCGACCCGGCTCCATGCGTAGCCGGCGCGGTTGGCTCGATCGCTGACCTGGCTGCCATTCGGCGCCCGATGGCTGAAGAAGTCCTGATTGGCCATGTCGCGGCTGTGGGCCAGCGCAGCCTCGGCCAGCCGATCATTCCAGCGCAATGCCGGCACCGCCCCGAATGTCTGGCTGCCACAGGTTCGCGCTTGCGCGCGGGCTTCGTTGACCTGTTTCAGAATCTTCTTCCCGACCTCCTGCCAGTCGCCTAGATCCGGCGATAGCAAAGGCTTGGCAAGTAGCACCTGCCAGGTACTCCCCTGCCTGGAGACACCGATTTCCGCGAACTCTTCGCTACGCAGCGCGCCGCAATAGCGTTGCCTGAGCGCATCCATGGCAGCCTTCGCGCTCGCAGGACCGGATATCGAGACCGCTTGCAGTTTCGCCGGACGATAGCCGGACGCTTGCAATGTACGTTGCAGCTGCGCCCCGCTGGTCGTTGGGGCCACGGCCAAGGCATCAGCGGGCGCAAGCGGCCCTACCGCGGCGCCTTTGGCACCGTCGCATGCCTGATCGGTATCGCGGAAAGCGTTGATCAAGCCAATCAGGTCTTCCGGTTCATCGGCGCTGATCCCGCCCGCGAACAGCGCAGTGAGCAGCAGCAATGGGCCTGCCCGCAACACATGGATCAGCGCTCGATCCGTTCGCGTCGAGGCTATCGATGGCGATCTGAAAGCTGTCATGGCAACACTTCGCTCCGGTTTGGCCGTGCCCCGTCAACGCGGAGCCTGACACTGGGTCGTTATTCTGCTGACCACAAGCAGCCGAGAGCGATCCAGGCGAGCAAGCGAAACAGGTCAGCAAACATGCGATCATCGCCCGGCAAAACCGAATGCCACGCGCCACATTCATCGATTCCGAACCACACCCAGCCATGACCCTGTCCGATTTTCTGCTGTTCGCGCTGCCTGCGATCTTTCTCACCGGGCTATCCAAGGGTGGCTTTGGCGGGGCCCTGGGCGGGATCGCCGTGCCTTTGCTGGCGCTCGCCATCTCGCCGAAGCAGGCGGCCGCCGTGATGCTGCCGATTCTCTGTCTGGCGGACGTGGTGGGTCTGAAGGCCTATTTCGGCAAATGGGACGTCCCCAATCTCAAGGTCATGCTGCCCGGCGCGCTGATCGGCATCGCCCTCGGCTCGCTCACCTTCGGCATGCTCGACGAGCGGATGATCGGCCTGATGATGGGGTTCATCGCCGTGGGTTTCGTGGCGCTCGGGCTGATCACCAACAACGACAAGCCCCGCCCTCTGCAACGCGGGCGCGGCACCCTGCTTTCGTCAGTTGCCGGCTTCACCAGCTTCGTCGCGCATGCGGGCGGGCCGCCGATCCTGATGCACCTGCTACCGCAGCAGCTGGACAAGCTGCGCTACGTCGCGACTATCAATTTGTTCTTTCTGATGACCAATGCGATCAAGCTGATTCCCTACACCGCACTCGGCCAGTTCAACCGCGAGAACCTACTACTGAGCCTGGCGCTCTCGCCCATCGTGCCGTTCGGCGTCTGGGCCGGGCTCTGGCTGCACAAGCGCATCGATCACACCTGGTTCTACCGGATCGCCCGCATCGGCATGGCGCTCGCCGGCTTGCAGCTGATCTGGAAGCATCTCTGAAGCCGGACCGGCATACCGCTGGCGCAACAATGCTGAACGATCACAGCTCACCCCAGTCGGAAATAATGTACCCACTGCAACAGGAGTCATCCTCATGCTGAAGTTTCTGGGCAGCACAATCGGCATCATTTTTCTGATCGGTCTGTTGGTGGTGATCGGTTTGTTCATGTTGGTGTTCTAACCACAACGGCAACCAACAGGCGCACAAAAACAGTTCGGCAATTCCGCTGTGCCGAACCCAGCCGTTCTCGACTATGCCGCCGGGCTTTCTGGCGGCATGGTCGTTCTTGCACTGAGTTCGGCGGGCATCGCTTCCGACCTACGGAACCGAATGTCTTGACCGAGACGATGGTCCAAACAGCACCTACACCAACCGAGGATGATGAAATGGGTCTGTTCGACAAGATCAAAGACAAACTGGGCTTGGGCGGCGTCAGCAACGAAGCGCACAAGCCTGCCGCGCCGAATTCGGGCGTCAACCAGCATGCAACTGACACGGTTGTCGATTCCGACCGCCCGACCACAGCCAACAACGCGACCACCACACCGCCCGGAGCCAGCGCATCGACATCGGGTATGGCTGGCAACGCCGGTACGGTCGGCGGCCCTAACAACGTTGTGGATGTCCCGGCGAAGCTCGACGGCATGGCGGCGAATTTTCCGGAGCAGCTGAACTGGCGCACCTCCATCGTCGACCTGCTCAAGCTGCTGGGCCTGGACAGCAGCCTGGAGTCGCGCAAGGAACTCGCTACCGAGCTGGGTTGCCCATCGGACAAGATGGCCGACTCGGCGCAGATGAACATGTGGCTGCATCGCGCCGTGATGCACAAGCTCGCGGAACACGGCGGCACCGTGCCGCCCGAACTGCGCACCTGATGAAGAGCTCGTTCCCACGCGCCAGCGTGGGAACGCAACCCGGACGCTCCTGCGTCCGAAACCTCAACCGTCCAATGAGGGCCCGATCATCTCGGCCAGTTGCGGATAGACCCCGGGGCAGGCGACGAGATAAGGATTGCCAAGCAGCAGCCCGTCGTTGCGAAAGAAGTCGTTCCCTCGTCCGCCCGCTTCCTTGACCATCACCAGCCCGGCCACGCAATCCCAGCTCTTGAGCTCGGTCTCGTAATAACCGAGCAGGCGGCCCGCCGCCACATAGGCGGTCATCAGCGCACCAGAGCCGTTGCGAAAGAACATGCCGCCCGCAGCCAGCAGTTTCTCGAGAAAAGGAATGAAGTGTTCCTTGCCGCGCGGGTGAAAGGTCCCGGTGGCGGTCACGCCTTGGCCCACATGAGTGGCATCGCTCGCCTTCAAGGGCCTGTCATTGACGAACGCGCCTCGCCCCAGACGGCCATGGAACAGCTCGTCATGATTGGGATCGGCGATAGCGCCCAGGTGCGGTTCGCCGTCGATCAGCAGACCGATCGACACGCACCAGTTATGCAGACCGTTGACGAAGCAGGCCGTGCCGTCGATTGGGTCGATCACCCACACGCAGCGGGCGCCGAGTCCAGCGGAACCGCTCTCCTCGCCGAGAAAACCGTCCTCGGGAAAGCGTTCGGTCAACCGACCGCGAATGAAGCGTTCGATCTCTTTGTCGGCGACGCTCACGACATCCTGCAAGTCATCGCCCTTGTGCTCGACCGTCAGCGCGTCGCGCTTGCGGTAGTACTCCATTCCCAGCTGTGCCGCCTCGAGAGCAAGGGCTTTGGCGCAGGCATAACGCGCGTCGATATCGAGTGGTTGCTCGGAACTCATGGCTGTCCTATGAACGGTTGCGCACAATCGCGCGGGGAGCAGGATTTTAATGAATCACGCTATACGGGCATACCACGCCGCAGCCCTTCCCAGTCACAGCGGCGCCATTCCGTCTGGCGCAGTTGCGCCAGACGGAAGCCTGGAGGCGGCTCAGCTTTCGCGTTCGCCGCTGCTGTAGGTCGATCCCGCCAGGTTTTCGCCCGGCGCGGCACGTCCTTCCAAGGGCGGTAACGCCTTGGCCTTTTCGATATCCACGCCAACGCCCTCCGCCAAGCGCTGACCGTAGTCCGGGTCGCAATGCCAGAAATGCCAGATCATGCGCAGACAGATTTCCTCAGGGCATTCCTTGAGGTCGGCGGTTATGTTGGCGATCAGGTCGTCGCGCTCCCAGCCCTCGAAACTGCGGTAACGCTCGCCGGCCTGGTGATAATCCGCGGCGGCTTTGGTCGTCTGATAGCGCCCCAGATGCCCTTCGACCCACTGGTGATAATCCTGCGTGGGCTTGGGTGCTTCCTTGAGTCCGCCGACGGAACTGGGCTCGTAATTGATGTGCGGATTGCCGCCGCCATCGACGAAGTGCGCCATCTGCCCGTCGCGCTGGTTGGTGGCGTACGGGCATTTGGGCGCGTTGATCGGCAGCTGCAGGTAATTCGCACCGACGCGGTAGCGCTGGGTATCGGAATAAGACAGCGTCCGGCCTTGCAGCATCTTGTCATCCGAGAAATCGATGCCGTCCACCAGCACGCCGGTGCCGAAAGCGGCCTGTTCGGTTTCCGCGAAGAAGTTCGACGGGTTGCGATCGAGCACCAGCCGTCCTACCGGGAGCAGCGGAAACTGGTCCTCGGGCCAGCGCTTGGTGTCGTCCAGCGGGTCGAAATCGAGCTCTTCGTGCGGATCATCGGACATGATCTGAACGCACATTTCCCACTCGGGAAATTCGCCCCGCTCGATGGCGTCGTAGAGATCGCGGGTGGCGTGGCCGACATCTTTCATCTGGATTTCAGCAGCCTGCTGGGAGGTGAGGTTCTTCACGCCGAGCTTAGGCTCGAAGGAGAACTTGCAGAGCACCGCCTCGCCCTTGTCGTTGACCATTTTGTAGGTGTTCACGCTCGAGCCCTGCATGTGCCGGTAGTCGGCAGGGATGCCCCAAGGGCTTTTGACCCAGGTCACCATGTGCAGCGCTTCGGGGTGGTGCTGAACGAAATCGTAGAAGCGCCAGGCTTCCTGACGGTTGGACACGGGATCGGGCTTGAAGGCGTGGATCATGTCCGGAAACTTGATCGCATCGCGGATGAAGAACACCTTGAGGTTGTTGCCCACCAGGTCCCAGTTGCCGTCTTCGGTGTAGAACTTAATGGCGAATCCGCGCGGGTCACGGGCGGTTTCCGGTGACTCTTTGCCACCGATCACGGTGGAAAAGCGCAGGAAGACCGGAGTACGCACACCCGCCTTGGTCAGCACCTTGGCGCGTGTATATTTGCCGGCCGGCTCGTCACCGATCTTGCCATAGGGCTCGAACCAGCCATGCGCCGCGGTACCGCGCGCATGCACGACGCGCTCGGGAATGCGCTCGCGGTCGAAGTGGGTGATCTTCTCGATGAATTGATAGTTTTCCAGCGTCGCCGGGCCACGCTCGCCGACGCTGCGCAGGCTCTGGTTATCGCTGACGGGATGGCCCTGACGGGTCGTGAGTGTGTTGCGTTCATCAGTCATAACGGCTCCTGGACAAGTCTAGGATGGGTGCTTTTTTAGGTGAACGGGGTGCTGCAACAAAACCGTGGGGCTATTTACGCCGCCGTCCCGCAGGCCCCTCAGGGCTGCTTCTGCTCTTCGTGCAGTCGAGCGTTGAGCTCATCGACGATCGGTACCCACTCAGCGTCTTCTATCCATTCTTCCGTCAGGAATGCACGCTGCGCGTCGCTCCAGAATGGCGCTTCGGTCAGTTTCATGTGGTTGGGTAGCGGGGCGTGGCTGGAGATGAAATCATCGATGCTGGCCGGGTCTGACGGTAGGCCCAGCTGCTCGAACAAGGTGCGCATGTCTTTGTTGGGAAGTTCCATCAAACGGCTCCTCTGCCTGATCGTTTTGCTGCCTATCGGGGCAGGCGATGCTTCCAGTAGAGGCATTCGAGCAAGCAACAGTTCAACAGATGAAACGTCGGGAACAAGCAGGAAGAAAAAGAACGGGCCTCGCCGAAAGCGAGGCCGTCACGAATTCAAGCCACCTTGTCGAACAACTGCCTGCCTTGGTTCAGGGATTGATCCACAAGCCACTTGCCGTGGGCAATGGACGCCCGCTGCGCTTTATCGAGTTCCGCCATGAAGGCGTGCCCGACCGGGAGCGCCATGCGCCGGCTGGTCTGTCCTTGCGGGTTGGTGATTCGGCAACCGCCCGCCCAGGGCGTCGGCGTGCCGGGGTGCTCCATTACCTCGGCGGTAATGATGTGATCGCGGTATTCACATTGCATCATGGTCATGGTGCCACCTCCTGACTGATGGCCGTGGCAATTCCTAAGCGATGCCGCCACGCGCCAATTGCCCCCCTCTCGTCAAGGTCCGCCACGAGCCTAGCGCGCCGGTCGTCGGCGCTCCTCGTGCGATACCTTCAATGGGTATAGCACAGGCACCGGAGATCGATAGGCCCGGTGGTCGCGCTATTGCCAAATAGGATCAGGTGGGACCGGGCGGTAACTGAGGCGAGGAGCAGGCATCGCGGGGCGATGCCTGCTGTTTCGATGGCGGCCATGCCCAATTCACATGGCACGGCTGGTTTCAGGAGGTACGCAGTTGCTCGTCGGCAAGAAAGTCCGCCTCTAGCAACGCATCCCTGTCTTGTACTTCGAGGGTTTCGCCTTCGATGGGCGTCGGCGCCGTCGCGCGTTTGCTGCGCAGTTTGCCGAACTGGTGCTTGAGAGCGTTGTTGAGCTTGTCGACGGCGCCATCGACGGCCAATTCCAGCGAAGCCGCCTTGTGCGTGACGGAAATCGGCTGCTGGCCTTTCGGCCGGGCCTCCATCTGGCAGCGCTTGTCCTGCGCGCCGGACTTGGAGCCGTTTTCGTCGTTCAGGTGCACCACGACGCGGGTGACGTCGTCGTCGAATCGATCCAGCTTGTCGGCAACAGCGCCACTGACCCAGCCTACGAGACGAGCGCTTCCTTCGATGTGTTTATCGCTATGTACCTGGATTTGCATATATTGCTCTCCCTTCAACGCGATCTGGTAAACCACCGTTCAGCTGCAACGGTCAGGACTAGCAATGCCACCGTTGGCGATATTAAGCAAGGCCAACGCAACGGCATCGGGAGCTCGACCGATGCGTTTTCGGCACGGCGGCACGCTGCCAGCGAAGCGCGCAGGCTCAAGGGAGAGGGATCGTAGCGGAGTGCTGGAGCACGTGCAGTCAGCACGCTCGTTGAGCAATCACTGACTGGTGGACAGCTTCTTCTTCGGATAAATGTCGTAACGGCTGGACTTGCCTTCCAGGCTGTAGCCCGGCTTGGGGCCTTCTATTGCGGGCGCCTTGCGCGGCCGCTTCACCACCACGCGGTGGCTGGCCAGCGCCAACGCCTGTTCCAACAGCGCGCCGGCATCCAGGTCGTCACCGACGAAGGGACGGAACAGGCGCATTTCCTTTTTCACCAGCGCGCTCTTTTCCCGGTGCGGAAACATCGGGTCAAGATAAATGACCTGGGGTGGCTCATCCTTCCATTGGCTCATCAACTCGATGGCGTTGCCGTGAAGCAGGCGCATGCGCGTGACGATCGGACGCACCTCGGCATCGTCTCGCGCTCGCGCCAAACCATCCTCCAGCAGTGCAGCGATCAGTGGCTGACGCTCGCAGAGCAGCATTCCGCAGCCCAGCGTCGCCAAGACAAACGCGTCACGCCCGAGCCCGGCGGTCGCATCCAGTACGCTGGGCCGAATGCCGGGCTGAATCCCGACCGCCTTGGCGATCATCTGTCCGCTGCCGCCACCGAATTGCCGGCGATGCGCGGCGCCGCCTTCGACGAAATCCACTCGCACCGGCCCCGGCGCCTGCGGGCCGAGCAGCTGCAATTGCAAACCGCCCTCACCCAGCTGCAGGGCGAATTCCGCCTCGTCCGCTTGCGTCGGCAAGCCCAACCGCGAGGCCCAGGCGTGCGCCTGCTCGACGAACTCGGGGGCAAGGGCTTCGACACGGACCAACGGGGATGAGGCTGTCATACGGAGCTCGGAAGACGGAAACGCCGCATTTTGCCAGAGGCGATGCCGGCACGCCTCAGCGGCACATGCCGAAACCGCCCATATCGACGTGGAAATGATCGTGGTGAGCGGCGTTGTATTCCGGACTCAGGGTGATTTTGAACGCATCGCAGGCAGCCGCCTTGACCTGGCGAAGGAAGCGCGCCTTGTCGTCGTCGCCGTTCCAGTCACGTGCGACGGTTATCCGCGTGCCGTCCTGCAGTCGAAACCCGGCCAGATCCAGTGCATTGGCCGAAGCATGCTGGCTGCGCCTGTTGCTGCGCGCGATATTGCGGCAGGCAAAGCTGCCGAAATGATCGACGCGCACCACCGGCTGGCCGAACACCTGCTGCGCCGCTGGCTGTAGTCCATGCCGCTCGAACAGCGCGTAGGCCGCAGCCAACGGGCAGGTCGCCAGAAACGCACCATTGAAGCGCACCGCCGAGCCGGTGACACGCACGGCGTTTTCCACCGGACAGCCAGGCTGCGGCGTGCTGTCGGAGACTGCGACGTAATCCAGATCGGAGGTGGTCAGCGCCTGCTCGCAAAGCGTTCGGTCGCTCTGCAGGCGCTGCAGCTTATAAGGCGTGAGCAGGTTCGGCGTCTCGCGGATGTCCAGCGGCGCCCAGGGATTCCACTTCGACGGAACGTCGACGTGGCCGCGCCACACCGCATAAACGAATCCGGCGAGCGCGAGCAGAAGCAATAGGAAGAAGCGGCCAAACGTCATGCTGGCTTTGGCAACGCGAGCGATTCAAGGTTGCAGGTCCGCTTCGTCACCTGCTTCGTCACGCAATACGGCGTCAGGCACCAAGCAACGACAGCTGCGACTCGCTCTGCATCGCAGGCACTGCCAGTGGTGGCAGACCTGGCAAACGCTGGGTGAGCTGTTCATGAAAACGCATGGCCAGATCCGGTGCCAGACGGTTATCCGGCGTATGCAGATAGACATGCGGTTGTTTGCCCGCCTCGATCCAACCCGCGACCTTGTCCAGCCAAGGCGTGAGAAAGGGATCGTTCGCCTCCAGTTCGGGATGCCCGACAAAGCGTACCTGCGGAAATTGACTGAACGCCGCGGGCCGCA
Source organism: Stutzerimonas stutzeri (assembly GCF_024448955.1). Classification (GTDB taxonomy): domain Bacteria; phylum Pseudomonadota; class Gammaproteobacteria; order Pseudomonadales; family Pseudomonadaceae; genus Stutzerimonas; species Stutzerimonas stutzeri_AQ. The sequence continues at coordinate 215,477 of NZ_JAMOIH010000004.1, forward strand.
CTGGAAGCCGCGGCTTCTTGCTTTGCGCATGCAGCAACGCTGGATCGCGTGACCGGCAGCTGAACAGCGCACGTGTGTCCATGCAGATACGCTCCACGCCCCGCCCGTGCAGCAACCGGTTCAGCGCACGCTCCTCCTCGCCCTTGGCGAAGAAGGCGGTGTGGCGCACTTCCACGGCAAGAGGTCGATTCAGGGTCTCGATCACCTGCGCCAGCTCACCGAGGCGAGCCGGGCCGAACGTGGCCGGCAACTGCAACCAGAACGGGCTGACTCTCTGGGCCAGCGGCGCTAGCAGCGAACGGAACGACAGGACCAGATCCAGTACGTCATGCAGATTCGGCGCCTGGCTGATTTCACGCGGTAGCTTGGCGCAGAAGCGAAAGCCATCAGGCATCAGCGCCGCCCAGCGCTCGATCTTTTGCTCCGACGGCCAGGCATAAAGCGTCGTGTTGCCCTCGACGGTATTGAAGATCGAGCAATAGCGTGCAAGGAATTCGGTCGCAGGCAATCCTGGCGAATAAAGCGATCCACGCCAGGCAGCCTCGTTCCAAGAAGGGCAGCCGAGAAAATAGGGAAGATTCACGCGATGCGCGACGCCTTAGGCGTAGAGATCCAGGCCGAGTACTTCGTGCGCGTCGAGATCGGCATTGAAGCTCGCAGTGGTGCCATAGCTCTGCAGCGCCTGGGTCGCACGGCTGGTCAACGGGCGCTCCATCATGGCTTCGAAGCGCGACGGCATGAAATTGCCGGGGACGACCGAGGTGTAGTCGGTGGGCTCGTTTTGCGGGCGTCGAACGAGATGTTCGTAGGTGGGGTCGGCCTGATCGGCTGGCGAAATGATTGATTGGCGCGCCTGCTCAACCGCCTTTTCGCTTTCGCGATAGGGCACCGGCACGTTTTCCCGCTGGGGAACGTACTCGATGGGATAAGCGGAAGGAGCAAAACCGTTGAGGCGCATCATTCACCTATACGAAGTGATGTCGACTCTAGCGAGCCGCCTCGGGATTGGCAATGCCGTCCGTCACCGTGCGGCCTTCGGCGTCGCGACATTGTCACGCAGGTAAATTGGCTGGGCCTGATCGGCTTCTACCGCTTCCCCGCGCTGCCAGCCAAAACTGGCCAGGTGCAGCAGGTCTTCAGCATGCGGCAGCAGCGCGGCATCGACCGTCGCGGGCTGGACGGCAAGACGCTCAGCGTAGCGCCAGCCGGTGCCAGCACCGAACCAGTTACCGGAGCCATCACGCGGCAGACTGATGTGTTCCGGAGGCAGTACGGCTTCGATCCCGGCCAGCTGCATCTCGCCTTGGTGGGCGCGATAACAGCCCCAGTAGACTTCATCCATACGTGCATCGATGGCGACCGCCACCTGCTCCGCGCCATGCTCACGTTGCGCCCGCTGAGCGATCGTAGCGAGCGTCGAAATCGGCAGCACCGGACGCTCCAGCGCGAACGCCAGGCCCTGGACCACGCCAACCGCGATCCGCACTCCGGTAAAGGCGCCGGGACCACGACCGAACGCCAACGCATCGACCGCCGACAAGGCAATGCCCGCCTCGGCCAGCAGCGTCTGGATCATGGGCAGCAACCTTTGCGCATGCAGCCGCGGAATCACCTCGTAATGGCTCAGCACGCGACCGTCATGTAGCAGCGCGACGGAGCAGGCTTCAGTGGCGGTATCCAGGGCCAGCAGTGTGGTCATTGGCGGTTCCGGTCAGTCGAAAAAAGGCGGCGATTGTAACAGCTGTACGCGCGTCAGATTCCTTATGGACAACCCGGCTCGGCGTGAATGCATTGGCTGAAACGAAAACGGCCCGCAAGCGGGCCGTTCTGATTGCCTGGCGAGATCAGCTGAGCGCAGCCAGCACCTTGGCAGTGATTTCTTCCACCGAGCCGACACCTTCGACGCGGCTGCACTTGGGGGTGCCTTCAGCAGCTGCGAGGTTCTGGTAGAACGCCACCAGCGGCTTGGTCTGCGAGTGGTAGAGGCTCAGGCGGTGGCGGACGGTTTCTTCCAGATCGTCCTTGCGGTGAACCAGCTCCTCACCAGTGACGTCATCAATACCAGCGACTTTCGGCGGATTGTGCTCAGTGTGATAGATGCGACCCGAAGCCGGATGCACACGGCGACCGGACAGACGACCCACGATTTCCTCGTCATCCACGGCGATTTCCAGTACGTGGTCCAGCTTCACGCCGGCATCACGCAGCGCTTCGGCTTGCGGAATGGTGCGCGGGAAGCCATCGAAGAGGAAGCCGTTGGCGCAATCGGCCTGCTGCAGACGCTCCTGGATCAACGCGATGATGATCTCATCGGAAACCAGGCCGCCGCTGTCCATCACGTCCTTGACCTGCAGGCCCAGCGGCGAGCCCGCCTTGACCGCGGCACGCAACATGTCACCGGTGGAAATTTGCGGGATGGCGAACTTCTCGGTAATGAAGCGGGCCTGTGTGCCTTTCCCGGCACCGGGTGCTCCCAGCAGAATTACGCGCATGGATGAGTCCTCAAAGTTTGCAAAGGGATGCCGCCAGGATCGTTGGTCTGCAACCCTACCGCTGGCGAATCAAAAAATCTGGCCTGTCGCCATGCGACAAAAGGTTGAACACGATACACAGCGCATAGAACGCAGACAAGCGGCGCCCATGGGCCTTGTTTGGCGAACCGCGCTCCGGAGAATGGAGACGGAAAACCGTCTCTGTATAGTCGAAACGACGTTGGATCGTCACCTCCAGCCGGCCCCGCTTGTACTCATCCCGTGTTGCGCAGTCCCGCTGCAATACCTGCGACGCTGACCAACAGAGCTTGCTCCAACGGGCTTTCCGCCGGGGTGCGCTGCTGTCGCGAACGAGCCAGCAGTTCGATCTGCATCAGATGCAGAGGATCCAGATAGGTATTGCGCAGACTGAACGCTTCAAGGGTGGCGGGACTGTGCACGAGCAGCTCGGACTGGCCGGTCACGCTCAGGACCGCCTCCACAGCCTGCGACAATCTGTCACGCAAATCAGTACCCAGCGACTGCAATTGCGCCGTGACCAGTCGCTCGTCGTAGCGACTGGCGATATCCGCATCGGTCTTGGCCAGGACCATCTCAAGCATGTCGATGCGCGTGCTGAAGAAAGGCCAGCGCTGGCGCATCAGTCGCAGCCGATCGCCTTCGTCGCGCGCCAGCGCGGCCTCCAGCGCCTGCTCCCAACCCAACCAGGCGGGCAACATCAGGCGCGTCTGGGTCCAGGCGAATATCCACGGAATGGCACGCAAGCTCTCGATGCCCCCTTCGCGGCGCTTCGACGGTCGGCTGCCCAAGGGCAAACGACCCAGTTCCTGCTCGGGCGTCGCCTGGCGGAAGTAGTCGACGAACTGCGGGTGATCGCGCACCACGCTGCGGTAGGCCCTGACGCCCTCCTCGGCCAGCCGTTCCATGGTTTCGCGCCAGTCCGGCTCGGGTATCGGCGGCGGCAACAAGGTCGCTTCCAGTACCGCGGCCAGGTAGAGACTGAGGTTCTGCTCGGCGATATCTGGCAGCCCGAACTTGAAACGAATCATCTCGCCCTGCTCGGTGGTGCGGAAGCGCCCCGCCACAGATCCAGGCGGCTGCGACAGGATCGCCGCATGCGCCGGCCCGCCACCACGGCCGACCGTACCCCCTCGGCCATGAAACAGCAGCAACTCGACCTGATGCTCGCGACAGATGTCGACGAGGCTTTCCTGCGCGCGGTACTGCGCCCAGGCCGCCGCGGTGGTCCCGGCATCCTTGGCCGAATCCGAATAGCCGATCATCACTTCCTGCGGACCGTGCAGACGCTGGCGATAACCCGGCAGACCCAACAGCCGGTCGATGGTGGGACCGGCATTGTTCAGGTCATCGAGCGTCTCGAACAGCGGTACGACGCGCATCGGTCGCAGCAGACCCGCCTCTTTCAGCAACAGTTGAACCGCCAGCACATCCGACGCGCCGCGAGCCATGGAGATGACATAGGAACCGAGCGACGCACCCGGCGCCTGCGCCACCACGCGACAGGTCGCCAGCACCTCGGCGGTCTCGTCCGACGGCTGAAAGTGCGGCGGGAGCAATGGACGGCGATTGTTCAACTCGCGCTGGAGGAAATCCAGGCGCTGCTGCTCGTCCCACTGATCGTAGTGGCCGATGCCCAGAAAGTCGGTGATTTCAGCCAGAGCCGCGACATGCCGAGCGGAGTCCTGGCGGATATCGAGGCGCACGAGAAACAGGCCGAAAGCGGCAACCCGGCGCAAGGTATCGAGCAAAGCGCCATCAGCGATCACACCCATGCCGCACGCATGCAACGAGTGGTAGCAGAGTTCCAGCGGCTCGCGCAGCTCGCGATTGTCCTGCAACACCGCTGGCGACATCGGCTGGTCAGCGCCACCGGCCCAGTCGCGCGTGGCTCGCAGTCGTCCGCGCAGCCGCTTGAGCATCACCCGGTACGGCTCAGCCGACTCGCCGCTGTGGCGCAATAATTCCTCACTGGCGGTCTGCATCGACAGCGCAGTGATCAGCCCCTCGATATCGTGCAGAAACAAATCAGCCGCCACCCAGCGCGCCAGCATCAGCACCTCACGGGTCACCTTCGCCGTCACGTTGGGATTTCCGTCGCGGTCTCCGCCCATCCAGGAAGCAAAACGAATCGGGGCGGCGTCCAGCGGCAAATGCAGGCCGGTGCTTTGGCAGAGCGCCTGATCGGTCTGTCGCAGCACATTGGGCAGCGCCTGCCAGAGTGAGTTTTCGATGACGGCGAAGCCCCACTTCGCCTCCTCCACCGGCGTCGGTCGGCTGCGGCGGATTTCCTCGGTATGCCAGGCCTCGGCGATCAATCGCTGCAGACGCAGCTCGATCTGCGCCAGTTCCGCCTGGCCGAGGTCGGTGTGGTCGCGTGCTGCCAGCTGCGCGGCGATGGCGTCGTATTTCTGGATCAGAGTGCGTCGCGATACCTCGGTCGGGTGGGCGGTCAGCACCAGCTCGATGTCCAGCCGGCCTACTTGCCGCGCCACGAATTCCTGGGCGAAGCCCTCGCCTTTGAGCCGCTCGAGCAACCCACTCAGCACACCGGCCTCGAACGGCGCCGGCTCGCCGGGTCGGCGGCGGCGGATCTGGTGATACTGCTCGGCGATGTTGGCCAGGTTGAGGAACTGGTTGAAGGCGCGGGTCATTGGCAGCAATTCATCGTCGGCCAGCCCATCAAGGGTTTCCTGCAGCAACCGCGCATCGTCATCTGACCCACGTCGCGCGCCCTTGGCGCCTTTACGGATGCGTTCGATCTTGTCAACGAAGGCATCGCCGTGCTGCTCGCGAATGGTGTTGCCCAGCAGTTCGCCGAGCAGATGAACGTTTTCGCGCAGTCGCGCGTCGATCTTCGCCATGGTCCTGTCTCCCGGGTCGCATCACCGAAAGCGCCTTTCGATATGCGACCGATTGCTGAACGGCTACCTGTTAGAACCCTCCAAACAGAGTGCCCAGCGTCTCCGTCGAAGACAAGGCGTAGCGAAAAATGCCAGTTCGACGGCCGCTCGCACTCCACGTAGATATCGCTCGCCACGGCGGGCTAAGGATGGAGTCAATGAAAATCTCAGAACTGGTCCGTGAGTGGGAAAGCAGCGCCACTGGCCGCATGAGCAGCACGCAGTACAGCATCCCCCTAGACGTCGAGAGTGCCGCACGGCTGGCTGCCCTGGCGGAGATGTACCCCAAGCGCAGTACCGAAGAGCTGCTTGGCGAATTGGTCGGCGCCGCGCTCGAAGCCATCGAGACCAGCCTTCCCTATCAACAGGGCGCCAAGGTCATTGCCACCGATGAGCAAGGTGATCCGATCTTCGAGGACATTGGCCCGACACCGCGTTTCCTTGCCCTGTCGCGTAAGCATCTCGAGCGCTTGCTCACCGAGCAAGCGGAGCATTCCTAACGTTGCTCAGGTGGCACCGTTGCTCGGCGGCAAAGCTGTTCGCAAGCCTGCTAAGAGGCGACGCTCAGCTGCGCATCGCCCCTTTCTCGATCACACCGAAAAGCTGCTGAAAAGCCCTATCCAGAGGTTTCGTTTGCATCTGCGCTGGAACGATTGAGCGCCGCCGGCCTCACAAAAACATGCCCGTCGTGATTGGCGGACCCTTGAGTAAGGGCCGCTGCGGGCACTGTTCCGTGATCTTCAACTGGAGACTGGCCATGAAAATGAACACCATCGAAAGCCCTCTATTGCGATCTCAGTTACCCAAGCTGGCAGCCGTTGCATTAGGCGGTCTGCTGCTGGTTGGTTGTGCCGGCAATCCACCGAACGAACAGTTCGCCGTGACCGAATCCGCGGTACGTAGCGCCGTAAGCGCGGGCGGCACCGAATACGCCGCCGTTGAAATGCGCAACGCGCAGGAAAAATGGAAGCAGGCCGAGCTGGCCATGCAGAAGGAAAATTACGACGAAGCGCGCAAACTGGCCCAGCAAGCCGAGTGGGACGCTCGCGTCGCCGAGCGCAAGGCCCAGGCCGCCAAGGCGCAGAAGGCTGTGGAGGACGCCAACCGGGGAATCCAGGAGCTGCGCGAAGAAAGCATGCGCGGCACCCAGTGATCACCCTCCATTCCCACGCCTTCAAGACAGGATGATTCGTTATGAATAAATTACTGACGCTCCCTACCGTTCTGGCCATGACCATCGGCTTGGCCGCCTGCTCCTCGCAGCCCAACCAGAATCTCGAGCAGGCACGCGGGCAGTATTCGCAGCTACAGGCCGACGCCCGCTCCGCCACCCTGGCAGCGCTGGAAACCGAAGACGCCGGCAAAATGCTGGAGAAGGCCAACCAGGCCTACCTGAGCGATGCGGACGAAGAAAAGGTCGATCAGCTCGCCTATCTGACCCAGCGTCGAATCGAGCTCGCTGAGCAGACCATCGCCCTGCGTACCGCCGAGCAGGAAATCGAGAAAGCCTCTGCCAAGCGCGCCGAAGCCCGCCTCGAATCGCGGGAGCAGCAGCTCCAGCGCCAGCAGGAAGAAATTCGCAAGTTGCAGCAGGATCTACAAGCCAAGCAGACCGAACGCGGCACTCTGGTGACCTTTGGTGACGTACTGTTCGACCTCGACAAGGCGGAACTCAAGCAGTCCGGCATGCGCGGTGTGCAGAAGCTCGCCGAATTCCTCAATGACAATCCGGAGCGCAAGGTCGTGGTCGAGGGCTACACCGACAGCACCGGCGCGGCCAGCTACAACCAGCAGCTCTCCGAGCGTCGTGCCCAGTCCGTTCAGCGCGCCCTGACCCATGCGGGTGTCGATCCGCAGCGCATCCAGACGGTCGGTTATGGTGAAGAGTATCCGGTGGCAAGCAATGGCTCGACCTCAGGCCGGGCGATGAATCGCCGCGTGGAGGTGACGATTTCCAATGACAACCAGCGCGTCGCGCCACGTTCGTCCATGGAATGATCGGCCTCGTTCACGAGGCTTCTGTACGCCCGCCCTCGTGGCGGGCTTCAGGCTGCTGATACGTCTTAGCTTCGCCCACTCCCCCATCAAGCGCTAAGCCGTGTGCGGCCAATGCGCCCAGATTGCCTTCCAAGTTCGCCGCTCATACATATAGGTAGCCGGCTCAAGCGACTCGTCACCTCTCGAAGCTGACACTGTTCGCTCAAGACTTAGCTGAACGCATCGACAAGCATCACTGTTGGGTTGCCGGTGCCTCGCTCATCGGCACCTGCTGCCCCATGCAACGAATCGCACGCTTGCGGTTGTCTACCAGCACGCCGGTCAACCCCTTCTGCTCGGTGTCGAAAAGCACCAGCACACCATCAATGCATTCGGCCACCTGCGGTGCGGGCTTGAGCGAGACGCGATAGTCTTCGCCGGGAATGGTCTTGAGCATGGTGTAGTCGGCCAGCAGCAGGGCATCCTCCGGCTTGGCGATATGCACGTAGCCATAGTACGACAGCACCACGACGGTACCGATGACGCTGCCGATGGCGGTGAGGATCAGCGGGATGGGGTTACGTTCGGACATGGTCGGGCTCGCCTGATTTGAAATGCCGCATTGTCGCAAAATTAACGCTGAGGTGGAGAAGACACGCCGCTGGACAGTGCGACGTGGCTGGACAAAGCACGCGTAGAACTGTCGTTCTGCCAGCAAGATTTCCCTCAGCTGATTACCTGCCATTAGCGGAGCGAATAGCGCTTCCCGCTGATGCGATTACAGCTGAAGGTTGAAACTGCTTTCTTCCGACCGAACGAGCAGCCATGAATACTTTCGCCCGTCCCGATGCCTTCGATCTCGACCAAGCCTTTGCCGCCATCCCCGACCTCATCGCGCACCGGGCGGCGCACCGGCCGGACCATGCCGCACTGATCCAGGAAACCCGCCGCCTGAACTTCGCCCAGCTCGACGCTCGCATGAGCGAGGTGGCCGCCGCGTTGCAGCGCGACGGCGTTGGGCCGGGCGATGCCATCGCAATCTGCGCACTCAACTCCATCGAGTACGCGATTGTATTTCTCGGAGCCTTGCGCGCCGGCGTCGCGGTAGCCCCACTGGCGCCGTCCGCCAGTGCCGAAAGCCTACTAACCATGCTGACGGACGCCTCGGCCCGACTGTTGTTCGTCGACGCGCCATCGGCGCAGCACCTGGAGCCGGTCTCGGCGCAACTCCCCTGCCGGGTACTGCGACTGGAACAGACAGCCACGAACGGGCTGTCCGAATGGCTGAGCAATGCGATGCCGGAGCCGGTGGCGATCCAGCCGAGCTGGGCGTTCAACATCATTTATTCGTCCGGCACCACCGGCGAGCCCAAGGGCATCGTGCAATCACACGCCATGCGTTGGGCGCATGTCCGTCGCAGCGTCGCCTACGACTATGGGGTCAATGCCACCACGCTGATTTCCACGCCGTTGTACTCCAACACCACGCTGGTCGCCTTTCTGCCGACGCTGGCGCTTGGCGGCACGGTGGTGCTGATGAGCAAGTTCGAAGCAGGCGAGTACCTGCGGCTGGCGCAGCAGCACGGCGTCACCCATACCATGCTGGTGCCGGTGCAATACCAGCGAATCATGGCGCGCGACGATTTCGGTGACTACGACCTCAGCCGCTTCCGCTACAAGATGTGCACCAGCGCCCCGTTCAACGCCTCGCTCAAGGCGGACGTTCTGTCGCGTTGGCCGGGTGCCCTGATGGATGTCTACGGAATGACCGAAGGCGGCGGCACCTGCATCCTCGCCGCCCATGAATATCCAGACAAACTGCACACTGTCGGCAAACCGGCCGACGGGCATGACATTCGCTTAATCGACGACGAGGGCAACGAGCTGTCACCCGGCGCCGTAGGCGAGGTAGTCGGGCACTCGCCAGCGATGATGATCGGATACCTGAACAAGGCGGAGAAAACCGCCGAAGCCGAATGGTTCGACGCCAGCGGCAAGCGCTTCATCCGCACTGGGGACGTCGGGCGCTTCGACGATGAAGGCTTCCTGACCCTGCTCGATCGCAAGAAGGACATGATCATCTCCGGCGGCTTCAATCTGTACCCAAGCGATCTCGAAACGATACTGCGCGAACACCCAGCGATAGCCGACGCAACCGTGGTCGGGATGCCATCCACGCGTTGGGGCGAAACGCCGGTGGCCTTCGTGGTGCTGAAGTCCGGCGCGATGGAAACGCCCGAAGCGCTACTGGACTGGTTCAACGGTCGTGTTGGCAAAACCCAGCGCCTGGCACGCCTGGAACTGGCTGACGAGCTACCGCGCAGCGCCATCGGCAAAATACTCAAGCGCGAGCTACGCGATCGCTACCTGGCCGAGCATGGCATAGCGGACTGAGCGGACCGGCAACGCCGGCCGGTGAATAACAAAGTCCCGTTCAAAACCCCACGGCATGATGGCCCCGCCTGTAGGAGCGAGCTTGCTCGCGAAGCTTTTTGGTTCGAAGGACCCAGCGCCCCCCCTCGCTCCTGCTACGGAGGCGGAGTCGCTTAAGCCGAAAAAACGCCGCACCCTGCATAGAAGCGGCGTTTTTCTAATGGAAGGCATTACGCCTCGGGCAAAGCCGCTGGCTTCGAGCGGCAGAAATTTTGTCGCCGCGGGACGCGCCTCCCAGCGGAGCGAGCCCCCGCTCTTCAATAACCGCGCTGGATATCAATGACGCCGCTGATGGATTGGCCCCTTTCCAGCGCCGAGATCTTGCCGGTGATCTGAGCAATGGTCGCTTCGCGCAGGGTCCGCGCCGAGACATGCGGGGTGATGGTTACCTGCGGCATGTGCCAGAACGGATGCGTCGTCGGTAGCGGCTCCTCACGGAACACGTCGAGCACGGCGCGAGCCACGCGACCTTCTTCGATGGCGCGGCAGATATCCTGATCTACTAGATGCTCGCCGCGACCGACGTTGATCACCACGGCATCGGGCTTGAGCTTCGCGAGCAGCGAATAGTCGATCAGATCGCGGGTGCTGTCGGTCAGCGGCAGCGTATTGATCAACACGCGGGTTTCGCCAAGAAAGCTGTCCAGTTCGGCCTCGCCGGCGAAGCTGCGCACGCCCTCGATGTCGTACTTGGAACGCGCCCAGCCGCACACGGGATAGTCCAGCCTGGCCAGGGTGCGGGCGACGCGCTGGCCGATATGGCCGAGCCCGAGCACGCCAACCGGCCATTCGCTGCGCTCGATCGGCCGGCGCAGTTTCCACTGCCCAGCGGCCTGCTGCTCGCGGTAGGCGTCCATGTCGCGGCTGATGCCGATGACGTGATACGCCACGTATTCGGCCATTTGCACCGACATGCCGGCATCTTCCAAGCGCACCACCGGAATGTCGCGCGGCAGGTTCCGTACCCGGACCAGCGCATCCACGCCAGCGCCGAGATTGAAGACGGCCTTGAGCTGCGGTTCCTTGTCGAACAAGGCGGCCGGCGGATGCCAGACGATGGCGTAGTCGGCGCCGTAACTCGGGCTGTCTGAATGCCAAACCTGAATCTCGGCTTCTGGAAGATGCTGCTGAATCAGGTTGGTCCAGCGCTCGGGCTTGGGATCGGCGGCAACGAAGAGGATTTTCATGGGCGCTCTGCTTCAAATTATTGGAAAGGATGCCATCTGCGGCAGATGCTATATCGCGTAGACGTGACCGTTGGCCTCCAGCAGGCGCAACAGCGCCGGCCAGGTCAGCTTGGCGGCTTTGCCCAGTTCGGCCGATTGCTGGCGAGTGGTCTCGATGGCGGCGGCGGAGGGTTGATAGGTCGGCCCGCAGGATTGTGCACGCACCTGAATCTCGCAAGCCTTCATCAGGAAATAAAGATAGGTGAAGGCTTCGGCGACGGTGCTGCCCGCCGTAAGCACGCCATGGTTGCGCAGGATCATCATCTGCTTGTCGCCAAGATCGCGGATCAGCCGTTCGCGCTCGCTCAGGTCCAGCGCCACGCCTTCATAGTCGTGATAGCTGAGGTGATCGAGGCAAAGCATCGCGGTCTGGCTCAGTGGCAGCAGCCCATCGCGGTGCGCCGAAACCGCCGTGCCATCGGCGGCATGCAGATGCATGACCGCACCGGCATCTTCGCGGCCCATGTGAATAGCGCTGTGGATGGTGAAACCAGCCGGGTTGACCCGGTGCAGACTGCCGCTCTGGACGATCTGTCCTTCGCTGTCCACTTTCACCAGCGACGAGGCGGTGATTTCCTGGAACAACAGGCCATACGGGTTGATCAGGAAATGATGCTCAGGCCCTGGCACGCGAGCAGAGAGATGAGTGAAGACCAGATCATCCCAGCCGAAGTGCGCCACCAGCCGATAGGCTGCGGCGAGGTCCTTGCGAACCTGCCATTCCGCATCCCGAGTCGTCGAAGTTGAAGCTTGCATAGGTCTTCTCCATTGGTTTCGAAGGCGCCAGACAGCGACCTACAGCCGGGACGGTGCCGTCAGGCCTCCTGCGCGCTGGCGTGTTTGCGGTTCTCTTCTTCCTGCAAGGCACGCCACATCAGCTTGCCGGTAGACGAACGCGGCAATGACGCTACGAACTCGACGTACACCGGCGCCTTGTAGGCCGCCATCTCCGCCTTGCACCAGTCGATGACGTCCTGCTCGCTGACCTGTCCGGCCTGGCCGGCGCGCAACACCACGCAAGCCTTCACCGTCTCGCCGCGCTTGGGATCGGGGCGCGAGATGACGCAGCATTCCTGAATCGCAGGATGGCGGTACATCAGGCTTTCCACTTCCGATGGCCAGACCTTGAAGCCCGACGCATTGATCATGCGTTTGACCCGGTCGACCATGAAGAAATAGCCCTCCTCGTCGTAGTAACCCATGTCGCCGGTGCGGAAGAAACGCTTGCCGTCCAGCTCGATAAAAGCACGTTCGGTCTCTTCCGGACGGTTCCAGTAGCCGACGAACACCTGCGGACCGTGGCTGACGATTTCACCCACCTCGTTGGGGCCGAGTTCGCGTTGCGTAGTCAGGTCGATGATTCGGCTGTCGACATCGAACACCGGGATACCCAAGCACTGCGCCTTGGGCTGCGCCACCGGGTTGATATGGGTGGCGGCGATGGTTTCGGACAATCCGTAGCCCTCGATGTAACGCAGGCCGGTGAGCCGGTGCAGCTTCTCCTCCACCGCCTTGGGCATCGCCGCCCCGCCCCCGCCGACGCTGACCAGGCTGGACAGGTTGTAGCGCTCCAGGTCCGGATCGGAGAGAAAATCAATGGCCATCGTGGCGATATTGACCCAGCCGGTCACCTGGTGGCGCTCGATCAGCTGTGCCGCGACCTTGCGGTCCCAACGGGTCATGATCACGGCGGTGCCGCCGTTGTAGATCGGCCCGCTCATGGCACCCTGCATGCCGGTGACGTGGAAGTACGGCAGTGTCGCGAGGATCACCGATTCGCTGGTGCTGTTGGTCCAGACCACGCGGTGAATGATCGTCGCCATGGCTGAGCGATGGGTATGCATGCAGCCCTTCGGTGCGCCGGTAGTCCCGGAGCTGTAAGGAAATACGCAGAGATCGTCCGGTCCTACGGTGTGCGGACCGGGCGTATAGCCTGCGCTCACCGCCTCGCTCCAACCGATGCCGCCGGCGAAATCCGGCAAAGTCGCCGCGGCCTGCACTTCCGCTGGCAACGCCAGGTCGGTGGGCTGGCGAACGTAATCCGAATAGGCCGCGACGATTACCTGGCGCAGCTGCGCGGCACCAACGAGCGGTGCGATGAAACCGGTCAGTTCCTGGCCGCAAATGCAGACCGCCGCGCCGGTATCGTGCAGGTAGTGTTCCAACTCGGCACTGTGGTTCATCGGGTTGACCGGTATCACCACCGCGTCCGCGCGCAGGATCGCGTAGTAGGCGATGGTGAACTGCGGTGAGTTCTGCATGTACAACAGAACGCGATCGCCCTTGGCGACACCCAGATGCTGCAGGTAGCCGGCCAGCGCTTCGACTTCGCGCAGTAGTTCGGTATAGGTGATCAGGGTGTCGTAATAGACGATGGCCGTCTTGTCCGGGAAGCGCCGGGTGGAAATCTCCAGATTGGCGAACAGGCTGGTTTCCGGGACCGTCAGGTGTTTGGGCAGATCCGCAGGCCAGACCGCATGATGACGAGTGAACATTGCAAAGCTCCTGAATCGCTATTAGAGGGCCAGTTCGGCCATGGCCCGTTCTTCGCCCCACTCGAGCCAGCCCCGGGTGTCGCGCAAGGGTGTGAGGGCGATGCGCTTCTCGCGCAGCGCAGTGACGTCCGCCTCAGGCGCGACGATATGCGCCGAGGAATGCTCGAAGCCGAGCCACCAATACGGCAGCCCGCGACCGTCCCGGCCTGCCTGCAAGCGCGGGCGCGTAATCGAGCCGCGCGACTGTTGGGTCATCCGCAGATGGGTAACCGCCTCTGCCGGACAGGCGGGGAAGTTCAGGTTCCAGCAACAGCCGCCGTCCTCGCGACGTGCCCAGAGCGCGCGGATTGCGATTTCAGCGTAGGTCTCGACACAGGACCAGTCGATACTGGTGCGGTCGAGAAAGGCCTGGCTCAGCCCGATGGCGGGCAGCCCCAGGAGGTCGGCACTGAGCACCGCACCCAAGGTTCCGGAGTAAGGCACCGAGTCGCCGATATTGGCCCCGCTGTTGACGCCGGACAGCACCAGATCGGGCGGCGAGTCCTGCAGCCACTCGGCCATGGCGAACATCACGCAATCGGACGGCGTGCCAGAGATGGCGAAGCGCCGCTCGCCGTGGCGGTACGCCCGTAGCGGCGAATGCACCGAGATACCCTGACCGGTGCCGCTCTGATCGTGCTCGGGTGCGACTACCCAGACTTCCTCGGCCAGTTGCGCGGCGATCCGCTCGAGCAGTGCCAGCCCTGGTGCGGCTATGCCGTCGTCGTTGGTCAGCAGGACGCGGCGCAGCAATGGACCGCTCATTTCAATTCTCCCTTGCCGCCTTGGGCGATGCGCCAGCCCGCTTCGGCCAGCAAGCCGGCGCGTTGACCGACCTGCAGCGCATCAGCATTGCTGGCATTGCCCTGCAACGCTCGCGCATAGACACCCTGCAGAATCGCCGCGAGACGGAACAAGGAAAACGCCACGAAGACATGCCAATCGGCCACTTCGGCGCGACCGCTCTGCCGGCAATAACGCTCCAGCACCTGCTGCTCGGAAGGAAGGCCCTGCGCACGCAGATCGATGCCGACCAACCCACGCAGGCCATCGACACCGGCTGGCAAGTGATAAGGCAGGCAGAAATAAGCGAGATCGGCCAGCGGATGACCCACGGTGGACAGCTCCCAGTCGAGAATCGCCGCTACCTTTGCCTGGTCCGGCTCGAAGATCAGATTACCGAGGCGGTAGTCGCCATGGGCGATAGCGCATTCATCGTGCTGCGGCACTTGCTCCGGCAGCCATTGCATCAGCCGCTCCATCGCTGGCATGTCGCCGGTGCGGGACGCCTGGTACTGGCCGGACCAGCGCTTTACCTGACGGGCAAAATAGCCCTGAGCTTTGCCGAAATCGCCCAATCCCACCGCCTCGACATCGACCCGATGCAGGTCAGCCAGCGTATCGATGGCCGCCAGATGCACCGGCTCACGCTCATGGACCGCCAGCTCATCCAGTGCCGGATGACTGAAGATTCGCCCCTCGATGTGATCCATCAGATAGAAGGCGGTGCCGATGATGCCTTCGTCCTCGCACAACAGATGCACACGCGGCACCGGCACCTGGGTGTGTTCGGACAGCGCGCGGATCACCTTGTATTCGCGTTCGACCATGTGCGCCGAAGGCAGCACCTTGCCCGGTGGTTTCTTGCGCAGCACATAGCGACGCCCTGCCGTCTCCAGCAGGTACGTGGGGTTGGACTGGCCGCCCTGGAATTGCTTGATGCTCAGATCGTCATCACCCAGCTGCGGCAGATGCAGGCGCAGGTAGCGCGTCAGCGCAGCTTCATCGAAGCGATGTGCCGGCAAAACCTCGATCAGTTCGGGTTCGTTCATTGACGGGCCCTCAGCATGCGGTTTCGCCGCCATCCGCGACGATCACTTGCCCTGTGATATAGGCACTGGCCGGCGCCGCCAGAAACACCGCGAGCCCGGCAATATCCACCGGCTCGCCGATACGGCGCAGCGGGGTTTTCTCGGCGGCGCGACGGACCCGCTCAGGATCATCGAGCAGCGCCTTGGCGAAATCGGTACGCACCAGCCCCGGCGCGATGGCGTTCACGCGGATGCCCTTGGGGCCCCACTCCGCTGCCAGATTGCGCGCCAATGCCGCCTCCGCTGCCTTGGACACACCGTAAGTGCCGATCACGGTGTTGCCCCTCAGCCCGGCGATGCTGGAGAGCATGATGACCGCCCCCTCGCCACGCTCGGCCATCTGCGGCAGAACCATATTGGACAGCCAGAAGGTGCCCTTGACGTTGGTGTCCATGATCTTGTCCCAGGCGTCGTCGGTCAGCTCGCTGGTCGGGCCGTAGACGGGGTTGGTAGCCGCGTTGCAGACCAGCACGTCGATGCGACCCCAGGTTTGCAGCGTGGTATCGACCAGGCGTTGCAAGTCTTCCTTACGGCCAACGTGGCAAGGCACCGCAATGGCCTCGAAACCCGCAGCCTTCAACTCAGAGGCCACGGCCTCGCAGGCATCGGCCTTGCGGCTGGAAATCACGACGCGAGCGCCGCACCGGGCCATTTCTTCGGCGATGGAGCGGCCAATGCCGCGGGTGGAACCGGTGATCAGCGCCACCTTTCCGGTCAGATCGAATAATGGATTATTCATGACTGCATCCTTTGTAGGTCTTGTCGGAGGCTCAGCGCTTTTTGGAGTAGTTCTGCAGCTCCAGTTTGGCGATGGTGTCCAGATGCACCTCGTCCGGGCCGTCGGCCAGCCGCAGGGTCCGTTGGTGAGCCCAGGCCGCCGCCAAGAAGCTGTCCTGGCAGACGCCTTTAGCGCCATGGACCTGAATGGCACGATCCAGCACCCGCAGCGCCATGCTTGGTGCGGCCGCCTTGATCATGGCGATCTCCTGCCGCGCCACCTTGTTGCCCACGGTGTCCATCATGCGCGCCGCTTTCAGCGTCAGCAGGCGGGTCTGCTCGATCTCGATGCGCGAGCGGGCGATGTCCTTGCGGATCGAGTCGAAGTCAGCCAGCGGCTTGCCGAACGCCACGCGGGAATGGACGCGCTCGCACATGGCCTGCAGGGCGCGCTCGGCCACTCCGATGGTGCGCATGCAGTGGTGGATGCGGCCTGGGCCGAGACGACCCTGGGCGATCTCGAAACCACGGCCTTCACCCAGCAAGATGTTGCTGGCCGGGACGCGAACATTGTTGTAGTGAATCTCGGCATGCCCATGGGGCGCGTGGTCGTAGCCGAACACGTGGAGCGCGCGGGTTATTTCCACGCCAGGTGTATCCAGCGGCACGAGGATCATCGACTGCTGGCGGTGACGCTCGGCGGAGGGATCGGTCTTGCCCATGACGATGGCGATTTTGCAGGCGGTTGCCATCGCGCCGGACGACCACCACTTGTGCCCGTTGATCACGTATTCGTCGCCCTCACGGCGGATTTCACAGGCGATGTTGGTGGCGTCGGAAGAGGCCACGTCAGGCTCGGTCATGGAAAAGCACGACCGTATCTCGCCGTTAAGCAAGGGCTTGAGCCACTGCTCCTGCTGTTCCGGCGTGCCATAGCGCGTCAGGACCTCCATGTTGCCGGTGTCCGGCGCCGAGCAGTTGAAAATCTCGGCGGCACCATGCGCGCGACCCATGATTTCGCACAGGTGGGCGTATTCGAAGTTGGTCAGCCCGGCGCCGAACTCGCTCTCGGGAAGGAACAGGTTCCACAGCCCCTGCGCCCTCGCCTTGGCTTTGAGTTCTTCCAGAATCGGCGGCGGCGCCCAGCGATTTTCAGCGGAGGCGGTCTGCTCGTGGAAAAGATGCTCGTTGGGATAGACATGTTCTTCCATGAACGCCGTGAGCTGTTCATGGAGCTGTAGCGCTTTACCGGTCAGTTCATACATCGCCGTTTCCTTCTTGTTGTTGTGCCTGCGATCGACAAAGCCTTCCGCGCTGAATCGCATAGCGAATCCTGTCGACTGATTTTCAATAGCCTGTCTCTTTTTTGAAGCTGGCATGCCAGAAACAACGCGTCAATTCGAAATCTAGTTCCATTGAGCAAAATTATGATGAGTCACAACCACAGGCGTCTAAAGTCAATATCGAAGTGCCATGAGACTTGATAACCGACCGGGTCGGTGATCATCAGAAACAAGAAGTGCACGGATAGCGTTCTGCCAGCGGTTGAAAATGCCGTGCGCTATGCTAGTTTTCCGATTACTTTTGTAAAAACTAGTTTTGCTCTGCGGAACATAAAGACATAAGCGCAATACAAATGGCCGTCAGCCAATTACAACAAGAGGACGCGTTATGACATCCATGCCCCTGCTCAGAAAACTCCTTCCGGCCAGCTTGATGGCCTTAGCCGCCGCCATCGCTCTCCCGCAAATGGCTGCGGCGCAAGACGTGACGAAGTGGCGCGTTCAATCACATTGGCCGAGCGCGAGTAGCTCTTTCGAAGACAGCCTAGTGCGTCTGAAGAATGAAATCGAAAGACGCACCGAAGGCCGTCTGCAGTTGCAGCTGTTCGAGTCCGGCGCGCTGTTCAAGCCGCAGGAGACATTCAACGCGGTCAGCCGCGGCATCCTGCAGATGGGCACCATTTCACCCGGCTACGCGCAGGACAAAATCAGCCTCGCCGGCATCGCCTCGGGCCTGCCCTTCGCCTTCCAGAACGTCTGGGAAACCGCCTACTTCCACAAGCACATGGGCTTCGAGGACATGCTGCGCGAGGAAGCGGCCCAGCACGGCGTCTACTGGTCGACCGACAAGGTCTACCCGACCGAGATGGTGGTGAAGAATCCGATCAACAGCTGGGAAGATTTCACCAAACTGAAGATCCGTTCCTCGGGCGCGCTGCAGAAATTCCTGGATGACGCCGGCGCATCGACCACCTACCTCCCCGGCGGTGAACTGTATCCGGCGCTCGATACCGGCGTGGTCGACGGTGCCCACTGGGGCGCGGTGCAAGGTGCGGCGAGCATGAGCTTCTACGAGGTGGCGAAGCATCACGTCAGACCAGCACTCAACATTGCCGGCACCGATGTGATCATCGTCAGCCAGAAGGCGCTGGACAAGCTGTCCGAGCGCGATCAGGAAGTGGTCAAGCAGGTCCTAGACGAACAGTTCTGGTACCGCACCAACGAGTATCTGTACCAGGAGCAAATCGCTCTGCGTAAGGCCATCGCCGAACAGGGCGTTCAGGTCAATACGCTCCCCGATGATGTACAGAAGCGCCTGAGAGAAGTGGCACAAAAATCCTGGGAAGAAGAAGGCAAGCGCAGCGACAAGGCCGCCGAAGCCCTGAAGATGCTCAAGTCCTTCCTCGGTGACCTCGGCTACCTGTAATCCCCCTCGCCTGTTCATCTCACCCGACGCGACCACCGCGCCGGGTGAATGATTTGCTCATTCTTTGCTCGTGGGGCTCGTCATGCGCCTGATCCATGCCTACATCAACGGCATCACCTGGCTCAACGAATTCATCGGCCGCCGGGTGGCCTACCTGATTTTCCTCATCTTCGCGCTGCTGCTGCTCGAAGTGTTCATGCGCTATCTATTCACGAGTCCGACTTCCTGGACCAACGAATTGGGGCAGATGCTCTTCGGGGCTTATGTGGTGTTATCGGGCGGTTACGTGATGGTGCACCGTGACCACGTCAACGTGGACCTTTTGTATTCATCGTTCGGGCCACGCACTCGCGCTTGGATCGACATTTTCACCTCCAGCATGTTCTTCCTGTTCATGGCCGCGCTGTTGTATTTCGGCAGCTCCATGGCGTGGGAATCGATCCAGAGCATGGAGACCTCCTACTCGGCGTGGAACCCGCCGATCTGGCCGATCAAGGCCATGATTCCTCTCGGTACATTGCTGCTGTTGTTGCAGGGCATCGCCAAGCTGTTGCAAGACATCCTCATCGCCCTGGGCCACGAACCGGCCAGCGACACCAAGCACGCGGAGGATGCCCAATGAGCATCGAAGTCACGACGCTGCTGTTCTTTCTCACCCTGATATTTTTTCTCGTGCTCGGTCTGCCGCTGGCCTTCGTGCTGGGCGGCGTCTCGGTGCTGTTTTTGTACTTCACCTGGGGCGCCGACGCCTTCTATATGGTCGCCTCGCAGATGTGGGGCACGATGGAAAGCTTCACCCTGGTGGCCATCCCGTTGTTCGTCTTCATGGCCATGCTGCTGGAACGAACAGGCGTGGCGCGCGACCTCTACCGCATGATGCATTTGTGGTGCGGTGGCATGCGCGGCGGGCTGGCGATCGGCACGCTGGGCATCTGCGCGGTGTTCGGTGCCATGGTCGGCATCAGCGGCGCCGCGGTGGTGGCGATGGGCACCATTGCACTGCCGGCAATGCTCGAGCGCGGCTACGACAAGCGCATGGTGCTGGGTTGCATCAACACTGGCGGCGGCTGGGGCATCCTGATACCGCCGAGCATCATGATGATCCTCTACGCCATGATCAGCGGCCAATCGGTCGGCAAGATGTTCGCTGCCGGCGTGCTGCCGGGGCTGCTGCTAGTCGCTCTGACGGTAACCTACGTGCTTGTACGTTCATTCCTGCAACCCCACCTCGCCCCCGCTTTGCCAAAGGAAGAACGCGGCAGCTGGCCGGAAAAATTCCGTGCCGTACGCGCCGTGCTGCTGCCGATCGGGATCGTGGTAATAGTGCTCGGATCGATCATCGGTGGCGTGACCACACCGACCGAGGCGGCGGCGATGGGCGTGCTCGGTGCGCTGATCTCCGCGGCGCTGTATCGCAAGCTCGACTGGCCAGTGCTACAAGAGGCGGCCATCCGCACCTTCAAGCTGACCGGTATGATCGCGTGGATTCTGTTCGCGGCCCACGCCTTCAGTTCGGCCTATCAGGGCATGGGCGCGCAGTCCTTGATCGAAGGCTTGATGATGGATCTGCCGGGCGGGCGCTGGGCGATCGTCATCTTCATGATGGCCATCGTCTTCGTCATGGGCATGCTGCTCGATCCGGTGGGCATCATGCTGATCACCCTACCGGTGTTCCTGCCGATTATCGCGTCGCTCGGCTTCGATCCGATCTGGTTCGGCGTGCTGTTCGTGATCAATATGGAAATCGGCTACATGACGCCGCCGTTCGGGTTCAACCTGTTCTACCTAAAAGGCATCGTCCCGCCCGGCATCACCATGAAGGACATCTACTGGTCGGTGATTCCTTTCGTGATCGTCAACATCATTGGCATGGGCCTGATCATGGCTTTTCCCCAGATCGCGACTTATCTGCCGAACACGCTGTTCTGATGCCGCAGCTGTAACGAAAAAGCCGGAGCAATGCTCCGGCTTTTTGTGCGCGTCGATTAAATGATATTGGCGTAGTCCGCTTCGATGCGGTCGAGGCTCAGGTGGTTGAGGAAGTTGGAGAAGCACATCCAGGCCGACAGTGCATTGAGATCCTGGAACTGCTGAGGCAGGTACTTGGGCGGTACCACCATACCCTCGTCCACTAACTGGCGCAGGGTGCGCATGTCTTCCAGTGTGGTCTTGCCGCAGAACAACAGCGGAATCTGCTCCAGCCGACCTTTGCGCACCGCAAGCTGGATGTAGTTGTAGATCATGATGAAACCCTTCAGGTAGGACAGGTCCTTGGTGAAGGGCAAACCATTCGGGAGCGAGCCGCGAAATACCCGGCTGGCGTTGCTGTAGCACTCGTCCTCGGCGTAGCCCTGGTCGCGGAAGAAGGCGAACACATCGAGGAAATCCGCGCCCTCCTCAGCCATGTGGATGGCGCGGGTGCGGTTGGTCAGCTTGCGCAGCCGCGTCGGATAGGACGCGAAGGCGATCACTTCCATAAGGATCGCCAGGCCTTCCTGCGTCACGGTAGAAGACGGCGGACCCTTCGCAAGGAAGGTGCAGATCGGCTGGTTCTGGCCGTTGAGCGTGGTGCCCACATGAACCAGGCCTTCGTGAACTTCCAGCGCGCGCACGTCGCGCTCGTTGAACATCGCATCGCTGCGGATCTTGATGTAGTCGGCGCCGGCTGCAGCATCGGCGAGGATGCCGTCGGACTCGAACACGCGGATCACGCCCTCGCCTTCGCCGAATACCAGGTCCAACCGCCGCTGCAGCATCTCCACCGCCTGCGGGGCGTCCAGCGTCTTGGCTTCGTCCTTGAGATCACCCCGGTCGGCGATGTTGTTCAGGTAGTCCGACAGCATCAGGCCGAGGTCGGACAAGGTCGGGTCGCCGGCATGGAAGGCATCCGAAGCGGCGCCGTAGAGTTCCTGGGAGATCAGGCCGAAGTCGGCGGTGCCACGTGCCTCGAGCATGCGGATCACCATGCGGTATTCCTTGCACATGCGCCGCATGATCTGCCCGACCGGGTTGAACTGGCCCAGCTGACGGGTGATGTCACGCTCGATGTTCTGGAATTCTTCCTTCTTGGCGCTGGAATCGAAGGCCAGTGGTCGGCCTTCGTAATAGGCGCGATCGACCTTGGGCAGCTCGCGCCCGCCAGCGGCGAAAAAGCCCTGACGGACATTCTCGTCCCACTTCACCGCATCGAGCACCCGCACCGGGGTTTGTGCCTCGACGATGCGGTCGGACAGCGCACGAACGGTGCTCTGGTACTCATCGAGATTGTTACGGGTATTCATCCGTACCTCGTCAGTGATCCGTGGCCTTCAACTTATACATCAGCGGACCCTCGCGATCCGTGTCCGGTTCGCGAACAGCCGCGCCAGCGATATAAAGCTGTCGGCAGGCGATGACCGATCTGAAGCCATCGAGCCGGTGGCGATAGATGCAGACGCCATGCGGCAACTGCAGTGATGCGAGGGTTGGCGTTCGGTGCGGTGCATCTCCTGCTCCGGCGCGACCGCCAGATGCCCGCGACGGGAACAGTACCCGCTCGGCAAGTCTCGCCGAGCGGGGAACAGCCGAGATCAGACCTCGGGGCGCATGTGCGGGAACAGGATCACGTCGCGGATCGACGGCGAGTTGGTCAGCAGCATCACCAGGCGGTCGATGCCGATGCCCTCTCCGGCGGTCGGCGGCATGCCATATTCCAGCGCGCGGACGAAGTCGGCGTCGAAATGCATGGCTTCGTCGTCGCCGGCATCCTTGTCACGTACCTGGGCATGGAAGCGCTCGGCCTGATCTTCAGCGTCGTTGAGCTCGGAATAGGCGTTGGCGATTTCGCGACCACCAATGAACAGCTCGAAACGATCCGTGACGCTCGGATCGTCGTCGCTGCGACGGGCCAGTGGCGAGACTTCGAACGGATAGCGAGTGATGAAGTGTGGCTGCTCCAGCTTGTGCTCGACCAGTTCCTCGAAAATCATCACCTGCAGCTTGCCCAGCCCCTCGAAGCCCAACACCTTGGCACCGGCCTTCTTGGCGATGGCGCGTGCGGTATCGACGTCCTGCAGGTCGGCGGCGCTGATGTCCGGGTTGTATTTGAGGATCGAATCGAACACCGACAACCGCGCAAAGGGCTCGCCGAAGTGGAACACCTTGTCGCCATACGGCACGTCGGTGCTGCCGAGAATCAGCTGCGCCAGCTCGCGGAACAGTTCTTCGGTGAGGTCCATGTTGTCTTCGTAATCGGCGTAGGCCTGGTAGAACTCGAGCATGGTGAACTCGGGGTTGTGCCGGGTCGAAACGCCTTCGTTACGGAAGTTACGGTTGATCTCGAACACGCGCTCGAAGCCGCCCACCACCAAACGCTTTAGATAGAGCTCCGGCGCGATGCGCAGGAACATCGGCAGGTCCAGCGCGTTGTGATGAGTCTCGAACGGCTTGGCCGCAGCGCCGCCTGGAATGGTCTGCAGCATCGGCGTCTCGACTTCGAGGAAGTCGCGTTCGTTGAGGAACTTGCGGATGTGGCCGATCACCTGGGAGCGCACACGGAAGGTGTGGCGGGTTTCCTCGTTAACGATCAGGTCGACGTAGCGCTGACGGTAGCGCTGTTCGGTATCGGTCAGGCCGTGGTGCTTGTCCGGTAGCGGACGCAGCGACTTGGTCAGCAACCGCACGTCGGTCATCTCGACATAGAGGTCACCCTTGCCGGAACGGGCCAGGGTGCCCTCGGCGGCGATGATGTCGCCCAGGTCCCAATGCTTGATGGCTTCCAGGGTCTCGGCTGGCAGCGTCTTGCGGTTGACGTAGACCTGAATGCGTCCGGTCATGTCCTGCAGGACCATGAAGGCGCCGCGGTTGAGCATGATGCGCCCGGCGACCTTCACCGGGATAGCCGCTTCTGCCAGCTCTTCCTTGGTCTTGTCGGCGTATTTCAGCTGCAAGTCGTTGCAATAGCTGTCGCGACGGAAGTCATTGGGGAAGACATTGCCCTTGGCGCGCTCGGCGGCCAGTTTTTCCTTGCGCTGAAGGATCAGGCTGTTTTCTTCCTCTTGGATGGCGTGCTGGTTCAGCGGTTGTTCGCTCATGGTTTCAAGTGCCTAGCGGGTGGTGCGGTGTGTTGTTTGTAGGAGCGAGCTTGCTCACGAATCAGGCTGCCTGCACCGGACGACTCGGGCAGTGCCTATCGAGCGCCCATTCGCGAGCAAGCTCGCTCCTACACGTTAAGTGGCGACGTCAAAACAACGGGCCGGGTCAAAGGCCTTGTTTCAAGCTCGCTTCGAGATACTCGTCGATATCCCCATCAAGCACTTTGTCGCAGTCGCTGCGTTCTACACCGGTGCGCAAATCCTTGATCCGCGACTGGTCGAGGACGTAGGAGCGGATCTGATGGCCCCAGCCGATATCCGACTTGGTGTCTTCCAGCGCCTGGGAGGCGGCGTTGCGCTTCTGCATCTCCTGCTCGTACAACTTGGCCCGCAGCATTTTCATGGCGGTGTCCTTGTTGGCGTGCTGGGAACGTTCGTTCTGGCAGCTGACCACGGTGTTGGTCGGCACGTGGGTAATCCGCACGGCCGAGTCAGTGGTGTTTACGTGCTGACCACCGGCACCGGAAGAACGGTAGGTGTCGATGCGCAGGTCGGCCGGGTTGATCTCGATCTCGATGTTGTCGTCGATTTCCGGCGAGACGAATACTGCGGTAAACGAGGTATGGCGACGATTGCCGGAGTCGAACGGGCTCTTGCGTACCAGGCGATGCACACCAATCTCGGTGCGCAGCCAGCCGAAGGCGTATTCGCCCTTGATGTGCAAAGTGGCGCCCTTGATGCCGGCGACTTCGCCCTCGGACAGCTCCATGATGGTCGCGTCGAAGCCGTGTTTGTCGGCCCAGCGCAGGTACATGCGCAGCAGCATGTTGGCCCAATCCTGAGCCTCGGTGCCGCCGGAACCGGCCTGGATATCGAGGTAAGCGTTGTTGGGATCCATCTCGCCGCTAAACATGCGGCGGAATTCCAGCCCTTCGAGGATGCCACGCAGACGGTCCAGTTCGGCGGCGACGTCGTCTACCGCACCCTGGTCGTCCTCCTCGACGGCCATGTCGAGCAGGTCGCGCGAGTCGGCCAGGCTGCTTGTGAGGTCGTCGATGGTTTCGACGATCAGTGCCAGGGTGGCGCGCTCACGGCCCAGATTCTGGGCGTACTCAGGGCTGTTCCAGACGTTGGGGTCTTCGAGTTCGCGGTTTACTTCGACGAGACGATCATGCTTTTGATCGTAGTCAAAGATACCCCCGAATTGACTGAGTGCGGTCGGACAGGTCCTTGATGCTGTTAAGGATCGGGTTGATTTCCATAGATAGGCAGCTCTCAAGCGGACGTGTGAAAAGCCGACGATTATAGCGCAGCAGACTGCGGCTGACAGCCCGTGCGGGATCGCTGGCGCGACGAATGTCAAGCTCGGTTGAAAGCCGAAATGGCGGGGGCCATGATCAGGCCCCCGACCGACATCAGGCCGAGACGCCGCGCACCTGGCTTTCCAGTTCGGCTTTCAACCCTGCGTCGAGCTTGAGCTGACGGGCCAACTCGTCCAGGTAGGCACGTTCCATGAAATGCTCTTCGTCGACCATCAGCACACTGGCCAAATACATTTCCGAAGCCATTTCCGGCGTGGTGGCGGCGGCGGCTACCTCGACCGGATCCAGCGGTTTGTTCAGCTCCGTTTCCAGCCAGCGTTGCAGCTCGGGGTCGCCGGTCATCTGTGCGAACTCGGCCTCGATCATCTTGCGCTCCTGATCGTCGACATGACCGTCAGCCTTGGCCGCGGCGACCAGCGCCCGGAGAATGCCGCGGCTGTGCTCTTCCACCTGTTCTGGCGGCAGCCGATCGACCGTCTTCGGCTCGGCCTGCGCGGTGCTCGTTCGCGCCGCGCCAGCCTGCTGCGCCTGCCAGTTGCCATAGGCCTTGTAGGCCAGCATGCCGAGCGCGGCCAAGCCGCCGTAAGTGACTGCCTTACCGCCCAGGCGGCGCCCGCTCTTGCTTCCCAGCAACATCCCAAGTGCTCCGGCCGCCATCGCGCCACGCCCGCCACTGCCGCCACTGCCGCCACCTAGAATCCCACCGAGGGAACCACCCGCTCCCGAGAGAATGCCACCGAGCGAACCGCTGCCCCCGGGATTCGATTGCCGCGAAATCGATCCCTGCTGCTTCTGCAGCAGGTCCTGACCGGACTTAAGCAACTGATCGAGCAAACCGCTGGTTTTCATGAGTGTCTCCTGCAAAAAAGAATGAACCGGATTCAATCGAGCGAATCGGGAACCTGCCGAATCGGCGTATTTCGATGGGCGGCGCGCACGTATTGCGCAGGCCACGGCACTGAGTTGTCACGCAGATCTTCGGCGGCATGCAGCGGCCAGTAGGGATCGCGCAACAACTCGCGGGCCAGCAGGATCAAATCGGCCTGCCCGGTGCGCAGAATGTGCTCGGCCTGGACCGCCTCGGTAATCATCCCGACCGTACCGGTGGCGATACCCGCCTCGCGTCGGACCTGTTCGGCGAACTGCGTCTGGTAACCGGGTCCAACTGGAATCTCGGCATTGACGGCGGTGCCGCCAGAAGACACGTCGATCAGATCCACGCCTACGGCTTTCAGGCGGCGGGCCAGTTCGACGGTTTCTTCGGGGTTCCAGCCGTCCTGAACCCAGTCGGTGGCGGACAAGCGAACGAACAACGGCAACTCTTCCGGCCACACGCTTCTCACCGCCTGAGTCACTTCCAGTAGCAGTCGAATGCGGTTGTCGAACGAGCCGCCGTAGCCATCCTGGCGCTGGTTGGACAAAGGCGACAGGAACTGATGCAGCAGATAGCCGTGGGCGGCATGCACTTCGGCGACCTTGAAACCCGCCGCCAGCGCGCGTTCAGCGGCGCGTACAAAGGCCTGAATGACACCCATGATCCCCATCTCGTCCAGCGCAGTAGGCACAGCATGCTCCGGATCGAAGGCGATGGTGGACGGTCCGACCGGCATCCAGCCGCCAGCAGCGATCGGAACGCTGCCGTGCCGCCCCAGCCAAGGCTGCCAGGTGCTCGCCTTGCGTCCGGCATGGGCCAGCTGAATCCCGGCAACCGAGCCTTGAGCATGGATGAAACGCGTGATTCGGCGCAGCGGCTCGACATGGTCGTCAGACCAGATGCCGAGATCTTCCGGCGAAATACGCCCGTCGGCGGTAACGGCGGTCGCCTCGATGATGACCAGGCCCGCACCGCCTACCGCGCGGCTACCCAGATGCACCAGATGCCAGTCGTTGGCCATACCGGCCTTGGCCGAATATTGGCACATGGGCGAAACAGCAATGCGGTTGGGCAACGTCAACTGGCGCAGAGTGAGTGGTTGGAAAAGCTGTGTCATGGAAACCTCGACTGCGTTGGATGCGGGTTGGACATCCCTCAGTACAGACTGTTTCGACGATCTTGCCTGGTCACGGCTGCGCTTGGCGTATGAATCGGTGACGGCGTGTTGCGAGGTTGATGGTGGACTGGATGTGGCTGTGGGCTAGAAGCGCATGCGTGTTTGGAGTGGCTCTGCGTAGTGGGTGCCACGTTCCCCTCACCCCAGCCCTCTCCCCGGTGGGGCGAGGGAGCTAGATCGGTGTTGTTTCGAGCGGCTGCGTGCTTAGCCTGACTCTGCTGGAGCCGTCGTTTCGCGTGAGGGCAATTTATGCGGCTGCCTTACTGCCTTGATTCGGTCCAACGCTATAGGTCATGCGAATTCGGACCAGTCCCCTCCCCTGAGGGAGAGGGCTAGGGTGAGGGGGAAAGGTCGTCACTACACCCAGGCGGCGGATGCCCCACGCATCAAAACGCAACACTCAACGCGCCGCGATATGCGCGACCAACAACTGCACGCTTTCCCGCCCGCGAAATTCGTTCACGTCCAGTTTGTAAGCCAAATCCGCCCAGCGCACGTTGGGGTTAGGCCAGAGATCGCGATCAATGTTGAAAGCGATGCCATCGAGGGTCACTGAACCACACTCGCTCTTGAGCATCATTTTCAGGTGCCGCTCGCCCACCAAGCGTTGCTGTACCAGCTGAAACACGCCATGGAACATCGGCTCGGGAAAATGCTGACCCCAGGGCCCTGCATTGCGTAGCGCCTTGGCTAGCTCCAGATGAAATTCTTCGATGCTGAGCTGACCATCGGTCAGCAATCGACCGGTGAGGTCGTCCTCGCACAACTGGCGCCGAACCTCGGTATCGAACGCCGCCGCAAAGGTGTCGAAGTTGGCTTGCGGCAACGACAGACCGGCCGCCATCGCATGGCCGCCAAACTTGCTGATCAGACCAGGATGGCGCGCTGCGACTGCATCCAGCGCATCGCGAATATGGAAGCCCGGCACCGAACGCGCCGAGCCTTTCAGAATCCCTTCTCCCGCATCGGCGAAGGCAATCGTTGGCCGGTGATAGCGCTCTTTCAGCCGCGAAGCGAGGATGCCGATGACACCCTGGTGCCAATCCGGCTCGAACAGACAAAGGCCGAACGGCATATCGTCGTGCGGCAAATCCTTGAGCTGCGCCAGCGCCTCGCGCTGCATGCCCTGCTCGATGCCCTTGCGGTCCTGGTTGAGCTGGTCGAGCTGCACGGCCATGTCGCGCGCCAGTGCTTCGTCTTCGCAAAGCAGACATTCGATGCCCAGCGCCATGTCGTCCAGGCGCCCCGCCGCGTTCAGCCGTGGGCCGAGGATGAAACCAAGATCGGTTGAAGTAATGCGCTTGTGGTCACGTCCGGCGACGTCCAGAATCGCACGCAAGCCCGGCCGCGCCCGCCCCGCTCGGATCCGTGCCAAGCCTTGATGTACCAGGATGCGGTTGTTGGCATCCAAAGGAACCACGTCGGCGACGCTGCCCAGCGCCACCAGATCCAGCAGCTCGGCCAGGTTCGGCTCGGCCCAACCATTGCGGTTGAACCAACCCTTTTCACGCAGCGCCGCGCGTAGAGCCAACAGCACGTAGAAGATCACCCCGACGCCAGCGATGCACTTGCTGGGGAACGCGCATTCCGGCTGGTTGGGATTGACGATGGCATCGGCCGTCGGTAGCTCATGGCCCGGCAAGTGATGGTCGGTCACCAGCACCTTGAGCCCTGCCGCCTTGGCCGCAGCCACGCCGTCCACGCTGGAAATGCCGTTGTCCACCGTCACCAGCAGATCGGGCTGACGCTCGAGCGCCACGGCAACGATCTCCGGCGTCAGTCCGTAGCCATATTCGAAGCGATTGGGGACGAGATAATCCACATGCGCCGCACCCAGCTGGCGCAAGCCGAGCACGCCAACCGTGCTGGCGGTGGCTCCGTCGGCGTCGAAATCGCCGACGAACAGAATACGCTGACGCAGCTCAAGCGCCTCGACCAATAGCGACACGGCCCCATCGATGCCCTTCAATTGGCTGTAGGGAATCAGCTGCGCCAGACCCTTGTCCAGTTCGGCCACCGACTGTACGCCGCGCGCCGCATACAGGCGCGTCAGCAGAGGCGGCAGGTCGCCCAGGTCAGGCAGGGTCGCAGGCAAGGATCGGTGTTCTATACGCATTTTCGGTCAACAACTCGAAGGGGCAGGAAAACTCAACGCTCGCCGAGCAGCCATTGCAGGGAAACTTCGAACTGGCCGCGCTCGTCGGTGATGAACAGGGTGCCGTCACTGATCATCACGCCCCACTGGAGGCTGCGCGGCAGGTCCTTGACCAGCTCGGCGAGACTGTCCGACTCGATGGCAGCGATGGACAGGTTCTTCAACCCCTTCACCGCATCGACCACCTTGCCCTGCCAGACCCGCAGGTTGCCGTAGGCCACCAGACTGACACGCTCGGCACGCCGGGAGCACCAAGTCAGGCGTTCGGCATCCGGTTGGCCGACTTCAATCCAGTGCAGCACGCGGCCATCCAGGCTCTTTTCCCACAGCGCCGGCTCGTCCACATCGGAAAGCCCTCGGCCGAAGGCCAGCTGCTCGCTGTACCACAGCGCATAGGCGATCAACCGGATACCCAGGCGCTCCTCGGTTTCGGACGGATGACGCGCCACGGTGAAGCGCAGGTTTTCGTAAACGCCGCGATCGAGATCGGTCAGGTTGAGTTCGACCTTATAGGGAGTCGCTTGCAGGGCCATGGGAGCGTCACCTGGAAAAAGGGGCGCAGTCTAGCAAACCGCGGCGGCAGGCTGCTGGCTTAACAGGCTGTTGGAAAACGTAGGCGAGGCAGGCAAGACAAGCGCAACGACCAACGGAGTAACAGCCGCAGTGGCCCGAAGGGTGAGCGTAGCGAATCACGCGGAGTTTAGTGGTCTAAATGAGCAGTACTCACTTCGTTCGCCCTCCGGGCCGCGCTGAAGCGCGTTAGCCGCGAGCGGCTTGCCGAGTCTGTTTTTAACGCAGTATTGCCAACGCAGGTAGTTTTCCAGCGGCCTGTTAAATGGCCACCCGGACACAATTACGCCCCGTCGCCTTGGCCTCATAAAGGGCCCGATCTGCCTCGCCCATCAGGCGGTCGAGGCTGTAGCCGGCACGCGTCGTATCACTCACACCAATGCTGACACTGAGGATGCCGGACTGACTGAATGGCAAGTTGGCGAACTCGCTGCGGATACGCTCGGCCACGTCGCGGGCGACCTGGGCATTGGCATCCGCCAGCAGGCAGGCGAATTCTTCACCGCCTATTCGCCCGAAGACATCCTGCCGGCGCATGCGCGACTTCATTACCTGACAAAAGCTGATCAGCGCATGGTCGCCGACCTTGTGGCCAAAGGTGTCATTGAGGCGCTTGAACTGGTCTAGGTCGCAGAGCAGCAGCGTCACCTGCTGTCCGGCGTCGCGACAACGCAGCAACAGCCGCTCGCCATGCTCGACGAAGGCCCGCCGATTGCCGATTCCAGTCAACGGATCGCTGAGCGACGCCTGGCGATGCTCCAACTCGGCCCGCTCGCGCACCATCGCCAGCGTCACGAAGGCGATGCCCACCGCGTAGAGCATGGTTTCGAAGATCACCAGAGCGAAGAAATTGAACTGCCCGGACGCCTCGAAGGGACGGCCATGATCTAATGGGATACGCAAGGTATAGACCGCAATATGTACCGCCATCAGCACCAGGGCCGGATGCAGGGACACCTGTATCACCTGCCGGCTACGCCACAGTTCCGCCATGGCCAGGCCTATATAAATGATGGTGAACAGCGACAGCGTAGCGATCCGCAACCGCAGCGCATCCGCTTCGAAGAAGGCCGGAAAAAGACAGAGACCCGCCCAGATCAGCGGAGCAGCAACGATCCCTTGCCAGTGCGGCTGGCGACCAGCGAACACGCGCATCGCCGTCCAATTGAAGGCCAGCGCCAGCACCAACAGCGAGTTACCCAAGACGATGGGCACCCAGTCGATGCCCATATTGCGCAGCGCACCCAGCGCCGTGGAGACGACGCCGAGAAAAAGCGTCAGGCAGAGATAACCGAGCGTCGGCTCGCGACGGCCGCTACGCCAGGCCAGGAACATCAGGAGCGCCACCAGCAGCATCACATAGATGTCGGCGACGATGAGGGTTGGGACGCTTAACTGCATGGTGGCACCGGCCTAGCGCCCACCCCGGTCGATCGACCCGGATTCTAAAGCGCGAAGAACTTCGCAATTTTAGCGACTCGCCATAGCAATGTCCTGCGATCGGGGAAGCAAAAAACTGACCGTTGAGTAAAAACCGCTCGACCGAGATGCTTTGACAATCATTCTCATTCTGTTTAGCATCGCAGACATCAACAGGCTCAACGGGTAGTTCTTATGTACGTCTGTCTTTGCCAGGGTGTAACCGACGGTCAGATCCGTGACGCCATTTACGAAGGTTGCTGCAGCTATCGTGAAGTGCGTGAAGCTACGGGCGTAGCGACTCAATGCGGGAAATGCGCCTGCGTCGCCAAGCAGGTCGTTCGCGAAACCTTGAGCGATATCCAGAGCGCCAACGCCTCCCTTGCCTATCCGGTCGGCTTCGCACCCGCCTGATACAAATTAGTTTTCCCGAGCCGGGCATCTGCCCGGCTTTTTTCTGCCTGCAAATCAAGACGTTGCTATCGAGTCGCGGAACAGACTTATTCTTATTCCGGTTTACCCTTTAACATTCAATGACTTAGGTTTGACAGGACCTATGTTCGTGGCCAGACTGCGCGCAATACGCACATGATTCGACGCAGGACACCGACATGAAAGGCGACAAGCTAGTCATCCAGCACCTGAACAAAATCCTCGGCAACGAACTGGTCGCTATCAACCAGTACTTTTTGCATGCCCGCATGTACGAAGACTGGGGGCTGGGCAAGCTCGGCAAGCACGAGTACGAAGAGTCCATCGACGAGATGAAGCATGCGGACAAGCTGATCAAGCGCATCCTCTTTCTCGAAGGCCTGCCCAACCTGCAGGACCTGGGCAAGCTGCTGATCGGCGAAAACACCCGTGAAATGCTCGATTGCGACCTCAAGCTGGAACAGGGCGGCGTGCAGGATCTCAAGGTCGCCATCGCCTACTGCGAAAGCGTCGGCGACTACGGTAGCCGCGAATTGCTTGAAGACATTCTTGAGTCAGAGGAAGAGCACATCGACTGGCTAGAAACCCAGCTGAGTCTCATCGATAAGGTCGGCATGGAAAATTACCTGCAGTCCCAGATGGACGAGTAACTCATCCTTATGCTGTAAAAAGCGGGAGCCATCGGCTCTCGTTTTCGTTTTGGCGCAGGCCCCCAAGACTTGTCCGGTGGCGATACCGAAGCTTCCAGCGCCTCGAAATACAGAGTTGCAGCCACAAAAAACCCGCCGTTTGGCGGGTTTTGACAACGCGTCGCGATCAGGCGCCGGCTTTTTCCACAGCCTGCTTGATCAGCGGCTGCAGCTCGCCCTTCTCGAACATCTCGAGGATGATGTCGCTGCCCCCGACCAGCTCGCCATCGACCCACAGCTGGGGGAAGGTCGGCCAGTTGGCGTACTTCGGCAAGTTGGCGCGAATCTCTGGATTCTGCAGGATGTCGACGTAAGCGAACTTCTCGCCGCAGCCCATAACGGCCTGTGTCGCACGGGCGGAAAAGCCGCACTGCGGCGCGTTGGGCGAGCCTTTCATGTACAGCAGCACCGGATTCTTTTCGATCTGCTCTTTGATGGTTTCGATGATATCCATGGGGCACCTCGGCTAGTCACGGTTGGCGCGCATTGTACAGAACAGCGCCATAAAAGCCGAGTCGCGGGCTCGGCTTTTATCCCCAATTGCTTGCGAACGTTCGCTTGTAGCCCGTATTTCTGGCGCGCCCAGGCCGATTTGCGCCCGCGAAGGCTTTCTGGATAAGATCGCGCCTTTCCCGTTTCGTCGCTTCCCGTGCGACCCCTGTCGTAGGCCTTCTCTTTTCTGTAGAAAACTCTCCGGCCTCGACTGCGGCAATAAAGGTAGTTGATATGAGCGCAAGACACTTTCTCTCACTGATGGATTGCACGTCCCAGGAGCTACTCGGCCTGGTCCGTCGCGGCATCGAGCTGAAGGATCTGCGCCAGCGCGGCATTCTGTTCGAGCCGCTGAAAAACCGCGTCTTGGGGATGATCTTCGAGAAGGCCTCGACACGGACCCGTTTGTCCTTCGAGGCCGGCATGATTCAACTCGGCGGCCAGGCGATCTTTCTTTCGCCCCGCGATACCCAACTGGGCCGCGGCGAGCCGGTCAGTGATTCGGCCATCGTCATGTCCAGCATGCTCGATGCGGTCATGATCCGCACCTTTGCCCATGCCACGCTCACTGAGTTCGCCGCTCATTCAACGGTACCAGTCATCAATGGGCTGTCCGACGATTTGCATCCTTGTCAGTTGCTGGCCGACATGCAGACTTTCCACGAACACCGCGGCAGCATCACCGGCAAGACGGTAGCCTGGATCGGCGATGGCAATAATATGTGCAATTCCTATATGGAAGCGGCCATTCAGTTCGACTTTCAGCTGCGTATCGCCTGCCCCGAGGGCTACGAGCCCGAAGCCGAATTGCTGGCACAGGCCGGTGATCGCGTCCAGCTCGTCCGCGATCCGCGCGAAGCCGCCGCCGGCGCTCATCTAATCAGCACCGATGTCTGGGCGTCGATGGGACAGGAGGATGAAGTGGCCGCACGTATCGCCACCTTCCGCCCTTATCAGGTCGACCGTGCCCTACTTGACGTCGCCGCCGAAGACGTACTGTTCATGCACTGCCTGCCCGCCCATCGTGGTGAAGAGATCAGTCACGACCTGCTCGACGATCCTCGTTCGGTAGCCTGGAACCAAGCCGAAAACCGCTTGCACGCTCAGAAGGCATTGCTTGAATTCCTTGTCGAGCCGGCCTATCACCACGCATGAGCTCTCAACCGCTTCTGCACCTTCGCAATCTGGACTGCGGCTATGGCGGCCAGAGCGTCGTGCAGAACCTCAACCTGCACCTCAATCGCGGTGATATCGGCTGCCTGCTAGGACCATCCGGCTGCGGCAAAACCACCACGCTACGAGCTATCGCCGGCTTCGAACATGTCAACGAAGGCGAGATCCAACTGGGCGACGCCGTCATTTCGCGACAAGGCTTCACGCTCGCGCCGGAGAAGCGCCGGATCGGCATGGTTTTCCAGGACTACGCCCTGTTCCCGCACCTGACCGTTGCCGAGAACATCGCGTTCGGCATCCGCAAGCATCCGCACCACGCCCGTATCGTTCGTGAAATGCTCGACCTTGTGCATCTGGCACCGCTCGGCAAGCGCTATCCGCATGAACTGTCCGGTGGCCAGCAGCAGCGTGTCGCCCTCGCCCGCGCACTCGCACCCGAGCCGGAGCTTTTGCTACTCGACGAACCCTTCTCCAACCTCGACGGCGACCTGCGGCGTCGCCTGAGTCATGAGGTGCGAGAGATCCTCAAAGCTCGCGGCACCAGTGCCATCCTCGTCACGCACGACCAGGAAGAAGCCTTCGCGGTCAGCGATCAGGTCGGGGTATTCAAAGATGGTCGCCTGGAACAGTGGGACACGCCGTACAACCTTTATCACGAGCCGCTGACGCCCTTCGTCGCGAGCTTCATTGGTCAGGGTTATTTCATCCGCGGTCAGTTGATCGACCCCGAAACGGTACAGACCGAACTCGGCGTCATTCGCGGCAACCGTGCCTACACCATGCCGGCCGGCAGCTCCGTGGATGTCCTGCTGCGCCCGGATGACATCGTTTACTCGCCGCAAAGTGCGCTCAAGGGACTCATCGTCGGTAAGACCTTCCTCGGCGCCTCGACCCTGTATCGCCTGCAATTGCCGACCGGCAATCAACTCGAAGGCATTTTTCCCAGCCATGCCGATTACCCGACCGGGCAGGAAGTCGGTATCGGCATCGCTGCCGATCACTTGGTGGTGTTTCCCGCGCAGGGCAGTATCGCTGCTCATGAAAAGCTGCCGGAAGCAGGCGTGCGCCGTTACAGCAGCGGCATTTGACCTTCAGGCGCGCCGATTAGCCGTCCAGCGACTTCACAGCCTCGCC
The DNA here is from genome assembly GCF_024448955.1 of Stutzerimonas stutzeri. Taxonomy (GTDB): domain Bacteria; phylum Pseudomonadota; class Gammaproteobacteria; order Pseudomonadales; family Pseudomonadaceae; genus Stutzerimonas; species Stutzerimonas stutzeri_AQ. Next base: position 250,866 of record NZ_JAMOIH010000004.1, read on the forward strand.
ACCACGCGTCTTGCGGCGCATCCGGAAGAAGTCGCTCAGCGTCTCACTGCACTGCTCCGCCATCACGCCACCTTCGACCAGCACCCGATGGTTGAGAAAATCCTGAGAAAAGAACTGGCCGCGACTGATCGCGACGCCCGCCTTGGGCTCCGTAGCGCCGTACACTACGCGCTGAATGCGCGAGTGCACGATCAGTCCCGCGCACATGCTGCAGGGCTCCAGCGTCACGTATAGCGTACTGCCTGGCAGACGGTAATTCTGCACGCGTGACGCCGCGTCGCGGATCGCCACCATTTCAGCGTGAGCACTAGGGTCGTGCCGGGATATCGGACAGTTGAAGCCCCGCCCAATGATCTGCCCGTCCTGCACCAGCACCGCCCCCACCGGAACCTCGCCCAGAGCAGCACCCTGTGCTGCCAGTGCAAGCGCCTCGCGCATGAAATACTCGTCGCGCGAGCGGTCGATGATTTGTGGTTTTTTCATGATTCGGTTTTAAGAGCTGAGAGCTGGCTAGAGTCTACAGCCTGCTTAGACTTCAAACTGCAAGAACGTCTATACCACCTCGATCGCCGCCATCAGCCCCGTCTCCATGTGGTCGATCACATGGCAGTGAAACATCCAAACGCCCGGGTTATCGGCCACCAATGCGATGCGGGCGGTTTCGTTCTTGCCCAGCAGATAGGTGTCGGTGAACCAGGGTTCGATCTTCTTACGATTGGATGAGATGACCTTGAAAGTCATACCGTGTAGATGAATCGGGTGCTGATACTGGCTGAGATTACGTAATTCGAGGATGTAATGGCCGTTGCGTTTCAAGGTCGCGATGGGCCGATCGGCGCACGTCTTGTCATTGATATCCCAAGCCTGACCGTTGACCTGCCAGAAGGTGAACGAATCGCCCTGTCCTGCATCGCTGGATAGCGTACCGGCCCACTCGAAATTGAAGCGCAGGGTTTCTGCCTGCTGCAGGTCCGGCTCGGCAATCGGGTTGGGCGGAAGCGGAGCGGGCCACTCTCCTTCGGCCTCTCCAGTGCTGACCGAAGCAAGAGTCGCCAGCCGCAGAGGCCCGTTGCGCAGCGACAGCTGCTCCCCTACAGGCGGCACCTTCAACGCCAGGTCCACGCGCATGCCTGGCCCCAGCCAGTAATCCTTACCGAACGGACGCGGCTTGATCGGATTGCCATCGAGCGCATAGATACGTGCTTCGCCAGCGGAGAGATTCAGTCGATAGGTCAGGGTGTTATCGAGGTTGAGAATGCGCAAGCGCACCACCTGACCGGCGGGTAATTCAAGCGTCGGCGCATGCTCGCCATTGACGCTCGAGAGGACGCCCGGTGTGCCGCCGCGGGCGGCCTCGCGCGGTACGCTGAAATCAGTGAAGGCGCCTTGCTTGTCCACATGCCAGCTCTTCAAGCTCAGGGTGCGCTCATGGCGAAAACCACTCGGTTCGCGCTCCTCGACGATCAGCGGCCCAACCAGCCCGCGTCCCAGCTGCTCGGCGCTGGTGGTGTGCGGATGGTACCAAAAGCTGCCTGCATCATGCACCTGAAATAGATAGTCGAACGACTCACCCGGCAGAACGGGCAACTGCGACACATAGGGGACCCCGTCCATATTCAGCGGCAGACGAATGCCATGCCAGTGGATGGTGGTCGGTTCCGGTAGATGATTGGTGAAGCGCACACGCAGCCAATCGCCCTGTCGAGCGCGCAATTCGAAGCCCGGCGTCTGCCCGCCGTAGGCCCAGGCGGGCGTCGTATGGCCGGGTACCAGTTCGATATCCAGCGGCGCTGCGATCAGCTCGTAATCGTGGGTCGTGACCTCGGCGGGCCGCCCCAGCCAATAACGGGCACCGCCGGCACCGAGGCCGACTACACCGAGCCCGGCCAGGCTGGCAAGGATTTGTCTGCGGGTGAAGGTCATGAAATACCGTTCGCCAAAAAAGATGAGAGATTTTCTCACTTGTCGGTCTGCTCCGCGAGCCGACTTTCCACACGGCAATCACTTGCGGCGCGACATGATGTCTCGCCCAGCGTTCCAGATTCGGTTGCCGGGCTTCGCGGCGCTATGCTGTCATCCGATCAACCGCACTTCTCCAGGAGGTTTTTTCATGCGTTACAGATCTATGAGCCGACTGCTGCTTTCTCTACTGCTCGGCAGTCTGCCTGCGTTATCCCTGGCCAACGGCAGCCATGCGCATGTCCATGATCATCAAGCGCCTGAGAGTAATGAACACGCCTCGACCGGGCATGCCGGCGATCCCGCGCGCGTCAGCCGCACGGTGGACGTCAGCATGGATGACCGAATGCGTTTCGAGCCCGCCTATCTCGACGTGAAGGCCGGCGAAACGGTGCATTTTCGCGTGAAGAACAATGGACAGCTGCCGCATGAAATGGTCATCGGCACACTTGACGAACTGCAATCGCATGCCGAGCAGATGCGCAACATGCCGGACATGCCCCACGATGAACCCAATGCCGTCGCACTTGAAGCGGGTCAGCAAGGCGACCTGCTCTGGCATTTCAGTCAGCCCGCCACGCTGGATTTCGCCTGCCTGATTGCCGGCCATCTAGAAGCCGGGATGAAGGGCACCATCAACGTTCACTAACCCCAAACACAAGGGCCGCCAATCGGCAGCCCTTGGTGTTCAGTTCATCACTCCCACTCAATCGTCGCCGGCGGCTTGCTCGACACGTCGTAGGTGACGCGGGAGATGCCTTCGATCTCGTTGATGATGCGGTTGGAGACCTTTTCCAGCAGCTCGTAAGGCAGGTGCGCCCAGCGGGCGGTCATGAAGTCGATGGTTTCCACGGCGCGCAGGGCGACGACCCAGGCGTAGCGGCGGCCATCGCCGACCACGCCGACCGATTTCACCGGCTGGAACACCACGAAGGCCTGGCTGGTCTTGTGGTACCAGTCGAAATTTCGCAGTTCCTCGATGAAGATATGGTCGGCACGGCGCAGCAGGTCGGCGTATTCCTTCTTCACCTCGCCGAGGATGCGTACGCCCAGGCCCGGACCCGGGAACGGGTGGCGATAGACCATGTCGTAGGGCAGGCCAAGTTCGAGGCCGATCTTGCGGACTTCATCCTTGAACAGCTCACGCAACGGCTCGACCAGCTTGAGGTTCATCTCCTCCGGCAGGCCGCCCACGTTGTGGTGCGACTTGATCACGTGGGCCTTGCCGCTCTTGGCGCCGGCCGACTCGATCACGTCCGGGTAGATGGTGCCTTGAGCGAGGAACTGGATGTTGTCCAGCTTGCTGGCCTGAGCATCGAACACGTCAATGAAGGTGCGGCCGATGATCTTGCGCTTCTTCTCCGGGTCGGCTTCGCCGGCAAGATTCTCCAGGAACTGCGCTTCGGCATCGGCGCGGATCACCTTGACGCCCATGTTCTGGGCGAACATGGCCATCACCTGGTCGCCTTCGTGCAGACGCAACAGGCCGTTGTCGACGAAGACGCAGGTCAGCTGCTCGCCGATAGCTTTGTGCAGTAGCGCGGCAACCACCGAGGAATCGACCCCGCCGGACAGGCCCAGCAGTACGTTGGCGCTGCCCACTTGGGCGCGGACCTGCTCGACCAGATCTTCGACGATGTTCGAGGGGGTCCAGAGGGCTTCACAGCCGCAGATTTCCAACAGGAAGCGCGACAGGATGCGGCCGCCCTGCTTGGTATGGGTCACTTCCGGGTGGAACTGCACGCCGTAGTAGCGGCGGGCCTCGTCACCGATCGCGGCGATCGGGCAGCTCGGGGTGCTGGCGATGATGTGGAAGCCGGCCGGGATATCGGTGACCTTGTCACCGTGGCTCATCCAGACGTCGAGGCCGAACACGCCGTCGTCGTCCATGTGGTCCTCGATGCCGTCGAACAGCTTCGATTTGCCGACCAGGTCAACGCGCGCATAGCCGAACTCACGCACATCCGAGCCCTGCACCTTGCCGCCCAGCTGCTCGGACATGGTCTGCATGCCATAGCAGATGCCGAACAGCGGCACGCCCAGATCGAACACCGCCTGCCGCGCACGTGGGCTGCCCTCCTCATGCACCGACTCGGGACCACCGGCAAGGATGATCCCGCGCGGGGCGAAGGCACGGATGTCCTCATCGCTCATGTCCCAAGGGTGCAGTTCGCAATAGACCCCGAGCTCGCGCACGCGGCGGGCGATCAGCTGGGTGTACTGGGAACCGAAGTCGAGGATCAGGATGCGGTGGGCGTGAATGTCGGGATGAGACATGAGGCTTTCCTTCGGAAAAAGCTTGAAGCTGAAAGCCAGAAGCTGGAAGCAGAGGCCCGAAGTCGCGACTTCAAGCTTCCAGCTTCCAGCTTCCAGCGTCTGTTAATCGAGGCTGGATCAACCGACCCGGTAGTTTGGCGCCTCTTTCGTGATCTGCACATCATGCACATGGGACTCGGCCATGCCGGCGCCGGTGATGCGTACGAACTGCGGCTTGCTACGCATCTCGTCGACGGTGGCGCTGCCGGTATAACCCATGGAGGCACGCAGGCCGCCCATTAGCTGGTGGATGATCGCCGACAGCGAGCCTTTGTACGGCACACGCCCTTCGATGCCCTCAGGCACCAGCTTCTCGGCACCAGCGGAGGAATCCTGGAAGTAGCGGTCCGAGGAACCCTGAGCCTGGGACATGGCGCCCAGCGAGCCCATGCCGCGGTAGGCCTTGTAAGAACGGCCCTGGAACAGTTCGATCTCGCCCGGCGCTTCTTCGGTACCTGCGAACATCGAGCCCATCATCACCGCGTTGGCGCCAGCGACGATGGCCTTGGACAGGTCTCCGGAGAAACGGATGCCGCCGTCGGCGATCATCGGTACGCCGGTGCCTTCAAGCGCGGCGGAAACGTTGGCGATGGCGGAAATCTGCGGCACGCCGACGCCGGCGACGATGCGCGTGGTGCAGATCGAACCCGGGCCGATGCCGACCTTGACCGCATCGGCGCCGGCCTTGACCAGATCCAGCGCGGCTTCGGCAGTGGCGATATTGCCGCCGATCACCTGCACCTGTGGGAAATTCTGCTTCACCCAACGCACGCGATCGATCACGCCTTTGGAGTGTCCGTGGGCGGTGTCCACCACCACCACGTCGACACCTGCAGCCGCCAATGCCTCGACACGGTCAGCGGTATCAGCACCGGTACCCACGGCAGCACCGACACGCAGACGGCCCTGCTCATCCTTGGACGCCAGCGGGTAGCTCTTGGCCTTCTCGATATCGCGGAAGGTCACCAGGCCGCGCAAATGGAAGTTGCCATCGACCACCAGCATCTTCTCGATGCGGTGCTCGTAGAGCTTGGCCTTGATCTCTTCCAGCGGTGTGCCTTCTTCGACGGTCACCAGATCCGCCTTGGGCGTCATGATCGCCGCAACGGTATCGCCGGTGTTGGGGGTGAAGCGCAGGTCGCGGCCGGTGACGATGCCGACCAGCTCCTTACCCGAAACTACTGGAAAACCTGAGAAGCCCAACTCGCGCGCCTTGCGCAGCAGTTCGCTGATCTTGGTTTCAGCGGTGACGGTCACCGGATCATGGACGATGGCCGTCTCGTGCCGCTTGACCTTGCGCACCTCGGCAGCCTGCTGCTCGATGCTCATGTTCTTGTGGATGATGCCGATGCCGCCTTCCTGCGCCATGGCGATGGCCAGGCGGGCTTCGGTGACGGTGTCCATGGCTGCGGAAACCAGGGGGATGTTCAGCTCGATTTCGCGAGTCAGGCGAGTCTTGAGACTGACATCCTTGGGCAGAACCTCGGAATATCCCGGGATCAGGAGAACATCATCGAACGTCAGGGCTTCTTGGCTGATACGCAGCATGGCGGGGGCTCCCAGGCGGGAAAAAGGAAGCGCGGCATTATACCCACCAGAGTGCCCGCGCTCAATGAGGGCGCCGCAAGGCTGGAATCAGTCGGCTACCTCCACCAGCGCGCAAGGGAAACCCAGGCGCTCGGCGAACGCATCGATGAAGTCTACGCGCAGACCGGCAGCGCCCCAGCCATTGAAGATGAAGCCCAGGTTGGAAAAAGCGCAGGCCGGGATGAAGAGAAAACCGTTGATATCGTCCTCGAAGCCGCATTGCGGGCAAGTGAAATTGTCGGTATGACCGGGCATCCAGTCTTCCAGGCTCTCGAATAGCGCCTCGCCAATTTCCTGGCGACACTCGGGGCAACCAGCCTCCTCGGCAAAATCACGAGTCGGCGTATAGATGCAGCGCTTGGTCACGATCTCCAGCCCATTGATTGGCTGACCGAACGGCAACCGTTCCGGATGCTGGACCACAGCGCGTGCGCCCGACGCGATCGCATAGGCCATGCCACCAGCACCTCGACCGCAAGTCGTCGGAAGCGCCTCGACGATACGGCGCTCGACGAGCCAGCGAAGGGCCTTTCGCGCCATGGCTTCATGGCCAGGAAAGGTGGAAATGCGTGGCACGACGATCACTTGGCTGTGGTTCATGGCGGATTCGGAACGTCAGACAGGAAAGCCGAGCAGCTTAATGTGCTGTCCGCTCAGGTCAATCGCGCCCGGTCGGAGCGCTCCGACCAGCCTTCAGCGCTCTTTGTAGCCTTTTCCCGTATCATCGCCGCCATGCTCAAAGATCCTTTCCAGCGTCTCAACTTGGACCGCGAGGTCCTCACCGTCAGCCAGCTCAACGGCCGCGCGCGGCTGTTGCTGGAAGATGTATTTGCCCAGGTCTGGGTCGAAGGCGAAATTTCCAATCTTGCCCGCCCTGCATCCGGCCACATCTATTTCACTCTCAAGGACAAGAACGCTCAGGTCCGCTGCGCGCTGTTTCGCCAGAACGCGCTGCGGGTGCGCCAGGCGCTGCGCGACGGCTTGGCGGTCAAAGTACGCGGCAAGGTGTCGCTGTTCGAAGGCCGTGGCGATTATCAGCTGATTCTCGACTCACTGGAGCCGGCCGGCGATGGCGCCCTGCGCCTGGCCTTCGAGGCGCTGAAGGAAAAACTCGCTGCCGAAGGGCTATTCGACGCTGCCAGTAAACGCGCCCTGCCCACCCATCCACAGCGCATCGGCATTGTCAGCTCGCCGACTGGCGCGGTGATTCGCGACATCATTTCGGTGTTTCGCCGCCGCGCACCTCATGTGGCGCTGACGCTGGTGCCGACTGCTGTTCAGGGTCGCGAGGCGACGCCGCAGATCGTGCGCGCCCTGCAGCTGGCGGACCGCGGCGGTTTCGATGCACTGATCCTGGCCCGTGGCGGCGGCTCGCTGGAGGACCTCTGGTGCTTCAACGAAGAGGTTATCGCCCGCGCCGTAGCCGCCTGTCAGACGCCGATCGTCAGCGCTGTCGGCCACGAAACCGACGTATCCATCGCCGACTTCGTCGCCGATGTGCGCGCACCTACGCCTTCCGCTGCGGCCGAATTGCTGGCGCCCAGCAGCACGGATGTATCCCTGCGCCTGGCAAGCCTGCGTCAGCGCCTGTTGCTGCGCATGCAGGACCGGCTTCACCGCGACAGCTCACGGCTCGAGAACCTGACCAAGCGCCTGCGCCATCCCGGCGAACGCCTGCAACAGCAAGCCCAGCGTATCGACGACCTGGAACAGCGGCTGTTGCGCGGCATCGACCGTCGCCTCTGTGCGGGTCAGGAGCGCTTTGCCCGCCTCGATACCCGCCTGGGCGCACAGCATCCGGGGCGCACCTTGAAGCTGCTGCGCCAGCGTCTTGAGCATCTGTCCGAGCGCATGCCGCGTGCCATGCAGGAAAGGTTGAAGACCCGCCGCCAGCAGCTGCAGGGCCTGGCACAGACACTCAATATCGTCAGCCCGCTGGCAACCCTGTCGCGCGGTTACAGCATTCTGCTGGACGAACACGGCCATGCCATCCGCCGCGCCAGCCAGACGCAGCCCGGCCAGCGCCTCAAGGCCCGTCTCGGTCAGGGTGAGCTGGATGTGCGAGTGGAAGACAACCACCTTGAGCCGGTGACACTGCCGCTGCTTTGAACGAGCGAGCCCGGCAGAAAATACCTGCCGGGCCTTAGCCCCTTACCTCGCCGCGTCTTGTTCCTCGACCCGCTTGAGCAATAGCCCCGTGACGCGCCGGTCCTTGACCTCGGTGACGTGCAATCGCCAGTCGGCGTGCTCCACCTGGTCGCCGATCACCGGCAGACGATCGAGCAGACTCATCACCAGCCCGGACAGGGTCTGGTAGTCGTCGGTCGCCACCGCGCGAAAGCCGAGGCGCTCGCGCAGCACGGCGAGATTGACCGCGCCGTTGATGCGATAGCCACCCTCGACCGGCTCGATATCCGGTCCCTCCACCTCGCTGGCATCAGGCAACTCGCCGGCAATCGCCTCGAGAATATCGGTCAGGGTCAGCAGGCCTTCGAAGCCACCGAATTCGTTGACCACGAAAGCGATGTGGGTCGAGGCGTGGCGCATCTGCTCCAGGGCGCTGAGCACCGTACAGCTGTCGGGCAGGTTGATAGGCGCACGCACCAGCGGCTCGATCTCTGGCGCCTCGCCATTGAGCAGCGTCTTGAGCAGCTCCTTCTTGTGCACATAACCCAGCGGCTCGTCCGGCGAATCGCCACGGGCCACCACCAGACGCGAGTGCGGCGAGTTGAGCAGCGCCGCCTGAATGGTCGCGGGCTCGCCGTCGAGGTTGATGCGGTCCACTTCCATGCGATCGGTCATCACCGTGCGGATGGACTGCTCGGCAAGATTGAGCACGCTGCTGATCATCACCCGCTCGCGGCGATTGAACAGCGAACCCGTCTGCGCCTGGCCACTCCGATCCACCATGTCGGCGATCTCGTCATCCACTTCGTCGGCTTCAAGTTTGCCGCCGAGCATACGCAGCACGGCGTGGGCGGTGCGCTCGCGCAGCGGGCGGGCGCCTTGTAGGCTGCGCTTGCGTCGCGAACGGGCCAGCTGGTTGAAGAACTCGATGGCGATGGAGAAGCCGATGGCCGCGTACAGGTAGCCCTTCGGAATGTGATAGCCCAGGCCTTCGGCGGTGAGGCTGAAGCCGATCATCATCAAAAAGCCCAGACAGAGCATGATCACCGTCGGCCGCGCATTGACGAAGGCGGTCAGCGGCTTGCTTGCCAGCAGCATCAGCGCCATGGAAATGACCACGGCGATCATCATCACCTGCAGGTGCTCGACCATGCCCACAGCAGTGATCACCGCATCGAGGGAGAACACCGCGTCGAGCACGATGATCTGCGCCACCACCGGCCAGAAGCGGGCGTAGGCCTTGCTGCCGGTGTGCTGGTGCATACGGCCTTCCAGCCGCTCGTGCAGCTCCATGGTCGCCTTGAACAACAGGAACAGGCCCCCGCCGAGCATGATCAGATCGCGCCCGGAGAAACTTTTGCCGAAGAGTTCGACCAACGGCTCGGTGAGCGTCACCAGCCAGGCGATGCTCGCCAACAGGCCCAGGCGCATCACCAGCGCCAGGCTCAAGCCGATGACTCGCGCACGGTCGCGCTGCTCGGGCGGCAACTTGTCCGCGAGGATGGCGATGAATACTAGGTTGTCGATGCCCAGGACGATTTCCAGGACGATAAGCGTGAGAAGGCCCAGCCAGGCCGTAGGATCAGCGATCCATTCCATGTTTGCGGTCTCGTGTGGTGGACAGGTGGCGCAGTACGGCGCAAGCGGTGCACGCGTGGGATAACGCGACATCGGAGGTTGGAATGATCGAAAAATAGCAGCTGGAGAGCGCCGCGATCGTCATGGCCGACGATCGCGGCTGGGTACAGGGAATGTTCATGGAACCCTTGGTGTAGATACGGGACCGAGAGAATAGTCAGCAGCGAGGAGCGCGTCACGGCCGATTGGTTACGAGTGTTTTCAGCCAGCCGCGCCGTAGGCCGCTACGCCGCGCCCTTCCCCCCGCCAGGCGTTTACGCGAGGATGGCCATTTCTCCAAGCGGATCCGCCCATGCCACGCGTCATCGTTTTCCTGCTTACGCTCGTGCTCACTCTTCCCGCCCTCGCCGAGGGCTTCATCACCCGTCTGTTGAACAAGCCGGTGCCAGGCGGTGTGGCAGTGGTCGAACTGGGCGACGGCGTCGCCGCGCCGCAGGTGCGCTACCAGGGCAAACCGGCATTGGTGATCAGGGAGGACGGCCAGCGCTGGATTGCCATTCTCGGCATCCCGCTCACGATCAAACCCGGAACGCAGCAAGTGGAAGTCAATGGCAGCCCGAGCAGCTTTAAGGTCGGGCACCGCGAATACCGCGCCCAGCACATCACTCTAAAGAACCAGCGCCAGGTCAATCCGAACCCCGAGGACCTCAAGCGCATCGAGCGGGAACTGGCCGAGCAGACCGAGGCTTACCGCCAGTTCAGCCCCAACCAGCCCAGCAACCTATTGTTCGACAAGCCCGTCGATGGCCCGTTGTCGTCGCCGTTCGGCCTGCGCCGCTTCTTCAATGGCGAGGAGCGCAACCCGCATTCCGGGCTGGATTTCGCAGCCAGAACCGGTACGCCGATCAAGGCACCGGCGGCCGGCAAAGTGATCCTCACTGGTGACTATTTTTTCAATGGCAAGACGGTCTTCGTCGATCATGGCCAGGGGCTGATCAGCATGTTCTGCCACCTGTCCGAGATCGGGGTGAAGGTCGGCGACCCGCTCGGTCGCGGCGAAATACTGGGCAAGGTCGGCGCCACCGGCCGCGCCACCGGGCCGCATTTGCACTGGAACGTCAGCCTAAACGACACACGTGTCGATCCGTCGATTTTCATCGGCGCATTCAAACCCTGAACCACAATAAAAGGATCTACCGACATGCGTATCAAAGCCACGGAATCCACCCTGCTGATCATCGACATCCAGGAGCGCCTGCTGCCGGCCATCCTCGACAGCGCCGCAATGATTGAGAACACCGCCTGGCTGCAGCAGATCGCGCGGCGGGTCGGCGTGCCCGCTCTGATCACCGAGCAGTACAGCAAGGGGCTGGGGCCGACCGCAGCCGTACTTCGCGAAGGCGTGGACCCCGCCTCCATTCTGGAAAAGATGGAATTCTCTTCGGCTGCCGACGGCGAACTGTTCAAGCGTCCCGGCGGGGATCGCAAGCAGTTCGTGATCTGCGGCTGCGAAACCCATGTCTGCGTCATGCAGACCGTGCTCGACCTGTTGGAACACGGCTGCCAGGTGTTCGTGGTCGAGGAAGCGGTCAGCTCGCGCCGCGCCTCCGACAAGGAGCTGGCGTTGCAGCGCATGCGCCAGGCCGGTGCGCAGATTGTCTCGCGCGAGATGGTCGCCTTCGAATGGATGGAGCGCGCCGGTACCGAACTGTTCAAGTCCATCAGCCGTGAATTCATTCGCTGAACCGAACGGCAGTTCGTACCCATCCTCTGCCGGGACTGCATTGGCGGATTTTGTTAAGGTCCGCCTCCTTGCAGCACGCCCCCCTGTATCAAGTACCGATGGAGTATTGAATGACTGACGAGTTTGCCGGCTGGCTGGGCTGGCTCAAAGCCCACCCCGAACTGCAAACGCTGGTCGCCTGTGCCGCGCTGATTTTTGCCGCCTGGCTGTCCAACTGGATCGTCAAGCGCATCCTGGTGCGTGGGCTCTATGGTCTGCTGCGCCATGCGCGCGATGCCGAATTGCAGGATTTCGGCATCATCAAACGGCTGTCCAATATCGTCCCAGCACTGGTGCTGTCGGTCGGTATCAATGCCGTGCCGGGGCTTCCGGAAGCCGCAGTGACCGTGGTGCGCAACGTCTGTGGCGGTTTTATCGTGCTGACCATCGCCCTCGCTCTGGGCGCGGTGATGGACATCATCAACCTGCTCTACCAGCGCCGCTCCGACGCCCATCTGCACCCGATCAAGGGCTACTTGCAAGTGGTCAAGATCGTGCTCTACGCCATCGCCACCATCCTGATCATCGCCACCCTGATCGATCGCTCGCCGCTGATCCTGCTGTCCGGTCTCGGCGCCATGGCGGCGGTGCTGATGTTGATCTTCCAGGACACCCTGCTGTCTCTGGTGGCCAGCGTGCAGATCACCTCCAACGACCTGATCCGCGTCGGCGACTGGATCGAAATGCCGCAGCTGAACGCCGATGGCGACGTAATCGACATTGCCCTGCACACGGTCAAGGTGCAGAACTGGGACAAGACCATCACGAGCATCCCGACCAAGCGCTTCATTTCCGATTCATTCAAGAACTGGCGCGGCATGCAGGAAAGTGGCGGCCGCCGGATCAAACGCAGCATCTTCCTCGACCAGCAAAGCGTGCACTTTCTCAGTGAGGAGGAATGCAAACACCTGCATCGTTTCAGCTTGCTGGAAGATTATCTGGCCGAGAAGCAGCGCGATATCGATGCCTGGAATACCAAGCTGGCCGAGCGTGGGCAGGAGCCGGTGAATACCCGGCGCATCACTAACATCGGCACCTTCCGCGCCTACGTCGAACGTTATGTACGCAGCCACCCCGGCATTCATCAGAACATGACATTCATCGTGCGTCAGATGGCACCCACAGCCGATGGGCTACCGCTAGAGATCTACTGTTTCACCAACACCGTGAGCTGGGTGCCTTACGAGGCGATTCAGTCGGATATTTTCGATCACCTGCTATCGATCCTGCCGGAATTCGGCCTGCGGGTGTTCCAGCACCCGAGCGGGGCGGACATGAGGGGTTGGAGTGAATCGCTGACGCAGGGTGGCGCACCGGCGCTGCCCCAGCCAGAAAGGCATCCGGCCGAAGCGGCCGGCTAGCTGTAGAATCACGAAGACGCAGGCGCTGCCCATGCAGGCATCTCTGATACATGGGCAACAATCCGCTTCACAACCTCAACCTACGTCCAAGGCGGAAAATCCCCGCCTTCCTCCAAGCGACCAATCAGAAGCTCATATCGACACGCGCCCACCAGATGCGACCCGGCTCGTTGATGCGCTCATCCGCTGACAGGCCGATACCGGCATTGCCGGCCTGGTTGAGGTGCTCGCTGTAGGCCTTGTCGAACAGGTTGTCGATACCGGTGCTGAGCTTGAAGTTCTGGTTCAGGCGATAGGCGCCGTTGAGCGAGAACACGCCGAAGCCCGAGCTTTCGTGGAAGTCCTTGCTGGTCACGTTACCTTTGTTCTCGGCCACGCGATTCTGCGCCGTCACCACGCGCCACAGACCGGCCGCGCTCCAGTCGCCCTGCTCGTAGGTCAGGCCCAGGCGGCCTTCGAGTGGTGGCATCTGTGGTAACGCTTCGCCATCGGAGCTGTTCTTGCCCCAGGCGTAGGCCAGGCTGGCATCGGTTTTCCAATTGGAATTCAGGCGATAGCTGGCGCCCAGTTCACCGCCCATGATGCGTGCGTCGATATTGTCGGCGCTCGAGGTGGACATGCCCATCATGTTGGTCTGGTAGCTGAACAGGATGTAATCGCGCACCTGCCCGACATAGGCCGACGCCCAAGCCTCGAGCGGGCCCTGGTTGTACTGGAGGCCGAAGTCCAGCTGGGTGGTCTTTTCCGGTTGCACGTTGGCGAAGGCGGCGGCGCCGCCCGAGAACAGCTCCCAGTAATCAGGGAAACGTTGGGTATGGCCGAGGCCCACATAAGCCGTCGCGGGAAGCGATTGCAGATCATGCTCGTAGCGCAAGAAACCGCTCGGCAGGTTGTCACTGCGGCTATCGCCAGCGGATGGGCCACTGCTGCGGTAATCCTTGGCGGCGGCATGATCCAGGCGTGCGCCGCCGATTATGCGGCCGTCGTCATTCAGGTCACGGGTCAGCTCGCCGAACAGGCCGTAGTTATGGAAGTCGGCATCCTTGTCCCAGGCGAAGCGGTCATGCTCGGTGAGCGTGCCGGTCATCATGTCGTAGCTGGAGTTGCGCTTGCGGTGCTCGTTGCGCTGGGCGTCCACACCCGCCACCAGCTCGTAGTCGTTCCACTGCCAGGTCGCGGCGAGCCGTCCGCCCAGGGTACGGCGATCGACGTTGCTGGCCATGGGATTGGCCATCATGCCCATGCCTGAAGGCGTGCGCAGGCTGTAGTTGTCCATCACGTGATCGGCGTAATTGTAGTAGATCCGTGCTTCGATCTTCTGCAGCACCTCGCCGATATTGTCCCGCTCGAAACGCAGGGCCACGCTCTCGCGCTCGAACTGGCTGCCATCCATGCCACGCCCGGCATAGGCCGCCTCACCATCGCCGCGCCCGACCGTCAGTTCCAGTAGCGTGTCTTCGTCCGGCGTCCAACCGAGCACCAGGTCGGTGCTCCACTTGTCCCAGCGCGAATGCACCCGGTCGCCATTACCGTCCTGGTAATCATCCGAATCCGAACGATTGGCCATCAGGCGGATATAGCCCTGCTCGCCGCCCGTGGCGGCATCGATAGTGCGATCGAAACGACCATCGGAGCCGACTAGAAAGCTGGCATCGACGCGCCCACCCAGCTCGTTGAAGTTTTCCGGATCACGCTCGAAAAGAATCGTCGCCGCCGAGTTGCCCGCGCCCCAGAGCACGGTCTGCGGCCCCTTTATGACCGTCAGCGAGTCGTAATTCTCCGGCGTGATGTAGGAGCTGGGCGAGTCCATCCGGCTTGGGCAGGCACCCAGCATCTCGGCGCCGTTGGCCAGCAACTTCAGGCGCGAACCGAACATGCCGCGAAACACCGGATCGCTGTTGGAGCCACCGCCACGCACTGCCGAGAAACCGGGAATGGTCTGCAGGTAATCGCCCGCATCGCTGGCCGGCACCGGCTGGCGCGGTATCTTCGGATCGGTGACCACGGTCAGCGGCGACTGCTGGGCGACGCCAGTGATGACCATCGGCGTGAGTTCGACGGAGCCATGATGATGGGCGTGATCGGCCTGCTCGGCCGCGAGCACTCCGCTGGCGAACATCCCCAGCAGAGCGGCATGGGCAACCTGCCAACGCAGGCGGGACGGTTGGATCGAAAAGTTATCGGACAGGCAGGCACGCGCCTGACGGCCACGGGTATGACGGGTCATGTGAATTTCCACTTCAATGTTTGGGTACAGCCGTGGCGACACGGCTCCAGGCATCAGCTGTGGAAAAACGGGGGAGCGCGTGCGTAGCCGCTGCTGCGACGCAGCGCCGGGATCAGCGGCGCGTCGGGAAGGGAGAGGAAATGCTCAGGCTCATGCCGAGGCAAGGCCAGATCGAGGGCAAGCGTCAGCGGCGGGTTGAGCGTCAGCAGCTCGCAATAACCGCAGAGCTCCAGCGCCGCCAACCAGGCGGGTTCAGTGCCCGATGCCTGCCGGTGATGACCGTGTGCCGGCGAAGACTCATGGCCGGCATGCTGATGGTGCTCGCCGATCGGCGCAGCGGCGGTTTGCGCCGCCTGTATTGCCGAGTACAACGGGCCGACATGAATCATCAGCATGGCGAATAGGCCAAGCCAGATATTCGATGTCGAAAGCCGTTTGCGTGTCACCGGCAAATCCTTGTTAACAGTGCCCTGGCTCTGCTGAACCGGTGCCTGATGATCGCACGCTCGGTTTGCCGAAGCGGCTGCGACATGAAGCCGCAAAAGTTTCGAGCAAGCAAGCGCAAGCAAGAACGAAATTATCAGCAGTAAATCTCGACAAACTTATCCATCAAAGCAGTTCATACCAATTTTTTGGCAACTGTTGCACGACTCCGCCAGAAAGGACTAAGTTTCCACCATAACCAGCCGGCAAAACCGGTCCCGACTGCTGTCGCCACGAGCGAGCCCCAAGGAAACGCCATGACCATGCTCAAAGATCCGTCGAAAAAATATCGCGCCTTCGCCCCCATCGATATTGCTGACCGTACCTGGCCATCGAAGACCATCACCCAGGCGCCGATCTGGCTCAGCTCCGACCTGCGCGACGGTAATCAGTCGCTGATCGAGCCGATGGATGCAGCGAAGAAGATGCGGTTCTTCAAGACGCTGGTCGCGGTGGGCGTAAAGGAAATCGAAGTGGGCTTCCCCTCGGCCTCGCAGACCGATTTTGACTTCGTCCGCGAGCTGATCGAGGGCGGGCACATTCCCGGTGACGTCACCATCCAGGTGTTGACCCAGGCGCGCGAGGATCTGATCACCCGTACCTTCGAATCGCTCAAAGGCGCCAAGCAGGCCATCGTCCACTATTACAACGCCACCGCGCCGAGCTTCCGTCGCATCGTTTTCAATCAGGACAAGGCTGGCGTGGTGGGCATCGCCGTCAACGCGGCGCAGGTCATCAAGCGCCTGGCCGGCGCGGCGCCGGAAACCGACTGGCGCTTTGAGTATTCGCCCGAAGTGTTCAGCTCCACCGAGACCGATTTCGCCGTCGAAGTGTGCAACGCGGTGATCGAGGTGTTCCAGCCGACGCCCGCGCACAAGCTGATCCTCAACCTGCCGGCCACCATCGAGGCGGCCACCCCGAATATCTACGCTGACCAGATCGAGTATTTCGGTCGCCATATCAACAAACGCGACAGCGTGCTGATCAGCCTGCATACCCACAACGACCGCGGCACCGGCGTGGCCGCCACCGAGCTGGGCCTGATGGCCGGCGCCGATCGCGTCGAAGGCTGCCTGTTCGGCAATGGCGAGCGCACCGGCAACGTCGATCTGGTGACCGTGGCGCTGAACATGTACACCCAGGGTGTCGATCCGCAGCTGGATTTCTCCGACATCGACGCCGTGCGCAAGGTGGTCGAGGAATGCAACCAGTTGCCGGTGCACCCGCGCCATCCCTACGTCGGCGATCTGGTACACACCGCCTTCTCCGGCTCGCATCAGGATGCGATCCGCAAGGGCTTCGCCGTGCAGAAGGCCGACGAGCTGTGGGAAGTGCCCTACCTGCCGATCGACCCGGCCGATATCGGCCGCAGCTACGAAGCGGTGATCCGCGTCAACAGCCAGTCCGGTAAGGGCGGCATCACTTATCTGCTCGAGCAGGAATACGGCATCAGCCTGCCGCGGCGCATGCAGATCGAGTTCAGCCAGGTGGTACAGAAGGAAACCGACCGCCTCGGCCTGGAGATGAGCGCCGCGCAGATCTATGCACTGCTGGAAGCCGAATACCTGCAAGCCGTCACGCCCTACGCGCTCAAGGGCCATCGCCTGCAGGAAGAGAATGGCACCAGCGCGCTTGAAGTGGAGGTCATCAACGAAGGCGCAACCCTGAACCTGCGCGGCATCGGCAAAGGCCCGCTGGAGGCGCTGGTCGCGGCACTGCCGGTCAAGCTGGAAATCATGGACTATCACGAACACGCCATCGGCGCCGGCAGCCATGCCAGGGCCGCGGCCTATATCGAGGTGCGCCTGGACGGCGAACGTCCGCTGCATGGCATCGGCATCGACGAAAACATCACCACGGCGAGCATCCGTGCCCTGTTCAGCGCATTGAACCGTGCGGTGCGAGAGGCCGAGGCGAAGGCAGCCTGATCCTGCCCGGCGAGCCCCGACGGGCTCGCCGCTTTCCCACTCCGGAGGATGTGCACTCCCGAGCTCTGGGTGTGCATCGACACACCCAGAGTGGCTCCGCTTCAGCCCACCAAAGTCCGCTCCAGCCGGTGGGCTAAAGCCCACCCTACTTTCGACCACGGACCGTACCTGTGAAGCAACCCGCTTCCGGTATTCGGCCCACCTACGAATGGGGGATTATGGAGTGTCAAGCGTCGCCTCATGGTCTAGCACCTTAGGGTGGGCTTCAGCCCACCAAAACCTGCCCCTGCCGGCGGGTTAAAGCCCACCCTACTTTCGAAACTGTAAAGCAACCCTTCCGGCATCCAGCCCTCTTGCGCAAAGCGTCGCGTCAATAGTCTTAGCGGTGGCAACCAAGTGAACCAACCCCGGCCAATGCCTCCCAACAGCGCCGAGCATCCGAGACACCCCTTCTCAGCATTACTTCCCAAATCCTTTCGACAGTAATCTGTCATTCATCGCGAGAATCGTGCAAACGACGTCGCCGCCATCGGTATAAGCTTGGCCTCCAGCCCGGACATGCAAACACAGGAGCCGCCATGAGCAACGCCATCGGTTACGCCGCCCTCGACCCGAGCACACCGCTCGCCCCTCATTCGTTTTCGCGCCGCGCAGTCGGGCCGAACGACGTACAGATCGACATCCTTTACTGCGGTGTCTGCCACTCCGACCTGCACACCGCACGCAACGAATGGAACAACACCCTTTATCCATCCGTACCAGGCCACGAGATCGTTGGCCGCGTTACCGCGGTCGGCTCGGCCGTATCGCGCTTCAAAGCCGGTGATCTGGCCGGCGTCGGCTGCCTGGTCGACAGCTGCCGCAGCTGTTCGTCGTGCGGCGAAGGCCTTGAGCAGTACTGCGAGAACGGTTTCACCGGCACCTACAACGGGTCGGCGTTCGGCGGCAGCGAGAATACTCTCGGCGGTTATTCGGACGTCATCGTGGTGGACGAAAAGTACGTACTGCGCATTAGCCACACCGATAATCTTGCCGCCGTCGCGCCGCTGTTGTGTGCCGGCATCACCACCTATTCACCGCTGCGCCAATGGAAGGTCGGCCCCGGCCAGAAAGTCGGTGTGGTCGGCCTCGGCGGCCTTGGCCACATGGCGGTGAAAATCGCCAACGCGATGGGCGCGAAGGTCGTGCTGTTCACCACTTCGCCTGACAAGCGGGAAGACGCCCTGCGCCTGGGTGCCTCGGAAGTCGTGGTATCGAAGAACAAGGATGAAATGGCTGCCCATCTGAACAGCTTCGACTTCATCCTCAACACCGTGGCCGCCCCGCATAGCCTCGATGCCTTCATGGCGTTGCTCAAGCGCGATGCCACCATGACCTTGGTGGGCGCACCGGCTTCTCCCCACCCGTCGCCAAACGTTTTCGGGCTGATCTTCAAACGCCGCCGGCTGGCTGGCTCGTTGATCGGCGGTATCGCCGAGACTCAGGAGATGCTGGATTTCTGCGCAGAGCACAGCATCGTTTCGGAGATCGAGATGATCCGCATGCAGGACATCAACGAAGCCTACGAGCGCATGCTCAAGAGCGATGTGAAATACCGCTTCGTCATCGACATGGCCTCGCTCAAGTCCGCCTGAGCCTACCGCTGGCGCGCCGGACCCAAGCGCGCCAGCCCCGCCCCCAAATGCACGCCGGTCTTCCCTCTTTGCAGCCGAGCCGCTAAGGTCGCCGGCCTTCTGCTGAGGAGCCGGCATGCTTTACCTGATCTTCGTAACCCTGCTCTGGGCGTTTTCTTTCAACCTGATCGGCGCTTACCTGGCCGGCCAGGTGGACAGCTATTTCGCGGTGCTTACCCGAGTGGTTATCGCCGGACTCGTGTTTCTCCCGCTCACCCGTTGGCGCGGCGTTGCGCCGGGCTTCATCGCAGGCGTAACGCTGGTCGGTGCGTTGCAGTTCGGCGTGACCTACCTGTGCCTGTATCTGAGCTTCAACGTCCTGACGGTGGCCGAGGTATTACTGTTCACGGTCCTCACGCCGCTGCACGTCACGCTGATCGACGACGCACTCAATCGACGCTTCAACCCTTGGGCGCTGCTGGCCGCGGCGGTCGCGGTACTCGGTGCGGGCCTTATCCGCTATGACGGGATTTCCAGCGATTTTCTCGGCGGTTTTCTATTGATGCAATTGGCCAATTTCACCTTCGCCGCCGGGCAGGTTGGCTATAAGCACCTGGCGCAACGCTATCCATCGGATGTCCCGCTCTATCGGCGCTTTGGCTATTTCTTCCTCGGTGCATTGGTAATCGTGCTGCCGGCCTGGCTGCTGTTCGGCGATGTCGACAAACTGCCTGGAACGGCAAGCCAATGGGGAGTACTGGTATGGATGGGTGTACTGGCCACGGCGTTAGGTCAGTTCTGCTGGAACAAGGGCGCTACGCTGGTGGACGCCGGCACGTTGGCAGTGATGAACAATCTGGCGGTACCGGTGGGGCTGGTTCTGAATCTATTGATCTGGGGTACGGACACAAATCTGCTGCTACTTGCCATCGGCGGGCTGATCATCCTTGCCTCTCTGTGGATCAATCGGCTGGGCCGACGAACGGCTTGATTAAATCGCCCAACTCTTTGTTTTTCATATGATTTTCTATCTGACATATCGGTAAGATGCGGCGCCCCGCATGGATGCATTTCTCAGCCAGTCGTCGAGATATCCATGCGCCGTTTCAGCCTGTTCCTGCTCGTCCTGTTTTGCTCATCCAACGTTCAGGCCGAAGCGCCGCGCACCTTCCGCGAAGCGAAGAAGCTGGCCTGGCACATCTACGCCGAGCGGCCGGTAGATTTCTATTGCCACTGTGCCTTCAAGGGCAAGCGGATCGATCTCGCCAGCTGCGGTTACGTCCCGCGTAAACAACCCAAGCGCGCTGCACGCGTGGAATGGGAGCACATCGTTCCCGCCTGGGTGATCGGTCATCAGCGCCAATGCTGGCAACAGGGCGGTCGCAAGCGCTGCACTTCGAGCGACCCGGTATTCAGCAAGGCCGAAGCCGATCTGCATAACCTGGTCCCGGTGGTCGGCGAGGTCAATGGAGACCGCAGCAACTACGGCTTCGGCATGCTCAGCGAGAAGCCGACCCAGTACGGCGCGTGCCGGTTCGTAGTTAATTTCAAGCAACGCACCGCGATGCCGCCGGACTATAGCCGTGGCACCATCGCCAGAACCTATCTCTATATGAGTGAACGCTACGGTCTGCGTCTGTCGAAACAGGACCGGCGCCTCTTCGACATATGGAATCGCCAGTACCCGGTGAGCGAGTGGGAGCGATGGCGTAACAACAGCGTCGCGTGTGTACAGGGCAATGCTAATCGCTATGTCGGCACTGTCGACCTACGTCGCTGCGCGAAGTCGAATTCTCGCTCGGCAACGGTAGGCGGCAAACGAGGCTAGATCAGCGCGGCGTGCGTTAGCCGGAAGCTCGGTTAGCTCTGTTAGCTCTGTTAGCTCGGTAGCAAGCGTTATGCTTCGCTGAAGCAAACAGCACGCATATTGCGCGCCGCCACGCGGGCACCGCATTCTCTAGCCTTGTTCGACCGGCGCGGCTCGGTGCGCTGCCGCCGGTTCCGTGCACGGCGCCTCAGACTGCGTGCCTCAAACGTCCGAAAACGGCTGGATAAACGTCATGCTTTATCGACTCGGCGCCGATGCAGTGTTGCTTCTGCACCTGGGTTTCATCATCTTCGTGTTGTTGGGAGGCCTGCTGGTCGCCTGGAAGCGCGGCTTCCTGGTGCTGCATTTGCCGGCTGTCGCGTGGGGCATTTTCGTAGAGCTGACGGGCGGCCACTGCCCTTTGACCCATTGGGAGAATCTGCTGCGGCGGCTAGCGGGCAGTGCCGGGTATGAGGCGAGCTTCGTAGAGCATTATTTGCTGCCGTTGATCTACTCGGATTGGTTGAGCGTACCCGTGCAATACCTACTAGCTGCCGTGGTGGTGCTGGCCAATGTGCTGATCTATGGCTGGTTGGTGGCGCGCTGGCGGCGCAGCACCACGAAGACGCCGGGCCCGCGCTGCTAGAACTTCAATTCGAACACGTCGCCGTCGTGATACGCAGGGAATTTCTCTCGGAACACCGCCAGATCTCGTGCGCGCAATGTCGTACGGAATACGCCATCGGAGTCACCCGCCTCCAGCACCGGATCGCCTAGATAATCCAGCACTTGGCTGTCGCCGCTGTACGGATAACCATTGCCGTCTTTTCCAACACGATTCACCGCCGCGACGTAGCAAAGATTCTCGATGGCACGAGCCGGAAGCAGCCGATTCCAGGCATTGCGGCGCGCAGCGGGCCAGTTGGCCGTATACAGCAGCAAATCGGTGTCGTGAGGATCACGGCTCCACACGGGGAAGCGCAGGTCGTAGCAGATCAAGGGCCGCACACGCCAACCATTGAGCTCGAATAGCGCCTGCTGGTCGCCAGCGGTGTAATGCTTGTGCTCGCCGGCCATGCGGAACAGATGGCGTTTGTCGTAGTGCGATATTTCGCCGTTCGGTCGCGCCCAGAGCAGACGGTTGCGGTGACTGCCGTCCGCAGCCTCGATGATGACGCTACCGGTGATCACCGCGTCCATACGTGCCGCCCGCTCTCGCAGCCAGGTGTAGGTCGGCCCTTCTTCCGGCTCGGCCAGCTCCGATGAATTCATCGAAAAGGCCGTGGTGAACATTTCCGGCAATACGATCAGATCGGCACCGCGCGCCTGCTCCAGCAACTCATCGAAGCGCGCACGATTGGCGCTGGCGTCCTGCCAGACGAGTGTGGTCTGGATCAGCGCCAGTTCGAGATTGGGCAAGTCGTTCAGATCGCGCATAGTCGTTCGGCTGCCTGGCGCAGCGTCTCCTCTCGTTTGGCGAAGCAGAAGCGGACCAGCCGCGATTGGGCAGGAGGCGTCTGGTAAAAAACCGAAATCGGGATGCTCGCCACGCCATGTTCACGCGTGAGCCACTCGGCCATGGCGACGTCGTCGAGATCCGGACGAATCGCCGAATAGTCGACCAACTGGAAATAAGTGCCCGCCGCACGAGTGAAGCTGAACCGCGACCCGGCCAGCAGATCGCAGAACAGATCGCGCTTTGCCTGGTAGAAGGCTGGCAGCTCACTCAGGTGTTCAGGATGCGCGGCCATGAAGTCGGCTAATGCCCATTGCAGCGGCGTGACGCCGGTAAAGCTGACGTATTGATGCACCTTGCGTAGTTCGGCGCTCAATGCGGCTGGCGCCACTACATAGCCAGTCTTCCAGCCGGTGACGTGGTAGGTCTTGCCGAAGGAGCTGACGACGAACGCGCGCTGATACAGCTCTTCATGGCGCAGCACACTGGCGTGCTCGCGGCCATCGAATACCAGATGCTCATAGACCTCATCGCTGAGCAGATAGATATCCCTGTCGCGCATCAACTCGGCCAGACGGTCCAGATCTGCGGCTTCGATCAGCGCGCCGCTCGGATTGTGCGGCGTATTCAGCACGATCATGCGGGTGCGTGGCGTGATCGTATCGGCCAACTTCTGCCAATCGATGGTGAACTCTGGCAGGCTCAGCGGCTGATGAATGCAGATGCCACCGGCCAGTTCCACTGCCGGCTCGTAGCTGTCGTAGCAGGGATCGAAAACGATGACTTCGTCGCCCGGGCGCACCACCGCGTGAATAGCGCAAAAGATCGCCTGGGTCGCGCCCGGCGTAATGGTGACTTCGCTATCGGCGCTCACCTGCCGTCCGTACAGACGTGCGATTTTCAACGCCACCTGCTCGCGTAATGCCGGCAAACCGGTCATCGGTGCGTACTGGTTATGTCCGCCCATCACGTGACGGGCCACCGCATCGCGCAACGCATCGGGTCCGTCGAAGTCCGGGAAACCTTGAGACAGATTCAGCGCACCGGTCTGAGCCGCAAGCTGCGACATGGTGGTGAAGATGGTAGTGCCGACATTGGGCAATTTACTGATGAGCATGACGGGCTTCCAACAGGCCTGCCGTACGGGGGCTTCGACAGGGGGAAACAGCATAGCCGATCAAGGCCGCTCGAGACGAGGGTGTCCAGAATGACAACCTCGGCTGTACAGTTGGTGCGACCGCGCGCAACGCCAGCCCCACAGCGCCCGTTGCCTGCTGATACTCACCAAGGAGTCCGCTATGCCTATCCAACCTGCCAGCCATTCCTGGAACGACCTGCGCGACCAGGCCGAACGGGCGCTTAGGAAGGAGCCGATCCTGGAAAGCATTGTTCAGCAGGTCGTGCTCGACCATCCGGATTTCGGCTGCGCACTCGCCTATCGCGTCAGCCGCACGCTGGCAGATACGTCGGAACAAGCGAATGCGCTGTTCGACCGCTTCGCCAGCGAGCATCGAGCGACTCCGCTGCTGGCCGATTTGGCCTGGCGCGACCTGCAGGCGATCGTCAGTCGCGATCCTGCGTTCGACACCGCGCTGGAAGTGCTCCTGTTTTCCAAGGGATTCCTTTCCCTACAGGCCTACCGTATCGGGCATCGGCTGCATCAACAGGGTGAGCGAATGTTGGCGATGTTCATCCAGGCACGCTGCAATGAACGTCTGGGCATCGACATCAATCCGGCCAGCCGGCTGGGCAGCGGAATCATGCTCGACCACGGTACGGGAATCGTCATCGGCGAAACGGCCGAGGTGGGCGACGATGTTTCGATCCTGCAAGGTGTGACGCTGGGCGGCACCGGCAAGGAAAGCGGCGACCGTCATCCGAAGGTGCGCAGCGGAGTGCTGATCGGCGCGGGCGCTAAGATCCTGGGCAACATTGAAATTGGCGAAGGCGCCAAGATCGGCGCGGGCAGCATCGTGCTGCATCCCGTTGCGCCCCACACAACCGTGGTGGGCAACCCGGCTCACCAGGTTGGCAAACCGAGGCACGCACGACCAGCCCTGGATATGGACCAGTCGTTCGACGAGGGCTAGGGTCTGTTGCCATTTCGTGCGCGGCCGCGCCGGAGCCTGTTTTTACGCGAGGCAAGGCCGCGCCCGCTCCCGGCGGGCTTGCGGCATTCACTCCATCCATGGAGATCGCACGAGAAGCGACGTTTGGTTGTTCCAAATGAGCGTCAAGAAACGCCGCATCGCGCAAAAACAGGCCCGGCCCGAAGGGTTGCGCGGCAAATCTCGCCAGGCGGCGTTGGGGAACGACGCGGCCGGCCCAGGCCATTACCTGCGTCCCGCGCCTGGCGGAGCGCCGCCCGGCCTGGTGAGATTGGCGCAGCAACGCGGCTCGCGACGAAACGGCAACAGACCCTATGGACTCAGCGCTTCTTGTCCCGACGCTTCTTCTCGGCCTTCTTGTGGTGCGACATGAGGCGGCGCTTCTTGTTTACCTGACGATCGGTAAGAGTGTTCTTCTTGCCCTCGAACGGGTTTTCACCGCCCTTGTACTCGATGCGGATCGGCGTACCGACCAGCTTCAGGACACGTCGGTAGGTGTTCTCCAGATAGCGCGTGTAGGACTTGGGTATCGCGTCGACCTGGTTGCCATGGATCACGATCAGCGGCGGGTTGGCGCCCCCCAAGTGGGCATAGCGCAGCTTGATGCGACGGCCAGCGACCATTGGCGGCGCATGCTCGCGCACGGCATCTTCGAGAATCTGGGTCAGGCGGCTGGTCGGCCAGCGCGTAACGGCCGAGGTGAACGAGGCCTGCACGGACTTGTACAGATTGCCGACGCCAGTGCCGTGCTTGGCCGAAATGAAATGGATATCGGCGAACTCGACGAAGAACAGCCGTCGCTCCAGCTCCTTCTTCACGTAATCCTTCTCGCCGGGCTCCATACCGTCCCACTTGTTCAGCGCGATGACCAGTGCCCGGCCGCTGTCCAGCACGAAGCCGAGCAGGTTGAGGTCATGCTCGACCACGCCTTCGCGCGCATCCATGACGAAGATCACCACGTTGGCATCCTGGATCGCCTGCAGTGTCTTGACCACGGAGAATTTCTCCACCGCCTCGAAGATCTTGCCGCGACGCCGCACGCCTGCGGTGTCGATCAGGGTGTACTTCTCCTCGCCACGCTCGAAGGGAATGTAGATGCTGTCGCGGGTGGTGCCGGCCTGGTCGTAGACGATGACCCGATCTTCGCCAAGCATGCGGTTGACCAGCGTCGATTTGCCGACATTGGGGCGCCCGATGATGGCGATCTTGATGCCATCCTTTTCGCTCGGCCCCGGAATACGCTTGAGCTCCTCGCCCTCGGCAACCGTCTCGCCCTCACCCTCGTCGCCTTCGGCTTCTTCTGCGTTGTCCTTCGGAAACGCACCGAGCGCCTGTTCCAGCATATGACTGATACCACGGCCATGGGCGGCTGCGATCGGCAGCGCATCGCCGAGGCCCAACGGGCTGAATTCGGCCCGTGCGATGTCCGGATCGATGCTGTCGACCTTGTTCACCACCAAGAAGTGGCGCTTATTCATCCTGCGCAGATGCTCGGCGATCATCTGGTCGCCCGGTGTCATGCCGGCGCGCGCGTCGACCATGAACATCACCGCATCAGCTTCCTCCATGGCTTGCAGCGACTGCTCGGCCATCTTGGCATCGATGCCTTCTTCATCCCCGGTCAGACCACCGGTATCGATAACGATATAGGTGCGGCCCTGCCATTTGGCCTCGCCGTACTGGCGATCTCGGGTCAGACCGGCGTACTCCGCGACGATGGCGTCACGGCTTTTGGTCAGGCGATTGAAAAGGGTGGATTTACCGACGTTCGGACGGCCCACCAGGGCGATTACGGGAACCATACGGCTCTCCACTGCGATATTTCAGAAAACACGAAGGCCGCTGCAAGGCAGCGGCCGAATATTAAGCGTTCCGCCCAGGCGGAACAGCAGACGAATGACCGGGACGGTCAATCCGCCTGGCGAATGGTCAACGCGACCAGCTTCCCGCCATTGCCGTAGGCATACAGCCAGTCACCCTCGACAACAGGCCGCGCACGCACGCCATCGCTATCGATGCGAGTACGTGCCACGAAGCGACCATCGACCTGACTCAGGAAATGCAGATAACCTTCCTTGTCGCCGACCACCACATAGCTGGAAAACACGGTTGGCGCGGATAGCTGGCGGCGGGCGAGCTCGTCGTTCGTCCAGAGCACCGTAGTCGAACGCTCATCGATTCCGATAACCGAGCCATCAGCCTGACTGAGATAGACGCTACCGTAGCCCATCGCCACACCGGACGAGGTGGAGGCATCCCGCTGCCAGAGAATGCGGCCGCTTTGTAGATCCAGCGCAGCGACGCGTCCCTGGAAGGAGGCGACATACAAGGTTTCGCCTGAAAGCAGCAGACCGCCGTCGATATCGACGACGCGCTCGAGTTCGGAGCGGCCTTGCGGAATAGCGACACGCTGCTCCCAGACAGGCAGACCACGACGAGTATCCAGCGCCACAACTTTGCCGCTGGAAAGCCCGGCAATGGCCAGTTCATTGGTCAGTAGCGGAGCGCCGGTACCGCGAAGAGTCAGCACCGCCGGGGTGCTTTCGTAGCTCCAACGCTGCTCGCCGGTGTCGATATCCAACGCGATGACGCGGTCATCCTGAGTCTGAACGACCACCACGTCACCATTGACGGCAGGTGCGGCGAGAATCTCGCTGCTAACCCGACTGCGCCAACGCTCTTCTCCGGTCGAGACATCGAGCGCCAGGACTTCGCCACGCAGGGTGCCAACCAGCACCAAGCCGTAACCGGCACCCACCGCGCCGGATATGGGCATCTCCAGATCACTTTTCCAGTTGACCTTGCCGGTCATGCGATCCATCGCTACGACGAGCCCTTCGACATCAGCGGCGAATATCTCATCACCGTAGACGACAGGTGTTAGCAGGTTGTAGGTCTCACCCTGGCCTTCACCGATCGAACGATTCCATTGCTTGCTCAGCTCGATCTCGGCATCGAACTTGACCAACTCGGCGGGTTCGGGTTCTTTCTTGTCATTGCTGCTGCAACCAGCAGCCAGGACGGCCAGGGTCAGCAGTGCGGCAGTTTTCCAACGCATCAATTCATGCCTCTCCACGAGCCAGGTCGTCCAGTTTCAGCTGCAGACCGCCGATTGCGGCGTCTTGTGACAGCACTTCTTTGGCCTTGGTATAGGCAGCGTGGGCTTCGTCATACCGCCCCAGCCTGACCAGCAGATCGCCTCGCAACTCTTCACGACTGGCAGCGAATGCTTCGAGAGCCTCACCTTGCAGCAATGCGAGCCCTTCTTCAGCCTTATCCTGCGCGGCCAGAATACGAGCGAGGCGCTGGCGGGCCAGTTCTTCGAGCGTCTTGTCGGCGGGCTTATCCAACACGCTCCGCAACTCTGTTGCGGCTTCATCGAGACGGCCCGACTCCACCGCCACTTTGGCTACGAAGAGGCTGCCGTACTGCGCGTACTGCGTGCCGGCAAATTCTTTCTGCAGCAGATTGCCCAGGCGCGACACTTCGGCGGTATCCACCGCACCCTCATTCAGCGCGGCATTAAGCAACTGTTGATAGACGGCCGAGGCGTTATGCGCCTGATTGAGTTGATGCTTTTGCCAGAACTGCCAACCAAACACCAGCACCAGCGCGAGTATGCCCCCCAATAGCAAAGGCTTGCCGTTACGCTGCCACCAGTCCTTGATTTGCGCCAGCTGTTCTTCTTCGGTACCCGAGGTCACACCGTCACTCCTTTCAATCGCTGAATTCAGACCTGTCCGATCAATCCAGACAGGCAGCCAGACGCTCGGGTAGAGCATCCCAGGCAATACTTTGTTGTTCGCTGTCGTCGCGCAGCGGCTTGCAACCTACCACGCGCGCGGCCAGTTCGTCGTCACCCAGAATCAGCGCGAAACGTGCCCCGCTCTTGTCAGCTTTCTTGAACTGACTTTTGAAGCTGCCGCCGCCGGCGTTGACCAGCAGACGAAGACCAGGCAAGGCGTCACGAAGGCGTTCGGCCAGGGTCAGTGCCGCAAGCTCCGCCGGCCCGCCGAACGCACAGATGAATGCGTGCGCCGGCTGGTTGAGCTCTTCCGGGACCAGCTCAAGCGTTTCCAGCAGCAGCACCAGGCGCTCGATACCCATTGCAAAGCCCACGCCCGGCGTTGGCTTACCGCCAAACTGGCTGACCAAGCCGTCGTAGCGGCCACCCGCACACACCGTGCCTTGCGACCCCAGTTTTTCGGTCACCCACTCGAATACGGTGCGGCCGTAGTAATCCAGGCCGCGGACAAGCTTCGGATTGATCTCATAGGCGATTCCTGCCGCTTCGAGGCGGGCCTTGAGCCCTTCGAAATGAATACGCGACTCGTCGTCCAGGTAGTCATGCAATGTCGGCGCATCAGCCAGCAAAGCCTGAGTCTGAGCGTTCTTGCTATCCAGAATGCGCAAGGGATTACTGGTCAAGCGGCGCTGGCTGTCTTCGTCTAGCTGTTCGAAATGCTGCTGCAGATAAGCGACAAGGGCATCTCGATAGGTTGCGCGCGCCTCGCTGGAGCCCAGGCTGTTCAGCTGCAGCGTGACCGCATCTGACATGCCGAGCTTCTTCCACAACCGGGCCGTGAGCACGATCAATTCGGCATCGACGTCGGGGCCGGGCTGATTGAACACCTCCACGCCAATCTGGTGGAACTGACGATAGCGGCCCTTCTGCGGCTTCTCGTAACGGAACATCGGACCGGCATACCAGAGTTTCTGCACCTGACCGCCACCGGTCATGCCATGTTCGAGCACGGCGCGGACGCAGCCGGCCGTGCCCTCGGGGCGCAGGGTCAGCGACTCTTCGTTACGATCGAGGAAGGTGTACATCTCCTTATCGACCACATCGGTTCCCTCGCCGATGCCGCGGGCGAACAGGTCGGTGAACTCGAGGATGGGCAGGCGGATCTCGCTGTAACCATAGCTGTCGAGCAGACGCGCAAAGGTCGATTCCAGATAGCGCCACACCGGCGTCTGCGCCGGCAGAATATCGTTCATGCCACGAATGGCTTGCAGGGACTTGCTCAATTCGGTTCCTTAATCAGCCACGCACAATCAGAGCGGCGTCGGCCTCGGCCTTCTCGCTGGCCTTGCGACGAATCAGCTGTTCCAACTCGTCGACCAGATTTTCGTTGTTCAGCTTCTGCGCCGGCTTGCCGTCGATATAGATGAGGTTGTTGGGCGTGCCGCCGGTCAGACCGATATGCGCTTCCTTGGCTTCTCCGGGACCGTTCACGACGCAACCGATCACCGCCACGTCCATCGGCACCAGCAAATCGTCCAACCGCCCTTCGAGTTCGTTCATGGTCTTGACCACATCGAAGTTCTGCCGCGAGCAGCTCGGGCAGGCGATGAAGTTGATGCCACGCGAGCGCAGACGTAACGATTTGAGGATATCGAAACCGACCTTGATTTCTTCCACCGGGTCGGCCGCAAGCGAAATACGGATGGTGTCGCCGATGCCTTCGGCCAGCAGCATGCCCAGCCCTACCGCAGACTTCACCGTCCCGGAGCGCAAGCCACCTGCTTCAGTGATGCCCAGGTGCAACGGCTGCTGGATCTTGTCTGCCAGCAGCCGGTACGCGGCAACGGCCATGAACACATCGGAAGCCTTTACGCTGACCTTGAAGTCTGGGAAGTTCAGCCGGTCGAGGTGCTCGACATGGCGCAAAGCCGATTCCACCAACGCCTCGGGTGTCGGCTCCCCGTATTTTTTCTGCAGGTCTTTTTCCAGCGACCCGGCATTAACGCCAATGCGGATCGGGATTCCGCGGTCGCGTGCGGCTTCGACCACGGCCCGCACACGATCTTCCCGACCGATGTTGCCGGGGTTGATGCGCAGGCAGTCGACGCCAAGCTCAGCGACCCGCAGGGCAATCTGATAGTCGAAATGGATGTCGGCCACCAGCGGCAAACCGACGCGCTGCTTGATCTTGCCGAACGCCTCAGCCGCATCCATCGAGGGCACGGAGACCCGAACGATGTCCGCACCCGCATCCTGCAGCCGCTGGATCTGTGCGACAGTCGCGTCGACGTCGCAGGTTTCGGTATTGGTCATACTCTGCACGGCGATAGGCGCGTCGCCACCGACCGGTACGCCGCCAACCCAAATCTTTCGGGTGTGGCGGCGCTTGATGGGGGATTCACTGTGCATAATTACTGTCCGAGCTTGAGGCGCGCGGTCTCGCCACGCGTTTTGCCAGAAAGATTGACGGCTTCCCCGTTGAAGCTGACTTGCACACCGGAGGCAAAGCCCAGGTGCAGGTCCAGCGGGGTCTCGCCAACCAAAGTGCGACTGCTGCCAGCCTTTTCCAACCCGCTGTAAAGTACCTTGCCGTTCGCATCGGTTACTCGGGTCCAGCAGTCAGCGGTGTACTCAAGCGTCAGGCGGCCTTCTCCCGGCACGATCGACTCCGCTTCGGCCACTGGAGCCACTGCAACATCGGCTGATTGGGCAGGCGCCGCGGATACTTCAGCGGAAGA
Organism: Stutzerimonas stutzeri; assembly: GCF_024448955.1. Classification (GTDB taxonomy): domain Bacteria; phylum Pseudomonadota; class Gammaproteobacteria; order Pseudomonadales; family Pseudomonadaceae; genus Stutzerimonas; species Stutzerimonas stutzeri_AQ. The sequence continues at coordinate 281,682 of NZ_JAMOIH010000004.1, forward strand.
AACAGGCTCGCCTTGCTCCGCAGGTGCTTCAATAGGCATTTCGGCAGGCATCTCGGCTGCCGGCTGCTGGTCCGACGCGAGGGTTACAGTTTCAGAGCTTTGCCCTTGGTCACTCACCGTAGGCGGCACTGAATCGGTCGGCTCGTCGATAGCAAGCTCAACCGGATCCTCGGCTCGATCCAGCAAATGAATCTCAGTGGTACCGTCGGCCGCCTCGACCTCGATCCGCTCCAGTGCCGTGACCGATGGGCCGGACTCGTTACGAGCCGATCGGTCCTGCCACCAGAAAAAAGCGCCGGCGCCAATTACAAGCGTCAGAAGAAACGTGAAGAAGCGCACCATGCTGCGCGACAAGCGCACGGGCTGATCAATGTGACCCAGGCTGTTGACGCTGCTACCACTCGCATCCGTACCAGTATGCTGATCGAACTGCTGCACTAACAGAGCCTGATCCAGCCCCAGGAGCTTGGCATATGCCCGAACGTAGCCGCGCGCAAAAGTATGGCCAGGCAGCTGACTGAAATCACCGGCCTCGATCTGGATGAGCGAGCGCTCCGACAGATTGAGCTGCTTCGCCACCGAAGAAAGCGACCAGTCCTTGCTTTCCCGCGCGGCGCGGAGCGTCTCGCCTGGGTTGGCCAGTGTCGGGGCAGCGGCTTCTGAATGTGGCGCTATCATCGTTGCTCCGAAAGAAACTGTTGATATTCAGGCGTACCTGGGTACAGGCGCTTGAGTTGCAGGCCGAGGCTTGCTGCCTGATCCCGGTCCTGATGAATCCTTGCCAGACGAATACCCAGCAGCAAACTGCGGGCGTTCTGCTCGGAAAGACTACTGAATCCGTCGTAATAACGTTTTGCCGGCACGTACTGCTGGGCCTCGTAGGCCAATAGTGCAAGTTCGAGAAGAGCCCGCGGCTGACGGCTGTCGAGGCGAAGAGCGCGGGTGAAATAGGCTTCGGCCTGCTCGCGCTGGCCGAGCTTCAGCGCAGTCATGCCCATGTTCTGGAAGACATGCGAGCGCTCGGGGTAGAGGTTATCCTCGGACGCTTTCGCAAAACGCTCCATGGCTTCTTGATAACGTTTCTGCTCGAACAGGAAACTGCCGTAGTTGTTCAGGATACGTGCATCGTTGCGGCTGGATAGTGCCTTACGGTAATGCTCGTCGGCCAACGGGTATTCCATCTCGTTCTGAAATACGAGAGCCAGCGCCGCATGGGCGTCCGCACTACCTGGATCCAGCTCGAGCGCCTTACGCAGCGGCGTCTTGGCACGCGAGCCTTCACCTTGCTGCAAATAGCCGATGCCAAGCTGAATATAGGCATCTCGCGCTTCGTTGCGCCCTTCAGAGGTTTGCAACGGATTACCCGTCCCGGAAGATACACAGCCAGCCATGAAGCCGGCAAAGACAAGCAGCAGCGCAACGCGCACGGTCATCAGCAATATCCCCTCCTCAGGAACGGTTGGAAGCAACGGACGCCGTCACTGGCTCGGATTGCAACTCGCGCACCGCGATATAACGCTCGCTACGACGCGTCCGATCCATCACCTGACCCACCAGCTGGCCGCAGGCTGCATCGATATCTTCGCCGCGAGTGGTACGCACCGTTACATTGTGCCCAGCTTTATGCAGGATGTCCTGGAAACGGCGGATGGCGTTGTTGCTCGGCCTCTCATATCCGGAATGCGGGAAGGGGTTGAAAGGGATCAAATTGATCTTGCAGGGGATTTTCGCCAGCAACGCGATCATTTGCTCGGCATGCTCGGGCTGATCGTTGACACCTTGCAAAAGCGTGTACTCGATGGTGAGCACGCGCTTCTCACCCAGATTCGAGATATAGCGCTGGCAAGCAGCAAGCAGCATCTCCAATGGGTACTTCTTGTTGATAGGCACCAACTGGTCACGCAGCGCATCGTTCGGCGCATGCAGCGACAGCGCCAGCGACACGTCGATGACTTTGGAGAGTTCATCGATCATCGGTACGACACCAGATGTCGAGAGCGTCACCTTGCGCTTGGAAATGCCATATCCCAGGTCATCCATCATGATCTGCATGGCGGCGACGACGTTGTCGAAGTTCAGCAAAGGCTCGCCCATGCCCATCATCACCACGTTAGTGATGGCGCGATCGGCTTTCGCCGGTATGGTGCCGAACGACTTGTTAGCAATCCACACCTGACCGATCACCTCGGCGGCCGTGAGATTGCTATTGAAACCTTGTTTGCCGGTAGAGCAGAAACTGCAATCCAGCGCGCAGCCAGCCTGCGAAGAGACGCACAGCGTGCCCCGCCCGTTCTGCGGAATGTATACGGTTTCGACACAACTGCCCGAGGCGACGCGAACCACCCACTTGCGGGTGCCATCGCTGGAAATGTCCTCGCTGACGATTTCCGGGCCGCGTATCTCGGCAGAGGCCTTGAGCTTTTCGCGCAGGGCCTTGCCGATATTGCTCATGGCGTCGAAATCATCGACGCCAAAGTGGTGAATCCACTTCATGACCTGACCGGCACGGAAGCGCTTCTCCCCAATTGAATCGAAGAAGCTTTCCAACTGAGGCTGGGTCAGCCCCAGCAGGTTTACTTTACCGGTCGTAACAGTCATTGAATTCACCTTCGCCTGATCAGCGAATGCGGGCACACACTTCGGTGGCGGAGAAGAAATAGGCGATTTCGCGAGCAGCGGACGCTTCGGAGTCAGAACCGTGAACGGCGTTCTCGTCGATGGAGACAGCGAAATCTGCGCGGATAGTGCCCGGAGCGGCTTCCTTCGGGTTGGTGGCACCCATCAGCTCACGGTTCTTGGCGATGGCGTCTTCACCTTCCAGCACCTGCACGATGACAGGGCCGGAAACCATAAAAGCAACCAAATCCTTGAAGAAGCCACGCTCGCTGTGCTCGGCATAGAAACCGCCAGCTTCACGCTCGGACAGTTGGACCATCTTCGAAGCGACGACGCGCAGACCAGCCTTCTCAAAACGGGAGGTGATTTCACCGATTACGTTCTTGGCGACAGCGTCAGGCTTGATGATGGAAAAAGTGCGTTGCAGGGCCATTTGAAAACTCCAGAAATCGACAGGTTAAAGCAAACGAGTAAACCCGCGAATTATACGCGGGTCGGGAAGGAAAATATAAGAGCGGCTGGAGGAGCGGAAGACGATAACAGCGCTGGAAGCTTGAATGCCAAACGGACGCCTCAAGCACGGTAGGGAGGGCTTCAGCCCACCAGAGCCCTGTCGGTGTGGCTGAAGCCTACCTTACCCAAAAGCTTGCAGCTTGGCCGCTGATCTAGATTTCTTCGATCCAGGCAGCCTGTATGGCTTCGAGCACCTTCTCGCCACCACGATTCGGATCGTCCGAGAAATCTGGCAGCTCAACCACCCAACGATGCAACTCGACGAAATTCACATAGCGAGGATCCACATCCGGTTTGCATTCGGCCAGTTCGATTGCGATCTCCAGCACATCGGCCCATTTAAGCGCCATGGTTCACCTCGCCTTCAATGGCCTTCGGAAACTTGATTGATGGTGTACTTCGGAATCTCGACCACCAGATCGACATCCGCAACGGCTGCCTGACAGGACAGCCGAGAGTTGGGCTCGAGCCCCCAGGCCTTGTCCAGCATGTCGTCTTCCAGCTCATCGGAAGCTTCCAGCGAGGCAAATCCTTCACGGATCACAACGTGGCAGGTGGTACATGCACAGGATTTTTCACAGGCATGCTCAATATCGATACCGTTTCGCAGCGCGGCATCGAGCACCGTTTCACCGGGCTGCGCATCTACCACAGCCCCTTCCGGACAGTGGTCAGCATGGGGCAGGAAAACAATCTGCGGCATCTGGGTCATTCCTCGATATCGTTAAGCCGCCGTCCAGCCAGTGCAGCCTTGACGGTGGAATCTAGCCTGCGCGCGGCAAAGGCATCGGTAATCTGGCTCAGGCGCTTGATTTGGCGCTCGATGGCAATGCCGTCGTGACTATCAAGCAGCTCACGCAGCGCCTGCATCTGCGATTCGATCGCGACGCGCTCCTCATCGCTGAGCAGACGGTCGCCATCTGCAGCCAAGGCAGCGTCGACCGCCTCGAGCAGCCGCTGCGCATCGACCAGCTGTTCACGTAGCGCCCGAGCGGCCTTGTCTTCGCCGGCCTTGTTAAAAGAATCTTCCAGCATGCGGGTGATTTCGCCATCGGTCAGCCCATACGAGGGCTTCACCTGAATGCTCGACTCGACGCCGGAGGCCAATTCACGAGCCGATACACTGAGCAGCCCGTCGGCATCGACCTGAAAGGTAACGCGAATTTTCGCCGCGCCCGCCACCATCGAAGGTATGCCACGCAACTCGAAGCGAGCCAGCGAGCGGCAGTCGGCGATCAGCTCGCGCTCACCCTGCAGCACGTGAATCATCATGGCCGACTGACCATCCCTGTAGGTGGTGAACTCCTGCGCGCGTGCAACCGGAATTGTGGTGTTGCGCGGGATGATCTTCTCCATCAGACCGCCCATGGTCTCCAGCCCCAGAGACAACGGGATCACGTCGAGCAGCAAAAGCTCCTCTCCATCACGATTGTTGCCTGCAAGAGTTTCGGCCTGGATCGCCGCGCCGATGGCAACGACCTGATCGGGATCGATATCGGTCAGCGGGTCTCGACCGAACATCTCGCCAACCCGTTCACGGACTCTCGGCACTCGAGTGGAGCCGCCGACCATGACTACAGCATGGACATCTTCCAACTCGACAGCCGAGTCCCGTAACGCGCGCCGGCAGGACTTGAGACTGCGAGCAATCATCGGATCGACGAGCTCGTTGAAGGTCGAGCGCGTCAGAACGCCCTGCCAACCGCCATAACGCACCTCGACGGACTCGGCATCGCTGAGCCGTTCCTTGGTGTCGCAGGCGATTTTTAATACTGCCCGCTGCGCGCCTGGATCGAGATCCTCGGATGCCCCCGCCTGGGCGAGAATCCAGCCGGCAATAGCATGATCGAAGTCATCGCCGCCAAGTGCGGTATCGCCCCCGGTCGCCAGCACCTCGAACACACCTTTGGTCAGGCGCAGAATGGATATATCGAAGGTTCCACCGCCCAGATCGTAGATAGCTACGACGCCCTCGGCCTCGCGATCCAGACCATAAGCAACGGCTGCGGCGGTCGGTTCGTTGAGCAAACGCAGCACATTGAGATTGGCCAGCCGCGCGGCGTCCTTGGTGGCTTGCCGTTGCGCATCATCGAAATACGCGGGAACCGTGACCACGGCACCAACCAGTTCGCCACCCAGCACCGCTTCAGCACGCTCGCGCAGAACTCGCAGAATCTCGGCAGAAACTTCAACCGGACTCTTTGCGCCCTGCACCGTCTCGATAAAAGGCATTTGCGATTGCCCTTCGCTGAACCGATAAGGCAGTTGCTCACCCAGCTGTTTCACATCGCCGATACCGCGACCCAACAGACGCTTGACCGACACAACGGTATTCAACGGGTCGCTGGCGGCTGCACCTTTGGCAGCGCGTCCCACTTCAACGCGATCAGCGTGATAACGCACCGCGGACGGCAGAATCACCTCACCGTCGGCATCGGCCAGCGGCGCCGTAACGCCACTGCGCAGGGCCGCGACGAGTGAATTGGTAGTTCCGAGATCGATACCAACCGCCAGGCGGCGCTGGTGAGGCTGCGGGCTTTGTCCGGGTTCAGCTATCTGAAGTAAGGCCATGTCTGTCTGATATCGGGCGCAGCGCCTGGCGCTACGCGGGGTTAATCGTCGAGGCGCTCTTCCAACTGGCGCACTTCCTGCGACAGCTTGTCGAGAAACTGCATTCGGCGCACCAGCCGTTCCGCCTCCTCGCGCTGCGATTCATCCCGCCATATATGGGCGAACGAATCATTGAGATCCTGCTGAGCGGCTTTCAGGCGAGCCTTAAAGGAAACGACGCCATCGAGATCCCCATCGTCATACAACTCTTCGAGCTCTTCACGCCACTGCATCTGCTGCATCAGAAAGGCGGGGTCCTGGACGGTGGCCTCAAGCGGCATATCCCGCCCCTGCAGCGTCAGCAGATAACGGGCCCGCCGGGACGGGCTTTTCAGCGTTTGAAAAGCCTCGTTGAGATTCGCCGAGCGCTCTATGGCGTGACGCTGCTCTCTCTCGCCAGCGTCAGCGAACCGATCCGGATGAACCTTGCGTGCAAGCTCGCGATAACGGGACGAGAGCGCCTCGATATCAATATCGAAAGCCGGCTGCAGCTCGAACAGCGCGTAGTGACAGGGAGTTCCCACAGCGTCCTCAGATGTTGAAGCTCTCGCCGCAGCCGCATTCGCCGCGCACGTTGGGGTTATTGAACTTGAAGCCTTCGTTCAGGCCCTCCCGAACGAAGTCGAGCTCTGTGCCATCGAGGTACACGAGGCTTTTCGGATCGATGATGACCTTCACGCCGTGACTGTCGAACACCGAGTCCTCTACTGCCGCCTCGTCAACGAACTCGAGCACATAGGCCAGACCGGAACACCCGGTGGTGCGCACACCCAATCGGACGCCCAACCCTTTGCCGCGCCCCTCGAGGGAGCGACGTACGTGATTGGCAGCAGCGGCTGTCATGCTGATAGCCATCGATACCTCCTTAGACCTGTGGCAACCCTTTTTTCTCGCGATAGTCGCGAACGGCGGCCTTGATGGCATCTTCCGCCAGTACCGAGCAGTGAATTTTCACCGGCGGCAGCGCCAGCTCTTCGGCCAACTGAGTGTTCTTGATGGTTTCTGCTTCTTCCAGCGTCTTGCCCTTCATCCACTCGGTAGCCAGCGAGCTGGAAGCGATGGCCGAACCACAGCCATAGGTCTTGAACTTGGCATCCTCGATGACGCCCTGCTCGTTGACCTTGATCTGCAGGCGCATCACGTCGCCGCATGCCGGAGCACCGACCATGCCGGTGCCGATGGATGGGTCCTCAGCGTCGAACTTGCCGACGTTACGGGGGTTTTCGTAATGGTCGATGACCTTATCACTGTATGCCATGGTGCAATCCTCGTTGAATCAGGCTATGCGGAGCTCGTCGGATCAGTGGGCAGCCCACTCGACTTTCGAAATATCGACGCCGTCCTTGAACATGTCCCACAGGGGCGAAAGCTCACGCAACTTGATAACCGCCTCGCTGACTTTCTGCGCGGCGTAGTCGACTTCTTCTTCGGTAGTGAAGCGGCCGAAAGTAAAACGGATCGAGCTGTGCGCAAGTTCGTCGTTGCGGCCCAGCGCGCGGAGCACATAAGACGGCTCCAGTGAGGCAGAGGTACAGGCAGAGCCGGAGGAAACCGCCAGATCCTTGAGCGCCATGATCAGCGACTCGCCCTCGACGTAGTTGAAACTCAGATTCAGGTTGTGCGGAACCCGCGCCGTCATGCTGCCGTTTACATACAACTCTTCCAGGTGCTCGACCTGCTTGAAGAAGCGGTCACGCAGCTGAGTGATGCGCTCGTTCTCGGTAGCCATTTCCTCTCTGGCAATGCGGAACGCCTCGCCCATGCCCACCGACTGGTGTGCTGCCAGTGTGCCCGAGCGCATGCCGCGCTCATGGCCACCACCATGCATCTGCGCTTCGAGGCGCACACGTGGCTTGCGGCGAACATAGAGCGCACCGACCCCTTTGGGGCCATAGGTCTTGTGTGCGGAGAAGGACATCAGGTCGACCTTCATCTTCTCCAGGTCTATTTCCACCTTGCCGGTGGACTGAGCGGCGTCGACATGAAACAGCACACCGCGCGAGCGGGTGAGTTCACCGATCGCAGCAATATCGTTGATCGTTCCGATCTCGTTGTTCACGTGCATGATGGAAACCAGCACGGTGTCATCACGCAGGGCTGCCTCGACCATTGCAGGGGTGATCACACCGTCTTCGCCTGGCTCGATGTAGGTCACTTCGAAGCCTTCACGCTCAAGCTGGCGGGTCGTATCCAAAACGGCCTTGTGCTCGATCTTGCTGGTGATGATGTGCTTGCCTTTGGAGGCATAGAAATGCGCGACGCCTTTGATCGCTAGGTTGTCAGATTCGGTGGCACCCGAGGTCCAGACGATTTCGCGAGGGTCCGCATTGACTAGCTCGGCGACTTGGCGGCGAGCGTTCTCCACAGCCTCCTCGGCTTTCCAGCCAAAGGCATGGGAGCGTGACGCCGGGTTGCCGAAGTTACCTTCGGCAGTGAGGCACTCGACCATTTTCTCGGCAACGCGAGGATCGACCGGTGTGGTAGCGGAATAATCAAGGTAAATCGGCAACTTCATCAGGTATCTCCTATCAGGCAGTCGTCCTGCTCAATCGACGGCGGACGCTTCAATCTTATCCAGTTGCGAAATCTGGCCTTTGGCTCGCCGCATATCCTGGCGCAGAGCCACTTCCTGAACCTCGCGACGCATTACCAGATCCGCCAGACTGATGCCGCTTAGAAACTCGTGGATCTGCTGACTCAAATCGCACCACAGATGGTGGGTCAGGCAGGTATCACCCGAATGACAGTCACCCAGCCCCTGGCAGCGCGTGGCATCGACCGACTCGTTGACTGCGTCGATGACTTGCGCAACCTGAATACCGGCCATTTCACGGGAAAGTTGATAACCGCCACCCGGCCCCCGAACGCTGGTAACCAGACTGCCACGGCGCAGTTTGGCGAATAGCTGTTCAAGGTAAGAGAGCGAGATGCCCTGCCGCTCGGATATATCGGCAAGAGACACCGGCCCATGTTGCGCATGCAGCGCCAGATCGAGCATCGCAGTGACGGCGTAACGGCCTTTGGTAGTCAATCGCATCGGTTTGCACCAAGCATCATGGTTTGGCGCAAGTATGCAATACCCGACTATTTAGATCAACTATAAGACCTATTAACCCACTCGGACTTTAGCTGCTGAGCAAAGCGAAGGCCGGAACGTAGTCCGCATCCGCAAAAGGCGCGCATCATAACAGCGCGCCCCGCCTATCGCACCCCAGCCCTCAGTGGCGAGCCTCATCGCCAGCATCCTTGACCTCAGCGAAATCCTCCTCACGCAGCTCGGGCATCTGCTTGGCGCAATAGTCGCTGCCTAGCGCAGTCAGCGCCTGACACATACCCTCCATGCGCTCTTCGACAGCTTGGACGTGATCGAGCAACTGGCCAATGGCGCGGGCCACCGGGTCTGGCATATCTTCGGTCACCCCGTAAGCATCGAAGCCGATCTTCTCGGCAATCGCCTTGCGCTTGGCTTCTTGCTCTTCGTCCGACTTGACGATCACGCGCCCCGGAATGCCGACCGCGGTAGCACCCGCCGGAACCGCGCGGGTAACCACCGCGTTGGAGCCGACCTTGGCGCCAGCACCTACTGTAAACGGGCCGAGTATCTTCGCGCCTGCTCCAACAATCACACCGTCTTCGAGCGTAGGGTGGCGCTTGCCCTTGTTCCAGCTAGTCCCACCCAACGTGACACCATGATAGAGCGTCACGTCATTCCCGATCTGCGCAGTCTCGCCAATCACAATACCCATCCCATGATCAATAAAAAAACGCCGACCGATATGCGCTCCCGGATGGATCTCGATACCCGTCAGCCAGCGCGCCAGGTTTGAATTCACTCGCGCCAGCCACTTCCAATCCTTCATCCACAACCAATGCGAAACACGATGAAACCAGACGGCGTGCAGCCCCGGATAACAAGTGATGACCTCGAATGCGTTACGCGCCGCCGGATCGCGATGAAAAACACTCTGGATATCTTCGCGCATGCGTTCGAACATCAATCAGATCTCCGCTTGTGGGGTTCGCCGCGGACGGCCTTCTGGGTTTCGGTCAGAATTCCGCGCAGGATGTTCATTTCGAGCTTGCTGATGCCGCTACGCCCGTAAAGCCTGCGCAGACGCGGCATAAGGTGACGAGGCTTCTGCGGGTCGAGAAAGCCGATATCGATCAAGGTCTGCTCGAGATGCCCGTAATAATGCTCAAGCTCGTCAGCGGTCACGGGCTGCGCATTGAGCATCGATGTGGTTTCGAGCTTCTCCTGCTTGCTTGGCTGGCCGTTCGCCGCGAGCCAGGCCATACGCACTTCGTACGCGAGAACCTGCACCGCCGCAGCCAAGTTCAGCGAACTGAAATCAGGATCGGACGGGATATGCACATGGTACTGACAGCGCTGAAGCTCTTCGTTGGTGAGACCGGCATATTCGCGCCCGAACACCAACGCGACTTCGCCGCCGCGCTCGACTTGCTCCAGGCAGACTGAACCCGTCTCGCGCGGATCCAACAGCGGCCAGGGTATTCGGCGGTCCCGCGCACTGGTCCCCAGCACCAGACTGCAGCCCACCAACGCCTCTTCGAGCGTTGCCACGACCTGTGCCGAATCGAGAATATCCGTTGCGCCCGAGGCCCGGGCAATAGCGTTCGGACTGGGAAAATCCTCCGGATCCACCAGAACCAGACGGGACAAACCCATATTTTTCATAGCCCTGGCCGCGCCACCGATATTGCCGGCATGACTCGTATTGACCAGCACCACACGAATATTCTGAAGCGACACAGTTATTCTCGACCAAAAAGCGAACCGAAAGCTTACAGGAAGGGATTACGCCTTCGCCATTACCGTCCCGACGGTCTCCACCCCCATACACCCGAGCCAGCTTTCTGATAGAATTGCCGGCTTTCTTTAAACGACCAGGTATTTGATCGATGCAGCCCATGCTGAATATCGCGCTGCGCGCCGCCCGTAGCGCCGGCGAAATGATTGTTCGTTCCACCGAGCGCCTGGACGTGATCTCGGTTAGCGAAAAGGACGCGCGCGATTACGTCTCGGAGATCGACCGAACAGCCGAACAGCTGATCGTTGCCGCGCTGCGCAAGGCTTATCCGAATCACGGCATTCTGGGCGAGGAAGGGGGACTGCTGGAAGGCAGCGGTGACGGCAAGGATTATCTCTGGGTGATCGACCCGCTGGATGGCACGACAAACTTCCTGCGGGGCGTCCCACACTATGCCGTCAGCATCGCCTGCAAATACCGTGGCCGTCTTGAGCATGCCGTCGTTCTCGATCCGGTTCGCCAGGAAGAATTCACCGCCAGCCGCGGTCGTGGCGCCGCACTCAATGGTCGCCGCCTGCGTGTTAGCGCGCGCAAGAGCCTGGAAGGCGCACTGCTCGGCACTGGATTTCCGTTCCGCGACGGGCAAATGGACAACATGGACAGTTACCTGAACATGTTCCGCAGCCTGGTGGGACAAACCGCCGGACTACGCCGCGCCGGCGCCGCCAGTCTGGACCTGGCCTACGTTGCCGCCGGCCGCTATGACGCCTTCTGGGAGTTCGGACTTTCCGAATGGGACATGGCCGCAGGCGCACTGCTGATTCAAGAGGCGGGCGGCCTGGTCAGTGACTTTAGTGGCAGCCACGATTTCCTCGAGAAGGGCCAGATCGTCGCGGGCAATACCAAATGCTTCAAGGCAGTGCTGACCGCTATTCAGCCGCACCTCACGCCATCACTGAAGCGCTAACGATCGGCAGAAATAAAAAACGCCCCACGGGGCGTTTTTTATTTGAAGCGGAAGGGGCTTACTGCTGTGTCAGCATCAGCTGACCATCCTGCACAGGAATGCGATTACCGGGGTCGCGGTCCATCCGCACCGTGCCGATCTTGCCGTCCAGATCATACTTGACCTCGTAGCCGACGATCTTGTCGTGAGTGTCGGTCACGGTATTGCAACGAGTTTCGGTGGTTGTATAGGTGTCGTTGGCCTGCATGCGCCCCTGCACCTGATTGCCGGCGTAGCCGCCACCTACTGCGCCAGCCACCGTCGCTATCTTCTTGCCATTGCCGCCGCCAACCTGGTTGCCGAGCAGCCCGCCGACCACTGCACCCACTGCGGTGCCGGCAATGCGATGCTGGTCCTGCACCGGCTTCTGCCGGGTCACCGTTACCTCCTTGCAGACCTCACGTGGCGTCTTGATGACTTCCTTCACGGGCTCGACCCCGAGCACCTCGGCGAACGCCGGCCCACGATCAACCAGGGTATAGGTGGCGAATGCGCCACCTGCGGTAACCACTACGGCTCCTAGAACCGCGCCAACCACCATCGACTTGTTCACTGCATCTTCCTTCTTCCGGCGGGCAAGGTCCCGCTGCGGCGGGTTAGGCAACCAAACTCGCCGGAAGTTCGGAATATTCAGGGACGCTCGTCGACCTCCTCGACAACCGGCGGAATCAGGTCGTCGCGGCTCAACTTCAGCCAGATCAGGAAAATGCTGGCGATATAGACGGAGGAATAGGTTCCCGCACCGACACCGATCATGAGCGCCAGGGAGAAGCCCCAGAGGTTTTCTCCGCCAAAGAACATCAGCGCGGCAACCGCCAGCAGCGTAGAGACCGAGGTAGCCAGCGTTCGCAGCAAGGTCTGGGTCGTGGAGATGTTGATGTTTTCGATCAGCTCCGCCCGACGCAGCAGCCGGAAGTTTTCCCGTATGCGGTCGAAGATCACGATGGTGTCGTTGAGTGAGTAACCGATGACCGCCAGCACTGCCGCCAGCACCGTCAGATCGAAGGATATCTCGAAGAACGAGAAAACGCCCAGCACCACGATGACGTCGTGAAACAGCGACAGCAACGCACCGACGCCGAATTTCCATTGAAAGCGGAACGCCACATAGATGAGGATCCCACCCAAGGCCAACAACATGCCCAGGCCGCCCTGATCGCGTAGCTCCTCGCCCACCGAAGGACCCACGAACTCTGCGCGCTTGACGACGATATCGCCACCTACCTCGTACTCTCGCAACGATTCGGCAATACGCTCACCCAATCGTGGATCAGCACCCGGCATCCGGATCAGCACATCAGTGGTCGCGCCGAAACTCTGCACCAGCGCGTTCTCGAAGCCGCTCTCGCTCAGCTGACCCCGTATCTGATCCAGAGGAACCGGAGTCTCATAGGTCAGCTCAACCAGGGTACCGCCGGTGAAATCCAGGCCGAAATTCAAGCCCTTCACTGCCAGGCTGGCCAGCGAGGCAACGGTCAACAGCATCGTCAGGACAAAGGCCAGATGACGCACCGCCATGAAATTGATTACGCGTTTCATCGTGCTAGCCCCTTAAATCCACAGCTTTTTGAGATCGCGGCCACCATAGATCAGGTTGACCATGGCACGGGTCACGATAACGGCCGTGAACATCGACGTCAGAATGCCGAGCGACAGCGTGACCGCAAAACCCTTGATCGGCCCGGTGCCCATGGCGAAGAGAATGCCGCCCACCAGCAGCGTGGTGAGGTTGCCGTCGACGATGGCAGACAGCGCGCGGTCGAAGCCCTCGTGGATGGCTCGCTGCACCGACATGCCATTCTGAATCTCCTCGCGAATCCGCGAGAAGATCAGCACGTTGGCATCCACCGCCATGCCCATGGTCAGCACGATACCGGCGATACCTGGCAAGGTCAGGGTCGCGCCCAGCAGCGACATCAGCGCAGTCAGCACCACCATGTTGAACAGCAGCGCCACGGTTGCCAGCACGCCGAAGAACTTGTAGATCAGCACGATAAAAATCGCGACGAACAGGAAGCCCCACAGTGCCGCCTGCACGCCCAGTTTGATGTTCTCGGCACCCAGGCTCGGGCCGATGGTGCGCTCTTCAGCAAAGTACATCGGCGCAGCCAGTCCACCGGCACGGAGCAACAACGCCAGTTCGGAAGATTCACCCTGACCATCGAGACCCGTGATGCGGAACTGACTGCCCAGCGGCGATTGGATGGTCGCCAGGCTGATGATTTTCTTTTCCTCCTGGAAGGTCTCGATTCGCTCTTCCTGCTCGACGCCATCGACCATCCGCTTCACATAACGCGTCTGTGGTCGCTGCTCGATGAAGACAACCGCCATGCTGCGACCGACATTGTTGCGCGTGGCCCGGTTCATCAGCTCGCCGCCGTGTCCATCCAGACGGATGTTGACCTGCGGACGACCATTCTCGTCGTAGCTGGCCTGGGCATCGGTGACCTGATCGCCGGTGATGATCAGCGTGCGCTCCAGCTGCGCCGGCGGGCGGCCTTCCTGGCGGAACTCGAAGGACTCCGTAGTCGCGCGGGGGGCATCCATTTCTGCCGCCAGACGGAACTCCAGGTTCGCGGTCTTGCCGAGGATGCGCTTGGCTTCGGCGGTGTCTTGCACACCCGGCAACTCGACCACGATGCGGTTGGCGCCCTGGCGCTGCACCAGCGGCTCGGACACGCCCAGCTCGTTGACCCGGTTACGAACCGTAGTGAGGTTCTGCTTGATGGAGTACTCGCGTATTTCCGCCAGCTTCGCCTCGGTGAGAGCCAGGCGCAGCACCTGCTGGCCATTGCGTTCGGCGGAGCTGATGTCGAAATCGGTGAAATTCTTGCGAACCAGGGCTTGCGCAGCGGACAGCGTAGCCTGGTCGGCAAAGCCGAGCTGCACCGCATTGTTCTGCGTGGGCAAGCTGCGGTAGCGGATACGCTCCTTGCGCAGCAGGCTCTTGACTTCCCCTTCATGGACGTTCAGACGAGTCTCGACGGCCTTCTCCATGTCCACTTCGAGCAGGAAGTGCACACCGCCCGACAGGTCCAGACCGAGCTTCATCGGGCTCGCACCGAGACTGCGCAACCAGTCAGGCGTGGTCGGGGCCAAGTTGAGGGCAACGACATAGGCATCGCCGAGGGCACGACGGATCACGTCCTTGGCCGGCAACTGATCGTCCTGGCGCAGCAGGCGCAACAGGCCGCCTCGGCCCTGCTCGTCCAGTGAAGCAGCCTTGACCTCGATTCCGGCTTCCTTGAGCGCCGTAGTCGCTCGATTCAGATCAGCCTCGGTCACGTTCAGCGAGGTGGCAGCACCAGTGATCTGGACCGCCGGGTCGTCGGGATAGAGATTAGGTGCCGAATAAATGCAGGCAACCGCCAGCACCACCAATATCAACAGGTATTTCCAGAGGGGGAATCTATTGAGCATGACGCAGCCCGTCTAATGACGCGGGGCGCCTTGCGCGCCCCGTCGTTGGTGTTGAATAGAAGTCAGCTCAGATGGCTTTCAGGGTGCCCTTGGGCAGGGTCGCGGCAATCGCCACCTTCTGAAACTTCAGTTCGACGCTGTCGGAGACTTCGATCACGACGAAGTCATCGGCTACTTTGGTGACCTTGCCGGCGATGCCGCCGGAAGTGACCACTTCATCGCCCTTCTGCAGGCCACCGATCAGGTTCTTGTGTTCCTTGGCGCGCTTGGCCTGGGGACGCCAGATCATCAGATAGAAGATGACCAGGAAGCCGACCAGGAACAGCCACTCGAAACCGCTACCAGCGGGACCAGCAGCAGCCTCTTGTGCGTAGGCGGCGGGAATCAGAAAGCTCATGTAGCACTCCTGTTGCAGAGATAAGTTGAATTCGTCACGCAAGCGGCGGGGTTGGCAGACCGCGCTTGGCATAGAAGGCGTCGACAAAGGTCGCCAATGTACCCTGCTGGATAGCATCGCGTAAACCGGCCATCAGACGCTGGTAGTGACGCAGGTTGTGGATTGTATTCAACATGCTGCCCAGCATTTCGCCGCACTTGTCCAAATGGTGCAGATAGGCGCGGGAGAAGTGTTTGCAGGTGTAACAATCGCAGCCGGCATCCAGCGGTGAATCATCGTGCCGATGCACCGCATTGCGAATCTTGATCACGCCAGTGTCGGTGAACAGATGGCCGTTGCGGGCATTGCGGGTCGGCATTACGCAGTCGAACATGTCCACGCCGCGACGCACGCCCTCAACTAGGTCCTCGGGCTTGCCGACCCCCATGAGATAGCGGGGCTTGTCGGCCGGCATCCGCGACGGCAGGAAATCCAGCACCCGGATCATCTCTTCCTTCGGCTCGCCCACCGACAGCCCGCCGATTGCCAGACCGTCGAAGCCAATCTCGCACAGCCCTTCCAGCGAGCGCATGCGCAGCGATTCGTGCATTCCGCCCTGAACGATGCCGAACAGCGCCGCGACGCTATCGCCGTGCGCCTCCTTGGAGCGCTTGGCCCAGCGCAGCGACAACTCCATGGAGCGCCGCGCCACCTCCTCGTCGGCCGGATAGGGCGTGCATTCATCGAAGATCATCACGATATCGGAGCCCAGGTCGCGCTGGACCTGCATCGACTCTTCCGGCCCCATGAATACTTTTGCGCCATCGACCGGAGAAGCGAAGTAGACACCCTCCTCCTTGATCTTGCGCATCGCCCCCAGGCTGAACACCTGGAAGCCACCCGAATCGGTCAGGATCGGCCCCTTCCATTGCATGAAATCGTGCAGATCGCCGTGGGCCTTGATCACTTCGGTGCCGGGACGCAGCCACAGGTGGAAGGTATTGCCGAGAATGATCTCGGCACCGATTTCCTCGACATCGCGCGGCAACATGCCCTTGACCGTGCCGTAGGTACCCACCGGCATGAACGCCGGCGTCTCTACCGTGCCGCGCGGAAAGGTCAGGCGTCCGCGGCGCGCCCTGCCATCGGTGGCGAGCAGTTCGAAGGACATATGGCAGGTACGACTCATGGGGTTTCCTCGGGGCCGCGCGGGGCCGGGTTGCGCGTGATGAACATGGCATCGCCGTAACTGAAGAAGCGATAACCCTCGGAGACGGCTTCAGCGTAGGCAGCCATGGTTTCCGGGTAGCCGGCGAACGCCGAGACCAGCATCAGCAGGGTCGATTCAGGCAGATGGAAGTTGGTCACCAGGGCATCCACCACATGAAAGGGCCGGCCTGGATAGATGAAGATGTCGGTATCGCCACTGAAAGCCTTAAGCGTGCCGTCGCGCGCCGCGCTCTCCAGCGAACGCACGCTGGTGGTACCCACCGCGATGACACGACCACCGCGCTGACGGCAGGCCGCGACGGCATCGACCACATCCTGGCCGACCTCGAGCCACTCGCGATGCATATGGTGATCTTCGATGCGCTCGACGCGCACCGGCTGGAAGGTGCCAGCGCCCACATGCAGCGTGACGAAAGCGCGCTCTACGCCTTTCTCTTCCAGTGCCGCCAGTAGCGGTGCATCGAAGTGCAATCCCGCCGTTGGCGCAGCAACAGCGCCTGCCCGCTGCGCATAAACCGTCTGATAGCGTTCGCGATCAGCGGTTTCGTCCGGTCGGTCTATATAAGGAGGCAGCGGCATGTGCCCGACACGATCGAGCAAGGGCAGCACGTCTTCCACGAACTCCAATTCGAACAGGGCGTCATGGCGCGCCAGCATCAGCGCTTCACCACCGCCCTCGATATGAATTTTGGTTCCCGGCTTCGGTGACTTGCTGGAGCGGATATGTGCCAGCACGCGACGACCATCGAGCACGCGCTCGACAAGCACCTCGACTTTGCCGCCCGTTTCCTTCTGGCCGAACAGACGCGCCGGAATCACCCGCGTGTCGTTGAAAACCATCAGATCGCCAGGCAACAGGTAGTCGAGCAGCTCGGCGAACCCACGATGCTCCAGCCGCCCGGTCATTCCATCGAGCACCAGCAGCCGGCTGGCCCGGCGCTCGGCCAGCGGGTGGCGAGCAATCAGCGAATCGGGGAGCTGAAAGGAGAAATCGGAAACTTGCATTGAAAATGATCAGCACGAGGCTTTGGGGGCGCAAAGCTTAGCGGAAACGCCTCAATCTGACCACGCCAGACGATTGACCGACTCGCATTGCATCCCTATACTGCGCCGCCACTGTGCCTCGATGGCGGAATCGGTAGACGCAGCGGATTCAAAATCCGCCGTTGGTAACAACGTGAGAGTTCGAGTCTCTCTCGAGGCACCATGAATCAGAAGCCACAGGCAACCGATCGCCTTTGGAACAGGGGAACCGCGCAGCAGTAGCGGCATCGCCCCAGCAGTATCGATGCGCCACGCGCATCAGCAAGCGCGACATGCTTTATCGGGCTATATCGCAGCACGCTCTGAAGCGCTCATCGAGAGCTTCGTAACGGCGCAGCGCATCTCGCTCCATGGCGACATCATAAAGAACGCAAGCAACGCTAAAGCGCGCCGAAATGGCGCCGTCTGTAGTGGGCAAACTCTATGACTCCGAGGGCTTGGCATTGGCCGGCGAGTTATCGTAGAGTGTGCCCACTGTGTTTGCATGGGTCGCCGTTGAATCGTGACCTGGTGCAGTAGATCTTCAGATCCGCTACATCCCGTTCGACTCTTTACTCCTTGCAACCAGTCTCCGCTTCCTGCCCTACGCAGGGGCGCTTCTACTATTGAGTTTCAAGGATACAAAGACATGTCGAATCGTCAGAACGGTACCGTCAAGTGGTTTAACGACGAGAAAGGTTTTGGTTTCATCACTCCCGAGAGCGGTCCGGATCTGTTCGTGCACTTCCGCGCGATCGAAGGCAACGGCTTCAAGAGCCTGAAAGAAGGCCAGAAAGTCAGCTTCATCGCTGTGCAAGGTCAAAAGGGCATGCAGGCTGACCAGGTTCAAATCCAGGAATAAGCCCTCGCTCCGAAAAGCCCCTGATGGCAACATCAGGGGCTTTTTTATGCGCGCGATTCCGTAGAATGCGCACTGCCATTTTTAGCGAGACACCCATGCGCAACCATCTGCTCAACCCGCAGGGCCAGTTTCCTGCAGCCGGCCTATTTCGCCGGCTCGCCGCAATCTTCTACGATTCGTTTCTTTCCATCGCACTGATGATGGTGGTCACGCTGCTCTACCAGCAGGGCGTGCTGCGCCTGATTTACGGCAGCGAAGGCCTGCAGGCATTGGCAGACGCTGGCGGCCTGGACATCGATCCGATCCTGTCCACGCTGCTGCTGTTCAGCCTGTTCGGCTTTTTCGCCAAGTTATGGACCCACAATGGCCAGACGCTTGGCATGCAGGTCTGGGGCGTGCGCATTCAGAACGCCGACGGCAGCGCCATCGACCTGTGGCAAGCGCTGCTGCGCTTTCTGATTGCAATCATGTCCCTGCTGGCGCTGGGGCTGGGCTATTGGTGGATGCTCTGGGACAAGCAGCACCGCACCTGGCATGACATCTATTCGGAAAGCCAAGTCGTTCAGCTACCGAAGAATATTCATAAGAAATAGCTTCGAGCTCGCAACTGCTCTCGCCGCCTAGTCGAGCGCTCTTGCAGCTTGAAGCTTTATTAGCCCGCCCGCCGCAACAACCAAACGCCCGCTAGCGCACAGATGCCTGCGGGCACCGCCACCGCCAGCAGCGGCGAGAAGCCGAACACCTGGCTCGCCGGGCCTAGCAGGTCCTGCAGAATGCGGAACACGAAGCCGACGATCACACCGGTGAAGATGCGCTGCCCGAGAGTCACCGAGCGCAACGGCCCGAAGATGAACGAGATGGCCAGCAGCACCAGCGCCACCGTCACCACTGGCTGCAGCACCTTGGTCCAGAACGCCAACCAGTAGCGCCCATTATTCAGCCCTTGGTCGCCGAGGTAGTGGATATAGCGCCACAAGCCGGTGACGGACAGGGCATCAGGCTCCATGACCACGGTACCGACCAGCTGCGGCGTCAATAGCACGTCCCAACGCTCCTCGGCGGCTTTGACCACCTCGGTATGATCGCCGCGGAAATGCGTGGTAGCGACGTCGCTGAGCTGCCAATGATCGCCATCGTAGCGCGCCCGGCGGGCAAAACTTGCCGAGAGAAGCTGCCGCTGCTCATCGAAGCGGTAGCGCGTGACACCCAGCAGCAGACCGCTTGGCTGCACCGCATTGATGTGTACGAATTCGTCGCCCTGACGATGCCAGAGGCCGCGCTTGCTGCTTTGCGCCTCACCTGCCCCCTGCGCCGCCGCCCGGTTGGCCTGAGCAATATTCTCGCTCCACGGCGCCAGATATTCGCCAATCAGAATACCTACTAGCATCAGCAGCAGCATCGGCTTCATCACGGCAACTACGATACGCCCGAGCGATACGCCAGCGGCACGCATGATGGTCAGCTCGCTGCTGCTGGCAAGCGTGCCGAGGCCGATGAGACAACCGATCAGTGCCGCCATTGGCAGCATTTCGTAGATTCGCGACGGCGTTGTGAGCAGGACGTAAACAGCGGCATTCAACGTGCCGTAACTCCCCTTTACGTCCCCCAGCTCGTCGATGAAAGCGAACAGCAACGCCAGCCCGACGATAATGCCGAGCACCGTAAGAATCGCCAGCAATACATGGCTGCCGATATACCGATCGAGTTTACGCATGAGCGACCCCCGACCTGCTCCGACGCTTGCTGATGGCGAGCCTCAGCGGTTCCCAGTAAAGCATCAACATTCCTATCGCAAAGAAGATTGCATGTACCCACCAGAGCCCCAATGCAACGGGGATCCGTCCCTTATCAAGGGAACCACGCGCAGCGATCAGCAGCGCCAGATAGGTCATGTACAGGAGAATCGCAGGCAGCAGCTTGAGAAAGCGCCCCTGACGCGGATTCACCTTCGACAGCGGCACCGCAAGCAGGGTCACGATGAAGACCAGCAACGGCAGCGACAGACGCCATTGCAGCTCGGACTGCAAGCGAATGTCGTCGCTGCCGAGCAATTCGCTGGTAGGCATTGCCTCGCGCTCACTCAGCTCGACGCTGACCTCCGGCTTGGGCAGCAGCACGCCGTAAGTGTCGTACTGGATCGCGCGGTAATTGGCCTGCCCCGGATTGCCGTCATAGCGGTAACCGTTTTCCAGAATCAGGTAACGGCTTCCATCGGGCTGGATCTCCTGCCGACCACTTTCAGCAACCAGCACGGATAGGCCACGCTTCTCACCGGTTGCGCTGGAAAGATTGGTCTCTGAAATGAACACGCCCGCCAGCTCCGTGCGATCGCCGGTCAACTCGCGGGTATAGGTCACTCGGGTACCGTCTCGCAGGGTCTGAAAACGTCCAGGCACCAGCGTGTCGAACTCGGTCAGCGAATCCTGCTCATTGAGAATTCGATCGACTTCGGCGACCCCTTGCGGGGCCAGGCCGAGGCTCAGCCAGCCAACCAGCGCGGCGATCAGCGCGGCCGGCGCCAGGCTGTATACCAGCAGGCGACGCTGACTCATGCCTGTGGCGGAGAGGACGGTCATCTCGCTATCGAGATAGAGCCGGCCATAGGCAAGTAGGATGCCGAGAAACAGGCCCAGCGGCAGAATCAGTTGCAGGAACCCGGGCAGGCGGAACCCCATGATCATCAGCAGCACGCCCGGATCGAGAAGCCCCTGCGCAGCCTGCGCCAGGTATTTGATAAAGCGTCCACTCATGATGATCACCAGCAGTACGGCGCTGACGGCGCTCAAGGTGACCAGAAGCTCACGGGACAGGTAACGAAAGACGATCAAACCGGACACTCCAGGGTTGTCAGGCTCCGGCGGCTACGCTCAAACTAGCCGCCAACAGCCGGTCCGCCCGCAACAGGACGTTGGATTCACGCAGCACTCTCAACGCCCCGGTGGACGAACCACCGGAAAATAGGCCCGGCATTATCCTGCAAACCCGACTCTTTGTCTTGGGGACTCGACGCCATGGAATTCGTTGTAAAAACAACCAAAGCCGCTGCGGCCAAAACAGCCACCCTGGTTCTGCCAGTTGCCGAGGGGCAACTGCTCGGGGCTACTGCGCAGAGCGTGGACCAGGCCAGCGGCGGAACCGTCAGCACCGTACTCAAGCGCGGCGACCTGCAAGGCAAACCGGGCCAGACCCTGCTACTCCACAGCGTACCGGGCCTCAAGGCCGAGCGCGTATTGCTGGTTGGCATCGGCAAGGCGGACGAACTAGACGCCCGCCAATGGCGCAAAACCGCCAGCGCCGCACTTGGCGCCCTCAAGAACCTTGGTGGCAGTGATGCGACCTTTGCCGTGCAGGATGTTCAGGTCAAGGACCGTGATATCTATGCATGCACCCGCATGCTGGTCGAAGTGCTGGCGGACGGTCAGTACCGATTCGATCAGTTCAAGAGCAAGAAGAGCGACGCGCCGGCGCTCGGCAGGATCACCCTACTCGCCGACAAGGCAAGCCAGACCCAGACCGAGCAAGCCGCACGCCACGCCACCGCAATCGCCGCCGGAATGAGCTTCGCCCGCGACCTGGGCAACCTGCCGCCGAACATATGCCACCCCAGCTATATGGCCGAACAGGCCAGGCAGCTTGGCAAGGCATTCAAGGGGCTTAAAGTCGAAGTGCTGGACGAGAACAAGCTGCGCGAACTCGGTGCCGGCGCCTTCCTCGCCGTGTCCCAGGGCAGCGACCAGCCAGGCTGCATCGTGGTCATGCAGTACAACGGTGGCAAGAAAGGCGAGCAGCCCTACGCGCTCGTCGGCAAGGGCATTACCTTCGATACCGGCGGCATTAGCCTCAAGCCCGGCCTGGGCATGGACGAAATGAAATACGACATGTGCGGCGCGGCCAGCGTGCTCGGCACCTTCCGCGCGGCATTGGAACTGCAGCTGCCTATCAATCTGGTCGGCCTGCTGGCTTGCGCGGAGAACATGCCGAGCGGCAAGGCCACGCGTCCGGGCGACATCGTCACTACCATGAGCGGCCAGACCGTCGAGATTCTCAACACCGACGCCGAAGGTCGCCTGGTGCTTTGCGACACGCTGACCTATGCCGAGCGTTTCAAGCCGCGCGCCGTGATCGACGTCGCCACGCTGACCGGCGCCTGCATCGTTGCCCTGGGCAGCAATACTTCGGGCCTGCTGGGCAATGACGACGCGCTGCTGCAGCAGGTGCTGGGCGCCGGCCAGAAAGCCGATGACCGCGCCTGGCAACTGCCGCTGTTCGACGAATACCAGGAGCAACTGGACAGCCCGTTCGCCGACATCGCCAACATTGGTGGCCCCAAGGCCGGCACGATCACCGCCGCCTGCTTCCTCTCGCGCTTCACCAAGGCTTATCCCTGGGCGCACCTGGACGTCGCCGGCACCGCCTGGATCAGTGGCGGCAAGGAAAAAGGCGCCAGCGGCCGTCCTGTGCCCCTGCTGACCCAGTACCTCCTGGATCGAGTCGAGCAGGCATGAGACAGGCGAGCGGGAACCGGACATGACACGGGTCGAGTTTTACGTATTGCCCGATAGCGAACCGGCAGGCCGTGCCAGAGCGGCCTGCCTGCTGGCGAGCAAGGGCTGGCAGCACGGGATGCCGGTGTTCATTCGCTGCGACGATAGCCAACAGTGCGGCGAGCTGGACGAGTTGCTGTGGAGCTTTCGCGCCGAACGCTTCATACCGCACGAACTGCACGACGACGATCCGCATGCGCCGGTAGTGATCGGTACGGAGCAACCGCCCACCACTGCGCAAGGTCTGCTGATCAATCTGGCGCCAACGCTATCGCCACATACCGATCAGTTCAGCCGCGTGATCGAGATCGTCAACCAGCAACCGGAGCTACTAAACCTTTGCCGGGACAATTTCCGCCTCTATCGGCAACGTGGCTATGAACCGAAGCGAGTCGAACTGTAGCGCCAGTGCCGCTGGGTTCGGCGAACTCATCGCCTTATCGACGAGTCAACAACGATAGGCATCGGGCTCATCCCGTTAACGAGCGCCACGATCATCTGGACGCTTAATCTCCGGAAACCACCGTACATGACGCAAACGCCGAAACCCACCCATCTACTCGACGACCTGGAGTCCATCCGTGCGCTGCTAGGAGATCAGGACCCGCCCGCGTTGAGCGAGACGCTGGATCCGGACAGCATCCCTGTGCTCTCGGAAATCGTCCAACCCGCAGCTTCCGCAACAAGCCAGCCAGAGCCGGAGCCCCGCGAACCCGCCGTCCGTACGGCGTTTCGTACCTTGGCCGAGCGTCATCTCGATCTCGAGTTGCGCACCGCCGCGCAATTGATCTTGCAAGAAGTGATCGACGACTTCGTTCCACAGATCGAAGCCGAGCTGCGACATCGACTGGAAGCTCGAGCCGAGCAACTGATCAAGACCCACCGCCCCTGAGCTGCCGATACGACAACTCAGGTCGCTTTTCGATAGCACCCTTCCAACCCAGCCCAGACCAGCTGTCACCTCGATCGTGGCGCGATAAAAGCGCCATTGCGGTTCTGCCGCTCGCGTACTTACCTTTATACTCTCCGGTTTTTCCGACCAGCCGTTCTAAGGGTCCCGCCGAATGGACAAGACCTACCAGCCCCACGCCATCGAGACTTCCTGGTACCAGACCTGGGAATCGAACAACTATTTCGCACCCCAGGGTTCGGGCGAGCCCTACACCATCATGATCCCGCCGCCGAACGTCACCGGCAGCCTGCACATGGGCCATGGCTTCAACAATGCCATCATGGACGCGCTGATCCGCTTCCACCGCATGCAGGGCCGCAACACCCTGTGGCAGCCGGGCACCGACCACGCGGGCATCGCTACGCAGATGGTGGTCGAACGCCAGCTGGGCGCCCAAGGCGTCAACCGCCACGACCTGGGCCGCGCCAAGTTTCTCGAGAAGGTCTGGGAGTGGAAGCACGAGTCCGGTGGCAACATTACCCGGCAGATTCGCCGCCTGGGCTCCTCGGTGGACTGGTCGCGCGAACGCTTCACCATGGACGAGGGCTTGTCCGAAGCGGTCAAGGAAGCCTTCGTGCGCCTGCACGAGGACGGCCTGATCTATCGCGGCAAGCGCCTGGTCAACTGGGACACCAAGCTGCACACCGCCATTTCCGACCTGGAAGTGGAAAACCACGACGAGAAGGGCCACCTCTGGCATCTGCGCTACCCGCTGGCTGACGGCGCGCGCACTGCCGATGGCAAGGACTATCTGGTGGTCGCCACCACCCGCCCGGAAACCATGCTCGGCGATGCCGCCGTCGCGGTACATCCCGAGGACGAGCGCTACAAGGACCTGATCGGCCGCCACATCATGCTGCCGCTGGTCAATCGCCTGATCCCTATCGTCGCCGACGACTACGTCGACCTAGAGTTCGGCACCGGTTGCGTGAAGATCACCCCGGCTCACGACTTCAACGACTATGAAGTTGGCAAGCGCCACCGCCTGCCGCTGATCAACATCTTCGACGAGAACGCAGCAGTCCTCGCCCGCGCCCAGGTGTTCCACCTCGATGGCACACCAAACGACCGAATCGACGCGTCTCTGCCGGATGGCTACGCGCACATGGATCGCTTCGATGCACGCAAGGCCATCGTCGCCGAATTCGAGGCCATGAGCCTGCTGGAAAAGATCGACGACCACGCGCTAAAGGTCCCACGCGGCGACCGTTCCGGCACCGTGATCGAGCCCTGGCTGACAGACCAGTGGTACGTCTCCACCAAGCCGCTGGCAGAGAAAGCCATCGCAGCGGTGGAAAGCGGCGAGATCCAGTTCGTGCCCAAACAGTACGAGAACATGTACTTCAGCTGGATGCGCGACATCCAGGATTGGTGCATCAGCCGCCAGCTCTGGTGGGGCCACCGCATCCCGGCCTGGTACGACGAGGCCGGCCACGTCTACGTCGGTCGCGACGAGATGGAAGTGCGCCGCAAGCACAACCTCGGCAACGAAGTGGAACTGCGTCAGGACGAGGACGTGCTGGACACCTGGTTCAGCTCCGGCTTGTGGACCTTCTCCACGCTCGGCTGGCCCGAGCAGACCGACTTCCTCAAGACCTTCCACCCCACCGACGTGCTGGTCACCGGCTTCGACATCATCTTCTTCTGGGTCGCTCGGATGATCATGCTGTCGACCCACCTGACCGGGCAGATCCCGTTCAAGACCGTCTACGTGCACGGCCTGGTGCGCGATGGCCAAGGCCAGAAGATGTCCAAGTCCAAGGGCAACGTGCTCGACCCGCTGGACATCGTCGACGGCATCACCCTGGACGAACTGCTGCAAAAACGCACCAGCGGCATGATGCAGCCCAAGCTGGCCGAGAAGATCGCCAAGCAGACCCGCGCCGAATTCCCCGAAGGCATCGCCAGCTACGGAACCGATGCGCTGCGCTTCACCTTCTGCTCGCTGGCCTCCACGGGCCGCGACATCAAGTTCGACATGGGCCGCGTCGAGGGCTACCGCAACTTCTGCAACAAGCTGTGGAACGCTGCCAACTTCGTCTTCGAGAATACCGAGGGCAAGGACACCGGCGTCAATGGCGAGGCTGTCGAGCTGTCCTCCGTGGACCGCTGGATCATCTCCGCGCTGCAGCGCACCGAAGCCGAAGTGACCCGCCAGCTGGAAAACTTCCGTTTCGACCTGGCTGCACAAGCCCTATACGAATTCGTCTGGGACGAGTACTGCGCCTGGTATCTGGAACTGGTCAAGCCAGTGCTCTGGGACGAAACCGCAAGCGCCGAACGCCAGCGAGGCACCCGCCGCACCCTGGTGCGCGTACTGGAAACCGCTCTGCGTCTGGCGCATCCGTTCATGCCCTTCATCACCGAGGAAATCTGGCAACGCGTCGCGCCGCTGGCAGGCAAGACCGGTCCGACCCTGATGCTGCAACCCTGGCCGGAATACAACCCCGAGCGCCTCGATGATGCAGCGGAAGGCGATATCGAGTGGGTCAAGGCGTTCATGCTGGGCATTCGCCAGATCCGTGGCGAGATGAATATCTCCATGGCCAAGCGCATCGACGTGGTGCTAGGCAATGCCTCGGAAACGGACCTGCGCCGCCTCGGCGAGAACGAGCCGCTGTTGAAGAAGCTGGCCAAGCTCGAAAGCGTCCGAGTGCTTAGCGAAGGCGAAGAGGCACCGCTGTCCGCCACCGCCCTGGTCGGCGACCTGCAGGTACTGGTGCCCATGGCTGGCCTGATCGACAAGGACGCCGAACTGGCGCGCCTGGACAAGGAAATTGGCCGCCTCGACGGCGAAGTCAAGCGCGTCGGCGGCAAGCTCTCCAACGCCGGCTTCGTCGACAAGGCGCCGGCCGAGGTGATCGACAAGGAACGCGCCAAACTGGCCGAAGCCGAACAGGCAAAAGCCCGACTGGTGGAACAGCGCGAGCGCATCGCCGGGCTGTGATGGATAGCTGATCGCAGCGGCTCGCCGTTGCGTTCAGTAGCAAAACGGAGTGCGCTGGCACCTGCTGGCGCTCTTCGTCTTGAGCGCCACGGTCATCTCCAGCCTTACCGTAAACCGAACGCCAGCCTGTTTGAATCGCGCTTGATCAGTGACAAGTTATAACCGGCACCGCCGGTACAATATGCCTCACAACAAAATCCCGAATAACAACTGGCAGGCCGAGCCAACGCAGAAGCTCTACGACATGAACTAAGCCCGCAGCACAGCGAGCCCGACCGGGCAGCCGTACGCGACCGTCACACGCAGGTACTACCTTTCCGTATACGGTTTTCTAACTTACTTCACTCGCTAAAGCCCATCGCCATTTTGAGCCTGCCAATGACCGAGCCATTCGGCATTCCGAACCGCCGGTCCGGTTTCTCAAGATGGAGCCCTTCCGATGTATGCACTCATGGCTGTTGTGTTTGTTCTGGGCTATCTCTGTATAGCCTTCGAACACCCACTCAAGATCGACAAAGCCGCCGCCGCGCTGCTCACCGCAGTGCTGACCTGGACCGTACTGATATTAGGCGCGGACAGCATTCTGCCGCTGCTGCAACCAGGCAGTCATGATCCAGGCGACTCATCGGCCGTGGTGGTCGAATCGTTGCGCCACCACCTCGGCGAAATCTCGGAGATTCTGTTCTTTCTGCTCGGCGCGATGACCATCGTCGAGCTGATCGACTCCCACGAGGGCTTCAAGGCCATCACCGACCGCATCCAGACACGCAAGCGCGTTCATCTGCTATGGATCATCGGCTTCCTGACCTTCTTCCTGTCAGCGGCGCTGGACAACCTGACCACTACGATCGTTATGGTTTCGCTGCTACGCAAACTGATCCGCGGGCGTCCGGAACGCTGGCTATACGTGGGCATCGTGGTGATCGCCGCCAACGCCGGCGGTGCCTGGTCGCCGATTGGCGACGTGACCACTACCATGCTCTGGATCGGTGGCCAGATCACCGCCTCCGGAGTTATCACCGGCCTGTTCCTGCCCAGCCTGGTCTGCCTATTGGTGCCATTGATCATCCTCAGCTTCCGCTTGCGTGGCGAGGCGCCGCGGCCACGCGTGCGGGCTCACCTTGCCGAACACAGCTCATCGGCTACCACTCCGTTCGAGCGCAACCTGGTTCTGGCGCTCGGCCTCGGGGCCCTGCTGTTCGTGCCGATCTTCAAAACCGTTACACATCTGCCGCCTTACATGGGCATCCTCTTCGGCCTCGGAGTGCTTTGGATCACCACCGAATTCATCCACCGCCATAAGAATGACGAGGACAAACATCCGCTGTCGGTCGTCGGCGTGCTGCGCAAGGTCGATACCCCAAGCGTGCTGTTCTTTCTTGGCATCCTGCTGGCCGTCGCGGCACTGGCGACTGCCGGTCACCTGACCCAGGTCGCTACGGCGCTACGCGAGACGATGGGCCACATCTATCCCATCAACTACGCTATCGGCCTGCTATCGGCTGTAGTCGACAACGTGCCGCTGGTTGCCGGCTCGATGAAAATGTACCCGCTGGTCAGTCCGGCTATGCTTGCCGAAGCCGCGACTGACGAAACCGCATGGCTCTCGCAATTTGTCGTCGATGGCAATTTCTGGGAAATGCTCGCCTACTGCGCCGGCACTGGCGGTAGCACGCTGATCATCGGCTCAGCGGCGGGTGTTGCAGCGATGGGCATGGAGAGGATCAGCTTCACTTGGTATATCAAGCGCGTCAGCCTACTGGCCTTCCTCGGCTACACAGCCGGCGCCGTTACCTACATCGGCATGCTCGCGCTGCGTTAACAGGCCGTAGAAAAACTACCTGCGTTGGCAAGACTGCGTTAAAAATAGGCTCGGCAAGCCGCTTGCGGCTAACGCGCTTCAGCGCGGCCCGAAGGGCGAACGAAGTGAGTAATGCTCATTTAGAACACCTAAACTCGTACGCGAGCCCGGTCCGCTTCCTCGCCTGTTTTTGCCTTGTCTTGCCTGCCTCGCTAACGTTCTTCAACGGCCTGTTAATCGATACGCCTCGTTCTGTGCCGTTGAAGCCTTCGCATAGGCTCAACAGCACAGAACCACCGTCATGGAACCGTGATGACTGTCAGCAAAACCAGAAGCAGTTTCTACCGTCGACTCTACGTCGCCTGGCTGATCGATACCGGTGCAGCCACCAGCGTGCCCGCGCTGGTCGCCGCGACCGGGATGCCGAGACGCACAGCCCAAGACACCCTGACCGCACTGGCCGATCTCGATATCGACTGCCGCTTCGCCCAGGAGGACGGCGAGCGGCATAACGCCGGTCAATACCGCATCCACGACTGGGGCGCGATCGACCGCCATTGGATCGAGCGCAACCTGCCCCAGCTCAAATCCGTTCTCGGCTACCCCTGACCGCCGTTCAGCATGAACGTCGATCTGTTGCTGGTCTTGGCATTGCTGGCCACCTGCGTCGGGCTGTTCATCCTCAACCGGCCGCGGATGGATGTCGTCGCGCTGCTGGCCATGGTCGCCCTTCCGCTGACCGGAATCCTTAGCGTTGCCGAGGCATTGGCCGGGTTCAGCGACCCCAGCGTCGTGCTGATTGCCGCTTTGTTCGTGATCGGCAACGGCCTTGTCCGCACTGGCATCGCTTATCGCCTGGGCGAGTGGCTGATGCGCTCGGCAGGAAGCAGCGAGACACGCCTGCTGGTACTGCTGATGCTTGCCGTTGCCGGATTGGGCTCGGTGATGAGTTCGACCGGCGTGGTCGCCATCTTCATTCCGGTGGTGCTGAGCATCGCTGCAAAGATGAATGTATCGCCCCGCCGCCTGATGATGCCGTTGGCGTTTGCCGGCTTGATGAGCGGCATGCTCACGCTGGTTGCCACACCGCCGAACATGGTGGTGCACAGTGAGCTGCGACGCGCCGGCCTGGACGGCTTCGCCTTTTTCAGCTTCGCGCCCATCGGGTTGACCATCCTGCTGCTGGGCATCGCCTACATGCTGCTGGCGCGGCGCTGGCTTGGGCAGTCGAGCGATCCGCACAGCACCGTCGAGCCCCGCGACACGCTTGCCGCCCTGGCCCAACGCTACCGGCTACCCGAACGCGAACGCCGTCTTCGCGTACTGCCCTCATCGCCGCTGGCCAACCAGGCACTCGACGAGCTGCAGCTTCGCTCCCAGTACGGCATCAATGTCATCGGCATCGAGCGCCAACAGCGTTTCCGCCGTCTATTGTTGATCGCCACCGGCAATACCCAATTGCTTGTGGGGGACGTATTGCTGGTTGACCTGGCGAGCCCGGCAATCGGGCTGCTTGGCGCTTACGACGAACTGGGGCTCGAGCCGCTGCAGCTCGACACTTCCTACTATGGCGATCACTCCCGCGAGCTGGGCCTGGCGGAAGTGGCGCTGCCACCGGATTCGCGTTTGCCCGGCAAGACCATTCAGGAGCTGGGCTTCCGCTCCAAGCACAAGCTCAACGTAGTCGGTCTGCGGCGCAACCACGAGGCGCTGCAAGGCTTGCTGGTCGATGAAAAACTCAAACCCGCCGACACCCTGCTGGTAGCCGGCGGCTGGAAACATATACATCGCCTGCAAGGCATGCGCCGTGATTTCCTGGTCTTGAGCCTGCCCGCCGAGGTCGATGACGTAGCACCAGCCGCCAATCAGGCGCCTTTCGCCTTGCTGGGGCTGGCCGTGATGATAGTGCTGATGGTCAGCGGCGTGGTGCCCAACGTGCTCGCCGCGCTGATCGGCTGCCTGGTCATGGGGCTGTTCCGCTGCATCGACATGGACAGCGCCTACAAGGCCATCCACTGGCAAAGCCTGGTGCTGATCGTCGGCATGCTGCCGTTCGCCCTTGCGCTGGAAAAGACCGGCGGGATAGCACTGGCGGTATCCGCGCTGATCGGCCTGTTTGGCGACGCCGGCCCGCAGGCGTTGCTGGCCTGCCTGTTTCTACTCACGGCCATCATCGGCCTGTTCATCTCCAATACCGCAACCGCGGTATTGATGGCGCCGGTGGCGATTTCCACGGCCGAGCAAATTGGCGCATCGCCCTACCCCTTCGCCATGATCATCGCACTGGCCGCCTCAGCCGCGTTCATGACGCCGATTTCTTCGCCCGTGAATACCCTGGTGATTGGCCCAGGCAACTATCGTTTCGCGGATTTTGTGCGCATCGGTGTGCCCTTCACCTTGTTGGTCATGCTGACATCGGTGTTAATGGTGCCGCTGCTCTTCCCGCTTTGAAATTTCTATCAGCCATCCGTAGCGTGGTCGCCTGACCAATGCTGCCGTTAAGCTGACGCCCTCCACGCTCGCCTGGTCCGAATCAATGACCCAACGCCCCGCCCTATTCCCTGTCCTGCTGGCCGGAGCCACGCTGTTGCTCGTCGTTCACGGCCTCGGTCGTTTCGTCTATACGCCGCTACTGCCGTGGCTGGTGGAAGACGGGCTGTTAACCGTGCAACAAGGCGCGAGCATCGCCAGTTGGAACTACCTCGGCTACCTGATCGGCGCGCTGCTGGCGTTGCGCTGGCATCGGGTCACACAGATCCGCCGAAGCCTGCCTTGGGCGCTGATAGTGCACGTGCTGACCACCCTGGCACAGACCCAGGCCGAGTCAGCGGAGTCGCTTTCGGCGCTGCGTCTGCTCAATGGCATCAGCAACGGGTTAGTGTTCGTTCAGGCCCCTTCGCTGGTTCTGGAATGGCTTGCGCGGCATCGGCGCGTGTCATCCAGCGGTCTGGTTTACCTGGGCGTTTGCGTTGGGCTGATTCTCTCCAGCCTGCTGGTGAGCCTGAGCAACGGCGTGCTGGCAGGCGCCGATCGTTGGTGGCCGGCGGCGTTGCTTTCAATCCCGCTGGCTTGGTGGGGCTGGCGCCAACTGGCGCGGCTGGACATACCCGAGGACACAACGACGGAAGACGCCGCGCATACCCGCAGCGGACGGCTGCTGGATCGCGCCAGCACACCTCTGTTTTTGGCCTATGCCGGCGCTGGCATGGGCTACATCTTGCCGATGACCTTTCTGCCGATGGTGGCGCGGCTGCAGGTGGAGCCCGGTGATTTCCTGATCGAAAGTAGTTGGCTGGTGGTGGCGCTCGCGACGCTTCCCTCGCCTTGGCTGTGGAATCGGTTGGGCGCCCTGCTTGGCGATGTCCGGGCACTGCGTTTGAGCTATGTCACTCAACTGATCGGCGTGCTGGCTGCCCTGTTGCTGCCGAGTGCGCCGGGCATCCTGCTCTGCGCCGTGCTGGTCGGCAGTACGTTTCTCGGCACGGTGCTGCTGACCCAGCGGCTGGCGCGCACGCTGCATCCACATCAGGGGCCGCGCTTATCGGCTGCGCTGATCGCCTTTTACGGCCTGACGCAACTCGCCGCTCCCTGGCTGACCAGCGTCTGGATGGGCATGGGCGGCAGCCTGCACAGCGCCTTCTGGCTTGGTGCGGGCGCGCTGCTGTGGGGGCTGATCTGGATGCTGCTGGTCCCACGCCGCGCCTGAAAGCTGTGGGACAATGCCGACTTCATCGTTACAGCAGCCGAACATGAACGTCCCAAAAGCCAATAGCCAATCACGCGCCGCCAAGCCGGCCAGCGGCACGGCCACGCTGCATCCGCGCAATCGCCACACCGGGCGCTACGATTTCCCGGCGCTGATCGCCGCCAGTCCAGAGCTGGCCGAGTACGTAATTCTCAACCCATACGGCAAGCAGAGCATCGATTTCGCCAACCCGGATGCGGTGCGGGTGTTCAACCGGGCATTGCTCAAGCAGTTCTACGGCATCGCCCACTGGGACATTCCAGCGGGCTACCTGTGCCCGCCGATTCCCGGGCGGGCCGACTACCTGCATGGCCTGGCCGATCTGCTGGCCACCCAAAACGCCGGTGAGATACCCCGCGGCGGCAGGATCCACGCACTGGACATCGGCACCGGCGCCAACTGCATCTATCCGCTGATCGGTCTACGCGAATACGGCTGGCGCTTCACCGGCTCGGATATCGACGCAATCGCTCTGGCTTCGGCGCGCACCATCGTCGCGGCGAACGGGCTCGGCAAGAGCATCACGTTGCGTCAACAGATAGACTCGCGACACATCTTCGAGAATCTCGTCCAGCCTGACGACCGATTCGACATCACGCTCTGCAACCCGCCTTTCCATGCCTCCCAGGCCGAGGCCAACAGCGGCAGCCAGCGCAAATGGCGCAACCTCGGCAAGCTCGACCCGAAGCGCAAGCTTCCGGCACGGAACTTCGGCGGCCAGGCGGCGGAGCTCTGGTGTGAAGGCGGGGAAGCGGCATTCATCGCTCGATTGGCGGACGAAAGCCGTGGCGTGGCAGAGCAAGTCTGCTGGTTCAGTACGTTGGTATCCAAGGCGGGCAATGTGCAACCGCTGCAGGCATGGCTGAAAAAACTCGGCGCCCATCAGATACTCGTCTCGGAGATGTCACAAGGGCAGAAGCGCAGCCGCTTCGTCGCCTGGACCTTCCTGAACGAAGCGCAGCAGAACGAGTGGCGCTCGACACGTTGGAAGCGTTAGCCAGGCTGATTCAACTCAGCGAACGTCGGAAGTACTTGGGCGCATCCTCATAACCCAGTCGTGCATAGAAGCGGTGAGCCGCGTCGCGTCGAACATCGCAATGAAGTTCCATGCGATCACAACCGCGACCTCGAGCACGCTGCTCGGCAGCCCGCACCAGCAGCTCCCCGATCCCCCGGCTGCGTGCCGTCGAGTCGACGCAGAGATAGCTGATCCGGCAGAAGTCGCCCTCAAGAGCTAACTGTGCGATGAAGTGCAGGGAGATGAAGCCGAGCAGTTGGCCATCATCCCCCTCGGCCATCAGCAGACAAGCATCGTCATGATCGAGTTGTTGCTGAAGACGACTGTCAATGAGTTCATCGCTTGCCGGGTAGCCAAGCTGGCCCAGCAGGCGAGCTATGGTTACAGCGTCGTCGCGGCGCGCTTCGCGCACGCGGGGCATGGCTCAGATCGCCATGTCCCACAGCTGCTTGTTCTTCAGC
The DNA here is from genome assembly GCF_024448955.1 of Stutzerimonas stutzeri. Lineage (GTDB taxonomy): Bacteria > Pseudomonadota > Gammaproteobacteria > Pseudomonadales > Pseudomonadaceae > Stutzerimonas > Stutzerimonas stutzeri_AQ. The sequence goes on from NZ_JAMOIH010000004.1 coordinate 315,575, forward strand.
GCCATGGTCTGGATGTAACGCGGCTCGCCATTGAGCTCTTCCAGCTCGGTCATGCCAGCAAGCTCGCCGACCACGCGGTAGCGCTTGCCGACGCGCTTGTCCTGCAACGGATAGAGTTGGACGATCTGTTGGGCGAGTTCGGTAAGAGTGGACATGGTTCGGTAGCTCCAATAACTGCATGCCGCAGCTTTTTACAGGGCTTTGGTTACGGTTCTGCGACAGCTTTCAATCGTCTCGCTTGTTGGAGCCATCTACTGCGAATTGATTCCGTAACACCCGTAAAAACTACCAGAACGCCAAGGTGACGTTTCGTACGCGGCCGCGCCGGAGCCTGTTTTTGCGCGAGGCAAGGC
>NZ_JAMOIH010000005.1 GCF_024448955.1 Stutzerimonas stutzeri
TTAGGCACAGTCAAACACGCAACAATCCAATTCTTTCAACCCAGGGGTCTCCCAACTATGAAAGTCAAACTTGTAGCATTAACAGCATTAGTCGCACTTACCTCAAATATTGCGAACGCAAACGAGCCCATCGTTGTAAATCAGGCAGTAACAGAGAAGGAAGCATTAACAGCTCAGCAAGCATGGTGTGCTGCTCTTCTTGATATCAACGCCGCATACGAAAAGGATGGAAAAGTAGCAGCGAGAGCATTGGCCGAGAAAGTCATAGATTCCGCTTACGCCTACCAAATGGGCGCAGTACTCTTTAAGCCTACGCTCACGGTGAACCCTCAAACATTTCGCCCCACACGTGCCGGTGCGCTATCTTATTTCGTTGGCGGTGACCCATCCTTCCCTGCCGACACAGGTTTTGCTCTAAAAGGCTGGAGAAAATGTGAGCCTGTCACTTCTGCTATTTTTCTTGATGGCAATAGCGCAATTACTATGGGGAAAGTTCACTTCACAGATAAAAATGGGAAAGTGACTACCGTTGACAAAACGTGGGGTTACGTTAAAGACGATGCGGGAAATTTGCGCATTAACCTTCACCATTCATCATTGGAGTACCAACCTAAGTAAATCCGCTATAAACCCATAGGCAGTGGAGTTGTTGCCTAACAAGTCATTCCAGCGGACTGCCTACGGCAGCCGCTGAATTCCAACGTTAGGTTATCCGAGCAAAAGTGACCCGCCCCTCATTCCTCAGTCACTGTGAATGTCCGCTTCTGGCCGATTCTGTTGAAAAAGTAGCGATTTCCCCGTGCCGGCGGCAGAATCACTCTGTCGGTGAGCGCGGGGGCGAACAGCATGATGGGACAGCTACCGGGTGGACAGCAGCGCCTGTTTTACTCGTTCAATCTGGAAGACCATGTCCCAGCCCAACACCTCTTGCGCAGTATCGACCAGTGCCTGGATCTGAGTGACCTGCGCAGCTACCTTGCGGATTTCTACAGTTCCATCGGACGCCCCTCGATCGACCCGGAGTTGATGGTGCGGATGCTGGTCGTTGGCTACTGCTACGGCATCCGTTCCGAACGACGGCTGTGCGAAGAGGTGCACTTAAATCTGGCCTATCGTTGGTTCTGCCGGCTGGGTCTGGAAGACGAAGTACCCAATCACTCGACCTTCTCGAAGAATCGCCACGGCCGTTTCCGTGACAGCGGTCTGTTCCGTTGGTTGTTCAATGAGGTGCTGCGCCGCTGCATGGCGGCTGGCCTGGTCAAAGGCGAAGGCTTCGCTGTGGACGCCAGCATCATCAAGGCGGATGCCAGCCGGCAACGTGGAGTGACGGGAGATGAAGTCGACTGGCGTGATCCCGCGCTCAGCAGCCGCGCGGTGCGCGAGTATCTTGAAGCCCTTGATGAAGAGGCGCTTGCTGAGGCTCTTCCCAAGAAAATCTCGCTCACCGATCCGCTGTCCCGTTGGACTGCTGCGCCAGGCGGCCCGGCCTTCTTTGCCTACTCCACGAATTACCTGATCGATACTGAGCATGGCGTGATCATGGATGTGGAAGCAACTCCAGCGCATCGTACTGCCGAGGTCGATTCGACCAGGACGATGGTTGATCGCGTTGAAGCGCAGTTCGACCTCACGCCAGAGCGCCTCATTGGTGATACCGCCTATGGCACTGCCCCGATGCTGGCCTGGATGGTCGAAGAAAAGAACATCGACCCGCATGTCCCAGTCTGGGACAAGACCGAGCGCAAAGACGACAGCCTCTCCAGTAACGATTTCCACTGGAATCCGGAGGCCAATGAATACCACTGCCCAACCGGCAAACCGCTACGCAGTGAATGGCGCGCCTTCACCCAGAAAAGATCGCGGGTGACCAAGGCCAACACCATCATCTACCGCTCCAGTCAAACCGACTGCGCCACATGTCCGCTGAAAGCGAAGTGCTGCCCTAACACACCGAATCGGAAGATCGTCCGCAGCATCCATGAAGCTGCCCGTGACGTGGCGCGACGCATCGCCAAGACACCGGAATACCTCGTCTCTCGTTGCGAACGGAAGAAGGTGGAGGTGCTTTTCGCCCACCTCAAACGGATCATGAAACTCGATCGTTTACGATTGCGTGGCCTGACAGGTGCCGCTGACGAATTCACCTTGGCTGCGACGGTGCAGAACCTGCGCCGCATGGCCAAGCTTTTGCCTCAAGGGCCACCACTCACGGGATAGGTGCGCCTGCGGCGAGCAGAAACCCTCGAATTAACCCTCAGACCCAGGCAAGGAAGCTCAGTGAAACGCCGAAAGGCAACTTGAAGTGGCTTCCAGTCACTTCGATAGTAGGCACCGCTGACCAGCTGGCTGCCGCAGAACTTAGTTTTTCAACAGAATCGGCCAGTAGCGGACATTGGCGTATGGAAAATATACTTCCACCCCACTTGCCCATGAGCGGCGCTCCTTGACCGCGCCTCTAAGCAGTGCTCGGTAAAACACCAAAAACGCCTTGAGAAAGGAACCCAGATGGATCTGTTCACGCCGCTAGTCACTGAAGATAAACTTCATCAACACTTCAAAGTCATCAGTGGTGATCGGCCGAGCAACGGCTATGCCCGCAAAGTATTGGAAGCGTGGTTGGAAGGGTTTCCAGATCGTGACGGGAAATTCATACAAGAATTTCAGACTACGTTTAACTCAAGCTTCTGGGAAATCTACCTTCATGCTGCGTTACGTGAACTCGGTGCAGAGTTTAATTGGAAGCACTATGCGCCTGACTTCATCCTGTCAGTGGAACAAACCGAATTCGTCCTAGAGGCTACCACGGCAAACGCGGCTCAAGGATCAGTTCCTGAGTGGTCAAAGTCTCTGGTACCTCCAACTCGCGAGGAGATTGATCTGAACGAGATCAACCGGGTCGCAATCATCCGCCTGGCCAACGCTTTTATGAACAAGGCAACACATTACATCGACAAGTATTCAAAGCTTGAGCACGTAAAGGGCAAGCCTTTCCTGCTTGCGATCGCGCCATTCGAGCAACCCTGGTTCAACCTCCAAGTCTACCGTCCCATCGAAGCGTTGCTTTATGACTATTATGTCGACGAACAAGAATATCTGGCTAATCCAGAGCGGTTTCCTGGTGGGCTGGAAAGTAAAAGCCTTGGCAGTGTCACAAAGGAAAACGGCTCAGAAATTGAACTTGGGTTTTTTAATTGTGAGCGATTTTCCCATGTCAGTGCTGTTGTTTTTAGCAATGTTGCCACTTGGGGAAAGGTCGATGCATTGTCAGGGAACCCGATGATGGTTGTTAGCACACAATGGGAAACAGACCAGGGAATCTCGCATCGAACAGCCAGCTTTGGGGAAGTTGGAGAAACGATCATCGACGGCTTGCGCATTTATCACAACCCATACGCCAAGCACCCTCTACCTGCCAATATTTTTAAGCGGCCTGGGGTGGTCCAGACTTGGACTGATCCTGACAAGATGGAAATGATGACCGAAGGAAGGGAAAACTCTTTGACCTTACGCAGCGCGTTCGTGATAAATACTGTGGATAGTTTGGAGGGCGGAGATAAGGCCCGCAGCGGTTAGTGTGGGTTTGTACGAAGGCATTGGAACTCGCTGGCCGCTTCTGGCCGGTTAGCGACGGCCTGACTTCGACCGTCGCAATATATGGTCAGACTTCGGTCTGCTCCGCCATTTCCAGAGCGTCATCGACCTCAATCCCAAGATATCGAACGGTGCTCTCCAGCTTCGTATGGCCGAGCAGAAGTTGAACCGCCCGTAGGTTCTTCGTCCTGCGATAGATCAGCGATGCCTTCGTACGTCTCATTGTGTGAGTGCCATACATGGCTGGATCAAGGCCAATGGCTTTTACCCAGCCTTTGACGATACGAGCATATTGACGAGTGGATAGATGATCTGAGGTATGCAGCCTGCTCGGGAAAAGGCAGTCCTGGCTACGGAGTTGTGCTTGGTGTATCCAGGCTGCGAGAGCAGACCGTGTTTGCTCAGTAATCTCGAACTGCACTGGTCGCTTCGTTTTCTGCTGCATAACCATTGCTCGTGATGACACATGCTCGCCATGAGCAACGTCGCACACACGGAGCTTGGTTAAGTCGCAGGCTCGAAGCTTGCTGTCGATGGCCAGATCGAACAGAGCCAGATCCCGGGTTCGTTCTGCAATTTGAAGCCTTACTCGGATGGCCCAGATATCTCTCTGTCGGAGCGGGGTTTTCTGCCCGACCAATTTTCCTTTGTTCCAGGGCTGACGGCTGCAGGTAGCAATGATGTTCATGGCAAGTCCTCCACGTGTGGAAGGACAAGCATGGCTAGCCAGAGCAGTGGCCGCTAACCGGCCAAAGGCAGCCACAAGTTGACTACTTCGCAAGGCAAGGGCGTATGCTCATGTAGCCCCCGCCGCTACGAGGCCAAAGAATGTCCACACAACTAGGGGCGATTCATGGATCCGACGAAATTTACCCTCAGACGCAGCGCGTTCTCGCCCGGAAACGCCATTTTCATCATCGACTGTTTAAGCGAGCGGGATCTGCAAACCGGTCTCTCTCGACTGAGAGAACTGCACGATTTGCTTCTCGCGCGCGATCCTGAGCGATTTGAATACAACAAGAATTTCGCCCATCGATTCGAGGCGGGCTCTGCAACCAAATTTGCAGAATGCTTCGAGGAAATCACAGGCGCGTGTGAGCTTGGCATTCGACCAATCATATTCATTGATGCTCACGGCCACTCCGAGAAGGGTCTTGGAACGCCGTCCGGGGAGTTTATTGGCTGGGATGAGTTGTTGGACAGCTTGGATAGCGTCACTCAGCGGACAGGGGGTGAGCTGACAGTTATTGTCGCTGCCTGCCATTCGATGAAAGCCGTAGAAAATCTGAGCCTTCAGAAGCGCCTTCCTTTTGCCTTTTACTATGGATATTCATCAGAGGTAAAAGCCGGAGTAGTAGATAAAGAAACGGAGGTGATTTACGAGAGTCTCTTTAATGATGGGGGGCGAGCCGTGCTAAATGCGACGAGCCTCCAGCTTAAGTCTTTCTCTGAATACGACCACGTTACGGATGTGCTGGCAGTCACATTGCTTAGCGCCAAGGCCCCCGGCGTTTTAGCCAAAATGCTTCCACAGTTGTCGCGCGCCAAGCTGCGAGCGTCTGCTGATGAGACAGTCGTAAATAAAGGGATTCCTTTGTCTGGGTCACGCGTGAAGGTGAACCATATGCTCAGTTCAGGACAGCTAGCCATCAAGATGGTCGCGCAATTGATGCACGATACCCCGCGTCGAGAAAGGGTTATCCAAGACATCCAGGCATACATACAGGGTGCTCCAACGCCTGCTCTCTGAGGATGCTTCGGCGAATGGAGATTCCGAATAGTGCCGGAATATTTTTGGCGCTATCGCGAAGCTGCTTCTGTAATGCCTTCTCGGACTCCAGAAGCCACGCTTCAGCTCCCTGTACAGTGTTGAGCTGCCTCCATAGTGTGACCGCTTCTGGCCGGTAGTTACCGTTGTGAAACACGGCTTTCGGCCAGTAGCAGCCGCTCAATTGTGTCTATAGAACCTTTAGCGATTCAGTTACCAAACCAAAACTTTCAGGCAAGGCCTGCAGAGATTGTCTTGGGGCTAAGAAAACAACATATACCTCAGACCAAACTTGACTTTCTGTTTATCTCACTCCACCCACCTTGGCAAATCATGAGATAATATCGCTCTTCCACCCTATAAAATCGATAAAAAACCCTGATGCGACGGGTTGCTTTTTCTATTTTCAAATTTTGATAGCCGGGCTTGTAAATGAAAATCCTCGAACCACAGATCGACAAGCTGTTTGATGACAACCCAATTCTTCGACAACCTTTTCTCCATGTTTACAATCATTTCTGCCAGGTTGCCACCTTCCAATTCATTCAAGAAAAGCAAGCACCTCATAGCTTCGCAATTCCGTATACATTTGTATTTGAGCGCATGAACGACTTTAGTCCTCAAAGCCCTGAATCATGCGATGATTTTTTGCGCAAGCTAAACCCTGATGACTTTAAAAATTTATTCGCTTGCGCAAACCTCAATATAGTCATCCCATTTATTCGTAGCAAAATATATAGATTCACTCGCGAAAGCAGCGAAAAGTCAACGATCGACTACGCTGATGAAATTACACTCAAACATGAAATCAATGACATCATTGTAACGCATTTATCTCTACCAGTTATTTCAAACCAAGCTCACGATTCTAGACCTTGGCTCAAGAGCGTTGTTAATCGGCTAAGAACAAACAAGCCCGTAAATCCCACATTTTATTTTGATTACATTTCCGAGCAGTACAAAGCATCTGAAAATGCATTCATTGAAGCAGATATTATTCCACCTGATTTCTATACGCAGATTGGATTTTCTTCTGCCGATGCCTTTAAAAAAATCAGGAATGCTTTTATCTGCATAGGGCAAATCTATAATGACATCACGTTCATAGTTTACAAATACCTGGAAGTCAATGAACTTAAAGACTCAGGGGATGGAGATCATCATTTACAAGGCCTTGGCATGGCCAGGCTGGGTGCCGCCGAGCTGAAATTTCTAGTTCAAAAGCTCACCGGGGTGGCTGAGTCAGACTACGATAAATTTTCTGAGTTTTTCTTCTGCGGCGAGGGAAAAAATGGCAGCCTAAGCTTAAAATTCATGCCGCCATTCTGGAGCATTTCGGATGACGTATACTTCTGCCCGGCCTTAGTTCCAACCCTACTGGGCACGAGAAATCTTTTGATCTCCATACTAATAGATGATGATAAAAATACTAAATACAACTATGACGGATTGATATCTCACTTTTTCGAACCTGAACTCTTGAGAAGGGCTCAAAGGCATTTCGAAAGCAATGGCTTTTATACTTATTTAGAATGTGACTTTACTGGGGGCGAGATTGATTTATTGGTTTTTTGCAATAAATCCAATACCGTGATGACCGTCCAGGCAAAAGCCACTTTATACCCTGAGTCAGCTCGCATGGTGCGACGTTTGGACGATAGAATTCGGGAAGCAGTTGAGCAGACCAAACGATTTGATAAACTCGAACCCAAGGAGAAAACTAGTTTATTCAAAAAATCTTTTCTCAGCTTGGATGATTCGGCGCAAATCAATCATATTCGCGCAGTTTTAACAAATTCCAGTTTCGGAAGCACTTTTAGCTGGCAATTACTAGAAAGCAACAAAATAACCCCAATAAACTGCAATCTTCTTAAAAACGTATTGCCTTGCTGCAATGTTTTAACTGAACTACCAGAACAAATTGAAGCATTTATTGCAAAGATAAAATCCGAGATTGAGATCACTGAGGAACAAAAAGTTTTCAGCCTCCCTGGCCATACGATTTATCAACGACACGTTGAAACACATCGCATGAAGAACCTTTACGACGCCAAGTATTGGGGCGAGTGAATAGCCCCCAGTTTCATAGATGCTTTCGAGCCTCAGCGAAACCGGCCCAGCCTTGGCGTGACCAGCAGTTTCTGGCCGGTTTCGGCCTGTCGCCACCGGCAGCTATGGATTAAATCCGGCCCGTCGTGACTGGCAACAGCCGAACCATCGTGGACCACTGAGACCTAGATGAGTGGAAGCTTCGAATCGTCACCGCAATCAGCTACTGCCGTTTTGTTGTAATCAAAGGGGAGACTTCTTCTTTCTATGCAGAGACTTTTCGGACTGAGTGGTGGTGGCCGTCCGCCACGCTCCGGGCGACTATCCAGCCGGCAAACAGGGCGATGTGTTCGCGGTCGAGTTCAGGGTAGCGCGCATGTCCTGCCTTGGCCTGAGCGACGGTCCGGTGTTCCAGTACAAAGAGCCTTTTCGTTCCAGGTCGCGACCGATGATCAGGCTGAGACGGACCACTTGTGAACACGATCATTAACAATGGGGCCAGGTGAGCGCGTATGGCTGGTACAGGGACGAGTGGGTGTTTCGTGGTAGATCTCCCTGCATATTCTGACGGCTGCAATACCCAGCCCTGATCGAGCGGCAACAACGCGTTCGTTCGAGGCCATTGATGGCATGACGAAGATCGACTTTGCCGCGATCGAGGCTGCGCTGAAGGCTTGATCTTCAACGTCTGAATCCAGCCCCAATGACTGAGCCTGCCTGACACCACATGCGATTCTGAGGCTGCTGCGGCCCCTCCGCGTGACTCGCAGAGTTCCGTGCTGTGATCCACCTCTGCTGCGACTCGGTCAAGCTAAATGCAATCGTTGGTCAGGAGCTTCTATAAAACGCAGGCATAATCTTGTTATGATATCGCTGGCGTCAAACTCGGCAGATGATACGGCCTTATAGATTTACTTAAGAGTGTATGTCGTATATTAAATACGTGGCCTAAATGCTGTGCTGTGCTTTGCTTCGGATTGTTCCTGTGTCCGATTTTGGTAGTGTCTAACTATCTCAATCCTTCGCAAGTGGTGCGGGATGTTGCAAGGTGGGCGATATTTTTATAGTAAATTGGGTTTGTAAATATTTTAATTGGAAGCTAGTGTTTATGATGATGGGCGAACAAGCATCTCAGATTAATAAAGCTGCGGAACTTCGTCGTAAAAAGCTGCGCGGCAATGTGGGCAAGGCTGTTGTAGATTATGCAATGATCGAAGATGGCGACAAAATTATGGCCTGCGTAAGTGGTGGCAAAGATTCATTCGTTATGCTTGACGCTTTGCTGCACTTGCAGAGAGTTGCGCAAATAAAATTCAGTGTTGTGGCGGTTAATCTTGATCAGAAGCAACCTGGCTTTCCGGAGCATATCTTGCCTGAGTTTTTCGAGGCTAAAGGGATTGATTACTATATAATTGACAAGGATACTTATTCCGTTGTCAAGAGTAAGATCCCGGAGGGTAAGACTACTTGTTCTCTTTGCTCTAGACTCAGAAGGGGCACGCTTTATAGTTTTGCTGAGGAAATTGGGGCTACTAAATTGGCACTCGGTCATCATATGGATGACATGGTTGAAACTTTGTTTCTGAACATGTTCTTCCAGGCGCAAATGAAAGGGATGCCTCCTAAGCTTCTTAGCGATGACAAGAGAAATATAGTTATCCGGCCGCTCGCCTACTGTCGCGAGAAAGATATAGCAAAGGTCGCTGCCGATAGCGCATATCCAATCATTCCGTGCAATCTCTGCGGCTCGCAAGAGAATTTGCAGAGGAAAAAAATCAAGTCGATGATTGCGGAGTGGGATTCGGTAAATCCTGGCTGCGTAGAAAACATCTTTCACAGCTTACAAAACGTAAGTCCATCCCAGTTAGCTGATCGTAGTCTCTTCAATTTTATAGATCTATCCATTGATAGGTCGGATGCCCGACCGCCCTACGAATTCGAAGCAGCCGAGGTTTCATCATCCAGCGTTGAAGGCCGGATTGATGTCGTTCGGATTTTGTAAAGGTTCAAGGTGATTTTTCGGGGGGGGGAGAGGGTGTTTAGAGGCCAAGAAGACGCAAAATTTACTTTTTCGCATTTTTCTGTAAAGCCAGCTTTCTATTTAATTCATTTAAAATCAACAAGTTGCGATTATTCTGATGCTGTCCAGTTATGTTTTCTTAAGCTATAAGGAAAAGATAGCTACACCATGCTCGACGTGTTGTTGTACCTGCAGAAGGTCGCGCCGATCCGCTTCGAAATCGTGGCGGTGAACATGGACCAGAAGCAGCCAGGCTTCCCTGAACATGTGTTGCCCGAATATCTGAAGTCCATCGGTGTCGACTATCACATCGTCGAGAAGGACACCTACTCGGTGGTCAAGGAGAAAATCCCGGAAGGCAAGACCACCTGCTCGCTGTGCTCACGCCTGCGCCGCGGCACGCTCTACACCTTCGCCGACGAGATCGGTGCGACCAAGATGGCGCTCGGTCATCACCGCGACGACATCCTAGAAACATTCTTTCTCAACATGTTCTACGGCGGCACGCTCAAGGCGATGCCGCCCAAGTTGCTCTCTGATGACGGCCGCAACGTGGTGATTCGCCCGCTGGCCTATTGCAGCGAGGCCGATATCGAAGCCTATTCGCAAATGAAGCAATTCCCGATCATCCCGTGCAACCTCTGCGGCTCGCAGGAGAACCTGCAGCGCCAGGTGGTCAAGGAGATGCTGCAGGAGTGGGAGCGCAAATCGCCGGGCCGCGTCGAGATCATGTTCCGCGCCTTGCAGAACGTCGTGCCTTCGCAACTGGCCGATCGCAATCTGTTCGATTTCACCAGCCTGCGCATCGACGATAGCGCCACGCCACGCTTTCTCGATGTGATGAGCCTGTAGGACGGAGCAGTTTCGTAGGGTGGGTCGGGCGGCGCTCCGCTTCAGCGCACGGCGGTGAAGCCGATGGCCTGGTTTGGTGGGCTGAAGCCGACCCTACGGGTAAGCAAGAACCATGGAAGCCGACAGTTATGTAGGATGGGCTTCAGCCCACCACAGCGCGGGTGAGCTGAAAAAGGCAGCCACCCGACCAACCCAACGAGCTTGCGGCAAGCAGCTCGCAGCAGTAAGGTAAACGCCATTCAGGAGTTCGACATGCCCCTCAGCCTCGCTTCCCTTTCCCACGTAAACGCCGGTGCCGCGCACGCCGCGCATTTGTGCGGCCAAGTGATCTCGGCTGATGGTTATTACTTTGGGTATTGGTTTAGCTATAAGCGCGCCTGATACCCCACAGGCGCCCTAACAAGCAGGGTCGCCACCAGACAGTTTTCGAAACCCCCGGTCGGCCACCCGACCGGGGGTTTTGTTTTTTCCGGCCCGAAAGGCCACACGCATTTGAGGACAACACCATGTACAGCTACCGCAACGAATACCTCACTTACCGCTATGACTGGCGATTTAGCCGCTTCACCGCCGCCGCTCCGACACCCATAGACCGAACACTTCGCTAGCGCCGACGCGGCATAGACGCCGCGCCGGCCAAAGGGACCGCCAGATCATGAACGCACCGATTTCCGCTCAGCTCGCCCACTCCAATCCCGTTTCCAGCCCAGCCAGACGCAGCGCCCATCCGCTGCCCAGCCCCGCCGTACTCCGTCAACGCCTGCCGCTCAGTGCAGCGCTCGCCGAACGTGTCCACGCCGACCGCAGCGCCATTCGCGCAGTGCTCGATGGCAGCGATCCGCGCTTGCTCGTCGTGGTTGGACCTTGCTCGTTGCACGACCCTGTATCTGCTCGTGAATACGCCGAACGCCTCGCTGGCCTGGCGCCTCAGGTCGACGACCAGCTGCTGTTGGTGATGCGTGCCTACGTCGAAAAGCCACGAACCACAGTCGGCTGGAAAGGCCTGGTCTACGATCCCCATCTAGACGGCAGCGGCGACATGGCTGAAGGTCTGCGCCTGTCGCGGCGCCTGATGCTGGATATTCTTGAAACCGGCCTGCCGATCGCCACCGAGCTGCTGCAGCCGCTGGCCGCAAGTTACTTCGACGATCTCCTCGGCTGGGCGGCCATCGGTGCACGCACCAGCGAATCGCAAATTCATCGCGAGTTGGTGAGTGGGCTCGACCTGCCGGTGGGCTTCAAGAACGGTACCGATGGCAGCCTGGGTATCGCCTGCGATGCCATGCGTTCAGCCGAACAGCCGCATCGGCATTTCGGTATCGATGACCTCGGTCATCCGGCGCTGCTACAAACCTGCGGAAATCCCGATACGCACTTGGTGCTGCGTGGCGGACACGCTGGCCCGAACTACGACCGGAAGAACGTCGCTCTAGCTCGCGAGACGCTGCAGCGCCAGGGCATAGCGCCGCGGATCATGGTCGATTGCAGCCATGCCAACAGCGGAAAGAATCCGCTGCGCCAGCCGGCGGTGCTGAATGCGGTTATCGACCAGCGTCTGGCCGGTGATTCAAGCTTGCGTGGCGTGATGCTCGAGAGCCATTTGTTCGATGGCTGCCAGCCGTTATCCGGCGAGCTGCGCTATGGCGTTTCGATCACTGACGGTTGCCTGGGCTGGTCGGAAACCGAGCGGCTACTGCGCGAGGCTGCCGAGCGATTACGGGGTTGAGGGCAAACCATAGGCGGATGACGGATTACTTTTTGGGGCGTCGGGGTACGCCTCGAACAGTCGGATTACGCCTTCGGCTAATCCAGCCTACAAAAGCTGAGGCCGTGCAGTTGTAGGATGGAATCGCCGGAGGCGCTTCCGTCGTTTACCGTGAGTTTTTGGCTGCAGACAACCCAGTGTGACTTGCAGCTTGTGGCAGCTATCGGCACCCTGTGCCGCTGCTGTTTTTGGACCGTAAGAACCCATGCATGACTACAAATGGCTGCACGAATACTGTCTCAATCGTTTCGGCTCAGCCGCCGCGCTGGAAAGCCGGCTGCCCCGGTCGAGCAGTCCCGATGAGCTGCGTGCCATTACTGGCGATCGCTACCTGTCGCTGATCAGCCTGCGAATCTTTCGCGCCGGCCTCAAGCACAGCCTGGTGGATGCAAAGTGGCCGGCCTTCGAAGAGGTGTTCTTCCGCTTCGATCCGGAAAAGCTGGTGCTGATGGGCGGCGAGCATATTGAGCGACTGATGCAGGATGCGCGAATCATTCGTCACCTCGGCAAGCTCAAGAGCGTGCCGCGCAATGCTCAGTTCGTCCTCGACGTGGCGAAGGAGCACGGCAGCTTCGGCAACCTTATTGCCGATTGGCCGGCGACCGATATCGTCAGCCTGTGGCGTTATCTGGCCAAGCACGGCACCCAGCTTGGCGGCTTGTCTGCGCCGCGCCTGTTGCGCATGGCCGGCAAAGACACTTTCATTCCCAGCAATGACGTAGTGGCCGCGCTCAAAGCGCAGAAAGTCGTCGATAAAGTGCCAAGCAGCCAACGCGACCAGGCGGCGGTGCAGGCCGTGTTCAACCAGTGGCATGACGAGAGCGGCCGGCCCATGTGTCAGCTGTCGGCTATGCTGGCGTTCACCGTCAACCATTGAATCGCTTCGATGCAAGTCAGGGTGCGTTGACCAGATCCATCGTTGTCACGCATGCCAGGTCGGGCTTATTTCCAACAGCTGGCGGAGGGGCTGGAAGTGAACGAGGCCATGCAGCAAGTCGCCTACGCACTACGACAGGCCGACCGCATTTTGATCATTACCGGTGCCGGGCTATCAGCCGATTCCGGATTGCCTACCTATCGTGGGGTGGGTGGGCTGTACAACGATCGAACCGAAGATGGCTTGCCGATCGAAACGGCCCTGTCCGGTCCGATGCTCCGGCTCGATCCGACGTTGTGCTGGAAATACCTGGCTGAAATCGGCCGCGCCTGCCTCGCGGCGAAACCCAACGCCGGCCATGTCGCTATCGCCGAATTGCAGCGGCGCAAACCTGGCTGCTGGGTGCTGACCCAGAATATCGATGGCTATCACCGGGCGGCAGGCAGCCCGCCGCAGCGCCTGATCGAGATCCACGGGACGCTTGCTCATCTGTACTGCATGACCTGTGGCGAGCCGAGCGAGGAGCTGGCGGAGCATCTTGCCCGACCATTACCGCCTCGCTGTGCATGCGGCGGCGTGCTGCGGCCGCCGGTCGTGCTGTTCGAGGAAATGCTGCCGGAGACGGCCTTGGGGCGTCTGCGCGAAGAAGTGGCGAAGGGTTTCGATGCGGTGGTCGCGGTGGGCACTTCGGCAAGCTTCGCTTACATCGTCGAGCCGCTTCTGCGGGCCCGTCATGGTGGCGGTTTCACGGCGCAGATCGATCCGGCCGCCAGCGAACTGTCGATGATGGTGGATGTGCATGTCGCTGCGGGCGCGTCAGACGTTTTGCCGCAGTTGGTTCGTCACATTTTTGCCAATTGAATTTGATCATCGGGGGCTTGGCAGGCATAGTCACGCAACTTTCGATTTCCCCGATACGCCTTTCCTATGCGCCGACGCTTCGCATCCCTGTTGCCCTTTGCCCTGATTACGCTGCTGACAGCCTGCGCCGTTCAGCCGGAACAGGGCGACAGCGCGCTGACATTACAGGGTTTCGAATTCGATTTCTCCGACGCCGTATCCGAGCCAGACACCAGCGTTCAGGCCGAGTCGGACGAACCCACCGATCAGCAACTTCGAGAGCTTGCCGACGACCAGAGCTACGAATTGCCGGCGCTTGCCGACAGCGTGCTCGAGCGTGGTTTCACACTGGTCGGTACCCCGTATCGCTACGGCGGCAGCTCGACCAAGACAGGTTTCGACTGCAGCGGCTTCGTCGGTTTCGTTTTCCGCAAGGAAGCTGGCCTCGAGCTGCCGCGTTCCACCCGCGAGATGATCAAACTCGACGCACCGAAGGTTGCGCGCAGCGAACTGGAACCGGGCGATCTGGTCTTCTTCAACAATCGCGGCCGTGGCCGGGTCAGCCATGCCGGCATCTATATCGGCGACGACCAGTTCATTCATTCATCCAGCAGCCGCAGTGGTGGCGTGCGGGTGGACAGTCTGAACGACAAGTACTGGCGGGCCAGCTTCATGCAAGCCAAGCGCGTACTGGCGCTGGCCAGCGATTCGACCTCCATTCCCGTTCATCACTGAACGCCGGCCGGACGGGCCTAGAGTTGCATCCTCAAGCGTATACCGGCAGAGTGATGGCTCTCATGCCTGGACTGCTCTGTCATGCCCCTTCCGGCCCGTCTCGCGATCGTCCTGTTAACTGCGCTATTGCTAAGCGCCTGTGCCAATCGGCCGTCAATTGAACCGGTGACGATTACTCCAGCGTCAGCACCGCCCTTGTCGGGTGCGGCGGAGGATGTCCTGTTCACCGCCCTTGGACTGGTTGGTACTCCCTATCGCTATGGCGGCAACACCCCTGACAGCGGTTTCGATTGCAGCGGTCTGATCGGCTATGTATTCCGTGGCGCCGCGGGTCTTTCGTTGCCGCGTACGACTCGGGAAATGAGCACTGTAGGCGGGGCCGCTATCAGGCGCGATGCCTTGCAGGCCGGTGATCTGCTGTTCTTCGCCACAAACGGCGGTCGCGGTGTAAGCCATGCGGCCATCTACGTCGGCGAAGGACGTTTCGTCCACGCGCCGTCCAGTGGCGGAACGGTACGGCTGGATAGTCTTTCCAACAGTTACTGGCAGAGGACTTACCTCAGCGCCAAGCGCATCCTTGATGGCGAACAGATCGCTCGTAATCCCTGAGGCTCGATCTGCCTGGTTCGACGCTGACGGATTGGCTGTTATCTAGCATTCGCTGTACAGGAAGGTATTTTCCGCGCCGGATTCGATAGCAAAGAGGAGCTGAGCATGTCGCCCATTCTTCGCCTGCCAGATCCTCCCGAGGTGTGCGAACTGTGCAAGCGCGAGGTGCCGTTGACCCGCCATCACCTGATTCCCAAGGCGTTACACGGCAAAACCTACATACGAAAACGCTTCGCCCGCGAAGAGCGCATCACCGCCACGCTGTGGGTATGTCGGCCTTGTCATAACCAGATCCATCGGCTGTTCAGCGAGAAGGAACTGGCGCTCACCTACAACAGCCGAGAGGCGTTGCTCGCCGATCCGCAATTGCGCACCTTCGTCGAATGGCTGGCCACCAAACCGGCCGGATTAGTTCCACGGCACTGATCGCTCTCACCTGTGATGGGCGTGCGGCTTACCAGTGCAGATTGAAGTGCGAGCCCAACACGAAGCGATCATCCAGCAAGTCCCAGCGTTCGACACAGGCTTTCTTGTCGGCCCCGGAATGAAGCTTCAGACGGTTGAACGAGTTCGGCGAAGTGCCGCGCACCCGTGACGAGAGCGTGGTGCCGGCCTGGACCATCCAGATCTCCCGTGACAAGCCGGGGTACTGCTTGGACAGGGGCAAGACGTAGGGCAGGTGGATATGCCCGCCCATCACCAGGTCCAGCCCGTGATCGGCCCAGCGGTGCAACGCGTCATCGGCGTTGTGCTGCAGGTTGCTCAGATCGCTCAATTTCATCGCCCCGAAAGGCTGGTGCGCGACCACAATGCGCAGTTTGTTCTGATCGGTTTGCTTCAATCGCCGCGTCACGGCCTGCACCTGCTCGTCGGTCACCAGCCCATCCTTATGCCGCCGTGGATGCGTGGTGTTGAGGCCGATGATCAGCGCCTCGTCGTTCTCGAAGGTGGGCTCGAGGTCATCGCCGAAATGCCGTCGATAGTTGCGGTAGGGCATCAGGAAACGGGCGAAAACGTTATACAGCGGAATGTCGTGGTTGCCCGGGATCACCAGCTTTTCGGCAATGCCATGATCGTGCAGGCGCTGGACGAACGCCTGTGCTGCGGCGAACTGCCCGGCTCTGGCGCGCTGGGTGATGTCGCCCGAGAAGATCAGCAGATCGGCGCGATGTTCGCGTACGTGGTCTTCCATGGCTTGCACCACCACAGGTTGCTCGGTGCCGAAGTGGGTGTCGGATATCTGCACGATGGTCGTCATGTGGCTGGCGTCTTCTCGTTGGGGATGCCGAATGGGGGCACGTTATCGCATTCGAAGCCGCTAACGGTCCGGCGTTCCGGTAAAAAATCCAGATCGCACCCCGAAGCGCCTGCGACATTGCTTTCAGTTGCGCTGCGCAGGGCCTTGGACTAACCTCCGCGTCGCTTCAGGTGCCACTGGTTTAATGCCAGTGGTGAAACAGGGAAGCCGGTCCAGTCGCAACGACGATTCCGGCGCTGCCCCCGCAACGGTAGGCGAGACAGGACACCGCTCACAGCCACTGTGCCACAGGCATGGGAAGGCGACGGTTTCCGGATGCAAGGCATCCGCTCGCAAGCCCGGAGACCGGCCTGTCGCATTCCACGGCAGTGCGGCGGGCGCTGATCGGGGTGCGGCTGCCTGCACCTGCACCTCTTTCACAATCTCCGTCTGCCTTTATCGACTTATGTCGTGCGGCGGGCACGACGGAGAATCTCCATCCAATGCGCAATTCCCTTTCCCTGGCCGTGGTGCTACTGGGCCTTCCTTCCTGTGTCCTGGCCAATCACGGTGATGCCTTGTTGCTGGGCCAGCAGGTGATCACCGCCAGCCGGACCGGTCATTCGCCGGTCTCCATTGCTTCTAGCAGCCTCATCACCCGTGACGAGATCGAACGCCAGCAGGCCGGCAGCGTGCCGGAGCTGCTGCAGCGCCTGGCCGGGGTCAGCGTCACCAGCAACGGCGGGCGCGGCAAGAGCACTTCGGTGTCCATTCGCGGCACCAGCGATAAACATGTGCTGGTGCTGATCGACGGCGTCCGGGTCGGTTCGGCCACCTCCGGCAGCGCCGCGTTGCAGAGCATTCCGGTGGAGCAGATCGAGCGCATCGAGATCGTCCGTGGGCCGCGCTCCAGCCTGTACGGTTCGGAAGCCATGGGCGGGGTGATCCAGATATTCACTCGCCGCGGCGGTGCCGAGGGCTTCAAGCCTTACTTCTCGGCGGGTGTCGGTTCGCGTTCGAGCTACAGCGGCTCGGCTGGCGTGGCCGGCAGCCATGGCAATGGCTGGTTCAACCTCGGCGTGGCCAGCGAGTCCACCGACGGCATCAACGCTCGCGCCTACCGCAGCACTGCGCCCAATGCTTATGAGTCGGATGCCGACGGCTACCGCGAGCTGTCCGGATTACTGCGCGCCGGCTATCGCTTCGACAACGGCCTGGAACTCGACGGCAGCTGGCTGCAGAGCGAAAACCATAGCGACTTCGACACCCGTTCGAGCAGCGGCACCAGCGGTCGCGAAGCCTACAGCGACGGCTCCCTGCAGGCGCTCAGCGGCCGTGCACGTTTCTCGCCGCTGGCTTTCTGGGATGTCACCCTGCAAGCCGGGCACAGCGAGGACTTGAGCGACAACTTTCAGGATGGCAACTTCTATTCGCGTTTCGACACCCGTCGCGACAGCCGGAGCTGGCAGAACGACCTGCGTTTCGGTGAGGCGCAGGTGCTGAGCCTCGGCATGGATTACCAGGCCGACCGCATCGACAGCAGCGACGACTATGCCGAGGACAGCCGCTACAACAAAGGCTACTTCGTCCAGTACCAGGCCGCTTTCGGCCGCCACGGCGTGCAGGCCGGCCTGCGCCGCGACGATGATGAGTTCTTTGGCTCGCACGATACCGGCAGCCTTGGCTACAGCTTCGACCTGAGCGACGCGTTGACGCTGACCGCCGCCTACGGTACCGCCTATCGGGCTCCGACCTTCAACGACCTGTACTACCCGGCCAGTGCTTTTACCGCCGGCAACCCGGACGTCCAACCGGAAGAGTCGGAAAGCTACGAGATCGGCATTCGCGGCAGCCACGGTTGGGGCGAGTGGAGCGTCAACGCCTATGAAAACCAGATCGAAGATCTGATCGTCTGGGCAGGCACCAGCCCCATGCGTCCGGAAAACGTCGACGTGGCGCGCATCCGTGGCATCGAGACCACCGTCGCCACCGTGCTGGCTGGCTGGGACGTAGCCGCCAACCTGACCTTCATGGACCCGCAGGATCGCAGCAAGGCCAACCACGGCCATCTGCTGCAACGCCGCGCCAAGCGACAGTTCAATCTCGATCTGGATCGCCAGTTCGGTGCCATCGGCCTGGGTGCCTCGCTATACGCGGTGAGCGAGCGCTTCGACAAGGCGAGCAACACTGAAGAGTCCCGCATGCCCGGCTACGCCCTGATGGATTTACGCAGCGAATACCGCTTCGACGAGGCCTGGCGCCTGCAGGTCAAGCTGGCGAACCTGTTCGACCGCCAATACGAAACCACCCAAACCTACGAACAGCCCGGCCGCGCGGTGTACTTCACCGTCCGCTACCAGGCCCTCTGACAGGCAACCCAAAGGAGAACACCATGCATGTCCTGTCCACACGCGCCCAGTTGGCAATAGGCGCCGCGCTGATCCTGCTGATGGCCATGACCCGTGGCCAACACTTCGCCAGCGTCGAGAATCTGCCCAGCGCCAGCTGGTCGATTTTCTTCCTTGCCGGCTTCTACCTGCGTTCGCGCTGGATGTTCGTGCTGCTGTTTGCCGAGGCCTCCGTGTTGGACTTCGGTTCCCTGGCCAGCGGCAGCATCAGTGACTGGTGCCTGTCGCCAGCCTATTGGGCGCTGGTGCCGGCTTACGGCAGCCTGTGGCTGGCCGGGCGGCTGTTCGCCGGCTGGCAGCGCGACGATCTGCGCAGCCTGGCCGTGCTGGCGTTGACGCTGGCAGTGGCGGCTTTCGTCGCTTATCTGTTCTCCGGCGGCGGCTTCTACTTCTTCTCTGGCCGCTACTTCGAACCGACGCTGGTCGGCTTCCTGGCGCGCATCGCCGAGTACGTGCCGCGTCATCTGGGTAACCTGGCGTTCTACGTCGGCACGGCGCTGGTGCTGCATGCTGGCGTCGTCTCGGCGCTGCGCCTGGTGCGCGCGCGGGAGGTGCACTGATGGACGGGCGCGACGCACGGCACAAGGCGCGCATGCAGCGCAAGAAAGCGGTGGTCGATGCGAAGATCGCCGAGGCCCAGGAAGAATACGGCCTACTGCTGGTACACACCGGCAACGGCAAAGGCAAGAGTAGCTCGGCCTTCGGCATGGTCGCCCGCGCGCTGGGCCACGGCATCAAGGTCGGCGTAGTGCAGTTTATCAAGGGTGCCGCCAGCACTGGTGAGGAGAGCTTTTTTCGGCGCTTTCCCGATGAGGTTCGCTATCACGTAATGGGCGAGGGTTTCACTTGGGAAACCCAGGACCGCCAGCGCGACATCGCCAAGGCCAAGGAGGCTTGGGCCGTCGCGGCCGAGTTGCTGGCCGATCCGGAGATAGGATTGGTGGTGCTGGACGAGCTGAACATTGCGCTGAAATACGGCTACCTAGAACTCGAGCCGGTGCTCGCCGATATTGAGTCGCGGCCGCTGCTGCAGCATGTTGTGGCTACCGGTCGCGGCGCGCCGCCTGCGCTTATTGAAGCGGCGGATACCGTGACCGAAATGAACCTGGTCAAGCATGCCTTCAAGGCGGGCGTGAAGGCGCAGAAGGGCGTGGAATTCTGATGCTGGCGCTCACGGGCCGGGTAGGGTGGATGACGTTTCACCCATCCACCGTCGGCGTTGTCGGTGGATGGGTGAAGCGTCATCCACCCTATGATGACGAGAGGTCGCGATGAATATCAGAAGCTGTCCCGCACTGCTGATTGCCGCGCCAGCGTCCGGACAAGGCAAAACAACCGTCACCGCTGGCCTGGCACGCCTGCATACGCGACTGGGCAAACGCGTCCGGGTGTTCAAATGCGGTCCGGACTTTCTCGATCCGATGGTGCTGGCGCGTGCTAGTGGTCATCCGGTCTACCAGCTCGATCTGTGGATGGTGGGCGAAGCCGAAAGCCGCCGGCTGTTGTGGGAAGCGGCCGGCGAGGCCGATCTGATATTGATCGAAGGCGTCATGGGGCTGTTCGACGGCACACCATCGGCGGCTGACCTGGCGCGGCATTTCGATATTCCGGTGCTGGCGGTAATCGACGGTTCGGCCATGGCGCAAACGTTTGGCGCGCTGGCACACGGCTTGGCCAGCTATCAGCCGGACCTGCCATTTGCGGGTGTGCTGGCCAATCGAGTAGGCAGCAGCCGGCATGGCGAGATTTTGCGGGACTGTTTGCCGGAGCGGATACATTGGTTTGGCGCCTTGCCGCGCAGCGATTCCGTAAGTTTGCCGAGCCGGCATCTGGGGCTGGTGCAAGCGCAGGAACTGGCTGATCTGGATGCCCGGCTCGATGCGGCGGCCGATGCGCTGGCAGCGAGTGCCGACGGCGAACTGCTGGCGAAGGTGAGCTTTCCACCACCGGAGCCCTTGACCATCCCGCAGCTGCTGCAAGGCGTGCGCATCGGTGTCGCGCGGGATGCCGCCTTCGCCTTTGTCTATCAGGCCAATCTCGATCTGTTGCAGGCGCTGGGCGCCGAGCTTCTGTTTTTTTCCCCGCTGCATTTTTCCAGGCTGCCTGCGGTAGACAGCCTGTACCTGCCCGGCGGATACCCCGAGTTGCATCTGGGTACGTTGGCTCGTAATCGGCCCATGTGCGAGGCGATCAGAGCGCATCACGCAGCGGGCAAGCCGATCCTCGGCGAATGTGGCGGGATGCTTTACTTGCTCGACGGGCTGACCGATCAGGCCGGTGCGCGCGAGGACATGCTCGGCTTGCTGCCTGGCGAAGCGAGGATGCAGAAGCGCTTGACCGCGCTGGCGCTGCAAGAGGTCGAACTGCCGGAAGGGCGCCTGCGCGGCCACACCTTTCATCATTCTTCACTCGACTCGACTATGCAGCCGCTGGCTCGCGGTGAATGTCCGAATTACAAGCGCACTGCCGAGGCAGTGTTCCGGCAGGGCCGGCTGACGGCCTCCTACATTCATTTCTACCTGGCATCCGATCCGCACGCCGCTGCGGCGTTGTTCAAGCCATGAGCGAGCACGCGTTCACCGAGGCGCAGCGCGCCGGCGTCTACCGCGCCATTGCCGAACGACGCGACATGCGCCATTTCAGCGGCGGCGAGATAGCGCCGGAGCTGTTTGCTCGACTGTTGGAAGCCGCGCATCAGGCGCCTAGCGTCGGTCTGATGCAACCTTGGCGATTCATCCGTATCCGCAAGGCCGAGTTGCGTTCGGCCGTTGCCGAGCTGGTCGAGCGGGAACGAGTGTTGACGGCCGAAGCACTTGGCGAGCGGGGCCGCGATTTCATGCGGTTGAAAGTCGAAGGCATCAGGGACTGTGCCGAAGTGCTGGTCGTCGCGCTGATGGATGAGCGCGAACCGCATGTGTTTGGCCGGCGCACCATGCCGCAGATGGACCTGGCCTCCGCGGCCTGCGCCATTCAGAATCTCTGGCTCGCCGCGCGAGCAGAGGGGTTGGGTATGGGCTGGGTGTCATTGTTCGATCCGCAGGCGCTGGCCGAACTGCTGCAGATGCCGACCGGAGCCGAGCCGGTGGCGGTGATCTGTCTCGGGCCGGTCGATGAATTTTATCCGGCGCCGATGCTTGCACTGCAGGGCTGGACGCAACCTCGGCCGCTGCAGGAGCTGCTGTTCGAGGACGGCTGGGAGAAACAGTCTTGAGCGTGGTGCTGAGCTGCCTCGCCGGGGTCGGCTTGGACGCGCTGCTGGGCGAACCTCGGCGCAGTCATCCGTTGGTAATCTTTGGCCGGCTGGCTGACCGACTAGAACGCCACTTCAACGGCCCGGGCGGTCGCGGCTGGCGCAGCCATGGCGTTACGGCCTGGTGCCTCGCGGTGTTGCCGCTAACCGCCATCGCCTCCTTGTTGAGCCTGCTGCCGGCGATTGGTTGGCTGATCGAAATCCTACTGTTGTACCTCGCGCTCGGCCTGCGCAGCCTGGGCGAACATCTGGTGCCGGTCGCGCTCGCTCTGCGCAATGGCGACCTGGCCGAGGCGCGGCGGCGTGTCGGCTTCATCGTCAGTCGCGATACCGGTGAACTGGATGAGCAGGGTGTGGCCCGTGCGGCGACCGAATCGGCGCTGGAGAACGGCAGTGATGCAGTGTTTGCAGCGCTGTTCTGGTTCGCGATTGCCGGTGCGCCTGGTGTGGTGTTGTACCGCTTGAGCAATACGCTGGATGCCATGTGGGGCTATCGCACCGAGCGCTTCGAGCGTTTCGGCTGGGCCGCCGCTCGCATCGATGATGCACTCAACTTCATTCCCGCCAGATTGGTTGCGCTGACCTACGCCGTGCTGGGCCAAACGCGCCAAGCCTGGCGCTGCTGGCGAAGGCAGGCGCCACTGTGGGACAGCCCCAATGCCGGGCCGGTGATGGCTGCGGGTGCCGGCGCGCTGGGAGTCTCGCTGGGCGGGCCGGCGATCTATCAGGATGTGCTGCATCAGCGTCCGGTTCTGGGCGAGGGCGACGCTCCCGGCGCGCGCGACATCGAGCGCGCCTTGGACATGGTCTGGGCTGGTGTCGGTCTCTGGTTGTTAGCATTGCTGCTGGGAGGCTGGCTGCATGCTTGAACATGGCGGACGGTTGCGGGCAGCGGCGCGCGATTTCGATATCCCGCTGACGGATTGGCTCGACCTGTCCACCGGTATCGCGCCCTATGGCCTCGACCTGCCGCCCGTTCCGGCGGATGCCTGGCGTCGTCTCCCGGAAGTCGAAGATGAACTGGAAGCCGTCGCCCGTGATTATTACGGCGCTTCCTCGTTGCTGCCGGTCGCCGGCTCGCAAGCCGCGATTCAGATGCTGCCGCGGCTGCGTCGGCATTCGCAGGTCGGCATTGTCTCGCCTTGCTATGGCGAGCACGCCGAGGCGTGGCGCGAGGGGCATCGCATCAGTGAGTTCAGCGAAGGGGCCGTACCGCGGACGCTCGATCAGCTCGACGTTCTAGTGGCGGTCAATCCGAACAATCCCACCGGGCGCCTATTGCCGCCCGAACAGCTGCTCGACTGGCATGCGCGGTTGGCGGCACACGGCGGTTGGCTGGTGGTTGATGAAGCGTTCATGGACCCGACGCCTGAATTCAGTCTGGCAAGTCATGCGCACCTGCCAGGGCTGATCGTGTTGCGCTCGTTCGGCAAGTTCTTTGCCATGGCGGGCGCGCGGGTTGGCTTCGTATTGGCTGAAGTCGAGCTGTTGCGTGCGCTGGAGAACGCCCTCGGTCCCTGGCCAATCGCCGGGCCGTCACGGTTTGTCGCCACAGCGTTGCTCGCTGACCGCAAAGGACAGCATCAGCAGCGTGCTCGGCTGCTGGAAGACGGCGAGCGGCTGGCGCGGCTGCTGTCATGTTACGGCTTGCCGCCCACAGGCGGTTGCGGCCTGTTTCAGTGGGTCGCAACGGAAGAGGCGGATCTGCTGTACGAATTTCTCGCCTGTCAGGGCATCCTCGTTCGCCGTTTTCGCTATCCGCCGAGCCTGCGTTTCGGGCTGCCGCCAGACGAGCCGGGCTGGGTCCGCCTGGCTCGCGCGCTGGCCCATTACAGAGAAATCAGAGCATGAGTACTTTGATGGTCCAGGGCACCACCTCGGATGCCGGTAAGAGCACATTGGTTACCGCGCTGTGTCGTTGGCTCCGGCGCCAGGGCGTATCCGTGGCGCCGTTCAAGCCGCAGAACATGGCGCTCAACAGCGCCGTGACGGCGGAGGGAGGCGAAATCGGCCGGGCTCAGGCCGTGCAGGCGCAGGCCGCCGGATTGGCGCCGCACACCGACATGAACCCGGTGCTGCTCAAGCCCAACAGTGACATCGGCGCGCAGGTGATCATCCATGGTCGCGCCGTCAGCAATATGGATGCCGTGGCATATCACGACTACAAACGCGTGGCGATGAAGGCGGTGCTTACCTCTCATCAGCGGCTAAGCGAAGCGTATCGAGTGGTGATGGTCGAGGGCGCCGGCTCGCCCGCCGAGATCAACCTGCGCGCCAACGACATCGCCAACATGGGCTTCGCCGAGGCGGTGGATTGCCCGGTCATTCTGATCGCCGATATCGACAAGGGCGGGGTCTTCGCGCATCTGGTCGGCACGCTGGAGTTGCTCAGCCCGAGTGAACAGGCGCTGGTAAAGGGATTTGTGATTAACCGCTTTCGGGGCGATATCGCGCTGCTGCAGCCGGGGTTGGACTGGCTCGAACAGCGCACCGGCAAGCCGGTTCTTGGGGTGTTGCCCTATTTGATGGATTTCCATCTGGAAGCCGAAGACGCGATCGACGTGCGCCAGTCCGCCAAAGCGGAGCAGACCCTGAGGGTGGTGGTGCCGGTACTGCCGCGCATCAGCAATCACACCGACTTCGACCCGCTGCGCCTGCATCCTCAGGTCGATCTGTGTTTCGTCGGTCCCGGACAGGTGATTCCCGGCGCCGATCTGATCATTCTGCCGGGCTCCAAGAGTGTCCGTGCCGATCTCGCCTGGCTGCGCGAGAACGGCTGGGAAGCGGCGATCGGGCGCCATCTGCGCTACGGCGGCAAGGTGCTCGGTATTTGCGGTGGGCTGCAGATGCTCGGTGAATGCATCGCCGATCCCCTTGGGATCGAGGGCGCGGCGGGGCAGAGCAATGGGTTCGGTCTGCTGGCTTTGTCGACTGAGTTGGCCGCTGAGAAACAATTGCGCAACGTACGTGGACGATTCTGTCTGGACGACGCCGACGTCTGCGGCTACGAGATTCACGCCGGGGTCAGCAGCGGTCCGGCGCTCGAACGAGCCGCTGTGCACCTCGACGACGGCCGAATGGATGGTGCCATCAGTCACGATGGCCAGATACTCGGTACCTACCTTCACGGCCTGTTCGAATCGTCCGCTGCCTGCGAAGCGCTATTGCGCTGGGCCGGGTTTGCGAACGCACAGCGGGTGGATTATCACGCGCTGCGCGAACGTGACATCGAGCGCTTGGCCGACTTGGTCGAGGTGCATCTGGATGGCCAGTTGTTGCGTGGGCTTTGCGGTGTTTGATGGCCACCGCCGCATCGGCTGGGTCGCACCTGCCTTACGCTCGATCCGATCTTTGAAAGGAAACCGGAATGCCTGAACTGATTCTCGGCGGTGCCCGCTCCGGCAAGAGCAGGCTGGCCGAGCGCCTGGCTAGCGAATGCGGCTTGCCGGTCACCTATATCGCCACCAGCCAGCCACTGGATGGCGAGATGAGTGAGCGTATCGCTCATCACCGAGCGCGACGGTCAACGGATTGGGCATTGGTGGAGGAGCCGCTGGCGCTGGCCTCGGTGCTGCGCGAACACGCCGGTGCCGATCGATGCCTGCTGGTGGATTGCCTGACGCTCTGGCTGACCAATCTGCTGATGCTGGACGATCCGGCCCGCTTGGCTGCCGAGCGCGATGCCTTGCTCGAATGCCTGCCCGAACTGCCGGGACGCGTGCTGCTGGTCAGCAACGAAACCGGTCTGGGCGTGGTGCCGCTGGGTGAACTGACTCGGCGCTACGTCGATGAAGCCGGGTGGCTGCACCAGGCGCTGGCCGAGCGTTGTGAGCGTGTGGTGTTCACCGTAGCGGGCTTGCCGATGCTTTTGAAAGGACAACATCTGAGTGGAGAACCGCTTTGACCGAACACTGGTGGCAGGCGCCCTGTCGCGCCCTCGATGAACGTGCGCGCCAGGCGGCGCTGGAGCGCGATGCGCAATTGACCAAGCCGAGCGGCGCACTGGGGCGCATCGAAGCACTGGTGCCGCAGCTGGCGGCGCTGCGTGGCAATGAGCGTCCAAGCGTTGACCCTGTCTGGATCACCATTTTCGCGGGGGATCATGGTGTTGCCGCTGAGGGCATTTCGGCTTTTCCGCAGTCGGTGACCGGGCAGATGCTGGGCAACTTCGTCAACGGCGGCGCCGCGATCAGCGTGCTGGCTCGTCAGCTGGGCGCGACGCTGGAAGTGGTTGACCTGGGAACGGCGTCGCCGGTTGGGCCGTTTCCCGGCGTTCGGCACTTGGTGCTGGGCGCGGGCACGGCGAACTTCGCTAAGGAGCCGGCGATGAGCATGGACATCTGCCTGCAGGCGCTGCATGCCGGGCGTGACAGCGTATTGCGTGCACAAGCAGGCCAAGCCGCGTTGTTCATCGGCGGGGAGATGGGCATCGGCAATACCACCACCGCAGCCGCTTTGGCCTGTGCAGTACTGGGATGTGACCCTCGCTATCTAGCCGGACCTGGAACGGGCCTGGATGCCGCAGGCGTGGTGCACAAATGTGCCGTTATCGAACGTGCACTGGCGCTGCATGCCGGTAATCACGACACCTTGGACTGGATGCAGCGGCTCGGCGGCTTCGAGCTGGCGGCTTTGACCGGCGCCTATCTGGCCTGCGCTCAGCAGGGCATCGTAGTGCTGGTGGATGGCTTCATCTGCAGTGTGGCGGCGCTTTGCGCGGTGCGTCTGAATCCGGCTTGTCGCGACTGGCTGCTGTTCGCCCATCGCTCGGCCGAGCCCGGCCACCTAGCTGTATTGGAAGCGCTCGATGCCCGGCCCTTGCTCGACCTCGGCCTGCGATTGGGCGAGGGCAGCGGCGCAGCGCTGGCCGTCCCTCTGCTGCGGCTCGCCTGCGCACTTCACGAGCAAATGGCGACCTTCGCTGAAGCGGCTGTCGCCGGACAGGGCGTATGAATCTTCATCTGGACATGTTGCGTCACGGCGAGACGGTCTCCGGCGGTGGCTTTCGCGGTCGACTGGACGACGCGCTCACCGAAGCCGGCTGGCAACAGATGCGCCACGCGGTCACCACTGCTGGGCCTTGGGATCGGATCATCAGCTCTCCCTTGCGTCGCTGCGCAGCTTTCGCCGTGGAATGGGCCGAGCAGTGCAAACTACCGCTGGAATTCGAACCCGACCTGCGCGAACTCGACTTCGGCGATTGGGAAGGTCGTACGGCTGCCGAACTGATGATCGACCAAAGCGAGGCCTTGGGCCGCTTCTGGAACGATCCCTACGGCTTCACCCCACCCGGCGGCGAGCGGTTGATCGATTTTGAAACGCGCGTGCTGACAGCCATCGAGCGACTCACCGACCGCTTTGCTGGCGAGCGTATCCTGCTGGTCAGCCATGCCGGCGTGATGCGCCTGCTTTTGGCCGAAGCGCGTGGTTTACCGCGCGGGCAGCTGTTGCAGGTCGAAGTGGGTCACGGACAAGTGTTCGGGCTGAGAACCGGTTTCGCCGACGCCACGCTCTGGCTGAAAGAAGCATGCAGCCTTTTCTGATCGCGCTGCAGTTTCTCACCAGCCTGCCGGTGCGGCTGAGCGGCATGCCCGCGCCGCAGAGGGTGGGCCGGTCGCTGCTTCATTACCCCTTGGTGGGGTTGCTGCTGGGCTCGATTCTCTGGCTTGGCAGTCTCGCCATCGAAGGTGCCGCGGTGCCGTTGCAGGCGGCTTTGCTACTCGCAGCCTGGGTGGCGCTGACCGGCGGGCTGCACCTCGATGGCCTTGCCGACAGTGCCGATGCCTGGGTCGGCGGTTTCGGTGATCGGGAGCGCACCCTCGCGATCATGAAAGACCCGCGCAGCGGCCCGATTGCCGTGGTGGTGCTTGTGTTGTTGCTGCTGCTCAAGTTCGTCGCGCTCCGGACGCTGCTTGCCGCAGGGGATCAGATGGCCCTGCTGCTGGCTCCGTTGCTCGGGCGCGGTGCCTTGCTCGGGCTGTTTCTGACGACACCCTATGTGCGCCCGGGCGGCCTCGGTCAGGCCCTTGCCGAGCACCTTCCACGTGCATCCGTTTGTATCGTCCTGATCGCGGTTATCGCGTTGTGTCTGGTGCTGGGCACGAGCGGTTGGTTGGCATTGGCGGTGAGCGTCGGTATCGGCTGGCTGGCACGCCGGGCGATGTGCCGGCGCATCGGCGGCACCACCGGCGACACGGCCGGTGCGCTGCTGGAGCTGGTGGAGTGCGGTGTGCTGGTCGCGCTGGCGTTACAGCTATGAATCTCAGCCGAGCAGGGCGACGGCCTTGATCTGCGCCCATACCGCTTTGCCCTCTACGACCCCAAGCTGATCCGCCGAGCGCCGGGTGATGCGCGCCAGCAAAGGCGTGCCTTGCGCGTCCAGTCGTACGAGAACGTGCGCCGGCGTATCGGCAGCGACGATCTGCTCGACGCGCGCCGGTAGCAGATTGCTGATGCTGGTGCCTTCCGCTCGTTCCAGGGCGAGGCTGACGTCTCGTGCATGGACGCGAAAGCGCAGCCGATGCCCTATTGCTTCGTCACGCCGCGCCACCAGCACTTCGCCGCCGGTAAAGACCAGGCGGGTGAGGTGATAGATCGGGTCATGTTCGGCCACCTGTGACTCGATGACCACGCCGGCGTCTTCGCTGAACGCTGTGGGCAAATCGAGGCGAGCGAGCATCTCTCGCAGCCCGCCCTGAGCCACGACGCGGCCTTCTTCAAGCAGCACCAGATGATCGGCCAGCCGGGCAACTTCGTCCGGCGAGTGGCTGACATAAAGGACGGGAATTTCCAGTTCGTCATGCAGCCGCTCCAGATACGGCAGGATTTCCTGCTTGCGCTTGAAATCGAGGGCGGCCAGTGGCTCGTCCATCAGCAGAAGCCGCGGACTGGTCAGCAGGGCGCGGGCGATGCCGACCCGCTGCCGCTCGCCGCCCGACAG
The DNA here is from genome assembly GCF_024448955.1 of Stutzerimonas stutzeri. Taxonomy (GTDB): domain Bacteria; phylum Pseudomonadota; class Gammaproteobacteria; order Pseudomonadales; family Pseudomonadaceae; genus Stutzerimonas; species Stutzerimonas stutzeri_AQ. The sequence continues at coordinate 28,942 of NZ_JAMOIH010000005.1, forward strand.
GCGCTCGGGCATGCGGTCGAGCAGGTGACCAATGCCAAGCAATTCGACCGCCTGCCCCCAGATCACGCGGCGCTCGTTCCGCACGACGCGCTTCATGCCGAATTCCAGGTTGCGCTTCACCGAAAGATGGGCGAACAGGTTGGCTTCCTGAAACACATAGCCGATCGCACGTTGGTGCGGCGGTACGAAACAGCCGCTGGCCGAGTCCTGCCAGCGTTCGCCGTTGATCTCGATCCGCCCGGTTGCGTTGCGCTCGAGGCCGGCGATGCAACGCAGGCAACTGGTCTTGCCGGAACCCGAGGGGCCGAACAAGGCGGTCACGCCACGTCCGGGCAGCTTCAGATCCACGTCTAGCCGGAAGCCGGGATAGGCCATCTGCAGCTGTGCCTGGATGTTGCTTGGTCCTTCGTTCATCCGCGCCATCCTTGTTTGAGGCGGCTGCTGTATAGCACCAGCAGGACCAGGAAGGAAAACACCAGCATGCCGCCCGCCAGCCAATGGGCCTGCGCATATTCCATGGCCTCGACGTGATCGTAGATCTGCACCGACAGCACGCGGGTTTTCTCCGGTATGTTGCCGCCGATCATCAGCACCACGCCAAATTCCCCGACGGTGTGGGCGAAGCCGAGGATGCTGGCGGTGATGAATCCGGGGCGAGCGAGTGGAAGAACGACCGTGAAGAAGGTATCCAGCGGCCCGGCACGCAGCGTCGCGGCGGCTTCCAACGGACGTTCGCCGATGGATTCGAAGGCGTTCTGCAGCGGCTGCACGACGAAGGGCATCGAATAGAACACCGAGCCCACCACCAGACCCGCAAAGGTAAACGGCAGAGTGCCGAGCCCGAGGCTTTGCGTCAGCTGTCCGACCGGACCGTTCGGGCCCATGGCGACCAGCAGGTAAAAGCCCAGCACGCTCGGCGGCAGCACCAATGGCAGCGCCACCACCGCACCGATCGGCCCCTTGAGGCGCGACTGGGTACGCGCCAGCCACCAGGCGATCGGCGTGCCGATCACCAACAACAACAGCGTGGTGATACCGGCAAGCTTGAGTGTCAGCAGGACGGCTGCCAAGCCTGCATCGTCCAGAGGCATCATGGCGGCGTCATTCCAGGCCGTAGCCGTATGCCTCGATTACCTCGGCGGCTTTTGCGCTTTTGAGGTATTTGAGCAGAGCCTGCGCCGCGCGGTTGTCGCGGCCCTTGTTCAGCAAGAGGGCATCCTGGCGAATGGGTGGATGAAAGGACGCCGGTACGATCCAGCCGGAGCCTTCACCGATCGCACCCTCGTTCACGACCTGAGAAAGGGCGACGAAGCCGAGTTCGGCGTTGCCGCTGGCGACGAACTGATGCGCCTGGGCGATGTTTTCGCCCTGTACCAGCCGGCCACGCGCTGATTCGGTCAGGCCGAGTTTTTCCAGCGTGGCCATGGCCGCGGCTCCGTAAGGGGCGGTTTTCGGATTGGCGATGGAGAGATGGCGATAGGGTTGCCGGGTCAGCGTGGTCTGGTCATCGACGTAATCGCTGCGTGCCGACCACAGCACCAATGTGCCGATGGCGTAAGGGAAGCGGCTGCCGGCAACGCCCAGGCCCTCGCTTTCCAGCTTGGCCGGGACTGCTTCGTCAGCGGCCAGCAACACGTCGAACGGCGCGCCGTTGTGAATCTGCGCATAAAACTTACCGGTCGCACCAAAGGCGAGTACGACTTTGTGTCCGGTGTCCTGTTCGAAGCGTTCGGCGATCACCTGCATCGGCTTGGTGAAATTCGAGGCCACCGCGACCTGCACCTCGGCGGCTTGGCCGGCCAAGGGCAGCAGCGCGATCATAAACAGGGCGGCGATTGTGCAAAGACGCTTCATCCGTTTCTCCTTAGTCCACGGCGATGATGACGTGCGACGCCTTGATCAGCGCCGTACAGGATTGCCCGATTGCCAGGCCCAGCTCCTCGGTGCTCTCGTTGGTAACGACAGCACCCAACGTGCGGTTACCGGGCAGCAGCAATTTCACTTCGCAGTTCACCGCGCCGGGCGTCAGGCTGCTGATGGTGCCGGTCAGGCGGTTGCGGGCGCTGATTTTCACCGTCGGATCAGGCGACAAGAGCACGAAGCTGGCTTTGATCAGCGCCATCGCGGTCTTGCCGGGCGCCAGGTGGAGTTCGTCGATGCTGTCGTTAGTCAACGTGGCGGTAATCGTCTGGCCTTCCCCGATATCGAGAGTCAGGCTGCCGTTCACTGCGCCTTTTTCAACCTGGGTGATGCGTCCACGAAACTGGTTGCGTGCGCTGGTTTTCATGGCGATTGCCCGGAGGAGTTTGTCGATGTCGTCGAAGCCTTCGATGCCCTGTGCTACCTGCGCGAGAAAGCGCTCGTATTCCTGTTGCATACGCTGCCAGACGTGCAGCATTTCGCGACCGAAGTCGGTCAGCTGGGTACCGCCGCCTTTTGCACCGCCCGCTGCTCGAACCACCAAGGGGCGTTCCGACAGGTTGTTCATCGCATCCACCGCATCCCAGGCGGCCTTGTAGCTGAGGTTGATGGCTTTAGCCGCACGAGTGATCGAGCCTGTCGCCTCGATCTGTTCCAGCAGTTCGATGCGTTTGCCACCGAGATAGCCCTTCTCGCCGCGGTTGAACCAAAGTTGCCCGTCGATGCGCAATGGTCCGAGATGCTGTGGATCGTTCATGTTTGGCCCTTGTGAGTGCGCGCATTCTGCCAAGCGCTATATAGATCTGTATATAGCGTAATCGGAGCTGCTCGGAATATTTACTGCGCCGATGAAAAGGGCAGACGTTGCCGGTTGGGTAGCTCAGGCGTAGCGTGTGGCGATCCCGCTCGGAGATTTGCCATGAGAATCCAACTGATCGTTGCCTCACTCGCCCTGACGCTGCTGGCCGGCAATGCCACGGCGGATCAGTGCCCGGCCTTGCTGCAGCATGACCTGCCGAAACTGCGTTCGAAGGAAACCATCGACCTGTGCCAAGAGTTCCAGGGCAAGGCGTTGGTGGTCGTCAACACCGCCAGCTTCTGTGGCTTCGCGCCGCAATTCGAAGGCCTCGAAGCGCTCTACCAGCGATACAAGGACGACGGGTTGGCGGTACTTGGCGTGCCGTCCGATGACTTTTTTCAAGAGTCGGACGATGCCGCCGAGACGGCGGAGGTCTGCTACGTCAATTACGGCGTGACCTTCGCCATGGCGCAGACGCAACCCGTGCGGGGTAGCGATGCGATACCGCTGTTCAAGGAATTGGCCGAGCAGGCCGGAGGTGCGCCACGCTGGAATTTCTACAAGTACGTGGTGGATCGCAACGGCAAGGTCGTCGACTACTTTTCCAGCAAGGTCGAGCCGGACGATCCGAAGCTGATCGCTGCGGTGGAGAAGGCGTTGGGCGAGTAGCGAGGGGGAAAGAAGCCCCGGCCGAGCGGCCGGGGCGGAGGTGCATCAGAAGCGGTAGCTTAGAGCAGCGCCGAAGCCGTGGGCGCTGTTTTCGTAGGTGGCGTTGTAGGACGCTTGGCGAATCTTGGTGTCCTCTTCCCAAAGGTAGGAGTAGGCCAGGTCCACTGTCATGTCATCGGTCGGGTTCCAAGCCAAGCCAAAGCTTACAGCCGTACGGTCGCCAGTCGGAATGCGTGGCGAGCGGTGGGTGTTGTTAGTCGGGCTTTGGTCCAAGGCCACGCCAGTGCGCAGGGTCCATTCCTTGTTCAGCTTGTAGGCGGCGCCGAGCGCGTAGGACCAGGTGTCGTGCCAATCTTGTTCTTCTTCGATTGTGCCGAAAAGACCTGAGGCCGGGCCAGGCGCTACACCTTCATTTTCCACAATGATCGTTTCAAGACGGCTCCAACGAGTCAGTGTCGCGCCACCGTAGATCGTCCACTGATCGTTCAATTCATGGGTCAACGAGAAATCGATGGATTCAGGCGTTTCCAGGTCAAGGGAGGCATCGTACTTACCATAGGCGTTTGCGCCGAAAGTTCCCAAGGCCGGGTCGTTTCCGGTGATCTTGGTATCGCCCTCTAGCTTGTAGTCAACTTTTGAGTGATAGGTTAAACCAGCCCGTGTATGAGGGCTGAACTCGTACAGCATCCCGATATTGAAACCAAGAGCGGTGTCGTCGCCTTTGATTTTTACCCGACTATCGCTCGCACCAAGCACGGGAGGTACTGCGCTCTCCAGCTGCCCATCGATACGGTTGATCGTCGGGCCAAAGCCAACCGACAATTTCTCGTTAAAGCGATAGCTGACAGTAGGCTGTACGGTGATAACCCGCACTTCGCTGTAGTCACCGTGATAGCGACCAGAGAACCCGCTTTCATAGTCCGTGATCAGGCCAAACGGGACGTAAACGCCAACACCAACTGCCCACTTTTCGTCCAGTGGCTTGACGTAGTAGCCCATCGGTATAGCAGTGAACGGCACCATATCGCCATCGTTGCTGCCTGGAGCGCCACTAGCGTTCTTAATATCCGTCTTGGCATTGATCGCCGCCATCCCAAAGCTCACTTCCTCGCGCTTGAGGCGCGACATGCCGGCTGGGTTGCCGAACAGGGTGGTGGCGTCATCGGCAGAAGAGGAGCGACCGGCAAACGAGGTGCCCATGCCGCTGACGCTCTGCTCGTTAAGGGCGAAACCGGCAGCCATCGCCTGAGTGGAAAGGGCGCCCACGGCTACTGCGATCGCGGTCTTCAACCAAGTTGTTTTCATTGTTGTACTCCAGAGAAAAAAGCGGCTCGGACCCTATCAAGCTTCTCTGATTCGTCGCAAACGAAAGAGTGCAATTTTTCGTAAAGCGCGACGATCGGCGGCAAAAACAGGCAAACAGCCTAAAACTCACTAGGCATATCTTGACCGCTCGGCCACTCTTCCGTTGGAGTTCTCTCAGGCGACAGGCCGCTGTGGATCGGTGATCCACTCGCTCCAGGACCCTGGATAAAGTTTGGCCAGCGGATAGCCGGCGAGGCACAGCGCAAACAGGTTATGGCACGCCGTTACGCCGGAACCGCAATAGGCCACCAGATTGTTCGCAGGCCGATCGGCAAGTTGCTGGCTGAAACGTGCGCGCAGCTGGTCGGGCGAGAGGAAGCGCCCGTCAGCATCGAGGTTCTCGGTAAACGGAACGCAGGCGGCGCCTGGAATGTGTCCGGCAACCGGATCGATCGGTTCAACTTTGCCAAGAAAACGGGGCAGGGCGCGGGCATCTATCAGGGTCAGGATTGGCGTTTCAAGCTCGCCCGAAAGCGCCGCTGCGTCGATGGTCAGGTTGTCATCGGGTTGTCCGTGGAATCTCCCTGCCACCGCCGCAGGCACCTGTTGCTCGACTGGCAGACCGGCGTCGCACCAGGCGCGGTAGCCCCCGTCGAGCAGGTATACGCCGTCACGCTTGCCTAGCCAAGCCAGCAGCCACCAGGCCCGAGCGGCGAAGGCGCCGGGGCCGTCGTCATAGAGCACGATTTCGCTGTCGTCATTCAAACCCAGTGCCTGGAACGTTGCGATCAAAGCCTCAGGGTCCGGCAGCGGATGCCGGCCGGTTACGCCCGGTACGATTTTTCCAGACAGATCGCGTTCGAGATCGGCATGGCGGGCGCCGGGAATATGCGCATCGGCGTAGCTGCGTCCGCCGTAATCTGGATCATCCAATGCGTAGCGGCAATCGAGGATACGCAGTGCAGGTTCATGCAGGCGCGCGGCCAGTTGGTCGGCGCTGATCAGTTGGGCAAGCGGCATGGCGGGGCTCCATTCTGAGATTCGCGAAACGTTAGCACGCGATGGATGAGCAGGGCGCGGCGTGACCCGAGCGATATATACTGCGCGCCTTTCGACCAGGCGTCCGGTCGCGAGCCGAATAACAAGGAGGGCCTAGTGGCCATCGAAACTCAATGGGTGCTGGATGACGCGCATCTGGCCCGTCTGTGTGGCGAGTGGCGCCAGCTGCCTTACGTGGCGGTGGATACCGAGTTCATGCGGGTCGATACCTTCTACCCGATTGCTGCCCTGTTGCAGGTTGGCGACGGACGTTGCGCTTATCTGATCGATCCGTTGCGGATCAGCGATTGGAGCGCCTTTGCCGGTCTGCTGGAAGACCCGGCCGTGGTGAAGGTTCTGCATGCCTGCAGCGAAGATCTGGAGGTGCTCTGGCGTCTGACCGGCAGCTTGCCAACGCCGTTGTTTGATACGCAGCTTGCCGCCGGCTACCTGAATATTGGCTTCTCCATGGGCTATTCACGCCTGGTGCAGAGCGTGCTGAACATCGAACTGCCCAAGGGCGAAACGCGCTCCGACTGGCTCCAGCGACCGCTGAGCGAGATGCAGATTCGCTACGCCGCCGAAGATGCGCAGCATCTGGCCGAGCTGTACGAGGCGCTGCAGCCGAGACTGGCAGATGACAAGCGTGCCTGGGTGATTGAAGACGGTGCCGAGCTGGTAGCCAATCTGCAGCGCGAAACGGATCCTGATGAAGCCTATCGCGACGTCAAGCAGGCCTGGCGTCTCAAGCCGCGACAGCTCGCGGTGTTGCGTGTACTGACTGCTTGGCGAGAGCGTGAGGCGCGAGCGCGCAATCAACCGCGCAATCGGGTGTTGCGTGAGCACAGCCTGTGGCCGCTGGCGCGTACCCAGCCGACCGATCTTGTAAGCCTCGCGCGTATTGACGACATGCATCCGCGCACCGTGCGTCAGGATGGTGAAACCCTGCTGGAGCTGATCCGCGCTGGCGCCGCCACGTCTGAGCAGGAGTGGCCTGAGCCGTTGCCGGAGCCGCTGCCGCTGGAAGTGTCGGGGCTCTTGAAAAAGCTGCGTGCGGTAGGTCAGCGCGAAGCCGAGGCGCTCGATATCGCGCCTGAACTGATGTTGCGCAAGAAGGTGCTCGAAGCCTTGCTGAAGACCGGCTATCCGGATGGGCCTTATGAGTTGCCTGATTCGCTACGCGGTTGGCGTCGCGAGCGTATGGGCCAAGCCCTTCTCGATGTATTGGAAGTGAAGTCATGAAACGCATCTGCTCTATATATAGAAGCCCCCGCAAGAACGGAATGTACCTGTACGTCGAGCGTAGCGAGGCGTTGGCACGGGTGCCTGAAGCCTTGCTTGCCGCCTTCGGCCCGCCCCAGCTCGCCTTCGATATTGTCCTGACGCCAGAGCGCAAACTGGCCCAGGAGGACATCGCGACGGTGCTCGATAATCTGGAAAAGCAGGGTTATCACCTGCAGATGCCGCCGCCTGAGGAAGAGTACATCGAGCATTTGCCCGAAGAGCTGCTGCGCCGCAACGATCCTGTTTAAGCCGGCGTGTGCCCGAGCTTGGCCAGTCGCATCGCAATGGCTAGACTCGCGCCTTTATTCGAGATGGCAAATTCCATGGCGGCAAAAGTCGAACCCTTCTGGAAGCGCAAAACCCTCGCCGAGCTGGACTCGGTCGAGTGGGAGTCGCTGTGCGACGGCTGCGGCTTGTGCTGCCTGCAGAAGCTCGAAGATGAAGAGGACGGCAGCGTCTACTACACCCGCATCGCCTGTAAATTGCTTGATCTGAACAGCTGCCGTTGCACGGATTATCCCAACCGACGGGCCAGTGTGCCCGATTGCATACAGCTGACCGCAGCGGATGCCGCGCAATTCAAGTGGCTGCCACCGACCTGCGGTTATCGACTGGTAGCCGAGGGTAAGGATCTCCCGCTCTGGCATCATCTGGTTTGCGGCGACCCGGATGCGGTGCATGCCGAGCGGATTTCTCAGTCCGGGCGGATGATCGCCGAGGGCTCCGTCGCCGAGGACGACTGGGAAGATCATTTGATTTTCCGAGCCGGTTGAATCTCCGTCTGGACGCGTCGTCATAGCACTGAACTCAACCTGGAGTCGCTCGATGTCCCTTCGCCTGTTACCGCTGCTTGCCGTTCTGTTGTTGTCGTTCATTACGACGGCGCACGCCGCCAAGAGCGTGGATGTCGACTTCAACGTCAAGTTCGTCCCCGAGCAGGATATTGCTGAAGTCGAACTGCTTGTAGAAGACGGCAGCGTTATCCAATACATCGATTTCAATCTGGGTGACGAAGGGCTGTACAGCGGCTTCGTGACCGATCCGGAGGGCAGCTGGCAGGAAGAGAACGGCCGCGGCGTCTGGCGGCCGGTCGCTGGCAAGGCGCGGCTGAGCTATCGGGTCAAGGTCAGTCACCAGCGCAAGAATGGACGCTTCGATGCGCGAATGACGGACGACTGGGCGTTGCTGCGCGGTGACGATCTGGTTCCCGCCGGCCGTATGGATCATCAGGACGGCGTCAAATTGATCTCCCGACTGCGGGTCGAGCTTCCGAAAGAGTGGAAAAGCGTCGAGACGGGCTGGCCCCGTATCGGCAAGAACCGCTTTCGCATCGACAATCGGGAACGCATGTTCGATCGTCCGACCGGCTGGATTCTTGCCGGCAAGCTCGGCAGTCGTCGGGCCAGACTCGGTGAAACCGACGTAACGGTAGCCGGCCCGGTGGGCGAGGGGTTGCGGCGGATGGATATTCTCACGCTGCTCACGTTCGTCTGGCCTGAAGTACAGAACGTATTCCCGCGTGATCCGAAGAAACTGCTGATCGTGGGCGCCGGGGATCCTATGTGGCGGGGCGGTCTCTCGGGTCCGAACTCTCTGTTCATGCATTCTGACCGGCCGCTGGTCAGCGAAAACGGCACCAGCTCACTGGTGCATGAACTGGTCCATGTGTTCAGCCGTATTACCGATGCCGACCGCAGTGACTGGATCAGCGAAGGGCTGGCCGAGTACTACGCCATCGAGTTGATGCGCAGGGCCGGCGGCATGAGCGAAGATCGATACCAGCGGGTGCGTGAGCACCTGACTAAATGGAGTCGCAAAGTCACTAGTCTGCGGACCGAACATTCCAGCGGTCCCGTCACGGCCAGGGCGGTGCTGTTGTTACAGGAGCTCGACCGCGAGATCCGACAGCGCACCAAGAACCGGCACTCGCTAGACGATGTCGCGCGCGGCCTGATGCGCCTCGACAAGACCACCACCGAAGACTTCATCGATATCACCGAAACCATGCTGGGCGGCGCCTCGGCCGTGTTGGACACCCGTCTGTTGCGTTGAGATACGTGAGGTTGGGGCGCGCCTGGGCAGATGATCCAATCCAAGGAGTTGCCATGAGCCTGATCGATTTACGCAGCGATACGGTCACACAACCTACGACCGGTATGCGCGAGGCCATGCTGAGTGCGCCTACCGGCGATGACGTTTACGGCGAAGATCCTACCGTTCGACTGCTGGAGCGAACTCTGGCGACGCAGCTGGGCATGCAAGCGGGTTTGTTCGTACCCAGCGGTACCATGAGCAATCTGCTGGCGCTGATGTCGCACTGCGAGCGCGGTGATGAATATGTCACCGGCCAGTTGGCGCACACCTATAAATACGAGGCGGGTGGCGCCGCGGTGCTCGGCTCCATCCAGCCCCAGCCGATCGAAATGGAAGTTGACGGCTCGCTGGATCTGGAGCGAGTCGCGGCGGTGATCAAGCCGGACGATTTCCATTTCGCCCGGACTCGCCTGCTGGCGCTGGAAAACACCATGCAAGGCAAGGTGCTGCCGCTCGAATACCTGGACAAGGCTAGAGCATTCACCCACGAGCGAGGACTGGCGCTGCACCTCGACGGTGCCCGGCTGTTCAACGCTGTGGTGAAGTTGGGGTGCACGGCGCACGACATCAGCCGTTACTTCGATTCGGTATCGGTGTGTCTGTCGAAAGGGTTGGGTGCGCCGGTCGGCTCGGTGCTTTGCGGTGACGAGGCGTTCATTGCCAAGGCGCGGCGGCTGAGAAAAATGGTCGGCGGTGGCATGCGCCAGGCCGGTGTGTTGGCTGCGGCCGGACTCTATGCACTGGAGCATCATGTGCAACGCTTGGAGCAGGACCACCGGCACGCGCTCGCTATCGCCGAAGGGCTGCAAGCGTTGGGTTACGCGGTCGAGCCGGTACAGACGAACATGGTTTATGTACATATGGGCGATCGCGCGGCGGCGCTGAAGGCGTTTTGTGCGGAGCGCGGCGTCATCCTCACCGCTGCGCCAAGGCTGCGGATGGTGACGCATCTGGATGTGCGGCCCGAGCATGTCGAGCCGATCGTCGAGAGCTTCGCCGCTTTCGTCAGAGCATAGGCTCGAATTGCTGTCGAATAGCTTGATTCAATCTCACTTATCCACTATGCGCGCGGCGTTGGCCCGATATAATGCGGCCCTTTGCCGGCTATCCGTTTGGATAGTTGCGAACCGGCCCCCGGTGCCGCCTCGCCGTGTCGTTTTGCAGCCGTTCGGCCGCTGTCTTCTGGAAGAAATCTATGAAAAGCGCAGAAATCCGTGAAGCCTTCCTCCGCTTCTTCGAAGAGAAGGGTCACACTCGCGTGGCCTCCAGTTCGCTGATCCCGGCGAATGATCCGACCCTGTTGTTCACCAACGCGGGCATGAACCAGTTCAAGGACTGCTTCCTCGGTCTGGAGAAGCGCGCCTACACCCGCGCCACAACCAGCCAGAAGTGCGTCCGTGCCGGCGGCAAGCACAACGACCTGGAAAACGTCGGCTATACCGCGCGGCACCACACCTTCTTCGAGATGCTGGGCAACTTCAGTTTCGGCGACTATTTCAAGCGCGATGCCATTACTTATGCCTGGGAATTCCTGACCTCGCCCAAGTGGCTGAATTTACCGTCCGAGAAGCTCTGGGTCACTGTGTACGCCACTGACGACGAGGCCTACGACATCTGGACCAAGGAAGTTGGCGTACCGGCCGAGCGCATGGTGCGCATCGGCGACAACAAGGGCGCGCCCTACGCCTCGGACAATTTCTGGGCTATGGGTGACACTGGCCCCTGCGGACCTTGCACCGAAATTTTCTTCGACCACGGCGAGCATATCTGGGGTGGCCCGCCCGGTTCGCCAGAAGAAGATGGTGATCGCTACATCGAGATCTGGAACAACGTCTTCATGCAGTTCAACCGCACCGCCGATGGCGTCATGCATCCGCTGCCGGCGCCGAGCGTGGATACCGGCATGGGGCTGGAGCGCATCAGCGCGGTGTTGCAGCACGTCAATTCCAACTACGAGATCGACCTGTTCCAGAGCGTGTTGAATGCGGCTGCTGAAGCTATCGGTTGCCGCAACGAAGGGCAGGCTTCGCTGAAGGTCGTCGCCGACCATATCCGTTCTTGCGGTTTTCTGATCGCCGATGGCGTGACGCCTTCCAATGAAGGTCGCGGCTACGTGCTGCGCCGCATCGTTCGCCGCGCCTGCCGTCATGGCAACAAGCTCGGTGCGAAGGGCAGTTTCTTCTACCGCATCGTCGCGGCGCTGGTCGCCGAGATGGGCGAGGCCTTTCCTGAGCTGAAACAGCAGCAGGCGCACGTCGAGCGCGTGCTGAAAACCGAGGAAGAGCAGTTCGCCAAGACCCTGGAGCAGGGCCTGAAGATTCTCGAACAGGATCTGGCCGAACTGAAGGGCAGCGTCATCCCCGGCGAGGTGATCTTCAAGCTTTACGACACCTACGGCTTCCCCGTCGATCTCACCGGCGACATCGCTCGCGAACGCGAACTGACACTGGACGAGGAAGGCTTCGAGCGCGAGATGGAAGCTCAGCGTGAGCGCGCGCGGTCGGCCAGCGCCTTTGGCATGGACTACAACAGCTTGGTCAAGGTCGAGGGCGAAACGCGTTTTACCGGTTATCTCGGTACCTCTGGCAGCGGCAAGGTGTTGGCGTTGTTCAAGGAAGGCATGGCAGTACAGAGCCTGTCGGCAGGCGAGGAGGGCGTGGTCGTCCTCGATGAGACGCCGTTCTATGCCGAGTCAGGTGGGCAAATCGGTGACTGCGGTTATCTGTCCGCTGACGGGCTGCGCTTCGATGTGCGCGATACCAGCAAGGCTGGTGGTGCATTTCTACACCACGGCATTCTCGATAGCGGCAACCTGCAGGTGGGCGGGACTGTCGATGCCACTGTCGACGCATCGGTTCGTCAGGCCACGGCGCTGAACCATTCGGCAACGCACCTGCTGCACGCGGCGCTGCGGCAGATTCTGGGCGAACACGTCAGTCAGAAAGGCTCGCTGGTCGATAGTCAGCGTCTACGCTTCGACTTCAGCCATTTCGAGGCGATCAAGCCTGAGCAGCTCAAGGCGCTGGAAGACAAGGTGAACGCTGAGATTCGCGGCAACTCCGCAGTCGAAATCGAGGAAACCGACATCGAGACGGCGAAGAGCAAAGGGGCGATGGCCCTGTTCGGCGAGAAGTACGGCGATCAGGTGCGAGTATTGACCATGGGCGGAGGCTTCTCGGTCGAGCTCTGTGGCGGCACTCACGTCAAGCGCACCGGCGACATAGGATTGTTCAAAATCACCAGCGAAGGCGGCGTGGCTGCCGGTGTGCGGCGTATCGAAGCGGTCACCGGCGCGCAGGCGCTGGCTTATCTGAACGGCGCAGAAGACCAGCTGAAAGAAGCCGCCGCGCTGGTCAAAGGCAGTCGTGAAAATCTGCTGGATAAGCTGGGTGCGATGCTGGAGCGCAATCGTCAACTGGAAAAGGAGCTTGAACAGCTCAAAGCCAAGGCGGCTAGCGCTACCGGCAATGATCTTGCCGGCTCCGCTGTCGATGTGAATGGCGTGAAGACCTTGGCAGCCCGTGTCGATGGCCTGGATGGCAAGGCGTTGCTGGCATTGGTCGATCAGTTGAAGAACAAGCTCGGCAGCGGCGTGATTCTGCTCGGCGGCGTGCAGGACGAAAAGGTTGTGCTGGTGGCTGGCGTGACCCCGGATCTCACCGGCCGTTTGAAGGCAGGTGATTTGATGAAGCAGGCGGCTGCGGTTGTCGGTGGCAAGGGTGGCGGCCGCCCCGATATGGCGCAAGGTGGCGGCAGCGATGCGGGGCGCCTCGACGAGGCGCTGGCACTTGCGCTCTCGTTTGTAGAACAAGGCTTGTAAACAGAGCGGCCATTGCGCCGCTCTGTTCATTAGCAGGGCACAGAGATTATTGGACAACGCATCGCAGCCGGGCAGGCCGCTGCCCGCTTGCAATGAGCGATGCTTGGGTAGGCAGGTTATTTAATGAGCGCCCGTGATGGGCTTAGGCGGCTATGAGATGGCTTTGATCGTACAGAAGTTTGGAGGTACCTCGGTGGGCTCTGTCGAGCGCATCGAACAGGTGGCGGCGAAGGTCAAGAAATTCCGCGACAACGGCGACGACATCGTCGTGGTGGTTTCGGCCATGAGCGGCGAAACCAATCGCCTGATCGATCTGGCCAAACAGATCAGCGAGCAGCCCGTGGCCCGCGAGCTGGATGTAATGGTATCGACCGGCGAACAGGTCACCATTGCCCTGCTGGCGATGGCATTGATCAAGATTGGCGTACCGGCTGTGTCCTACACCGGTAGCCAGGTTCGTATTCTCACCGACAGCGCGCATAGCAAGGCGCGTATTCTCCAGATCGACTCGCAAAACATCCAAAAGGAACTCAAGGCCGGCCGCGTGGTGGTCGTTGCAGGCTTCCAGGGTGTAGATGAGAGCGGCAACATCACTACGCTCGGCCGCGGCGGTTCGGATACCACGGGTGTCGCGCTCGCAGCTGCGCTGAAGGCGGACGAGTGCCAGATCTACACCGACGTCGACGGTGTCTACACGACCGATCCGCGCGTGGTTGCCAAGGCTCAGCGCCTAAACAAGATCACCTTTGAAGAAATGCTCGAGATGGCGAGTCTCGGCTCCAAAGTGCTGCAGATTCGCGCCGTGGAATTTGCCGGAAAATACAGCGTGCCGTTGCGCGTGCTGCACAGCTTTCAGGAGGGTCCGGGAACCCTCATTACACTTGATGAAGAGGAATCCATGGAACAGCCCATCATCTCCGGCATCGCTTTCAATCGTGACGAAGCCAAGCTGACCATTCGTGGTGTGCCGGATACGCCCGGGATAGCCTTCAAGATTCTCGGCCCGATCAGCTCGGCGAACGTCGAGGTCGATATGATCGTGCAGAACGTCGCGCACGATAACACCACAGACTTTACCTTCACTGTCCACCGGAACGACTACCATAACGCGCAGCAGGTACTCGAGGGCATTGCGCGGGACATGGGCGCACGGGAAGTCATCGGCGATGTCGATATCGCCAAGGTGTCGATAGTCGGCGTCGGTATGCGTTCGCATGCGGGCGTCGCCAGCCGGATGTTCGAGGCGCTGGCGAAGGAAAACATCAACATCCAGATGATTTCCACTTCGGAAATCAAGGTTTCGGTTGTGATCGAGGAGAAGTATCTGGAGCTGGCGGTGCGGGCGCTACATACCGCATTCGAGTTGGACGCTCCGACCGCAAAAGGTGATTGATTCGACGGAATTGCGTTAATCCGCACCTTCTGTCGATTTGAATGAGCCGAAAGGAACTTTAGAGACGTTTTTGCTGGTCAATAGCTGGTGAAAGGCTCTAGGGTCGATGTCTCACGGAACATTATCCGTTTTTATCTTTGCAGACTGTTTACTGAATTGAATCCGTTTTTAAGGAGAAAGGAATGCTGATTCTGACTCGCCGGGTCGGAGAGACCCTGATGGTGGGTGACGATGTGACTGTCACTGTGCTGGGTGTTAAGGGAAATCAAGTGCGCATTGGAGTGAATGCACCCAAAGAGGTAGCGGTGCATCGCGAGGAGATTTACCAACGGATCCAGAAAGAGAAAGATCAAGAACCAAGCCATTAATATTTATGTGATTTTTGGCTTTGCAAGCGGGGTAAAGATGGGTATCATGCGCCCCGTGTTGCGGAGAGGTGGCCGAGTGGCCGAAGGCGCTCCCCTGCTAAGGGAGTACATCTCAAAAGGGTGTCGGGGGTTCGAATCCCCCCCTCTCCGCCATTTTGCATAGTTAGATAGTGAGTCGATTTAGCTGTTTGGTTTGATGAAAATCATTGAATTAAAGAGCTTGACCAACAAATTCACGAATCTATAATGCGCACCCTTAGTGCACTCATAGCTCAGCTGGATAGAGTACTCGGCTACGAACCGAGCGGTCGGAGGTTCGAATCCTCCTGAGTGCGCCATATTAAACGAGTTACAAAAATGTGATTCGTTGTTGTAACCAGCGGTGATCTGGTTTATCAAGCGCTTATGCACTCATAGCTCAGCTGGATAGAGTACTCGGCTACGAACCGAGCGGTCGGAGGTTCGAATCCTCCTGAGTGCGCCAACCAAAAAGGGCCTGCAGCGATGCAGGCCCTTTTTTATTGTTCAGGGTTTACCTCGAACACAGCCGCGCTCGTCGAAGCTGACGGTCCGCGTCCGTCCCTTGTCGCTACGGTAGCGATACTGCATTTGCCCGTTGCGATTGGTTACGGTGTCAGGCGTGCCGAAGGTGCTTTCGATGTCGGCGCGGGTCATGCCTGGAAGGATCTGCTGGCTTATGAGTGCATTGCGTCTCGCGCTGCCTGTTACGCGGTTTCCGCAACCATCGTCCTGTTTGCCTACAACGGTGAGCTGCCTGGTTTCTTCCCTGACGGCCTTGTGTGCTTTCCTTGGTTTGGCTAGGGGAACAGCCTTGCCGGAGCTTGGCGTGGGATTTAGCGCTTCTTGAATTTGAGCGGTCTGATTCGTAGGGCAACCCTGTCGGGTAAAGGTGAGGTTGCCTGCTTCATCGACGCAGCGATAGATGCGTGCTCCTAGCGCCGGGGTCGTGATGAGAAACAGGGCGCAGCAGCTTGCGGTGAGAAGTTTGTTCATTGTTCGTCCTCCTTGACGATCGGTTGGGCAGCCTAACCAATAATTTGTTGTGCCGCAGTCGTGTCTTCTCGCAACGTGAATGCGTCGACACTCCGGCGCAACCGGTTGTATTACCTGCACTTATGAGGCTGACGCAGTGGTTGCGGTGGTATCATTGCGCGGTCCGCCCCTCTCGGGGCTTCTGGATCCTTCTCATGGATTTGCCCAGTAGTCGTATAAAACCTTTTCTTGCCAATCACGTTCCGAATGATTGATCCCCTGGTGCGCTCCGACCGCTGGGGGTGGAGTGCGCCATGATTGAAGTAGAAGCAAAAAAGCCGCAGGAAAGTCTCCAGGATCGTCTGGCGCAAGTCGTCGAGTTGCTTCATCGACACAAGATCGTTGAAGACCTGGCGCACCGCCAGGAAGGGCAACACCAAGACATCGTCGAGAATCTGGTGCACCGCCAGAACCTCGTCGAGCTGCAGCGCAAACTGGAGGCGCTGCACCCGGCAGACATCGCTTACATTCTCGAAGCATTGCCGCTCGATGAGCGCCTGACGGTTTGGCAGCTGGTCAAGTCAGACCGAGATGGCGACATTCTTCTTGAGGTCTCTGACGCCGTACGCGAGACGCTGATCGCCGACATGGACGATCACGAACTGCTGGCGGCTGCCAAGGAAATGGATGCCGACGAGCTGGCAGACCTGGCCGCGGAGCTGCCCCGTGATGTCGTCCATGAGCTGATGGAAACCCTCGATGCGCAGCAGCGGGAGCGTGTCCGCTCGGCGCTGTCTTACGAGGAGGATCAGGTTGGCGCGCTGATGGACTTCGAGATGGTCACGATTCGTGAGGATGTGAGTCTCGAAGTGGTTCTTCGCTATCTGCGGCGCCTGAAGGAGTTGCCAGGGCATACCGACAAACTATTCGTAGTCGATTACGACGGGGTACTCAAAGGGGTCCTGCCCATCAAGCGCTTGCTGGTCAACGATCCGGAGCGGGACGTCTCCGAGGTGATGGCCAGCGATCCGGTGACTTTCCATCCGGACGAGGATGCCTACGAGGCTGCTCAGGCATTCGAGCGTTATGACTTGGTTTCCACGCCTGTGGTGGACAAGGGCGGCAAGCTGATCGGGCGTCTGACCATCGATGAAATGGTCGACCTGATTCGCGAGGAGAGCGAAAGCGAAGTTCTGAACATGGCGGGTCTGCGCGAAGAAGAAGATATTTTCGCGTCGGTCTGGAAGTCGCTGCGCAACCGTTGGGCTTGGTTGGCGGTAAATTTGATCACGGCCTTTATCGCTTCACGCGTGATCGGTCTGTTCGACGGCTCGATCGAAAAGCTGGTCGCATTGGCTGCGTTGATGCCCATTGTCGCCGGCATCGGTGGTAACTCCGGCAATCAAACCATCACCATGATCGTTCGGGCGATGGCGCTGGATCAGATGGGTACGGGCAATAGTGCTCGCTTGCTGCGTAAGGAAGCAGGTGTCGGCATGCTGAATGGTCTGATATGGGGTGGAGTCATAGGCATGGTGGTCTATTGGCTCTATGGCAGCTGGTCGCTGGGGGTGGTGATGACCGCAGCGATGACTCTCAATCTCCTGTTGGCAGCCTTGATGGGGGTGCTGATTCCAGTGACGCTAGCCCGTATGGGGCGGGATCCTGCGCTCGGCGCCAGCGTGATGATCACCGCCGTGACCGATAGCGGTGGGTTTTTTATCTTTCTCGGTCTGGCGACTGTTTTCCTGCTCTGATTCCTTCCCATCTACAGCGGCCTGGCGTTTGCTTTGCTGTCGTTTTTCGAGCTACTGTTCTGAGGTTTCGCCTTGGCGAAGTCTCTAGAACACGATGCGAATAACAGGCGGCCCGAGCCGCTGATTAGACAGGAAATACTGATGACCCCTAGCGAACTCCTGCTTGAAGGCGTCGAACTTATGCTATTCGGCCTAGGTTCTGTCTTCATCTTCCTTGTCTTATTGATTGCATGCATCCGACTGATGGCGTTTGTAATCGCTCGCTTCGATAGTACGCCAGCAGCACAGGCAGTTTCCGTCAAGCCTGCCACTTCGGGCGCAGCAGCTGAGCTGGACGCGGACGTTCTTGCTGCCATCCAGGCCGCTATTCATCAGCACCGCGCCCGTCGCGGTTGATCAGAACAGGGAGTTCACTCATGAATTCTGTAAAACGACCGCTCGGCATAACCGATGTGGTTCTACGTGATGCCCATCAATCCATTCTCGCCACTCGTGTACGTCTCGAGGACATGCTGCCGATTGCCGCCAAGCTCGATCAGGTCGGGTTCTGGTCGGTCGAATCTTGGGGCGGTGCGACCTTCGATGCCTGCATTCGCTATCTCGGTGAAGACCCTTGGGAACGCATCCGTGAACTGAAGAGCGCGATGCCCAAGACCCGTCAGCAAATGCTGCTGCGCGGTCAGAACCTGCTGGGCTATCGGCATTACGCCGATGACGTGGTGGAGAAATTCGTCGAGCGGGCTGCGGTCAATGGCGTCGACGTATTCCGCGTATTCGACGCGATGAACGATCCTCGCAATCTAGAAACCGCACTGCGGGCCGTCAAACAGCAGGGCAAACATGCCCAGGGCACCATTTCCTACACCACCAGCCCGGTGCATACCCTAGAGATGTGGGTTGATCTGGCCAAGCAGATTGAAGACATGGGCGCCGATTCGGTAGCGATCAAGGATATGGCCGGCATCCTCGCGCCTTATACCGCCTATGAGCTGGTGTCGCGTCTGAAAGCAAGCCTGTCCATTCCAATCCATATGCAGTGCCACGCCACGGCGGGCCTTTCTACTGCAGCGATTCTCAAAGCCGTCGAGGCGGGTATCGATAACGTTGATACAGCCATTTCTTCGCTGTCGATGACCTACGGCCATTCGCCGACCGAGTCGGTGGTGGCGATTTTCCAGGGCACCGACCGGGACACGGGCCTTGATCTGGGGCTGCTGGAGGAAGTCGCTGCGTATTTTCGTGAGGTACGTAAGAAGTACGCGAAATTCGAAGGCACGCTCAAGGGCGTCGATTCGCGCATCCTCGTGGCGCAGGTGCCGGGCGGCATGCTGACCAACATGGAGGGCCAGCTGAAGGAGCAAGGTGCCCTCGACAAGTTCGATCAAGTACTGGTCGAGATCCCTCGGGTTCGTGAGGACCTCGGTTTCATTCCGTTGGTGACGCCGACTTCGCAGATCGTCGGTACGCAAGCGGTGATCAACGTACTCACCGGCGAGCGCTACAAGTCCATCACCAAGGAAACTGCCGGGATCCTCAAAGGCGAATACGGCTCCGCGCCAGCCCCGTTCAATACCGAACTGCAACAGCGTGTGCTCGACGGCGCGGGCGTCATTACCTGCCGTCCCGCCGATCTGCTGCAACCGGAAATGGATAAGTTGACGGCCGAGCTGAAAGCGCTGGCGCAAAAGAAAGGCATCAGGCTGGCCAAGGACGAAATCGATGACGTCCTGACCTACGCACTGTTTCCACAAATCGGCCTCAAGTTTCTCGAGAACCGCGGCAACGCCGCCGCCTTCGAGCCGGTGCCGACCGGTAACGACAAGGCATCGCGTGAGCCGGACGTACCCGAGGTCTACACCGTCGAGGTCAACGGCAAGTCGTTCGTGGTGCAAGTCAACGAAGGTGGCGACATAGAAGGTCTAAAGCCGATCGGTGAGGTGGCGGGTGCAGCGCCTGGAGCTGCTGCCGCTCCGGCCGCTGGCGCGGGTGAGCCGCAGCAGGCTCCGCTGGCGGGCAATATCTTTAAAGTGCTCGTACAGCCCGGTCAGTCAGTTCAGGAGGGTGATCTGGTCATCATTCTCGAAGCCATGAAGATGGAAACTGAAATCCGTGCATTCAAGGCCGGCACCGTTTCAGGTGTGAACGTCAAGGTCGGCGATGCGGTGTCAGTGGGCGACAGCCTGCTGACCATCGCTTAAGGAGCGCTGCATGGATAAGTTGCTCAAGCTGTGGCAGAGCACCGGCTTGTATCATCTGGAGCCCGGTCAGTTGCTGATGATCGTGGTGTGCTTGGCATTGATCTATCTGGCGATTCGCAAGGGCTTCGAGCCCTTGCTGCTGATCCCGATCGGGTTCGGTGGTCTGCTTGCCAACATTCCGGTCGCCAACATGGCCGAGGGTGCGGGCATTCTTCATCTGTTCTACGAAGTCGGCTTGCCGACCAGCGTGTTCCCGCTGCTGATCTTCATGGGTGTGGGAGCGATGACGGATTTCGGGCCGATGTTGGCCAATCCCAAGACCTTGTTGCTCGGTGCGGCGGCGCAGTTCGGTATCTTCGCCACCTTGCTCGGCGCACTGGCGCTGGCAGCGGCGGGGATTCCGGGTATGGAGTTCACCCTGCGCGAAGCGGCTTCGATCGCGATCATCGGTGGTGCCGATGGCCCGACCTCGATCTTCGTGACGGCGAAGCTCGCGCCGCATCTGCTGGGTCCGATTGCTGTGGCAGCCTACTCGTACATGGCGCTGGTCCCGTTGATTCAGCCACCCATCATGCGAGCACTGACGACCAAGGAAGAGCGCGCCATCGTCATGAAGCAGCTGCGTCATGTCGGTCAGGCGGAAAAAATAGTCTTCCCGCTCATGCTGGCCTTGATGGTCGGTTTGCTACTGCCCGATGCGGCGCCGCTGGTAGGCATGTTCGCCTTCGGCAATCTGTTGCGTGAGTGCGGGGTGGTCGATCGCCTGGCTGATACCTCGCGTAATGCGCTGATCAACATCGTCACCATCGCGTTGGGATTGACCGTCGGTTCCAAGCTGTCTGCCGATGCCTTCCTGCAGCTGAAAACGCTTGGAATCCTCTTGCTTGGGATGGTCGCGTTTTGTGGTGGTACCGCCGCCGGGGTGCTGATGGCCAGGGTGATGAACATGTTCAGTTCGAACAAGATCAATCCGCTGATCGGCTCGGCAGGCGTATCGGCGGTACCCATGGCGGCGCGGGTGTCGAACAAGGTTGGGCTCGAGGCGAATCCGCAGAACTTCCTGCTCATGCACGCCATGGGCCCGAACGTGGCAGGAGTAATCGGCTCGGCTGTCGCCGCCGGTGTGCTGCTTAGTTTTGTGGGTTAGCTAGTTTTTTTTCAGGCTCCTCGCAGGACGCCTGCCGTCGGTAACAATGAATGCTTGTACCCGAGAAGGTGCAGGCATTTTTGTTTCCAAGTTAACGCGGTGCCATTCACGTACTTAGCGAACCGATGCATGAGGCGATGCTTGGTCGTCAAACCAAGCTTTTCCCTGTTGCTCGAGCGTTGTATAGCGCGTGCGCCCTGCTAGCCGTTTCCTCGATCCAGGCCTTAGATCAAGCAGATAATGCTCAGATGATGCGCCGCAAACGACAACGCCCCGACTGTGTCGAGGCGTTTGTAAGTCCGCAGGCTGTCGGCGATGGTTAGTCTTCTTTTGCAGCTTCGGTGTCTTGCGCGATCAGGGCGATCAGGGCGTTCTGCTGGCGATGGGCAAGCTGACGAAAACGCTGGAGCAATTCACGCTCATGAAGTGTCAGTTCTGGGCTGTCCAGTCGCATACTCAAATCGTCGTCGAGTGCGCCTTCTTGCAGAAGGCTTTGCTCCAGGCGAGCGATGATCTCCGAGTTCATGCTGCGATGATGATTGCGCGCAACCTCGGCGATACGCTCCCGCATTCCGTCTGGTAGCCGAACCACGAATTTGTCAGCCGTGCGGCTGGAGTAAACTGCCTGCTTCATAGGGCGCATATTAAACCGGTTAGTCAGGTGGAGATGGTGGCTTATTGCCGTTCTAGTCCCGGTCTGACAACCAAACAGCACTCGCTGTTCCGCGACCTGAAAAAAAATGCTAGGCGGCTTTATGGCGCCAATTATACGACGACACAGATCAGAGTAAAGACGTGATGATGGCGAAACGCCGTTACTGTGATCAGCTACTGATCTTTATCCGTTAATCGCGTCCTAGCGTAGTACTGGATCGAATTTAATCCGTCGACCGATCAGAAGTGATATCACGAAGAGAACGCAAAAAAATACCGTGCCTCCTTTTGCGACCGGCTCCCACATGTCGGGAAGGGCGGTACCAATGCTCAGTGCGCCACAGATGATGCTGAGCAGAAGGAAAAGGCAGCCATAAATAGACATCCGTTATCTCCTTGATGAAACAAAACGCAAGGTCTTAGAAGACCCACCGTTGCGGTTGCGTGGGCGTGCTCATTGCTTGGCTAATGGTTTGCGCTGGCATTGTCAGCCTATGAACCGACGGGGTAGCGGCTTGCTCTAATGTGGCAGTTGGAGCGTGATCTGGTTCCTGTGCTGTTACCTGTAATTGCATCACAGCGACCACGGCCAGGATGGCTGAACTGAATAAGTAAGCTGGGCGTAGCATTGGCGGCTCCTTCGCAAATGGTTCGCATGGCTTAAGCATTCGGTGTGCCATCTTTTATAATAAGAAAATTCCTTATTTTTCATAAGCTTACGTCAGCCTATTTTGTGTTCACGATGCGTTTTGCATGATGCATAGAAAAGCACGATGCAAAATGCAATATAAGGTTAGATCGTGGTTTCAACCTCTAGTTATACGCTGGATGATGGACTGGCTCTGTTGCCAAGCGCATGACAAACGAGCCGAGGCTCGCTAACATGGCGCGCCTAACGCGTCCCAGTAGCTCAATTGGATAGAGCATCCCCCTCCTAAGGGGAAGGTTGTGAGTTCGAACCTCGCCTGGGACGCCAGCTTTCTCCAATAGATCACGGCATCCCGGCGCCGTCTGGCCTATCGATAAGCCGCGCCGGGATAGTTCATGATCAATCAAGGTGACGTCGGTTGAACGGCTTGTCGGAAGCCGCTCTGGCCATTTGCTCGTCTTTTCGTAACGGAGCATCTATCTCAGCTGAAGCGGCCGCTCGGCTGGTCGCGTCGTGCTTCGCGTTGTAGTTGGTAGACGAATCGTTCGATCTGGCGTTGCGTCAGGCCACTGATGCGATAGAAGCGCATTCCGCAAAAAGTGACATCGAGCTTTTCATCGAAAACGACATGCCGTAGTTCGGCCGCCGTTGTGATGGTGCCAAAGGGAAGCCTTGCGGAGAGGTGTTCGTACACTCGTCCCGTCTGTAGGCCACTCTGAAGGTTGCCTTGGAAGCTCAGCTTGCAGCCAGTCGCCGACATGTCCAGCACTTTACCTTCAACAGGCTTGATAGTTTTGTCGCTGAGTTCGGCAACGATAGGTTGGCCAGCCAATGAGGCACGGTACGCGTTGCGTCGTTGATGGTAGAGGACTTGATCGGGTAGGGGTGCCCAGTAGCAGCGAGCATCTTCCAGTTCGTCTGGATGCACCGGGTGATCATTGCTCCAGGCGATGCGCACGCCTTCGTAATAGCCTTCAACCTGAAAGGCTTCCCCAGACGCCATCAGGCGCTCGCCGTCGTTGGGTATCAACTCGTCGAGTGCAATCCAGCCCTTCTCACGGTTCATTTCAACCACATAGGTCTGATAGCGCTGGTTACGGTCAACGAATCGGACCAGTAGCGGGATGTGGTTATCCAGCAGTTGCTTCAGAGTCGCGTGGATCTCGGTTGTTGTCTTGAGGATCTGTGGGGGCTGCGGGCCTCCGTCCTCTGCAAACGGATTGGACACTTAGCATTGCTCTCCGGCATGTAACGATGTCGGCCGCATAATAGCATTTTGCCTTCATTTGGCTGCGGTCAGGCCTGGCTAAGCGGGCGATGATTTGCTGTTCTGGCGGTCGCGCCTCGGCGATCGTAAAGATCTGGCGTCTGGTTGCTACCCTGCAGTACATGCAGCATGGCGCCTACTGCACTCTTATTGGCGCGAATAAGCTTGCCGTTGCGGTCGTTGGAATTACGGCAGGTTTCTAAAACGCTCTCGAGCTGCTCCGCATGGGCAAGAATGTCTTCGCCTATCGCCGAGCTCGCGACAAAAGTCGCCAAGCCTTTTTTATCGGCGCTAAGCTGCGCCCTGGCAAGGGTCTGGCTGCGGAGAGCGCCATGCTGACCCAGCAGCGCCAGGAGTGTCTGCTTTTGTGTGAGCAGCTGCTCCAGGCCTGCGAGGTTGCGCTCGGCAAGTGCCTGGTACTCGGCATCGATGAGCTCAAGAAGCTTTCGGGCGGTGCCGATATCGTCAACCAGCTGTTGAAGCAATTCGGTATCTTGCATAGTGGTCTCTAATGCGCTGACGCCTGGCTACCTTTTACTGGGTTCAACGCTGGCTTTCGAACGCTAGCAGTTTCGATGCCACTCGCTGAGGATCTACCTGATAGCTGCCATCGGCTATCGCCTGCTTGATCTGAGCGACACGCTCCTGATCGACAGAGGGTTGCTGGCCCAACTTTTCAGCAGTCTGCTGCAGACGTTGTGCTTCCGGGCTCAACTGAACGCTCTCGCCGGATACAGCCGTACTACTACTGGTGTTCTTCACCGCATCGGCAGCAGGCTGCGGAACCGTTGGCCGCTCCGTGTTCTGTACATTGCTGCTTCGCCCACTGCTCGGTGGGGTGACGGCCCCGTTGGGCCGGTTGAAATCGATAGCCATGATCGAAACCTCGAATAAGTCAGGACGCTTGCCTGCTTTTCGGCAAAGCCATGGGAAACTTTAGCTTTATTTTCCCGGAGTGGCTGCGGCAGCGTCAGTCCTTCTCACATCGCGACTTCCACCTGACCGGGACCGACGACGCGGGCCTTGATAACGCGACCAGATCGCTGATTTTTGACCCTGATCTGACTGCCAAGTGCGCCATCGGATAAAGCTTCGCCTGGCATTCTCACATTTATTGACGAACTTTTCGCGCTGATTACGACCTGATCGCCTTTGCGCACGATTTCCGCGAGCGAAACAGCGTTAGGCGTAAGCACCTGATCGGGAAGGGCGCTGCGGGTGATTTTGTTACCGAGAACCTGGTCGTAAGCCGTCAGGTAACCCTGGGTGAGCAGGCTGACGTCCCGTTCGGCAAGAGTCACGTCGGCTTGCTCCAAGATGCTTTCGCGCGCCAGCGGCCGCCGGGCGACTATTACTTCGCGGAACAAATGGACCTGCGCGGGGACGAAAACGGACCAGGGCGCCGAGCCTTCGCAGCTGACCCGCACGGTTGTGCGGCCAACCGGTTGCGCAGGGCTTTCCAGTTTCGTAGTCAAAGGGCGATCGCAATGTGCCAGGCGCAGACGGGGGTCGAGTCTGTTGACCTCGATCTGATGGCGGGCCTGGATTTGGCTACGCTGTAAATAGTCGGTCACCTCACGCTCAAGAAATCCGCGTGCTGCGTCGATAAGCTGTTCAGGCCTTGTTGCTGAGTCAGCAAACTGGCTCAGCCCGCATAACGCCGAAAACAGGATCGCTCGACAAAGCGCGATGCAAGGACGCCGGAAAAAAGTCATCTGTTCGTTCATGTCATGGCAGAAGCAAAGGGCGTGCCGGTAAATCTGCCAGATATTCTGAACACCATTTCGCAAAGCAAGAGGAACTGGCATGGCCGGTGTATTGGATTCGGTTAACCAGCGTACCCAGCTGGTGGGGCAGAATCGTCTGGAGTTGCTGCTGTTCAGGCTGGATGACAAGCAGCTCTATGGCATCAACGTGTTCAAGGTCAAAGAGGTGCTGCAGTGTCCTCGGCTCACCATCATGCCTCGGTCCAGTCCGGTTGTGCGTGGCGTGGCGAACATACGTGGCAGCACGCTTTCGATTCTCGATCTTTCCTTAGCTACCGGAAAACCTGCATTGCAGGATCTCTCCAATAGCTTCGCCATCATCGTTGAATACAACAACAAGGTGCTCGGGTTTCTGGTGCGATCGGTGGAGCGGATCGTCAACATGAACTGGGAAGCCATTCTGCCGCCGCCCAAAGGCGTCGGGCCTGATCACTATCTGACAGCCGTCACCCATGTGGATGGCCAGATGGTCGAAATCATCGACGTGGAAAAAGTGCTAGCCGAGGTGGCTCCCGTTTCGGAGGTGCTATCGGTTGGTATCGCGGACGAGGAAACCACCAGCAAGGCGTCATCCAGCCGGGTTCTGATCGTCGATGATTCCTCGGTTGCGCGGAAACAGATAATTCGTTGTCTACAGAATCTGGGAATCGAGGTGGTTGCACACAACGATGGCCGCCAGGCGTTGACCTACCTGCGAAAGTTGGTAGCAGACGGCAAGAAGCCATCCGAGGAATTCGTCATGATGATTTCAGACATCGAGATGCCTGAGATGGACGGCTATACGTTGACCACCGAGGTTCGTCAGGATCCGGCCATGCGGGATTTGCACATTCTGCTGCATACTTCGCTCTCCGGTGTGTTCAACCAGAGCATGGTCAAGCGAGTCGGTGCGGACGATTTTCTCGCCAAATTTCAGGCGGACGATCTGGCCAGCCGGGTGATAGAGCGAATCCGAACTACGGATAAGAACTGAGGCATGTCCTCTTCAATACGACTGGTGGGCCTTATCAGTGTCAGGTGATCCGGATTTCGATCAGTTTCGAGTGTTCCTAGAGAAGACGTGCGGCATTCTGCTGGGTAGCAACAAGCAGTACCTCGTAACCAGCCGGCTGAACAAGCTGATGGAGCAGCAGGGGCTCAAGAGCCTTGGCGATCTGGTCAGGAAAATTCAGGCCCAGCCACGCAGCGGTCTGCGTGAGCAGGTCGTGGATGCGATGACGACCAACGAAACGCTCTGGTTTCGCGATACCTATCCATTCGAAGTGCTCAGGAGCCGGACCCTGCCGGAGCTCCTGAAAACCGCGCCGGGTCAACGCCTGCGTATATGGTCGGCTGCCTGTTCCTCGGGGCAGGAACCTTATTCGTTGTCGATGACGGTCGACGAATATGAACGCAGCAACCCCAGCCAACCTAAGTTGGCAGTTCAGATCGTCGCTACCGAGCTGTCTGGCACCATGCTTGCTGCAAGCAAGGCTGCGGAGTACGACAGTCTGGCTATCGCGCGGGGATTGTCGAGCGAGCGCTTACAGCGTTATTTCGACGTCAAGACACCAGGCCGTTGGGTTGTCAAACCAGCGATTCGAAACCGCGTCGAGTTCCGTGTTCAGAATCTGCTCGATAGCTATGCGGTACTGGGAAAGTTCGACGTGGTGTTCTGCCGTAACGTGCTCATCTACTTTTCTGCGGATGTGAAGAAAGACATTCTTCGGCGTATTCACGCCACGCTGAAGCCGGGCGGCTATTTGTTTCTCGGGGCATCCGAGGCGCTTAACGGGCTTCCCGAGCTGTATCAGATGATTCAATGCAGTCCAGGCATCATCTATAAGGCCAAGTAGAACGGTCGATACCTGCAGCGTCGCAGCGAGGCGGCGGCAGAAATCTGTCGGTCATGAGTGAAGAGGCGGCAAAAACATGGAAAAGCTTTGCCGCTTTTGACGCATCGCTCCTGATGCGTTGCTATAAATCCCTTCTAAATCAGTTGTTTATCGAAATGGCATGGCCTTTGCTGGTGGTTTGCTAAGCAGACTGTATCCGGCAGAGGGCCAGATCATGAGCATCAGTTTCGATAAAGCTCTGGGTATCCACGAAAAAGCACTCGGGTTCCGCGCTCAGCGGGCCGAGGTGCTTGCCAACAATATTGCCAACGCCGACACGCCTAATTACAAGGCGCGTGATCTGGAGTTCGGCAGTGTTCTCGCTGCCCAGCAGAGCAAAAACCAGGGCGAGTTCGGCGTCGCTGTCACCAGCAGCAAGCACATCGCGGCGCAAGGGTTTGAGATTGCCGATCCAGGCCTTCGATTCCGCACGCCGATGCATGCTTCGCTGGATCAGAACACTGTCGATGCGCAGGTCGAGCAAGCCGCCTACGCCGAGAATGCCGTCGACTTCCAGGCAAGCTTTACCTTTCTCAACAGTAAGTTCAGGGGGCTCATGAGCGCCCTGCGTGGCGAATAACAGGAGCGAAGCCCATGTCCCTTAGCAGCGTATTCAATATCGCCGGCAGCGGCATGAGTGCTCAAAGCACTCGCCTCAACACCATTTCCAGCAACATCGCCAACGCCGAGACCGTCTCGTCCAGCGTCGATCAAACCTACCGCGCCCGCCATCCTGTCTTCGCGACTATGTTGCAGCAGGCCAACGGTTCGCCAAACGGATCCCTGTTCGCCGAGCAGGATCAGGCCGGTGCCGGTGTTCAGGTACTTGGCGTGGTGGAAGACCAGAGCGAGTTGCAAGCCCGTTACGAGCCCAACCATCCGGCTGCGAATGAAGAAGGCTACGTCTATTACCCGAACGTCAACGTCGTGGAAGAAATGGCGGACATGATCTCTGCCAGTCGCTCGTTCCAGACCAACGCCGAGTTGATGAACACGGCCAAGACCATGCTGCAGAAAGTACTGACCCTGGGCCAGTAACCCTTACGAGAGATAGCCATGAGCACGACAGGCGGCGTCAGCGGTACCGGTTCGGTACTCGACCAATATCAGATCAAAGATCGCGAAGTAAAAAGCAACGATCTCGGCAAGAACGAGTTTCTCGAGCTGCTGGTAACTCAGCTGAACAACCAGAACCCTCTGGAACCTCAGGAAAACGGCGAGTTCATTGCCCAGCTGGCGCAATTCAGCACCGTAGAGGGCGTCGAGAAACTGAACTCGAGCATGGAAACCATGCTATCGGGCTATCAGTCGTCCCAGGCGCTGCAGGCGTCGTCGCTGGTCGGCCGCAAGGTGATCGTGCCCACCGACAAAGCGGTCGTCGATACCAGCGAAACCTTCAAGGCCAGCATGGTATTGCCTACGACCAGCAGCAACGTATCGGTCAACGTTTATGACAGTGCTGGCACGGTGGTCAACCGGATCAACATGGGCCAGCAGGAAGCCGGAAATGTTTCGTTCATGTGGGACGGCAAGGATTCGAGCGGCAATACCTTGCCGCCTGGAACCTACCGATTCGAAGCACAAGCCACCTATCAAGGCGAGACCAAGGGTTTGTACACCTTGCTCCCTGCCAACGTAGACAGCGTCACGCTCGGACAGAACGGCGGGGAGCTGATGCTCAACCTGGCCGGTGTAGGCAGCATTGGGCTGTCCCAAGTCCAAGTCATTGGTCAGTAACTGCCGGCACACCCGGTAACAGGAGCAATTCATGTCGTTCAATATCGGCCTTAGCGGCATGCGTGCCGCCAGCAAAGACCTCAACGTTACAGGTAACAACATCGCTAACGCCGGGACTGCTGGCTTTAAACAGTCACGTGCGGAGTTTGCTGATGTGTATGCCTCGTCTATGGGCGTAAACAAGAACTCCGTCGGGAGCGGGGTACAGCTGGCGAACATTTCCCAGCAATTTACCCAGGGCAACGTCAACTACACCGGAAATGCACTGGATCTGGCAGTTAACGGAAAGGGCTTTTTCCAGGTCAGTAACAACGGCGCAATGAGTTACACCAGGGCCGGTTACTTCGGAACTGATCGGCAGGGGTATCTAGTAGATAACTTTGGATACAACCTTCAGGGCTATATGACTGATGCCAACGGAACACTCGGCGACACCGTTGGGAATTTGCGAATTCAGTCCGGCAGTCAGGAGCCCAAGCCAACCAGCAAGCTGGATCAAGTTTTCAATCTGAACTCTACGAGCACAACACCAACGACTGCTCCGTTCAATGCTGCTGATCCGGCTACTTACAACTCCTCGACTTCGACCAATATCTACGATTCGCAAGGCAATGCCCATGTGCTGACCCAATATTTCATAAAGCAGCCGAGCCCGGCCAATACTTGGGCGATGAACGTACTGGTTGACGGAAGAAACCCAAGCGGCCCGCTGGGTGATCCTGCGTCTGTCGATCTTGCGGAGCGTGCAGCGTCCAGTGCAAACACAGCCCAAGGCGTTTTTGATGCTGTCAATGCTGGATCTCCACATCCTGCTGTACTTGCGGCGGCCACGGCGGCTTTAGGCTCTGTAGATCCAGCACCCACGGCTGACACTGTTCTGCAAGCTGTAAGGAGGGCGTCGGAGTCTTTAGCTACGGCGCCGTTCACCGCCACCTTGGCATTTAGTTCCGCAGGCAAATTACTAAGCAGCACATCCGCCGATTTTTCCTTTAATGAGGATGGCACGATGGCACTGACTAATTGGAATCCCGCCGCATCGGACGGTGGGTCGCCAGCGGTTTGGGCTGACAACGGGGCAGATGCCAGCGCCGACGGTATTACTTTAGATTTCCGTAACGCCAGCCAGTATTCCAGTGCCTTCGCTGTCACTAGTGTCAGCCAGGACGGCTATACCACCGGTGAGTTAGCGGGTTTGGAGATCGATGAGACGGGCCAAATTTTTGCTCGCTATACCAACGGACAGTCTAAAGTTCAGGGACAGGTAGTACTTGCCAGTTTCGCTAACGAGCAGGG
Organism: Stutzerimonas stutzeri; assembly: GCF_024448955.1. Lineage (GTDB taxonomy): Bacteria > Pseudomonadota > Gammaproteobacteria > Pseudomonadales > Pseudomonadaceae > Stutzerimonas > Stutzerimonas stutzeri_AQ. Next base: position 58,967 of record NZ_JAMOIH010000005.1, read on the forward strand.
CCTGACACCGGTAGGGAAGACACAGTGGGTTCAGTCTTTCGAATCTGGTGATCCAGTACGTAATCCGCCGGGTGTGGGCACTATGGGTGCTCTTCAGGCCGGCGCCTTGGAAGACTCCAACGTCGAGCTGTCGGACCAATTGGTCAACCTCATCGTGGCGCAGCGCAACTATCAGGCGAACGCCAAGACGATCGAAACCGAAAGCGCGATCACACAGACGATCATCAATTTGCGTTGATGAGTCGCGGCGGCAGTCGCTGCATGGCGGAATTCTGCCGCTCCGTCTTTTCAAAGGCCCTTCGGGGCCTTTTCTTTTTTTAATAACTCTTGCAAATCAGCGGGTTAATCCTTGGTTCGCTGTTGGCATGTGGATTGCTTTCGAGAAGACATGGAAGGTTAAGCGTCAATTCACGCGTCTCGGAGGTTCGATGGACAAGATGCTCTATGTGGCAATGACGGGTGCGAGCCAGAACGCTCGCGCCCAGCAGGCCCATGCCAACAACCTGGCGAATATCTCGACCACCGGCTTTCGTCGTGATTTTGAGCAAGCGCGGTCGATGCAAGTGTTCGGCGACAGTTTTCCGGCACGCGTATACGCCATGACTGAACGTCCAGGCACGGATTTTAGCGCCGGCACGTTGCAGGAAACGGGGCGGGACCTGGACGTTGCCGTCGAAGGCGAGGGCTGGATCGCGGTGCAAGCGCCCGATGGCAGCGAGGCTTATGCCCGTACCGGCAGCCTCAATATCGACACGCTCGGCATGCTGCGGACCGGCGACGGTTTGCCGGTGCTCGGCAATGCCGGGCCGATTGCCGTGCCGCCGGAAGAGAAGGTGGAGATCGGCGCCGACGGGTCCATCAGCATTCGTGCGCTCGGAGAAGACCCGAACGTGGTGGTTACGGTCGACCGTCTCAAGCTAGTCAACCCCGATCCAAAGCAGTTGGAGAAGGGCACCGATGGCTTGATCCGCATGAAGGACGGCCAGCCCGTCGAGGCTGACGCCGCGGTCCGTGTGACGTCCGGTTTTCTCGAGGCGAGCAACGTCAACGCGGTGGCGGAGATGACGTCGATGCTGGCACTGTCCCGGCAGTTCGAGCTTCACGTGAAAATGATGCGCACCGCCGAAGAAGACAGTGCCGCTGCGGCCCGAGTCTTGCAACTCAGCTAGTAAACAACGCGCTGCGCCCGAATTCCGGCGTACGAGGAGAAGAACATGCTTCCAGCACTGTGGGTGAGTAAGACGGGTTTGTCCGCCCAGGACATGAACCTGACGACCATTTCCAACAACCTGGCCAACGTTTCCACCACGGGCTTCAAGAAAGACCGCGCCGAGTTTCAGGATTTGCTTTACCAGATCCGTCGGCAGCCGGGTGGTCAGTCCACTCAGGACAGCGAGCTTCCGTCCGGCCTGCAGCTGGGTACCGGTGTGCGTATCGTCGGCACGCAGAAGCAGTTCACCGCCGGCAGCCTGCAGACTACCGAGCAGCCGCTGGACATGGCGGTCAACGGCCGTGGCTTCTTTCAGGTCCTGCTGCCCGACGGCACCGTGTCCTACACCCGTGACGGTAGCTTCCATCTGAACGCCGACGGCCAGATCGTGACCGCCAACGGTTATGCGCTGGAGCCGGCGATCGTCGTACCGCCGGAAACCCAAAGCTTCACCGTGGGCGAGGACGGCACCGTTTCCGTCACCACCCTCGGCAACCCGGCGCCGCAAATCATCGGCAACCTGCAGACCGCCGACTTCGTCAACCCGGCAGGCCTACAGGCGATGGGTAGCAACCTGTTCCTGGAAACCGCCGCCAGCGGTGCGCCGCAGGTCAGCACGCCCGGCCTGAACGGACTGGGCACGGTGCTGCAGAACACGCTGGAAAACTCCAACGTCAGCGTCGTCGAGGAGCTGGTGAACATGATCACCACTCAGCGCGCCTACGAGATGAACTCGAAAGTCATCTCCACGGCCGATCAGATGCTGTCCTTCGTTACCCAGCAGCTGTAACAGCTGTCAGCCGCTGGATTGAGGTGAATATGCGCCGCTTGTTGATTGTTCTTCCGCTGATGTCCGCTGTGGTTCTGACCGGTTGCGTGGCGCCAGCCCCGAAGCCCAATGACCCGTACTACGCACCGGTCTTACCGCGTACGCCGCTGCCGGCTGCGCAAAACAACGGCGCCATCTATCAGGCGGGTTTCGAGACCAATCTGTACGACGACCGGAAGGCTCATCGGGTCGGTGACATCATCACCATCACGCTCAACGAGCGGACCCAGGCGAGCAAGAATGCCAATTCGCAGATATCCAAGGAGAGCAGCGCCAATATCGGGCTCGGCTCGCTGTTTGGCGGCGCCGTATCGATGGCCAACCCGTTGACCGGCAACGCCATGAACCTGGGCGCCGAATACGACGCGGCACGTGATACTTCCGGCTCCGGTCAGGCAGGGCAGAGCAACAGCCTGTCCGGCTCGATCACCGTTACCGTGTCCGACGTGCTGCCAAACGGCATTCTGGCGATTCGCGGTGAGAAGTGGATGACACTCAATACGGGCGACGAGTTGGTGCGCATTGCCGGTCTGGTGCGCGCGGACGACATCGCGACCGATAACACGGTGCCGTCGACCCGTATCGCCGATGCCCGCATCACCTATTCCGGTACCGGCGCCTTCGCCGATGCCAGCCAGCCCGGTTGGCTGGACCGTTTCTTCATCAGCCCGTTGTGGCCGTTCTAAGCAGGTGCAGGCAATGAAACTGTTCAGCTCATTCGTAGTTGCCTTGCTGTGCCTGGTAGCCGTTCCGGCCCAGGCCGAGCGGCTCAAGGACATCGCCACCATTCAGGGCGTTCGTAGCAACCAGTTGATCGGCTACGGTCTGGTGGTCGGCCTCAATGGCAGTGGCGACCAGACCACCCAGACGCCGTTCACGGTGCAGACCTTCAACAACATGATGGCGCAGTTCGGCATCAAGGTGCCGGCGGGTGGCAACGTTCAGCTGAAGAACGTCGCGGCCGTGTCCATTCATGCCGATCTGCCGCCCTTTGCCAAGCCGGGCCAGACGATCGATATCACCGTTTCGTCGATCGGCAACGCCAAGAGCTTGCGCGGCGGCAGTCTGTTGATGGCGCCGCTCAAGGGTATCGACGGCAACGTCTACGCCATCGCTCAGGGCAACCTGGTGGTGGGCGGTTTCGATGCCGGCGGTGGGGACGGTTCGCGCATTACCGTCAACATTCCCTCCGCAGGTCGTATTCCGAACGGTGCGACGGTCGAACGGCCGGTGCCGAGCGCATTCAACCAGGGCAACACCCTGACGATGAACCTCAATCGTCCGGATTTCACCACCGCCAAAAACATCGTCGACCATATCAACGAGTTGCTCGGCCCGGGTGTGGCCCAGGCGCTCGACGGGGGCTCGATCAGCATTACCGCGCCTCTGGATCCGAGCCAGCGCGTCGACTATCTGTCGATCCTGGAAAACCTGGAGGTCGACGTTGGCCAGGCGGTCGCCAAGGTGATCATCAATTCGCGCACCGGCACCATCGTGATCGGCCAGAACGTTCGCGTGCAGCCGGCCGCCGTTACCCACGGCAGCCTGACCGTGACCATTTCCGAAGACCCGCAAGTCAGCCAGCCGAACCCGCTGTCGGACGGCCAGACGGTGGTCGTGCCCAACTCCAATGTCAAGGCGGAGCAGGAGGCCAAACCGATGTTCAAGTTCGGTCCGGGCACCACGCTTGATGAGATCGTGCGAGCGGTGAATCAGGTGGGCGCCGCGCCCAGCGACTTGATGGCCATCCTCGAAGCGCTCAAGCAAGCCGGCGCTTTGCAAGCCGACCTGATCGTGATCTGAGGACCGGGACATGGAAAATCGACTGGGGCTTGGCCGGCGCACACCTGATAGCGGCAGCTATTCCGACCTGAATCGGCTGAATCAGCTCAAGGTTGGCAAGGACCGTGACGGCGCGGAGAACGTGCGCAAGGTTGCGCAGGAGTTCGAGTCCCTGTTCATGAACGAGATGCTCAAGTCGATGCGTTCGGCCACCGAGGTGATGTCCAAGGACAATCCATTCAACAGCCAGGCCAGCAAGCAGTATCAGGATATGCACGACCAGCAGCTGTCGGTCACGCTTTCCAAAGAAGGCGGCGGCATAGGCCTGGCTGACGTGCTGATCCGTCAGCTGAGCAAGCAGCAGGAGCCCAGCGAGAAGCCCAATCCCTTCGCTCAGGTTGGACAGGCCGAAGGTGCGAAAGCGTCGAGCAGCCCCAGCGCCGCCGTTGCGCCGGCTAGAAATGACGCGCAGCTGCTGAATCAACGCCGTCTGGCGCTGCCGGGTAAGCTTGCCGAGCGTCCATCGGCAGAGACCGCACCCGCCGAGGTTGCCAAGAACGGAACCGATGCTCAACAGGCCGGCAAGCCGCAGCCGTTGGTGAATCTCGATTGGCAGCCCGCCACGGCCTTCGCGGCACCCCACGATGCGCCGTTGATCGTCAATGGTGTCGAGGCGACGGCACCGAGCGCGCCGAGCAAGACGCGTTTCAACTCACCGGCCGAATTTATCGCGACCATGCTGCCCATGGCGGAGAAAGCCGCCAAGCGACTCGGCGTAGAGCCACGCTTCCTGGTGGCTCAGGCTGCGCTGGAAACCGGCTGGGGCAAGTCGATGATTCGGCAGAAGGACGGCAGCAACAGCCACAACCTGTTCGGCATCAAAGCCACGGGTTGGCAAGGTGAATCCGCGACGGTCACCACAACCGAGTACGTCAACGGCAAGGCGACCAAGCAGGTCGCTGGGTTCCGGGCTTACGACTCGTTCGAACAGAGTTTCAACGATTACGTTCGGCTGCTTGAAAACAATGACCGTTACCAGCCGGCGATTCAGGTTGCGAGCGCCACCGGTAACTCGGAGCGCTTCGTCAACGAACTACAGCGGGCCGGTTACGCGACCGACCCGCAATATGCGAACAAGATCAATCAGATCGCTCGCAAAGTGCGGACCTACCAAACGATCGCTGACGCGAGTTCAGCGCCCGCCGTGCGGACTAGAGGCTAATCATGGCTGACCTACTGAATATTGGCCTGTCGGGCTTGAGTGCGAGCAAGAGCCAGCTGTCGATCACCGGCCACAACATCAGCAACGTCAATACTCCCGGCTATAGCCGCCAGGATGCATCCCAGGCAACCCGGACTCCTCAATTCAGCGGGGCGGGTTATGTCGGCTCGGGCACTACGCTGGTGGAAATCCGCAGGACTTATAGCGAATTCCTGACCAGTCAGTTGCGCAGCAGCACCTCGCTGAGCAGCGATGTGGAGGCCTACAAAAGCCAGATCGACCAGCTCGATTCTCTGCTGGCAGGCAGCACGACCGGCATCACGCCCTCACTGCAGAAGTTTTTCTCGGCACTGCAAACGGCAGCGGAAGATCCCGCCAACATTCCGGCACGTCAGTTGGTACTGGCGGAGGCTGAGGGGCTAGCGCGCCGATTCAATACCGTTTCCGATCGGCTGACCGAACAGAACAACTTCACCAACAAGCAGATGGCTGCGGTCACCGATCAGATCAATCGTCTGGCAGGCAGCATTGGTAGTTTGAACGATGCCATTGCAACCGCATCCGCTAACGGCAAGCAGCCTAATGACCTGCTCGATGCTCGAGATGAGGCGGTGCGCCAGTTGTCGACCTACATCGGCGTCACCGTAACGCCGCAGGACGACAATAGCTTCAATATTTCCGTGGGAAGCGGTCAGCCACTGGTTGTGGGTAAAACAGTGAGCCGGCTCGAAGTGGTCCCAGGACAAGGCGATCCGAATCGTCACGAAATACAATTCGTCAGTGGTGGCTCGAAGCAGGGGATCACTTCGCAGATCACAGGTGGCGAGCTGGGTGGGCTGATTCGCTATCGGCAGGAAGTGTTGGACCCTACGCTCAATTCGCTGGGACGGTTAGCGTTGACGGTGAGTGATCAGGTCAATACGCAGCTGAAGCAGGGGCTGGATTTGAAAGGGCAGGTGGGGTCGGCGCTGTTCGGTAATTACAACGACCCGGCGCTGGCGAAACTCCGTGTCAATGCCTTTTCCGGCAACAGCGACGCCCAGCCGCTGCTGAACATCACGAAAACCAGCCTGCTGACTACCAGTGACTATCTGATGGAGTCTGACGGTGCCGGCTACAAGATTCGGCGCTTAAGTGACAATCAGCCGATGACGGTCACCAGTACGAACGGGGTCCTGAGCATCGCCGATAAGGATGGTCGTGACCAAGGTTTCCAGATTGTTTTGGGCAATCCACCGCCTGCTGTTGGTGATAAGTTCACCTTGCAGCCTACGCGCCATGGTGCAGCGGATATCAGCACCGTGCTCGATCAGGCCGATCAGCTTGCATTCGCTGCGCCAGTGCGTGCGGAGAGCGGTTTGCAGAATGGCGGTACTGGTGTGATTGGGCAGCCAAATCTGGTTTCTGAGGTCTCGCCAATCGACGACGTAGCTCTTGCGGCCGCCCTCAATGGGCTTGAACTTAGATATGACGGCTCCGGATTAGTCTTGCCTAGTTCAGTACCGACTGGGGTGTCTTTGTCTCCAAGCACTATAGTGGCAGGCCAATCAAATACGCTTGGCCTGACCGTGACTACAGGTGCAGCGCCGGATGAACAGACTTATAAATTCGAATTCACCATCAGTGGGCGTCCTGTTGATGGGGATACTTTCAAGTTCAACTTCAACCAGAGCGGAGTATCGGACAACCGCAACGCATTGAAGCTGGTTGACCTGCAGAGTAAGCAGACCATTGGCGTAACCGTCGGCACCGGTGGAGTTACATCCGGTGCCAGCTTCACTGATGGCTATGGCGAATTGGTTGAGCGCGTCGGCACGCTAACCGCTCAGGCCCGTATGGACAGCGAAGCAACGGGGGCGATCCTCAAGCAGGCGACCGACAACCGGGACTCGCTCTCGGCCGTCAACCTCGACGAAGAAGCCGCCAACCTGATCAAGTTCGAGCAGTACTACAATGCCTCGGCTCAGATCATTCAAGTTGCGCGCACTATGTTCGATACATTGATCAGCACCTTCAGGTAACAGGCCCGCCCATGCGCATCTCGACCTTGCAAGCATTCAATAACGGCGTGAATGGCATCCAGCGAAACTATGCCAACGCCACGCGCACCCAAGAGCAGATCAGCACTGGCAACCGCATCCTTACGCCAGCTGATGATCCGGTTGCGTCGGTGCGCCTGCTGCAGCTGGAGCAACAGCAGAACGTGCTCGGCCAATACAACTCCAACCTGACGGCTGCGAAGAACAGCCTGACCCAGGAAGAAGTCTCGCTGAACTCGGTAAACACGATCCTTCAGCGAGTACGCGAACTCGCAGTGCAAGCGGGCAACGGCGCATTGAGTGCTGAAGACCGCAAATCCATCGCCGCCGAATTGGGCGAGCGTGAGGATGAGTTGCTTTCGCTGATGAATACGCGCAATGCGCGCGGCGAGTACTTGTTTTCGGGGTTTCAGGGTAAGACCCAGCCTTTCGTTCGTGGCGCGGATGGCAGTTATAGCTATCAAGGCGACGAAGGGCAGCGCAAATTGCAGATTGCCAGCTCGCTGAATATTCCGATCAGCGACAGCGGCAAGTCGATTTTCGAAAACGTGACCAATGCTGGGCGGCTAAACACTGCACTCATTTCCGCCGATTCCGCGAATCCTTCCACACTGAAAGTTTCTGCGCCGCTGGTCAGCGATGAAACCGCATTCGCGGCGGGGTTCCCTGTCAATGGTGTCGAGCTTGAATTTGGGGCGGATGGAAGTTATTCGATCTATGCATTGCCTCGTGTTGCAGTTACACCTCCAGAAGAAGAAAAACCTCTCGCCACTCAACAAATGGATTCGAACGCTGACAAGAGCGATAAGCTAGTCTTCCGCGGGGTCGAGGTTCAGCTCGACGGTCTTTCGGTGGCGGGTGATAGAGCTCAAATACTAGTTCCTAATCCTTCTGGGGCCGTGCTTGGCTCCGTTGCTACCGACCCAGCCGGCAAGATTACGGGGGCCGCTTTAACCGAAGGGCGCGCGACGGGGAAGCAAGTTAGTTTCAGCTATGAAGAGGGGGCGTTTGACGGGGAAATTAACGAAGCTTTTCCTGTGAACGACACTGGCTATCCGGCTACGCGCGTACTTACAAAAGATGGCGTGTCTATTGAAATAACGCTTATTTCTCCGCCTGCTGAAGGTGACAAATTCTCCATCAGCCTCACCGGCGAAATTAGGCAGAAACAGGGCATCTTGGACACCATCGCCAACCTTCGCTCTGCCCTGGAAAACCCATCGACTGGCAACACCGGCATCCGCGACTCAGTCGCCGTCGCTCTAACCAACCTCGACCACGGCATGGTCAGTGTCGATGCGGCGCGCGGCAATATCGGCGCACGGTTAAATACCATCGACACCACCCTGACAGACAACGAAGACGTCGCGCTGGTCAACAAGGGCGTCCAGGCGGAGCTGCGCGAACTGGACTATCCCGAGGCGTTGTCGCGGCTTGCTATGCAAACGGTCATTCTCGAAGCGGCGCAACAGAGCTACGTGAAAATTTCCGGGCTGAGCCTGTTCAATGTGATGCGCTAAGCACCGCTTGGAGGGCGTAGTTCACAGAACCAACGCATCGATTTGACTTGTAATTGTTGCACCTTAAAGTGTCCCGGCGGCGCATGGAGTACCGCGCCGGTCGAAAACCAACACTCAAAGGGACGTGAATCATGACCAAGTCTTTTCTCTCCGCAGCACTCTTCGCACTGCTCGCCAGCGTTTCCATTGGCGGCCATGCAGCCCAGACTGAACCTGTTGCAGCAGCAGAGGTTGCAGTAGCCCAAGCGGCAACGATCAACCTCAATTCGGCTGATGCCGAGACCCTGACCCGCGAACTCAAAGGCATCGGTGCGACAAAGGCTAAGGCCATCGTTGCGTATCGTGAAGCTCATGGCCCGTTCGGTTCGGTTGACGAGTTGCTGGAAGTCAAAGGGATTGGTGCCGCTACCCTGGAAAAGAACCGCGCCAAGTTGAGCCTGAACTGATCAGGTGATCCCATTTCAAAGCCGGTGTGTTCCACCGGCTTCAGTATGCTGACAAATGCCCCGGCTCGTGCCGGGGCATTTGTTTTATGGCTATCGTTCTTTGTGCTCGATTTCCACCTGAACCAAAGCCGCAGATTGCAAAGGCCGAACAAGTTCGGCCCTACGGGGTTTCGGGCCAGACCATTGTGCGTAATCCGTAGGGCCGAGTTCATTCGGCCGGGGGGAGTCGCTGCACTCTCTCAATATGGCAGGGGACCCATGCTATTTATCGGCCGCCGCCCTCGTTGGTGCTGGAACCTGCCAGAAGCTTTCTGAACTCGTCCACGGGCAGCGGACGGCTGAACAGATACCCCTGATACAGGTGACAGCCCTGCAGTTGCAGCAAGTCCAGCTGCGCCTGCTGCTCGACCCCTTCGGCGATCACCTCCAGCCCGAGACTTCTAGCCATCGCGACGATAGCGCGGATGATCTCGGCGTCGTTGGGCGCATCCAGCGCGTCTCGCACGAACGATTGATCGATCTTGAGCAGATCCACCGGCAAGCGTTTCAGATAGGTGAGCGATGAGTAGCCAGTGCCGAAATCGTCCATAGCGAAGCTGATGCCGTGTCGGCAAAGGCGGCGCATCTTGGCAATGGTGTCGTCCAGGTTCTGGATCACGATACCTTCGGTGATCTCCAGCTTGATCATCCTATGCGGAACCCCGGTGGCCTTCAGCGCATTGAGGGTGCGTTCGACGAACTCGTGCTGACGGAACTGACGCGGGCTGATATTGACGCAAAGGCTGAAGGTGTCGGGGTGCACCAACCCCGCGGCCAATAGCGAAGCGCCGATGCGGCTGGCTTGTGTGATGATCCAGTCGCCGACTTCGACGATCAGGCCGTTTTCTTCCAGCACGTCGATGAACTGAGCGGGTGAGCGCGGGCCATGCTCCGGGTGATTCCAGCGCAACAGGACTTCAGCGCCGATCACCGAACCCGAGCGCGCATCCACCTGGGGTTGCAGCTGTAGTTCGAATTCGTTGCGCTGCAGCGCCAACCGTAGCTCACTCTCCAGCTGCAGACGTGCGCTTGCGGCTTGCTGCATTGTCGTGCGAAACAATTGGATGGCGTTGCGCCCGGCTGCTTTGGCCCCGTAAAGCGCAATGTCGGCTCGCTTCAGGAGATCGGCGGGCGTATCGCCATGGTCCGGCAGAAGGGCAATACCGATGCTTGGGGTGACGTGCAGCCGGTTGCCTTCGAATGTCATGGGCTCGGCGAGCAGGGTCCGCAGTTTTTCGGCAATCTGACGAACATGGCGCGTCACCTCCGAGCGCCTGCCGCTCAGTCCTGTCAGCAGGACGACGAACTCGTCGCCACCGAGGCGCGCGACGGTGTCTTCCTGGCGGGTGCTGGCTTCGAGGCGAGCCGTAATCATCTTCAGGACGGCATCGCCGACCGGATGCCCAAGCGAATCGTTGATGTGCTTGAAATGATCCAGGTCTAAAAACAGCAGGGCGCCTCGCAGGTCATGGCGCTTGTGTAACGCGATTTGCTGTACCAGACGATCCATCAGCAGCGCCCGGTTGGGAAGGTTGGTCAGTGGGTCGTGATACGCCAGGTGATGGATCTGTGCGTGTGCCGCCTTCAGTTGGCTGATGTCTCGCGCCGATATCAACAGGCAATCGGTGTCGTTGAGTTCGATCGGTTCGACTGACACCTCGATATGTTTAGGGTTGCTGTGACGATCCTGGCCGACCATTTCCCAGTTGGCGACGCGGCCGTCACGCTCCAGCCGTTCGAGGATGTCCTTGCGCTGCGAGTCAGACCAGATGCCCAGTTCGGTGGATGTACGGCCAATGGCTTCTTCTGGACGGTAGCCGGAGAGACGGTGAAAACCCTCGTTAACCTCTATGAAGCGTCCGGTGGCGCGTTCGCTGATGATGATGGCGTCGGGGCTTGAATGGAATGCCCTGGCGAACTTGGCCTCGCTGGCTTTCAAGGCTGCTTCGGCCTGCTGGCGCTCGGTGATGTCGCGGAAAGTCGTTACGATGCACAGTCGTCGGTCGATTCGAATGAAACGGCTGGAAACCACGCATGTGATGTACTGACCAGCCCTGGTGCGAAATTGCGCTTCGGCGTCGTCCAGGCGTTGGTCACGAGTCAACCGTTGGTAGAGCGACTGCCGCTGTTTCTCGTCGCGCCAGAAATGTATGTCCGGAGCCGAACGCCCAACGATATCGCTGCCTTCCCAGCCGAATACGGCGCTGAAGCTGGGATTGACATCAATGAAGGTGCCGTCGCGGATACGGGAAAGGGAAATCGGGTCGGGACTGCCTTGGAACAAGGCGGAAAATCTGGCTTCGGACGCGGCCAGATGCTGTTCGCGCAGGACCCGCTCCGTGGCGTCGATAATGATTCCGGCCATCCGCAACGGCACGCCGTGCTCATCACGATACAGCTTGGCAGTTGTTTCCAAGTGCCGGACGGTACCGTTCGGATGCAGCGCCTGATAGGTCGTCTGATAGCTCTGGCGTCGCCCGGCCAGCAGATCGCTGTATGCCTCGCGCATGGTTTGTCGGTCATTTGCCGCGACGCTGCGAAAAAACTCCCGGAACGAACCATCGAACGGACCGTCGATGATGCCCTGTAATTCAGAAGCGCGGCTCGACGCATAGAGCCGGTCGCTTGGGATGTGCCATTCCCAGTTGCCCAGTTCTGCCGAGGCCAGTGCCAGCTCCAGACGCTCTTGGCTGTCTTCGAAGGCCAGGGCCTGAGTGTGCTGGGTGGTGATGTCGCGGACGATGCCCACCAGCGTCGAGCAACCGGCGCCGCTTTCTTGCAGCTGCCCATCGATCTCCAGCCAGTGCACGCTCGAGTCTGGCCAGCGCACCCGGTGACGCACGCTGAAACGCGACCTGTCGCCCGTCAGTACGGAGCGGGCGACGGTTGTGAGATGAAGCCGATCTTCGGCAGCGATCAGATTCAGATACTCATCCTGAGTAATCTGAGTGAGCGGTTCAGTGAGACCAAACAGCCGCTCTGTGCCGAGCGACCAGTAGACGATGCCGTGCTGCAAGTCCCACGACCAAACGCCGAGCCCTGCCGCATCGAGTACCGACAATAGGCGGGTCGCATCCCGCCAGGGGCTTGCCGCTTCGCTGGCGCTGACACCGGTCAGGGATTCAGGAGGTCGCATGAATGGTTTCCGCCGGGCTGGTGTGGAGGTGACGGATCGGCCGATAACCGGTACTGCTCATGATTCTGGTGCTCTTGTTGTTATGTCCCGAACTTATCCGTAGCAGATGGCAGGGTGCAAGTGCGTCAGCCGGCATCCAGCAAAGACATGAAGGCCTTGGCTGCGTTCGACAGGGTGCGCTCGGTATGGGTTATGTATCCGAGCTCTCTCGTTAGTTGAACTCCAGGCAGCGGAAGGCGCACCACCTGTTCATCGAGCATGGTGCGGGGCAGCACACTCCAGGCGATGCCAATGGAGACCATCATTTTGATCGTCTCCATGTAATTGGTGCTCATCGTAATGTTCGGTCTGAGATTCTCGCGCTCGAACAGCCGTTGAGCGATATGGTGGGTGAAGGTGTTGCCACCTGGAAACACGGCGGGGTAACCGGCCACGTCGGCCAAGGTTATCTGCTGTTTTTGTGCCAGCGGATGCTCCGGGGCGACGACGAAGTCCAGCGGATCGTCCCAGACCTTGCTGGCGCGAATCGGCGCAGCCGTATGTGGCGCCAGCGTAATCACGGCCAGTTCGGCACGACCATGAAGAACCTCTTCGTAGGCAACTTCCGAATCCAGGAAGCGGATGTCCAGATTCACGTCGGGATAGGCACGAGTGAAGCTCCTCAGCAACGGCGGCAGGCGATGCAGGCCGATGTGGTGACTGGTCGCCAGACACAGGCGACCGCTGACTTCACCGTTGAGATTAGTCAATGCGCGGCGGGTGTCGTCCAGTACATTGAGGATTCGGTAGGCGCGAGGCAGCAGGGCCCGGCCGGCTTCGGTGAGGCCGATCTCCCGTCCCAGACGATCGAACAGGCGCACGTCGAGCTGCAACTCCAGTGCGGCAAGACGCTTGCTCACCGCAGGCTGAGTCAAGTGCAGGCGTTCTGCGGCCAAAGAGAAGCTGCCGGTTTCGGCGATGGCGATAAAGGCGTTGAGGCCTGCCAGATCCATAATTTCCTCTTGAAGCCGATAGAAAGCGCTGGAGGCTGAGTGCCGCTCGGCCTGCGCTCCGTAGGTGGGCCGGGCGGCGCTCCGCTGCAGCCTACCGCGCTGATTCTGGTGGGCTAAAGCCCACCCTGCCTTTCGTCCAGCTTAGCTATAGAGATTCCATATAGGAATGCATCGAATGAAAAATATGAATTTGAGTAATTCGATGTAACCCCATAGCATTCACCCCATAAGCGAAAGGGCTATTGCCCGCAGAAACTGATGAGGAAAGTCCCGATGGCCGGCAAAACGCTGTACGACAAACTCTGGGAAATGCACGAGGTCAAGCGTCGCGACGATGGCTCGTCGCTGATCTACATCGACCGTCATATTCTCCATGAAGTGACCTCGCCGCAGGCGTTCGAAGGGCTGCGTCTGGCCGGGCGCAAGCCGTGGCGTATCGACGCCAACATCGCCACCCCGGACCACAACGTGCCGACCACCAAGGGCGAGCGCCAGGGCGGCTTGGAAGCCATCGCCGACGAAGTCTCGCGCATTCAGGTGCAGACTCTCGACGAGAACTGCGATGACTTCGGCATTCTCGAATTCAAGATGAACGATATCCGCCAGGGCATCGTGCATGTGATCGGCCCGGAGCAGGGCGCGACCCTGCCGGGCATGACCGTGGTTTGCGGTGACTCGCACACCTCCACGCATGGCGCCTTTGGCGCGCTGGCACATGGCATTGGCACTTCCGAGGTCGAGCATGTGCTCGCCACCCAGTGCCTGGTGGCCAAGAAGATGAAGAACATGCAGGTTCGCGTTGAAGGCAAACTGCCGTTCGGCGTCACAGCCAAGGACATCGTGCTCGCCGTGATCGGCAAGATCGGCACCGCTGGCGGGAATGGCCACGCGCTGGAGTTCGCCGGTAGCGCCATCCGCGAATTGTCTATGGAAGGCCGCATGACTCTCTGCAACATGTCCATCGAGGCCGGCGCCCGCGTGGGCCTGGTGGCCTGTGACGAGAAGACCATCGCCTATGTCGAAGGCCGTCCTTATGCACCCAAGGGCGCGGACTGGAACAGAGCGGTCGCGGCGTGGAAGGAGCTGGTGTCCGACTCGGATGCGGTGTTCGATACGGTAGTCGAGCTAAGAGCAGAGGACATCAAACCGCAGGTGAGCTGGGGCACGTCGCCGGAAATGGTCCTGGCTGTCGATCAGCAGGTGCCGGACCCGGCGGTAGAATCCGATCCGGTCAAGCGCGACTCCATCGAGCGCGCGCTGAAATACATGGGCCTGCGCGCCAACCAGCCGATCACCGATATCCAGCTGGATCGCGTGTTCATCGGCTCCTGCACCAACTCGCGCATCGAGGATTTGCGTGCCGCTGCCGAAGTGGCCAAGGGGCGCAAGGTCGCCGCGACCGTCAAGCAGGCGATGGTGGTGCCGGGTTCGGGCCTGGTCAAGCAACAGGCGGAATCGGAAGGGCTGGATAAGATATTCCTCGAAGCCGGTTTCGAGTGGCGCGAGCCGGGTTGCTCCATGTGTCTGGCGATGAACCCGGACAAGCTGGGCAGCGGCGAGCATTGCGCGTCCACTTCCAACCGCAACTTCGAGGGGCGCCAGGGCGCTGGTGGCCGCACTCATCTGGTCAGCCCGGCCATGGCCGCGGCAGCCGCTGTGACCGGCCGTTTCATCGATGTGCGCGAACTGCTCCAGGCCTGAGGAGGCGAAACATGAAAGCATTCACCCAACACACCGGCCTGGTCTGTCCGCTCGATCGTGCCAATGTCGATACCGATCAGATCATTCCCAAGCAGTTCCTGAAGTCGATTAAGCGCACCGGTTTCGGTCCGAACCTGTTCGATGAGTGGCGCTATCTGGATGTTGGTCAGCCGAACCAGGATTCTTCGCAGCGTCCAGTCAATCAGGATTTCGTGCTGAACTTCCCGCGCTATCGGGGCGCCAGTGTGCTGCTGGCGCGTGAGAACTTCGGCTGCGGTTCATCCCGTGAGCACGCACCATGGGCGCTGGAGGAGTACGGGTTTCGTACCATCATCGCGCCGAGTTATGCCGACATCTTCTATAACAACAGTTTTAAGAACGGCCTGTTACCGATCGTGCTTAAAGACGAAGAGGTGGACGAGCTGTTCGAGCAGGCAGAGGCCACCGAGGGATATCAATTGACCGTCGACTTGGCCGCGCAAACCGTGACGCGCCCGGATGGCAAGCAGTACGGCTTCGAGGTCGACGCGTTCCGCAAGCACTGCCTGCTCAACGGCCTGGACGATATCGGCCTGACCTTGCAGGACGCCGAGGCCATCAAGGCCTTCGAAGCTCGTCATCAGCAGAGCCAGCCGTGGCTGTTCGGCGCGATCAAGTAGGTGAAAATTACGAGGTAGGGTGGGCTTCAGCCCACCAACACGGCTCGGAGCTACTGGTGGGCTGAAGCCCACCCTATGGAGCACCCCGGCCCCGAAGTGACTCCTTATAAGGAATAGGAAATGTCCAAACAGATTCTGGTTCTCCCTGGCGATGGCATCGGCCCGGAAATCATGGCCGAAGCGGTCAAGGTGCTGCAGCTGGCCAATGACAAGTTCCAGCTGAACTTCGAACTGAGCTATGACGAGCTGGGCGGCGCGGCCATCGACAAATACGGCGTGCCGCTGGCTGACGAAACCCTCGAGCGTGCCCGTGCCGCCGATGCCATTCTGCTGGGCGCCGTCGGTGGTCCCAAGTGGGATGCCATCGATCCGGCCATCCGTCCTGAGCGCGGCCTGTTGAAGATCCGCTCGCAACTGGGGCTGTTCGGCAACCTGCGTCCGGCGCTGCTGTATCCGCAGCTGGCCGAAGCGTCGAGTTTGAAGCCGGAGATCGTTGCCGGCCTGGATATCCTCATCGTGCGTGAGTTGACCGGCGGTATCTATTTTGGCCAGCCGCGTGAAAGCAAAGTGTTGGAGAACGGCGAGCGTATGGCCTACGACACCCTGCCTTACAGCGAGAGCGAAATCCGCCGTATCGCCAAGGTCGGTTTCGACATGGCCATGGTGCGCAACAAGAAGCTCTGCTCGGTGGACAAGGCCAACGTGCTGGCCTCCAGCCAGTTGTGGCGTGCGGTAGTGGAAGAGGTCGGCAAAGATTATCCGGACGTCAAGCTCAGCCATATGTATGTCGATAATGCCGCCATGCAGCTGGTCCGCGCGCCCAAGCAGTTCGACGTGATCGTTACCGATAACATGTTCGGCGACATCCTGTCCGACGAGGCTTCCATGCTCACCGGTTCCATCGGCATGCTGCCGTCGGCGTCGCTGGATGCTAACAACAAGGGCATGTACGAGCCTTGCCATGGCTCGGCGCCAGATATAGCTGGCAAGGGCATCGCCAACCCGCTGGCGACCATCCTTTCGGTATCGATGATGCTGCGCTACAGCTTTAATCAGGTGGCGGCGGCCGATGCCATTGAGCGAGCGGTCAGCGACGTGCTCGACCAAGGCCTGCGCACCGGCGACATCTGGTCCGATGGCTGTAACAAGGTCGGCACTCAGGCAATGGGCGATGCGGTAGTCGCGGCGCTCGCGAAGTTGTAATCTCTTGGCCCGCTCTCAAAGCGGGTGGGTCACTTTATATAGGTGTAGTTGCGATGAAACGTGTAGGTCTGATCGGTTGGCGCGGCATGGTCGGTTCCGTGCTCATGCAGCGGATGCTGGAAGAGCGGGACTTCGACCTGATCGAGCCGGTGTTCTTTACCACTTCCAACGTAGGCGGTCAGGGGCCTTCGATCGGCAAGGACATCGCGCCGCTCAAGGATGCCTACAGCGTCGATGAGCTGAAAAGCCTCGACGTGATCCTGACCTGTCAGGGTGGCGACTACACCAACGAAGTATTCCCCAAGCTGCGCGAAGCCGGCTGGAATGGGTACTGGATCGACGCTGCCTCCGCCCTGCGCATGCAGGACGATGCGGTCATCGTGCTGGACCCGGTCAACCGCAAGGTGATCGACCAGCAGCTCGATGCCGGCACTCGCAACTATATTGGTGGCAACTGCACCGTCAGCCTGATGCTGATGGGGCTCGGCGGCCTGTTCGAGAACGGTCTGGTCGAGTGGATGAGCGCTATGACCTACCAGGCGGCGTCCGGCGCCGGTGCGCAGAACATGCGCGAGCTGATCAAGCAGATGGGCACCATCAACGCTGCGGTTGCCGATGAACTGGCCGACCCGGCCAGTGCGATTCTGGAGATCGACCGCAAGGTCGCAGAGAGCCAGCGGTCCGAGTCCTTCCCGGTAGATAACTTCGGCGTGCCGCTGGCCGGTAGCCTGATTCCCTATATCGATAAGGAACTGCCCAACGGGCAGAGCCGCGAGGAGTGGAAGGCACAGGCCGAAACCAACAAGATCCTCGGGCGCTTCAAGAATCCGATTCCGGTCGACGGCATCTGCGTGCGCATCGGCGCCATGCGTTGCCATAGCCAGGCGCTGACTATCAAGCTGAACAAGGATGTGCCGATCTCGGATATAGAGGGCATGATCAGCCAGCACAACCCTTGGGTTAAGCTGGTTCCGAATCATCGGGACGCCAGCATGCAGGAGCTCAGTCCGACCTCGGTGACCGGCACGCTGAACGTACCTGTCGGTCGTTTGCGCAAGCTGAACATGGGTTCTCATTATCTGGGCGCCTTCACCGTGGGCGACCAGTTGCTCTGGGGCGCCGCGGAACCCTTGCGGCGGATGTTGCGCATCCTTCTGGAACGCTAAACCGCAAGGAAGGAAACACCGAAGCGCCTCGGCACAGCCGCGGCGCTTTTTTTATCTGGTCGAAGCTGCCTAGCTGAGCGTTCCGCAGCGAGGGCTCTGCATGGCGCGTTCGTCGGATCTAGGCTTAACCTCACTGCGGGACGATCTGCTTCGGCTACAGTGACGCCCTTCGGACGGCTCACCATGTGTCGGTATCGACGCGGTTAAGGGCTGTTTTTCGTTTCCATATTTAGGTGGCGGGCCGATAGATATTGCTTCAATAACTACACCGCCAGGGTTTCGCATTGTTTCGTTGAGCGTCTTGTTCGGAATTGAAGTACAAGGGCTACCGGTTCGCGAGCAGGCTGCAGCTTCGTTGAAACAGGCGAACGCGAATTGTGGATTGTGTCTGATAACGTGGCAAAAGGCGTGGCGGGCAATGCAGTGCGGTCTGGTGAGTTATTGATAAAACACTATCTGTAAAAGATACTTACCGGCAATTCGAATAACTATATCTAGCTAGCTGCGCTGTTTAGGCTTATCGCTGACGGGGGGCCGCCATCTGGCGGGCACGGGCAGCGTCTATAAGACCCTTCTCGAAGATCCGAGAAAAGTTAAAAAACAAGGGATTACATAATGGTTCGGGTTCGCAATCTGGTGCTGGCAATCGCGGCTGCTACCGCGCTGACTTCCGAAATGGCGTACGCGCTGGGGCTGGGAGAGGTCACGCTGAAGTCGGCACTGAATCAACCGCTGGTGGCTGAAATCGAATTGCTGGATGCGAAAACTCTGGCGCCGGGTGAAGTGGTCCCGGTTCTGGCGTCTGCGGAAGATTTCAATCGGGCGGGTGTTGACCGGCAGTATTTCCTGACGGACCTGACCTTTACCCCTGTTTTGCGCCCTGATGGCAAGAGCGTTATCCGGGTCTCATCGACCAAGCCGGTTCGCGAACCCTACCTGAACTTCCTCATCGAGGTGCTCTGGCCCAACGGTCGGCTACTGCGCGAATACACGCTCCTGCTGGACCCGCCGCTTTATTCGCCGGAAATCGCTGCTTCCGTTGCCCCTCAGTTGCCTATTGCAGCGCCAATCGTTCGGTCCGAGACGGCGCCGCGAGTCGCAACGCGGCCTGCTTCAGCGCCTACCGGCGCTTCCGCGCTGCAAGGTGAGCAATATAAAGTCACGCCTAATGACACGCTGTGGGAAATTGCCGAGCGCGCCCGCCAAGGTGGCACCGTTCATCAGACCATGCTGGCCATTCAAGACCTGAACCCTGACGCCTTCATCGCTGGCAACATCAACCGAATGAAGAACGGTCAGGTGCTTCGCCTGCCGAATGCCGAGCAAATCGGTAGCCGGTCACAAGCTGAGGCGATTCAGCAAGTCGCGCAACAGAACGCAAGTTGGCGTCAGGCTGCCGCCTCCGGCGCAGCGGGCACGCGCCAGCTGGATGCGACCCAGCGTGATTCGGTGGGAGCAGCACCATCGCGTAGTGAGCAGGGCGATAATCTCCGCTTGGTCGCACCGGAAGCCGACGAAGCCACAGCGGGTAGTGATACTGGAAGCGGAGCCGACGCTCAGGCGTTGCGTGACAAGCTCGCGGTTACCGAGGAAAGTCTTGATTCCAGTCGTCGCGAAAATCTGGACCTCAAGGACCGTCTCAACGATCTTCAGGGTCAACTCGACAAGCTGCAGCGCCTGATGCAGCTCAAGGACGACCAGTTGGCCAAGCTACAAGCTCAACTGGCAACGGGGGCCGAGCCGGGAGTCGATGCGACATCCGCGCTGCCTTCGAATAGTGAAATTGATTCAAGCGCTAACGTTGCTCCGGAAACGCCCGAAGCAGTAACCGAAACCACTGCCGAGCCCGAAGTTACTGGTGCTGAGGTCATAGCTCCAGCAGCGACCCAAGGAGAGGCAGCGGTAGATACGGAGCCGGCTGCACAGGCGCCAGTCACACCGGCTCCCGCAGCATCGGCTCCAGCGATACAAGAGCCTGAAGCCGATAGCTACGTCGACGAGCTGTTGGCCAATCCCATTCTCCTCGGCGCCTTGGGCGGCGGAGCCCTTTTGCTATTGCTGGTCGGGCTGATGGCGTTGTCCCGCCGCAACGCTTTGAAGGAAGCTGAACTGCAGGAAAGCCTGCTTGCCGATAGTTCACCTGACACGTTCTACATGGCGCAGCAGGATCTCGATTCGTCCGCTGTGGAGTCGACCGATAAAGACAGCGGTGAGCATTCGGCTGACTCGCTCGCTGCCGCTACCAACGACCCCTTGGCCGAGGCCGATATTTACATCGCTTACGGTCGTTTCAATCAGGCTGGCGACCTGCTGCAGAATGCATTGAACGATGAGCCGCAGCGCAGTGACCTGCGATTGAAGCTGATGGAAGTCTATGCCGAACTTGGTGATCGGGATGGTTTCGCTCGGCAAGAGGCGGAGCTCCGCGAAATCGGCGGCTCGTTGGACGCAATTGAACAGACGAAGCTCCGTTATCCGGCAATGGCTGCAGCAGCTGGCTTCGCTGCGGCAGCCGCCGCGACAAGCACCAATGATTTTGAGAGCTTCAGCCTGGATGATCTCCAGCTTGACGAACCGGCTTCGGCACCGACTGCTGATCAGGTGTCGGGTGATGCCTTTGACCTGAGTCTGGACGATCTTGAACTCAATGATGACCTGACCCGAACAGCCGTAGCCCCGGCTGGCGAGACCTCAGAGGAGCTTGTCGAACTCAATTTCGACGACCTCAATCTTGACGCCGCTGCGCAGGAGCAGGCCGCTGACGATTTCGCGTTTGACCTGGACAAATCGTCCGAAGCGGATATGCAGTCCCTTGAAGCCGAACTTGCCGGTTTCTCGCTCGATCTTGAAGATCAGCCGAAATCTTCTACTGTCGATGACGATGTGCTGTTAGACCTCGACGAAGAACTGTCGAAGCCAGTAGCGGGCGAGCCTGCTGCCGAGGACTTTGATTTCCAGCTCTCCGATCCTGTCCAGTCTGCGGGCATGCCGGATGAGTTCGATCTGTCGGTTCCTGACGAGACCAGCGGCGGAGCGGTATCCGAAACGTTTATCTCCGAGTTCGATGAGGTCGAAGCTGAGCCTGAAGCCTTGGCGCGAGACGTGGACGAGCCGCTCGACCTATCGGAGCCGGAGGCCGAGTCAACCTCGGAGGGTCTTGACGACGATTTCGATTTCTTCGCCGACACCGATGAAACCACCACCAAGCTGGACCTTGCCCGCGCCTATATCGATATGGGTGATGCCGAAGGCGCTCGCGACATCCTCGATGAGGTCATGAACGAGGGCAGTGATACCCAGCAGCAAGAGGCGCGAGAGATGCTCGCCAAACTAGCCTGACCATGATCGAAGCAGTACCTGAAGCGGCAGCCCTATCGGCTGCCGCTGACGTTTTCAGAATTGCCCTTGGTGTGGAATACAAGGGGTCCCGTTATCGTGGGTTTCAACGGCAACGTGATGGCGTGCCGTCAATTCAGCTCTCACTGGAAAATGCCTTGAGCAAAGTGGCCGGCGGCCACCCGGTGACGCTGAGTTGTGCTGGGCGTACCGATGCGCTCGTTCATGCCTGCGCCCAGGTGGTTCATTTCGATACGCCAGTGACGCGCTCCATGCACGCCTGGGTAATGGGCGCGAACATGAATCTGCCGGGTGATATCAGCGTGACCTGGGCCAAGGAAATGCCCAAGAGCTTCGACGCGCGCTTCAGCGCCATGGCGCGCCGTTATCGTTACGTCATCTACAACGACCAGATTCGCCCGGCTCATCTCGCCGAAGAAGTAACTTGGAACCACCGACCGCTGGACATTGCGCGCATGCGCGAAGCGGCTAAGGCATTCGTCGGAACCCACGACTTCAGTGCTTTCAGAGCGCGCCAGTGCCAGGCGAAATCGCCGATCAAAACCATTCACCATCTGGAGCTGCTCGAGTATGGCAGGCTGATCGTGATCGACGTGCGTGCCAATGCTTTTCTGCACCACATGGTGCGTAACTTCGCCGGTGTGTTGATGACCATCGGGGCGGGCGAACGCCCGGTCGAATGGGCGAGGGAAGTGCTGGAGTCGCGTGTAAGGCGAACGGGTGGTGTTACCGCCCATCCCTACGGCTTGTATCTCGTTCAGGTGGATTACCCGGAACAGTTCGAATTGCCTGAGCGCTATCTTGGGCCGCATTTCCTGTCTGGCCTGCCTGATGTGCGAAATCATCCGACCTGATGCCAGCGGCGGGACAAGTGACGAGTCATCCTTCGAAACGGACGATAAAGTGATGCGGGTTGCAGCCTGTGGCGCTTTTGTTACCATCCGGGGTCTTTTATCGCAGGTGCCTGCCGTTGCCTATCGTTCGTAGCAAGATATGTGGAATCACCCGGGTTGAGGACGCGCTCGTCGCTGCCGAAGCCGGTGCGGATGCGATTGGCCTGGTGTTCTATGCCAAGAGCCCACGCGCGGTAAATATCCAGCAGGCTCGCGCCATCATTGCCGCTCTGCCGCCTTTCATCACCACCGTAGGCTTGTTCGTCAACGCATCGCGTTGCGAAATCAATGAGACGCTGGATGCCGTGCCGCTGGATGCACTGCAATTTCATGGTGACGAAACGCCGGCAGACTGCGAAGGCTTTCATCGGCCGTGGTACAAGGCGCTCAGAGTCAAGGCGGGTGAGGATGTCCGGGTGCAGGCCGCACGCTACGCTGGGGCTAGCGCAATTCTGCTCGATACCTTTGTTGCGGGTGTTCCTGGCGGGACGGGCGAGGTGTTTGATTGGTCCCTAATCCCTGCAAATCTGCCCAAACCACTGATATTAGCTGGCGGGCTGACTTCGCAAAATGTTCGCCAGGCGCTGGCCGAGGTAAGTCCGTTCGCCGTCGACGTGAGTGGGGGAGTAGAGCTGAGCAAGGGCGTCAAAGATGCGCAGAAAGTGCGGGACTTCGTTCGGTCAGTAAGAGCTTCGATGTGACGAGCGCAGGGTCATTGCCGTCCAGTTACCATTCGCCGATTTGGCGAGCCTCGCCACTGTTACCGATCTGGTGCCAGGCGGCGATCAGACTTCAGCGATAGCGCTTCTTTGGCTATTGCCTACGCGACGCAGTGAGCTCCGACTGGAGACCGGTCGCAACGATGAATTTTTCCGGTGCGTGCAGTCGTTACGCGCGGGACTGACAAGCTGTGGAGAATAAAAGCATGAGCAACTGGCTAGTAGACAAGCTGATCCCTTCGATCATGCGCTCGGAAACGCAGAAGAGTTCAGTACCCGAGGGCCTGTGGCACAAATGTCCGTCCTGCGAGGCGGTGCTATATCGCCCGGAGCTGGAAAAAACGCTGGATGTCTGCCCGAAATGCCAACATCACATGCGCATCGACGCACGCACGCGTCTGGATATTTTTCTTGACAAGGAGGGGCGCGAGGAGATCGGCGCCGACCTCGAGCCTGTCGATCGGCTGAAATTTCGCGACAGCAAGAAGTACAAGGATCGCCTGTCCGCGGCGCAGAAACAGACCGGCGAAAAGGATGCGCTGGTCGCGATGCGGGGTACCTTGATGAACATGCCGGTCGTGGCCTGCGCGTTCGAGTTCTCCTTCATGGGCGGTTCCATGGGCGCGATCGTCGGGGAGCGTTTCGTTCAGGCCGCCAATGCTGCGCTTGAACAGCGTTGTCCGCTGATCTGCTTCGCAGCTTCCGGTGGTGCCCGCATGCAGGAAGCATTGATCTCACTTATGCAGATGGCCAAGACCTCCGCAGTGCTGGCCCGCATGCGCGAAGAAGGATTGCCGTTCATTTCCGTACTTACCGACCCGGTTTACGGCGGCGTATCGGCAAGTTTGGCCATGCTGGGCGATGTCATCGTCGCCGAGCCCAAGGCCCTGATCGGCTTTGCCGGGCCGCGCGTGATCGAGCAGACGGTGCGTGAAAAGCTGCCGGAAGGTTTTCAGCGCAGTGAGTTCCTGCTTGACCACGGTGCCATCGACCTGATCGTCCCGCGCTCCGAGTTGCGTCCTCGCTTGTCGCGTCTTCTCGCTCAGTTGCAACATCTGCCGACCCCGGCGGAGCCTGCCTTGGTAACGGCCAGCGCATGAGCCGGCGGAGTTTGCAGAACTGGCTCGATTATCTTGAGCAGCTGCATCCCACCACTATCGATATGGGCCTTGATCGCTGCCGTGAGGTGGCGACAAAGCTTGGCCTCAAGCGCCCGGCTCCCCAGGTGGTCACTGTCACCGGCACCAATGGCAAGGGGTCGACCTGCGCTTTCATCGCCCAAATGCTCGCTGGGCAGGGCAAGAAGGTGGGTGTCTACAGCTCGCCTCATCTGCTGCGTTACAACGAGCGCGTTCGTCTCAACGGGACGGATGCTAGTGACGAGGCGTTATGTGAAGCATTCGAGGCGGTCGAGCAAGCACGAGGTTCAGTGTCACTGACCTATTTCGAAATGGGCACGCTCGCCGCTTTCTGGCTTTTCGAACGTGAGGCGCTGGACGCCGTGGTGCTGGAAGTCGGGCTGGGTGGCCGTCTCGACGCGGTGAATCTGATCGATGCCGACGTGGCGGTCGTTACCAATATTGGGCTGGACCATGCCGAATGGCTCGGCGATACGCGCGAAAGCGTGGCGTTTGAAAAAGCCGGAATATTCCGTCCCGCAAAGCCCGCCGTATGTGGTGATTCCGCTCCACCAGAATCGATGCTGAAAAATGCGACTGAGTCGGCAGTGCCGTTGCTGGTCCGTGGGCGCGATTTCGATCTGGCGATGGAGGCAACTCGTTGGCACTGGCGTGGCCGAGATGGGGCGGGCAACCCCCTAGAACTGCGAAATCTGCCGATGCTGGCGCTGCCGCTGGAAAATGCAGCTGTGGCGATGCAAGCGTTTGCATTGCTCCAGTCGTCCTGGCAGCCGGAGCGGGTGGTGGAGGCTCTGCTGAGTACGCGTGTCACCGGGCGTCTGGATCGTCGTACGATCCGTTGGCAGGGGCGTGACTTGTCGATATTGCTCGATGTCGGGCACAACCCGCACGCGGCAGAATATCTAGCCAGACACCTGCAGCGACAACCGAAGCCTGGTCGTCGGCTGGCGGTATTCGGTCTGCTGTCCGACAAGGATCTGGTTGGCGTGATCGATGCGCTGCTACCTGTGGTCGATGTCTGGGCGGTTGCTCCACTGGCTACGCCGCGCTCGCGCTCGGCAGCTGAGCTGAGTGCGGCATTGCTGGAACGCAATGCAAGCGTCACTATCTATCCGGGGATATCCCAGGCGCTCGAAGGGCAGTGCGATCTGGCTGTCGATGGCGATGAGATATTGCTGTTCGGGTCTTTTTACTGTGTGGCCGATGCGCTGAGCTGGATCGATCGGCACGCAACCAGTGGAGAACATGGTCTTGGTAGATAAGGGATTGTTGCAGCGTATCGTTGGCGCCTTGGTGCTTCTGGCACTGGCGGTAATATTCGTTCCGATGCTGTTCAACCGCGAAGATGCCGGCCGGCAGATTGTCGTGGATGCGCCGGAAATGCCCGAAGCGCCTGCTGCGCCTGTGATCGAGACGCAGCCTGTGGAGGTACCTGAGCCCGAGGTCGAGCCTTTCCCGGAAGAGTTCGAAATCATCGAGGAGAATGCAGCTTCCCAGCCTGAGGCGCCTGCGACTCCTATCAATCCGGCTCCAGCCTCTGCCGAGCCGGCGCCCGCGCCAGCAACACCTGAGCCGGTAACCGTCGAGGCGCCGTCGACCACTCCAGAAGAGAAGCGACTGGACACGGCCAATTTGCCGGTCAGTTGGTCGGTGCAGTTGGCCAGCCTCTCGAGTCGCGAGAATGCCGACAAGCTGCAGAAGACGCTGCGTTCTCAGGGGTATAACGCTTATATACGTACCGCAGACGGGATGAACCGGGTCTTCGTCGGGCCGCTTGTCGAGCGAGCGGAAGCCAACCGCCTTCGTGATCAACTACAACGCCAGCAGAAGCTGAACGGGTTCGTAGTCCGTTTCAAGCCTGAACAGGGTTAAGCAAGGGGACCTCAGGCTTGTCGCTGGTCGTCCCGCAGCTCCGCGGGTAAGCATGATTGTCTGCTTACCCCTTTGCGGGCGCTCTGCTAAAATGCGCCGCCTTTCTCCTTAGCAGGAAACCCTGTGACGCTCACCTGGGTCGATTGGGCGTTTATCGCCGTTGTGGTCATTTCCAGCCTGATCAGCTTGAAACGCGGCTTCGTCAAGGAAGCGCTTTCGCTGCTTACCTGGATCATTGCTGGCGTGGTCGCCTGGATGTTCGGTGGTGCGCTGTCCCATCATCTTGCCGAGTTCATCAGTACCCCTTCTTTTCAGGTCATCGCGGCATGCGCGATTCTTTTCATCGTGACGCTACTGGTCGGCGCGCTGGTTAATTTCCTCATCGGGGAGCTGGTTCGGGTAACCGGCTTGTCAGGCACGGATCGCTTTCTTGGAATGGTATTCGGTGCGGCTCGTGGCGGGCTATTGATCGTTGTGCTCGTTGGTCTGCTCAGCCTCGCGCCTGTACACCAGGATCCGTGGTGGCGTGAATCGACACTACTGCCCCATTTTCTGTTAGTTGCCGACTGGTCGAAAAACCTGATTCTCGGGTTTGGAAGCCAATGGGTAGCCGGCTCGCTCGATGCTTCCGGCTGAGACGAGCGTTCTTCAACGGGTGTGCCGAGGGCCTCAGGTCTGTGTCATGTCCGGGTCAGCCTGTATTAACTGAGAGGTTCCTTGCATGTGTGGCATTGTCGGCATTGTCGGTAAGTCAAACGTCAATCAGGCGTTATATGACGCACTTACCGTACTGCAACATCGTGGGCAGGATGCGGCGGGAATCGTAACCAGTGACGGCGGCAAGCTGTTTCTGCGCAAGGACAACGGGTTGGTCCGCGACGTCTTTCAACAGCGTCACATGCAGCGTCTGGTCGGTAATATGGGAATCGGTCACGTACGTTATCCCACTGCGGGCAGCTCCAGCTCGGCGGAGGCGCAGCCGTTCTATGTGAACTCCCCGTATGGCATTACGCTGGCGCACAACGGCAACCTGACCAACGTCGATCAGCTGACCAAGGAAATCTACGAATCCGACCTGCGCCACGTGAACACCAACTCCGATTCGGAAGTGCTGCTCAACGTGTTCGCTCATGAGTTGGCGGTGCGAGGCAAGCTGCAGCCCACCGAAGAGGACGTTTTCGCGGCCGTGGCCAAGGTCCATGAGCGTTGTGTCGGCGGCTACGCGGTGGTGGCCATGGTGACGGGCTACGGCATCGTCGGTTTCCGCGACCCGAATGCCATTCGCCCAATCGTGTTCGGTCAGCGGCATACCGAGCACGGCGTCGAATACATGATCGCCTCCGAAAGCGTCGCGCTGGATGTGCTGGGCTTCTCGTTGATCCGGGATCTCGCGCCCGGCGAAGCGGTTTACATCACATCGGACGGCAAGCTGCATACCCGTCAGTGCGCGCCGAACCCCCATTACGCGCCTTGCATCTTCGAGCACGTCTACCTTGCGCGCTCGGATTCCCTGATGGATGGCGTGTCGGTATACAAGGCCCGTCTGCGGATGGGCGAAAAGCTGGCCGACAAGATTCTTCGCGAACGTCCGGATCACGATATCGACGTGGTCATTCCGATTCCTGACACTAGCCGTACTGCAGCGCTTGAGCTGGCTAACCGGCTGGGTGTCAAGTTTCGAGAAGGCTTCGTCAAGAACCGCTACATCGGCCGGACCTTCATCATGCCGGGGCAGGCGGCGCGCAAGAAATCGGTTCGGCAGAAGCTCAATGCCATCGATCTCGAATTCCGTGGCAAGAACGTCATGTTGGTGGACGACTCCATCGTCCGCGGTACTACCTGCAAGCAGATCATCCAGATGGCCCGCGAAGCAGGGGCGAAGAATGTCTATTTCTGCTCCGCCGCACCGGCCGTTCGCTACCCGAACGTCTACGGCATCGACATGCCCAGCGCCCACGAGCTCATCGCACATAATCGCAGCACCGAGGAAGTCGCAGAACTGATCGGCGCCGACTGGCTGGTTTATCAGGATCTGGATGATCTGATCGATGCGGTCGGTGGCGGCAAGGTGAAGATCGAGAATTTCGATTGCGCGGTATTCGATGGCAAATACGTGACCGGCGATATCGATGAGGTCTACCTGCACAAAATCGAGCAGGCACGTAACGACTTGAGCAAAAGCAAGAGCATCACGGGCAGCGCTATCATCGATCTACATAACAACTGATCGACAACCCGGCGGCTTGCCGCCTCCGTTCAGGGTGGACAATTTATGACAACTGACTGGGACGCAGGCCGGCTGGACAGTGATCTGTCCGGAGTGGGCATGGATACACTGGCTGTTCGTGCGGGCCAGCGCCGCTCGCCCGAAGGTGAGCATGGCGAGCCGCTGTTCTTCACATCCAGCTATGTGTTCCGGAGTGCCGCCGACGCCGCCGCACGTTTTGCCGGCGAAGTGCCGGGAAATGTCTATTCGCGCTATACCAACCCCACAGTGCGTGCGTTCGAAGAGCGTATCGCTGCGATGGAGGGTGCCGAGCAGGCCGTAGCGACCGCATCTGGGATGGCTGCGATCCTGGCAACGGTGATGAGCCTGTGCTCCGCCGGCGATCATGTGCTCGTTTCGCGCAGCGTCTTCGGTGCGACGGTTTCGTTGTTCGAGAAATATCTGAAACGCTTCGGGCTTGAAGTGGACTACGTTCCGCTCACAGAGGTTGACGTTTGGGAGCCCGCATTCAAATCCAATACCCGCCTGGTATTCGTCGAGTCACCTTCGAACCCGCTTGCCGAGTTGGTCGATATCGAGGCGTTGGCCGAACTCTGCCATGCCAAGGGCGCCATGCTGGCGGTAGATAACTGCTTTTGCACACCGGTCCTGCAGCAACCGTTGGCGCTCGGCGCTGACATCGTTATTCATTCCGCCACCAAGTACATCGACGGCCAGGGGCGCTGTCTGGGCGGCGTGGTGGCCGGCCGAGCCGAGCAGATGAAAGAAGTGGTGGGCTTTCTGCGCACGGCGGGTCCGACGTTGAGCCCGTTCAATGCCTGGGTGTTTCTCAAGGGGCTGGAGACCCTGCGGCTGCGTATGCAGGCGCATTGCGCAAACGCGCAAGCGCTCGCCGAGTGGCTCGAGCAGCAACCGGGTGTAGAAAAAGTCTATTACGCGGGCTTGTCCAGTCATCCGCAGCATGAACTGGCCAAGCGTCAACAGAAGGGCTTTGGGGCTGTGCTGAGCTTCGAGGTGGCGGGGGGCAAGGAGGGTGCGTGGCGCTTTATCGACGCGACCCGGCTGATCTCCATCACCGCCAATCTGGGCGATAGCAAGACCACCATCACTCATCCAGGGTCGACTACTCACGGTCGGCTTTCGCCGGAAGATCGTGCAACCGCTGGCATCCGTGACAGTCTGATCCGTGTGGCCGTGGGCCTGGAAGATGTGGCTGACTTGAAAGCCGACCTAGCCCGAGGGCTGGCTGCGTTGTGATGCTGAATTGAGGACGAAGGATCGTCCTCAATTCGGATTGCACGGTATCTCAGTTGTCCCCAGCTTCGAAGTTCACTACGAAACCGTCCAGGCGCTGTTCCTCGGAGAGCTGGTCGCGGATCCGGCTGGCTTCCTGGCGCTGTTCCATTGGCCCGACGAATATGCGATGTGTCCGGCCTGTCGTTCTTATATAGGTATCGAACCCTTCAGCACCCAGCTTTCCCCGTAGCGCTTCGGCGCTGTCGCGGTTCTGTAGGCTGGCTACTTGGACGGCCCAGCCCGAGCGAATCGATGACTGTTCCCTTTGCGGCATGGGAGCGGAGACTGCCGGGGCTCGTTGTGTTGCCGGCGCTCTGGGAATCGCACGGCGCTGCTCCGGTTCGTTAGAGCGAAGATCGATAGCCGGTGCTGGCTGACCTTGGCCGTCAAACAGCCGCTCGGGCGTGGCAGGGAGGATGCTCGGGCTGTCCGAGCCGGTCTCGATGACCCGGATATCGCTGTATTTCTTGCCGGACAGCGCTGCCAGCCCGGCGCGATCGCGAATAACGGTCGGGCGCAGAAACACCATTAGATTGCGCTTGATGTGAGTTTCCTGAGTAGAACGAAACAGCGCGCCTAGGAACGGGATATCTCCGAGGAGCGGGACCTTCGAGTCGGTGCGGGTAACGTCGTCCTGAATGAGGCCCCCCAGCACGATCACTTGGCCGTCTTCCGCGAGGATGGTGCTCTTGATCGAACGCTTGTTCGTCACCAAGTCGACCGCTTGCGCCGACAGCGATGCCGATGGTGCGATCGTGGAAATCTCTTGTTCGATTTCCAGGCGCAGCGTGGCTCCGTCATTGATGTGCGGCACCACCTTCAGCGTTACACCCACGTCCTGGCGTTCGATGGTGGTAAACGGATTGTTTGCGCCGGACGAGTCCGTGGTGTAACTGCCGGTCTGAAAGGGCACGTTCTGCCCGACGAGAATTTCGGCTTCCTGGTTGTCCAGTGTCAGCAGACTGGGCGTCGACAAGAGGTTGCTCTTGCTGTTGGCTGACAATGCAGTGATCAATGCGCCGAAGCTGCGCGTGCCGACCCCAATAATCGCGCCATCAGGAAGGTTGCTTGGAATCTCGTTCTCGTTGATCGAATTGAGCACACTGCCGATGGATATGCCGGTATTGCCGAAGCTGACGCCGCCGGCACCGCCTGTGCCTCCGCGCGCATCGACCGCCCACTGGACGCCGAGTGCGTCGGTGATATCGCCGGAAACTTCGACGATGGCAGCCTCGACCATGACCTGCGCACGTGGAATATCGAGCTGACGTACGATCGACTCCAGGGTGCCGATCAGCTCGGGCTCGGCGAGCATGACCAGGGCGTTGAGGCTTTCATCGGCGCGAATCAGGATGTTCTGCGAACGGCCGCCCTGAACCTCGCCATCCACTGGTGTTGCGAGACCTTCGGAAATATCGCCGAGGGTCTCGGCCAAGGACTTGGCATCGTTATGGCGCAGGCGGATGACGCGCGTATTGGCCGATCGGGTGCTTGGCGTGTCGAGTGTCCTCGCCAGATTGGCAAGTTTCTGCCGCGCCTGTTCCGGCCCGGTAAAGATCAGTCGATTGGTGCGCGAATCGGCAATGATCTGTGCGCCTGCGGTATCCCGGGCTTCGCCCCGTGCCAGCGTGTTGCGCAGCACCTCGGCAATGTCCACGGCCCAGCCATACTGCAGATTGACCACGCTGTGGTCGTCGGTTTGGGCGCGGTCGAGCTGGCGGACCAGATCTTCGATGCGCGCGATGTTTGCGCTGCGATCACTGATGATCAGTGCATTGGCCGAACCGACCGCGGCCAGATGGCCATATTGCGGGACCAGCGGGCGAATCAGTGGAATCAATTCGGTGGCAGAGGTGTGCTGGACCTGGATGACACGGGTTTCCAGCAGATCGCCGCCGGCCGGTCCTCCGCCTGCCTCCGATTTTGCTTCTGCGTTCGGCACGATTCGCGTGACTTCGCCCTGGGTGAGCACGCTGAAACCGTGAGTCGCCATGACCGACAGGAATAGCTGGTAGACCTCTGCTAGCGAGAGCGTCGTCGATGACACGACACTGACCTGTCCCTTGACCCGTGGGTCCACGATGAAGGTCTGCCCCGTCAGTTGGCTGATCTGATCGACGAAGGCGCGAATGTCGGCGTCCTTGAGGTTGATCGTCCAGCCGTCCTGTTGGGTTTCGCTCGGCTCGATTCCGGGGTCGACCGCCAGCAAGGGTAGGGGAGCGGCGAGTACGCCAACGGCGATCAAGGCAATCAACGGGCGAGAGGAAAAAGGCAGCATCAGTCAGTCGTCTTCCGTGGGCTGTTCATCGGTGGGCATGGTTTCTGGTGGGCTGGTGGCCCCTTCCATCTGTTGGCGGAGCGCTTCCATCTGCTGTTGCAGCATTTCCGCTTGCGGGTCGACGTAATCCGTCTCCGCAGGGTCGCTATAGTCCGGCAGGTTGTCAGGTACCGCCGTAGCGGAGCGAACGCTCGGGAAATACAGGCTTTCGACGCGGCCGCCTCTCAGTATTTCGACTCTGTCAGGGTGAACGCTGTGCAGGCTGACATCCGGTTCCAGTTCCTCTTCGACCCGATATAGCTGTGGTGGAAAGCCGCTCAGCTGGATTATTGCCGTGGAACGGGCCGGATCGGCGTGTACGAAGCTGCCTAGCAAGGTCAGGTCGGAATTTGATATCCCGGCTGTGTAGCTCTGACTGGTAGACACAGGGGTGCCGAATAGACTTTCCATGCGTTGCAGATCCGGCGCGACGCCCGCTGGCTGGCTGCTCTGCGCGGCAGCCGCCGAGGGCGCCTGGGTAAGCTGCAGCCATTCCCTGATCTGACCAGCCAGATAGAGACCGAAGAGCACGACGATAGCCGCGCTGATGATCAGCGGCGCGTGTTGGCGAACGTTCTGCAGGGCGGCGGTGGAAGCCAAGCCAGGCACTCCGTGAAACTGAATAAGGGTGTGAACGCTGTTTGGGTAGAGGTTGGTGGGTACCGTCGATGTCCGGCATGCCTGGAGTCTAGACCAGACCATGACAACTGAAGCACCTAAAATAGCCAGTGCAAATGACTGTTTTTCAGGCAAAAGGTGCCCGGCAACGTGCGATTCCTGGCAGTGATTGCAAATGGCCGGATTTTTTCTGGAAAAAAACGCTGCGCACAGTTGACTTGGTTCGGGTGGATGCGTAAATTGCGCGCCTCGCAAGGCGATCAACCGGTTGGTTACTCGGTTGGCCACTGCTTAACAGCAAGCCTTACGATTCGGACGAAAGTCCGGCCGACGCGCAGCGGTAGTTCAGTCGGTTAGAATACCGGCCTGTCACGCCGGGGGTCGCGGGTTCGAGTCCCGTCCGCTGCGCCATATTTACTTCCAGGCCCTGACCGCCAGGAAGTCTCGCAAAAAGCGACCTTAGGGTCGCTTTTTTCGTTTCTGCCTCGCCGTTATTTAGCGCATCCATTCGAGAGTGTCCTGGCTGATTTTTTCACTGGCTCCCTTGAGCGCGCCGCTCTGCCCGCGGATAACGATTGTTTACCGCGCTCAGCTTTCTTCGTTACGCATCCGCGCTCTGCATATCGGGACGTCGCCTGATCGCACCGTGCAGCGATAGTTACGCACCTCTGTCCTCTTGGTCTGCACTGTTATGACGCGTTCTGCTCGTCTAGCCACGTGGTTGCCGAGCGATCGAGCGCACCCTTGCGGTTTCTTGCTGTCAGTAATGCGTACGACATCCATCTGCCATGGGCACGCGGCTAACTGACGAGGGGCCTTGAATGTTCGGTTTGGAAGCTCTCGAGCTTGCGCGGATCCAATTCGCTTTCACCATTTCCTTTCACATCATCTTTCCGGCGATCACGATCGGGCTGGCCAGTTTTCTCGCTGTGCTGGAAGGGCTGTGGCTCAAGACCAAACGTGGTGTATATCGCGACCTCTACCACTTCTGGCTGAAGATATTCGCCGTCAACTTCGGCATGGGCGTAGTCTCTGGCATCGTCATGGCCTACCAGTTCGGCACCAACTGGAGTGCGTTCTCGGAGTTCGCCGGCAGCGTGACCGGGCCTTTGCTGGCCTATGAGGTTTTGACCGCATTTTTCCTTGAGGCCGGGTTCCTCGGTGTCATGCTATTTGGCTGGAACCGCGTCGGACCGGGGCTGCACTTTTTTTCCACGATCATGGTGGCAGTCGGCACGTTGATTTCGACCTTCTGGATCCTGGCCTCCAACAGCTGGATGCATACGCCCCAGGGCCACGAGATCATCGATGGCATCGTGGTGCCGGTGGACTGGTTCGCCATCGTCTTCAACCCATCGTTTCCGTACCGGCTGACGCACATGGCGATCGCGGCGTTCCTTGCCACCGCGTTCATGGTCGGCGCTTCGGCGGCCTGGCACCTGCTGCGTGGGCGAGACAATCCGGCGGTTCGCAAGATGTTTTCCATGGCCATGTGGATGGCGCTGATCGTTGCCCCGATTCAGGCCGTGGTCGGCGATTTTCATGGCCTGAATACGCTCGAGCATCAACCCGCAAAAATCGCTGCGATGGAAGGGCACTGGGATAACTCGTCTGGCGAGCCAACCCCTCTGCTGTTGTTTGGCTGGCCGGACATGGAGCGTGAAGAGACGCGGTTCAAGGTGGAAATTCCGTACCTCGGCAGCCTGATTCTCAAGCACAGCCTGACCGAGCCCATTCCGGCCCTCAAAGATTTCCCTCCAGAAGACCGGCCTAACTCGACCATCGTGTTCTGGACATTCCGGATAATGGTCGCGTTGGGTTTACTGATGATCCTCACCGGCGTGTGGAGTCTCTTGCTGCGGCGCAGCGGCAGGCTGTATGAGTCGCGTGCGTTTCTACGGCTGGCATTGTGGATGGGGCCGTCGGGACTCATCGCGATTCTCGCCGGTTGGTTCACGACGGAAATCGGCCGGCAGCCGTGGGTGATTTACGGCGTGATGCGCACCGCCGATGCAGTTTCGAATCACGGCGCCGAGCAGCTAGGGCTGACGCTGGCGTTGTTCGTGCTCATCTACTTTGCGGTGTTCGGTATCGGCTTCGTCTACGTTTTGCGGCTGATTGCGAAGGGGCCGGTCACCCACGAAGGCAAAGAGAAGGGTGCAGGTGGACCCGGTGAAAAAAGAACGCCGATGCGGCCGATTTCTGCCGCCGACGAGGCGATTCCCCACGAGCACGGCGATCAACTGGGCGAGAGGAACTGAATATGGGTGTCGATCTTTCGCTGATCTGGGCTGTGATCATCATTTTCGGGATCATGATGTATGTCGTGATGGACGGCTTCGATCTGGGTATCGGGATTCTTTTCCCGTTCCTTGCAGACAGTTCCGAGCGTGACGTGGCGATGAACACCGTGGCGCCGATCTGGGATGGCAACGAGACCTGGCTGGTGCTGGGTGGCGCCGGACTGTTCGCGGCCTTCCCGCTGGCTTACTCAGTCGTGCTGTCCGCCCTGTATCTGCCGATCATTTTCATGCTGATGGGGCTGATTTTTCGCGGTGTCGCCTTCGAGTTTCGTTTCAAGGCGAGCGCTGCGCGCCAACATATCTGGGACAAAGCCTTCATTGGTGGCTCGCTCGCCGCGACCTTCTTCCAAGGCGTCGCGCTGGGCGCCTTCATTCACGGCTTTCCGGTGGCCGATCGGGCCTATGTCGGTGGCCCGCTGGATTGGTTGACGCCGTTCTCGGTGTTCTGCGGGCTGGCCTTGATCGTCGCTTATGCCTTGTTGGGTTGCACCTGGCTGATCATGAAAACCAGCGGTGATCTGCAGCGGCGCATGCACGATATCGGTGTGCCGCTAGTTTGGGCCTTATTGGCAGTGACCGGTGTCGTGAGTATCTGGACTCCTCTAACGCATCCAGATATCGCCGAGCGTTGGTTCAGCATGCCGAACCTGTTTCTCTTCATGCCGGTGCCAATCCTGGTGCTGCTGTGCACATACGGGCTGCTGCGATCGATCGCGCGCTACGCCCATTACTCGCCGTTCCTGTTCACCCTGGCGCTGATCTTTCTCGGCTACAGCGGCCTGGGCATCAGCCTCTGGCCGAACATTATTCCGCCTTCGGTAAGCATTTGGGAGGCTGCCGCGCCGCCGCAGAGCCAGGGTTTTACGCTGGTTGGGGCGCTGCTGATCATTCCGCTGATCCTGATGTACACGGCCTGGAGCTACTACGTATTCAGGGGAAAGGTCAGTGCCGAAGATGGCTATCACTGAGTTGGTCGCCTCATGAAGGGTCCTATGCAAAAGGAGCGTGAAAGCAGCGCATCAGAGGCCAAGCCGTTATGGAAGCGCATGACCTGGCTCGTGTTGATCTGGTCCGCAAGCGTATTGGTGCTTGGGGTAGTCGCCTGGTTGCTGCGTCAGTTCATGACGGCCGCTGGCCTGACGACTCCATGAACGTCGCGTCAAGTGCGGTGCTGTGCTGTGCTGTGCGGCGTTTAGGCGCGTTGTGGTGGCGGTGAGCTTGGGCTATTCAGATGTTCCAACATCGGTGCGCAACGGTTCATGTTTCGGTCATGTACTCGCGTTAGCGTGCTGGTACGGATTTGTCGAATAGAGACCCAATACAAGGAGCGCTCCTATGGATGACTACCAGGACGAAATACTCGAATGGCACGCCGCCGAGCAGGATGGCCCCGAGCCGGCTGAAGACGCTTTCGAGCTTTAGTTGATCAGTCGGCACGCCGCTGCTGGCGCCGGTATTCGCCAGGCGTTTGCCCGCCCCAACGCTTGAATGCGCGCTGAAAGGCTTCCGCCGAGGAAAAGCCCAGAAGCCAGGCGATCTCGCCGAACGCCAGTTCGGTGTCGCGAATATAGGTCATGGCCAGGTCGCGGCGCGTATCGTTGAGAATGGCCCGGTAGCTGGTGCCTTCTTCTTCCAGCTTTCGACGCAGCGTCCAGGAGGGCAGCTGCAGTCGGCTGGCGATCTGCTGCAGGTCCGGCTCGCCGCCTTTGAGCATCGGTCCCAGAAGTTGCGTGACCCGCTCGCGCAGGCTGCGTGTCCGGGTCCGCTGTTCCAGTTCCGCTTCGCAAAACTCCAATAGCTGGCGCCAGGTGCCGGGGCAATGTTCCGGGTTGCGCAGCGCCAGCGTGGCTTTGTCCAGCCGCAGCTGGTTGTGCTCGGCAGCGAACTCGACGGGTTTCGTGAAG
Source organism: Stutzerimonas stutzeri (assembly GCF_024448955.1). Lineage (GTDB taxonomy): Bacteria > Pseudomonadota > Gammaproteobacteria > Pseudomonadales > Pseudomonadaceae > Stutzerimonas > Stutzerimonas stutzeri_AQ. The sequence goes on from NZ_JAMOIH010000005.1 coordinate 95,556, forward strand.
ATTGGTTCGTAGCGCGCGGCATAGTCGGGGCGTTCGAATTCGATATGAATCGCGACGGGCGCTATCGGGCATGCGGCGACCGTGGCCAGTTGCGTGATCCAGCTAGCCAGTACCGTATCCACGACGAATTGGTTGTAGCTGTTGTAGGGGCTGATCGAATAGAAGCGCAACCAGGCCCCTTCGGCATCTTCATGAAACGCCGAAGCGCCACGGTAATTGGATGCGTACAGCGGCTCGTAGCGAATAAGGGTGCGTGCCGCTTCGCGAACGGTTGGCGCCTGGGCGGAGGTTATTCCGACCAGACCCAGATGACCGGCCTTGCGCAATCGGCCCATCACTAAGCCCAGGCTCGGGTCGCCAGTCAATTGGATGGCCGCATGGCCGAGGCGCATATAGCGCGGAATGGACAGCCATGCGCGTGGCTCGGACAGGCGCGCCAGGTCTAGACCGTAAGCGTCCAGCAGCGGCTGCGGATCGATTTGTTTTTCCTGTAGGGCACTGCTCAAGCTGTGCACGAAGCCAACCGAGAGGTCACCGAGGCGCACCCGTTGGCGATTCACGAGCGCTCCGGCAGCCACAGATTGTTCAGTTGCACGGGCGCGTTGTAATGCTGCGGTGCGGGTCGACGGGGCGAGCCGACCAGATTCCAGGGCAGCCCGAACGTGCGTACCTCCATGCGGGGCAGCGACGTTTGAGGAACGAGAGCGGTTGCGCAACTGGCGTGCGGGTCATCGCGCGCACCGGGGAGGGCGAGCAGTTCCGCATCGGCAGGTGGTTGGCGGGTATAGCCGTCGCAGCCGAGCAGTACGGCCAGACGTCCGGCAGGAGTGCGCAGCGTAGACGATGGCACGTCAGGTGCCTGGCTGTAGCGACGCTCATAGCGGCTTAAGGCAATCTTGTATTGCAGCGGGCCAATGGGCTGGCCGTCCGCGCCGAAGCTCAAGCTGACCTGCCGCAACGGGCCATCGCCGATCCGTAGACGGCCATCCTCGAGGCGCGGCTCGGGCAGTACGATGGAGCCGGCGACCAGCGTGACGCCGTAGCCGCGTGCAAGATTGCCGAAGATGAGTTGATAGTCATCGGCCATTTGCCGCCCTTTGATCTTCAGCACAGCCTCGGTGCGGTGGTCGCCGCCCTCATTGGCAAACAGCGCCCGCAGATAGTCCCAAGGATTGCTCAACGCCGTCCACTGCATGGCATCGCGCAGCGTACGTGCCTGTTGCACTTCCGGCTTTTCGCCCAGGGCGAACAGGCCGGTGCCGACATGCTCCGGCAGCACGACGACCGTACGCGCGTTCAGCAGACCGGCGTCACGCGCCTGATCGAGGTAAGTGGTGAACTTCAGCTGCAGCCGTTCCCGGCTTTGATAATCGGCTGGCATCAGCCGCGTTTCGATCCCTAGTAGATTGCCTGCAGTCCCTGGCTGGCCCTGGCTATTGATCGGCAGAGTGCGCAGGTCGGACAGCAATGGGCCGCTGCGTCGGTCACCTGTCCAGTCCAGATAGATGAAGAGCGCGGCAAGGGCGAGGGCGGTCAAACCGAGCAGTTTGCTGTAGGTACGCATGGAAAACGCTGCTGAGGGCATGTGCGAAAGACTAGGTATATCGTTCACGATTGCCAAGTGTTTTGCGCACCAGGGTCAGGCAGTTGTGAGTTTCGATCATTGAGCGCTTCGCGGCGCCTCTTTATCTTCGCCGCATAGCGACCACGATCCCATGAGACGTGGCGACTTTACCGATGATTACAGCGCACCACACTCGCGCCGCCTGACCGAGGATTGACCATGACCGCTTTTCCGCACCTGCTTGCCCCGCTGGATCTGGGTTTCACCACGTTGCGCAACCGTACGCTGATGGGCTCGATGCATACCGGTCTCGAGGAAATGCCCAACGGGTTCAAGCGCATGGCGGCATTTTTTGCTGAACGCGCGCGCGGTGGCGTCGGCCTGATCGTCACCGGCGGTGTTGGGCCCAACGAAGAGGGTTCGGTACGCGCGGGCGCGGCCAAGCTGTCGACCGCCGCCGAAGCCGAAGAGCACAAGGTGGTCACCCAGGCCGTTCACGAAGCGGGCGGCAAGATCTGCATGCAGATTCTCCATGCCGGTCGTTACGCCTATAGCCCGCAACTGGTGGCGCCCAGCGCCATCCAGGCGCCGATCAATCCCTTCACACCGCGCGAGCTGGACGAAGAGGGGATCGAAAAGCAGATCCGTGACTTCGTCAATTGCGCGAGCCTGGCCCAGCAGGCCGGCTACGATGGCGTGGAGATCATGGGTTCGGAAGGCTACTTCATCAATCAGTTCCTGGTGGCCCATACCAACCATCGTACGGACCGCTGGGGCGGCAGTTACGAAAACCGCATGCGTCTGCCCGTGGAAATCGTGCGCCGGGTGAGAGAGGCGGTGGGGCCTGAGTTCATCATCATCTATCGCCTGTCCATGCTCGATCTGATGGAAGGCGGCAGCGCCTGGGAAGAAGTCGTGACGTTGGCCAAAGCCATCGAGCGGGCCGGCGCGACACTGATCAACACCGGCATCGGTTGGCACGAGGCGCGCATTCCCACCATCGCCACCAAAGTGCCGCGCGCGGCGTTCACCAAAGTAACGGCGAAGCTGCGCGGCGAGGTGAGCATTCCGCTGGTGACCACCAACCGCATCAATACGCCGGAAGTTGCCGAGCAGGTGCTGGCCGAAGGCGACGCCGACATGGTATCGATGGCGCGCCCGTTCCTGGCCGATCCGGATTTCGTCAACAAAGCGGCTGCCGATCGCAGCGATACCATCAACACCTGCATCGGTTGCAACCAGGCCTGTCTCGACCATACATTCAGCGGCAAGCTCACAACCTGTCTGGTCAATCCGCGGGCCTGCTACGAGACCGAGCTGAACTACATTCCCACCGCAGCGGTGAAAAAGATTGCCGTGGTCGGCGCAGGCCCGGCCGGTCTGGCGGCGGCTACCGTCGCCGCCGAGCGTGGCCATCAGGTAACCCTGTTCGATTCGCGTAGCGAAATCGGCGGCCAGTTCAACGTGGCCAAACGCGTCCCGGGCAAGGAAGAGTTCTACGAAACCCTGCGTTACTTCGACAGCAAACTGAAAAGCACCGGTGTCGACGTTCGCCTGAATACCCGTGTCGATGCGGCGGATCTGCTAGCTGGCGGTTACGACCAGATCATTCTCGCGACCGGCATCGCGCCGCGCACGCCGGAGATTCCCGGTATCGAACATCCGATGGTGATCGGTTACCTCGATGCGATCCTGCAACGTAAACCGGTGGGGCAACGCGTTGCCGTCATCGGAGCTGGCGGTATCGGCTTCGACGTTTCGGAATTCATCACCCATCAGGGCCAGTCGACCAGTCTGGACCGTGAGGCGTTCTGGAAAGAGTGGGGGATCGACCTTGGGCTCGAAGCGCGTGGCGGGGTGGCCGGCATTCAACCGGTACCGCACGCGCCGGCACGCCAGGTCTCTCTGCTGCAGCGCAAGAAATCCAAGGTCGGAAATGGGCTGGGCAAGACCACCGGTTGGATTCATCGCACCGGCTTGAAGAACAAGCAGGTGCAGATGATCAGCTCCGTGGAATACCTCAAGGTGGACGACCAGGGCCTGCATATCCGCGTCGCCGGAGGCGAACCGCAAATCCTGTCGGTGGATACCGTGATCGTCTGCGCAGGGCAGGATCCGTTGCGTGAGCTGCAGGCCGAACTCGAGGCGGCGGGCGCCAATGTGCATCTGATCGGCGGCGCGGATGTTGCCGCCGAGCTGGATGCCAAACGCGCGATCAACCAGGGCTCGCGCCTCGCTGCGGAAATCTGAGTTGTCCGGCCCCACCTCTAGCGGGGCCGTTCTATTCACAGGAGCCTCGTATGCACACCGCACTTTCGTTGCAACCGCCCGCTGCATTTACGCTCCAGCGTTGGCATCAGATGATCGAAGCCGCCGATCTCAGCGGTCTGCCAGAGTTGCTACATCCACGCGCCGTGTTTCGCTCGCCGATGGCCTTCAAACCCTATGAGGGCGCGGCAGCGGTCAGCCTGATCCTCAATACCGTGGTGAAGGTTTTCGAAGATTTCGCTTACCACCGCGAGCTGGCCAGTGCGGATGGATCGAGCGTCGTGCTGGAGTTCAGCGCGCGTGTCGGCGATCGACAGCTCAAGGGCATCGACATGATTCGCTTCGATGAAGCCGGCCTGATCACTGATTTCGAAGTCATGGTGCGCCCCATGAGCGGATTGGCGGCGCTCGGTGAAGAAATGGGGCGGCGTCTGGCGCCACAGCTTGCGGCATTGAAATCCTGACATGGCTTTATCCAATTCAGTCACAGTTTCCCGGCGGAGTGACACTGTGGACCCAGGCACCGGACTCGCTGCCAACCCAATCACATCGCCTGTTTCGATTTTTCTCCTACACTTGCGCCGACATAAAAGAGCGGCGTGGGTGCGTCCGCCGCTCATGGGCAACATTCGCTAGCTGATCAAGCCATCGAGGGTGCGAGCATGCAGATCAAACCGCAGACGGTCGAAGCCGTGCTGTTCTTCAATGACAGCGGCGTCTGCAAGGAAATGCTCTACCCGGAATTCGAGGCCATGCTCGATGGCGTGGTGAGCATGCCGGAGTTCGCCGATCAGCAGATGCGCGTCGCCTACGTCTTGGTCAGTACCCGGCTGCAGATTCGTTCGGCGGTGTTCTTTTACTTGGACTTCAACGAAGACGGCTCGGCTGACAGCGGCTGGAACATTCCGCTGCGCAATCTGGCCGAACGCACCGGACGTGGGCCTGACCTAGGTGCGGGCCCCATTCGGCTGGCATGCCGCAGCCAATGCCCTGTGTCTTGGTATCAGATGCATCTCTGGGACCCGGAACTGACCAAGAGCCGGAATCACCTCGTCATGCTGCGTGACCGAATCAGGCGCAACCAGCTCTGCTTGCTGGTCGAGGAGGAGATGCCTCAGACGGTACCGGCCGAGCGCCTGCAAATGGTCGCCGAGGATGCCTGGTATGCGGCTGATTCGGCCAAACAAGCGGCCACCGAACGAGCCGAAAAGCGCGAGCAGGAGCAACGGCTCAAGGCCGCGCAACTGATCAAACAGCAGCGTCTGCGCATCGCCAATCTCGAGCAACAGCGTGAGGCCGATATCACGCGTTTGCGCGAGTTGGCCGCACAGCAGCAGGCCAAGCTGCTGGAAGAGCTTGCTCAGTTACGCCAGGAACTGCTGCACAAGGAGCAGCTCGCCGAACAACTTCGCTCGCAGCTCGCCGAGCAGGCGGAGGGTTTTCAGAAAAACCGTGAAGAAATGAGCCGGCAGCTGCGTGTGCTGGAGCAGAACAGCCGCGCGGAAGCGCAGGCCTCGCAGGCGCAGTTCGATGAGGAGTTGAAACGGCAGATCGCGGCCGCGGTGACCGAATACAAGGAGCAGGTGTCCATCCGTGACGTGGAACTGGCCTACCGCAACGAACTGGATGTCCAGCTGCAGGAGGAGATCGAGCAACTCCAAAAGCAGCGTGATGCGCTCGTCGAGCAGAGCGGTGAGCAAGTGCTCAAGCGTCTTTCAGGCCTTGGCGTGACGTTCATGGCTTATCACCCCGGCGCGGGACACCTGACCATTCCGCTTCATGACATGGCCCGCTATCAACAGAACCCTCTCGCCTATGCCGCAGCCAAATGTGCCGTTTCCGAAGAGCAGTACGGCCAGTGGGTGCAGCATTATCAACAGCCAACCTGCGTCGCTACCTTGTCCAGTGGAGAGCGCTGCAATATGCCGCTGGACAAAGTGGAAGCCCCTAGCCGTTTTTTCATTGGTGAGTCCAACTGCTGTGCCAGACATAGAGCGCAGGACCGGCTGCGCACGGGTAGCTGACGATTTGCCGGCATTCTCATCATCATTTCCAGAGTTACGGCCCGCGCCATTGCAGCTCATCGACTTGCCTTGGCTGCGGCAAGCGCAGGTGCAGGTCGCCGTGTTGCGCCTGGATTTGGTCGATCCCGAGCTGTCCGGAAACAAATGGTTCAAGCTCACCCACCATTTGCAGGCCGCACGGGCGACGGGTGCACCAGGCCTCATCAGCCTTGGTGGCCCCCACTCGAATCATCTTCACGCGTTGGCGGCAGCTGCCAAACGCAGCGGGCTGGCCAGTGTCGGCCTGATGCGCGGGCAACCACAGCGGACGGCGACCGTCGATGATTTACAGGGCTTCGGAATGCAGCTCCATTGGCTGGGCTACGGTGGCTATCGTGAGCGGCACCAACCGGGGTTCTTCGATTTCTGGTGCGAACGCTATCCCGGTTATTACTGCGTACCGGAAGGTGGTGGCGGCCTTGCTGGCGCTCTGGGTTGCGCGCCGCTGGTGACACGCGTACGGGAGCAACTGGCCGCGATTGGCTGGGACGATCACGACGGCTGGTGGCTGGCCGCTGGAACCGGTACGACCCTGGCAGGACTGGTGATCGGCGAGGCCGAGCAGGGCGAGCGCTGCGTCTACGGTGCGCTGGCCGGGCCGCCGTCTCATGGTGTTGCGCAGGAAGTCGCCAGGCTGCTCGGCGAGGCTGAAGTCTCCAGCACAAACTATCAGCTGATCGATGCGAGTCGCGGCGGTTTCGGTCGGTTCGACGAGGCGCTTGCGCGCTTCATGGTGGAAGCCGAGCGTGCCACCGGGTTGCCGCTGGAACCGGTCTATACGGCTAAGGCGATGATGGCATTGCGCCTTTATATTGAGCGCGGCTATTTTACGCCCGGCACGCGGCTCATCTTCGTGCATACCGGCGGCTTGCAGGGCCGGCGAGCTGCTCAGGCGCAGCTGGACGAGCTGCTGCGCTGACTTTCCCGTCTTCTGGAACCATGGATGAACAAGCCGCTGCGTCCCGATCAGTTAGGTAGTCTGATTCCGCTCAATGCGCTCTCGCCTCGTCGACTTCAGACGCTTCGTGCGCAGTTGATTCCACGACTGCTGCTCGCCGATGAGCTGTTGTTCGATGACGAGACAGGCGCCGGATCCTGCTACTTCCTACTTACCGGCGCCTTGTCCATGCATGGGCAAGGCGGCAAGCAATGGCGGATGGCCGCTGGCTCGCCGGAAAGCTGCCATGCATTCGGCCCCGGCCCCCGGCTGAGCCAGGTGCGGTCGCTGGAAGTCTGCAGTGTGTTGACGGTCGATAGCGCCCAGCTGGATCGTTTGTTGTCCTGGCATCAGACCCATGCCGATCTGCTTCTGGAGCTGTCCACGGCTGGCGAGCTGACCGATTGGCTCGAAGCGCTGCTGGACAATCCGCTGTTCGCCAAGGTGCCGCTGGAAAACGTGCGAAAGATGCTTGGCAGGCTTGAGTCGATCGAGTTACCTGCCGGTTACGTACTGCTGCGTGAAGGTGATGCCGGCGACTGCTGTTATTTCCTCAAGAGCGGTCGAGCCGAGGTCATGTCCGGCCTTGGCGGTGTAGAGCAGGTCGTGGCGGAACTGGACGTCGGCGCCTGCTTCGGCGAAGAAGCTCTGCTCTCCGAACGCCCTCGCAACGCCACCGTGACGCTGCTCGAGGATGCTCAGGTGCTGCGCCTGGCGCGGCGGGATTTCATCGCCCTGTTGAAGGCGCCGGTGGTGGCCGAACTTGACCTTGCGGAGGCGAACGAACTGATCGCGAAGGGCGCTCAATGGCTGGATGTCCGGCTGCTGGAGGAATACCAGCGCGGCCATGCGCTGCAGGCACTGCATATGCCGCTGCATCTGTTGCGTCTCAAGACACGCCTGCTGGCTCAGGATCGGATCTATCTGTGCTATTGCGACAGCGGCAAGCGTAGCGCCAGCGCGGTCTTTCTGCTGACCCAACTGGGTTTCACCGCCTATCCGCTGCGTGACGGTCTCGATGGGCTGTCTGCCGAGCAATACGCGACCTTGATCTGTGAGCGGGGCAGCGGCTATCTGGCGCGTTCCGGCGGTCGCACTGAACGCAGCGGCTGAGCCGAAACCACTGGCGAACGATCAAGACACCGCGGCGATAGCCCAGCCTGCAAGACCGCCCACCAGCACGACCAGCCAGGGCGGCAGCCTCCAGGCCATCAAGGCGACAAGCGCGACCAGCGCCAGAGCGAAGTCGCTGGGGCTGAATATGGCGCTGGTCCAGACTGGATCATAAAGCGCCGCCAGTAGCAGGCCGACCACCGCGGCGTTCACTCCACCCAGCGCTGCCTGGACACGGCGGTTGGCGCGTAGTCGATCCCAGAACGGCATGACGCCGAACACCAGAAGAAACGAAGGGATGAATATCGCCACGAGGCATACGGCTGCGTTTATCAGGCCGGCGCTGCCAGGACCGATGGACCCGCCGAGAAATGCCGAAAAAGTGAACAGCGGCCCCGGCACCGCCTGTGCGGCGCCATAGCCGGCAAGGAATATGTCGTTGCTGACCCAGCCATTAGGTACGACTTCGGCCTGCAGCAGCGGAAGCACCACGTGCCCCCCACCGAAGACCAGCGCGCCGGCGCGGTAGAAGGTGTCGAACAATTCCAACAACTGACTGCTGGAAGCGGCGGCCAGCGCGGGTAACGTCATCAGCAGTGCGAAGAACAAGAACAAAAAGACGCCGGCAACCGAGCGATCCCGACGGCCCTGATGAGGCGCGGGACAACCCTTCGATGTAGGGCGAAACAACATCACCCCGACCAGGCCTGCCAGCGCGATAACGCCGAGTTGTGCCCAGGCGTTGTGCAGAATCAATACCGCGCATGCGGCGAACAGAGCGATGGTGATGCGCGCTCGGTCGGTGCACAGGTTTCGAGCCATGCCCCACACCGCCTGAGCTACCACCGCAACCGCAACGATCTTCAGGCCATGCAGAAGCCCTTCCGGAACGGCTTCGCCCCAACTGCTGATGCCGAACGCGAAGAGCATCAGAGCAATCGCCGACGGCAAGGTGAACCCGGTCCAGGCGGCTAGCGAGCCGCGATAACCACCGCGTAGCAAACCGATGGCAATGCCGACCTGGCTGCTCGCCGGCCCAGGCAGAAACTGGCAGAGCGCGACCAGATCGGCATACCCCGCTTCATCCAGCCAGCGACGGCGGTTGACGAACTCTTCGCGGAAATAGCCGAGATGAGCCACCGGACCACCAAAGGAGGTCAACCCCAGACGCAGAAACACCAGAAAGATGGTCCAGGCGCTTGAATGCTGCAGAGAGATTGAATCGGGTTGAACTGAAGACATCGATGGGCCGTTCTGTTACTGAGGGGCAGTCTGATGGGCGCTGCAGTGTGTCGCATGAGGGTGACGATTTGATGAAGAGTGCATCACCCAGGCCAGCTATCGGATACCACGAAAAGGCGCTCGCGCTCGACCCAGTGCCCATCCGCATCGGGTTCCACGCGGGCAAGCAGGCGTGCCTGGCTGCGATTGGCATCGACAATCCACTGCTGAACGTCTTCGGCTTGCCAGAGTTGGCTGTCTTCCAATTGCGCCGGGGCCAGCCAGGTTTGACGGGGCAGCGGTTGCCAGTGCGCGTCGCTATCGGTGACAGTCGAATGCAGCCAGTCGCACAGCCGCAACCATGACCCGCCGAGATGCATCGGGTTGGCTCCGGCGGGCGGTTCACACCCGTCCTGCCAGGGTTGGAACAGGTAGCCACCGAGCCACAAGGCGCTTTTGATCTGGCGGCAAGTCAGCTCGGTCAGTAGTGCCTGTGCCTGTTGGCTGGACGAGAGTCGCAGCTGGTGCTCGCAGAGGCGCTGCAACTTGATATCCAGCCGATCATGACTGCCGGGACCCAGCCAGTGGTCGTGTCGGCGGCGATCGCCGGTCTGCAGGCCCAGGTAGAATTTCACCGCGAGTTCAAGGTGATGCACGCCTTCGGCATCGCGCAAGATCAGATCCAGCTCGCCCAACGTCTGGCCGCCCTGTCGGATCGGCAGATTCGCCACCAGCAGTTCGACATCCGGCGCCTGGGCCAAGGCGAACTGCCAGAGACGTTCGTAATACAGGCCCAGCCGGCGAATGCTGTGTTGTGCCAGCCACGCCTGGAGTATCGCCGGCTGTCTGTCGTGCAGCAGCAACCAGTTGCTCAGCGCAGCGGGATCATCGGCCCAGCGACTGGCCGCAAGTGGATGGCGCTGGGGTGACGGGGCGTCGATTAAGAGCGGCGGCGAAAGGATCGCCCAGGCGAGATCTCGCACCTGTGGGTGCCGTAAGCTGGGCAACAAATCGGCAAGATGGGGAAGGCTCATGCAGCAAGCATAGCCGGGATGGTTTGCTGCGCCTCTGGCCTTTCGCCCATAATCCTCGCGCCGCACCGCAACGGGGTCGGCCAACGCGGTGTTGAACTCAAACGCGCCCGCGCGACACCAATCTAGAGCCTGTTAGGCTTTGCCCGGCCCGCTGCCGCTCGATGCGTGCCGGCCTGTTACCCGCCACGCTATCAGGGAGCTTCAATGGACCAGTTCCGCAACATCGGCATCATCGGCCGCCTGGGCAGTTCCCAGGTGCTGGACACCATTCGCCGACTGAAGAAATTCCTCGTGGAACGCCACCTGCACGTCATCCTCGAAGAAAACATCGCCGAGGTGCTGCCGGGGCATGGCATGCAGACCTCGTCGCGGCAACGGCTGGGCGACTCCTGTGATCTGGTGATTGTCGTCGGCGGTGACGGCAGTTTGCTTGGCGCGGCGCGAGCGCTGGCCAAGCATCGCGTCCCGGTGCTTGGAATCAACCGTGGCAGCCTGGGCTTTCTCACCGATATTCGCCCCGACGAGCTGGAAGAGAAAGTCGCTGAAGTGCTGAGTGGGCAATACACCCTGGAAAATCGCTTCCTGCTCGAAGCTCAGGTCAGGCGCTTCGAGGAATCCATCGGCGAGGGCGACGCGCTCAACGACGTGGTGCTGCATCCCGGCAAATCGACGCGGATGATCGAGTTCGAGCTGTACATCGACGGCCAGTTCGTCTGCAGCCAGAAGGCCGATGGCCTGATCATCGCCACGCCCACCGGCTCGACGGCCTACTCTCTGTCTGCTGGCGGGCCGATCATGCACCCGCGGCTGGATGCAATCGTTGTCGTGCCAATGTATCCACATACCCTGTCCAGCCGGCCAATCGTGGTGGATGGCAACAGCGAGCTGAAGATCGTGGTATCGCCGAACATGCAGATCTATCCGCAAGTCTCCTGTGACGGCCAGAACCATTTCACCTGCGCGCCGGGCGATACCGTCACGGTGCGCAAGAAGCCGCAGAAGCTGCACCTGATCCATCCGCTGGACCACAATTATTACGAGGTCTGCCGCACCAAGCTTGGCTGGGGCAGTCGCCTCGGTGGAGGGGAATAGTGATCGTCGATCCGGAGCGCGGCTACGACCTCATCGGGGACGTGCACGGTTGCGCTCGTACCCTGGAGCGGCTGCTCGATCAGCTCGGCTATCGCCGGCATGGCGATGTGTGGCGCCATCCGCGCCGGCAAGTGATTTTCCTCGGCGATATCATCGACCGCGGGCCACGCATTCGTGAGGCGTTGCATCTGGTGCATGCAATGGTCGAGGCGGAGCAGGCCTACTGCATCATGGGAAACCACGAGTTCAACGCACTGGGCTGGTACACCCCGGCACCGCCGGAAAGCGGCAAGACCTTCGTCCGCGAGCATACCCCGCGCTACGAGACGCTGCTGCAGGAGACCTTCCAGCAGTTCGAGCGCTACCCGGATGAGTGGCGGGCGTTCCGCGAGTGGTTCATGGAGCTGCCGCTGTTTCTTCAGAGCGAGCGTTTCCGCGTGGTTCACGCCTGCTGGGATAACGCCGTCATCGATCAGCTCCGCCAGCGTTTGAGCCACGGCTGTGTCGATCCAGAATTCTTGCGCGATGCCGCGTTCAGCGAGGGATTCGCGGCCAAGGCACTGGACCGTCTACTGCGTGGCACCGACATGCCGCTGCCCCAGGGCCTGACGTTGACCAGTGCCGAGGGATTCACTCGCAGCTTCTTCCGCACCAAGTTCTGGGAAGAGAACCCCAGAACTTATGGCGACATCGTGTTCCAGCCCGACGGCCTGCCGGAAAAGGCGGCGCGCCTGCCGCTCAGCGAAAGCCAGAAGAGCCGCTTGTTCCTGTACGGGCCCGACGATCCGCTGCTGTTCGTCGGGCATTACTGGCGTAGCGGCGAGCCCGCGCCCATACGCCATAACCTGGCTTGCCTGGATTACAGCGCGGTGAAATACGGCAAGCTGGTCGCCTACCGGCTCGACCAGGAAACCCGACTCGACCCGGCGAAATTCGTCTGGGTGAATGTGGAGCGCTAGATGGTGGTTGTCGAGGCGTTGCGCCTGCCGTTATCCGAAGACCTGAGTGGTTTCGTCGCGCTGCTGCGGCGCCTGCAGGTGCCTTGCCGCGTTTCCGAAGAGTCGGGCGAGCAGGTACTGCGCGTGCCGGCTGAAACCGCCGAACAGGTCCGTGAACTCTATCAGCGTTACCCGCAAGGTGATGGCGCGGTCGTCGCCGAGCAACCGCCACGCCGCGGTGGGGGATTCGTCGCCAGTATGCGCCGCAGCCCGTTGACCGCCGCGGTGTTGCTGCTGACGCTGATCGCGGCGGCGATTACCATGCTCGGCGAAAATTTCGAGACCATTCGCTGGTTCAGTTTCAGCGATTTTCGCATCGACGGCGAATACGCCTATTTCGCGACGCTCGAACAGACTCTCGCAGAAGGGCAGTGGTGGCGGCTGGTGACGCCGATCTTCGTGCATTTCGGCTTCCTGCACTTGGCGATGAATTCCATGTGGTACTGGGAACTGGGGCGGCGCATCGAATATCGCCAGGGCGCGCTGATGCTGCTCGGGTTCACGCTGCTGTTCGGCATCGTGTCCAACCTGGCGCAATATCTGTTCGGCGGGCCGAGCATCTTTGGCGGGTTGTCCGGCGTTTTGTACGGGCTGCTCGGCCACTGCTGGCTGTTCCAGAAGCTGTCGCCGGACGAAGCCTACCGACTGCCGCCCGGTGTGGTGGTGCTGATGCTGATCTGGCTGGTGGTATGCCTGACCGGGGTGATCGAAGTGGTGAGCTTCGGTGCATTGGCGATCGCCATTGCAGCCCACGTCGGCGGGCTGGTCGCTGGCTGCCTGACCGGTATCCTAGGTGGGCTGCTGGCGCGCCGCAGGGCCGCGGGCCAAGGCAACTGAAAGGCTGATCGTTTTCCCTAAAGCAGCGCCGCTCGGTAGAATGCGCGCTTGTTTCCCCGGGAGCCGGCCATGTCGTCCTTTATCGAAGCCATCGAAAACATCACCCCCGAAATCTACGAAAATCTGAAAACCGCCGTCGAGCTGGGCAAGTGGAGCGACGGGCGCAAACTGACACCCGAGCAGAAGGAAACCTGCCTCGGCGCGATGATTGCTTGGGAAATCCAGAACCTGCCTGAAGAAGAACGCACCGGCTACATGGGTGGCCAGGAGTGCGCGTCCAAGAGCAAGAACAAGGCGCCGATCGACACCAGTCTATTCGCTCCTGCTTCCGGAACCCGTCACTGATGCTGGAATTGGGACGCGGCGCGCTGAGCAAGATGTCGATTCAGCTGGGTGCCCAGGCGCAATACTCCTTCCGCCTGAACGACGAACTGGTCCCGGTCAATCCACTGATCGGCAAGACCCTGCGGCTGGAATACCTCGGCGCCATCAATTGCACGCATTGCGGACGCAAGACCAACAAGAGTTTCAGCCAGGGCTATTGCTATCCCTGCTTCAAGAAGCTCCCGCAGTGCGACATCTGCATCATGAGCCCGGAAAAATGCCACCACGATTTCGGCACTTGCCGTGATCCGCAGTGGGGCATGGACTTCTGCATGACCGATCACGTGGTCTACCTGGCCAACTCGTCAGGCATCAAGGTGGGCATTACTCGCGCCACGCAATTGCCGACCCGTTGGCTCGACCAGGGCGCGAGCCAGGCGCTGCCGATCATGCGTGTCGCTACCCGCCAGCAGTCGGGCATGGTCGAGGATCTGTTGCGTAGCCAGGTCGCTGACCGCACGAACTGGCGCGCGCTGCTCAAGGGCGATGCCGAGCCTATCGACCTGATCAAGATTCGCGAGCAGATATTCGATGCCTGTGCCGAAGGCCTGCGGGGCCTGCAGCAGCGCTACGGGCTACAGGCGATTCAACCGGTTGCAGATGCCGAGGTGCTTGAAATTCGCTACCCGGTCGATGCCTACCCGACCAAGATCGTCAGTCTAGACTTGGAAAAGACGCCCGTAGTGGAAGGCACCCTGCGCGGTATCAAGGGTCAATACCTGATCCTGGACACCGGCGTGATCAACATCCGCAAGTTCACCGCTTATCAGGTCGCGGCCAGCTCCGCGGCATAAGCAGATCGTAGGGTGAACCACGCTTTACCGATCCACGCGGTGGCGATCCACAGCTTGAGGTGGCGACGTACGCCCCGCCGATTCTGAGAAAGGTGGATGTGAAAAGCGACATCCACCCTACGAGACAGTCGATGTACGCCGACCTCACCGGCTGTCACCGAACAAACCTGCAGCTTGAAGCTTGCCGCTTGAGCTGCCTCGAAGAGGCCCAATTGCATGCGCACCGAACAACCGAAAGTCATTCATCTCAAGGATTATCAGACCCCCGAGTACCTGATCGATGAAACACACCTGACCTTCGAACTGTACGAAGACCGCACCCTGGTGCATGCGCAACTGGTGATGCGCCGCAATCCTGAAGCGGGTGCCGGCCTGCCGCCGCTGCAGTTGCACGGCCAGGATCTTGAGCTGATGTCTCTGTCGCTGAACGACCGTCAGCTGGGCCTGGGCGATTACGAGATCGCCGGGGAAAGTCTGACCCTGCAGCCCGATAGCGCCGCGTTCACACTCGACAGTACTGTAGTAATTCATCCGGAAAGCAACACTGCGCTGGAAGGCCTCTACAAGTCCGGCAGCATGTTCTGCACCCAGTGCGAGGCCGAGGGCTTCCGCAAGATCACCTACTACCTCGACCGCCCCGACGTGATGAGCAAGTTCACCACCACGGTTAGCGCCGAAAAGCATGCTTATCCGATCCTCCTGTCCAACGGCAACCCGATCGCCAGCGGCGAAGAGGACGACGGCCGCCACTGGGCGACGTGGGAAGATCCGTTCAAGAAGCCGGCTTATTTGTTCGCACTGGTGGCCGGTGATCTGTGGTGTGTCGAGGACAGCTTCACCACCATGAGCGGCCGCGATGTAGCGCTGCGTATCTACGTCGAGCCCGAGAACATCGACAAATGCCAGCACGCTATGGACAGCTTGAAGAAGTCCATGAAGTGGGACGAGGAGGCCTATGGTCGCGAGTACGACCTGGACATCTTCATGATCGTCGCAGTCAACGACTTCAATATGGGCGCGATGGAGAACAAAGGCCTCAATATCTTCAATTCGAGCGCCGTGCTGGCGCGCGCCGAGACCGCTACCGACGCTGCTCACCAGCGTGTCGAGGCCATCGTTGCCCACGAATACTTCCATAACTGGACCGGCAACCGCGTGACGTGCCGCGACTGGTTCCAGCTGTCGCTCAAGGAAGGTTTCACTGTCTTTCGCGATGCGCAGTTCTCCTCCGACATGAATTCGGAGACGGTCAAGCGCGTCGAGGATGTGTCCTACCTGCGTACCCATCAGTTCGCTGAAGATGCCGGGCCGATGGCCCACTCGGTTCGCCCCGAGTCATTCATCGAGATCTCCAACTTCTACACCCTGACCGTTTACGAGAAGGGTGCCGAAGTGGTGCGCATGATCCAGACGTTGCTGGGCGAAGAGGGCTTCCGCAAGGGCAGCGATCTGTACTTCGAGCGGCATGACGGCCAGGCGGTAACCGTCGATGATTTCGTCAAAGCCATGGAAGACGCCAACGGCGCCGATCTGACCCAGTTCAAGCGCTGGTACAGCCAGGCCGGCACGCCGCGCCTCGCCGTCAGCGAGCAATACGATGCTGACGCGAAGACCTATAGCCTGACCTTCCGCCAAAGCTGCCCGCCGACGCCGGGCCAGAGCGAGAAGCTGGCATTCGTGATCCCGGTTTCGCTGGGTCTGCTGGATGGCCAGGGCAACGAGATTGCACTGCGCCTGCAAGGCGAGGACGCCGCCGTCGGCACCACTCGCGTGCTGGCAGTCGATCAGGCCGAGCAGACGTTCACCTTCATCGACGTTCCCGAGCAGCCGTTGCCATCGGTGCTGCGCGGATTCTCCGCGCCGGTGAAGCTTGAATTTCCGTACAGCCGCGATCAGCTGATGTTCCTGATGCAGCACGATTCCGACGGTTTCAACCGCTGGGAGGCCGGTCAGCAACTGTCGGTTCAGGTGTTGCAGGAGATGATCGGGCAGCATCAGCGCGGCGAAACGCTGCAGCTTGATCAGCGTCTGGTCGCGGCGCTGCGCAGCCTGCTAGAGGATGAAAGCCTCGATCCGGCGATGGTCGCTGAAATGCTGTCGCTGCCGAGCGAGGCCTACCTCACCGAAATCAGCGAAGTGGCGGATGTCGACGCCATTCACGCGGCGCGTGATTTTGCCCGCGAGGGCATCGCCACAGCGCTGTTCGATCTGCTCTGGAAGCGCTACCAGGGCAATCGCGAGGTGTCGCGGCAAACGCTTTATGTCGCCGAAGCCAGTCACTTCGCCCGTCGTGCGCTGCAAAACATCGCCCTGTCGTACCTGATGCTGAGCGGTAAACCCGAAGTGGTTGCCGCCTGCGTCGAGCAATTCGAGCAGGCCGACAACATGACCGAGCGCCTGACCGCGCTGGCCGTGCTGGTCAATTCGAACTTCGAGGCCGAGCGTGACAAAGCACTCGAAGCTTTTGCCGAGCACTTCAAGGACAACCCGCTGGTGATGGATCAGTGGTTCAGCGTGCAGGCCGGCAACACGCAACCGGGCGGGTTGGAGCGGGTTCAGCACCTGATGCAACATCCGGCGTTCACGCTGAAGAACCCAAACAAGGTTCGTGCGTTGATCGGAGCCTTCGCCAATCAGAACCTGGTCAACTTCCATCGGGCCGACGGCGCTGGCTATCGGTTCCTGGCCGATCAGATCATCGTATTGAACGGGCTCAATCCGCAGATCGCCTCGCGCCTTCTGGCGCCGCTGACCCGCTGGCGCAAATACGACGCCGGTCGGCAGGGCCTGATGAAGGGCGAGCTGGAACGGATTCTGGCCTCGGGCGAGCTATCCAGCGATGTCTACGAGGTGGTCAGCAAGAGTCTCGCCTGACTCGGTGTAGCCGTCTGCAAGGCGATATGAACCACCCCGAATCCCGTGCAATGTCACGGGATTCGTTTTTTCGGGGGTACTCATCGAAGATCGGATCGTTTCCGTGAAACGGAATGCGAGGCGGCAGCGAGATGCTTTGCCATAAAGCCTACTAATCAAGCAACATCAATCAGCCTGGCTTAACAAAACATAACGTCCAGACAATTGCCGCCGCTTTCGAAAGCCCTATAGCATGGCTCCGCCTGGTACTTAACGCAGGTCTTACCTTAATAAGAATAAAGGGGGTATGTATGAGTGAGCCCGTCATGTGGCGCACCCGGTTCGGCCGTGCGGAAAAAACACCCCGCAAGTCGAATTTCAATTATTCGCCGCTTGCAAGAACGCTCTCGCTCTGCAGTGTTCTATCCATCCTGTTTCTCGCCACTGCTACCGCTCATGCGCAAAGCGCTGAGCCAGCGACCCGCTATGCGATCGAATCGGAGAAGGCCGCATCGGCTCTTCTGCTCGATATCACTTATGCGGGTAAGCGCTTGGTCGCAGCTGGTGATCGCGGGCATATCCTCTTTTCCGATGACGCCGGCGCTACGTGGTCCCAGGCCAAGGTTCCGACCCGTCAGATGCTCACGGCTGTTTATTTCGTCGATGACAAACATGGCTGGGCGGTCGGCCACGACGCGCTGATCCTGGCGACCAGCGATGGCGGTGAAACCTGGACACAGCAATACGAAAATCGCGAAGGCGAAGTGCCTTTACTTGACGTCTGGTTCGAGAATTCGGAGCACGGCTTCGCCACGGGTGCTTATGGCGTGCTGCTGGAAACCACTGACGGCGGCCAGAATTGGGAAGATATCGCTGATCGCCTCGACAACGAGGACGGCGCTCACCTGAACGCCATCACCCATATTCAGGGCTCGGGTCTGTTCGTCGTTGGCGAAATGGGCGGAATGTTCCGTTCCAGCGACATGGGTGAGACCTGGGAGCGCGTCGAGTCGCCCTATCAGGGATCCTTGTTCGGCGTCGTGAGTGGCGGCGAACCCGGAGTGGTTGTGGCGTTCGGCCTGCGTGGTCATCTGTTCCGTTCCGCCGACTTCGGCGATAGCTGGCAAGCAATCGATCTGCTCGACGGAAGCGATGCCCTCGAGTCGGGGCTGGCGGACGGCAATCTGCTGCCGGATGGTCGTATCGTCGTGGTCGGCCACGGCGGCACCGTGCTTAGTAGCGAGGACCAAGGACAGAGCTTCAAGCTGTTCAGTCGCCCGGATCGACGCTCGCTGTCAGGCGTCGTCTCCAACCCGGACGGCAATCTGGTCCTCGTCGGGCAGAGCGGCGTCAGGGTCGTTTCCCCGACCGGCGCCAACTTGCCCGCACAACAACAATAAGCCGGAGCCAACATGACCAAGCATCAGCAGAAGCCGGCGTCCTTTCTAGAACGCCTGATTTTCAACAATCGACCGGCAGTGATCCTTGTCTGCCTGTTGATCAGCGTATTCCTGTTCTACCAGGCTGCTCAGGTCCGTCCTTCGACCAGCTTCGAAAAGATGATCCCGCTGGGGCACCCTTACATTCAGAACATGCTCCAGCATCGTGATGATCTGGCCAACCTGGGCAACACGGTGCGGATATCCGTCGCGGCCAAGGATGGTGACATCTTCTCCAAGGAGTACATGGAAACGCTGCGTCAGATCCATGACGAAGTGTTCTACATCCAGGGTGTCGACCGCTCGAACATGAAGTCGCTGTGGAGCCCCAGTGTTCGCTGGACCGAGGTGACAGAGCAGGGCTTCGCCGGTGGCGAGGTCATCCCGCAGACCTATGACGGCTCGCCTGAAAGCCTCGACGATTTGCGTAACAACATTCTCAAGTCCGGTCAGATCGGCCGCCTGGTGGCCAACGACTTCAAGTCCAGCATCATCGACGTGCCGCTGATGGAGTCCTATTCGGACCCGGACGACCGTAGCAAGCAGATCACTCTCGACTACCAGACGTTTTCCCACGAGCTCGAAGAGAAGATTCGTGACAAGTACGAGGCGCAGAATCCGAACGTGGAGATCCACATCATCGGTTTCGCCAAGAAGGTAGGCGATCTGATCGACGGGCTGGTCGGTGTCGCGTTGTTCTTCTTCGTTGCTATCGGCATCACCCTAGCGCTGCTGCTGTGGTTCACCCGCTGCTTCAAGAGCACCATCGCGGTGGTGGTGACTACGCTGATCGCCGTGGCCTGGCAGCTCGGCTTGCTGCACACGCTGGGCTTCGGGCTGGATCCCTATTCGATGCTGGTGCCGTTCCTGGTGTTTGCCATCGGTATTTCCCACGGCGTTCAGAAGATCAATGGCATCGCCATGGCGTCGGGCGAAACCGATGATCCGCTGGCGGCTGCACGCATGGCGTTCCGTCAGTTGTTCATCCCCGGCATGGTGGCGCTGGCGTCTGATGCCGTTGGTTTCGTGACGCTGCTGCTGATCGATATCGGTGTGATTCGCGAGTTGGCGATTGGCGCTTCGCTGGGCGTGGCGGTGATCATCCTGACCAACCTGATTCTGCTGCCGGTGGCGATTTCCTACATGGGTATCAGCCAGCGCGCGGTCAAACAGGCTCGCGAGGAAGCGGCGCGCAACCACCCGTTCTGGCGGTTGCTGTCGAATTTCGCCAACCCGGTGGTCGCGCCGATCTCCATCGTCATTGCCTTGCTCGCCGTGGGCGGCGGGCTTTGGTACGGGCAGAACCTGAAGATTGGCGATCTCGACCAGGGCGCACCGGAACTGCACCCGGATTCGCGCTACAACCTGGACAATGATTTCGTCATCCGCAACTACTCGACCAGCTCCGACGTGCTGGTGGTAATGGTCAAGACGGCGCCTGAAGGCTGCGCCCATTACGACACGCTCGCCGCCATGGACGAGCTGATGTGGAAGATGGAGAACACAGAGGGCGTGCAGTCGGCGGTGTCGATGGTCACCGTCGCGCGGCAGAGCATCAAGGGTATGAACGAGGGCAGCCTGAAATGGGAAACCCTGTCGCGTAACCAGTTCGTCCTGAACAGCTCCATCGCTCGTGCTGAGGGCATGTACAACGGCGATTGCTCGTTGGCGCCGGTGCTGGTGTTCCTCAACGATCACAAGGCTGAAACGCTGGAGCACGTCGTAGCCGCGGCGCGTGAGTTCGCCGAGGAGAACAACCGTGAAGGGTTGGAGTTTGTCCTTGCTGCCGGTAACGCCGGTATCGAAGCGGCTACCAACGAAGTCATCGCAGCCTCCGAAACCACGATGCTGATTGCGGTTTATGCGGCGGTGAGCTTTATGTGCCTGCTGACTTTCCGCTCCGTTGCCGCGACGCTCTGCGTGATTCTGCCGCTGGTGCTGACCTCGATCCTCGGCAATGCGCTGATGGCTTTCATGGGCATTGGTGTAAAGGTGGCGACATTGCCAGTAATCGCCTTGGGCGTGGGTATCGGTGTGGATTACGGCATCTACATCTATAGCCGGCTGGAGACGTATCTGCGCCAAGGTATGACGTTGCAGGAAGCCTACTATCAGACCTTGAAATCCACTGGCAAGGCGGTGATCTTCACCGGCGTCTGCCTGGCCATCGGCGTATTCACCTGGGTGTTCTCAGCGATCAAGTTCCAGGCGGACATGGGCCTGATGCTGACCTTCATGTTCCTCTGGAACATGGTCGGCGCGATCTGGCTGCTGCCAGCCCTGGCACGCTTCCTTATCAAGCCGGAGAAGCTGCAGCAGAAGGTGTGATGCTTCGGCAATAAGCAAAACCGCGGCCCATGGGTCGCGGTTTTTTTTGGGGGCGGAAGTGTTCGGTTCCGTGATGCGAAGCGTCTGGGTGCGCCCACTAGAAGCGTAGAAACGGTCACGAAAAACCAGCGCTGTACGCAACGCGAGCGTCTGTCGGACTGATCGACATCGCAAAGGAGTTGAAAGAGATAGCTTACGATCGGCAGAAAGCAGAACGCCCCGAGCCGGGGCGTTCTGCTTCTAGATCGAGCGTGTCAGAGCGCGGCAAACCCCGCCTGCTGTACCAGCTCCAGCAACGGCTGCGGATAAACCCCGAAGAAGAACGCAAGCAGGGCAATCGCCAGCAACATGATGCCGCCCGCGCGCTGTCCCCAATTGATCGGGGCGTCGTGGCGGCGAATGCCTGGTTCGACCAGGTACAGCGTCACCATGACCCGCAGGTAGTAGAACAGGCCCACCGCACTGCCGATGATCAGCGCGCCCAGCAACCACCACAGTTGGGATTCGACACCGGAGGCGATCACGTAGAACTTGCCGATGAAGCCTGCCGTCAGCGGAATGCCGGCCAGCGACAGCATCATCACGGTGAGCACGGCGGTGAGGTAGGGGCGGCGCCAGAACAGCCCGCGGTACTCATAGAGCGCATCGGCGTCGCGCCCGTTGAAGGGGCTCGACATCAAGGTGATCACCCCGAATGCACCCAGGGTGGTCAGCACGTAGGTCACCAGATACACGCCGATGGCTTCTACCGCCAGGCCCTTGCTGGCGATCAGCGCCACCAGCAGGTAGCCGAAGTGGGCGATGGAGGAGTAGCCGAGCAGGCGCTTGAGATTGCTCTGGTTCAACGCCAGCAGATTGCCGATCAGGATCGAGGCAATGGCGATCAGGCTCAGCGCATCGTTCAGCCAGCCGCCGCTGGTGGCCGGTGACAGCTGATACAGGCGCAGCAGCACGGCAAACACCGCGACCTTGCTGACGGTAGCCAGGAAGGTCGCCACCGGAGCCGGCGCGCCTTCGTAGACGTCTGGCGTCCACAGGTGGAAGGGGGCTAGTGAGAGCTTGAAACCTAGGCCGATCAGCATCATTCCGATACCGGCTTGCACCAGTACAGACGAGCCTTGCGCGGCCAGGCTGGCGCCGATGCCGGCGAAGCTGAGGCTGCCCGATTCGGCGTAGAGCAGCGCCATGCCGAACAGCAGGAACGCGCTGGCAGCGGCGGAAAGCACCATGTACTTGATCCCGGCTTCCAGCGAGCGCTTGTTGAAGAAGGCGTAGGCGACCAGCCCGTAAACCGGTACCGAGAGCAGTTCCAAGCCAATAAAGAACCCGGCCAGGTGCTGCGCGCTGACCAGCACCAGCCCGCCTGCTGCCGACAGTGCCATCAGCAAGTAGAGCTCCTCACGATTGCCGGGGAAGCCTTCGGAGCCGGCTTTCTCGCCCAGGTAGGCGTGCGCCAGGGTCACGCAGGCCAGGGTCGCGACCAGCACCACGGCGCTGTAGAAATAGGCGAAAGCGTCCAGCCGCAGAAGCGGCGTCACATCCAGCGGGCCAACCTGCAGCGCGGGCGCTATCGACAGCAGCGCGAGCGTCAGGCCAGCCGAAGTGACGATGAAACTGAGCCCGTGATGGCGCCGCCAGGCGATGGCCAGCATCACTGCGATAGCGGTGGTACCGGTGATCAGCAGGGGCAGCAGGGCGATGAAGTGTTGCTGTGTGAATTCCATGGCGAGCCTACCGAGCCGAAACTGTTGGGGATAAAGCGGTATCGATCCATTGCTGCACGCCGCTCATGGTGGCGAGCGAGGTGTCGAACACCGGCTGCGGATAGACGCCGAGCAGCACCAGCAGCACCGCCAGCAACAGCACCATGCCGATCTCGCGTGCGTCCAGGCCCTGCAACAGCCCTTCGGCCTTGGTCGGGCCAAAATAGGCGCGGTGGATCATCGCCAGCGAATAAATGGACGAGAGCACCAGACCGAAGGTGGCGATCACCACGACCCACGGCGAATTAGCGAAGGCGCCGAACAACACCACGAACTCGCCGATGAAGTTGCCGGTGCCGGGCAGGCCCAGCGAGGCGGCGGCGAAGAACAGGCTCAGCGGGGGCAACCAGGGCAGGCGCGACCACAGGCCGCCCATTTCGCGCATGTCCCGCGTGTGCAGGCGCTCATAGAGCTGGCCGCTGAGGATGAACAGTGCCGCGGCCGAGAGGCCGTGAGCGATCATCAGCACCACCGCGCCCTGCAGGGCGAGCTCGCTGCCCGAATAGATGCCGATCAGCACGAAGCCCATGTGCGAGACGCTGGAATAGGCGATCAGGCGCTTGATGTCGGTCTGCGCGAACGACAGCACTGCACCGTAGAAAATGCCGAGCAGACCCAGGCCCATGGCGATAGGCGCGAAGTCCATCGAGGCGTCGGGAAACAGCGGCAGGGCGAAGCGGATCATGCCGTAGGCGGCGGTTTTCAGCAGGATGCCGGCCAGGTCGACGGAGCCGGCGGTAGGCGCCTGGGCGTGGGCATCGGGCAGCCAGGAATGCAGTGGCACGATGGGGAACTTCACCGCGAAGGCGATGAAGAAGCCCAGCATCAGCAGATACTCGGTACCCGGCGCCAGATCGGCCTGGAGCAGCAGCTCGTAGTCGAAGGTCAGTACCCCGGTGGCGTGGTAGTTGGCCAGCACCAGGCCGAGAATGGCCACCAGCATGATCAGGCCGCTGGCCTGGGTGTAGATGAAGAACTTGGTCGCCGCGTTGATCCGCGAACGCTTGCCTTCCGAGCTGTGACCCCAGAGCGCGATAAGGAAGTACATCGGCACCAGCATCATTTCCCAGAAGAAGAAGAACAGGAACAGGTCCAGGGCGAGGAACACCCCGACCACGCCGCCGAGAATCCACATCAGGTTGAGGTGGAAGAAGCCGACGTGGCGCTGGATTTCCTTCCAGGAGCAGAGTACCGAGAGCACGCCGAGCAGGCCGGTGAGCATGATCATCAGCAGCGACAGGCCATCGAGCGCCAGGTGCAGGTTGATGCCGAAGCGCTCGATCCAGACGTGCTTGAATTCCACAGCCCAGTTGGCCTCGGCGCCGGGCGCGGGGGCGAGCTGGTAATTGCCGCCCGCCCACAGCCAGAGGCCGAGCACCAGCAGCAGCGACATGGTGAGCAGGGCGATCCAGCGCGGCATGCTTTTGTCGAAACGTTCGACGAACCAGCAGAGCAGGCCGCCGATGAAGGGAATCAGGATTAGCCAGGGCAGAATCACGATTTCGAGTCCTTGCGCAAATTCAGAGCAGAACGATGCCGAGCAACAGCACGGCTCCGCCAACGATGGACAGGGCGTACCAGCGCAACTGGCCGGTTTCGCTGCGGCTTAGCAGCACATGGCTACCCCGTGCCGTACGCGGTACCAATCCGATGGTGGCGTCGATGGGGTCGCGTCTCAGCAGGCGGGTAAGCCACAGGTAGGGCCGCACGAAAAGCTTGTCGTAAAGCCAGTCGAAGCCCCAGGCGGCGTACCACCAGGCCGAGAGGAAACGCCCCGGCGCGCTTTGTGCGATGGCGCTGACCAGGCCGCGCTTGCCGAGGAACAGCAGCGCCGCGAGTAGAATGCCGGCCAGGGCGATGGCGCCGGAGGCGATCTCCAGGCTGTGTTTGGCTTCGCCACCGGCATGGCCGACGCTCTGCGGCAGCACGCCGGCCAGCGGCGGCACGATCAGCGCGCCGACGAAGGTCGAGAGCACGATCAGCACCACCAGCGGCAGGTTGTGAGCCAGGCCGCGCCCGGCATGCGCCTCGGTCTTCGCCTCGCCGTGGAAGGCGATGAATATCAGGCGGAAGGTGTACAGCGAGGTCAGGAAGGCACCGGCCAACCCCGCGTAAAGCAGGCCGCTGTGACCGCTGGCGAAGGCTTCCCAGAGAATTTCGTCCTTGGAATAGAAGCCTGCGGTAATTAGCGGCAGTGCCGCCAGCGCCGCGCCGCCGACGATGAAGCTGGCGTAGGCCAGCGGCAGCTTCTTCCAGAGCCCGCCCATCCTGAAGATGTTCTGCTCGTGGTGGCAGGAGCTGATCACCGAACCGGAGGCGAGGAACAGCAGCGCCTTGAAGAAAGCATGGGTCATCAAGTGGAAGATCGCCGCGTCCCAGGCGCCGACGCCCAGGGCCAGGAACATGTAGCCGATCTGGCTCATGGTCGAGTAGGCAAGGATGCGCTTGATGTCGGTCTGCACCAGCGCGGCGAAGCCGGCCAGTACCAGGGTCACGCCACCGACGATGCCCACCAGTTCCAGCACGTCCGGCGCCAGCAGGAACAAGCCGTGGGTGCGGGCGATCAGGTAGACGCCGGCAGTAACCATGGTCGCCGCATGGATCAGTGCGGAAACCGGCGTCGGGCCAGCCATGGCGTCGGCCAGCCAGGTCTGCAACGGCAGTTGAGCGGACTTGCCCACGGCGCCGCCCAGCAGCGCCAGGGTCGCAAGGGTGATCCACAGATCGCCTTCGGCGAACTTCTGGGGTGCCAGCGCTAGCAATTCCGGGATATTCAGCGTGCCGAGCTGGACGAACAGGATGAACAAACCGAAGGCCATCAGCACATCGCCGACACGGGTAACGATGAAGGCCTTGAGCGCGGCGTTGCCGTTCTTGCGTTCCTTGAAGTAGAAGCCGATCAGCAGGTAGGAGCACAGCCCCACACCTTCCCAGCCGAAGTACAGCAGCAGCAGGTTGTCGCCCAGCACCAGCAACAACATGCTGAAGATGAACAGGTTGGTGTAGGCGAAGAAGCGCGAGTAACCCTCTTCACCGCGCATGTACCAGCTGGCGAACAGGTGGATCAGGAAACCCACGCCGGTGACCACGCCGAGCATGGTCAGCGACAGGCCGTCCAGGTGCAGGCCGAAGGCGACGCTGAAGCCGGCCACATCCAGCCATTGCCACAAATGCTGGTTGAACACGCCGCCCGCGGGGGGCGAGCTGTTGAACTGCCAGATGCACAGCGCGCTGATCATCGCCGACAGGCCGACCGAGCCGACGCCGATCACAGCTGCCAGGTTTTCGGAGATCCGCCCGCGCGAGAACGCCAGCAGGAAGTAGCCGAGCAGCGGGAAAACGAAGGTCAGGAATAGTAGGTTCATCCGCGCATCTCGCTTGCAGCATCGACATCGAGGGTGTTGAAGCGGCGATACAGCTGCAGCAGGATCGCCAAGCCGATAGCGGCCTCGGCGGCGGCCAGGGTGATCACCAGGATGAACATGATTTGCCCATCCGGCTGCGCCCAGCGGCTACCGGCCACGACGAAGGCCAGGCCCGCGGCGTTCATCATCACTTCCAGGCTCATCAGCATGAACAGGATGTTGCGCCGCACCATCAGTCCGACCAGGCCCAGACAGAACAGCACGGCGGCGATGGCCAGGCCGTGCTCCATTGGAATCGAATGCATGGCTTACTCCTTCGCCTCGTAGCGGCCCAGATGGAAGGCGGCAACCAGTGCTGCCAGCAGCAGCATTGAAGCCAACTCGACAGCCAGCAGGTAAGGCCCGAACAGGGCGATGCCGACTTCCTTGGGGCCGACGGTGGTCAGGCCTGCCGGTGCGTATTCCGGCGCCGAGAACAAGGCCCAGAGCAACTGCGCCAGCAGGATCGCCGCCAGCAGTGACGGACCTATCCAGACGCGCGGCGCCATCCAGGCGCGCTCCTGGCCGGCGGTGTTGCGCCCCAGGTTGAGCATCATCACCACGAACACGAAGAGCACCATGATGGCGCCGGCATAGACGATGATTTCCAGCGCGCCGGCAAAGGGCGCGCCGAGGGCGAAGAAGCACATCGACACGGCCAGCAGCGAGGTGATCAGGTAGAGCAGGGCATGCACCGGGTTGCTGCCGGTGACCACCCTCAGCGTGGCGACCACGGCCACGCCGGCGGAAAAGTAGAAAGCGAATTCCATCAGTACGTCCTCGACCGGTGGGAAGCCGGCGCGAGGCCGGCTGGCGCAGCATCTGTGAATCGAACGAGCGTCATGGCAACAACCCCTTGACGTTGATCGGCTCCGCCTCGTTCTGCGCGGCGCCCTTGGGCTTGCCGGCGATGGCCAGGCCCGAGACGCGGTAGAAGTTGTAGTCGTGATACTTGCCGGTGCCGGAAATCAGCAGGTCTTCCTTCTCGTAAACCAGTTCCTGGCGCTTGTATTCGCCCATCTCGAAGTCCGGGGTGAGCTGGATCGCGTTGGTCGGGCAGGCCTCCTCACAGAAACCGCAGAAGATGCAGCGCGAGAAGTTGATGCGGAAGAACTCGGGATACCAGCGGCCCTCGTCGGTCTCGGCTTTCTGCAATGAGATGCAGGCCACCGGGCAGGCCACCGCACAGAGGTTGCAGGCCACGCAGCGTTCTTCGCCGTCGGGATCACGGGTCAGGACGATGCGACCGCGATAGCGCGGCGGCAGGTAGACCTGCTCTTCCGGGTATTGCAGGGTGTCGCGCTTGCGAAAGCCGTGGCTGAAGACCATCACCAGGCTGCGCAGTTGGGTGTAGGTGCCGTGGAGCACCGCGCCAATGTACTTGAACATCGAATTTTCTCCTTACTGGGCCGCGGCCAGCACGAGCGCGCCGGTCACCAGCAGGTTGATCAGGGTCAGCGGCAGGCAGAACTTCCAACCGAAGGCCATCACCTGGTCGTAGCGCGGGCGCGGCAGCGAGGCGCGCAACAGCACGAACAGCATGATGAAGAAACCGGTCTTGATCGCGAAATAGAAGAACGACAGCCAGGGCAGGGTATCCAGGAAGGGGCCGTGCCAACCGCCGAAGAACAATGTGGTCAGCAGCGCCGAGATGGTCACGATGCCGATGTACTCGCCGACGAAGAACATGCCCCACTTCATCCCGGCATATTCGACGTGGTAACCGTCGGCCAGCTCCTGCTCGGCCTCCGGCTGGTCGAAGGGGTGGCGGTGGGTGACCGCGACGCCAGCAACAAAGAAGGTACAGAAGCCGAGGAACTGCGGAATGATGAACCACAGGTTCTGCTGCTGGTACTCGACGATGTCGCGCATGTTGAACGAGCCGACCTGGGCGACGATGCCCATCAGCGACAGCCCGAGAAACACCTCGTACGACACCGTCTGCGCCGAGGCGCGCAGGGCGCCGAGCAGGGCGAACTTGTTGTTGCTCGCCCAGCCGGCGAACAGCACCGCGTACACCGTGAGACCGGCCATGGCGAAGAAGAACAGCAGGCCGATGTTCAGGTCCGCCACGCCCCAGGTCGGGGTGATCGGCACGATGACGAAGGCCAGCAGCAGCGAACTCATCGCCACCACCGGCGCCAGGGTGAAAATCAGCCGGTCGGAGAACGGCGGGTTCCAGTCTTCCTTGAAGAACATCTTCAGCATGTCGGCGGCGATCTGGAACATGCCGAACGGGCCGACCCGGTTGGGGCCGTAGCGGTCCTGCCACCAACCCAGCAGGCGACGTTCGACGAAGCTCAGCAAGGCACCGCACACCACGACGGCCAGCATGATGACCAGCGCCTTGACGACGGCGATGATCACGTCGATCACTTCGGGAGTCAGCCAGTTCATTGAATGGCCTCCAGTTCAGTGGCCAGGCAGGTGCTGTTCAGTACCGGAATGCCTTCGAGGCCGACCGGCAGCCCGACCAGGCCGAGGCCCAGTGATTCATCGATACGCACCGGCAGCTGCAGGTGCCGATCAGCGATCCGCAGGCTGATCGGCTCGCCTTCAACCACGCCAAGGCGCTGGGCTTCGGCTTCGGCCAGGGCGACATAGGGCTGCGGGATGCGGCTCTGGATAGGTGCGGCGAGCGCCGTGGTCTCTTCGCTGCCGAACAGATGATGCAGCGGCACCACCTGCCAGCTGCCGAGTGCGGGGGCGAAGGCGGCGGGCGCGGTTTTCCAGGCCAGGTCCTGACGAACGTCGTCGAGCAGGCGCACACCCGGGTCACCGGCACGCAGGTGGCCGCCGACTTCGTCCTGGAACTTGTTCCAGGCCTGCGGCGAGTTCCAGCCCGGCGACCAGGCGAAGGGGATCTGCTGGCGGTCCTCGGCGCTGCCGGAATAGCCTTCCATGGAGTAGGCGAACGGCGAGTCCTGGTCCTGCGGCTGACGCGGTTCGTGCACGCTGATGTTGGCGCGCATGGCGGTACGGCCGCTGTAGCGCAGCGGCTCGCGGGCCATTTTCAGGCCCTTGATGCGGAACGAGGAAAGCGGCGCAGCGGCCAGAATACCCTGCAGTTGCGGGTTGGCCGCGGCGCAATCGGCGGTGGCCTGATCCAGGTTGGTCCAGTCCACGGCCTTGCCCTGCAGCGTGCATTGCAGCGCGTGCATCCAGCGCCAGCCTTCGCGTACCAGTATCTTGCCGTCGTAATAGCTGGGCTCGAAGACCTGGAAGAAACGCTGCGCGCGCCCTTCCTGGCTGACCAGGGTGCCGTCGGCTTCGGCGAAGCTGGCGGCCGAGAGCACTAGATGGGCCTTGGCGGTGGTGGCGGTCTGCTGGTGATCGGCGACGATTACGGCCTGGGCGGCGGCCAGGGCCTTGTCCACCTTGGCCTGATCGGCGCGGCGGTAGAGGTCGTTTTCCAGCACGATCACGGCCTCAGCCTCTCCGGTGATCAGCGCATCCAGCGCGGCATCCACGGATTCGCCACCGAGCAGCGCCACGCCGAGGCTGTTGGCTTCCGGCACGACGAGGCTGAGGGAGGCGCTCTTCTCGCGGTTCTTCAGCGCCTGGGCAATGTTGCCGGCGGCTTCGATCAGGCTTTTCTCGCCCAGCGAAGCGCCGCTGATCAGCAAAGGACGCTTGGCGGCGAGCAGGGCGTCGGCGACCTGCTGCACCAGCTCGCGGGCTTCGGCTTCCAGGCCATCCACCGCCGGCGCGCTGGGGTCGATGGCGTGGGCCACGGCGAAACCAAGACGGGCCAGATCGACCGGTGCGGCATGCACACTCTGCTCGGCGATGTCGTCGAGACGGGTTTCGCTGACGCTGGCGATGAACACCGGATGCAGGGCGTTCTGGGCAACGTTCTGCACCGCCGCCACGTGCCAGTCCTGGATCTTCATCGAGGCGGCGATCTCGGTGGCCTTGCCTTTCGCAGCCTGGCGCACGGCCAGGGCCATGCGGGCAGCGGTCTGGGTCAGGTCTTCGCCGAGGATGAACACGGCATCGTGGCTTTCGATGTCGCGCATCGTCGGCACCGGCAGCGGGCCGTTCTGCAGCAGTTGGCGGATCAGCCGGATATTCTCCAGCTCGGCGGCGGCGATGCCGCTGTAGAAGTTTTCCGCGCCGACCAGCGCACGCAGGGCGTGGTTGCTTTCCAAGCTGGCGCGTGGCGAGCCGATGCCGATCACGCGCTTGCCGCGCAGCAGCTCGGCGGCACTGTCCAGGGCGGCGTCGATGCCGAGCCTGTCCGCGCCCAGCAGCGGCTGGCGTGGGCGATCACTGCGGTTGACGTAGCCATAGCCGAAGCGCCCGCGGTCGCAGAGGAAGTAGTGGTTCACTTCGCCATTGAAACGGTTCTCGATGCGGCGGATTTCGCCGTAGCGCTCGCCGGGGCTGATGTTGCAGCCGGACGCGCAGCCATGACAGATGCTCGGCGCGAACTGCATGTCCCACTTGCGGTTGTAGCGCTCCGAATGAGTCTTGTCGGTGAACACGCCGGTGGGGCAGACCTCGGTGAGGTTGCCGGAGAATTCACTTTCCAGCACGCCGTCTTCGACACGGCCGAAATAGACGTTGTCGTGGGCGCCGAATACGCCGAGGTCGGTGCCGCCGGCGTAGTCCTTGTAGTAGCGCGTGCAGCGGTAGCAAGCGATGCAGCGGTTCATCTCATGGGCGATGAACGGGCCGAGTTCCTGGTTCTGGTGGGTGCGCTTGGTGAAGCGATAACGGCGCTGGTTGTGGCCGGTCATCACCGTCATGTCCTGCAGATGGCAGTGACCGCCTTCCTCGCACACCGGGCAGTCGTGCGGGTGGTTGATCATCAGCCACTCCACCACGCTGGCGCGGAAGGCCTTGGCTTCCTCGTCGTCGATGGATATCCAGCTGTTGTCTGTGGCGGGCGTCATGCAGGACATGACCAGCCGGCCGCGGGTGTCGTTCTCGTCGCTGTACTGCTTGACCGCGCACTGGCGGCAGGCGCCGACGCTGCCAAGCGCCGGGTGCCAGCAGAAATAGGGGACATCGAGGCCGAGCGACAGACAGGCCTGCAGCAGGTTGTCCGCCCCATCGACTTCGTAGTCTTTGCCGTCTACGTGGATAGTGGCCATTTCTAGGTCTTCTCATCCCGCTTGCGCGGGTTTGGCTAATAGGAAACTTTTTCCGCTGAAGGTCGAGATCAGGGCTGGACGAGGCCGTACGGCTCGTTCGTCCAGCGTTCAGCCTTCAGCGTCTTTCAATTCTTCATGCCGGCTGCGGAGGCGCGGTTGCCGCCTGGGCGACACCCGCCTCGAATTCGTCCCGGAAGTACTTGATCGCGGCGCCCAGCGGCTCTACCGCGCCGGGTGCGTGGGCGCAGAAGGTCTTGCCCGGGCCGAGGAAGTCCACCAGCCGCAGCAGGATGTCCAGGTCCTGGCGCGTGCCCTGGCCGCGCTCCAGTGCGCGCAGGGTCTTCACGCTCCAGGGCAGGCCGTCACGGCACGGCGTGCACCAGCCGCAGGATTCGCGGGCAAAGAACTCTTCCATGTTGCGCAGCAGCGAGACCATGCTAACGGTGTGGTCGACGGCCAGCGCCAGGCCGGTGCCCATGCGCGTGCCGACCTTGGCGATGCCGCCGGCGTACATCTGCGCCTCGAGGTGCTCGGGCAACAGGAAACCGGTGCCGGCGCCGCCGGGCTGCCAGCATTTGAGGGTGTAGCCATCCTTCATGCCGCCGGCGTAGTCCTCGAAGAGCTCGCGCGCGGTGATGCCGAAGGGCAATTCCCAGATGCCGGGGGTCTTCACCTTGCCGGAGAAGCCCATCAGCTTGCTGCCGTGGTCTTCGCTGCCGGGGCGCGCCAGCGACTTGTACCACTCCACGCCGTTGCCGATGATTGCCGGCACGTTGCACAGGGTCTCGACGTTGTTGACGCAGGTTGGCTTGCCCCAGACGCCGACAGCGGCGGGGAAGGGCGGCTTGGCGCGGGGGTTGGCTCGACGGCCTTCCAGCGAGTTGATCAGCGCGGTTTCCTCGCCGCAGATGTAGCGGCCGGCGCCGGTATGCACGAACAGCTCGAAATCGAAGCCCGAGCCCAGAATGTTCTTGCCCAGCAGGCCGGCGGCCTTGGCTTCGTCGATGGCGCGGTTGAGATTGCGTGCCGCGTCGACGTATTCGCCGCGCAGGAAGATGTAGCCGCGATAGGCCTTGAGCGCGCGGGCGCTGATGATCATGCCTTCCACCAGCAGGTGTGGCAGCTGCTCCATCAGCAGGCGATCCTTCCAGGTGTTGGGCTCCATCTCGTCCGCGTTGCACAGCAGGTAGCGGATGTTCAGCGATTCGTCGGTGGGCATCAGGCCCCACTTCACGCCCGTGGGGAAGCCGGCGCCGCCACGGCCCTTGAGGCCGGATTCCTTCACCGTTTGCACGATATCGGCCTGGGCCATGTCGGCCAGCGCCTTGCGCAGCGCGTCGTAGCCGTTCTTCTGGCGATACTCGTCGAGCCATACCGGCTGGCCGTCGTCGCGCAGGCGCCAGGTCAGCGGATGGGTTTCTTCGCTACGGGCAATGCGGTTGGCCGGGCCGATGGATGCCAATTGCTTCATGGTGCTCATTGAAAGGCCTCCAGCAACTGGGCGACGCCACCGGGCTGAACGTCACCGAAGGTGTCGTCGTCGATCATCAGCGCCGGGGCCTTGTCGCAGTTGCCCAGGCAGCACACCGGAATCAGGGTGAAGCGGCCATCGGCGGAAGTCTGGCCGGGCTCAATGCCGATTTCATTCCTGATGCTGTCCAGCACGTTTTCATGGCCGCCGATGTAGCAGGTCATGCTGTCGCAGACGCGGATGATGTGGCGGCCCACCGGCACGCGGAAGATCTGACTATAGAAGGTGGCCACGCCTTCGACGTCGCTGGCCGGGATGCCGAGGATCTCGCCGATGGCATCGCAGGCGCCGTCCGGCACCCAGCCGCGGGCCTTCTGCACGATCTTCAGGGCTTCGATGCTGGCCGCGCGCGGGTCTTCGTAATGGTGCATTTCGTGCTCGATGGCCGAGCGTTCGGTTTCGCTGAGGACGAAACGGTCAGTCTTGATCAGAGTGCTCATATCAGCGGTCCACGTCGGCCATAACGAAATCGATGCTGCCCAGATAGGCGATCAGGTCCGGGATCATGCTGCCGCGGATCACCGAGGGGATCTGCTGCAGATGCGGGAAGCTGGGCGTGCGGATGCGCGTGCGGTAGCTCATGGTGCTGCCGTCGCTGGTCAGGTAATAGCTGTTGATGCCCTTGGTCGCTTCGATCATCTGGAAGCTCTCGTTGGCCGGCATCACCGGACCCCAGGACACCTGCAGGAAGTGCGTGATCAGGGTTTCGATGTGCTCCAGCGTGCGCTCTTTCGGCGGCGGCGTGGTCAGCGGGTGATCGGCCTTGTAGGGGCCTTCGGGCATGTGTTTGAGGCACTGTTCGATAATCTTCAGGCTCTCGCGCATTTCGCCCATCTTGACCATACAACGGTCATAGGCGTCGCCGTTGACGGCCAGTGGCACTTCGAAATCGAAATGCTGATAGCCGGAGTAGGGTCGCGCCTTGCGGATGTCGAAGTCGAGACCGGTGGCGCGCAGGCCGGCACCGGTGACGCCCCATTCCAGGGCCTCTTTGGTGTTGTACGACGCGACGCCTTTGGTACGACCGATCAGGATGCTGTTCTTCAGCGCGGCCTTTTCGTATTCCTTCAGGCGTTTGGGCATCCAGTCGAGAAATTCGCGAACCAGCTTGTCCCAGCCGCGCGGCAGATCGTGCGCGACGCCGCCGATGCGGTACCAGGCCGGGTGCATACGGAACCCGGTGATGGCTTCGATGACCTTGTAGGCGCGCTGGCGGTCGGTGAAGGTGAAGAACACCGGCGTCATCGCGCCGACGTCCTGGATGTAGGTACCCAGGTACAGCAGGTGGTTCTGGATACGGAAGAACTCGGCCATCATCACGCGGATGAAGTCGACGCGGTCCGGCACGGTGATGCCGGCCAGTTTCTCCACCGCCAGCACGTAGGGCAGGTTGTTCATTACCCCGCCGAGGTAGTCGATGCGGTCGGTGTAGGGGATGAAGCTGTGCCAGCTCTGGCGCTCGGCCATCTTTTCGGCGCCACGGTGGTGGTAGCCGATCTCCGGCACGCAATCGAGGATTTCCTCGCCATCGAGCTGCAAGATGATGCGGAAAGCGCCATGGGCCGAAGGGTGGTTGGGGCCGAGGTTGAGGAACATGTAGTCCTCGTGCTCGCTGTGGCGCTGCATGCCCCAGTCCTCGGGTTTGAAGCGCAGGGCTTCCTGCTCCAGGTCCTGCTTGGCGGCATTCAGGCTGTAGGGATCGAACTCGGTGGCGCGCGCCGGGTAGTCCTTGCGCAGCGGATGGCCTTCCCAGGTCGGCGGCATCAGCATGCGGGTGAGGAACGGGTGGCCATCGAAGGTGATGCCGAACATGTCCCAGATTTCGCGCTCGTACCAGTTGGCGTTGGGCCAGACGGAGACGGCGGTGGGCAGGTTCATGTCGCCTTCGCGGAGCGCGACCTTGATCATCACATCGCTGTTTCGCTCCAGCGACATCAGGTGATAGAAGACGCTGAAATCAGCGGCAGGCAGGCCACGTCGCTGGGTGCGCAGGCGCTCGTCGGTGGCGCTCAGGTCGTAGAGCATCACGTAGGGCTTGCTGACCTGGCGCAGGAAACTCAGCACTTCGATGAGCTTTTCGCGGGGTACCCAGAGCACCGGCATGCCGGTCAGGCTGGGTTGCAGCGTGAAGGTCTCGGCGCCGAAGCGCGCGTTCAGTTCGACGACGATATCCTGGTCGTCAGCCTTGTAGGGCGGGATGTACAGAGCATTGCCTGCAGTCATGATCTCGGTCGCTTTCGGTCAACGTTTGGGTGTGGAGAGGCCTTCCGGATGGAAAGCCGGGCTCACACGTCGTCGGGGCTGCGCAGGTTGGTGACCTGGATACGCTGTTCGCGTCGCTGTTCCTTCTGCGACGGCATTTCGGCGCGATAGACGCCTTGATCACCGACGACCCAGGAAAGCGGGCGGCGCTCCTTGCCGATGGACTCCTGCAACAATTGCAAGCCTTGCAGGAACGCCTCGGGGCGGGGCGGGCAGCCGGGTATGTACACGTCCACGGGGAGGAACTTGTCGACCCCCTGAACGACCGAGTAAATGTCGTACATACCACCGGAATTGGCGCACGAACCCATGGAAATGACCCACTTGGGTTCGAGCATCTGTTCGTACAGGCGCTGGATGATCGGCGCCATCTTGATGAAGCAGGTGCCGGCAATGACCATGAAATCGGCCTGGCGCGGCGAAGCACGGATTACTTCAGCACCGAAGCGGGCGATGTCATGAGGCGCGGTGAAGGCCGTGGTCATCTCCACATAGCAGCACGACAGGCCGAAGTTGTACGGCCAGAGGGAGTTCTTGCGCCCCCAGTTGACCGCGCCACTCAGCACGTCTTCCAGTTTGCCCATGTAGATGTTGCGATGAACCTGGTCTTCTAATGGATCGGCAACAGTCTCCTGCTGGCCGATCGGATAACGGTCATTGACCGCATCCGGATCGATCCGGGTAAGTTTGTATTGCATGTGAAGAGCCTCATTGTTTTAGCTTCGCCTGTCGCTCGCGACGGCTGGATGGCGCCCAATCGAGCGCACCCACCCGCCAAAGGTAGACAAGACCCGCCAACAGAATTGCTATGAATACGGTAGCTTCAATGAGGCCCGCCCAGCCGCTTTCGCGCACCGAGACAGCCCAGGCAAAGAGATATAGGGCTTCAACGTCGAAGATCACGAAGAGCATCGCGACCAGATAGAATTTTGCGGAGAAACGCAGCCGGGCGTTGCCCGTGGGGAGAATGCCTGACTCGAAGGGCTCGTTCTTGGCGCGGCCCCAGGCCTTACTGCCAAGCAGGCTGGATACGCCGAGCATGAATGCGCAGAGTGCGATAACGCCGAGAACGAATACTGCGAAGCCCCAATTATGGGACAGAGATACATCAGGCATGCCGGGCCCCTTAGCGGAACGGCTTATGTATGTCCAGCTTGCGACAGCGACCAAGCGTCGCAACTCCTAATGGCCGGGCATTCTATGCCTATGAAAAGTTTAAGTACATGTTTCTACATGAAACATATTGAAGTATTTCTGACGTTTATTTGATGTCACTCAATAATTGCAGGCCGCGAAACGGCGCCGGGCCGGCCTTCTGCAGAGGCAGTGACCGGCTGTCGCAATCTTCGCGTGGTTGGGCCTGTGCATCTGTTTACTTATGCTACGCAGTCATCGAGCATGGCCTTCGTGTACGCAGCAACCTCACCGATTACGAGAATTGCCGGACTTTTTAGCTGAAAGGCCAGGGCATCGCGGCACATGTCCGCCAGGCTGGAGCGGCATTCGCGTTGCTGCGTAAGGGAGGCGTTTTCGATCATCGCGACGGCGGTCCACGCCGGCAGACCGCCTTCGATCAGGCCAGCCTGTACCTGATGCAGGCTGCTGACGCCCATGTAGACGACCAGTGTCGTGCCGGTTTTCGCCAGCGCGTGCCACTCGGGACTGCTGTTATCCAGCGTATGTGCTGTAACCAAGGTAACGCCACGGGCGACGCCGCGATGGGTCAGCGAAATACCGCATTGAGTCGCGCCGGCAAGGCCTGCGGTTATGCCATTGACGATCTCCGCTTCGACGCCACGCTCCGCCAGCCATTCCGCTTCTTCACCGCCGCGTCCGAAAATGCACGGATCGCCGCCTTTCAGGCGCACCACACACTTGCCCTGGCGCGCGTAGCGCAACATCAATCGATGGATGAAGGCCTGTGGCGTCGAGCGGCAACCGCCGCGCTTGCCCACTGGGATGACCCGTGCGTTCGGGCAGTGTTCGAGCACGGCGGGATTGACTAAGTCGTCGATCAGCACCACCTGCGCCTCGCCCATGGCCCGCACGGCCTTGAGCGTCAATAGTTCCGGATCACCGGGACCTGCTCCCACCAGCCATACTTTTGCGCTCATGTGTCTATCTCTCATGCTGCTTCGATCATGCTGACGATGCGCTATGCATCGCCTGTTCCGTCGTGGTTGTCGTTCAGGCCACCGTTGGCTGTTTCACCAGCAGTCGCCTGATTTCCGGTACGCAGGAGCCACAGCTGGTCCCGCAGCCCAGTTCCCGCTTCAAGCCATCCAGATCCAGGCCCCGTTCGATTCCCGCACAGACCGCATCCTGGCTGACGTTCATGCAGTTACACAGGGTCTTGCCTGCGCGTATTGCACCCACAGGCGGCGTGCTTAGGGGTGCCAACAGCCAGCGGCGTAGCGCCTGGTCAACATTGCCGTCATGCCAGAGCTGCTTCAGCCATTGGCGTGCCGCGGTTTCACCGGACAGGCTGAGGGCGACGATGCGGCCGTCTTCGATGCGCACCCGCTTGCCAACGCCGCGGCGCGGATCGTCGTAGACCAGCACCGAACCTTCATCCAGCCGCAGCAAATGATTGAGCTGCGCCAGTAACGCTGTGCTCGGCGCCTCGCTATCAGCGGCGCGGATCACCAACGCTTCGCGGTCCCGCCCGGCAAGGCTGAAATTGGCGTAGGCGAACCCCTCGAACAATGGGCGCAGCGTCTCGAAACGTTGCTGCACCGAGCCTTCGACGAGGGCGAAGAACTGCCAGGGCAGCTCGATTTTTTCCACCTCGACACCGGCGTGCTTGAGTTCGGGTTGTTTCGAAATCGGGTCGAATGCCGGCAATGTGAGCCGGTTGACGCCCAACCCCTTGAGGAAGCGATCGCCCCAATGCATGGGCATGAATAGCTGGCCAGGGCGCAGGCTTTCATCCTCGCGTACCGGCAACAGCAGCTCGCCACGGCGGCTGCGGACCTTGACCAGTTGGCCATCGAGCAGCCGACGGCTACGCATGTCCTCGGCGCTCATGCTCAGCAGCGCTTCTTCGACATGGCTGAACAGGCGCGCGGCGGTGCCGGTGCGGCTCATGCCATGCCATTGATCGCGCAGGCGACCCGTGTTCAGCGTCAGCGGGAACTGGGTTTCGCGTTTCTCCTTCGGCGCCTGATAGTGCTCGGCGATAAAGCGTGCGCGGCCGTCATCGGTCGGGAACACGCCGTCGCCGTAGAGCCGCGGCGTGCCTCGCTGGCTGCCGGCAGGGAAGGGCCATTGTTGTGGGCCGAGCTGATCAATCACCGCATGACTGAGACCGGACAGGTCCAGGTCACGGCCCTGGGTGAGCAATTTGTATTCCTCGAACAGCGCGGCGGCGGTGTCGAACGCGAACAGGCTCGCTTGATCGGGGCGCATCAGGCTTTCCAGCCGGCGAGCAAAATCACAGGTGATCGACCAATCGGCGCGCGCCTCGCCCGGTGCGGGAATGGCGCGTCGCACATGGCTGACACGGCGCTCGGAGTTGGTCACGGTGCCGTCCTTCTCGCCCCAACTGGCCGCGGGCAGCAGCAGATCGGCGTAGCGGCAGGTCTCGGTGGTGAAGAAGGCTTCCTGGACGACCACGAAAGGGCATGCCGCCAGCGCTTGGTGAATGCTCTGCTGGTCAGGCATCGATTGTGCGGGGTTGGTGCAGGCGATCCACAGCGCCTTGACCTTGCCGCTGCGTACGGCATCGAACAGTTCTATCGCGGACAGGCCCGACGTATCAGGCAGCGCCGGCACGCCCCAATAGTTGGCGACGTCGGCGCGATGTTGTGCGTTGCCCGATTCGCGATGGCCTGGCAACAGGTTGGATAGGCTGCCTGTTTCGCGTCCGCCCATGGCGTTGGGCTGGCCCGTCAGCGAGAAGGGGCCGGCGCCGGGTTTGCCGATCTGGCCCATGGCGAGGTGGAGATTGATCAGCGCGCTGTTCTTGGCGCTGCCGGAGGTCGACTGGTTTACGCCCATGCACCAGAGCGACAGAAAGCTAGGCGCGCTACCAATCAAACGAGCACAAATCTGCAAGTCTTCGGTGCTGACGCCGCACAGGTCCGCGACCCTGGCCGGACTGTATTCACGCACCATGTCACCGAGTTCGTCGAACCCATCGGTGTGAGCGTCGATGTAGTCCCGGTCGACCCAGCCTTCGCGCAGCAGAATGTGCAGAATGCCGTGGAACAGCGCGACATCGCTGCCCGGCAGGATCGCCAAATGCAGGTCGGCCAAATCACAGGTGTCGGTGCGTCGCGGATCGACCACGATGACTTTCATTTGCGGCCGCTTCGCCTTGGCTTCTTCCAGGCGGCGAAACAGCACCGGGTGGGCATAGGCCATGTTGCTGCCGACGATCAGCAGGCAGTCGCTCTGTTCGATGTCTTCGTAGCTGCACGGCGGCGCGTCGGCACCGAGGCTGCGCTTGTAACCGGCAACGGCGGACGACATGCACAGGCGCGAGTTGGAGTCGATGTTGTTGGTGCCGACCAGCGCGCGGGCGAGCTTGTTGAACGCGTAGTAGTCCTCGGTCAGCAACTGGCCGGAGATGTAGAAGGCGACGCTGTCCGGGCCGTGTTTCGCAATCGTCTCGGCGAATACATGGGCGGCATGGTCGAGCGCGCTATCCCAGTCGGTGCGGGTACGGGCCAGGTCTTTGCCCAGGCGCAACTCGGGGTAGAGCGCGCGAGCGTCCAAATCACCGGTCAGGTGCAAGGTCGATCCCTTGCTGCACAGCTTGCCGAAGTTGGCTGGATGATTCGGATCGCCAGCGACATCGAGGATGCGCTCGCCGTCGTGCTCGATCAGCACGCCGCAGCCGACGCCGCAGTAGCAGCAGGTGGATGCAGTGGTCTGGCGCATGGCGTTTTCTCTCCTGATCTGGTGGGCTTGGTGCGCTGTCAGGCACATTCGGTTGTGCTATCGGGTGACAACCGAACGGATTCACTACTGCTGCGTAGCGCCTCGCTCTCCACGCCCGAAGCGGGCTGGCCTAAGCCGGTCGCACCAAACATCAGGCAATCCCGAATATCACTGACGTTCTGACCTTCGCGCACCTGGCGGAAATACCAGCCGGCATCGGAGGTATCGCCGTACAGGCAGGCTCCAACGAGGACGTCGTCCTTGATCACCAGTTTCTTGTATACGCCGCCGATGGGGTCGGAGAGGGTGATGGTCTCGGTGCCTTCACCGCCGATGAAATCACCGGCAGAGAATAGGTCGATTCCGGTGACCTTCAGCTTGGTCGACGTCACCGAGCCCGGGTAACGGGAGAATCCCAGCATCGCCAGGTGATTGGCGCAGACCCGGGCCTGCTCGAACACGGGCGCGACCAGCCCGTAGGCGGTGCCCCGATGGCTGGCGCATTCACCGACGGCATAGACGCGGGGGTCATAGGTCTGCAGGGTGTCGCTGACGAGAATGCCGCGGTTGCAGGGGATTCCGGCTTGCTCCGCCAGCGCGCTATTGGGACGGATGCCGGCGGCCATGACCACCAGATCGGCGTTGATCACTTCGCCGTCGGTGAAGCGTACGGCCTGGACCCGGCCCTGATCGTTGCCAATCAGTTCGGCGGTCTGCTTGTTCATCCTGAAGATCAGGCCGCGGGCTTGCAGCGCGTTCTGCAGCAAGGTGCCGGCGCTCTGGTCGAGCTGGCGCTCCAT
Source organism: Stutzerimonas stutzeri (assembly GCF_024448955.1). Classification (GTDB taxonomy): domain Bacteria; phylum Pseudomonadota; class Gammaproteobacteria; order Pseudomonadales; family Pseudomonadaceae; genus Stutzerimonas; species Stutzerimonas stutzeri_AQ. Next base: position 136,224 of record NZ_JAMOIH010000005.1, read on the forward strand.
CGGCCATTCGCCGAGGTGCACTACAGTCACCCGCATGCCGCGCAGCTTCAGGCCGTTGGCCGCTTCCAGCCCGAGTAATCCGCCACCGATTACCACGGCGTGCCTGTGGTTCCTGGCGGCGTCCAGCATCGCCTGGGTGTCGGCGATATCGCGATAGCCGATCACCCCGTCGAGCTGATTACCGGGAATCGGCAGGATGAAGGGGGTCGAACCGGTGGCGATGAGCAGCCGGTCATACTCGGCTTCGCTGGCGTCCTCAGCGATCACCCGACGCCTGATCCGGTCGATCTGAATCACCTTGCGGTTGAGTAGCAGGCGGATGCCGTTCTTCGCATACCAGTCGAGGTCGTTGAGCACGATCTCCTCGAAGGTTTGCTCGCCGGCCAATACGGGCGAAAGCAGGATACGGTTGTAGTTGGGATGGGGCTCGGCGCCGAATACCGTGATGTCGTAGAGATTAGGGGCGAGCTTGAGCAGTTCCTCTAGGGTACGAACCCCGGCCATGCCATTGCCGATCATCACGAGTCTGAGTTTTTTCATACCGTTCTCCGCGCGAGCTGGGCGTCAACGAAAAAGGCGCCCCCACCGGTTACCCGGTGAGGACGCCTTTGTCCTTGTTCCGTATTCGGAGCCCGGCCCTCCACATTGAAGGCCCGGCTTGTGTTGCTCCTGACAATGCAGGGGCTGTGCCAACCCTGTGTTGGCTTGGTTTCCGGCGCTTAGCGTCAGCGACGGGGCATGGTGAGGCTGTGTTTTTTGCACCGCTATGATGCGCGCCGTGCAGCACTGGTGCAGTCAAGCCGCCTAGCACGCGGCAAATTCGCCGTTGACAGCACCCGTGCGGCTTTTTATTGTTTCGCCTCATGCGCCGATTTAGTCAGCTACTTGCGGGGCGCCTGGAGCCGAAGGCTTCGAAATACCGCTAAAGCGCTGGTTCGGTGTCGCCTCCCACCGCTGCCCAGCGGAATCCTCGAGGCGGGATATCTTTCATGAATGCATCGCAACGCACCTCTCTACGTTTGGCCCCCATCACCAGCGGGCTGGTCCGCAGCAATCCGAAAATTCTCCTTGGTGGCAATCATCAGCCGTCGCTGTTGCGCTATCTGGACGGTTGGCCGAAGCGCTGGGGAAAGCCGCGCGCTTTCCTCGTTCAGTTCACCGGTGCCGATGAATCACTGGCGCATTTCGCCACCAACAGCTTCGATCTGGCGGTCATCCAAGCACCGAGCGGCGAACGGCTCGAGGAATGCGTGCGCGAGCTGACCCGTGTTGCGCGCCAGGGGCTGATCGTTCGGCGTTGATCGGCTAGCCGTTTTTACCTAGCCACGCCAGCAGAGCCAGATTCAACAACAGCGAGAGCAGGGCGATGCCGCGCCAGACCTTCAACGGTTCGCGTTCGAGCAATGGCCGCGACGGCGTGCTGTTTGCCAGGCGCTCACCCTGTTCCAGTACCAATAGCCATTCTTCGGCTGTTTCGAAGCGCTGTGCGGGCTCTGCCGCGACGGCGCGCTTGAGCATGTCATCCAGCCATTGGGGCAGATCGGGTCGATAGCGACTGGCCGGCACAGCGTTGCCGAAACGGGGCCGTTGGAAGGCTTCCACCTCGCCGTAGGGGTAGTGACCGGTGAGCAGGTAGTAGAGCGTGACGCCAGCTGCGTAGAGGTCCTGTTGCCGGCTTGGCGACGCGCCGGCAAAGGCTTCAGGGGCGATATAGCTCGGCGTGCCCGGCAAGTTGTGCGGCTGGTCCTCGGACAGCCCCGGGCAATAGGCCAGGCCGAAATCCAGCAGGCGCAGCTCGCCGGCGTCATCCAGGTGCAGGTTTTCCGGTTTGATGTCGCGGTGCAGGATGTTGCGTCGGTGCAGCATACCCAGCGCGCGGATCAGGCGTGGCGCCATCTGCAACCAGTCGGGCAACGACATCGGGCCTTGTTGAGTGAAGCGCTGTACGAGGGTCTGCCCACTGTATTCGCGCTGCACGTAATACAGGTGCTGGCGCCGGGGCAGGTCATGGAGCTCGGGGTAATGGCGGCCGGCGACCCGGCGCAGAAACCATTCCTCCTGCAGCAACGCTGGTCCGGCTTCGAGTTCGTCCGCCCGGCTCGGTGGCAAGGTCTTGAGCAGCCAGGGCTGAGCCTGTTGATCACGCACCCGGTAGACCAGCGATTGGCGCGACTCGGCCAGCAACGCCTCGATGGTCCAGCCTTCGAATGCCTGACCGGGACGCAGCCTGGGCGGCAATGGCCAGTCCGCGAGCTCCGCAAGTGAATCGGCCAATACCGCTTCCGGCAGCGCTTCGACCCGCAGCAGCAAGGCGCTGGCGTTGTCCTGGCTACTACTTTGATGCGCGAGCTTGACCAGCGTGCCGGCGGCACGGGACAGATCAGACTCGGAGCGGAGAACGTTCCGGATATCGCCCTCGGCGATGCTGGCCCAGACGCCGTCGCTGAGCAGCGCGAAGATTTCGCCGAGGCGAAGCTCGCCGTCGAGGTAGTCCACCACCAGATGCTGGTCCAGGCCCATGGCACGCTTGAGCACGTGTTGCATGTTCGGCTGGTCCCACACATGGTCTTCGCTCAACCGATGCATCTGGCCGTCATACCAGCGATAAGCCCGGCAGTCACCGACGTGGGCGAGGGTAAAGCGACGGCCACGCAGCACCAGCGCGGTTAACGTCGTCAGCAGCGGCTGCCCGCCACCGTTGGCTTGCAGCCAGCGATTGTGGGCAACCAGTACTCGGTCGAGCGACTGCGCGACGGTCCAGGTTTCCGGTGTGGCGTAGTAATCGGTGGCCAGTGCCTGCAGCGTCGCCCGCGCCGCCAGGCCGCCGTCCGCGCACTGGCTGACACCGTCGGCGATAGCGAACAGCGCACCCTTGCTAGCCGCGAGGCCTAGCGTTGGCGTGACGATACGCAGCGCGTCCTGATTTTCTGCACGCGGACCGGTTGCGGTGGCTTCGCCGAAGGAAAGTTGAAGGGGCATAAGTCGATCCGATGCGATCAGGTTTAGCCTGAAGCTAGAAGCTAGAAGCTAGAAGCTAAATGCACCTCTTCCAGCTTCCAGCTTCCAGCTTTTAGCTGCTCCTTCTATACCCTAGCCACTGTCATTGCCGCCGAACCCCAGGTGGTTCTCCAGCGACGCTTCACGCCATAGAGGCCGAACCAGGCCAACGCACCCAGGCTGGCGAACAGCCAGAGGCCCAGCTGGTAGTCGCCTGTGGCCTGCTTGACGGCGCCCAAACCTGCGGTGAGCAAGAAGCCACCGATGCCGCCGGCCATGCCGACTAGCCCGGTCATCACGCCGATTTCCTTGTTGAAACGCTGCGGCACCAACTGGAACACCGCGCCGTTGCCGGCCCCAAGGCTGAGCATGGCAACGACGAACAACGCCAGTGCAGCCGTCGAGCTTGGCAGATTGAACCCGACGATGAATAAGCAGATAGCCGTCACGGTATACATCACCAGCAGCGAGCGGATGCCGCCGATACGGTCGGCCAGCGCGCCGCCCAGCGGCCGCAACAAGCTGCCGGCGAATACGCAGGCGGCGGTGTAGTAGCCGGCCTTGACCGGGTCGAACGCGTACTGGTCGTGAAAGTAGCCGGGCAGGGTGCTGGCCAGTCCGAGGAAGCCGCCGAACGTCACGCTGTAGAAGAACATGAACCACCAGCTATCGCGGTCACCCAACGCCTTCATGTAGTCGGCGAAGGACTTCGGCGCGGGACGGTTCGGCGCATTCTTGGCGACGCTGGCGAAGATGATCAGGGTCAGCACCAGCGGGATCAACGCCAGGCCGAACACGTTGCTCCAGCCGAACATCGTTGCTAGTACCGGCGCGAATAGCGCTGCAAGTACAGTCCCCGAGTTGCCGGCACCGGCGATGCCCATGGCCTTGCCCTGATGCTGCGGTGGATACCACTGCGACGCCAGCGGCAGCGCCACGGCGAAGGAAGCGCCGGCCATACCGAGAAACAGGCCGAGCAGCAATGCCTGTTCATAGCTGTGGACGCCGTGGAGCCAGGCCACGAACAGCGCGGCGATCACCACGATCTGGCCGAACAGTCCGGCCGTCTTCGGTGATGTGCGGTCGGCCAGCATACCCAGCACCAGGCGCAGAATGGCGCCGGAGAGGATCGGCGTAGCCACCATAAAGGCGCGCTGCTGCGTGGTCAGCCCGAGATCGGCAGCGATCTGCACGCCCATCGGGCCGAGTACGTACCAGACCATGAAACTCAAATCGAAGTAGAGAAAGGCAGAGAACAGCGTCGGCGTATGGCCGGCTTTCCAGAAACTCGTATTCATCGAACACCTCACTAGACGCTAGACAAGTGCAACCGACGCGCCGAAATGGGCGGCGGATATGCGATGACCGCCCAACCGATCCGGCTGCGGCAGCGCTCGAAGCAGTTGCGAGTGGCCGGGTCGTTGCCATTCGCGCCCCGGTCCCTGGGGCAAACGAAAAAGCGCCGCGAAACCGCCGTCAGTCTCAACGGGGCAACGCGACGCCTTTGTCATGTCTGTGAGTAACCGCCTTTGGCTACCTGATCTGTACTAAGCATTAGCTGTGCCAAAGAGCCGAAGCCTGACATTTCAAGGCTTCGCGCGCAGCCAGGGCTTCGCTGCCGAGCGAAATGGGCGCACCTCAGGTGCGTCGTGCTTCGAAGTGGAGCGTTTTTCAGCTGATGCGGTTGACCTTGGGGAACTTGGCGTCGAACTCGCTGGGCATCGGTACGACGCGCTTGTTCAGATAGTCGTAGAAAACGAAACCGGACTTGGCCATGGCGATCAAGGTGCCATCGGCGGGGCGGGTGATGCGGAAGGTGATGTCGCCACCATAGCGGTTGAAGTCCATCACGCCGACTTCGAACAGCAGCACATCGCGCGCATGGGCTTCGGCTTTGTAGGTAGTGGCGAGGTCGGTGACGATGATGCCGTTTCCGTCCTTTCTGGTCTCGGCGATGCCGTAGGCGAACAAAAAGCGCGCGCGGGCCTCGGAAATCATCGAGATCATCGAATCGTTGGCCAGATGATTACCAGCGTTGATGTCGGTGATGCGTACGGTCAGTTGCGTGGTGAAACAGAATTGGTCTTCGGGAAACTGCAAAGTGAGGCGGGCCATGAAATGCTCGGCTGGTGATCGAAGGCGCGCATTCTAGCGTAGCCACTATGTCCGCCATAGCTAACGCCGGAGCACAGCGCGAGCGCCGCCGGCTCGCCAGCCACAGCAGCGCTGCAAGTAACATGCGAGAGCTCACGTTCTATTGTGCGGAGCGCCGAGTCTCATACAGATGCTTTCCAGTCACGCTTTGTTTTAGTGCGTAGCGCTTCGAGTCGCTGATGATGCTGTGCGCTTGCAATCCGGTTCAGGTAATGGCCGAGCAATGCCAGCAGGCAGGCAATTATCAAGGTCGCGATCATGGCCATTCAGATATCCTTTTTTTATTCGATCAGCGGCGTTTGGAGCGAATCTCATTGAGGCGTGTGCTGTTCAGCACCCCTCTGTCAGCCGGCGTAGTGCGTGGTTAATGCTACGTAAGGGCAGGCAAGACTCTTGCCAATGAGCAGCATCAATGCCGCTTGACTCTGTGGCCAAGGATAATGGGGTTCTTTTCAGCGAAGCATGGCCGCTCAGCTCGTCTTGCTGAGGCGAAACGCCCAGCGGCGGTGCAACATCGAAGCTGCGTGCACCTTTGCCGGACAGTCGTTACCGATCGAGCAGTTCGTTCATGGCGATGATCTGCTCGGCTACCTGTATCAGCTTCTGCTGGCGGCTCATGGCCTGGCGGCGCATCAATGTATAGGCGTCTTCCTCGTTGCAGCTTTTCATTTTCATCAGCATGCCCTTGGCCAGCTCGATGCGCTTGCGCTCGACCAACTGTTGATCGCGCGCCTGCAGTTGCGCACGAATGGCCTGATCGCTTTCGAAGCGGGCCATCGCCACATCCAGGATCGGTTTGAGGCGTTGAGCCTGGATGCCTTCGACAATATAGGCGCTGACGCCGGCGCGGATCGCCTGGCGCATGGCGTCGGGGTTGTCGTCGTCGGTGAACATCACGATGGGCCGCGGCTGATCGCGGCTGACCATCACCACCTGCTCCATCACGTCTCGGCCAGGTGAGTCGGTGTCGATCAGCACTACGTCGGGGCGAACCGCTTCGACTCGTTCGGGCAGGTCGATGGTCAGGCCGGATTCCTCAATCACCTCGAAGCCGGCTTCCATCAGCGCGGCGCGCAGGCGACCAACCTTGCGGGGCGTATCGTCGATCAGCAGGACGCGAAGCATGGCTTTCTCCCTTAGCTCGGCTCGGGCAGCGCGGCGGTTTCGGTTAGGCCATCCAAGGCGAAACTGCGTGCATAGACGGCCGGATCGCTGCCGTCCCAGCGACTGCCATCCATCAGCACGGCGCTGCGCATGACCGAGTCCGGCACCGAAATGTTCAATGCCGTCGCCGCATCGCTGTAGAGGCTGGTTTGCTGCACCTTCTGCGCAACGGCGAGGTAGTCCGGATCTTCGCGCAACAGGCCCCAGCGGCGCAGTTGGGTCATGAACCAGAGGCCGTCGGAATGGTAGGGCATGTTCACCTCGCCATTGCCGAAGAAGCGTAGCGGGTACTCGTCCTGCCAGGCGCGCCCCAGGCCGTCTTCATACTGGCCGAGAAAACGCGGCTCGATGGCGGCCACCGGTGCATCGACGTAGCCGCTGCCGGCGATCAACTGCGCGGTGCTGCGCCGATTCTCCTGGCTCTCGTCGATAAAGCGACTGGCTTCGAGGATCGCCATGACCAGTGCACGGGCAGTGTTGGGATATTGCTCGACGAAGGCGCGTGTGCAGCCCAGCACCTTTTCCGGATGGTCGGGCCAGATCGATTGGCTGGTGGCCAGGGTGAAGCCCATGTCTTCCCGTATCGCCTGAGCGCCCCAGGGCTCGCCGGCGCAGAAGCCATCGATGCGACCTGCCCGCAGGTGCGCCACCATTTGCGAAGGCGGCACCACCAGCGTGCGCACGTCTTTCAGCGGATGGATGCCGTAGGCCGCCAGCCAGTAATAAAGCCAGAGGGCATGCGTGCCGGTAGGGAAGGTTTGCGCCAGGACAAGCTTTGCACCGCTCTGGCGCACGCAGCGGCTGAGTGCTTCGGGATCGGTCACGCCCGACGTCTTGAGGGCGCTGGACAAGTTGATGCTCTGGCCGTTCTGAGCCAGACCCATGAGCACCGCCATGTCTATCGGCGCGCTGCCGCCGATCCCCAGATGTACGGCATAGATCAAACCGTACAGACCATGGGCGGCGTCCAGCTCGCCCTTGATCAGTTTGTCGCGAATATTCGACCAGGACGTTTGCCGTTGCAGGTTGAGGGTCAGGCCGTAGGGTTGAGCGAAGCCCTGTGTGGCGGCAACGATCAGCGATGCGGCATCGGTCAGGGCCATGAATCCGAGATTGACGACGCGTTTTTCCGGTGCATCGCTGCCCGCAACCCAAGCCAATAGGTCGGGCCGTGGCGGCGTGTTGGGATGAGTCATGCGAACGGGACCTTTGACATGCTGGACGCGATCGCCACGGGAGGTGGCTGATGCGCTGAGAGATCATGTGCCTGACGAAGCAAGCCACATGCCAAAGGGAAAACGATTCCGCCCGCTTCCGGTTCAGACAGCAGGCGGTGCGCTACGCAGGTGGAGTTTCAGCGCGGATACAACGGCGGCAAGGCGCCGTTTTCCGCCTCGGTGGCGGTCGGTTGAGCGGCCGGCAGATTCTGGATGGCCTGCCATAGCGCCTCACCCTGCCAGCGCTGACCGGTCTCGCTGTAGAGCGCGCCGTTCAAGCCATCCAGCGCATCGGACAGCGGGACGAAGCGTGCCGCCATGTCCGCCAGTGTTTCTGGTTGTTGACGCGCCCAGGCGTCGAGCGCGTGGCGGGTCGCCTGGGTGTCGTTGGCCAGACAGGCGCGCTTGAGGTCGTCGAGCAGGCTGCGTGGTGTCGGACCGCTCTGTACCGTGCGGATTACCGCCGGCTGGCTGCGTGCCCGTAGCCACAGGCCGAAGCCGAGCAGGGTGGTCAGGGCCAGCACTGCGCTGCTCAGCTGCCATGGCCATAGCCGTGTTTCGGTCTGCGCCTGCGGCGTGTCTGGATGCTCGATCGGCGCTTGTTGAAATTCGGGGTTTTCAGCCACCTGAAGCACTCGCTCGGGCAGGGTACTGCGCTCCAGGCGGTCTTCGCCGGTGTTCCACCAGACCAGCTCCACGCTTGGCAGCACGTATTCCCCAGCGCCTGTCGCAACGAGCGCCTCACGCTGCTCGCGGCTGCCGGTGACGCCCTTGTCGGTGACCTCGTCGTTCAGGCTTGGCTGGTCGGGATAACGCCGCAGTCCAGCCACCGACGGCGATTCGAGCGGCGGCAGCTGAGTGCTGGACAGGCCTTCGGCCTTCAGCATCAGGCTGCGCGTCAGGGCCTCGCCCAGCTGGGCGTCCTGCGGTTGCGGACTCCAGGCTTCGACCAGGGTCAGGTTGGTCGCCGGAAGCCAGGGCGCATCGGCGGGATATTCGGCCGGCTTGGCTTTGACCTCTAGCGGAATCTCGGGGGATTTGACCTGGGTGGACTTGCCGAAGCGAGAACCGTAAAAGGCACCGTTCGAGGCCACGGTGGTCGCGCTGAATAGCTGCGCGGGAATGCTCAGCGTGCCGCTTTTCTGCGGGAACAGCGCATAGCGGATCTCGATCACGCCGTGACGTATTCCATTGATGTCTTTTTCGTAAGTGCGCGGCTCGCCAAGCCGCTCGACCAGCGCATCGCTCATCTGCAAGGGCGAGAGCGTGCTGTCGTCGTAGAGCGACACGGAATGGTAAATGCGCAGGGTCAGCACCACCTGCGCCTGGACGTAAACGCTGTCTTGGTCGAGGCTGGAGTCGATGAATATTGGCGCCAGCGTGTCGCTGCCTTCGTTCCCGGGCTCGCTGACATGCAGCGTGATGGGTTCGCTGCGCCAGTCGCCCAGCTGCAATGGCGGAATCACCACGTAGCCGGTCTGTAGCGGCTGAAGCGTGATCAACCATCGTGTGGTGGTACGCGCCTCGCCGTTGGCACCGGACAGCTGGTTGACCTGGCGGCTGTCGAACACCTTGAACAGGCCATCGAGCGGCTGCAGGTTCGGTCTGCCGAACGCCGTGATATCCCCGGTTTCGAGCGTCAACTCGACGGTTTCATCCAGGCTCAGCTGGGTGCGATCGACCCGCGCGACCAGCGCAGAGGCGCTCGCCTGGCAGCCGAGCATGAGCAGAAACACCAGTGTCATCAGCCGCGTCATCTAATCGTTTCCTGGCGCTTGCGTTGTTCGTAAAGGAATTTGCGGCGTAGCAACTCGCCGGGGTTGTCGGGAATCTTGCGCAGCCATTGATCCATCGCCTGATCCTGCTCGGGATCGTGTGAGCCCAGCTGGGAGTGGGCAAGTGATTCCTCCGTTTCGCCCTGTTCGATCGGATCTGGCGCCGCGGCGGGTGTGGCGTTTTCGCCGTTATCGCTGGCTTCATCCGCGTCGACCGGCTCGGTGGCTTCGGGTCGACTGGCCGCCGAACCGCTGGTCGAAGGCCTTTGCTCGGCATCGGGCGACGCATCCTGGGCAGGCTGGTCGTCGGGGGCTTGCTCCTGCTGCGCCTGTTGCTGGCGCTGGCGCAGGATTTCTTCGACGGTGGCCTTGTTACGTTGGGCGTGTTCCAGCGCCGGGTCGAGCGCCAATGCCTGATCGTAGGCTTCGATCGCCGCTTCCAGCCCGTCGTTGCGCGCCAGTGCGTTACCCCGGTTGTAATGGTCCGCGGCGGTATCACCCTTACCGAATTGCTCGGCGGCACCGGCAAAATCGCCGGCCTGGTAAAGAGCGTAGCCTCGCCATTGCGGGTTTTCGAAGCGCTCTGCGGCTTCGGCGGGACGTTCGGATTCGAGCAGGCGTATGCCTTGCTGATCCGGGCGCGACCACAGATCTTGCATGCCCGATGCGCTGGACGGTTGCGGCATGAAGACGATCAGCGGCAAACAGAACAACCAGCCGCGACGGCCGGCACAGGCGGCCAGCAACAGCAACGGCAGCAGCAGCCAATGCCCTTGATCCAGCCAGGCGCTGAGGCGAGTGGTGTCGTCTCGGGTCACGATCTCGCCGGTGCGTGCCAGTAATCCCAGCGCATGCAAGTCGCTTTCATCGAGCCGCGCCTGCTGATAGCGCCCGCCGATTTCGCTGGCGAAGCGGCGCAAACCACTGTCGTCGAGCCTTGGAATCAGAATGGCGCCGTTGTCATCTTTCATAAAGCTGCCGTCTTCGCGGGCGATCGGCGCGCCTTGCTCGGTGCCGATGCCCAGTATCAGCAGCTGCACGGAACTGTCCTCCAGCAGCGTGGCGATCGCGGAGCGCTCCCGTTCATCCAGTTGGCTACCGATCAGCAGCAACCGGCCACGTTCATGGCCACCCTGAGCGAGCAAGCCGATGCCATGGGCAACGGCCAGATCCGCCCGGTGCCCCGGCTCCGGCATCAGCTCGGGCTGGAGGGCATCCAAGAGGTTCTGGGTCGTGGCGATATCGTTGGTCAGCGGCACCAGCGTGTGAGCACTGCCGGCGAACGCCACCACTGCGGTCTGTGCATCCGGGCGGGTCTGCAACAGATCGAGGATCTCGTGTTTGGCCTGTTCCAGGCGGGTGGGCCGAACGTCGGCGGCGAGCATGGCGGGCGTGGTATCGAGCAGTACCACCAGCGGATCGGCGCGTGACAGGCTCGGCTGCTCGGCCTGCTGCCAGCTCGGTCCGAGCAGCGCCAGACAGGCAAGCAGCCAGGCCGCGCCGAGCACCAGCCAGGGGCGTCGGCTGTTGCGCAGCCTGCCGCGTGTCAGCAAGGCGGCGTGAAATGCTTCGGGCAACAGGCGCTGCCAGCGGCCGATCTGCCGCTGGCGATGCCAGAGCCGCCACAGCAGCCAGATTGGCAACGGCAGAATCAGTAACCAGAAGGGTCGAAGCAGCTGCGGCAAAAACTCCATCATGGCCGCTCTCCACGCCAGAACAGGCGTTGCAGCGATGAGTGCCAGAGGCTGTTTGCAACCAGCAGCAGGCTGATCAGCAAGGCGGCGGACAATGGCCAGACATAGAGCGCATCGGCGACGCGCGCCTGGGTCGGTTGTTGCGCGGCGGGTTCGAGCTGATCGAGTGCCGCGCCGACGGCGACCAATTCGCTGCTCGAACGCGCCCGGAAGTATTCGCCACCGGTTTGTTCAGCGATTGCCCGTAGCGTCGGCTCGTCCAGTTCGGCGCCGACATTGAAGCCGAAACGCTGGAGCACGCCGCCGCTTTCCGCGTCGGCGCCGATGCCAATGGTATGCACCTTGATGCCTTGCGTCGCAGCCAGGCGAGCGGCCAGTAGCGGCTCGATCTCGCCACCGTTGTTGGCGCCGTCGGTGACCAGTACCAGCACCCGGCTGTCCGCTGGGCGCTCACGCAGCCGTTTGACGGCCAGCCCGATGGCATCGCCAATGGCCGTGTTGCCACCGGCGATGCCGATGGCCGCCTCGTCGAGCCAGGTACGCACGGTTTGCCGATCGAAGGTCAGCGGAGCCTGCAAATAGGCCTGGCTACCGAACAGGATCAGCCCGACACGGTCTCCGCGCCGCTCGATGATGAAGTCACCGAGCAGGCGCTTGACCAGTTCGAGCCGGCTGATCTCCTCGCCCTGCCATTGCATGTCGGGGTAGTCCATCGATCCGGAAACATCCACCGCTAGTAGCAGGTCGCGGCCACTGGTGGGCAGTGGTAACGGCTCGCCGAGCCATTGCGGCCTGGCAGCGGCGAACAGCAGCAGCAACCAGACCAGCAGATACGGAAGTTGCTGGCGCCACGCCGGCAGCGTGACCATGGCGCGGCGACCGGCCAGTGCCTCCAGGTCGTCGAGAAAGCTGACCTTCAAGGCGGCATCGCCGCTGTCGGCGGCCGGCAACAGCCTGCGCAGCACCCAGGGCAGCGGCAGCAGCAGGAAGACCCACGGCCATGCCAGATCAAACATGTTTGCGAATCCAGATCTGCACGGCCTGCTCCAACCCTTGGATGGCCTTGTCATCAAGTCGGCATTCGGCGCGATAGACACCTTCGACCAGCACCATCCAGCGCGTCAGGCCAGCCGCTGGGCAGCGATTGTCGAGAAACGCCAGCCAGGCACGCCCGCTGAGCGTATGCGGATGGGCGTCCGGATAACGGGTTCGACAGAGGCGCTTGAGCAGTGCATTAAGCTGCTGCAGCCACAGGTTGGCCGGCTGGCCGCCGTAGGGTTTGTTCAGCTGTGCGAGTTCGTCGAGGGCGATTTGTCGTTGAGGTTCGAGGGTCGGCTCGACTTCGGTCGTGTCGTCTCGCTTCCAATGCTGCCACGGGCGTAAACGTACGAGCAGAACGAGGCTGAGCAGTAACGCAGCGAGAAACCACCAGCCGGGTGCGGGTGGCCAGGCGCTTATCGGAGCAGGAGCCATAAGGGGTTCGAGCTGATCGAGCGAGCTCATCGGGGCGCCCCAGGATGCTGCACGCTGAGGTGTTCACGCAGCTGCTCGATTAGCTCGCGCTGGGTGTCGAGCGGCATCAACGGCAGTCGCAGGCGATCTGCCAGACGGCGCCACCGAGCGGTGCGGGCCTCGCCCTGGCTGCGGTAGGCCTGACGTATGGCGGCATCGTGGCTGTCCAGCTCCAGCCGTGCGCCAGACTGGGCGAAGCGCAGCAGGCCGGCAGCGGGCAGGGCGTGGTCGAGCGGATCGAACACCGGAATCAGTAACAGGTCGACGTGGCGGGCGAGCAAGGTCAGCTGCTGTTCGGCGGCATCGCTCAGGGTGCGCTCGTCGCAGACGATCACCGCCAGGCTGCCGGGACGCAGCACTTCGCGGGCGCGCCTGAGGGCCATGCCGAAGGCGTCGGCATCGCAATTCTGGTCGGTATTCAAGTTGGCGTTGGCGCGGGCCAGACGATCGAGCAGCTGCAACAGGCTCTGCTTGCTGCGCCGGGGTTTTACCTCGTGCTGCTCGCCACAGCCAAAAACCAGGCCGCCGACGCGGTCGTTGTGACTCAGCGCGGCCCAGCCGACCAGGCTGGCAGCCTGAGCGGCCAGTACCGATTTGAAGGCCAGACCACTGCCGAAGAACAACCGGGGGCTTTGTTCCACAAGGATGTAAATGGGCCGTTCGCGCTCCTCGTGGAACAGCTTGGTATGGGGCTCCTGAGTGCGCGCCGTTACCCGCCAGTCGATGGTGCGCACATCGTCGCCCGCCTGATAGATGCGCACCTGGTCGAAATCCACACCGCGCCCGCGGAGCTTGGAGTGATGCAGACCGACCAGTGGGCTGCGGCGGTGGGGGGTAGAAAACAACGGAACTTCCCTGACGCGGTGACGCATGTCGATCAGCTGGGCCAGGCTCAGGCGAATGCCAGCTTCAGGCGAGGGCGTCGCGTCGCTGCCAGACGATGGCGAGGGTTGCATCAGGCCACCGCGACCACGTCGAGGATGCGTTGCAGCACTCGATCCTGATCGATGCCGGCGGCTTCCGCTTCGAACGAGAGGATTAGCCGGTGGCGCAGCACATCGAACAGCATGGCCTGGATGTCTTCCGGGCTGACGAAATCGCGGCCCGCCAGCCAAGCGTGGGCGCGGGCGCAGCGATCCAGCGAGATCGAACCGCGCGGGCTGGCGCCATAAGCGATCCAGCCGGCCAGCTCGGCATCGAACTTGGCGGGCGTGCGGGTCGCCATGACTAGCTGCACCAAATATTCCTCCACCGCATCGGCCATATACAGGCCGAGAATTTCCTTACGCGCGGCGAAGATGGCTTGCTGCGAGACGCGGTGTTCCGGAGGGGTTTCGCCGTTGATGGCCTCGCCACGGGCCTGCTGAAGGATGCGCCGCTCCACCGAGGCATCGGGAAAGCCCAGCTTCACATGCATCAGGAAGCGGTCGAGCTGCGCTTCCGGCAGTGGGTACGTGCCCTCCTGCTCGATGGGGTTCTGCGTAGCCATTACCAGAAACAGGGGCGACAGGTCGTAGGTGCTGCGGCCGACGCTGACTTGGCGCTCGGCCATGGCTTCGAGCAGCGCCGACTGGACCTTTGCCGGGGCGCGATTGATTTCGTCGGCCAGTACCAGATTGTGAAAGATCGGGCCCTGTTGAAACACGAAGCTACCGGTTTCCGGGCGGTATATTTCCGTGCCAGTGATGTCGGCCGGAAGCAGGTCCGGGGTGAACTGAATGCGATGGAATTCGGCCTCCAGGCCACCGGCCAGCTCCTTGATCGCGCGGGTCTTGGCCAGGCCCGGAGCGCCTTCGACGAGCAAATGCCCGTCGGCCAGCAAAGCGATCAGCAAACGCTCGATTAGCCGTTCCTGGCCGAGGATCTGGGTTGATAGGAACTGTCGCAAGGCGACTATTGCTTCACGGTGGACCATCGCTGAGCTCTTCTGCTGGGAATGTCGGGGCGGGGCGCTCGACGTCGCGACTTTAATTCATTTGCCGGGGAGCGAGCTATGCGCGGCTCGGCAACTTCGTCGCCTCAGGAGGTACCAACGCATTGGAGACAGCTTGGCAGCGCCTATGGCTCGCCGGGTCGGGCAGGCTCATATTGATGCAATCCTTGTCTGCTGAACTACCGTTGAACTTGAACGTTGCGCCGCCAGTCTGGTGCCGCGACTGCCTTAACCGAATCTCAAGCCAGAATGGAGCGAACCAATGGCGTTCTTTACCGCTGCCAGCAAAGCCGACTTTCAGCAACAACTGCAAGTGGCCCTGGCGCAGCATGTCGACGAGAGACTCCTGCCACAAGTGGGACTTTTCGCCGAGCAGTTCTTCGGAATTGTCGCCCTGCCCGAACTCACCCAGCGACGCATGACCGATCTCGTCGGTTCGACACTTGCCAGTTGGCGTCTGTTGGAGCGTTTCGATCCGGCCAGTCCGGAGGTGCATGTCTTCAATCCTGACTACGAGAAGCACGGTTGGCAGTCGACCCATAGTGTGGTCGAGGTGCTGCATCCGGATATGCCGTTCCTGGTGGACTCGGTACGGATGGAGCTGACCCGCCGCGGTTATGCGATTCATACGCTACAGAACAGCGTGCTACAGGTTCGCCGGAACGCCGATGGCAGCCTGATCGAGCTGCTGCCTAAAGGGCGCTCCGCCGAGGACAGCAAGGCCGAGTCGTTGATCTTCGTCGAGATAGACCGCTGCGCCAGTGCCGCTGCCTTGCGCGAACTGGAGCAGTCGCTGCATGCCGTGCTCGCCGACGTGCGTATTACCGTGAACGACTTCCCGCCCATGAAGGCCAAGGCCGAGGAGCATTGCGCCCGGCTGAGCGCATTGCCGCAGCAGGCCGGCGACGGGCAGCTGACGGAGATAATGGATTTCATGCGCTGGCTCGCCGATGACCACTTCACCTTCCTCGGTTATGAAGAATTCACCGTGGTGGATCAGGGTGACGGCGGGCGCATCGTGTATGACGAGTCGTCACTGCTGGGCTTGTCACGTACGCTGCGCACCGGGTTGGAGGAAAGCGATCAGCTGATCATGTCGCCGGCCCTGGCCTATCTACGCGAGCCGCTGCTGCTGTCGTTCGCCAAGGCAGCGACGCCGAGCCGGGTGCATCGCCCGGCCTATCCCGATTTCGTTTCCATCCGCGAGTTCGACGAACAGGGGCGGGTGGTCAAGGAATGTCGTTTCCTCGGGCTCTTCACCTCGTCGGTCTACACCCAGAGCGTGCGGCGGATTCCCTATATCCGCAGCAAGGTCGCGCAGGTGGTCGAGCGCTCTCACTTCGACGACTCGGCGCATCTGGCCAAGGAGCTGATCCAGGTACTCGAAGTGCTGCCGCGCGATGAGCTGTTCCAGATGACCCTGGATCAGTTGTTCGACACCGCGATCGCCATCGTGCAGATCCAGGAACGGAACAAACTGCGGTTGTTCCTGCGCACCGACCCTTACCGCCGCTTTTTCTACTGCCTGGTCTATGTTCCGCGTGACAGTTATTCGACCGAAACGCGATTGCGCATTCAACAGGTGCTGATGGATCGGCTGGAAGCCAGCGGCTGCGAATTCTCCACTTACTTCTCCGAATCCGTGCTCATTCGCGTGCAATTCCTGCTGCGTGTGGATCCGGGCAAGCAGGTGCAGTTCGACGCGGCGCAACTGGAACGGGAAATCGTGCAGGCCTGCCGCACCTGGCAGGACGATTATTCCAGCGTAGTGATCGAGCGCTTCGGCGAGGGGCAGGGCACCGGCATCCTCGCCGATTTTGCCAAGGGTTTTCCGGCTGGCTACCGCGAACGCTTTGCGCCGCATTCGGCTGCGGTGGACATGCAGCATGTGCTGAGCCTGAGCGAAGAACGGCCGCTGGTAATGAGCTTTTACCAGCCGATCACCGCCGCTGAGAATCGCCTGCACTGCAAGCTGTATCACCTCGACACGCCTCTGCCTTTGTCGGACATGCTGCCCATCCTGGAAAACCTCGGCCTGCGGGTGCTCGGCGAGTTTCCCTTCCATCTGCGGCACAAAAATGGGCGCGAATACTGGATTCACGATTTCGCCTTTACCTACGCCGAAGGTCTGGAAATCGACCTGATGGAGATCAACGAGCCGCTGCAGGATGCCTTCATTGCCATACACAACGGCCAGGCGGAAAACGATGCCTTCAACCGACTGGTGCTGACTGCCGGCCTGACCTGGCGTGAAGTGGCGCTGCTGCGCGCCTATGGACGCTATCTCAAGCAGATCCGCATGGGCTTCGATCTGGGATACATCGCCAGCGCATTGCTCAACCACACCGACATCGCCCGCGAACTGGTACGCCTGTTCAAGATGCGTTTCTACCTGGCGCGCAAGCTCGGCGAAGAAGATCTGGCCGACAAGCAGGCACGCCTGGAGCAGGCCATCGTCACTGCTCTGGATGATGTCGCGGTACTGAACGAAGATCGCATCCTGCGGCGCTACCTGGCCCTGATCAAGGCGACGCTGCGGACCAACTTCTACCAGACCGATGCCAGCGGGAAATTGAAAAGCTATTTCAGCTTCAAGCTCGATCCCCGCTCGATTCCGGAGATGCCGCGACCGGCACCGAAATTCGAGATATTCGTCTATTCGCCCCGGGTCGAAGGCGTTCATCTGCGAGGTGGCAAGGTGGCGCGTGGTGGGCTGCGCTGGTCGGATCGTGAAGAGGATTACCGCACCGAGGTGTTGGGGCTGGTGAAGGCGCAGCAGGTGAAGAACGCGATCATCGTGCCGGGTGGTGCCAAGGGCGGCTTCGTTCCGCGCCGGCTGCCGACAAGCGGCTCGCGCGACGAGGTGTTGGCCGAAGGGATCGCCTGCTATCGGATTTTCATTAGTGGCTTACTGGATATAACCGACAACCTCAAGGACGGCAACGTCGTCCCGCCGGTCAACGTGTTGCGCTATGACGAAGACGATCCCTATCTGGTAGTGGCGGCCGACAAGGGTACCGCGACCTTTTCCGACATCGCCAACGGCATCGCCGCCGAATACGATTTCTGGCTGGGCGATGCCTTTGCCTCCGGTGGCTCGGCGGGTTACGACCACAAGAAGATGGGTATCACTGCCAGAGGGGCCTGGGTCTCGGTGCAGCGGCATTTCCGCGAACGTGGCATCGACGTTCAGCGCGATCCGGTCAGCGTGATCGGCATCGGCGATATGGCCGGTGATGTTTTCGGCAACGGCTTGCTGATGTCCGAAACCCTGCAGATGGTCGCGGCGTTCAACCACCTGCACATCTTCATCGACCCCGATCCGGATGCCGCGCGCAGCTTCATCGAGCGCAAGCGTCTGTTCGATCTGCCGCGTTCGTCCTGGGCCGATTACGATGTCTCGCTGATTTCGGCGGGCGGCGGCGTTTTTTCGCGGTCAGCCAAGCGCATCGCGATCACCCCGCAGATGAAAGCGCGTTTCGACATCGCCGCGGATCAGCTCACACCTGCCGAACTGATTCATGCATTGCTCAAGGCGCCGGTCGATCTGCTCTGGAACGGCGGTATCGGTACCTACATCAAGAGCAGCATGGAGAGCCACGCCGATGTAGGCGACAAGGCCAACGACGTGCTGCGCGTCAACGGTAACGAAGTGCGGGCCAAAGTGATCGGAGAGGGCGGCAACCTGGGCGTCACGCAACTGGGGCGGGTCGAATACGGCCTGCACGGTGGTGCCTCGAACACCGACTTCATCGATAACGCCGGTGGGGTCAACTGCTCCGACCATGAGGTCAACATCAAGATCCTGCTCAACGAGATCGTCAGCGCCGGCGACATGACTGGCAAGCAGCGTGATCAGTTGCTGTTCGAGATGACCGATGCGGTGGCCGAACTGGTGTTGCATGACAACTACAAGCAGACCCAGGCGCTGTCGCAAGCGCAGCACCGTGCCCGTGAAGGCGGCGGTGAGTACAAGCGGTTGATCAGCGGCCTTGAAGCCGATGGATTGCTGGATCGTGCGCTGGAATTCCTACCGAGCGACGAGGCGTTGGCTGAGCGCGCAAGCCAGGGCCAGGGGCTGACGCGCGCCGAGCTGTCGGTGCTCATTTCGTACAGCAAGATCGATCTGAAAGAGGCGCTGCTGCAGTCACGCGTGCCGGACGATGCCTATCTGGCGCGGGAGATGGAGAGCGCATTCCCGCAGCTGCTGAGCGAGCGTTATCGTCAGCCGATGCTGCAGCATCGCCTCAAGCGCGAGATCGTCAGCACGCAGATCGCCAACGACCTGATCAACAATATGGGCATCACCTTCGTGCAGCGCCTCAGAGAGGCCACCGGCCTGAGCGCCGCGAACGTCGCTGGCGCCTACGTGATCGTGCGGGACATCTTCCATCTGCCGCACTGGTTCCGCCAGATCGAAGCGCTGGATTACAAGGTGCCGGCCGAGCTGCAGCTCAATCTGATGAATGAGCTCATGCGACTGGGCCGCCGTGCGACTCGCTGGTTCCTGCGCAACCGTCGCAACGAACTGGACGCGGCACGTGACATCGCTCATTTCGGACCGCGTGTGGCGGCGCTAGGCCTTAAGCTCGACGCGCTGCTGCAAGGCGGTACGCGTGAGTTGTGGCAGGGCCGTTACGAGCGTTACACCGAGGCAGGCGTCCCCGAGTTGCTGGCGCGGATGGTGGCTGGCACCAACCACCTGTACACCTTGTTGCCAATCCTCGAAGCCGCCGACAAGACCGGCCAGCCACCGGCTGACGTCGCCGCAGCCTATTTTGCCGTCGGGGGCGCGCTGGAGTTGCCCTGGTATCTGCAGCAAATCACCGCGCTTCCGGTCGAGAACAACTGGCAGGCGCTGGCGCGAGAGAGTTTCCGCGATGATCTCGATGCTCAGCAGCGTGCGATCACGGTGTCGGTGCTGCAGATGAGTGACGCACCGGAAGATCTGGATGAGCGGGTTCAGCTCTGGCTGGCGCAGCGTGAGTATCAGGTCCAGCGCTGGCGGCGGATGCTGGTCGAGTTGCAGGGCGCCAGCAGTGTCGACTACGCAATGTACGCCGTCGCTGGTCGCGAGTTGCAGGACTTGGCGCTGAACAGCACGCAGCAGTAGGTAACGGCTGGCTGCCGGACTGCTCTGCAGTTGGTTGCGCTTACTGAAACGCCGGTGCATTTGCACCGGCGTTTTTGTGTGATCGAGCTGTGGTCACGCGTTGGGTTCGTCTCGTATCGCTGCTCCCGCGACAGGAACGGCGTCCAGTTCCCTTGTGCGGGTTAGTTGCCCAGCCGAAAACGGGTTATCTGAGGCAGCGTGTGTAGATAACGCACCATGTCCGGCGCTCCGGCCAGTTTCAGCCCTTCGCCAAGGGCATTGGCGGCCGGCTGTCGCTTGTCCAGCAGGAGCAATTCAGTGTTGTTGGCGTTTCGCAAAAGCGTCAAGCGGGCGTACGGGATCTTCGCTTCCAGCAACAGCCCCATGAATTCACGATCGTTCCAGGCCTGCGCTGGCATGGTGATGGCGTGGTATTCGTTATCCAGAGTATGCAGCCCGCCCGCGTCGAGCCGGTAGTCGGTCAGCTCGCAAGGCAGGCTCACCTCCAGACCACGCAGTCGCGCATAGGCGATCGCACAGGCGAAGGCTTCGGCATGGTATTCACCCGACCAGTAGATGCGCTCGCCCAGCCAACTGGCCTGACGAAGCTCGATCGAAGCCCGAGTTAGAAAATCGGGCAGGGCGGTGGTAATGGTCCGCACGAAATCCTTATAGCTGATCACGCGGAGTTGACGGCAGGCTGGTGTGGCAGCCAGGGCTTCGAACGTCGGATAGGTCATTCCGTCGGCGCTTTGGCCACCGAGCCCGTCGATCTGTCGCAGGTCGATTGCCCGATGGCTGCTCTGCTCCTGACGCACGAGCCGCATCAAAGCCGCGCGAGCTCGGGCCTTGTCTTCCTGTATCGGGCCGGACAGGGCGCTTCTGGGGAGGTCGACGAATCGCTGCAGGCACGGTCCGTCGCTCCAGAAGATGCTCGGTGCCGGTTCGCAGAGTGGGGCGAACGGCAATCGGATCTGGCTGGCGTGCTCAAGAATCTGGCGCGGCGATTTGCCGGTCAGCCCAAGGCACTGGGCAAATCTGGCGATTCGGGAAGTCACGGGTGGCATCGGCTCGGGCAAGCTCATCATTGTGGATGAACGCATGGGGCAACGGTCGAAGTGTGGCAGAGCGGACGAGGCCGTGCACCGTGTTTGCCGAGCTTTTGCTCGAAGATGAGATATTCGGATACCAGCGATGTATCTTCCGCAGAGCGCCAGTATGGCAAAATCGCTGAGCTGATCAATGAGGAGCCTCCATGCCAAGCCTCGTGCTGGATATCGCGCTGCCTGCAGAAAAACTGTTGGCTGTCTACCAGGGGCGCGCCAATCGCATCCTGATCAAGAGCCGGGAAGGAAGAAATGTCAGCTTGCCGGCCCATCATCTGCGACCCTTTCTGACAACTGCGGGCGTGTTTGGTTCATTCGAGATGGAATTTGCTCCAGAGGGCCAGCTGATTCGCTTGCGCCGCCTCGATTGACTCTCGCTCGAATAAGGGCGATGCGGTGTGGTCGAACTGCGTTTCGCCCCGCTGAGAAATCCTCCTGCCTGCTATACTCCCGCGCCACACTTTCCAGGATCTAGGCTGCGTATGTATAACCTGGCTCGCCAGCTGCTGTTCAAGTTCACCCCCGAGACGTCCCATGAATTATCGCTCGATCTTATCGGTGCAGGCGGGCGCCTGGGGCTCAATGCGCTGCTGAACAAGACGCCGGCCGCGTTGCCGGTGCGCGTGATGGGCCTGGATTTTCCCAACCCGGTGGGGCTGGCGGCCGGACTGGATAAAAATGGCGAAGCGATCTGCGGAATGTCCCAGCTGGGATTCGGCTTCGTCGAAGTGGGTACCGTGACGCCGAGGCCGCAGCCGGGCAACCCGAAGCCGCGTATCTTCCGCCTGCCTGAGGCCGAAGCCATCATCAATCGCATGGGGTTCAACAACCATGGGGTCGATGCGCTGCTGGACCGGGTCGATGCAGCGCGATTCAAAGGCATTTTGGGTATCAACATCGGCAAGAATTTCGATACGCCGGTCGAGCGTGCCCAGGACGATTATCTGCTGTGCCTGGACAAGGTTTATCACCAGGCAAGCTATGTCACCGTCAACGTCAGTTCGCCCAACACGCCGGGACTGCGCAGTCTGCAGTTCGGTGATTCGCTCAAACAGTTGCTCGACGCGCTTCGCCAGCGCCGTGAAGATCTGGAAATATTGCATGGCAAGCGCGTGCCGCTGGCCATAAAGATCGCGCCGGACATGAGCGACGAAGAAACCGTTCTGGTGGCCGAAGCGGTGTTTCAGGCTGGGATGGACGCGATCATCGCGACCAACACCACGCTGAGCCGTGAAGGCGTCGCGGGGCTTGCCCATGCCGACGAAGCCGGTGGGCTTTCGGGGGCTCCGGTGCGCGAGAAAAGCACCCATACCGTCAAGGTGTTGGCTGAAACCCTGGCTGGTCGTCTACCGATCATTGCGGTCGGCGGGATCACGGAAGGCCGGCACGCGGCGGAAAAGATCGAAGCCGGAGCGAGCCTCGTTCAGCTGTATTCGGGCTTCATCTACAAGGGGCCGGCATTGATACGCGAGGCGGTGGATGCCATCGCTGCGTTGCAATCAAGGAAGGAAGTGAATCGCTGATTGGTTGCCCGGTGGGGCTCCCTTGAGGGAGCCCCGGGCTTCAAGCCCGCCGCCCGGGTGGGGCGTGCCAGTTGAGGTCGGTGTGATCGTGTCAGCCGACCGCGTGGAGTTCGTTCAGTCGATGAAGACCGGCGGCGCCGGTCAGACCATCCCAGTTGTCGCCGCGACCCTCCCGCCAGCCGTTAATCCAGGCTTGGCGTACTTCGGGATGAGAAAAAGGACAGAGGTCGCGAGATTTACCGTGTATGCCATGCTGATAACCGCGTAGAAATGCTCGTTCCATCGGATCACGCTTGAGTCTTCTCATTGGGTATTGCCCTCAGTGGTTGACTGGTGTTCCTGTTGACCTCATGGCGAGGTCGGCAGATAGACTGCCAGCGAAGTCCGCTGCCGGCGTGGCGGACCTCTGCCGGACATCGTTGCGATACCGGGCTGAGTCGAGTTCTAACCTAATGACTCCGGGGCGGGAATGATCGTTTTGTCATAAGCAGGTAACCAAACAGTAGCGCTGCCCATAAGGCAGGCAAGACGCAGCTTTCCGGCGCCCCATTGCGTCTGATTCACAGTAAGTCATATTGACTGCGCCACCTATCGAACGAGATCCGGAGCGGGAATCCCCAACCGGTCGCACATATTCTTTGGACCATGCCATGACCGATCGTCACGAACTCATCCTCACATGCCCGAAAGGGCTGGAAGGCCTGCTGCTTGAAGAAGCCACCGAGCTCGGACTCGAAGAGGCGCGCGAGCAGACCGCTGCGATCCGCGGGTTCGCCGGCATGGATGTGGCGTATCGGTTGTGTCTCTGGTCGCGCCTGGCCAACCGGGTGTTGTTGGTGATCGATCGTTTCGCCACAGAAAACGCCGAAACACTGTATGACGGCGTTCATCGGATCGATTGGTCGGAGCACCTCGAAGCGAGCGGCAGCCTGGCGGTCGAGTTCAGCGGTCACGGATCGGGGATCGACAACACTCACTTCGGCGCATTGAAGGTCAAGGATGCGATTGTCGACCGCCTTCGCACGGCTACTGGCGAGCGCCCGAACGTCGATAAGCTGAATCCTGACTTGCGTATCCATTTGCGCCTGGATCGTGGTCAGGCGGTTCTTTCGCTGGATCTTTCCGGGCACAGCCTTCACCAACGTGGTTATCGCCTGCAGCAGGGCGCCGCGCCGCTAAAAGAGAACCTGGCGGCTGCGGTACTGATTCGTGCTGGCTGGCCGCGCATCGCCGCAGCCGGCGGAGCCTTGACGGACCCCATGTGCGGCGTCGGCACCTTCCTTATCGAAGGCGCCATGATGGCAGCGGACGTCGCGCCGAACCTGCGTCGTGAGCGTTGGGGGTTCAGCGCCTGGCTTGGCCACGTTCCGGCCATCTGGAATCGTCTGCATGCCGAAGCGCAGGCGCGGGCGGAGGCAGGTATGGCCCGGCAGCCGTTGTGGATACGCGGCTACGAGGCGGACCCGCGGCTAATACAGCCGGCCAAGAACAATATCGAGCGAGCGGGGCTAGCGAGCTGGATTCGTGTATATCAAGGGGATGTAGCCACATTCGAGCCCCGTCCAGACCAGAATCAGAAAGGCCTGGTGATCTCCAATCCGCCCTACGGCGAGCGTCTGGGCGATGAGGCGAGCCTTGTCTATCTATACCAGAACCTCGGCGAGCGGCTGCGACAGGCCTGCCTCGGTTGGGAGGCTGCGGTCCTGACCTCGGCGCCCGATCTCGGCAAGCGCATGGGCATTCGCAGCCACAAGCAATACGCCTTCTGGAACGGTGCGTTGCCGTGCAAGCTATTGCTGATCAAGGTCGAGCTGGATCAGTTCGTCACTGGTCAGCGCAAAGCGTTCACTGAAAACAAGCCTGAGCAGGAGCCCGCCATGGAACTGGCGCGCCTGAGCGAGGGTGGCCAGATGTTCGCCAACCGCTTGCAGAAAAATCTGCGCCAGCTTGGCAAGTGGACACGTAAGGAGGGCATCCAGTGCTATCGGCTATACGACGCCGACATGCCCGAATACGCCTTGGCCATCGATCTGTACGGTGATTGGGTGCATGTGCAGGAATATGCACCGCCGCGCTCGATCGATCCGGAGAAGGCCCAGGCGCGCCTGTACGATGCGCTGAGCGCGATCCCGCAGGCGCTGGGCGTTTCCCGCGACCGTGTGGTGGTCAAGCGACGCGAGCGCCAGAGCGGGACGCGTCAGTATGAGCGTCAGGCCAGCCAGGGCGAATTCCTGGAGGTCAGGGAAGGCGACGTCAAACTGCTGGTGAATCTCACCGATTATCTCGATACCGGGTTGTTTCTCGATCATCGCCCGATGCGCCTGCGTATTGCGCGCGAAGCGGCCGGTAAGCGCTTCCTGAATCTTTATTGCTACACAGCGACTGCCACCGTCCACGCGGCCAAGGGCGGTGCGCGCAGCACGACCAGTGTCGATCTGTCGAAAACCTATCTGGACTGGGCACGGCGCAACCTGGCGCTGAACGGCCTGTCCGATCGGCAGCGTCTGGAGCAGGGCGATGTGATGGCCTGGCTGGAAGAGGATCGTGGCGAGTACGACCTGATCTTCATCGACCCGCCGACCTTCTCGAACTCCAAGCGCATGGAAGGCGTTTTTGACGTCCAGCGCGACCATATCGCTTTGCTCGACTTGGCCATGGCGCGGTTGGCAACAGGCGGTACGCTGTATTTCTCCAACAACTTCCGCAAGTTCGTGCTTGACCCGGGTATCGCCGAGCGCTACGCCGTCGAAGAGATCACCAGTGCCACGCTGGACGAGGATTTCCGCCGCAACAGCAAGATTCACCGTGCCTGGAAGCTCCAGGCGCGCTGAAGCTTTCGCAGAAAATGATCGGCTCGCCGTTTCAGTCGAGCCCGTGCCGGCGGCGCCAACCGCCGGCACGCCGGGTTAACGTTGCGCGGTGCTTTCGTTGCCTGGGCGGTTGTAGAGACTGACCAGTACCTGATCCAACACTGAAGACGCGCCCCAGGGCCGGGGGTGGTTGAGAATCGCGACAACTGCCCAGGTGTTGCCATCGTTGTCGCGGCTATAACCGGCGATTGCTCGCACGTTGTTCAACGTGCCGGTCTTGATATGTGCTTTGCCGGCGACGCCGGTGTTGCGCAGACGCTTGCGCATGGTGCCGTCAATCGCTGCGAGTGGCATCGAGGAAATGAATTCCGCGGCGTAGGGGCTCTGCCATGCAGCCTGGAGCAAGCTCGCCAGTTCCCGTGCGCTGACGCGTTCGGCACGCGACAGGCCTGAGCCGTTCTCGATGACCAGATGCGGTGAAATCAGTCCCTTCTTCGCCAGCCACTGACGGATCACACGCTGCGCGGCTATGGAATCATCCGCGTCCGTTTCGTTGCGAAATTCCGCACCCAGGCTCAGAAACAACTGCCGCGCCATGGTGTTGTTACTGTATTTGTTGATGTCGCGGATGATTTCGACCAGGTCCGGCGAGTAAGCACGGGCGATCATCCGCGCGTCGTCAGGTACCGGGGCGACGCGATCCTCACCGAGGATGCTGCCACCGAGTTCCTTCCAGATCGCACGCACGGCGCCGGCGGCGTAGCGTTGATGATCGAGTAGCGCCAGATAGGTTTGGCCGCTGCAGCCGGCCGGAAGCTTGCCGGTGACGACGACCGTAACGCCTTCGGCATCTTCGATCGGGTTGTAACGAATATCAGGCCAGCCTGGACACTTGGCCTTCGGCAACGCCTGAATGCGATTGTCGATACGAACCGAGGCGATCGGTGGCTCGACGACGACGTTCACATTGCCGGCATCGTTACGGGCGATGAAGCGAAGCGCCTTGAGGTTGACCAGCAGCGAGTCCGGTGCGACCAGGAAGGGCTTGTTCTTGTCATTGCCGTCGTCATCGAAAATCGGAAGGGCAGGCTGAACGAAGTGGCTGCGATCCAACACCAATTCTCCGGTCACGGTCTGCACGCCGTTGACGCGCAGGTCTCGTAGCAAAAGCCAGAGTTTCTCCATGTTGAGCTTGGGATCGCCGCCACCCTTGAGATAGAGATTGCCATTGAGCGTGCCGTTCTCAATCGGGCCGTCGGCGTAGAATTCCGTTTTCCATTGATGATTGGGCCCCAGCAGCTCCAGCGCGGCATAGGTCGTGACCAGTTTCATGGTCGAGGCGGGGTTTACCGATACGTCGGCATTCACGAACGTCGGGGTCGCGTTGGTGTTGAGCGGCAGCATGACGACGGACAGCGCGCTGCTCTCGATCTTGTTTGCCTTGAGTGCCTGCGCGACGCGTGAGGGCAGGGTCTGGTTGATGGCTTCGGCATAAACCGGGAATGCCAGCGGTAGCGTCAGTGCGGCGGCGGCGACACGGCCTAGAAATCTGCTGATTGCGCTGCCCCGATTGGCTGGGGCAGTTCTTGCGAGAATCAATGACATGGAGGTTCCCTACTACGTTCAGGGAAAATGGCGGGCCATTATGCCCGTGACCGAGAAGTGACGTACTTCTCATCCGACAAGCGTAGACGGCGATGTCGAGAGTCTGCAAAAAAGACGATGAGCAGTGCGGCCTGATGCAATCGCACAAGCGCGGCGTTGCTGTTAGAGTGCGCGCCGTCATCTCGTTAGAAAAAAGGACCGATTCAATGGCTACCAATCGCTCGCGTCGTTTGCGCAAGAAACTCTGTGTCGACGAATTCCAGGAACTGGGTTTTGAAGTGACTCTGACCTACGGTGAGGGTCTTGATGCCAAGGCGGTGGACGATTTCCTCGAAGCCTTTCTGACCGAGGCCATCGAAGCCAACGGTCTGGGCTATATCGGTGGTGAGGATTACGGTTTCGTTTGCCTGGCCAGCCGTGGCTCGGTCAACGAAGAGCAGCGCGGTCAGGTCGAGGCGTGGCTCAAAGGGCGCAACGAGTTGTCCGAATTCAACGTAAGCCCGCTGATGGACGTCTGGTACCCGGAAAACGAGATCAACGCTAAGGCATGATCGAGTCGTTCTTGTCCTGATCGGTTGTGGTTGTTTGCCCGCGTTTGCGCAATGCAATCCGGGCAAACAGCCTACGCAGCATATACACCAGCAACGTAACGGCTAATGCTACGCCCACGCCAACTACCGCGTTGATCAGGCGCAGCTGTGGTAATTCCCAGTCTTGCGCCAGGGTTTCGGCCAGTAACAGGAAACTTAGGGTCGTCTGCAAGACGAAAAGCCCATAGTGATGTGCCTGGAACGCCCGGCTGAGCATGACCAGCGGCAGCATGATCATGACCATCATCGGCGGATCGGCCAGGCTGTGGCCCATGTAGATCAACACCGCCGCTGCACAAAGAATCCCGACCCCGGCCTGCAGAGCCCGAGTGAGGCTGCGTTGTAGATCCATCTGCAGCGTGGTAAAAACCGCCAGCGTCAGCCAATAGCCTCGTGGAAGATCGGCAATGTTGACGGTCAGACCGCCTGCGGCAGCTGCGATCATGTATGTGAGTGCATGCAGTCGCCACTGGCGAATCGGCGTGCGCCGCGCTCGTCGGCGCAGCACTTTCATCAAGCTGAGCAGTCGCGGCATGTATGGCCACATGCGCAGGCCATGCATGCCGCGTAAGCCGAAGGCGAGCAGGGTGACCCAAAGGCCGCCCAGCGCGAACAGAGTGGCAATCGCCTGGGGGTTGTTGAAATCCCCGATGCCGTACTGGCCCTGGCCGAGGCAGAGACAGATGGCCAAGCCGATCCCGAGCTTGCCGGCTTCGCTACCGTAACGTTGCAGCCATGCCAGCAGCAGACCGTAAAAGGCGAACAGGCCAAGGCTGATCAGTGGATGGGTTGCCGACCAGAATCCTAGGCCGGCGCTGCCGGCGCCAAGGGCTATCAGCAACAGCATTCGCAACATTCCGAGACGGTGCAGTGGATTCGCCTTGGCTGCCTGGAAGGCCCCGACTGTGGCCCAGAGAAAACCCGGATGGCCGCTGAACAGGCCGAGCAGAAGCGGCAATGCGCAGCCCAGGCCCGCCACGGCCGCCGCTCCCCAGGCGGGGCGGCCAGGCTGCCATCCGACGATCTTCCACAACGGTTTTTTCATCTGGCTCACGTCGGGCTCGAGCGTCCAGTCATTTCGCTGGCCATCTCGGTCGCGTAGCTGTCGGTCATACCGGCGATAAAGTCGATCATCCGTACGAAGGATTGATACAGCGGCCAGTCGGGGTCTGGAGCGTTGCTGCCAAGCAGATCCAAAATGCGGCGATTCTTGAATGACGGGGTGCGCCCGCCGTGTTGCTCCAGCGCCGCGCCACAGAAGGCGTTGAGTAGTATCTCGAGCGTCGTATAGGCGCCGATTTCATGCAGCGTCTTACGTTTGTCCTGAAAGATTTTCTGCCGCGCCAAGGCTTTGGCCTGCACCACGCAGCGCTTGGCGGGGCCGTGCATATGCTCGACCAGATCCCCGGTGAGTTGGCCCGCCAGTAGTGCCTGTTGCTGTTCGACAAAGGCGCGTGCAGCTGCGTTGGTAAGGTGTTCGATTGCCTTGCCTCTGAGAATCGCCAGCTTGCGTCTACGCGAATCGGCAGGACCGAGCTGCCGGTAGGTTTCCGGCACATCTTCGCCCACCAGGTCCAGCAGCAGCGCCTCGACCTCGGGATAGTCGAGCAGGTCCATTTCGAGCCCGTCTTCTAGATCGATAAGGCCGTAGCAGATGTCATCTGCCGCTTCCATCAGATAGACCAATGGATGGCGCGCCCACCGTTGCTCGTCCAACTTCGGTAGGCCGAGTTTCGACGCAATCTGCTCGAGCAGGGGCAGCTCGCTCTGATAACAGCCGAATTTATGTTTCTTGTAGCCGAGCGCCTCGGCATGACGCGATGTCCAAGGGTACTTGAGGTAAGTGCCGAGCGTTGCGTAGGTCAGCCGGGTGCCACCATCGAACTGATGGTATTCGAGCTGTGTAAGCACCCTGAAGCCTTGGGCGTTGCCCTCGAAGTTGAGAAAGTCGGCTCGCTCGGCGTCGCTCATGTCATCGAGCCAGCCACGCCCGGCGGCCTGCTGGAACCAGTGGCGAATGGCATCTTCGCCAGAATGACCGAACGGCGGGTTACCAATATCATGCGCGAGACACGCCGACTGAATGACCATGCCGAGATCGGCCGGGCTGCACCATTCCGGCAGGTCTTCACGCAGCACCTCACCCACGCGCATGCCGAGTGAACGCCCAACGCAGCTAACCTCTAGCGAATGGGTTAGGCGGGTGTGGATGTGATCGTTACTTGAGACCGGATGCACCTGGGTCTTGCGACCAAGCCTGCGGAACGCGCCGGAGAAGATGATCCTGTCGTGATCCTTGTGGAATGGACTTCGACCAAGTTCTTCATTGCTGTGGACGGATTTCCCGAGCCGTTCACGATTGAGCAGGGTGTTCCAGTCCAAAGAGCAACTCCTTGTGATGCCGTCAGTGGGGACCGATAGGCCAAGCGGCGCCATTCCGTCAGCGAGAGCGCATCCTGCCGGGGAAGTGTTCACGCACAGGCAGCAGCCTACCGTATTTCCTAACCGCTAGGCGCTGCCACACCACTAATGCCGCAGCTTGCGAACCACTGGATACAGAAGGAGACCCAGTCGCGCGAGTTTGCCAACTTTCCCCAGACGACGTCCGAAGAGTGTCATGGCCAAGGTTGCGGCAACCATCAGTGGTGCTTTTGGTATGTGTTGATCGGATCCGGTAGCCCTATTCGCCACCATCCCCTTGATTCGCTGGAATGGGTGAGCCAAGGGCTGTGAGTGGTAGAGGATTTGTTGTCGATTCATCTCCATGCGTAACCGAATCAAATCCTTGCGCATGGTCAGATCGCTGGCATTACTGAGAGGCAGGCTCATGGCAGTAGGCGCTCCCGATTGCGGGCCAATTCTTCGACCGTCGCCTGGAAGGGCGAAGCGCTGGCCTTGGCGAGGCGGATTGCACGGCTGATACATACCGCTAGTACAACCGCGTATGCCGCACAGAGAACGAGAATCGCCGCGATAGGGTTGCTATCCCAGAAGGCAATCACGATCGCCGCCGAAAGCCCCACCAGTATCAGCAAGCCGAGTATCAGACTGATGCTGGCCAGCAGAAACAGTTTGAAGACCCGTACCCGCTCTTCCTGTAGCTCTATTCCGACAAGCTCCAGATGCCCCTGGATGAGGCCGGCAAGCGCGCTGCCCATCTTTTTGATGGAAGGGGCTGGGGCCTCATCGGAATATTTGGTTTCCATTGGATCGGTTCCCCACATCAGCGGCGGGTAATCAGGCCGAAGAGAAAGCCGACCCCAGCTGCAATACCGAGCGACTGCCAAGGGTGGGTATGGACATATTCCTCAGTGCATTGAATAGCCGCCTGGCCTTGCTCTCGTAGAGAGCCTTCCTGCTCCTTTAGCATCTGCCGAGCGCGGGTCAGGTTCGCGTTGATCTTGCCGCGCAACTCTTCGGTCTGCGTGCCTGCGGTGTCCTGCGTATGTTTAAGCAGACGCTCCGTATCGCCGATTAATGTGTGAAATTCTTCGATGAGTGCAGCCTGAGCGGCCTGAAGGTTGCGGCGGTGTGCGGATTTATCGAACAAGGGTGCGGTAGTTCCCGCGCTTGCGTCGGGAATCGGGGTGTTGTCATTGGTGCCGAAAGTCGATTCGGTAGACATCTGCAGCTCCTCTTTAATCGCGCAGGGACGACAGGTCCCGGTGCCTAGAGTTTTCGAGCATGGTGTTGGCGCAAGGTTCCCGTTTCGGTTAGTCAATTCGCGTTGTGATCGAGCTAAGGCCGGCGTGCCAGTTTCAGATTGGCTTCGCAGTAGTGTGGGATGTCAGAAAAAGAAAACCCGCCGAAGCGGGTTTTCTATCTACTGCATTTGCATGCGGTAGCCGCTATTACATCAGCGGGATGGTGTAGCTGACGATCAGACGGTTTTCGTCGATATCGTTAGCAGTACCATTGCTGCGGAAAGTAGCGTTGCGCCACTTCAAATTAAGGTTCTTCAGCGCGCCCTCCTGGAAGGTGTAACCGATGTCGGTGTCGCGCTCCCATTCTTTGCCTTCCGATACGCCGGCGCGCTCGAAATTATCGCCAGTAACGTAGCGGGTCATGAAGGTCAGGCCAGGAATGCCGATAGAGGCGAAGTTGAAGTCATAGCGAGCCTGCCAAGACTTCTCGTCGGCCTGAGCGAAGTCACCGATCTGTACGAAGTTAACCAAGTAGGGGTCGATATTGCCGCCGACATAGGCGAAGCCTGTGTCACCGGACATTTTCTGATAACCCAGACCGAAGCTGTGCCCACTGAGCGAGTAGGTGACCATGGCGCCAAAGGCTTTGTTGTCGACGTTGGTGTTGCCGTCGTCCGTAGAGCGCTGGTAGCGCAGATCGGTCTTCAGCGACTGGCCTTCTGCGATCGGCAGCACGTGAACAAGGTTCAGTGCGTGCTGCTTGTAGAACTCTTCCAGGTTGCTGTAGTAGTAGGAAGCGCTCAGGTCCTTGGTGACCTTGTAAGTGCCGCCGAGATAAACGAACTCGTCGGATTCTACACCGGTGGTGCCAGTGATGCTTTTACCGGACGTATTGACGACCATATCTTCGTAGTTGGTCGAGTTCCGGTTGTTGATCTGGTCAACATAACCCAGGTCCAGAGTCAGGCCATCAATT
Organism: Stutzerimonas stutzeri; assembly: GCF_024448955.1. Classification (GTDB taxonomy): domain Bacteria; phylum Pseudomonadota; class Gammaproteobacteria; order Pseudomonadales; family Pseudomonadaceae; genus Stutzerimonas; species Stutzerimonas stutzeri_AQ. The sequence continues at coordinate 168,016 of NZ_JAMOIH010000005.1, forward strand.
TCATTGGATACTAACTGGGCACCGCTCATTGCAGCAGGCAGCAGACGGCTGTCGCTGGTCGCGATGGCTGGGTTCTTCAGCTGCAGGGTGCCGACTTTCAGGACGCTTTTGGATACTTTCGCCTTGGCGGTTAATCCCAGCTGGGAGTAATCATCCGGTGCGCCGGAATCGCCAGCCGGCAGGAGGCCAGTGCCAGTACGGTCAGGGCTCGAGTCCAGTTTTACGCCAAGCAGGCCCAAAGCATCGACGCCGAAGCCTACAGTACCTTCGGTGTAACCCGACTCAATACGGAGCAGGAAGCCTTGTGCCCATTCGTCTTGCTTGGATTGGCTGGCTCCTTCTTGGCGATAGTCACGGTTGTAGTAAAAGTTGCGCAGTTCCAGGCTGGCCTTGGTGTCTTCAATAAAAGCAGCCTGAGCCATGGACGGGATTGCCAGTGTTGCTCCCAGAGTGGCGAGTGCCACGCCCCGGGCGATTGGGGTCTTGAGCATTTCTTATTTCTCCTCGTTGGATGATGCTCTGAAGTCGCTCTTTACGGCGCTGTGCAATAAAGCACTACATAGGTATTTCAGCCCTTAGACCTTAGTCTTTGAAGGCTTGAGTGCGAAAGTGCCGGTTGAACTGATCGGTAGTTGCTTTGCGTTGATTTGATGCAAGCATCAAGCGCTACCGATACGCACGAACACTTTCGGCCCTACAGCTCTGTGGCCGCTTGGGTTCGCGCATCCTAGCCGTTTGCCGGCCTCGCGTCGATTCCCTAAACCAAACCATCGTTTGAGTGGGGCCGAGATCACACTTTCTCGTTCGTTACGCCAAGGAATGAGGTCGGTTAGCGGCAGTCGGATCAGGGCGAGGCTGCTAGAATTGCGTGCAGCAGTTTCAATGAGCAGCACTTTATGTATCTTCCTGAATGCCAACTGTTTGGAACGTTGGGCTGCCATCTATGTGAGCAGGCCGAGGCAGTAGTGTTGCCGTTGGTAGAGCATGGTCTGCTGGTGGAATTGATGGATATAGCGGACAGGCCTGAGTGGGTCGACGACTATGGGCTGCGTATACCCGTGCTTCGGCGAGTCGATACGGGAGCTGAGTTGGATTGGCCATTTGAAACCGAACAGGTCGTCTGGTTTCTGCGTCAATAAGCCGTTGCGCCTGAGCAATTGCAGCAAGAGAGGCGCAGGGTTAGGGCACTGGGTTAGATAGTTATCACCGAAACGGCAGGACACCATGTAGGCGGATCCTGGCTGCTCGAATCGAGATAACGAAGTGAAAATCTGGAAAACAAAAAAACCGGCCATTAGCCGGTTTTGTATATATCAGACTGTTTATCCAATATCGGGATTTTGGTCGGAGCGACTGGATTCGAACCAGCGACCTTCTCGTCCCGAACGAGACGCGCTACCAAGCTGCGCTACGCTCCGAAGATGGCGCGCATTTTACATAAAAACTTTTGCTTCACAAGAGGTTAGAACGAGCTATTTGGTGGTGCCCGGCAGGCTGCCTGGCACCAGAAGGGCGGTTTTCAGAGTTCCTTGACGGTACGAACCTGATCCTTGTTGACTCTGCCCGGCTTGCCATCGAGGCCTTCGTACTCGTAAAAGCCGGCTTCATCGTCATAATGGGGATGGTCCATTGTCTGGATTTCGCGGCCATCGTTTAGGGTGATGACGCTGGGGTTCGAGCAGCCCGCTAGCAGGGTCAGTCCGACCAACAATGCCAAGGCGGGTCCGGTTGCTGCGCGCATAGTGCTTCTCCTCTTGGTTAGTTGCGTCTGTGACGGCGTTCGAGGGCGCTAAGTTCAATCTGGAGGCGTTTGTTCCGACAGCAGTTCGGGTGAGTTCAGGTTGGCAAGCCGAGGGTCATGCTCATCGAGCTCGACAGCGCGGGATCGTAGCGCCAGCAGTATCTTGCGATTGCTTCGCTCGCCGGCCCGCCAGGCCTCCTCGATTGCAGAAGCAAGACTGACCGGAATGACGCAAAACAGCGGTTCCCATTGCTCACCTCGCCGAACCATTACGGGTACGTTTGGTTCCGCTCGCGCCGCTGCATGCAGGGCTGCGGGCAGTGCGTCATCGATCAGCGGTGCGTCGCATGGCAGTACCAAGAGCCAGCGATGACGAGCCGCCGCGAGGCCTGCGCGTATGCCCGTAAGCGGTCCGGGAAAGTCCGGCTCGTCGTCGCTAACCACTCGATCCGCGAAGGCTGCGTATCGCTGGTGGTTGCGGTTGCAGGAAACAAGCAGATCATCCGTCAATGGCCGTACGATCCGATGCGGCCAGGCTATGAGCGGCTTGCCATGCCACTCGACCAAACCTTTGTCCTGGCCTCCCATCCGCTGCCCGCGACCACCCGCTAGCAGCAGGATTGAGCAATCGGCAAGCATGCTTTGTTGCATCAAGGGCTCCATTAAAAGCTTGTGATATAACACCCGGCATTGAGACCAACAACCGGAATGCCCCTATGAGCCACCTCGCCGATCAATCATTTGTTCCGCTGAATATCGCTGTCCTGACGGTCAGTGACACTCGCTCGCTGGAAATCGATACCTCAGGGCAGTTACTCGTCGACCGTCTGCAGGCTGCCGGTCATCGACTCGCTTCGCGCGTGCTGCTCAAGGATGATCTTTATCGGATCCGAGCGCAGGTCGCGAGCTGGATCGCCGAGGACATGGTGCAGGTCGTATTGATCACTGGTGGCACTGGCTTTACAGGTCGCGACAGTACGCCGGAGGCGGTTGGATGCCTACTGGACAAGCAGGTCGATGGCTTTGGCGAACTGTTTCGCCAGATATCGGTAAGCGATATCGGCAGTTCGACTGTCCAGTCGCGTGCATTGGCCGGATTGTCGAATTCGACCCTTGTCTGCTGCTTGCCGGGGTCGACTAATGCGTGCAGAACCGCCTGGGATGGCATTCTCGCTGAGCAACTCGATGCGCGTCATCGTCCGTGCAATTTCGTGCCGCATCTCAAGCAGGCCGAGCCATGCGAGAGCCGCTCATGACGTTGACCGACTCGCCAGCGCTGATGCCTGTGGAACAGGCGCTCAATGCTTTGCTCACGCAAGCAGAAAGCACTGCAATCAAAGACGTCGAGAGCGTTTCGATCGAGGATGCGGTTGGACGAATACTGGCCGAGCCACTGGTTGCGCAACTGGATTTGCCACACTGGCCGAACAGCGCAATGGATGGTTACGCCATCCGCGAAAGCGATCTTCGAGGCCAACCGCTTCGGGTCAGTCAGAAGATTTTCGCCGGTAGCCAGCCTGAGCCTTTAGAGCCCGGCAGCTGTGTGCGGATTTTCACCGGCGCGCCGATGCCGGACGGTGCTGACAGCGTGGAAATGCAGGAAAACGTCGAGTTGCTCGACGATGGCCAAGTGCGCTTCCTTGAGCCAGTGAGGCGAGGGCAACACGTTCGTCCCCAGGGTGGCGAGGCGCGAACGGGCGATGAGGTACTAGCAGCCGGCGCTCGGCTGGGGCCGATCGAGCTGGGGCTCGCTGCGTCATTAGGCGTGTCGCGGCTGAGCGTGAGCCGAAAGCTCAAGGTTGCGCTGCTGTCCACGGGTGACGAGCTGGTCGAGCCGGGTGAAACGCTGCAGCCGGGACAGATCTACAACAGCAATCGCATGCTGTTGCGTCATTGGCTGCAACGCCTGGGATGCGAGGTTATAGACGCCGGGATCGTGCCGGATGATTTGGTAAGGGTTCGCCGGTGCCTGGCGGATCTGCATGAGGTCGATCTGATTCTCTCTACCGGAGGCGTTTCGGTTGGTGAGGCCGACTTTCTCGGGCAGGTGCTTCGAGAAGAGGGCGAACTGTCTCTGTGGAAGCTGGCCATCAAGCCTGGCAAACCCTTGACTTGCGGAAGTTATCAAGGTGTTGCCGTCATTGGTTTGCCAGGCAATCCTGCCTCCACGCTGGTCACCTTTGGTCTGTTGGCGCGCCCTTATCTGTTGCGCCGAATGGGTGCGGTACAGGTTGATCCGCTGAGCTTTCAGGTTCCTGCGAACTTCGATTGGCCTAGGCCTGGCAAGCGCCGGGAATATCTGCGGGCGCGTCTCGAATCGGGCAAGGCAGTGCTGTATTCCAACCAGAGTTCGTCGATTCTGCGTAGCGCCGCCTGGGCGGATGGGTTGGTCGAGGTGCGCGAGCACAGACAACTGAAAGATGGCGATTTGGTGCCCTTTATCTCATTCGCCGAATTGCTCGGCTGAGTTCAACGCTCGCGCTTGATCCAGGCGCCGAAGTTGTGTCGCATTCCGTCGGGAATAGCAGCGGCTCGGCGCCTATATCAAACGGATCGCTTTTTTCCTTGTCTACCCTTCCCATCTGCGCCAGGTCTGGCTGCGATGTGTCTGGTATTACCCATAACAAGGAGAATGTGATGCAGGAGAGAAATCCCTGGGTCGATTACGCCAAAGCCATTGGGATCATTCTGGTTGTCTACGGACATGTCGCGCGCGGGGTGTTCAATGCTGGGTTGCCGATGGATGAAGATAACTATCTTCTCGTCGATAGCATCATTTACAGCTTCCACATGCCGCTGTTTTTCTTTCTATCTGGTTTGTTTTTTTACGATTCGCTGATCAAGCGTGGAAGGGCGGGGCTGATAGTCAACAAGGTGGACACTATCGTCTACCCCTTCATCGTATGGTCGTTACTACAGGGCCTGCTCGAGGTAGTGCTGTCGAACTACACCAACGGAGAGGTCACGTTAGGGCAGGTGTTCTCGCTGCTCTGGTCGCCCCGTGCGCAGTTCTGGTTCCTCTACGCGCTGTTCCTGGTCTTCGTGGTCTGTTCCTTTATCTACGCCAAGGTCGATCGCCGTTATTTCCTTCCTGTATTTCTGGTTTTCGGCGCGCTTTATATTTTCAAGCAGGACATGGCGATGGGGAATATCGGCCGATTCATTTTCGGCAATGCGGTTTTCTTCGCGCTAGGCGTGTGGTTCAACGAAATCAAGGCGTTTTTCCTGGCCCGTTATGTTTCGCTCACCTTGTTGTTCGGCGCGTTATTCGTTGCTGGCCAATATTTGTTTCATATCACCTTTGGCTTGAATTGGGAGGTGGGCGGCCTGCCGGTACTGGTGTTGGCGACCGTTTCGATCTTCTTCATGATTGCGCTGTCGATGTGCCTGGGCCAGTTCCGTATGGACTGGCTGCTGTTCATCGGCGCTTCTTCGATGACTATTTATCTGGCGCATATTCTGGCCGGAAGTGGAATTCGGGTCATCCTCAGTAGCTTTATGGGTATTGATTCGATCCCGGTGCATCTGGTAGTTGGCACTTTGATCGGGCTACTTGGGCCGTTGCTGGCTCAGATCATCATCAAACGATATGACCTTTATTTCCTGTTAACCCCGCCTAAACCTCTGTCAGCGACCGGCCTGCGGACACGCAGGGCAGTCGCTCAGTAGCGGTACGCTATAGCTAGCGCAGGTGCCATGCCGATCATGACACCTGCGCATCCATACACCGTGGCTATGGTCGGATCAGCCGCAGCTAACTCGCTGCACTGTTAGTGCCTCGTCTGTCGTGAGCGTTAAACGATGCGCGTTGTATTCCAGCGTGACGATATCCCCGGGGCGAATGATGCGAGCGACCGTGGCCCCGCTTTCGCGACGGGCCCGATCGAGCAGTTCCGGACTCGCCGGTTCTCCAACAAGCTTCTCCACGACGGATGTATCGCATCGGTCGGCTGAGCCGTTGGGCGAATGTGCAGGTTCGGGGGACGATGATTGGCAACCGGCCAGAATGGTGCAGCACAGCGTCAGCGTTATCGAACAGGTAGTTTTCATGCGTTTTCCTTGTTTTGGGAACATCACGTCGTTTGACACGATGTGTGTGAATCCGTGGCAGGTAAGTCGGACGTTTCTGTCTGCGAAACCATAACGCTCAAAGGGAACTGGCGGAGCAGAGACGCCGTCTTATTGCTGACGGCCCGAGCACACTACGCTGGGCTAACGAATAAGGAGTTCCGCCATGTTCAACTCGTCCGTGATGAAGCGTGTCGCCACACTCTTGGCCGCGTTGCATTTCATGCTGTTTGCACAAATTCCGCTGGCCCAGGCAACCATGATCGGCACCCCGGAGGTTATCGCCGAGCAACAACAGCAGGTGGATCGCCAGCAATTGCTGACGATGCTCGAAGATGAAGACGTTCAGAAAAAGTTGGTGTCGATGGGCGTCGAGCGGGATCAGGTTGAGCAGCGAATCAACAGCCTGACACCGGCGGAACTCGCACAATTCAATCAACAACTGGATCAGGCACCTGCCGGTGCCGGAGTGGTTGGGGTCATCGTTCTGTTTCTGGTGATTTTCATCATCACGGACATGCTGTGCGCCACTAACATCTTTAACTTCATCAACTGTATCAATCGTTGATCAGGCAGCTAATCCTGCTGTTAGCGATAGTCCTTCTCGGGGCGTGTGCGCGGGCGCCGGTCATCCCGATCGGTTCCGTAGGGCTCCCCGAGCGGGTTGAATTGGATGAGGTTCCTTTCTTCCCGCAGGAAGACTATCAATGCGGGCCTGCAGCGCTTGCCACAATGCTCACCCAACGTGGCGTTGCGACCGCGCCGGAAGATCTCGTTCCGAGGGTCTATCTTCCGCAGCGCAAGGGCAGTCTGCAGGTCGAAATGGTAGCCGCTGCCCGAGCGCATGATTTGCTGGTTTATCCGTTGGAGCCTCGGCTGGAGGCGGTGTTGGCCGAAGTGGCGGCGGGGAACCCTGTTCTGGTGCTGCAAAATCTTGCGTTCGATCGCTGGCCTCAGTGGCACTTTGCGGTCGTGGTGGGATACGACCTTGCGGCTCAGACTGTCGTACTGCGTTCCGGGACCACTCGACGCTGGACCGGCAGCTTTCATCAGTTCGAACGAAGCTGGGCCAAGGGAAAACGCTGGGCAGTAGTGACCGTGGCGCCTGATCAACTGCCTCGCACTGCCACGGAGACGGTTTGGCTGAAGGCTGCGAACGATCTTGAGCAAACGGATCATGAGGATGCGGCGATGAGTGCTTACGAGACTGCAGCCGAGCATTGGGACAGCGGGTTGGCCTGGTTTGCGCTGGCCAATGCTCGATATGCGCAAGGTGACAAACATGCCGCCGAGCGAGCGCTGCGGACCAGTGTTCAGCGCGATGATACTTTTGCGGTTGGCTGGTTCAACCTCTCGCAGGTATTGGTGGAGCGGGGATGCCCTGCGCAGTCATCTGCCGCTCGTGCATGCGCCGCACGACTCGTGCCAGACGACGAGCGATTCAAGGTGGAGTTGCCTCAAAGGAGCGGCGAAGCTATTGCATGCCAGGAGCCTCCGCCGTGTCCGGTGTTGTGAGTCAGAAGCCAATTCTGTCGCGCAGGCTGTAGTAGAGCGCGCCGAGCGCGCTGAGCGGTGCGCTGAAGGTTTGTCCGCCAGGGAATGGGTAATGAGGCAGGCTGGCAAAGGCATCGAAGCGTTCGGCCTGTCCCCGTAAGGCCTCGGCGATTACCTTTCCCGCCACATGGGTATAGGTGACGCCGTGGCCGCTGCACCCTTGGGAATAATAGAGGTTGTCATCGAGCCGGCCGACTTGAGGTAGGCGGGACAGCGTCAGCAGAAAGTTGCCAGTCCAGGCGTAGTCCGTCTTGATGTTTTGCAATTGAGGGAACGTCTTGAGCATCTTGGGTCGGATGACCGAATCGACATCGGCTGGATCACGCGCGCCGTAGACCACTCCGCCACCGTAGATCAGGCGTTTGTCAGCGGAGAGGCGGAAATAATCGAGCAAGTAATTGCAATCCTCGACACAGTAATCCTGTGGCAACAAGCTCGCCGCGAGCTCAGGGTCGAGGGGCTCGGTAGCGATGACTTGCGTACCGCAGGGCATGGATTTCGCCGCCAGCTCGGGAACCAGCGCTCCAAGATAAGCATTTCCGGCAATCACTACGAACTTAGCTGTCACCTGCCCGTTTGGAGTATGCACACGCGGGTTGCTTCCTCGATCGATACGGATTGCCGGGCTCTGCTCATAGATAACGCCACCGAGCGATTCGATCGCCGCCGCTTCGCCCAGGGCGAGGTTGAGTGGATGAATATGGCCGCCACCGTGATCGAGCATGCCGCCGATATAACGATCGCAGGACACGACATTTCGAATGCCGTCGTGATCGAGCATCTCCAGCTGATCGTAACCGTAGCGTTCCCAGAGCGACTTTTGTGCTTCCAAATGACGCATCTGCTTGAGATTGAACGCCGCGAATACGCCTCCATTTTTCAGGTCGCAATCAATGCCATAACGTGCGACTCGCTCGCGAATGATTCGTCCGCCTTCGAATGCCATCGCTCCGATCAGGCGCGCTTCGTCGCTCCCGGCGCTGCGTTCGACCGCGTCGATATCGCGACTGTAGCTATTGACGATCTGACCGCCATTGCGCCCGGATGCGCCGAAGCCGACTTTCGCCGCCTCCAGAACGACGACCCGAAAGCCTTGCTCCAGCAGGAACAGTGCGCTTGACAGTCCTGTATAGCCTGCGCCGATGACGCAAACGTCAGTTTCGATACTACTGTCCAGGGCGCCGCGCGCAGGTGCTGGCTTCGCCGAAGCAGCGTAATACGATGACGGGTACGGGGTGTGCGACATTCTGAGTGTCCTGTTCCGAATATTTGACGAGGATGCTAGCGCTGCCGGAACCGCGATGCCATATCAAAGAACGGAGGGCGTCCCTGATTCCAAAAATATCAGTGGTTTAGCTAAAAAGCGCTTGACTCCCTCCGGCGGATCTCTAGAATGCGCGTCCATCGGAGGCACATAGCTCAGTTGGTTAGAGCACCACCTTGACATGGTGGGGGTCGTTGGTTCGAATCCAATTGTGCCTACCAAATTCCGAGAAAGGGTCGCGCTAGCGACCCTTTTTTTATGCCTTGCTTGTCAGTGCGGCGGCTTTCTGAAAGCATCCGTGCTCCCGTACTTCCAGTGACTTCGGTCCGCCGCGATCAGCCTTAGGGCTCCTGCCACCGTGCGGCAGGTTATCCGGCAGGCCGCTTTCCTGGCTCATCCCAACCCATGTGGCCTTTGGTAGGGGTCACCACTAGGAGAGGAGGCGCCATGCCCATCGTTACTCTTCCTGACGGCAGTCAGCGTTCATTCGATCATCCGGTTTCCGTTGCTGAAGTGGCGCAGTCCATTGGTGCCGGGCTGGCCAAGGCAACCGTAGCCGGCAAGGTCGACGGCAGGCTCGTCGATGCTTGTGATCTGATCGAGCAGGACGCTTCCCTGCAGATCATTACGCCAAAGGACGAGGAGGGGCTGGAGATCATTCGCCACTCCTGTGCGCACTTGGTCGGGCATGCGGTCAAGCAGCTCTATCCGACCGCTAGGATGGTCATCGGGCCGGTGATTGCGGAAGGGTTCTATTACGACATCGCCTACGAGCGCCCCTTCACACCGGACGATATGGCTGCAATTGAGCAGCGCATGAAGCAGCTGATCGATACCGAATACGACGTGATCAAGAAGGTCACGCCCCGTGAGGAAGTCATCGAGGTGTTCCAGGCGCGCGGTGAAGATTACAAGCTGCGTCTGGTTGAAGACATGCCAGACGAGCAGGCCATGGGGTTGTACTACCACGAAGAGTACGTCGACATGTGCCGCGGTCCGCACGTGCCTAACACGCGCTTCCTCAAGTCCTTCAAGCTGACCAAGCTGTCGGGTGCTTATTGGCGCGGTGATGCCAAGAACGAGCAGCTGCAGCGTATCTACGGCACCGCCTGGGCCGACAAGAAGCAGCTGGCGGCATACATCCAGCGTATCGAGGAAGCCGAGAAGCGCGATCACCGCAAGATAGGCAAGCGTCTGGACCTGTTCCATACCCAGGAAGAAGCACCGGGCATGGTGTTCTGGCATCCAAATGGCTGGACGCTGTATCAGGTGCTTGAGCAATACATGCGTGTCGTGCAGCGCGAAAACGGCTATCAGGAGATTCGCACGCCTCAGGTCGTTGATCGCAGTTTGTGGGAGAAGTCCGGACACTGGGCCAACTACGCCGAGAACATGTTCACCACCGAATCGGAGAGCCGCGACTACGCGATCAAGCCGATGAACTGCCCGTGCCACGTGCAGGTGTACAACCAGGGCTTGAAGAGCTACCGCGAACTGCCGCTGCGCCTGGCTGAATTCGGGGCCTGTCACCGTAACGAGCCGTCGGGGGCGCTGCATGGCATCATGCGGGTGCGCGGCTTCACCCAGGACGATGCGCATATCTTCTGTACCGAAGAGCAGATGCAGTCGGAGTCGGCGGCCTTCATCAAACTGACCCAAGCGGTCTATGCGGATTTCGGCTTCGACAATATCGAACTGAAGCTGTCGACTCGTCCAGAAAAGCGTGTCGGATCCGATGAGCTATGGGATCGCGCCGAAGCGGCACTGGCGGCGGCGCTCGACAGTGCTGGTCTGCCGTACGATTTGCAGCCGGGCGAGGGTGCCTTTTATGGGCCGAAGATTGAGTTTTCGCTGAAGGATTGTCTGGGGCGTGTCTGGCAGTGCGGCACTCTGCAGCTGGACTTCAATTTGCCGATCCGCCTGGGCGCCGAATACGTCAGCGAGAACAACGATCGCCAGCATCCGGTCATGCTGCACCGTGCCATTCTCGGCTCGTTCGAGCGGTTTATCGGTATTCTCATCGAGCACTACGAGGGCGCTTTCCCCGCCTGGCTGGCTCCGACGCAAGCTGTGGTGATGAATATCACCGACAAGCAGGCCGATTTCGCTCTGGAAGTGGAGAAAACACTCAACCAAAGCGGCTTCCGTGCCAAGTCCGACTTGAGAAACGAAAAGATCGGCTTTAAAATCCGCGAGCATACCTTGCTCAAGGTTCCCTATCTCTTGGTTATCGGAGACAGGGAAGTCGAGACACGAGCCGTTGCTGTGCGCACCCGTGAAGGCGTCGATTTGGGCTCCATGCCCCTGGATGACTTTGCCCAGTTGCTGGCACAAGCGGTTTCCCGGCGTGGTCGCCAAGAATTGGAGTAATGACTATTAAGCGTGAAATGAGACAGGATAAACGAGCTGCACCCAAGGCCCCGATCAACGAGAATATCTCGGCTCGTGAGGTCCGTTTGATTGGTGCTGATGGCGAGCAGGTTGGCATCGTCTCTATTGATGAAGCGCTTCGTATAGCTGAAGAAGCCAAATTGGATCTGGTGGAAATTTCCGCCGATGCGGTTCCTCCTGTATGCCGGATCATGGATTACGGTAAACACCTGTTCGAGAAGAAGAAGCAGGTCGCTGCGGCGAAGAAGAACCAGAAGCAGATCCAGGTTAAAGAAGTAAAGTTTCGTCCAGGGACGGAAGAGGGCGACTACCAGGTCAAGCTACGCAACCTGGTACGTTTCCTGAGTGACGGGGACAGGGCCAAGGTTTCGTTGAGATTCCGCGGTCGTGAGATGGCGCATCAGGAGCTGGGGATGGAACTGTTGAAGCGGGTCGAGGCTGACCTGGCTGAATACGGTTCGGTCGAACAGCATCCAAAGATGGAAGGACGCCAGCTGATCATGGTCATCGCTCCCAAGAAGAAAAAGTAACCACCAGGGCACTGGCAGGCCTTGCGGTTATTTGAAATCACCCACACTGTGGAGTACCGAACATGCCAAAGATGAAGACTAAAAGTGGCGCTGCGAAGCGCTTCAAGAAGACGGCAAATGGCTACAAGCACAAGCACGCTTTCAAGAGCCACATCCTGACCAAAATGTCTACCAAGCGTAAGCGTCAGCTGCGTGGTACATCTCTGATGCACCCGTCTGATAACGCAAAAGTAGAGCGCATGCTGCGCGTTCGTTAATTCGGTCAAGACTCAGAGGAATAACTCATGGCTCGTGTTAAGCGTGGCGTCGTCGCTCGTCGCCGTCACAAGAAAATCCTGAAACTCGCTAAAGGTTACTACGGCGCTCGCTCGCGCGTGTTCCGTGTTGCCAAGCAGGCGGTAATCAAGGCTGGCCAATACGCCTACCGTGACCGCCGTCAGCGCAAGCGTCAGTTCCGCGCTCTGTGGATCGCTCGTATCAACGCTGGTGCTCGTGTAAACGGTCTGTCTTACAGCCGTTTGATCGCTGGCTTGAAAAAAGCGGCCATCGAGATCGACCGCAAGGTTCTGGCCGAGTTGGCAGTGAATGAAAAAGCAGCGTTTGCTGCAATTGTCGAAAAAGCTAAAGCTTCTCTGGCCTAAGCCCATCGATAATCGGATCTTCGGATTCGTAGTGTCACCGATAGGGGAAGAGCCTTGTGCTCTTCCCCTATTTCGTATCTGAAGGGGCACTTGCAAAAGTGCACGTCGCGTAACGCCTGAGTGCTGATCGCTTGGTGCGGTTCTGCAAGAACCTCTGGAGGTTGTACATGGAAAACCTGGATGCACTGGTCTCGCAAGCGCTTGAGGCGGTGCAACATAGTCAAGACATCAATGCCCTGGAGCAGATCCGGGTCCAGTACCTGGGTAAGAAGGGTGAGCTGACTCTGCTCATGCAGACCTTGGGCAAGCTGTCCGCGGAAGAGCGCCCCAAGGCTGGGGCCTTGATTAACGCGGCCAAAGGCCAGGTTCAGGACGCATTACTCACAAAGAAAACCGACCTTGATCGAGCAGCATTGAGCGCCAAGCTCGCTGCGGAGCGGATCGATGTGACGTTGCCTGGCCGCGGCGAGGCCTCCGGTGGGCTGCATCCGGTGACGCGCACCCTGGAGCGGATCGAACAGTTCTTTAGCCATATAGGCTATAGCGTTGCGGAGGGCCCTGAAGTTGAGGATGACTATCACAACTTCGAGGCATTGAATATTCCGGGTCACCATCCGGCGCGCGCGATGCATGACACTTTTTACTTCAATGCGAACATGCTGCTACGTACCCATACCTCACCGGTTCAGGTGCGTACGATGGAATCGCAGCAGCCCCCAATCCGCATCGTCTGTCCGGGGCGTGTCTATCGATGCGATTCGGATATCACCCATTCCCCGATGTTTCATCAGGTCGAAGGTTTGCTCGTTGACGAAGACATCAGCTTTGCGGACCTGAAGGGAACTATCGAGCAGTTCCTACGCGTGTTCTTCGAAAAGCCGCTGGGTGTTCGTTTTCGTCCGTCATTCTTTCCCTTCACCGAGCCGTCGGCTGAAGTGGACATGCAATGTGTGATGTGCAGCGGCAAAGGTTGTCGCGTGTGCAAGCAAACCGGCTGGCTTGAGGTGATGGGCTGCGGCATGGTGCATCCGAACGTGCTGCGCATGTCCGGTATCGATCCGGAAAAGTATCAGGGCTTCGCTTTCGGCATGGGCGCCGAGCGGCTGGCCATGCTGCGTTATGGCGTCAACGACTTACGCCTGTTCTTCGATAACGACTTGAGATTCCTGGCGCAGTTTCGCTAGGTCCAGAGTCATCCAAGAATTTTCAGGAGAGCAGGATGAAATTCAGCGAGCAGTGGTTGCGTACTTGGGTCAATCCACAGGTTTCCCGTGAAGAGCTTGTGGCGCGCCTGTCGATGGTCGGCCTAGAGGTCGATGCGGTCATTCCGGTTGCCGGCGAATTTAGCGGTGTGGTGGTGGGGGAGGTGCTTAGTACCGAACAGCACCCCGACGCCGACAAGCTGCGCGTATGTCAGGTCAGCAATGGCAGCGAAACCTTCCAGGTGGTCTGCGGTGCGCCAAATGTGCGCCCCGGTCTGAAAATTCCCTTCGCAATGATCGGCGCTAAATTGCCGGGCGACTTCAAGATCAAGAAGGCCAAGCTCCGTGGCGTCGAATCCAATGGCATGCTGTGTTCGGAAACCGAACTGCAGATTGGTACCGATGACAGCGGGCTGATGAAGCTGGCTGCGGATGCGTCGGTGGGCAGTGATCTGCGTGAATACCTCGGCCTCGATGATGCGAGCATCGAAATCGGCCTAACGCCGAATCGAGGGGATTGCCTATCCATCGCCGGGCTTGCACGTGAAGTGGGTGCGATTTACGCCGCGTCGGTTTCGCCAGTCGATATTGTTCCCGTGGCTGCCGCTCATGACGAGGTGCGGCCGGTCGAGGTGCTGGCTCCGAAAGCCTGCCCTCACTATCTCGGTCGTGTCATTCGCAATGTCGATCTGGCGCGGCCGACTCCGCTGTGGATGGTCGAGCGGCTGCGTCGTTCCGATATCCGCAGCATTGATGCAGTGGTGGACGTAACGAACTACGTGATGCTCGAACTGGGTCAGCCGCTGCACGCGTTTGATCTTGCCGAAATCAATGGTGGCATCAGGGTTCGGATGGCAGAAGAGCAGGAAAAGATCGTCTTGCTCGACGGGCAGGAAGTGACCCTGCGTGCCGATACGCTGGTCATCGCTGATCACCAGCGTGCCCTCGCGATTGCGGGTGTAATGGGTGGTGAGCACAGCGGTGTAAGCGCCTCGACGCAGGATCTGTTCCTTGAAAGCGCGTTCTTCGACACCATTGCCCTTGCGGGCAAGGCACGCTCTTACGGTTTGCATACAGATGCATCGCATCGTTACGAGCGCGGTGTCGATTCACAGCTTGCGCAGGCAGCTATGGAGCGTGCCACGACACTGCTGCTTCAAATAGTTGGAGGCAGCGCCGGCCCAGTGATCGAAGTCGCCAGCGAAGCCGATCTGCCGAAAGTCGCTCCGATCCTGCTGCGCGCGCAGCGTATCGAGCAAATGCTCGGTCTGGAGATGGCGGGAGAGCAGGTCGTCTCGCTGCTGTCCGCTCTCGGCCTAGGCGTCGTGGAACAGTCACGGGGCTGCTGGGTAGTCAGCGTGCCCAGTCATCGTTTCGATATCAGCCTTGAAGTAGATCTCATCGAAGAGCTGGGGCGCCTGTATGGTTACGATCGTCTTCCGGTGCGTTATCCGCAGGCGCGACTGGCCCCAGAGGCCCGCCCCGAAGCCCGTGCGGAATTGCCAGCGTTGCGCCGTCTACTGGTTGCGCGTGGCTACCAGGAAGCGATTACCTACAGCTTCATAGACCCGAAGTTATTCGAGCTTTTCAGTCCTGGTGTCGAACCGCTGCGGCTGGCCAATCCGATATCTTCGGACATGGCTGCCATGCGCGAGACGCTTTGGCCGGGTTTGATCAAGGCCCTGCAGTACAATCTCAATCGTCAGCAAACTCGGGTGCGTTTGTTCGAAAGTGGACTGCGTTTCGTCGGCCAACTCGGTCAGCTGAAACAGGAGCCGATGCTGGCAGGCGTCATTACCGGCAGCCGTCTGCCGGTGGGCTGGAGCAACGAACGGGCTGCGGTCGATTTCTATGACATGAAAGCCGATGTCGAAGCTCTGCTCGGACATGCCGGGGATGCCTCTGCGTATGATTTCGTTGCGGCTGAGCATCCTGCTTTGCATCCGGGGCAGACCGCTCGGATTGAACGAGGCGGACGCCCGGTTGGTTACATTGGCGGCCTTCATCCAGAGCTGGCCGCCACTCTGGGTATCGATCAGCCCGTCTACCTTTTCGAATTGTTGGTTGCTGAGATCAGCGAAGGACGTTTGCCGCGTTTCAACGAGCTCTCCCGCTTCCCCGAGGTGCGACGTGATCTCGCGGTTCTGGTGGCACAAGACGTATCGGCTGACAACCTGCTGCGGTGCATCCGTGACGCGGCGGGCGAGAACCTGACAGACCTCAAGCTATTTGATGTGTATCAGGGTAAAGGTATTGATCCCCTTAGCAAAAGTGTGGCAGTCGGCTTGACCTGGCAACACCCTTCGCGCACTCTAAACGACGACGAGGTGAGTGGTGCGATGCAGCAAATCCTCTCCTCCCTGGAAGAAAGGTTCAACGCCACGTTAAGGAAATAGCGTATGGGGGCTCTGACGAAAGCTGAAATGGCGGAACGTCTATATGAAGAGCTAGGCTTGAATAAGCGCGAGGCCAAGGAGTTGGTCGAGCTGTTTTTCGAGGAAATCCGTCAGGCGCTCGAGCATAACGAACAGGTAAAGTTGTCCGGTTTCGGCAACTTTGACTTGCGCGATAAGCGACAGCGCCCTGGGCGTAATCCGAAAACCGGCGAGGAAATCCCAATCACGGCGCGTCGTGTCGTGACATTCCGGCCAGGCCAAAAATTAAAAGCCAGAGTCGAAGCGTATGCTGGAACCAAGTCATAACGACGAATTGCCGACGATACCTGGCAAGCGCTACTTCACTATCGGTGAGGTAAGTGAGCTATGTGCGGTCAAACCACACGTGCTGCGCTATTGGGAGCAGGAATTCCCCCAGCTGAACCCGGTGAAGCGGCGAGGCAACCGACGTTATTACCAGCGTCAGGACGTCCTCTTGATTCGGCAAATCCGGTCGCTGCTTTACGAACAGGGATTCACTATCGGTGGGGCTCGTCAGCGAATGTCTGGTGATGAGGCCCGAGACGACACCACTCAGTACAAACAACTGATCCGGCAAGTGATTACCGAACTTGAGGATGTGCTTCAACTCCTTAAGAATTAAGTGCTCCTGCACAAAAAACTTTCACATATTCAGATGCTTAATGTATAGTTCGATCCGCTTTCAGCAGTGCTGATGGCAACAGTCGGGGCGTAGCGCAGCCTGGTAGCGCACTTGCATGGGGTGCAAGGGGTCGAGTGTTCGAATCACTCCGTCCCGACCATATACTTCAATAACTTAGCCGCCTTCGGGTGGCTTTGTTGTTTTTGTCCTTAGTAATTTCCGAGTCAACCGGCTTTTTCGTATCCTGCCTACTCTTAGAATCGAGCGAGTGCGCGTGAGTCGGTGGCAGAGATCTTATTGGCGGCCGCAACCAGCTGGACCAGTAGTGACTCGCCCAGCAGAACCCTTCTTTCTTCCTCCGGTACACATTCTCCTTTCACATGGAGAACAGGCGTAGCGTTGCGGCGCTCGTCGGGATTGCCGTAGGGATGTCCGGGCGTGACACCTCTCCGGTCTTGCCCGATTGTCTACTAGCATCCGCATAACGGACGGTTCCGACAGCTGTCTGCAGCGAGCGGCGCCCAGTGCCTACCTATCTTCTAAGCTGACTATTAGCCAGCGCCTGCCAAGCAGCCGGCGCTCGTTCTCATCACAATAAGAAGGAATGGTCACTATGCATCTGCTCCATCTATACAAACTGACCCTTTGTGTGGCGGTTGTCGCCACCAGTCATGCCGCCCTCGGAGCTAGCCTCGAAGGCGGTGCGGTCGCGGCTCCTGACGAGTACAGCGCTAAGGTCGCCGCGCAAGTATTAAGGGACGGGGGCAACGCGGTGGATGCAGCGGTGGCGACAGCCTTCACGCTTGCCGTTACCTATCCCGAGGCCGGTAATATCGGCGGTGGTGGATTCATGACGTTGTACATGAACGGCAATCCCTATTTCCTGGATTACCGTGAAGTCGCGCCCAACGCAGCGAGCAAGACCATGTACCTCGATGACAAGGGAGAGGTGATCGAGAATCTCAGTTTGGTCGGCGCCAAGGCAGCGGGCGTTCCGGGGACCGTATTGGGCATGTGGGAGGCGCATCGTCGCTTTGGCAAGCTGCCCTGGAGCGAACTGATCACACCTGCAGTTGGCTATGCGCGGGAGGGCTTCAAGGTGGCCGATCAGCAGTTCCAGTACCGTGAGGACGCCATCGGGCTATTCAACGGCAAAACCAATTTCGAAGACTACTTCGGCACCATGAGTCCAGGGTCCAACTTCCGCCAGCCGGAGCTGGCCGAGACGCTGGAACGTATCGCCGACCGAGGGCCTGATGACTTCTACAAAGGTAAGACGGCCGAACTTCTGGTCGCCCAGATGCAGCGTGACGACGGGCTTATCACCAAAGAGGACTTGGCCGACTACCGCATCAAGTGGCGCGAGCCGATGCGCGTTGACTGGCGGGGCAACAGTCTCTACACCGCGCCGCTGCCCAGCTCTGGCGGCATCGCGCTTGCCCAGCTAATTGGCATCAAGGAACGGCGCGCCGAAGATTTCAAGGGAGTTGAGCTGAACTCGGCACGTTACATCCATTTGTTGGCGGAAATCGAGAAGAGGGTCTTTGCCGACCGTGCCGATTACCTTGGCGACCCGGACTTTTCCGACGTGCCGGTAGCGCAGCTGATCGCCCCTGATTACCTGGAGCAGCGCGCGGCCGAGATCAACCCTTCGGCCATCTCTGCGACCGAAAAGGTGCGTCCTGGCTTGGAACCGCGGCAAACCACTCACTTCTCGATCGTCGATGCCGATGGTAATGCGGTCAGCAATACCTACACGCTGAACTGGGACTTCGGCAGCGGGGTGGTGGTCCAGGGGGCTGGGTTTCTGCTCAACGATGAGATGGATGATTTCAGCGCAAAGCCGGGCGTTGCAAATGCCTTCGGCGTGGTTGGCAGTGATGCCAACGCCATCGAGCCGGGCAAGCGCATGCTTTCTTCCATGAGCCCGAGCATCGTCACGCGTGATGGAGAGGTCAGCCTGGTGCTCGGTACCCCTGGCGGCTCGCGGATATTCACGTCCATCTTCCAAGTGCTGAACAACGTCTATGACTTCGGTCTTCCCCTGGAGAAAGCCGTGGCCGCACAGCGCGTACATCATCAGCTGCTGCCCAAGGACACTATTTATTACGACGCCTACGCACCGCTGACGGGCGAGGTTGCGGACGAACTGAAGGCCATGGGCTACATACTTGAAGATCAGGGCTGGTCGATGGGGGATATCCAGGCGATACGGGTGGATGAAAAAACCCTGCAGACCGCGTCGGACCCTCGTGGTCGAGGCGTTGGGATAGTCGTTAGACGCTGATGGTTGAGTCGAGCCTTGTGGCTTCGTTTCGCGACTCGGCACTCGGCCCGCCTTGTGCTAAGGGGCTGCCGGCTCGATACAGTCAGAACAGTTTCACGAAGCCATGTGCCGTATTAGTCGACGTGCGGACTGCACGAACATGGTTGTGTTATCTCAAACGTAAGAGCCATCAAACTCAACCGGAGATAGCGCCATGAGCATTGATCCACTCGACAGGCCCCATGATCAGCAGCCGGTCCCAGGGCAAAGTCAGAACCCGAGTCATTCCCCTGAGCCGGATTTCATTACTGATAATCCAGACGTGCAAAGAGGTCCTAGCAATCACGGAAATCCGGCTGAACAGCCGGCTGGTGTGCCGGATTCAGATACCTCTAGCGGTAGCGAGCCAAATATTTATGACCCGAACGAGCCTGGTCTCGGTAACCCGCTTCCCTGATTGGATCGCGAAGCGAACCCGGCCTTCCAAGCTTGCATCTATGCCTTGGGAATACGCCGGGTGCGATGATCGGCGAGGTCGATGTGGCCGGGGTTAGATCAAGGCTGGCGGAACGTATTTGCTGATTTTGGCGTAGCGAGCCAATCGTTGAAGCTTCTGCTCGGTTACGGTCTTGATGTGCACTTCGAACGCCGCGTGTCACTGAAAATCTCGACTACGTACATCCAGCCCTGTCAGTAACGCCGTAAGGTCGTTTAAGCGTCCGGCAATGACATGGCGTACTCCGTTAGCCGACTCCAGGTGACCATCGATTCGCAGCATCTGCGACTGGATCAATACGCGCCGTTGGCGCTCTGCCAGGTCGCGCCAGACTACGACGTTGATCATGCCGAACTCGTCCTCCAGCGTGACGAAGATAATTCCGCTGGCGGTTTGTGGGCGTTGGCGACCGATGACCAGGCCGGCAACGCTGATAGGGCGGCCATGCTCTATGGTGACCAGCTCGCGAGAGCTGCGGCAGCGCTTTGCTCTCAACTGATCACGTAGCAGCGCCAACGGGTGCGGGCCAAGCGTAGTGCCGAGCGTGGCGTAGTCGGTCAGCAGATCTTCGCCGACCGTGGGCAGCGGTAAAGGGACCGGGACTTCCTGCTGCGTGGATTGACCTGCGAATAGCGGCAGTTGTGGCTCGTACCCAGCCACCGCCCAGCGGGCTCGATGGCGATGCCCCGCGAGGCCTCTCAGGGCGCCTGAATCGGCTAGGTGCTCGCGAGCACGGATATCCAGCCTGGCACGCGTGCATAGGTCATGGATGTCAGTAAAGGGCCGAGCCTGACGGGCCTCCTCGATGCGTTGTGCATCCACTTCGCGAAAACCACGTACCAAGCGCAAGCCCAGACGAATCGCAGGTTGCTCGCTGTCGCTCGGCTCCAGGCTGCAATCCCAATCGCTGTGATGGACATCTACGGGCCGGATCTCCAGCTTATGCCGGCGGGCATCCTGAAGAATCTGGTCGGGATTGTAGAAACCCATCGGCCAGCTGTTAATCAGCGCGCAGGCATAGGCGGCTGGCTCATGACATTTCAGCCAGCAGCTGGCATAGGTGAGCAGGGCGAAACTGGCGGCATGGGATTCGGGAAAGCCGTAGCTGCCGAATCCTTTGATCTGCTCGAAGATGCGAGCGATGAATTCAGATTTGTAGCCACGGGCAAGCATGCGTTCGGTCAGCCGTACGCGATGCGGCTCCAGGCTGCCATGGCGCTTCCAGGCGGCCATTGCGCGGCGGAGTCTGTCGGCTTCATCGGGGGTGTATTCGGCGGCTACGATCGCCAGCTCCATCACCTGCTCTTGAAACAGGGGTACGCCGAGGGTGCGTTCGAAAACAGGCTTTAGTTCTTCGGAAGGATAGTCCTCGGGTTCCTCGCGATTGCGCCGACGCAGGTAGGGATGAACCATGTCGCCCTGAATCGGCCCCGGCCGCACGATGGCGACCTGGATCACCAAGTCGTAAAAGGTTCTGGGGCGCAGCCGCGGCAACATCGCCATCTGTGCCCGCGATTCGATTTGGAATACACCGACGGTATCGGCGCGGCTGATCATGTCGTAGGTTGCACTGTCTTCCTGGGGCAGGGTGGCTATGGTCCAGCGCGTGCCGCGATAGTGTTCGATCAGGTTGAAGCAGCGGCGTAGGGCACTGAGCATGCCGAGGGCGAGTACATCGACCTTGAGCAGGCCGACCAGATCGAGATCGTCCTTGTCCCACTGGATCACGGTGCGTTCGGCCATGCTGGCATTTTCGACGGGCACCAGCGTTTCCAGTGAATGCTCGGAAATAACGAAGCCGCCTGGATGTTGGGACAGGTGACGGGGGAAGCCGATCAATTCGCCAGTCAGCACCAATACCCGGCGCAGCACCGGACTGTCGGGATCGAAACCGGCTTCGCGCAGGCGCTCGTCGTCGGGAACTCGATCGCTCCAACGTCCACAGCAATCGGCCAGTGCATTGACTTGATCAGACGGCAGGCTGAGTGCCTTGGCCACGTCACGCAATGCTCCCGTGGCGTGGTAAGTGCTGGCTACGGCCGTCAGCGCGGCGCGATCACGACCGTAGCGGCGGAATACGTATTGGATGACTTCCTCGCGACGATCATGCTCGAAGTCGACGTCGATATCAGGCGGCTCCTTGCGTTCGCGTGAGAGGAAGCGTTCGAATAGCAGCTTGGTATGCGCTGGATCGAGTTCGGTGATGCCTAGCACGAAACACACCGTCGAGTTGGCTGCCGAACCTCGACCTTGGCAGAGAATGCCGCGCTCACGAGCAAAGCGAACGAGGTCGTGTACCGTGAGGAAGTAACTTTCGTACTCCAGTTCAGCGATCAGTTGCAGCTCGTGCTCGAGCTGTGCGCGGGCTTTCGCCGTTACGCCTTCTGGCCAGCGCCAGCGGATGCCGTCTTCCACCAGCTCGCGCAGCCAGGACGTGGCGTTGTGGCCTGCGGGCACCAGTTCGTGGGGGTATTGATAGCGCAATTGGTCAAGAGCGAACTGGCACCGCTCGGCAATGCGCAGCGTCTCGGCGAGCAGCTCGGGTGGATAGAGCTGCGCCAGATCTTCGCGTTGGCGCAGGTGGCGTTCGCCATTAGGAAACAGATGGCGTCCTGCTTCGGATACCGGCAGATGGTGGCGAATCGCAGTCATGCAATCCTGCAGGGCGCGACGGCCGCGCGCGTGCATGTGTACATCGCCGCAAGCTACTGCAGGTATGTTCAAGCGCGCAGCCAGCGCCTGCCATTGTTCCAGGCGCAACCTGTCGTCCGGCCCGCGGTGCAGTTCGATACCCAGCCAGAGGCGATCGCCGAAGCGCTCGTGCAACCAGCGGCCCTCAGCATCAGCGTTAGCTTGTTTGGCGAGCCAGATAGCCAGCAGCCCGTCCAATGGCTCGCTCAAATCTTCGGGCAGCAGTTGATAACAGCCTTTCTCGGCGCGGCGTCGGGCGCGAGTGATCAGCCGGCATAGCGCCTGGTAGCCGGCCAGGTTTTCCGCCAGCAAGACCAGCTTTGGTCCTCCCTCGATCTGGACCTCGCTGCCGATGATCAGAGGCAGGCCAACCTCCTTCGAGGCTTGCCAGGCACGCACGATGCCAGCCAGGGTGCATTCGTCGGTAATGGCCAGTGCTCGGTAGCCAAGTCGGGCGGCGCGCTCGAACAATTCGCGGGCACTGGAGGCGCCCCGCTGGAAGCTGAAATTGGACAGGCAGTGCAGTTCGGCGTAATCGGCTGTCATGCGAACCAGCCGTGCAGCAACAGCGGCCCTCCATCCGTTATCGAACGAAAAGCCCAGCCGCGTTGGCCGGCACGGGTTTCCACCAGATAATAGTCGCGGCGCACGTCGCTGCCGTCCCACCAGCCGGACTCGATTCGCTCGGGGCCAGCGAGAATGCGCAATGAGGCTTCGTGCAACGGCTTCGATTCGGCCAACAGCCAGCTGGGGCGTGGAGCGGTGCTGAATGAAGGTTCGTTCCGGTCAGCGTGCTGCGATCGCCAGGCACACTCGGGGCGATGGTCGTAGCGAGCCCCGAGTCCTTGAACGGCATCGTCACCCAGCCGGGCCCGCAGACGTTCGCGCAGCTGTTCCCAGGGTAGTGATTGATGTGGCCGTTCATCGAACAATTCGCGGTGCTTTGGGGTGAAGGCCGGTAGCTCGCGCGCTATCAGGCGTATCGCCAATACCGGGGCCGGCAATTGCAGATTCTCCAGACGTCCACGGGACAATTCGAACAACATGGCCGGATCACGCTCGGCGCTAAGCAGGCCGACCGGCACTTGACTGTCCGCCAGGTTGCGGTGTTCCAGGTGCAAGGCGAAGCGCTGCACGCCACTGTCGCGTCCGGCCAGATAGGCGGCGAGATCGGCTGTCAGGCGGCGCAGCGGGAATAGCAATGCCTGATGCGACTCGACTTCGAAGTTCAGCTCGAGTCGAGCCTCGAACACGTCTGGCGGTCGATGGAAGTCCAGCGCCAATGGCTGATGGCCGAGCAGGGTGTCGATGTGTTTCAGCGCGCCGGTCGGAAAGCGCTGCGCCAGGCCATGTCGAGGCATTTCAAGGATCTGCTTCAGTGTTCGCAGACCCATGCGTCCAAGGGCAGTCGCCACTTCACGGGGCAACCCGATGCGCTCTACTGGCAATGCAGCGAGCACGCCAGGCAGCGTTTCGGTATCCATCACCGCCAGACCGTCATGCGCGTTTGCCAAGACTCGCGCGGCGGCAGGGTTCGGCGCCAGGGTAATGCGATGCTGAAAACCCAGCGTATTCAATTCTTCGCGTAAGCGTATCTCCAAACGAGGCCAGGGCCCGAACAGGCCGAGACTGGATTGCACTTCCAAAAGCAGGCAACGCGGATAGTGCAGGCTGACCTGCGAGCTATAGCCGTAGGCCCAGGCGGCGAGAAATTGTTGCCAGCGCTCGATCGACGCCAGGTCATATTCAGCCGTGGCGAAGGCGCGGGTCAGTGCTTGGGCGGCGATTAACGATTGTCCTGGCTTGAGGCCGAGAGCCCGTGCAGCGGGATTGACTGCCTGCAGCACGCGGCGTTGTGGTGTGCCGCTCAAGAGCGCCAGCGGCGATTCAGCATCGGCTCGGCTTCGCAGCACGCCGTCCATGGCCAGTTGAGGTAGCAATATGCAGACCCACAGCATGCTGACCTCAGCCCAACGCCGCGGCAGAAATGGGGAGCGTTCTGGTCAGGCCGCCGCGGCACTTGAGGACGCGCAGTTGCGCCGGTCGGTTTTCGACAGCCAGGCGCAGCGCCGCCGGGGACGGATTGACCTCTTCGCGTAGCGGACGATAGGCGAAGGCCAATGTCTGGCCTGTTTCGGCCGCGACCTGCAGGCGTCGCAGAGCGCGATCATCGACCTGTTGCGGCCAGCACAACACCGCACCGCAACTGCCCGAGCGCAGGCATTGTTCGGTAGCCCACAAGGCGTCACGGCCCCGTGCGTTGATAATGAACAGCTGACGCAGATCTATGCCGGCAGCCAGCCAAGCTTGGGGATAAGGCACATAGGGCGGGGCCACCAGCACTACGCGCTCGCCAGCGGCGGTGAGGCGCGCCAGGGTAGGCCAAAGCAGGCGTAACTCGCCGATTCCGATAGTGGCGAAGAGAATCTCGCTCAATGCCGATTCAGGCCAGCCGCCGCCGGGTAATACGTCATCCAGCGCAGCATGCCCGGTTGGCTGGGCGTTATGTGTAAGGGCTTTGGTCTGGCCGCGCCAGAGCTGGCGCGTATCGATCAGGTGGTTGAGGGCGACCACGGACGTCATGGCAGTGAATAATCCCAATACTGTATATTGATACAGTATTCTGGCTGCTGACTACAGGTCAAGGTGAAACGATGAAGAATGTTTTTTCAAATCTAAAACTGAATCCAGCTCGCAGCCGCCAGCGGCCTAATGCCACTGATCACTGCATTCGTCCGTATCGAGTGCGGCAGATGAGCTTTGCTTGTGCTGAAAAAATCAGTCGATTAGGATTCGCGCCCGGGTATGAGTGCGAGCGCGAATGACGCTGCATATTCATGCCGAATGTTGAAGCCCGGCTCGAAGATGACCGGGCTTTTTCATGCGCCGGCTCGTAGCCATGAGCGGGCCGGTTCTGTCCCTGGTTATCCAGGGTGCCAGTCAAGAACAGAGAGGATTGCCATGCGCGAACGCTTGTTGGCCGCAGAAAAAGTGAAGGCTATCGAGTGGCAGGACGGGCAGTTGCGTTTGCTCGACCAGCGCAAACTGCCGCTGGAAGAGCTATGGCACACCTATGATTCTGCTGCGGCTGTCGCCAAGGCTATCCGTGAGATGGTCGTGCGCGGCGCGCCAGCGATTGGGATCAGCGCGGCGTATGGACTGGTTCTGGGACTCAGGGCGCGGCTCGCCGAGGGGGGTGACTGGCGCGCGGCGTTGGAAGCAGACTTCGAGGTGCTTGCCGACTCCCGTCCGACCGCCGTCAATCTGTTCTGGGCATTGAATCAGATGCGCGAACGGCTCGGCCGTCTGAAACCGGGCGAAGACCCGTTGACAGCGGCCGAGGCCCAGGCGACCTCCATTCACGACAGCGATCGCGAAGCCAATCTCACCATGGCTCAGTTCGGGGTCGACCTGATCCGCAAGCACCAGGGCAATCCGCAAAACCTGCTCACCCACTGCAATACCGGTGCGCTTGCCACCGGTGGTTTCGGCACTGCCCTCGGCGTGATCCGTGCTGCGCATCTGGAAGGGCTTGTCGAGCGTGTTTATGCCGACGAAACCCGTCCCTGGCTGCAGGGTTCGAGGCTGACCGCATGGGAGCTGGCCGGCGAAGGCGTGCCGGTGACGTTGAATGCCGACTCGGCTGCCGCGCACCTAATGAAAACGCGAGGTATCACCTGGGTGATTGTCGGGGCCGACCGGATCACCGCTAATGGCGACGTCGCCAACAAGATCGGTACCTATCAGCTCGCCGTACTAGCCATGCATCACGGGGTGCGGTTCATGGTCGTGGCGCCCAGTTCGACCATCGACATGGAGCTGGAATCTGGCGATGACATTCCCATCGAGGAGCGCGCCGGCAGCGAGTTGCTGGAAGTGAACGGCCAGCGGTTGGCGGCGGAGGTCGAAGCCTTCAACCCGGTATTCGATGTGACCCCGGCGGATCTCATCGATGCCATCGTGACCGAGAAGGGCGTCGTCGAGCGGCCAAGCGCGGCTAAACTCGCGGCCCTGATGAGCCGTAAGCGGTTGCATTAAGGGTCAAGATGACTAAAGCGGCTGGAGGCTAGGGGCGGCACGTTCCTTTGTGGTTGGCGCGTGCCTTTCCCATCGAGAGGCGGCGCGATCGAGCGCTTTCTTCGTTACGCCTCCAGCCTCCAGCGACCTCCCGCCATGTGATACCATCCCGCGCTTAATCGCAGGACCCTGCTGACTATAAGGAACCAGGCTTCCATGGGCGAACTGGCCAAAGAAATCCTCCCGGTCAATATCGAAGACGAACTCAAACAGTCCTACCTCGACTACGCCATGAGTGTAATCGTCGGTCGTGCGCTGCCGGATGCGCGCGACGGACTGAAGCCCGTGCATCGCCGTGTGCTTTTTGCCATGAGTGAGCTGGGTAACGACTGGAATAAACCGTACAAAAAATCCGCCCGTGTGGTCGGTGACGTCATTGGTAAATATCACCCCCACGGTGATTCTGCTGTCTATGACACCATTGTGCGGATGGCGCAGCCATTCTCGCTGCGCTACCTGCTGGTCGATGGCCAGGGCAACTTCGGTTCGGTCGATGGCGACAGCGCCGCGGCCATGCGATACACCGAAGTGCGCATGGCCAAGCTGGCCCACGAGCTGCTGGCCGATCTGCACAAGGAAACTGTCGACTGGGTGCCGAACTACGACGGCACGGAACAGATCCCTGCGGTCATGCCGACCAAGATCCCGAACCTGCTGGTCAACGGCTCCAGCGGTATCGCGGTGGGCATGGCGACCAACATTCCTCCCCATAACCTGGGCGAAGTGATCGATGGCTGTCTGGCGCTGATCGCCAATCCGGATATCACCATCGATGAGCTGATGACCCATATCCCCGGTCCGGATTTCCCGACCGCAGGTATCATCAATGGCCGTGCTGGGGTCATCGAGGCTTATCGCACCGGCCGCGGCCGCATTTATATGCGTGCCCGCTCGACCATCGAAGACATCGACAAGGTTGGTGGTCGTCAACAGATCGTCATTACCGAGCTGCCTTATCAGCTGAACAAGGCGCGTCTGATCGAAAAGATCGCCGAGCTGGTAAAGGAGAAGAAGCTCGAAGGCATCACTGAGCTGCGCGACGAGTCCGACAAGGACGGTATGCGCGTAGTGATCGAGCTGCGCCGCGGCGAAGTGCCGGAAGTCATCCTCAACAATCTCTATGCTCAGACGCAGCTGCAGAGCGTGTTCGGTATCAACGTGGTGGCGCTGGTCGACGGTCAGCCGCGCACCTTGAATCTCAAGGAGCTGCTGGAAGCCTTCGTACGCCACCGTCGCGAAGTGGTCACCCGCCGCACGGTATTCGAACTGCGCAAGGCGCGCGAACGCGGTCATATTCTCGAAGGCCAGGCGGTCGCGCTGTCCAATATCGACCCGGTCATCGCGCTGATCAAAGCCTCGCCGACGCCGGCCGAAGCCAAGGAAGCGCTGATCGCTACCGCCTGGGAATCCAGTGCGGTGGAAGCCATGGTCGAGCGCGCCGGAGCCGATGCCTGCCGCCCGGAAGACCTCGATCCGCAATTCGGGCTGCGCGATGGCCGTTACTACCTGTCGCCGGAGCAGGCGCAGGCCATCCTCGACCTGCGCTTGCATCGCCTGACGGGACTCGAGCACGAGAAGCTGCTCAGTGAATATCAGGAAATCCTCACCCAGATCGGCGAGCTGATCCGCATCCTGACCAGTCCGGTGCGGCTGATGGAAGTCATCTGCGAGGAATTGGAAGGTGTTAAGGCCGAGTTCGGCGATGCGCGTCGAACCGAGATTCTCGAAGCGCGTTTGGATCTGACGCTGGCCGACCTGATCACCGAAGAAGAACGTGTCGTCACGATTTCCCATGGCGGCTACGCCAAGTCCCAGCCGTTGGCTGCGTATCAGGCGCAGCGCCGGGGCGGTCGCGGCAAGGCGGCGACTGGGGTCAAGGAAGAGGATTACGTCGAGCATTTGCTCGTTGCCAACAGCCACACCACGCTGCTGCTGTTCTCCAGCAAGGGCAAGGTGTACTGGCTCAAGACCTACGAGATCCCCGAAGCCTCGCGCACTTCGCGCGGTCGTCCGCTGGTGAATCTGCTACCGCTTTCCGAAGGCGAGCACATCACCGCGATGCTGCAGGTCGACATCGAAGCAGCGCGCCAGCAGCAACTGAACGGCGATGAAGATATCGAAGACGCTGAAATCATCAGCGAAAGCGATGAAGTGGAAGAGTCGCTTGACGGTGAGGACGCCGACGAGTCGGTGGACGAGCCGACCGGTACCTACATCTTTATGGCGACCGCCAAGGGCACCGTCAAAAAGACTCCGCTTTCGCAATTCAGTCGTCCACGCAGCGTTGGCCTGATCGCGCTCGGCCTGGAGGAGGGCGACACGCTGATCGCCGCTGCGGTTACCGATGGTGCGCGCGAAGTGATGCTGTTCTCCGATGGCGGCAAGGTGATTCGCTTCAAAGAGAAACACGTTCGCACCATGGGCCGTACCGCCCGCGGCGTTCGTGGCATGCGCCTGCCGGAAGGCCAGCGTCTGATTTCCATGCTGATTCCCGAGCCCGATGCGCAGATCCTCACCGCGAGCCTCAATGGCTACGGCAAGCGCACGGTGATCGACGAGTTCCCGCGTCGCGGTCGCGGTGGTCAGGGTGTTATCGCCATGGTGACCAATGAACGCAACGGTCCGCTGGTCGGTGCCGTTCAGGTGCAGCAGGGCGAGGAAATCATGCTGATTTCCGATCAGGGCACTTTGGTGCGTACGCGTGTCGATGAGGTTTCATCGCTGGGGCGCAATACCCAGGGTGTAACGTTGATCAAGCTGGGCAAGAACGAGCACCTGGTTGGTCTCGAAAGGGTTCAGGAACCCTCAGAAGAGGATGTCCTGGAAGATATTGAGGCGGTTCTTGATGACGAGGCGCTGAATAAGGAAATGCCTGTCGTCAGCACCGAGCCCGGCGAGGACGAACTGCTTGGTGGGGGTGGAGACGTTCCGCCTGATGTAGTGCCTACCGACGACGAAAACTGATTCGGCAGATGCGGCGCCCAAGGGCGTCGCATCTGTATCGATCAGCAATCCCTTCGGGTGAAAAATTGCAAGCGCTAGACCTGAGTGCCTTGGCGACGGGCGAAGCGAGCATGGTATCGACCGTTTTGAGAGAACGAAGATGAGCAAACGCGCCTTTAATTTCTGTGCCGGTCCGGCCGCGCTCCCTGAAGCCGTACTGCAGCGAGCCCAGGCTGAACTCCTTGACTGGCAGGGCCGAGGCCTGTCGGTGATGGAAATGAGCCACCGCAGCGACGAATACACAGCCATCGCCGAGAAGGCTGAGCAGGATCTGCGCGATTTGCTGAACATTCCCACCAACTACAAGGTGTTGTTTCTGCAGGGTGGCGCCAGCCAGCAATTTGCCGAAATACCATTGAATCTGCTGCCGGAAGATGGCGTTGCCGATTACATCGATACGGGTATCTGGTCGCGCAAAGGTATCGAAGAGGCCAAACGCTTCGGTCATATCAACGTCGCGGCCAGCGCCAAGCCGTATGACTATTTCGCGATTCCAGGGCAGAACGAGTGGACGCTCAGCGACAACGCGGCTTATCTGCATTACGCCAGTAACGAAACCATCGGCGGACTGCAGTTCGACTGGACGCCCGAACTGGGCGACACGCCGTTAGTGGTCGACATGTCTTCGGACATCCTCTCGCGTCCCATCGATGTGTCGAAATTCGGTCTGATCTACGCCGGTGCGCAAAAAAACATCGGCCCGTCGGGTCTGGTGGTGGTGATCGTACGTGAGGATCTGCTCGGTCGCGCGCGTTCCAGCTGCCCGACCATGCTCGATTACAAGGTCGCAGCTGACAACGGCTCCATGTACAACACGCCGGCAACCTTTTCCTGGTATCTCTCCGGCCTGGTGTTCGATTGGTTGAAAGAGCAGGGTGGTGTTGAAGCGATGGAGCAGCGCAATCGCGCCAAGAAAGACCTGCTTTACGGCGTGATCGACTCCAGCGACTTCTATTCCAACCCGATTGCCAGCAACGCTCGCTCTTGGATGAACGTACCCTTCAGGCTGGCCGATGAGAAACTGGACAAGGCCTTTCTGGCAGGGGCCGATGCGCGCGGCCTGCTCAACTTGAAGGGTCATCGCTCGGTCGGCGGTATGCGTGCCTCCATCTACAATGCGGTCGGGCTGGACGCCGTCGAGGCGCTCGTCGCCTACATGCGCGAATTCGAGAAGGAGCACGGCTGATGAGTGATGCCGACCGGCTGAAGGCGCTGCGCGTCCGCATCGACAGCCTCGACGAGAAGATTCTCGAGCTAATCAGCGAGCGCGCCCGTTGCGCCCAGGACGTGGCCCGTGTCAAAACGGCTTCGCTGGCCGAAGGCGAGGAGGCGGTGTTCTATCGCCCCGAGCGTGAAGCCTGGGTGCTCAAACACATCATGGAGCTGAACAAGGGCCCGCTGGACAACGAGGAAATGGCGCGCCTGTTTCGCGAAATCATGTCCTCATGCCTGGCGCTGGAGCAGCCGCTGCGGGTCGCTTATCTCGGCCCTGAAGGTACCTTCTCGCAGGCGGCGGCGCTCAAACACTTTGGCCACTCGGTGGTTAGTAAGCCGATGGCGGCCATCGACGAAGTGTTCCGAGAAGTGGTCGCCGGTGCGGTGAACTTCGGCGTGGTGCCGGTGGAAAACTCCACCGAAGGCGCCGTCAACCACACGCTGGACAGCTTTCTCGAACACGACATCGTCATCTGCGGCGAGGTCGAGCTGCGTATTCACCATCACTTGCTGGTGGGTGAGACGACCAAGACCGACCGCATCACCCGCATCTATTCGCATGCGCAGTCGCTGGCGCAATGTCGCAAATGGCTGGATGCCCATTATCCGAGCGTTGAACGTGTAGCGGTTTCCAGCAATGCCGATGCGGCCAAGCGCGTGAAGAGCGAGTGGAACTCCGCAGCGATCGCCGGTGACATGGCCGCTCAGCTTTACGGCCTGAGCAAGATTGCCGAAAAGATCGAAGACCGTCCGGACAACTCCACGCGCTTCCTGATCATCGGTAGCCAGGAAGTACCGCCTACCGGCGACGACAAGACTTCGATCATTGTCTCCATGCGCAACAAGCCGGGCGCGCTGCATGAGCTGCTGATGCCGTTCCATTCCAACGGCATTGATCTTACGCGGATCGAAACCCGCCCTTCGCGCAGCGGTAAATGGACTTATGTATTCTTCATCGACTGCATCGGCCACCATCAGGACCCGTTAATCAAGGACGTTCTGGAGAAAATCGGTCGTGAAGCGGTGGCGTTGAAGGTGCTGGGGTCGTATCCCAAGGCGGTACTTTAATAAGCAGCTGGAAGCCGGAAGCTGGAAGCTGAAACTTTGGGCAATGCGGATTGCTTCAAGCTTCAAGCTTCAAGCTTCAAGTTTTCAGCTTCAGCGGAGCTGAATATGTCCTGTGATTTCCTCGCCCTGGCACAGCCGGGCGTGCAGAAGCTGTCGCCCTACGTACCCGGCAAGCCCGTGGATGAGCTGGCTCGGGAGCTCAATCTCGATCCGCAGTCGATCATCAAGCTGGCCAGCAATGAAAATCCGCTGGGTCCCAGTCCGAACGTCATTAATGCGATCAGGACCCAGCTCGACGAGTTGACCCGCTATCCCGACGGCAACGGTTTTGTGCTCAAGCAGAAGCTGGCCGAGCGATGCGGCGTCAATATTGACCAGGTCACCCTCGGCAACGGCTCCAACGATATCCTTGAGCTGGTTGCGCGTGCTTACCTCGCGCCTGGGCTCAATGCGGTATTCAGCCAGCACGCTTTTGCGGTCTATCCGATTGCTACCCAGGCCGTCGGTGCACAGGCGAAGGCTGTGCCCGCCAAGCACTGGGGCCACGATCTCGAAGCCATGCTGGCGGCTATCGATGAGAACACCCGCGTCGTGTTCATTGCCAATCCCAATAACCCAACGGGTACCTGGTTCGATGCCGACGCGCTCGGCAGCTTCCTCGCAAGTGTTCCAGCTCACGTTCTGGTCGTTCTGGATGAGGCGTATATCGAATACGCGGAGGGTGGCGAGCTGCCGGATGGATTGACGTTCCTGGCTTCGCATCCCAACTTGTTGGTGTCCCGCACCTTCTCCAAAGCCTACGGCCTGGCTGCGTTGCGTGTGGGATATGCGATCTGTTCGGCGCGGATTGCTGATGTGCTGAATCGTGTCCGTCAGCCGTTCAACGTTAACAGTCTCGCCCTTGCAGCCGCCTGCGCCGCACTTGACGATGCCGAGTATCTGAGCCAGAGCAGGGCATGCAATACGGCAGGCATGCAGCAGCTCGAGACGGGGTTCAAGCAGCTGGGGCTGGACTGGATACCGTCCAGGGGGAACTTCATCGCGGTTGATTTTGGTCGTGATGCGTCACCGATCAACCAGGCGTTGCTGCGCGATGGTGTCATCGTTCGGCCTATGGCTGGCTATGGAATGCCAACTTTCCTTCGCGTGTCGATCGGAACCGAAGCCGAAAATGCACGATTTCTCGACGTCCTGCGTAAGGCGCTCGGGCATTGAGTCGCGACGTTCGATCGACAAGCGTCGATGTACCCCAGGTGCGTCGTCTGGCCGTGATCGGTCTCGGACTGATCGGTGGCTCGTTCGCCAAAGGGCTGCGTGAGCGTGGGCTGTGTGGTGAGGTGATCGGCTTCGATCTTGATGCCCGTTCTCGCGAACTTGCCATCGAACTTGGTGTGGTGGATCGCTGCGCAGACAGCCTTGCGGACGCTTGCCAGGGCGCGGATGTCATTCAGTTGGCCGTCCCGATCTTGGCGATGGAGCGTCTGCTGGCGGAGCTTGCTACGCTCGATCTTGGCAACGCGGTGCTCACCGACGTTGGCAGCGCCAAGGGCAACGTGGTGCGTTGTGCCCGTGAGCGATTCGGGCGGATGCCGCCGCGTTTCGTGCCGGGCCATCCGATAGCTGGTTCGGAACAGAGCGGCGTCACCGCTGCCAAAAGCACGCTTTTCCGTCGGCACAAGGTGATCCTCACGCCGTTGGAGGACACCGATCCAGCCGCGCTGACACTTGTCGATGGCTTGTGGCGGGCGTTGGGCGCCGATGTTGAACATATGGATGTTCAACATCATGACGAAGTGCTCGCAGCGACCAGCCATCTACCCCACCTGTTGGCGTTTGGTCTGGTGGATTCGTTGGCCAAACGCAACGAGAATCTAGAGATTTTCCGTTATGCGGCAGGCGGGTTTCGTGATTTCACCCGTATAGCAGGTAGTGATCCGGTCATGTGGCACGACATCTTTCTCGCCAATCGCGAGGCCGTGCTGCATACCCTTGATGATTTTCGTGCCGACCTTGATGCGCTACGCGCCGCGGTCGATGAAGGAGACGGGCACACGTTGTTGGGCGTGTTCACGCGCGCCAGGGCTGCCCGAGAACATTTCAGCAAAATACTGGCTCGCAGAGCCTATGTGGACGTTATGCATTCCAAAGATCTGATCTTCCTCGCCAATCCTGGCGGCAGCCTTAGCGGCACACTTCGAGTACCAGGCGACAAATCCATTTCCCACCGGTCGATCATGCTCGGCTCGCTTGCTGATGGGATCACCGAAGTGGAAGGATTTCTTGAGGGTGAGGATGCCCTTGCGACCATTCAGGCATTCCGCGACATGGGTGTGGTGATCGAGGGGCCGAATCAAGGGCGCGTCACCGTCCATGGTGTTGGCCTGCATGGTTTGAAGCCCCCGCCAGGTCCGATCTACCTTGGTAATTCGGGGACCTCGATGCGTCTGCTGTCCGGTTTGTTGGCGGCGCAGCCGTTCGACACCACGCTGACCGGCGATGCCTCTCTGTCCAAGCGCCCGATGAATCGCGTCGCAAAGCCCCTGCGTGATATGGGTGCAGTGATCGAGACGGCCGCCGAGGGGCGTCCGCCGCTAACCATTCGTGGCGGGCAGATGCTTTCCGGGATGCATTACGAAATGCCGATGGCCAGTGCTCAGGTCAAGTCCTGCCTGTTGCTGGCGGGACTGTATGCTGCCGGGCGGACGTCCGTGACCGAGCCAGCGCCCACCCGTGACCATACCGAGCGGATGCTCCAGGGCTTCGGTTATCCGGTTATGGGGGAGGGCAGCACCGCTGCTGTCGAATCGGGCCATAAACTGCACGCCACGCAGATCGAAGTGCCTGCGGACATCTCTTCTGCGGCCTTCTTCATGGTCGCTGCCAGTATTGCGGAAGGTTCGGACGTCACCCTCGAGCACGTGGGGATCAACCCGACGCGTACCGGCGTCATCGACATTCTCAAGCTGATGGGCGCCGATATCGAATTGACCAATCAGCGTGAAGTAGGCGGCGAGCCGGTTGCGGACATACGGGTACGCGCTGCGCAGCTCAAGGGTATCGAGATACCGGAAAACCTCGTCCCGCTCGCCATCGATGAGTTCCCGGTGCTGTTTGTCGCGGCGGCTTGTGCTGAAGGTCGGACGACCTTGCGTGGCGCCGAAGAGTTGCGGGTAAAGGAGTCCGACCGCATTCAGGTGATGGCCGACGGTCTGCAAACGCTTGGCGTGAAAGCTACGCCGACCCCGGATGGGATCATCATCGAAGGCGGCCCTGCCTTCGGCGGTGGCGAAGTCTGGGCGCATGGCGATCACCGTATTGCGATGTCTTTCAGTGTCGCTGCGCTTCGCGCCGGTGCTCCGATATGCATTCACGATTGCGCTAACGTCGCCACTTCGTTCCCGAACTTCCTGGCGCTGGCCGAGCGGGCTGGAATGCGGGTGGCTGTGGAGACTGATTCATGATCAGGCAGGTTCCGGTCATCACCATCGACGGTCCTAGCGGTTCCGGCAAGGGCACGGTGGCGGCGCTGCTGGCTGCAAAGCTGGGATGGAATTTCCTTGATTCCGGTGCGCTTTATCGTCTGCTTGCCTTCGCTGCACGCAACCATGGGGTCGATCTGACCAATGAAGAAGCGCTGAAGCTGCTCGCGGCTCATCTTGACGTCCAGTTCGGCGCAGGGGATGGCCATGGCATGCAGATCATTCTTGAGGGAGAGGACGTCACCCACGCGATTCGCAACGAGCAGGTCGGCGCAGGTGCGTCCCAGGTGGCCGCACTACCGGTTGTTCGAGATGCGCTCTTGCAGCGTCAAAAGGCCTTTCGTGAGCCGCCCGGGCTCGTCGCGGATGGGCGAGACATGGGGACCGTGGTCTTTCCGGACGCTCCGCTGAAGATTTTTCTCACCGCCAGTGCCGAGGAAAGGGCACGCCGGCGCTTCCTGCAGTTGAAGGCCAAGGGTGATGATGTTAATCTCGCGAGTCTTCTCGATGAGATAAGGGCGCGCGATGAGCGTGATACCCAACGTGAAGTGGCTCCGCTGAAGCCGGCAGACGATGCGGTACAGCTGGACTCTACTGATCTTTCCATCGAGCAGGTGCTAGGACAGATTCTGAGCGAAGTCGCCAAGCGCGATTTCGCCTGAAGAGCGACCGCCGAGGTGCGGTCCGACGGTTCTTGTTTCGAGAGCTGTTAACAAGGAGGCATGTGGGAGACCAGATCCAGTCCCGCAGGCCTTTTTTTATATGAATGAACCCACGTTATCTGGGGCGTGGAGATAGGGCGGATCCTCGCCCGAAAACAGCAGGAATAAACATGAGCGAAAGCTTTGCAGAACTTTTTGAAGAAAGCCTGAAATCCCTCGACATGCAGCCGGGCGCCATCATCACCGGCATCGTGGTCGACATCGATGGTGACTGGGTCACTGTCCATGCCGGTCTGAAGTCCGAGGGCGTCATCCCGGTCGAGCAGTTCTACAACGAGCAGGGCGAGCTGACCATCAGCGTGGGTGACGAAGTTCACGTGGCGCTGGACGCGGTTGAAGATGGCTTCGGTGAAACCAAGCTGTCCCGCGAGAAAGCCAAGCGTGCCGAGTGCTGGATTGTTCTGGAAGCGGCTTTCGCAGCTGAGGAAGTGGTTAAGGGCGTTATCAACGGTAAGGTTAAGGGCGGCTTCACTGTCGACGTTAACGGCATCCGTGCGTTCCTGCCAGGTTCCCTGGTTGACGTTCGTCCAGTGCGTGATACCACTCACCTGGAAGGCAAGGAACTCGAGTTCAAGGTCATCAAGCTGGACCAGAAGCGCAACAACGTTGTCGTTTCCCGTCGTAGCGTTCTGGAAGCCGAGAACAGCGCCGAGCGTGAAGCTCTGTTGGAATCGCTGCAGGAAGGCCAGCAGGTCAAGGGTATCGTCAAGAACCTTACCGACTACGGCGCGTTCGTGGATCTGGGTGGCGTCGACGGCTTGCTGCACATCACCGATATGGCCTGGAAGCGCATCAAGCATCCGTCCGAGATCGTCAACGTTGGCGACGAGATCGATGTCAAGGTGCTGAAGTTCGATCGCGAGCGTAACCGCGTATCCCTGGGTCTGAAGCAGCTGGGTGAAGACCCGTGGGTTGCCATCAAGGCCCGTTACCCGGAAAACACCCGCGTCATGGCCAAGGTCACCAACCTCACCGACTACGGCTGCTTCGCCGAGCTGGAAGAGGGCGTCGAAGGCCTGGTGCACGTGTCCGAAATGGACTGGACCAACAAGAACATCCATCCGTCGAAGGTCGTACAGGTCGGCGACGAAGTGGAAGTCATGGTGCTGGACATCGACGAAGAGCGTCGTCGTATCTCCCTGGGCATCAAGCAGTGCAAGTCCAACCCATGGGAAGACTTCTCTGGCCAGTTCAACAAGGGCGACCGCATCTCCGGCACCATCAAGTCGATCACCGATTTCGGTATCTTCATTGGTCTGGACGGCGGCATCGACGGTTTGGTTCACCTGTCCGACATCTCCTGGAACGAAGCTGGCGAAGAAGCCGTGCGTCGCTTCAAGAAGGGCGACGAGCTGGACACCGTCATCCTGTCGGTCGATCCGGAGCGTGAGCGCATCTCCCTGGGCATCAAGCAGCTGGAAGACGATCCGTTCTCCAACTACGCTGCCGTCAACGACAAGGGCAGCATCGTTCGTGGCACCGTGAAAGAAGTTGACGCCAAAGGCGCCATCATCGATCTGGGCAACGATATCGAAGCAACTCTGAAGGCGTCCGAAATCAGCCGTGACCGCGTTGAAGACGCGCGCAACGTTCTGAAGGAAGGCGATGAAGTCGAAGCTAAGATCATCAGCATCGACCGCAAGAGCCGTGTCATCAGCCTGTCCATCAAGTCGAAAGACGTCGAGGACGAGAAGGACGCGATGAAGGAACTGCGTACCAAGCAGGACGTAGAGCCAGCTGCTGGTCCGACCACCATTGGTGATCTGATCCGCGCACAGATGGAAAACCAGAACTAAGTTCTGCAATCCATAGAAAAAGGGCGACTTCGGTCGCCCTTTTTTGTACTTCGAATAAATCGGAGATCGCGTCAATACCTTCAGGCGCATCTGTGCGCCCAAGGTACTTAATGTCGATTGGTGCTGGTCGCCAGCGTCTGGTTCACTGCAAGCCAGCCGGATACGGCGTCATCGCCTGCCTGTTTGAACGCTCGTTCGAGTAGCCGTACCTGCTCTCGCCTAAGTAACTGTTCCAGCTTGGCGCCCTCTGCGGTGAAGCGCAGTATGCGCTTGCGCTTGTCGTCCTCCGCAGTTCTGCTTTCCACCAAATGCATCTCGATGAGCTGTCGTAGCGGGATATTCAGCGCCTGTTTGCTCACGCCGAGGTAGCCGAGCAGCTCCTTGATGCTGAGGTCGGGATAGCTCGCAATGAAGAAAAGAATGCGGTGATGGACCCGAGAAAGTCCGCGGCGCGCAAGCATCTCGTCTGGCTTGGCTGTGAAGGCCTGATAGCCAAGAAAGAAGCTCTCCATGATCCGGCGCTGAATTGTGCTTTTTTTTAGGTCAGTCATATTGACGTATTCGCAATCGCAGGCGTAATTTTGGTCAAGTAGTCTGACTTATTTTATTCCCTCTTGCATCTGGTGCCCCATGGCCTTCTCCGAACGCGTCGATCGCCTGAAAAGCTCGCTGATCCGTGAAATTCTCGCCGCTGCGCAGCGTCCCGAGGTGATGTCCTTTGCCGGAGGGCTGCCGGCCGAATCGATGCTGCCGAAGGTGGAGTGGGCGCAGATGCCGGCGACCATGGGACAGTACGGTATGAGCGAGGGAGAGCCGGCGCTGCGCGAGGCTATTGCCGCCGAAGCGCGTTCACTCGGTATCGACTGCTCGGCCAGTCAGGTTCTCATCGTCAGCGGCTCCCAGCAGACGCTGGATCTGGCATCGAAGCTATTCATCGATCGCGGTACCGAAGTGTTGCTGGAGGCGCCGACCTATCTGGCGGCGCTGCAGGCTTTCCAACTATTCGGTGCGGACTGCCTGGCGGTGCCGCAGGAAGCTGACGGGCCGTCCCTCGCTGCGCTACGCCAACGGCTGGAGCAACATAAGCCGGCTTTCGCCTACCTCATTCCAACCTTTCAGAACCCTTCAGCGGTGCGCTACAGCGAAGAAAAACGCGACGCTGTCGCGGCGCTGCTCGATGAGTTTAACGTCACTCTGATTGAGGACGAGCCTTATCGAGAGCTGGTTTTCGACGAAGGTAGCGCCAGGCCCATTGTCAGTCGCATGCGACAGGCAAGCTGGATTTACACCGGTACGGTCTCCAAAACGCTGCTTCCAGGGCTGCGGGTTGGCTATTTAATCGCAACTCCCGATCTGTTTCCTTATCTGCTACGGCTGAAGCAGTCGGCCGACTTGCATACCAACCGCATTGGTCAGTGGCAGGCATTGCAATGGCTGGGGAGCAAGCAATATGAGGCGCATCTGGTCGAGTTGCGACGTTTCTATCGTCTGCGCCGCGATGAGATGCAGGCTGCGCTCGAGGCGCATTTTGGTGATCTGGCTGATTGGCAGCTCCCGCAGGGCGGGCTGTTCTTCTGGTTGCAGCTGAAGCGTCCGGTAGATACGCGAACCCTGCTCAACTCGGCGCTGGCGCAGGACGTGGTATTCATGCCCGGAGAGCCGTTTTTCGTCGATCCCGAGCAGAACCCAGGATATCTGCGACTGAACTTCAGTCACGTCGCCCCGGAGCGCCTGGCTGAGGGCGTGCGTCGGCTGGCGAGCGTGATTCGGAGTGCCGGAATGGTCGATGCAGCGTAGCTTCATTTCGCGGTGATTGCGGCGCCGCACGGAGAATGGATATGGCGTACAAGGTTTATGGCGATTATCGGTCCGGCAACTGCTACAAGGTAAAGCTGATGCTGCATCTGCTCGGTCGGGAATACGAGTGGATACCGGTAGATATTCTTCGCGGCGAAAGTCGTGAAGAGTGGTTCCGAAAAAAGAATCCTAACGGAAAGATACCGGTGCTCGAGCTGGAGGACGGTTCCTGTCTATGGGAGTCGAATGCGATTCTCAATTTTCTTGCGGAGGGAACCGAGTTCCTGCCCAAGGATGCGCGTTTGCGCACCCAGGTTCTGCAGTGGCAGTTCTTCGAGCAATACAGCCACGAGCCGTTCATTGCTGTGGCGCGGTTCATCAAGGTCTATCTGGGTTTGCCCGACGATCGTCTCGATGAATATGCTGCCAAGCAACTGGACGGCTACCACGCGTTGGCCGTCATGGAGCAACAGCTACTGCGAACGCCGTATCTTGTTGGCAATCAGTACTCGATTGCGGATATCGCGCTGTATGCCTATACGCACGTAGCGGAAGAGGGTGGATTCAAATTGGAGGGCTACCCGGCAATCTGCGCGTGGCTACAGCGGATCGCCAGCCATCCGCGGCACGTCGGGATGTTCGACTAAGGAAGACGAGAAAGAGGCTGGAGGCTTGAGGCTGGGCGAGAAAGCAGCTGCGCGCTGCAAGCCTCAAGCAGCAAAGAAAGCTTGAAGCCAGTCCAGCCTCATCTCTCCTATCTGACCAACCCGAGAAATTCGCTGCGGGTGGCGGCGTTTTCCCGGAACTGTCCGAGCATGACCGAGGTGACCATCGAGGAGTTCTGTTTTTCGACGCCGCGCATCATCATGCACATGTGCTGGGCTTCGATGACCACAGCAACGCCCCAGGCGCCGGTGATCTTTTGGACCGCCTCGGCAATTTCGCGGGTGAGGTTCTCTTGAATCTGCAACCGGCGAGCGTACATCTCGACGATACGCGCCACCTTCGACAATCCCAAGACCTTGCCGTTGGGCAGATAGGCAACATGGGCCTTGCCTATGAAGGGGAGCATGTGGTGTTCGCACAAGGAGTACAGCTCTATGTTCTTCACCAACACCATTTCGCTGTTGTCGGAGCTGAACAGCGCGCCATTGGTGACTTCTTCAAGCGTCTGCTGGTAACCCTTACATAGGTACTGCATGGCTTTGGCGGCGCGCTTGGGCGTGTCGAGCAATCCCTCGCGGGTGATGTCTTCTCCGAGCTGGCCAAGGATCTCGGTGTAATTTTGTTCCAGTGACATTGAGCTACCTGTCGGGCTTCATGTGAGCGCAAGCGCGAAGGGTAGGGTGCACCCGCCGCGCTGGCAAGGGGGAAAACAGCAAGCTGCACGCTACAAGCCGCAAGAATCGCCACGGCTCGTTTGGCTTCGCGGGCTCTGTCAGCTTGGCGCTACTACTCATCCCTCCCTTCGAGCATGGTGCGTTTGAGCATCACGTAAACCGCCCCGGTGCCGCCATGTCTCGGCAGACATGAAGAAAAGCCAAGCACTTGGGCATGTTGACGCAGCCAGGTATTGACGTGGCTCTTGATCATTGGGCGTTTGCCGTCGACGCGTGCGGCCTTGCCGTGGGTGACCCGCACGCAGCGAATTTCAAACTTGCTGGCTTCGGCAAGGAAATCCCAGAGCAGCTCGCGTGCCTTCTCGACGCTCAGCCCATGCAGATCCAGGCTGCCTTCGAAGGGGATCTGGCCGGCTTTGAGCTTGCGCATCTGGCTGTCTTGCACACCGTCGCGTGCCCAATACAGCTCGTCTTCCGCTGCGACATCGATGACGAACTGATCGGAAAGCCCATCGATGCGAATTTCGCTGTCGCTGATGACTGCGTTTGCGCGCCGAGTGGCTATCTGCGCTTTATTGCTGCGTGGTTTGCCGGTGTCGGCGCGGTCGTGTTTGATTGGCTTGACGCCATGAACGGCTGATTTGAATAGGGAAAAGTCGTCGTCTTGCATGGGGCCTCCGCGTTGCAGGCGATCTTACCCGAAAGCCTTCGCTTTCAACCTGCTCGAAGCGCAGAGGTCAGCGCTTCTTCTTCAGTCCAGGGGATAGGCTCAGTCCGCCGGGTTCACGCAACCGGCGACGCACGCGGTGTCGGATGAACAGGCCGATCACCAGCAAAGCCAGGCCAAGCACCAGTAGCGTCACTGCTTCTTCATATTCGAACGCCATGTTGGCGAAGGCTGAATGGCTGCCGAACAGAGATGCCGCACCAGATCCGGCCAGAAGCACGCCGAGGATGCTCAACAGCAGGCCCAGCATTCCGCCGAGGCGTGCGCCCCAGCTCCGTTGTTCGCGAGGACGAAGTCGGCGTGCATCGAATCCATCGGTTCGTTTCATTCCGGTTACCTCGTCAGAACAGGCTATGACCGGGGCAGCCCGGTCAGTTTTATTCGCGGTCAGGTAACGCTTACGGCGCGAAGGATTACGCCAATGCCCCTACGTCAGCCACGCAAACAGCGAAGTTGTCCGCGAGAATGGTCATTTCCATGCGATGCACCTGTGCCGCCTCGAGCACACCGTCTCCCATTGGCAGATCGCGGGTGGCGCAGGCTTTGTCGACGAGGGTACAGCGGTACCCATAGTCTTTCGCGGCGCGAACCGTGGTGCTCACGCTGGAGTGGGTCATGAAGCCGCAGACGATGAGGTCGAGGCGGCCATGCTGTTGCAACAGCTCGTGCAATTCAGTGCCGGCGAATGCATTGGGCAAGGTCTTGCCGATCACGGTTTCGCCGGGGAGCGGCGCGGCTTCCGGCATGATCTGGCCGCGTAGGCCCTGCGGGTCGAACAGTCCGCCTGGAATACCCAGGTGATGAACATGCACGACGGGTGCACCGGCCGCGCGTGCAGCGCTGACCAGGCTCTTGAT
Organism: Stutzerimonas stutzeri; assembly: GCF_024448955.1. Classification (GTDB taxonomy): domain Bacteria; phylum Pseudomonadota; class Gammaproteobacteria; order Pseudomonadales; family Pseudomonadaceae; genus Stutzerimonas; species Stutzerimonas stutzeri_AQ. Next base: position 209,980 of record NZ_JAMOIH010000005.1, read on the forward strand.
TTCCTCCAGCGCTGAGCTCAGGTTCGGTAGCGCAAGAGTCCCTGTCCGATATTCTTCCTGAGCGTCAATGACCACAACGGTCGCATTAGCCAGAGTCGCCGGTGCATAACTGCGGCCACTGAGCTGAAGCATGGTCTGTGGCTTGGACATCACTGACTCCTTGTTTTGAGAGGGGCCTGATTGTGGCGCTAGATGACCGATATGTGAACTGCCCAAGATGATGATTTCGCCAGCGGAGTTGCGCAATCCTGCAATAGACCCATGATCGTTCTATACGATTTGAGAAAGTCGCGAGGCCATCGGCTAAACTCTCGCGCTTTTCAGAAGGAGATGCTGCCGTGACCGCTTCGCCGTCCCAACTGCGCACCTTGCGCGATTACATTCGCTGGGCCGTCAGCCGCTTCCAGGCCGAACAGCTGTTCTTCGGCCACGGTACGGACAATGCGTGGGATGAAGCGCGTCAGCTGGTGCTTGGTGCCCTGCACCTGCCTTGGGAGATGGCTGACAGCTATCTCGACTGCCGGCTGGAAGATGATGAGCGGCAGCATTTGCAGGAACTGCTGCATCGTCGAATCGAGCAACGCGTGCCTACCGCTTACCTGCTGGGGCAGGCCTGGTTCTGCGGGCTGCCGTTCATTGTCGACGAGCGCGTGTTGATTCCGCGTTCACCAATCGGGCAACTGATCGATCGTCGCTTCGAACCCTGGCTGGCGCGGCCTCCGGCCCGGATTCTCGATCTGTGCACCGGCTCCGGTTGTATCGGGATTGCCTGCGCTTATGAGTTTCTCGATGCCGAAGTGGTACTGGCCGACCTGTCATTCGAGGCGCTCGAAGTGGCGAATCGCAATATCGAGCATCATGGCGTGGAGGATCGAGTCTACACCGTGCAGAGCGATGGCTTCGACGGGTTGCCCGGCCAGCGCTTCGATCTGATCGTCTCCAACCCTCCGTATGTGGATGCGGAAGACTTCGCTGACATGCCAGATGAATACCATCATGAGCCGGCCTTGGGGCTAGCCTGCGGGGATGATGGGCTGGATCTGGTGCGGCGCATGCTGGCCGAGGCGGCTGATCACCTGACCGAAACCGGCACTCTGGTTATCGAGGTAGGTAACAGCCAGGTGCATGTCGAGGCGCTTTATCCCGAGGTGAGCTTTACCTGGCTGGAATTCAGCGAAGGCGGGCATGGCGTATTTCTGCTTGCCGCCCGCCAATGCCGCGAGCATCAGGCATTGTTTCGCGAGCGCCTCAAAGGCTAGAAAGCAGCGCCTCGATGTGGGGCGGCACGGGACTCAGCGAGTCGCAATCCAGATCAGCAGCCCCGCCTGGAACAGTGAGAAGGCGATCAGGCAGGCAATGGTGAATCTGAGCGTGCCATCTTCCCGGCGGAACTTGTTTAGCCGCTCCTGCAGGTCGCGAATCTTGTTTTCCTGCTCCAGCAGGTTCTGATCGGCCTGCTCCAGCATCGCGGCGGCATCCTTCAGGTCGATGATCTGGACTTTCTCCGGGTTCCAGTCGGGGCGCAGTGAGCTGACACGAGACGCGCTATAGGTTGCCTTGAGTTTGCCGGGCTCCGGATAGAGCACATCGAAGCCTTGACTCAACAAGCTCTGGTCACGGCGTAGGCGCATGTCCTCTCCGGTTATGTCCGCGGCGGAAAGGGCGCCGCCTTCGACCAGATAGTGTGCCCAGCGCTTCTGAGCCCAAAGCGCACCCTGCGCCAGCAGAAAGCGTCCTAGGCCACGGTTGACCGGTTGCATATGCAATCCGGAGTCGGGGCCGAAGCGCAGCTCCTTGGCGCGATGATCGGCCCAGACTTCCAGCGCATTGTGCTTCTTCGACAAAACCTGACCTGGTAGCCGCACGAATAGCTTCAGCAAACTCTGCTGCGGTGTATGCCGTTCGACCTGAGCCAGTTCGACGAACCTCAGCGGCCGCGTACCGGTATCTCGATCGGTCGGAAGTGGCGCCAGGCGCAGCAGCCGGAAACGATCCGGGGCGAGTTCAGCCCAGGGATGCGGCTGCGGCGTTGTTTCAGGCGTTTTGGCCTCGCTGTCGTTAGCGGAAGGCGAGCTGTCGGTCATGTCGGCGTCCATGGGCTCCAGGTGAGCGAGTCATTGCGTGGGCAAGGAGCGTATCGGCCGGCGCTCGGCTAGCTGGAGGCTGGCAATAAGCCATTCCTGTGCAGAAACTGGCTGATCCGCTCCGCCAGCGCATAGGCGATCGGCAGCTCGGGCTGGTTGTAGGAGGCGGTTTGCTCGTTGCGGTCCATCGGCACGATGCGCAGTACGTGGTTCATCCCCTCAATCAGCGCCAGCTCGGCGTCCCCTCGGGCGCGCTGTAAGGCTTCGGCATCTTCCTGCTCGACCTGGATGTCATGGGTGCCCTGGATGATCAGGGCCGGTACGGTCGTGTTGGCGAATGCCTCTGCCGGATCCTGGCCGAACAGGGAGATTAAATACGGCTGCACGCTTGGGCGGAACAAGATATGCAGCGCATCGGGCACTTGCTCATGCATTCGTCCCGCCTTGAGTTCGTCGATCAGGTAATGCGCGGTTGCCAGCAACGGCGGCGGCGGGCGGCCCTGGAGTTGTTCACGTAGCAGCAGGTCGATGGGACGGCCGCTGCCGGCAATGCTGATCAGTGCGTCGGGCTCGGCGACAGACGTGGCCAGACTGGCGATCAGCGCGCCCTCGCTGTGGCCGATCAGCACGACAGCAGAGAAGCGCGGGTCGGCTTTCAACATCTGTATCCACGCCGCCGCATCCGCAACGTAGCGTTCCACGTGCAGTTGCCTTTCGTCTGGGGCGACCGCAAGGCTTTGCCCGACGCCCCGTTTGTCATAGCGCAGACTGGCAATGCCGTGCTTGGCCAGCGATCGAGCCAGCCGCTTGAGGCTGTCGTTGTGGGCCATTGGGCTATTGCCGTTGCGGTCGGTGGGGCCCGACCCGGCAATCAGCAGCGCGACCGGTATAGGTTCGGCGCTTTTGGGAAGCAGCAGGGTGCCATGTAGACGACCTTCCGGCACTTGCACCGTAACGGCCCGATTCAGCAGCTTCTGAGCTTGGATATGTGGAGCAAGCATGGCGAGAAGAACAAACAGGAAGAGCGTGCGCATGAGTAGGATCAACCATCGGCGAAGCGGATTGGATGCGATGAGAAGCACTTGGTTCGCCTGTCGATCATTATGCGCAGCCACCGAAGCAGTGAAACCTGCGGCGGCTCGGGTATACTTCCGCCCCCTTGTTTAGGTCGATCGCGGAGCGCCCTGCATGTCCGGCAATACATACGGCAAGCTGTTCACTGTCACCACAGCTGGTGAAAGTCACGGTCCGGCGCTGGTCGCGATCGTCGATGGTTGCCCGCCGGGGTTGGAATTGACCGTCGCCGACCTTCAGCGCGACCTCGACCGGCGTAAGCCCGGTACCAGCCGGCACACAACCCAACGACAGGAAGCCGACGAGGTCGAGATTCTCTCCGGCGTATTCGAAGGGCGCACCACCGGTTGCCCGATCGGCCTGCTGATCCGTAACACAGACCAGAAGTCCAAGGACTACTCTGCGATCAAAGATCAGTTCCGCCCGGCTCATGCCGACTACAGCTACCACCACAAGTATGGTCTGCGCGACTACCGCGGCGGCGGACGCAGCTCGGCGCGTGAAACCGCGATGCGCGTAGCGGCCGGCGCCATCGCTAAGAAGTACCTGGCGACTCTCGGCATTCAGGTGCGCGGCTACATGAGTCAGCTAGGTCCAATCGAGATCCCTTTCAAGACCTGGAATAGCGTCGAGCAGAACGCGTTCTTCAGCCCCGATCCAGACAAGGTGCCGGAGCTCGAGGCTTATATGGATCAACTGCGTCGCGATCAGGATTCGGTCGGTGCGAAGATTTCCGTCGTTGTCGAAGGCGTACCGCCAGGGCTTGGCGAGCCGATTTTCGATCGCCTGGACGCTGACCTGGCCCATGCGCTGATGAGCATCAACGCCGTCAAGGGCGTGGAGATCGGTGCCGGTTTCGCCAGCGTTTCCCAGCGCGGTACCGAACATCGCGACGAGATGACTCCGGAGGGTTTCTTGTCCAACAACGCCGGCGGCGTGCTCGGCGGAATCTCCAGCGGCCAGCCGATCATCGCCCATCTGGCGCTCAAGCCGACCTCAAGCATCACCACGCCCGGCCGCTCGATCGACATCGACGGCAACCCGGTCGATGTCATCACCAAAGGCCGCCACGACCCCTGCGTAGGCATCCGTGCCACGCCCATCGCAGAAGCGATGATGGCCATCGTCCTGCTGGACCACCTGTTGCGGCATCGTGGTCAGAATGCCGGTGTGCGGGTGACGACTCCGGTGTTAGGGCAGCGATGAGCTTGAAGCTGGACGCTCGAAGCCGGAAATAGGAATTCCATCCTAACGCCACGGTTTCGCTTCCAGCTTCTGGCTTTCAGCTTATGGCTGCTTCCCTTCCTTACTGGCGCCTGTCCAGCTTCTATTTCTTCTACTTCGCGCTGCTCGGTTCCGCTGCGCCGTTTCTTGGGTTGTATTTCGATCACCTGGGCTTCAGCGCTGAGCGCATTGGTGAGCTAGTCGCCATACCGATGCTGATGCGTTGCCTAGCACCGAATCTCTGGGGCTGGCTGGGCGATGTCACCGGGCAGCGTTTGGCCATCGTTCGCATTGGTGCGCTCTGCACGCTGCTGTCGTTCGGTCTGATTTTCTTCGGCAAGAGCTACGCCTGGCTCGTGCTGGTCATGGCGCTGCATGCGTTCTTCTGGCATGCCGTGCTGCCACAGTTCGAAGTCATCACGCTCTCGCACCTGCGTGATCAGGCATCGCGCTACAGCCAGATCCGTTTGTGGGGCAGCATCGGCTTCATCGCGGCGGTGGTGGGGCTTGGTGCACTGTTCGAGCGTCTGACCTTGGATATTTACCCCGTGGCGGTGATGGTGGTCATGGTGGGCATCGTCATCGCCAGTGTCTGGGTGCCTAATGCCGCGCCGGAACAACGACCGGATCTGGCTGAGCAGGGTGGCTTCCTTCGTCAGCTGTGCCGTCCCGGTGTGCTGGCATTCTTTGTCTGTGTTGGCCTGATGCAGGTCAGTCACGGGCCTTATTACACCTTCTTGAGTATTCATCTCGAGGCGCTTGGTTATAGCCGGAGCACCATCGGCCTATTGTGGGCGCTGGGCGTGGTCGCGGAGATTCTGATTTTCCTGATCATGGCTGCGCTGATGGCGCGCTTTTCGTTGCGTCAGGTCCTGATGGCCAGTTTCGTGCTGGCGGCGATACGTTGGCTGCTGATCGGCACGCTGGCCGATCATCTGAGCGTGCTGCTGATCGCGCAGCTGATGCACGCGGCGACGTTCGGCAGCTTTCATGCGGCGGCGATCCATTTCGTTCAGCGCAGCTTCGGCCACCGTCAGCAGGGACAAGGGCAAGCGTTGTACGCGACGCTAGCGGGTGTCGGCGGGGCGCTGGGAGCGCTTTACTCTGGCTACAGTTGGGCCAGCCTCGGCCCGTTCTGGACCTTCGCCATCGCCAGCCTGGCGGCACTGGCCGCAGCCGTTATCATTGCCATCCCCAAGCAGGAGAACCGGGCATGACAGCCACTCGTGAACACTTGTCGCAGGCCATCATAGACGCGGGTCGTTTTCTCTATGGCCGCGGTTGGTCGCCGGCGACCAGCAGCAACTATTCGGCGCGACTGACCAGCGCCGAGGCGCTACTGACCGTTTCGGGCAAGCACAAGGGTCAGCTGACGGCGGATGATCTGCTGGCTGTCGATATGAACGGGCGCAGCCTGGAAAAGGGCAAGAAGCCCTCGGCGGAAACTCTGCTGCACACGCAGCTGTATCGCTGGCAGCCGGAAATCGGCGCCGTGCTGCATACGCACTCGGTCAACGCCACCGTGCTCTCGCGTGTATGCCCGAGTGACTCGCTGGTATTCGCCGATTACGAATTGCAAAAGGCGTTCAGCGGCATTGCGACCCATGAATCCCAGGTAGTGGTACCGATCTTCGACAATGATCAGGATATCGAGCGACTCGCCGCGCGCGTTCAGCCCTGGCTCGACGAGCACCCCGACTGCGTTGGTTATCTGATCCGCGGGCACGGTCTCTATACCTGGGGCGCACAGATGACTGATGCGCTGCGCCAGATTGAGGCGTTCGAGTTCCTGTTCGATTGCGAACTGAAGATGCGCATGTTGCAGCGTGTCTGACCGCCGCTTTTCTGCTGCACGCAACGCGTGCCCGAATAATTGATGAGAAGCCGGGACAGCACCCGGTTCGGAGACAACCAGTATGAGCATTCTCAGCGTCTATCAGGACACCGCTCCCGAGCAACCACTCAAGGTGCTCACCCATGTCGAAGATATCGCCGCCACATTGGCTGAGGTCGGCGTGCGTCTCGAACGCTGGCAGGCCAGCGCGCCGCTTGCCGCCGGTGCCAGCCCGGAGGAGGTGATCGCTGCCTATCGGCCGCAGATCGACCGACTGATGAGCGAGCGGGGCTATGTCACCGTGGATGTGATCAGCCTGAATAGCGATCACCCGCAGAAGGCCGAGCTGCGGGCCAAGTTTCTCGAGGAACATCGTCATGCCGAGGATGAGGTGCGTTTCTTCGTCGCCGGGCGCGGACTTTTCACCCTGCATATCGAAGACAAGGTCTATGCCGTGCTGTGCGAAAAGAACGATCTGATCTCCGTGCCCGCCGGGACCCGGCACTGGTTCGACATGGGTGAGAACCCGCATTTCGTGGCCATTCGCCTGTTCAACAATCCCGAAGGCTGGGTCGCGCAATTCACTGGCGAAGACATCGCTGGCCGCTTCCCGCGCCTGGAGGATTGAAGATGCCGATCAAAGCCATCCTCACCGATATAGAAGGCACCACCAGTGCGGTGAGCTTCGTGTTCGACGTGTTGTTTCCCTATGCCCGCGAGCATTTGCCGGCGTTCGTGCGTAAGCAAGCGGCGGAGCCGACGGTGGCTGCGCAGATTGAGGCCGTGCGCAGCGAAAGCGGCGAGCCGGAGGCCGGCGTGGAGCGAGTCGTCGAAATCCTACAGGAATGGATCGCTGTCGATCGCAAGGCCACGTCGCTGAAAGCGCTGCAGGGAATGGTCTGGGCCGAAGGTTATCGGGCCGGTCAGCTCAAGGGGCATGTCTACCCTGACGCGGTGGACGCGCTGCGCCGCTGGCACGAGCAGGGCTACGCGCTCTATGTGTACTCCTCCGGATCGATCCAGGCGCAAAAGCTGATCTTCGGGTGTGCCGAGGCGGGGGATCTGACGCCACTGTTCTCCGGTTACTTCGATACGGGCAGCGGCCACAAGCGTGAGGTCGAATCCTACCGACGAATAGCCGATTCGATCGGCCTGCCGGCAGAAGAGATTCTGTTCCTGTCCGATGTGTTGGAAGAGCTGGACGCTGCTCGTCAGGCTGGCATGCATACCTGTGGCCTGGCCCGCGAGGGCGGCGAGCTGACCGGTCATGAAACGCTCCGTAGCTTTGCCGCGATCGACCCGGCCCGTTATTGAACGGGTCGTCTTACTGAACCCTCAAACCGCCCCGGCATCCTAATTACGTACTCACTGTAATTGGAGTCTTGCCATGACCGATGCCTTCGGCGGTATTTTCGGCCTGCTCATTCTGGCACTGGATGTCTGGGCCATCGTCAGCGTGCTGCGCAGCGACGCCACGACCGGTAAAAAGGCGATGTGGGTGTTGCTTATCGTGATCCTGCCGGTACTGGGTCTGATCATTTGGGGCATCATGGGGCCGCGTGGTAACCGTCCCGACGACAGAAACCTGAGACCCTAAGCCCATGGAAACCTGGAGTGCTCTGCTGGCAGTGGTAGTGCTGGTGGGCGATGTGCTGGCCATCGTTCAGGTGTGGCGCAGTCGTATCGAGGTGGGGCGAAAAATTATTTGGAGCCTCGTTATCCTGCTGCTACCGGTTGTAGGGCTGATCATGTGGTTCGTTGCGGCGGGACACCGTGCCAAGGTCAGGTTGTGATCCGTACGGGCCAAGTCTCGATCGGTTGGCCGTCCTACTAGCTCTTCGAGGATGTTGGCCTGGCTTTTTCATCCGGTCTTGTTTGCCTCGCCGTGACGCCGTAGTTCTGCCAGATATGTACCGCGGCGTAGGCCCGCCAAGGTCGCCATGCCTGCGATCGAGCCAATAGCTGTTTCGCCGTAATACCCTCGCTCCCCCATAAGGGCGCTTTCAGCAGGCCAAGATCGGCGGCCGGAAAGGCGTCTGCTTCGCCAAATCCCCTCAATGCAATGTACTCGGCGGTCCACGGGCCGATGCCAGGTAACATGCAGAGTCTGCGAATAAGTTCATCCGCACCGTCCTGAACCTGAAGTTCGAGTGCGCCTTCTGCCACCGCAGCCGCCAGGCGTTGCAGTGTCGCAACGCGCTTGCCAGGCATGCCGATATTGTCCAGTTGGGCCTGCGCGATCGCTTCCGGGCTGGGAAACAGCGTGAGCAAACCGGCGGCTTTGCTCGCCGTTGAGCGGGGCAGCTCGCTGCCGAGCCGCTCTATCAGCCGTCGAGTGATGGTCACGGCGGCTTTCACCGTGACCTGCTGGCCAATGATGGCGCGCACAGCCTGTTCGAAGGGATTGAAAGCGCTGGGCAGACGCAATCCGGGATTCGCAACGACCAGCGGCCCAAGCTGCGGATCGTCGATGAAGTGCCGCGCTACGGCTGCCGGGTCGATGTCGAGATCGAACATCTTGCGAACGTGAGAAACCAGCGTGGGCGCGTGCTCATGTAACGAGTCGCTCATGGTCAGTTCGATGGCGTCCTGGTCAGGCAACGGTCGCACGCTGATCCAGCCGACACTTCCATCCATGCGAACGGTACGGCTATAGCGGTTGGCATCCAGCGCTTCGACTCCAGGCAACAGCCGCAGTGCGAAGTGCTGGTGAAATTGTGTCCAGCTCCAGGGGGCGATATAGGGCAGGTGTAGAGGCGTCATGGGCCGACCATAGCCGTCGTTGATGGGGTTGTCTTCACCGAATGCGCTTTGAAACGGTATGGTTTCCCCTGTCATGAGACCAAAGTAGAATGCGCCTCTTTGCCCACGGGCAGTCCGTGCGGTCTGCGGGCGGCTTGTCTGTTACGCCATCCATCAGGGAGACACCCCATGAGCGACTATCAGGAAACTCTCTACGAGGGATACGGCCAGCGCTTCAAGATCGACAAGATGCTGCATGAAGTGCGTACCGAACATCAACATTTGGTGATTTTCGAGAATGCCCGAATGGGACGCGTCATGGCCCTCGACGGCGTAATCCAGACCACCGAGGCCGATGAATTCATCTATCACGAAATGCTCACTCACGTACCGATTCTGGCGCATGGCCTGGCGCGCCGCGTGCTGATCATCGGTGGCGGCGATGGCGGAATGCTGCGCGAAGTCGCCAAGCATCGGGACGTGGAAAGCATCACCATGGTCGAGATCGACGGCACCGTGGTGGATATGTGCAAGGAATTCCTGCCGGAGCACTCGAAAGGCGCATTTGCTGATCCGCGGCTGAACCTGGTGATCGACGACGGCATGCGCTTCGTTGCGACCACCGAAGAAAAGTTCGACGTGATCATTTCCGACTCGACCGACCCAATCGGCCCCGGCGAGGTGCTGTTCTCGGAAAATTTCTACCAGGCCTGCCGCCGCTGCCTCAACGAAGGCGGAATTCTGGTCACGCAGAACGGCACGCCGTTCATGCAACTGGCCGAAGTGCAGACCACCGCCAAGCGCATGACCGGGCTGTTCCCTGACTGGCATTTCTACCAGGCGGCGGTTCCCACCTACATCGGAGGGGCCATGACCTTTGCTTGGGGCGGTTGTGATTCGGCCAGTCGCAAACTGACGCTTGAAACCCTGAGCCAGCGTTTCGCCGGCAGCGGAATCGTCACCCGCTATTACAACCCACACATCCATATCGGCGCGTTCGCGCTGCCTCAGTATGTGTTGCAGGCCATCAGCAAGCCGAGCAACGATTGAGCGCTTAGCGCCCTGCGGCAGCCCATTTGCTGCAGGGTGCGGGTTGGCTTGATGTCCTTCATGCATCCGATAACGATGAGTACACCGTATGTCGTTGGATGACGGCATGCGGCGCCTGAACCGAACTACTCAGGACTGCTGAGGCCTATTGCTTATACCGCACGCTTTTTCCCGTTGCGGTTTCTTATCTGTTAAAGGTATTTGCGACTGGCTCTAGTCAGTCGATATCCGCAAAGAGGCTGACTCAAGACTCTATCCATTCCCCCCACCGTTTCATCCATGAGTGAGAGGAGGTTGTTTTATGAGTGCCACCTTCCATGAGGATGTAAGCAGCAACGTATTGATGAGGATGAAAGAGGGCGGTTTCGATTTCGCCCGCGTCCATCCGATCGAGTTCTATGCCGTGTTTCCTGATCGCGAGTGTGCGTCTGTCGCCGCAAGCCAATTTCGCGGTGAATGCGTCAACGCTCAGATCGCCCCACGTGACGACGGCGCCTGGGACCTACAGGTCAGCAAGGTGATGTACGCCACCTTCGATGGCATTGGTGATTTCGAACAGGATCTGGAAAATCTGATCGAGCCGCTGGGTGGCGTGGTCGATGGCTGGGGTGTGACCCAGGAAATATCCGGCTGCCCCGTCTGATATCACATTCTTAACCAAAGCTGAGCCCGCTTTGCAGTGCCTGGTCCCATGGCGGGACCGGGCCGAACCGGCTTTTCAGAAACTCTAGTAGCAACCGGCTGCGGGAGTCGGCTTCCCTGGTTAGGCGCAGGGCGTAGATGCCGCTTGGCTCCGGCGCTGGCAGGCCCTGTTCGCAAAACAACGGCAGCAATTCGCCACGCAGCAGGTGATCGCTGATCAGCCAGGTCGGCAAATGCGCAATACCCAGACCAGCCACGGTGCCGCAAAGCAGCGCTTCGGCATTGTTCGCGATCATCCGCAGGCGTCTCGGCCGTAAAAGCTGCAACTTGCCCTCATGCTCGAATCGCCAAGCGTGGGTCGGTGCCAGTGCATCCCAATCCAACCCGTCATGTTCTGGCAGCTCCGCAACCGATATCGGAGTGCCTCGCCGCCCCAGGTAGTCGGGGCTGGCGCAGGCGATGCGTATCATCGGCGCCAGTGCCGTCGCGACCAGCCGCGTGTCGGCCAGCGGGCCGATACGCAGTACCAGATCAACTTCGCCCAAGTGCTCGCCCTGCAAATCGACAAAGCTGTCGATCAGGCGTAGCTGGATATCGACGCCCGGATAGGCCTGCAGAAACTCCGCAAGCGCAGGTGCCAGATGCCGGCGGCCGAAAGGCGCTGGCGCATCGATACGGATGCGGCCTTCCGGTGTGCTTTGTAGCGATGTCATTTCGGCGCGTGCCAGGTTGAGTTCCTGAACGATACGTCTGGCGCGCTCGGCAAAGACCTGCCCGGCTGCGGTGGGCTTGATGGAATGGGTGTTGCGGCTGACCAGTTGGCAGGCAAGTGAACGTTCCAGCGAATCGATACGACGGGCAACGGAGGAGGGCGTGAGTCCATGCAGGCGGCCCGCAGCTGAAAAGCTGGAGGTATCGATCACGGCGAGAAACAGTCGGAACTGATCGGTGAGTGCGTTGGCATCCATTGTTTGTGCTCTACTTTTGCGTAAATCGCAAAACCATTGTGCGGGCTTGTGCGTGTACCTGCTAGAGGACGGTGAGTAGCATTACGGTTTTCATCAGGAAGCGATCATGGACTTCGTCGGGTTCGGGCTGAATGTGGTGTTGGGTTTGGCGTTGGGAACACTTGGCGGTCTGTTCGGAATCGGCGGCGGGCTGATTGCGATTCCGGTACTGGGCGTGCTGTTCGGGCTGGATCAACAGGTTGCTCAAGGTACGGCATTGGTGATGGTGGTGCCTAATGTGCTGCTCGCCATCTGGCGTTATCACCAGCGCAACCGCATCGACCCGCGTCACGCCGCGGCGCTGGGCATAGCCAGTTTCTTTTTTGCCATCGCGGGTGCCGCCATTGCGGTTTCGCTCGATGCTGGCCGCATGCGCATCGCTTTTGTCGGCTTCCTCGTCGCCCTGGCCGCCTACACCTTGTTGCGCGTTTTCATCCGGTCGCAACCTGGGAGTACCGAATTGCGTCATCCATGGCCCTGGCTGGGCGTGCTGGGTGCTGGCGCCGGTGCGCTGGGTGGGTTGTTCGGCGTCGGCGGTGCGGTGCTTGCCACGCCGGTGCTTACGGCGGTGTTCGGTACGTCGCAGGTCGTTGCACAGGGTTTGTCATTGTCGTTGGCGGCGCCAAGCACCGCTGTGACGTTATTCGCCTATGCCACCCACGGGCAGGTCGACTGGTCGCTGGGATTGCCGCTCGCCGTTGGCGGACTGCTCAGTATCAGCCTTGGCGTGAAACTGGCACACGCGCTGCCCGAGCGCCTGTTACGCGTTCTTTTCAGCGGGTTCCTGCTGATGAGCGCGGTAATGTTGGCATTCGAGGTCTGACATGGATCTCGGCGGCTAGGCAGTGGCCTGGCCCGCTTGCTGGCGTATCTCCCGTCGAGCGCTGCGCGCCAGCCGGATGGTGAGCAAGACCGCCGCGCAACTCAGGCCGGCGATCAGTCCTTGCCACAATCCCGCCGGTCCGCTCGGATCGCCGAACCTGTCGGTGAGACCCAGCAGGTAACCTACCGGCAGGCCGATCCCCCAATAAGCGAAAAGCGTGAAAATCATCGTCATACGGGTGTCCTGATACCCCCGTAGCGCGCCGGCTGCGGTGACTTGCACCACGTCGGAAAACTGGAACAGCGCGGCGTAGACGAACAGGCTGGCAGCGACTGCGATTACGGCCGGATCGGTGGTGTAGATGCGGGCGATCTGCTCGCTGAACAGCAGCATGCTGCCGGCCGAGAAGCAGGCATAGACCAAACTTGAAACGATCCCCACACCCGCCACGAAGCGCGCATCTCGCGGCGCGTTACGTCCCAGCGTCTGACCGATGCGTACGGTGATGGCCATACCCAGCGACAGCGGAATCATGAAGATCAGCGAGGTGAAGTTCAGCGCGATCTGATGCCCAGCGACGACAGTTGCTCCGAGACTACCGATCAGCAGAGCGATGACCGAGAAGATGCTGGCCTCGGCGAATACCGCAACCCCGATCGGTACACCAACGGAAAGTAGACGGCTCAGTACGGCCCAGTCCGGCCAATTGAAACGGGCAAACAGTTGGTTTGGTTGGTAGTAGTCGGCACGCCGGACCCAGAACAGCATGGCCAGCAGCATGAAGCCCATGACCACGGCAGTGGCCCAGCCGCAACCGACACCGCCCATGGCCGGCAGACCAAGCTTGCCGTAGATAAAGATGTAGTTGAGCGGGATGTTCAATGCCAGCGCAAGAAGCCCTACGACCATGCTGGGGCGCGTGTGTCCGAGGCCGTCGCTGTAGCAGCGCAACACCTGATACAGGGCCACCGCCGGAAAGCCGCAAGCCACCGCTCTCAGATAGGCCATTGCCGGCTCAATCAACGTCTGATCGACCTGCATCAGGTGCAGCACGGGTTCGGCATTCCACATCAAGATCGCCAACAGCGTCCCGATCCCAAAGCCCATCCATAATGCCTGGCGCACCAGCGGGCCGATCTGCTCATGCTGCCCACTGCCGAAGCGCTGCGCGACATTGGGTGTCGTTGCCAGAATGATCCCTGTGAGTAGCAGAAACACAGGGACCCAGATGGAGTTGCCCAGCGCTACGGCAGCGAGATCGCGGGGGCTGACGCGCCCGGCCATCAATGTATCGACGAAGCCCATGGCGGTGTTCGCCAGTTGCGCAATCATCATGGGCAGAGCGAGAGCGAAGAGGGTGCGCAATTCAACGCGAACCCTGCTGAGTTTCGACTCAGTGGGCATTCAGGTGTATCCAATTGTATACAGAGCCGCTCAGTCTACGCCGTGAGAGGTGTTCTCGGAAGGCAGCAGGGCGCTGCGAGGAGGTCTAGAATGGGCCCATCAATGACGGAGCCTGCCAATGCGCATCCTTGCCGATGAAAATATTCCGCTGGTCGAAGCTTTCTTTGCCGAGCACGGCGAGATTCGCCGTATGCCTGGCCGTAGCATCAATAGAGCGTCGCTCGAACACGCAGAGGTGCTTCTGGTTCGTTCAGTCACCCGTGTCGACCGCGAGCTGCTCGAAGGTAGCGCCGTGCGCTTCGTTGGCACCTGCACCATTGGCACCGATCATCTGGATATCGATTATTTCGAGGACGCGGGCATTAGCTGGGCGAGCGCGCCGGGCTGCAATGCCCGGGGCGTCGTCGATTATGTGCTCGGCAGTCTCCTGGCGCTGGCCGAGCGTGAGGGCACGGAGCTGGCTGATCGCCGTTATGGTGTGGTCGGTGCCGGGCAAGTGGGTGGCAGACTGGTGGAGGTGCTGCGCGGTCTGGGTTGGAATGTACGGGTGTGTGATCCGCTGCGGCAGGCCCGTGAGGTGGGTGAGTTCGTCGGTCTGAATGAAATCCTTGCCGAATGCGACGTCATCAGCCTGCACACACCCTTGACGTTGGAGGGCGAGCATTCGACGTTTCACCTGCTGGACCGATCCCGTCTGCAACAGCTGCGCCCGGGCGCCTGGCTGATCAACGCAGCTCGCGGTGCGGTCGTCGACAACGCAGCTCTGCGCGAGCAGCTGACCAGACGGCCCGATATCCAGGCGGTGCTCGACGTTTGGGAAGGGGAGCCGCAGGCTGACGTCGAACTGGCCAGGTTATGTCGGATTGCCACACCGCACATCGCCGGCTACAGCCTGGACGGTAAGTTGCGCGGAACCGCTCAGATATACCAGGCATTCTGCGCCAGCAGAGGCCTGGCACCCACGGTGAATCTGGCCGAACTGATGCCGGTCGCGCCGTTGCGTGGGCTGTCCTTCGATGCATCGGCGTCACCCCGTGACGCGCTGGCGACAATATGCCGAGCGGTTTACGACCCGCGTAGCGACGATGCAGCGTTTCGCCGAAGCTTGACCGGCAAAGACGAACAACGTCGCAACGGCTTCGATCTGCTGCGCAAACAGTACCCTCCGCGTCGAGAGATAGAGGGGCTGCACGTCGAGATCAGCGACACCCAGCCGCAGTTGGAGCAGTTGGTACGCGCACTGGGCGCGACCCTGAAGCGTTGACACGACGATGACTTGGTTGCGAGCTGCATCTGCTTGGCTGACGACAGGCCGGATGCAATTTGCGGCCTGCTCCGCTAGCATTACCCGTCCTCTGCTTTCCCCGCGATGGTGTTATGAGTTATCAGGTTCTAGCCCGTAAATGGCGTCCGCGTTCGTTCCGCGAAATGGTCGGGCAGACGCACGTGCTCAAGGCCCTGATCAATGCGCTCGATAGCCAGCGCCTGCATCACGCTTATCTATTTACCGGTACCCGCGGGGTGGGTAAAACCACTATCGCGCGGATCATCGCGAAGTGCTTGAACTGCGAAACCGGCGTCAGCTCCACGCCTTGTGGCGAGTGCTCTGTGTGTCGCGAGATTGATGAAGGCCGTTTCGTCGATCTGATTGAAGTCGATGCTGCGAGCCGCACCAAGGTCGAAGACACACGCGAGTTGCTGGACAACGTGCAGTACGCGCCCAGCCGCGGTCGGTTCAAGGTTTACCTGATCGACGAAGTGCACATGCTCTCGTCGCACTCCTTTAACGCGCTGCTGAAGACGCTCGAAGAGCCGCCGCCGCACGTCAAGTTCTTGCTGGCCACCACCGATCCGCAGAAGCTGCCCGTCACCATTCTTTCGCGCTGCCTGCAGTTCTCGTTGAAGAACATGCCGCCGGAGCGGGTAGTCGAGCACCTGAGCCATGTACTGAGTGCTGAAAACGTACCCTTCGAGCAAGACGCTCTTTGGCTGCTTGGGCGCGCCGCCGACGGTTCGATGCGCGATGCCATGAGCCTGACCGACCAGGCAATCGCCTTTGGTGAGGGCAAGGTGCTGGCCGAGGACGTGCGCAGCATGCTCGGCACCCTGGATCACGGCCAGGTTTACGGGGTAATGCAGGCGCTGCTGGAGGGCGACGCACGCGCCATGCTGGAAGCGGTCCGGCACTTAGCGGAGCAAGGCCCGGACTGGGGCGGCGTGCTGGCCGAAATGCTCAATGTGCTGCACCGCGTCGCCATCGCCCAGGCGCTGCCGGAGGCGGTGGATAACGGCCAGGGCGATCGTGAGCGGGTGCTGGGGTTGGCCCAGGCGTTGCCGGCTGAAGACGTGCAGTTCTACTACCAGATGGGCCTGATCGGTCGGCGTGATCTGCCGCTGGCGCCGGACCCACGCAGTGGCTTCGAAATGGTCCTGCTGCGCATGCTGGCGTTTCGACCGGCTGATAGTGAAGACGCACCACGAACACCGCTAAAGAACCTGGGGATCAGTCCGGCCACGCCTGATTCCAGACCAACCGATGTGGCCGGTCCAGCAACATCGGCTGCGCCGGAACCTGAGTCGCGTGTGGTGCCTTCGCCTTCGCCTTCGACGCCCGTTGTCTCTTCATCGCCACCGGAGCCGGTCACCGCTCTGGTGTCAGTCAGCCCCGATCCCGCTCCGACTCCTGCGATCAAGCCCGAGTTGGTGTCCGAACCTGCTCCTCCGGTCGTCGACTTGCCTTGGAATGAGCCCCCCGTTACGCCCCCAGTAGCGGTGGAAAGCGAGGCACTTGAACAGAGAATCGCGCCGACTGGCGAGCCCGAGCATGTGACCGCAATCGTTGAGGTGAACGAGCCGGACGATGACGAGCCGCCGTTGACCGATGAGGATTATTTTGAAGTCGAAACTCAGGCCGAAGCCTATCTCGAAGGGCTGGATGACCTGACGTCAGAACCACAGAGCATCGCGCCGGCCCCTGCGGTCGAGCCTGCTACCGGTCTGGCTGCCGAGTGGCTTGATATTTATCTGAAGTTGGGTCTGGGTGGCCTGACCGGCAGCATCGCGGCCAATTGCACGCTGGTCTCTGTGAACGATGATCGTTGGCTGATGCACCTGGACCCCGCGCAAAGTGCGCTGTTCAACGCGACCCAGCATCGACGCCTTAACGAGGCGCTGAATCAATACCACGGGCGCACATTGCGGCTGGATATCGAGTTGCAGACGCCGCAGCAGGAAACTCCCGCTCAGGCAGCGGCACGACGCCGTGGTGAGCGTCAGCGGGCGGCCGAGCAGTCGATCCAGGCTGATCCCGTGGTGCAGCAATTGATGCAACAGTTCGCCGCCGTCATTCGTGACGGTACCATCGAACCCGTAGAACACTCCGAACCCTGATCCGAGGTAAATCCCATGATGAAAGGTGGCATGGCCGGCCTGATGAAGCAGGCGCAGCAGATGCAGGAAAAAATGCAGAAGATGCAGGAGGAGCTGGCCAACGCAGAGGTCACCGGCCAGTCCGGCGCCGGCTTGGTGAGCGTTGTGATGAACGGCCGGCACGACGTCAAACGCGTCAGCCTGGACGACAGCCTGATGCAAGAAGACAAGGAGATCCTTGAGGATCTGATCGCCGCCGCGGTGAACGATGCCGTGCGCAAGATCGAGCAGAACAGCAAGGAAAAAATGGCGGGCATGACCGAAGGCATGCAGTTGCCGCCGGGTTTCAAGATGCCGTTCTGACCATCGTCATGTCATCCAGCCTGTGCGTACGGCTCGGATGAGCTGTGAGGGCGCTTGAAGCAGGCGACCCTCACGGTGCCTGGCTCGCTTCATTTCTTTCGTCCTCTCCTGACTCCGTCGTTTCATCTACGCTCCGGTGTACTCATGTCTTTTAGCCCGCTTATTCGTCAACTCATCGATGCGCTGCGCGTTCTTCCCGGTGTCGGGCAGAAAACCGCTCAGCGCATGGCGCTACAGATGCTCGAGCGTGATCGAAGTGGCGGGCTGCGATTGGCGCAAGCGCTTACACGGGCGATGGAGGAGGTGGGCTATTGCCAGCAATGCCGTACGTTGAGCGAGGATGAAGTCTGTCTGCAATGTGCCGACCCGCGGCGGGACGATTCGCTGCTATGCATCGTCCAAAGCCCGGTGGATGTGTTCGCTGTGGAACAGACCGGTTTTCGTGGGCGCTACTTCGTCCTGAAGGGGCACCTATCGCCGCTCGACGGGCTGGGTCCCGAGGCTATTGGTATCCCTGAGTTGCTTGTGCGTGTGGCTGAAGGCAGTTTCAGTGAAGCGATATTGGCAACCAATCCGACCGTCGAAGGCGAGGCGACTGCACATTACATCGCCCAGCTGTTGATTCCGAAGGGGCTGACGTTGAGCCGCATCGCACATGGCGTGCCGCTTGGTGGAGAACTCGATCTGGTCGATGGCGGCACGCTTGCCCACGCCTTGGCTGGACGGAAGACGATCACGCTCTGATCTTTCCGTAGCGCAATCTCAGCAACTTATAACGTCCGGTTTAATGCTTATGGCTGTTAACTAGTGCCGTTCAGAAATAACTTCGTGTAAAGTTCTAAGCCAGAATTGATTTATAACTAAAGGGAATTGAAAACTTTCTTTTGGTTATATGACTAAACGCTGCCTAAGAGCTTGAGGTTGATGATGAAGGCAAAACACTGGCTGGTCCCTGCGCTACTGCTACTCAGCGCTTTCGCGCAAGCTCAAGAAAAGTTCAAGGTTGGCTTCATCCGGGTTATGGATGATGCTCAAGCGATGGTTGCCTTCGAAGGCGACTTGTACAAAAAGCATGGACTGGATGTAGAGCTGGTCGAATTTAGCTCCGGGACCGATCTGATCAAGGCGATCGTTGGCGGACAGCTGGATACTGGTGTCCTGGGCTTCACCAACGCGGTCGCCTGGGCTTCTAAGGGCGCCGATCTGAAAGTGGTCGGTGGTGCCCAGCAGGGTTATCACTCGATTCTGGTGCGTAACGAAACCGGTATCGATGATGTGGCCGGTCTCAAGGGCCACAGCTTGGCTTCGCAGCGCGAGGGCAGCACCGCCGACTCGGTACTGCGCGGCGTGACGCTGAAGTCTGCCGGTCTGCAACCCAGCGACGTGAACATCATGGGCGTTAGCCCGGCGGTTGCGGTGCAGTCGCTGGTTTCCGGTCGGGTCGATGCGGCTTTCCTGTTCGAGCCCTATGACCGCATCGCCCAGCTGGTAGCGCCGGTCAAGCAGATCTACGAGATCGGTGAGGTCTGGCCTTTCCCCTGCATGGTTGTGATCACTTCCGGCGAAACGTTGGCCAAGCGTAAGGATGCCGTCTGGAAGTCCCTCGATGCCCAGCGTGAGGCTATCGAGTTGCTGGAGAATCAGCCGGCCGAAGCCGCCAAGCTGATCGCCGATTACTTCATTGCCGAACCGACACTCAAGACGCTCGAGCGTGGCGAGCTGTCACGTGAAGTGGTAATCGAGGAAGCCATCGCGACCCAGGATTTCACCGCCAAACTGGACGATGCCGATCTGGCGCGCATCCAGGAGCTGGCCGATATCCTTCAGGAACTGGGTTCGCTGAAAACTCGCGACGGCAAGCCGTTCGATACCAGCGCGATCCTGGATCTTTCCTGGCAGGAAGCACGCGAACTCTAATCGTCGTATCGGCGACCTGTTAATGGCGCTGATCGCTCATTGCCCGGCCACGTGCCGGGCAGTTTTCATCCTGCCGGTCGTTGCCGGTGAAGTTCTTTCAGGTTTTTCATGCAGCTCAGATTCGAAGAAGTAGACAAGCAGTTCGGGCAACTGGAAGTCATCAAGGGTTTCAATGGTGAGTTTGCCCAGGGCGAGCTGGTAGCGCTGGTCGGGCCTTCCGGTTGTGGCAAATCGACCTTGCTGCATCTGGTGGCCGGGCTGGAAAACCCGACTGCAGGACGCGTGTTGGCCGATGGTAAGAAGATCCCCGGGCCGAGCCCGCGGCGCACCCTCGTATTCCAGGAACATGCGCTCTATCCCTGGTTGAGCCTGCAGGCCAATGTAGCCATGGCGCTGGAGCTGCAGGGCGTGGCCAAGGCCAGTGCCTTCGAGCAAGCCGCTGCCTGGTTGGCCCGGGTGAGTCTGGAAGGCTTCGAACATTACTACCCCCATCAGGTTTCGGGCGGCATGCGCCAGCGCACGGCGTTGGCGCGTGCCTTCATCGCTAAACCTGAGGTACTGCTGCTCGATGAGCCCTTCGGTGCGCTTGATGCACTGACTCGCATGGCGCTGCAGGATGTGCTGCTGGAACTCATCAACGAACATCAGCCCACCGTGCTGCTGGTGACCCATGACGTCGACGAGGCGCTGTATCTGGCCGACCATGTCCTCGTATTCAGCGCGCGCCCGGCACGGGTGCTGAAAACCTTCAATTTCACCCATTGCGAAAAGAGTCACGATCTCACCGCATTTGCCGCTGAGCGCACCGAGATTTTGCGGTTGCTGGGCATCAAGACGGAGGTCGGTCAGCCATGAGTCAACCTCGTCGTCTAACCGGGCCGAAGAAACACCTCGCCGTGGTGCTGGCGGTCCTGTTCATCCTGCTGACTTGGCAGGCTGCCGCCTGGAGCCTGCCATCGTTTCTGATGCCAGGGATTCCCACGGTGCTCGAACGGCTGTTCGCCACGGTACAAGAGCCCGAGTTCCGCGAAGGTCTATACGGCAGCATGAGCCGTCTCGGGAGTGGCTACGGCTTTGCGCTGCTGTTTGGCATTGGTTTTGGTCTGGTCGGGGGCGTGCTGTTCTTCTTCCGGGAGATCCTGCGCTCGGCCATCGTCATCCTGCAGTCGATTCCCTCGATCGCCTGGGTGCCGCTATTTCTCATCGTCATGGGGTTCGGCAACTTGCCGATCATCGTGGTGGTGGCCCTGGCGGCATTCTTCCCAATGGCCCTGTCGGTGATGAACGCCACCGAAAGCGTGCAGCCGGTACAT
Source organism: Stutzerimonas stutzeri (assembly GCF_024448955.1). Classification (GTDB taxonomy): domain Bacteria; phylum Pseudomonadota; class Gammaproteobacteria; order Pseudomonadales; family Pseudomonadaceae; genus Stutzerimonas; species Stutzerimonas stutzeri_AQ. The sequence goes on from NZ_JAMOIH010000005.1 coordinate 230,826, forward strand.
GTATCGGCCGCGCGGGTGATGGGAGCGTCGCGCTGGCAACTGTTGCGCCGCGTCTATCTACCGGCAGTGATGCCGGAACTGATTACCGGTGCCCAGCTGGCCTTCGGTAACGCTTGGCGTGCGCTGATTTCCGCTGAAATGCTGATCGGCTTCGGGCAGGGACTGGGGCGTTCACTGGCCTATTCCGGCGAGATCGCCGACATGGTCGGGGTGATGATGAATATCCTGGTGATCGCCATTCTTGCCACGCTGATCGATCAGGTGGTGCTGGAAAAATTCAAGCAAAGGATGCTTCGCTACCAGTACGTCTGAGAAGGAGGTGCCGTGAAGTCTCATCTGCTGCGGTTGTTGATCGTGCTGCTGATGCCGGCCAGTGCGCTTGCGGCACCCTTGCAGGCGATGCTAGTCGGCGATTATCGGCCGCTCAAGGCGACTGAAGCGGAGGCGGTTACCGAAGGGTTCGAGGCCGCCTGGCTTGCCAGCTTGGGTGAGGCGTTGGGGAGCGCCATCGACCTCGCCGACGCACAGGCACAGGCGGAGCTGCGTATCGGAGCGGTTGGCTCGGGCGCCGTCTATTACTCCAGCGAGATCGCGGCGCTGGCTGCGGCCGAAGCGGGGCCAGCCGAATGGACTGACCTTGCTGGCGCACCCGTCTGCATCGCGGCTGGGAACACTCATGCCGCTACCGTTGTGTCTCGCTTCGATGGCATTGCCCGCGCTTATCCAAGTGCGGCGCAGACATTGATTGGGTTGAAGCTTGGCGAATGCCAGGCGGTAGTGGGTGATCAGTTGTTGCTCCAGCAGATCGCCGCGCTACCGGAATGGCGTCGCTACAATCGGCTGCTGCCCGTGCTGGAAGAGTCCGTGCCGACACTGAGGATCGAGGCGGACGATGCGCTGCTACAGCAGCGCATCGAGCAGATCCTTTCAAGCGAGCAAGGACAGGAGATGCTGGTTGAAGCCACTCAGTACTGGATCGACGAAGTGGCATTTCAGGCCTATGTCCTAGCCGACACCTTGGATTGCCACTAGGGCTGGTTTTCCCGCCAGAATTGTCACTCGGCTCCGATGATCTGCGGCAGGGCCTGGCGCAGCCCCTCCAGCTTCAAAGGTGCGCGGATGTGGCCGCGCAGGCTGCCATCGGGGCCTACGATGGCTAGATTGCCGCTGTGGCTGACGCTGTAGTCTCCTTCGGTTTGCTTTGCCGGGACGAACGGAAGCCCCAGCGCCTTGGACAGTTTCTGCAGCTGCGCCATGTCGCCTGTCAGACCCTGGAATTCGGCGCGGTAGTAACCGAGATAGGTGCGCAGCACCTCGGGCGTGTCGCGCGCCGGATCGGCAGTGATCAACACCAGCTGGAGCTGTTCACGGACATCAGAAGGCAGTTGGCCGAATAGCCGGCGCATGTCGCTCAGTGTCGTGGGGCAGATATCCGGGCAGGCTGTGAACCCGAAGAACATAAGGTGCCAGCGTCCGCGAAGAGAATCGGTGCTGACGGCCTGGCCTTGCTCGTTTATCAGCTCAAGGGACGGTAACGGCCGCTCGCGCGGCAGAAGCAGCAGATTCGCATCATCGAGTAACGCGTTGCGGTCGAGGGCAAACGACGTGGAGCCGAACGTCACCAGCAAAAATGCGCAGCTGATAATCCTCGTTGCCCTGCGGAACATGATCAGCGCTCGTTCAGCTCGAATGCGGTGAGCGTGAACGTGGGAATGCCCATGTCCTGCAGTTTGCGTGATCCACCCAGTTCGGGCAGATCGATGATTGCGGCGGCTTCATGAACCTGGGCGCCCATGCGGCGAACCAATTGCGCAGCAGCTACCAGCGTGCCGCCGGTGGCGATCAGATCGTCCAGCAGCAACACCGAATCGCCTTCACAAAGACTGTCAGCGTGAACTTCGAGGAAGGCTTCGCCGTACTCGGTGCTGTAGGACGCGGCCAGCACGTCGGCCGGGAGCTTGCCTTTCTTGCGAAACAGGATCAGCGGTCTGTTCAATTCGTAGGCGATAATCGAACCGATGATGAAGCCGCGGGCGTCGAGTGCGCCTACATGGCTGAAATTCGTTTCGACATAGCGTTGAATCAGGCTGTCCGCCACCATGCGCAGCGCCTTGGGCGACTGCAGCAGCGGGGTGATATCGCGGAATACCACACCCGGCTTGGGGAAGTCGGGGACTGGGCGTATCAGTGTCTTGATGGCAAATTCATCGAAAATCATAACGGGCTCTCGCTACTAGGCGTCCGTGTTTCTAGGCGTCCATGTTTCCGCCCGCCAGGGCGCATAACCGGATTGAATCGAGGATACGAACTTCCTTGCCTTCTGCTTCCAGCAGGCCGTTGGCCTGACAGCGGGTAAACACCCTGGAGACCGTCTCGACCGCCAGCCCCAGGTAATTGCCGATCTCGTTGCGCGACATGGGTAGCCGAAACTGGTTGGCGGAAAAGCCCCGCGCACTGAAGCGGGCCGACAGGTTGATCAGAAAGGTCGCGATGCGCTCGTCGGCGCTCTTCTTCGAAAGCAACAGCATCATTTGTTGATCATCGCGAATTTCGCGGCTCATGATGCGCATCAATTGACGGCGAAGCTGCGGCAGCAACACGCTGAGTTCATCGAGGCGATCGAAAGGAATTTCGCACACCGAAGTCGTTTCAAGCGCTTGCGCGGTTACCGGATAGGTTTCGGTATCCATGCCGGAAAGGCCTACCAGCTCGCTAGGCAGATGAAAACCCGTGATTTGCTCTTCGCCAGCGTCGGTGACGCTGAACGTGCGCAGGGCCCCGGAGCGGATGGCGAAAACCGAGCTGAACGGCTCACCCTGGCGGAACAACACTTCCCCCTTTCTCAGCGGACGCCCGCGCTTGACGATCTCGTCCAGCGTATCCATGTCCTGCATGTTCAACGAAAGCGGCAAGCAAAGGCCGGAAAGACTGCATTCTTTGCAATGAGCTTGCGGCTGCCTACGGACCTTGATCGACTCGGACATCGGTGGTTCCTGAAAAACCTTACGGGACGTGCAAGATTAACCCAGGCCAGTGGCTTAGGCCAATTGGCGCGAGGGTCGCAGGCGAGAGCGACAAAGGTCAGATCGCGCGGGAAAAGAGCCGGACGGGACGAGGCGGGCGATTGTCGAACTGCATGCACACCGAGCTTGCCAACAGGCGCCCGGCTGGCAGGATGGTGATGGTGTCTGCCTTGAGTTGAATGAGTCCGTCGGCAGCCATCTGCTCCAGAGTTGGCCAGCTGTCCTTGAAATAGACTTTGAAATCGATCCCGTGGGCGCTTTCGATTTCGTCGAAACGCAGTTCGAAATTGCAGATCAACGCTTCGATCACCCGGCGCCTGATCCGGTCGTCCTCGCTGCATCGTAGCCCGCGAACCGTGGCCAGCTGCCCTTGATCCAGCATCTGCTGATAAAGCGTGATATCGCTGTGGTTCTGGCAGTACAGATCGCCGATCTGGCTGATCGCCGAAACGCCGAGACCGATCAGGTCGCAATGACCGTGTGTGGTGTAGCCTTGAACGTTGCGTTGTAGCGTGCCGTCCTCCTGCGCCATTGCCAGCTCGTCATCAGGCAGGGCGAACTGATCCATGCCGATATAGCGGTAGCCGGAGCGGGTCAGTTGTTCCACGCTGTGTTGCAGCATTGCCAGCTGGTCGCTTGATGCGGGGAGGTCCGTGGCGTTTATTCGTCTCTGCGCCATGTGCCGTTCGGGTAGATGAACGTAATTCGAAACAGATATGCGATCAGGCTGCAGCGCAAGAACGGCTTCTACCGTGCGAGCGAAGCGTTCGCGGGTCTGCAGTGGCAGGCCATAGACAAGGTCCATATGTAGCGAGCGGTATTGCAGGGTCCGAGCTGCCTCAATGATCGTCTGGGTCTGCTCGATCATCTGCGGCCGATTAATGGCTCGTTGCACATCTGGATCCAGCGCCTGCAGACCCGCACTTATCCGATTGAAGCCAAGCTCGCGGAGCAATCCCATCGTCGGCCAGCCCGCTTCGCGGGGATCGATTTCGATACTGAAGTCGGCGTGATCGTCGTCCTGCAGATTGAAATGCTTGCGCAGATGCGCCATCAGTCGTCGCAGATCGTCATGGCTGAACAAGTTAGGCGTGCCGCCGCCGACATGCAGCTGCTCGACCACCTGATGCGGGGCGAGATGACAGGCAATCAACTCGATTTCCTGTTCCAGCCGTTGCAAATAGGATTGGATGCGGCTGCGGTCGCTCGTGATGACCTTGTTGCGGTGGCAGTGGTAGCAGGCCGTTGCGCAGAACGGTAGATGGATATAAAGCGAAAGCGGGCGGCTGGCCTGTCGACTGCGGCGCAATGCATGCAGCAGATCGAAAGAGCTCAGTCCGCCGCTGAACTGGAACGCCGCGGGATATGACGGGTGGCTCGGCCCAGCCTGACCGTAACGATGGATCAGGTCGGCATCCCAGCGAATGGCGTCGAGCATCATACGGTCTCGGTTTGACTGCGGTGACGGGATTCTAGGACTGGCGCTTCCGCGTAGATTTGACCTGTATCAAGCAAGTCCAGGCCCAGGGGTGGGCGCCGAGACCGGTGGCGCGGACATGGAGATTTATCGCCGAACCGTGGTCGGATTAGTCAAACTAGGGCTTGAACCGAAACCGTTCATCCGCATAGGAGACACACATGCATAGCCGCCAACACGAGATCGCTGCCGCACTCAACGTTTGCTCACCGTTTGATGGGCCTGCAGCGGTCCAGGCCGATATCGATCGGCGGGTTGCCTTCATCCAGGCATGCCTGCGCGATTCGGGCATGAAAACTCTGGTTCTGGGGATCAGCGGTGGCGTCGATTCGACCACGGCTGGCCTGCTTGCTCAACGTGCTGTGGAGGGGATGCGTGCTGCCGGGGAGGGCGACGACTACCGCTTCATTGCGGTCCGTCTGCCGTATCAGGTTCAGCATGACGAGGACGAAGCGCAGCTGGCGATTGACTCGATAAAGCCGGATGAATGCCATACGGTCAACATCGGCGCCGCAGTGCAGGGCTTGGCACGGGCGACCGAGGCGCTCGATGACTTGACCCCGGCGAAGCGCGACTTCGTGCTGGGCAACACCAAGGCGCGGATGCGCATGGTAGCTCAGTACACCATCGCCAACGCACGACAGGGTTTGGTGATCGGCACCGATCATGCGGCCGAAGCAGTGATGGGCTTCTTCACCAAGTTCGGCGATGGTGCCTGTGACCTGACACCCCTGGCTGGCCTGGTCAAGCATCAGGTGCGCGAGTTGGCCGCCGCGTTAGGCGCGCCCGAGCAACTTGTCAAGAAGGTGCCGACGGCCGATCTGGAAGAGCTCTCGCCAGGCAAGCCGGACGAAGACGCGCATGGGGTGAGCTATCAGAATATCGATGCGTTCCTGCAAGGCCTGCCGGTTCCTGACGAGGCGGCTCGCATCATCGTCGAGACCTACGACAAGTCGGCACATAAGCGTCAGATGCCGAAAGAGCCGGATTAGAGCAGCTTGAAGTTTGAAGCCGGAAGGAGCTGAATGCACCGCAGGTAAATTAGACGGATTACCTGTCTGCGCTTCTTCCAGCTTCCAGTTAATGACCCATCAACCAGTGCTGATGCGGGCCGGGAAGTGTCCAAACGCCGAAAAGGATTACCGTGATGCCGCCGAGCGTTCTCACGCCGCGTTTGCGTAATACCGCGGTGAGTCGTTCGGCGGCCAGGCCGGTCGCCAGGAGTACGGGCCAGGTGCCGATACCGAATGTCAGCATCAGCAGCGCACTATCCAGCGCGTCGCCTTGACTCGCGGCCCATAGCAATGTGCTGTAGACCAGGCCGCAAGGTAGCCAACCCCAGAGCGTGCCAAGCAGCAAGGCTCGCGGCACGCTGCGGACCGGTATGAGCCGACTGGCGAAAGGTTGGATGTGACGCCAGAGGCCGCGTCCTACTGCTTCGACACGCGTCAGCCCGCTCCACCAGCCGGCCAGATAAAGCCCCATGCTGATCAGCAACAGCGCGGCTACGACTCGTAGCGCCATGGCGGCTGGGCTATTGGCTACCGCCCAGCCGGCCAATCCGATGAGCAGACCCGCACTGGCGTAGCTGAGCACTCGTCCCAGGTTGTATGCCAGCAGCAAACGCAGGCGTCTGCCGCGCTGTTGCGCCGGGATTGCCATGGTCAGTGCGCCCATCAGGCCGCCGCACATGCCCAGGCAGTGCCCGCCGCCCAGCAAGCCGAGTACGAATGCCGACACCAGCAGCGGCAATAGCTCAGTCACGATCGTTTTTCCCCTCGTCGCTGCCCTTGTCCGCTTCTTCGATGCCGGCGCGATGCTTGGGGTCTTCCTCGTCGAAAAGGATGCTGTGGGCAGGGCCGTCCAGATCGTCGTACTGGCCACTGTCGACCGCCCAGAAAAATACCCAGATAGCCAGTGCGACCAGAACCACGGCGACGGGAATCAGAATGTAAAGTGCGGCCATAGCGGGTCTCCAGATGGGTTCGGCAACGCAGCCTTGGCAGACGCGGACTATCCTACGCGAGGCAGCGCAGAATGTCGGGGCGCAGATGGAGCAGGCAGGCGCGTCAGTCGCAATGCATTGAGCACCACCACCAGTGAACTTGCCGACATGCCCAGGGCTGCCCACAACGGCGTTACCCAGCCGATGGCGGCGAATGGCAGAATCAAGCCGTTGTACAGGCTCGCCCAGGCGAGGTTTTCGATGATGATGCGACGGCTGCGGCGCGCCACGGCGAAAGCTTGCACCAGGCTGTCGAGTCGGTTGGTGAGCAGGACGGCATCGGCGCTGGTTTTGGCCAGGTCGGTCGCCGAGCCCATTGCTACGCTGATGTCCGCCGCAGCCAAAACCGGAGCGTCGTTGACGCCATCGCCAAGCATCAGCACGCGACGACCTTCGGCTTGCAGCCTTTGCAGATGGGCGAGTTTGTCGTTCGGGGTCATGCCAGCGTGTGCGTCTTCGATGCCGAGCTGTCGAGCGATTTCGCCAACCATCGGCGAGCTGTCACCGGATAGCAGTACCGTTTTCCAGCCGCGGTTTTTGCAGGCTTGCAGCAGCGCAGGCGCATCGTCGCGCAGACGGTCATCGAGCACTAACCACGCGAGTGGACCCTGCGTGTCGCCAAGCAGCAACCACTGGCCCTTGTCGCCCGGAATTTCGGGCGCGACGCCTGCATAGCCGGCCGCAACGAAGCCCGGCTGGCCAATACGCAGAACGCGTCCAGCAACCGATCCCTGCAGGCCCAGCCCGGGAGTGCTGTCCACCGCATCGGCTGCTTGTGGCGCGCGGCCGAACGCTCTGGCGATCGGGTGCTCCGAGCGGTTTTCCAGCGCGGCGGCCAGCTCCAGGCATGCGTTGGCATCCAGCTCGCCCAGTGGGCGGACCTCGCTCAGCGTCAGGCGTCCTTCGGTGAGGGTACCGGTCTTGTCGAAAATCACGGTATCGATCTGATTGAGCCCCTCCAGAACATGCCCGCGAGTGAGCAGCAGCCCGAGCTTGTGCAGCGTCCCGGTGGCGGTAGTCAAGGCGGTCGGGGTGGCCAACGACAGCGCACAGGGGCAGGTCGCGACAAGCAAGGCGAGAACGATCCAGAATGCGCGTTGAGGATCGATCTGCCACCAGACGAAACCGACTACAGCAGCGGTCAGTAGCACGATCAGCAGGAACCACTGCGCGACGCGATCGGCCAGTTCGGCAAGGCGCGGTTTGTCCGACTGGGCGCGCTCCAGCAGACCCACGATGGCGGACAGGCGGGTGTTGTCGCCCAGCGCCTGGACTTCAAGGGTTAGGGCGCCTTCGACGTTGAGGGTGCCGGCGGTAACCGCATCACCGACGCTTCGTGGCTGCGGCAGATATTCGCCGGTGAGCACCGATTCGTCGACACTCGATTGTCCGCTGACGATGCGACCGTCGGCCGGGATCAGGGCACCGGGATGCACCAGTACCCGGTCGCCGACTTGGAGTTCGCTCAGCAGAATGCGCGCCGTCTGGCCATCTTCTGCGACTTTCAGGCAGGACGCCGGTAACAGGTTGACCAGCTGCGCGGTCGCTGCGGCCGTGCGTTCGCGCGCGCGGCGTTCGAGAAAGCGTCCGGCGAGCAGGAACAGCGCAAACATGCCCACGGCGTCGAAATACAGCTCGCCCTGACCGGTCACTGTCGACCAGATACCGGCGATATAGGCGCCGCCAATCGCCAGCGATACCGAAACGTCCATGCTCAGGTGACGGGTCCGCAAATCCCGCAACGCGCCCCTGAAGAAATCGGTGCAGCAATAGAAAACAATAGGCGTGGTCAGCACCAGTGCGGTCCAGCGCAGGGTGACGAAGAAGCTTTCCGAAAGATCCAGGTTGAATTCCGGCCATGTCGCCATGGTTGCCATCATCACCTGCATCCAGAGCAACCCGGTCACACCCAGTTGGCGCATGCTGCGGCGGTTTTCCCGTGCGAGCTGTTCCGCCGCCCGATCGGCCTGGTAGGGATGAGCGGCATAACCGATACGCCGAAGTTCGGCGAGCAGTTCGCTGAGGGGCAGGGCCGCATCGTTCCAGCGCACCCGCAGGCGATGATTGGAAAGATTGAGGTTGGCCTCGGCGACTCCATCGAATCCCCGCAGGTGTTTTTCGATCAGCCAGCCACAGGCCGCGCAACTGATGCCCTCGATCATCAGCGAGGTGTCGGCCAGCTCGCCTTCGTGCTGCACGAAGGGCTGCTGCACATCCTTGCGGTCGTAGAGTGCCAGTTCTTCGCTCAGCGCCTGCGGCAGGGCGCGGGGATTGATGGCGGTATCGCTGCGATGCAGGTAGTAGCTTTCCAGGCCGCCTTGAACGATGGCTTCCGCGACCGCCTGGCAACCTGGACAGCAAAGCGCCCGCTGCTCATTGAGAACGCGGGCGTGATAGGCGCTGCCGGCGGGGACCGGCAGGCCGCAGTGAAAGCAGGGGGTTGGGTTCGCCATCGACCGGTCAGTAGCTTAATTCAAGCTTCTGGCCGCCCACGATGTCCTTTTCCTCGAACAGACGCCAATCCTGATCGCCCTCGCGACCGAGCAATTCGACATAACGCCGGCCGGTGACCGGCTCCTGCATCTGCCCCTGGTAGAAGCCGTTGCCCTGGGGTTGGAGCACGATGCGGCGATCGCGTTCGGGCTGCGTGGGGGAGAGCAGGTTGAGCACCAGTTGCTGCGGACCGCTATGGCCGCTCAACTGCACCTCGACCAGCCCACGATCGTCGTTGAGCGTCAGCTGCGCCTGTACTTGCAAGCGCTCGGCGAGCTTTTCGCGTTCCAACGATTGATTGATGCCCTTGCCGGCATCGTAATAGTTGTCCGATACCAGCGTGTCGGAGTTGCGGATCGCGATGACCAGCATCGAGGTGCCGAGGATTACCGACATCATCAGGATGCCGATGACGAACCAGGCCCAGAATTGCTTGTACCAACGGCTATTTTCAGTGTCAGAAGGTGCGCTCATGTACTACCTGTTCAGCGAATGCTAGGACCGATGAAGCGGCTTTCGGCTTCATCTTCGATTGCGGAATCGTCTGCCGATCTGATGTGGAAGACGATTTCGTTTGTGCTCGAGGGAAGTTGTTCCGGTGCGACCGAAAGCTCTACCGGAATGGTGACCAGCTCGCCCGCGGCGGCGTGGATCTCGTTGCGGCCTTCGTACTGCAGGCCGTCCAGCCCGGTGGCTTCGATGATGAAGGTCTGCTCGTTCTGAGCCTTGTTCATCACTTTCAGCGTATAAACGTTTTCGATCCTGCCTTGCTCGTTCTCGCGATAGAGCACGCGGTCTTTGAGCACGTCGAGCTTGACCAGTGCGCGGTCCGAGACGGAATAGGCAAACACACCCATCATCGCAAGCAACGCGATGGCATAGCCGATCAGTCGCGGCCGAGCCAGCCGGGTTTTCTGCCCCGACAGGTTGTGCTCCGTGGTGTAGCTGATCAGACCCCGTGGATAGTTCATCTTGTCCATGATGGTGTCGCAGGCGTCGATGCAGGCCGCGCAACCGATGCACTCGACTTGCAGGCCGTCGCGGATGTCGATACCGGTCGGGCAGACTTGTACGCACATGGTGCAATCGATGCAGTCACCGAGGCCCAGGGCCTTGTAGTCGGCGTCCTTCTTGCGCGGGCCGCGGCGCTCGCCACGGCGCGGGTCGTAGGAAACGATCAGGGTGTCCTTATCGAACATCACGCTCTGGAAGCGCGCGTAGGGACACATGTAGATGCACACCTGCTCGCGCAGGAAACCGGCGTTGCCGTAGGTGGCGAGGGTGAAGAAGCCGACCCAGAACAGCGCCCAGCCGCCGACTTCCAGTGTGAATAGGTCCGGCACCAGTTCACGAATCGGCGTGAAGTAGCCGACGAAGGTAATACCGACCACCAGCGAAACGCCCAGCCAGATGGCATGTTTGGCCAGCCTGCGCCCAAATTTACCGGCGCTCATCGGGGCCTTGTCGAGCTTCATACGCTGGTTGCGATCACCTTCGGTGATCTTTTCCGCCCACATGAATACCCAGGTGAACACGCTCTGGGGGCAGGTATAGCCACACCAGACGCGGCCAGCGAATACGGTGATGAAGAACAATCCAAACGCGCAGATGATCAGCAGCGCGGAAAGGAGAATGAAATCCTGAGGCCAGAAGGTAGCGCCAAAGATATAGAACTTGCGCTCGGGCAGGTCCCACCAGACGGCCTGGCGACCGTTCCAGTTAAGCCATACGGTGCCGAAATAGAGCGCGAAAAGCAGCGCACCGCCGACGAGTCGCAGGTTGCGGAACAGGCCGGTAAAGGAGCGTGTATAGATTTTTTCGCGGGCGGCGTAGAGGTCGGATGAAGCATTGACCTTTGCCGGGGGGGTTACATCATGGACGGGAATTTGCTCAGACATCGAATGCGTACCACGGCGGAGGGTGAGTGCCCCGGTCGATACGTGCCGACCGAGATCTTTAGCTGACCTGCTGCAAATGGTACGCCTCAATGACCGGCGTCAGGTGCGACCGTAGGTCGCGCCTGTACGGAGTGGATCAGTTCTCTGGCTGTTGCGAGAGGCTGTACACATAAGCTGCCAGCAGATGCACTTTGTCATTGCCAAGGATGTGTTCCTGGGCCGGCATACGACCGTTACGGCCATAGCGCAAGGTTTGCTGAATCTGTCCGAAGCTCGAGCCGTAAAGCCAGACGTTGTCGGTCAGGTTCGGTGCGCCCATGGCTTCGGTGCCTTTGCCATCAGCAGCGTGGCAGGCTACGCAGTTGGCAGCGAAAATCTTTCGACCCTGCTCAATGTCGGCATTGATACCTTCAGGAATCTCTCGGCCAGACAGGGTGCGGACGTAACCGGCGACGTTGCGAATGCCTTCTTCACCGATCACATCGCGCCATGCCGGCATGACGGCCTGACGTCCACCCATGATGGTGGTCTTGATGGTCTCGGGCGCGCCGCCCCACAGCCACTCATCGTCGGTCAGGTTGGGGAAGCCGTAGGCACCCTTGGCGTCCGAGCCATGGCAGACGGAGCAGTTGGAAGCGAACAGTCGGCCACCCATTTTCAGGGCTTGTGGATCTTGAGCCACTTGCTCGACCGGCATCGCTGCGAACTTGGCATAGAGCGGGCCGTACTGTTCGTTCGCCTTGTCAACTTCGCGCTGCCATTCCTTGACTTGGGTCCAGCCATCTTCGTAGCCGGGCATCACGCCTTTCCAGTTACCCAGGCCTGGGTAAAGAGCCAGATAGCCAAGGGCAAAAACCACGGTGGCGACGAACAGCATGAACCACCAGCGTGGGAGCGGGTTGTCGTACTCCTCGATGCCGTCATAGGAATGGCCGACAGTTTCTTCGGTGCTGTCGTGGCGTTGTCCCTTGCGAGTCGCAAGCAGCAGCCAGACCAGTGCCGCAATGGTCCCCAAGCTGAGCAGGGTGATATACCAACTCCAAAACGAGGTCATCTATTTCTTACTCCTGGAAGCTTCTTCTTCACGCTTCTTGGCGTCGGGCTCGTCTGCGAAGGGCAGGTTGGCGGCTTCATCGAAGCTTTTCTTGCGTTTGCTGCTGTAGGCCCAGAGCACGATGCCAATGAAGGCGACGAAGACAAGAATGGTGCCCAGACCGCGAAGAGTCCCGATTTCCATGGTGCGTTACCGTTTGTTGGTGAGTGCAGTGCCAAGGACCTGCAAGTAGGCCACCATGGCATCCATTTCGGTCTTGCCCTTGACCGCGTCCTTCGCACCGGCGATGTCTTCATCGGTGTAAGGCACGCCCAGGGTGCGCAAGGCTTCCATCTTCTTGGCGGTATTTTTTCCGTCGAGGTTGTTCTCTACCAGCCAGGGGTAGGAAGGCATTTTCGATTCAGGTACCACGTTGCGCGGGTTGTACAGGTGCGCGCGGTGCCAGTCATCGGAGTAGCGACCGCCGACACGGGCCAGATCCGGGCCGGTACGCTTGGAGCCCCACAGGAACGGATGGTCGTAGACGCTTTCACCAGCGACCGAGTAATGACCGTAGCGCTCGGTCTCGGCGCGGAACGGACGAACCATCTGCGAATGGCAACCGACGCAGCCTTCGCGGATGTACAGGTCACGCCCTTCAAGCTGCAGCGCGGTGTAGGGCTTCATGCCTTCCACCGGCTCGTTGACCACGTCCTGGAAGAACAGCGGAACGATCTGTGTCAGGCCACCGATGCTCACTGCGAGGATCATGAACAGGGTCAGCAGACCAATGTTCTTTTCGAGTATTTCGTGATTCTTCATTTATCGGTTCCTCAGGCAATCTGCGCGGCGGCTTCGAGCTCAGCCGGCTTGGCGGCACGCACGGTACGCCAGGTGTTGTAAGCCATCAGCAGCATGCCGGCGAGGAAGAACGCACCGCCCAGCGCCCGAACGATGAAGCCTGGATGGCTGGCTTCCAGCGCTTCGACGAAGGAGTAGGTGAGCGTGCCGTCTTCGTTGATCGCACGCCACATCAGACCCTGGGTGATGCCGTTGACCCACATCGAAGCGATGTAGAGCACGGTGCCGATGGTGGCCAGCCAGAAGTGAGCGTTGATCAAGCCGATGCTGTACATCTGCTCGCGAGCGAAGACCTTCGGAATCAGGTGATAGATGGAGCCGATGGTGATCATCGCTACCCAGCCGAGGGCGCCTGCGTGGACGTGGCCGATGGTCCAGTCGGTGTAATGAGACAGCGCGTTGACGGTCTTGATGGCCATCATCGGACCTTCGAAGGTCGACATGCCGTAGAACGCCAGGGATACGACCAGGAAGCGCAGGATCGGATCGGTGCGCAGCTTATGCCAAGCACCCGACAGGGTCATCATGCCGTTGATCATGCCGCCCCAGCTTGGTGCCAGCAGGATGATAGACATCACCATGCCCAGGCTCTGTGCCCAGTCCGGCAGTGCGGTGTAGTGCAGGTGGTGCGGACCAGCCCAGATGTACAGGGTGATCAATGCCCAGAAGTGCACGATAGACAGACGATAGGAGTAGACCGGGCGGCCAGCCTGCTTCGGAACGAAGTAATACATCATGCCCAGGAAGCCGGTGGTCAGGAAGAAACCAACTGCGTTATGACCGTACCACCACTGAACCATCGCATCGGTCGCACCCGAGTAGATCGAGTAAGACTTGAACCAGGACACTGGGATTTCCAGGTTATTGACGATGTGCAGCATCGCCGTAACCAGGATGAAGGCGCCGAAGAACCAGTTACCTACATAGATGTGTTTGGCCTTGCGCTTCATGATGGTGCCGAAGAACACCGTCGCGTAGCTGATCCAGACGATGGCCAGCAGAATATCGATCGGCCATTCCAGCTCGGCGTATTCCTTGGAGCTGGTGAAGCCCAGCGGCAGGGTGATCACAGCAGCGACGATGACCGCTTGCCAGCCCCAGAAGGTGAAGGCGGCCAGACCATCGGAAAACAGGCGCGTCTGCGAAGTCCGCTGGGCCACGTATAGAGATGTTGCCATCAGGGCGCAGCCACCGAAGGCGAAAATCACCAGATTGGTGTGCAACGGACGTAGGCGGCCAAAGCTGGCCCAGGGCAGGTCGAAGTTGAGTGAGGGCCACACCAACTGCGAGGCGATAAGGACGCCCATACCCATCCCAATGATTCCCCACACCACCGTCATGATGGCGAATTGGCGAATCACCTTATAGTTATATGCAGTCTCACTTATTGCTGTGCTCATGCAAGGCTTCCACGCTAAATGGCATTTCAGGGGGCAAAAACGGCGGCAAGTATGGAGAAAGGAGGGGGGCAATGCAATCAACGCCCAGGCCATCTCGTGCCGTTCAGACCCTGATTCCAAGCGTTTTCCATGCTCTTTGCAGGGTCGTTTTCACATCATGCCGATGTGATGAATCGAGGGCTTCGCCTTGTAGTTCTGCGGGGGTTCGGCGAGTGGGGAGGAATATAAGAGCAGCTGCACTGAAGGGCAAACGGGGAAGGGGGTGAGCGGTCTGCGACAGAGCGTCGCACTGACACTTTTTATAATGAGGCTTGATTTGGAACAGGGCGGTATCACAATACCGCCCTGCCATGATTATTGCTTCGCCAGGCGTTCTGGCTGTTGCGACAGACTGTAAACGTATGCAGCCAGCAAGTGCACCTTGTCGTTACCCAGATATTGCTCCTGCGCCGGCATCTGGCCGTTACGGCCGTGACGAATGGTCTGCTGCAGCTGCGGCAGGCTGGAGCCATAGATCCACCCGGCGGGGTTGGTCAGGTTCGGCGCACCCAGTGCGGCCATCCCTTCACCGTTCGAGCCATGGCAGACCGAGCAGGTTTGGGTATAGACCTGAGCGCCAGCGACGACATCCGCGTCGCTACCTTCCGGCAGCGCTAGGCCGGCCAGGTCGCCGCGCACATAAGCCGCGACGTTCTTCACGCCTTCTTCACCGATGACCTGTCCCCAGGCCGGCATTGCCGCGACACGGCCATGGAGGATGGAGGCCTTGATGGTTTCAGCGTCGCCGCCCCAACGCCAATCGTTGTCGGCGAGATTGGGGAAGCCATTCGCGCCCTTGGCGTCCGAGCCATGGCAAACCGAACAGTAGTTGGCGAAGAGACGACCACCAATCTTCAAGGCGCGTTCATCCTGGGCGACTTGCTCGACACCCATGGCCGAGTATTTGGCGAAAATCGGACCGAACGTGGCATCGGCCTGATCGACTTCACGCTGCCACTGCTTTTCCTGCGTCCAACCGTCTTCGTAGCCGGGGAACACGCCTTTCCAGTTGCCCAGGCCCGGATAGATGATCAGATAGAGGATGCCGAACACCAGGGTGCCGATGAACAGCCAGAACCACCACTTGGGCAGCGGATTGTCGTACTCCTCGATACCATCGAAGGAATGTCCCATGGTTTTGTCGGTCGTGCCGGCCGACTCGCCCTTGCGGGTGGCGAAGATCAGCCAGAACAGCGCGACGATGGTGCCGAGCGTCAGCAAGGCGATGTACCCACTCCAGAAAGCGTTCATCTGTTACTCCTGGACAACCCGCACGCTTGGGTCGCCCGCGATGTTGGATCTCTGACGGCTGCACCGCAGCGCGTCGTTGTCAAAAGGCGGCGTCGGTCAACGCTTGTTCTGAAGCGCGGTGCCAAGGACCTGCAGGTAAGCGACCATGGCGTCCATTTCGGTCTTGCCCTTCACCGCGTCGCGGGCACCGGTGATGTCCTCGTCGGTGTAGGGCACGCCCAGGGTGCGCAGCGCCTGCATCTTCTTGGCGGTGTCCTTGCCGTCGAGGGTGTTTTCCACCAACCACGGGTAAGAAGGCATCTTCGATTCCGGCACGACGTTGCGCGGGTTGTACAGGTGCGCGCGGTGCCAGTCATCGGAGTAGCGGCCTCCGACTCGGGCCAGGTCCGGACCGGTACGCTTGGAGCCCCACAGGAACGGGTGGTCGTAGACGCTTTCGCCAGCGACCGAGTAATGACCGTAGCGTTCGGTTTCGGCGCGGAACGGGCGGATCATCTGCGAGTGGCAGCCGACACAGCCTTCCTTGATATAGATGTCACGGCCTTCGAGCTGCAGCGCGGTATAGGGCTTCATGCCTTCCACCGGCTCGTTGACCACGTCCTGGAAGAACAGTGGAACGATCTGAGTCAGGCCGCCGATACTTACCGCGAGGATCATGAACAGGGTCAGCAGACCGACATTCTTCTCGAGTTTCTCGTGTTGTTTCATTTCGGTTCGGCTCCTCAGGCGATCTGCGCGGCGGCTTCGTATTCGGCCGGCTTGGCGACACGCACGGTGCGCCAGGTGTTGTAGGCCATCAGCAACATGCCGGCGAAGAAGACCGCACCGCCGATCAGGCGAATGACGAAGCCCGGATGGCTGGCTTCAAGTGCTTCGACGAAGGAGTAGGTGAGCGTGCCGTCTTCGTTGATGGCTCGCCACATCAGGCCTTGAGCGATGCCGTTGACCCACATCGAGGCGATGTAAAGCACGGTACCGATGGTGGCCAGCCAGAAGTGCGCGTTGATCAGACCAATGCTGTGCATCTGCGCCCGACCGAACACCTTCGGAATCAAGTGATACAGGGCGCCGATCGACACCATGGCAACCCAGCCGAGGGCGCCGGCGTGTACGTGGCCGATAGTCCAGTCGGTGTAGTGGGAGAGGGCGTTGACGGTCTTGATGGCCATCATCGGACCTTCGAAGGTCGACATGCCGTAGAACGCCAGGGACACCACCAGGAAGCGCAGGATCGGATCGCTACGCAGTTTGTGCCAGGCGCCCGAAAGGGTCATCATGCCGTTGATCATGCCACCCCAGCTCGGCGCCAGCAGAATCAGCGACATCACCATGCCCAGGCTTTGCGCCCAGTCCGGCAGCGCGGTGTAGTGCAGGTGATGCGGGCCGGCCCAGATGTAAACGGTGATCAGCGCCCAGAAGTGAACGATCGACAGGCGATAGGAATACACCGGGCGTTCGGCCTGCTTCGGCACGAAGTAATACATGATCCCCAAGAAGCCAGCGGTCAGGAAGAAGCCCACGGCGTTGTGCCCGTACCACCACTGCACCATGGCGTCGGTGGCGCCGGCGTACAGCGAGTAGGACTTCGTCGCCGTGACCGGAATTTCAAGGTTGTTGACCACGTGCAGGATCGCCACGGTCAGGATGAAGCCACCGAAAAACCAGTTGCCAACGTAGATATGCTTGACCTTACGCGTGGCCAGCGTGCCGAAGAACACGATCGCGTAGGACACCCAGACGATGGTGATCAGAATGTCGATCGGCCACTCCAGCTCGGCGTATTCCTTGGAGCTGGTAAAGCCCAGCGGCAGGGTGATCGCGGCGAGCAGGATCACCAGCTGCCAACCCCAGAAGGTGAACGCGGCCAGTTTGGGCGCGAACAGTGTGGCCTGGCAGGTGCGCTGGACGGAGTAGTACGAGGTTGCGAACAATGCGCAGCCACCGAAGGCGAAAATCACCGCGTTTGTGTGCAAGGGTCGTAAGCGACCGAAGCTCGTCCAGGGCAGGTCGAAGTTGAGCGCGGGCCAGGCAAGCTGTGCGGCGATGAGAACGCCGAGCCCCATCCCGACGATTCCCCAAACCACCGTCATGATGGCGAATTGGCGGACCACCTTATAGTCATAGGCGGTACTGGTTGCTGTGTTCATGTACGGGCTTCCATCCACGGTAATGAGCATGTTTTTCGTCGCGGTAAGCAGACGTTTCTTTCACTGAAAAGCGGGGCAAGGATGAGCAAAGGGCAAATGGCCGGTATTGACGCCGATCAATACTCGCAGGGCGATGAAATCCCATTCATCAGAGCCGACCAGCCACAAGGCGAGGCGTGCGGCAGCTTGATTCTGGCGCACGGAGCGGGCGCGCCGATGGACAGTCCGTTCATGCAACAAATGACCGAACGGCTTCTGGCACGCGGGGTAGCGGTCTTTCGTTTTGAGTTCGCCTACATGGCCGAGCGCCGCGCGACCGGGCGCAAACGGCCGCCCAATCCACAGGCGCAGTTGCTGCAAGAGTGGCGTGCGGTGTATCGCTCGGTGCGACAGCAAACCGCAGGTCGGTTGGCGATTGGTGGCAAGTCAATGGGGGGAAGAATGGCCAGTCTGCTGGCCGATGAATTGGAGGCTGATGCGCTGGTGTGTCTGGGCTATCCGTTCTACGCCACCGGCAAACCGGACAAGCCCCGCGTGGCGCACCTTGCCGAACTGCGCACGCCGACGCTGATCGTCCAGGGCGAGCGCGATGCCTTGGGCGATCGGGAGACGGTTAGCGGTTATGCGCTAGCGCCAGCGATTCGCCTCCATTGGCTCGCGGCCGCGGACCATGATCTCAAGCCGCTGAAGCGCTCGGGACTGACTCACGAACAGCATCTGGACAGTGCCGCAGGCGAGGTTGCGGCGTTTCTATGTAAGCCATAGCGCCGTCCGAGAGTGTCTGGCTTCGTGAGCAAGGACTCGGTATCCCCCTCGCTCCTACGGGGCTGCGGGGTTCGCTTAGCCTGGAGAGCACCGCACCCCGGTACAGGAATGCGACGTTTCGCCTGATTGAACGGTATTACCGTAGGGCCGAACTTGTTCGGCCTTCTCAATCTTTGGCCGAATGAATTCGGCCCTACGTTCAGGCTGAACGCACAGACCCTAGACAGCAAAACGCCCGTGGCAACACGGGCGTCATAGAGGCACGACCTCTGCTCAGCGATTGAAACGCTCCACCAGGGTGTATTGCGACCGGGCTGTGTTGGCCAGATCCTCGGAAAGCAACGCCGAACTCTGTGCATCGCCCGTCGTCTGCACCGCGAGACGCGCAATATTGCCGACGTTGTGGCTGATTTCGTCTGCCACCGCGCTCTGCTGTTCGGTTGCCGAGGCAATCTGCGACGTCATGTCGATGATGCTTTCCACCGCCGTGCTGATGCCGGCAAGTGCCTTGTCCGCGTCGACCACTTGTTCCACGCCACGGCTCGCCTGCACGCGTCCCTGCTCGGTGGTCTCGACGGCATGCCGTGCCTGCACCTGCAGTTTTTCGATCAGCTGATGGATCTGGCCGGTGGCGGCAGCGGTGCGTTGGGCCAATTGACGGACCTCGTCGGCGACCACCGCGAAACCGCGGCCGCTTTCCCCGGCGCGTGCCGCTTCGATGGCCGCGTTGAGCGCCAGCAGGTTGGTCTGGTCGGCGATGCTCTTGATCACATCGACCACTGTGCCGATTTCTTCGCTGTTATGTGCCAGTGCCGAAACCGCATCGCCGGTTTCCGTGACGGCATGAGCCAGCAGTTCGATGGCCTTGCGGGTCTGAGCACCGATTTCACGGCCTTGGGCCGTCAGCTGGCTGGCCTGCTCCGTAGCCCCGGCGGCCAGAGCGACGTTGCTGGCGACTTCCTGGGTCGTTGCGGCCATCTGGTTGATGGCTGTGGCGACCTGCTCGGTTTCGTGGTGCTGACGAGCCAGACCGTCCGAACAACTGTGCGCCAGTTCATCAGCCCGCTTGGCCTGCTGCTGCAGTTGCACGGCGCTGTCCTGCAGGCGAGTCAGACAGGTTTTCAGCCGCGCATGCTCGCTGAGCATCGCCATCTCCAGCCGGGCTTCGACGCCCTGACTGTCGGTGTACATCCGGGCAATCATCGGATCGCTCATCGATTGCTCGGCCAGGCGCACCAGGCGATTTACGCCACGCATCTGCCAATGGCGCCCGGCCAGGCCCAGCGGTACGGATAGCAGCGCAGCCAGCGCGAAGCCCCAAGCGTGATTGAGCCAGAAACCGACCATGAAGCCGATCTGGCTGGTCAGGATGAAAGGGAGCCAGTTGACCACCAGCGGCAGCCACTTCTCTCGCCGTGGCACGCCGCTTTTGCCGGCATTCAGCCGGGCATAGAGCGCTTCGGCCCGCTGTATCTGTTCGCGGGTGGGCTTGGTACGGACCGACTCGTAACCGATCACATTGCGCTGCATATCCAGCACCGGAGTCACATAGGCGTTGACCCAGTAATGGTCGCCGTTTTTGCGTCGATTCTTGACGATGCCCATCCAGGGCTTGCCTGCCTTGAGCGTCGTCCACATATGCTCGAATACTGCGGAAGGCACGTCCGGATGACGGATCAAGTTATGCGGGGAGCCGATCAACTCGCCGCGATCGAAGCCGCTGACTTCGGCAAAGATATCGTTGCAGTAGCTGATTTTGCCTTTCAGATCGGTAGTGGATATCAGCCGTTGCTGATCGGGAAATGCATATTCGCGCTGGGTGATGGGCTGGTTGTTTCGCATGTGGAATACGCCTGGCAAATTCGAGATGTCTTGCGTGCTTCTGATTGTTATACGGTCGGTTGACCGTGCTGTTTGTCTTAACGGCACGCAAACCGATTAGTTGAGAAGTGATGGATAAGTGGTCACCGCAAAGTAAAAACGCCCGCCGCAGATCAATGCGAACGGGCGTTCCGGCGGCGGCGCGGCGAGCGCTCAGGCTTCGATCAACTGCCTTAACACATAATGCAGAATGCCGCCGGCCTTGAAGTACTGGACTTCATTGAGGGTGTCGATGCGGCAGAGCACCTGGAAGTTATCTCGGGAACCGTCTGCACGCTCGACATCCACCGTCAGCAACTGACGCGGCTTGATGTCGGCACCAAGACCGCGAATCGAGAGTTTCTCGTTGCCGGTCAGGCCCAGCGACTGCCGGGTCTGCTCGCCAACGAACTGCAGTGCCAGCACGCCCATGCCGATCAGGTTCGAGCGGTGGATGCGCTCGAAGCTTTCGGCAATCACTGCCTTGACGCCGAGCAGGTTGGTGCCCTTGGCTGCCCAGTCCCGGCTGGAGCCGGTGCCGTATTCCTTGCCTGCGACCACCACCAGCGGCACGCCTTCAGTCTGATAGCGCATCGCCGCATCGTAGATCGACATTCGTTCGCCGCTCGGCTGATGCAGCGTATTGCCGCCTTCTTCGCCGCTAAGCATTTCGTTCTTGATACGAATGTTGGCGAAGGTGCCGCGCATCATCACTTCGTGGTTGCCGCGGCGCGAGCCGTAGGAGTTGAAATCTTCCGGCTGTACGCCGAGCTGTTGTAGGTACACGCCGGCCGGGGAGCTGGCCTTGATGTTGCCGGCTGGCGAGATGTGGTCGGTGGTGATCGAGTCGCCAAACAGCGCCAGGATGCGTGCGTTCTCGACGTCCTTCGGCGGTGCCGGCGGTTGGCCGATGTCTTCGAAGAATGGCGGGTTCTGCACGTAGCTGGAGTTGTTGTTCCACTCGTAGGTGTCGCCCGCCGTTACCGCGATGGACTGCCAGTGTTCGTCGCCGCTGAAGACGTCCGAATAGCGGGTACGGAACATCTGTCCGTCGATCTTGCTGACCGCTTCGTTTACCTCGGTGCTGCTCGGCCAGATGTCCTTGAGATAGACAGGCTGGTTCTGCTCGTCGTAGCCCAGCGGGTCCTTGTCCATGTTGATTCGCGTCGTGCCAGCCAGCGCGAAAGCCACCACCAGCGGCGGCGAAGCCAGCCAGTTGGCTTTCACCAATGGATGCACGCGCCCCTCGAAGTTGCGGTTGCCGGAAAGCACCGAGGAGACGATCAGGTCGTTGTCGGTAATCGTCTGGCCAATGGCCTCGGGAAGTGGCCCGGAGTTACCGATGCACGTGGTGCATCCATAGCCAACGAGGTTGAAGCCGAGTTGATCCAGATAAGTCGTTAGGCCGGCGCGTTCGAGATAATCGGTGACCACCTTGGAGCCGGGCGCGAGGGAGGATTTAACCCAGGGCGCGCGTTTCAGGCCGCGTTCGAGCGCCTTCTTCGCCACCAGCCCGGCGGCCATCAAAACGTTCGGGTTGGAGGTGTTGGTGCAGGAAGTGATCGCCGCGATCACCACCGCGCCATGCTTGAGACCGAAGTCCTCGCCAGCTACGGACACCGAGCTGTTGGCTTGCTGAGTCTTGCCACTGGTTTCCAGTAGAAGATCGAAGTTGGCACCGATATCGCCCAGCGAAACCCTGTCCTGTGGACGCTTGGGCCCGGCGAGAGACGGCTGCACCTGGCTGAGGTCCAGTTCCAGAGTGGCGGTGAACACCGGGTCCGGAGAATTGCTGTCCCGCCACATGCCCTGAGCCTTGCTATAAGCCTCGACCAGCGCGATGCGGTCGTCGTCGCGCCCGGTCAGGCGCAGATAATCGATGGTGATCTGGTCGACCGGGAAGAAGCCGCAGGTGGCGCCATATTCCGGTGCCATATTTCCGATGGTGGCGCGGTCGGCGAGGGGAAGATTGTCGAGACCGGGGCCGAAGAATTCGACGAACTTGCCTACCACACCGTGCTTGCGCAGCATCTGCGTGACGGTAAGGACCAAGTCGGTGGCGGTCACGCCTTCGTTGAGCTTGCCGGTCAGGCGCATGCCGACCACTTCAGGAATCAGCATCGACACGGGCTGCCCGAGCATGGCCGCCTCCGCCTCGATGCCACCGACGCCCCAGCCAAGCACGCCGAGGCCGTTGATCATGGTGGTATGCGAATCGGTGCCGACCAGGGTGTCCGGGTAGGCGGTGGTTTCGCCGTCTTCCTCTTTGGTCCACACCACCTGGCCCAGGTATTCGAGATTGACCTGGTGGCAGATGCCGGTGCCCGGCGGCACCACGCGGAAATTGTCGAAGGCCTGCTGGCCCCAGCGCAGGAACTCATAGCGTTCGCCGTTGCGCTGCATTTCGATTTCGACGTTCTGCTCGAACGCCTGATCGCTGCCAAAACGGTCCACCATCACCGAATGGTCGATCACCAGATCCACCGGCGAAAGCGGGTTGATGCGCTGAGGATCGCCGCCCGCTCGGGATACGGCATCGCGCATGGCAGTCAAGTCGACGACAGCCGGTACGCCAGTGAAATCCTGCATCAGCACTCGCGCGGGACGGTACTGGATCTCACGCTCGGAGGTGTGGGTTTTCAGCCATACCGCCAGCGAGGTGAAGTCATCGGCCCGCACCGTGACGTCATCCTCCCAGCGCAGCAGATTCTCCAGCAGCACCTTGAGCGAGGTCGGTAGACGACTGATGTCGCCCAGCTGCTTCGCGGCTTCGGGCAGGCTGTAGTAGTGATAGGTCTTGCCGTTAACCTCCAGGCTTCGACGGCAGTTCAAGCTGTCCAGGGATCGCATTCGTCTCTCCTTTTTGCCCGCACGGTCGGGCTGGCTGGATGGGAAGCGTTATGTTGAAGCTAGCTTCTGATGGCATGTTTCGCCACGAAGCTGGCCGCCGACCAGCGTCGACGGCAATGGAGCGCCTCGGTGTTTGCGGGCACCTGACGGGCTATATTCGGGCCCGATTGATTCCAGTAACTGTTCACTGGACCGGGGCAGCGAGCTTGGGGTTCCCCTCTCGGCTATCATGTGCGGCTTTGGTCGCAGAGCGCTCGCGCGCCGATGTGCCTTCGCGCTGACTACAGGACGCACCATGAAAACACTGCTGCTGCATTGCCGACCGGGCTTTGAGAACGAAGTCTGTGCAGAAATCAGTGATCAAGCCGCACGCCTCGATGTGACGGGCTATGCCAGGGCGAAACCGGACAGCGCCTGCGCTGAATTCATTTGTAGCGAGGAAAATGGTGCGCAGCGGCTGATGCGCGGTGCACGCTTCGCGCGGCTGATCTTCCCCCGACAATGGGCCCGAGGCGATTATCTGGCGCTGCCGGAGACTGATCGGATCAGCGTGCTGCTCGACCGTCTCAAATCCTATCCGGTCTGTGGAAGCCTCTGGCTGGAAGTGCTGGACACCAACGACGGCAAGGAACTGTCGACCTTCTGCCGCAAGTTCGAGGCGCCGCTGCGCAAGGCGCTGACGAAAGCGGGTCGATTGAGCGTGGGCGGTGACGGCCCGCGTTTGCTACTGACATTCAAAAGTGGTCGCGAAGTTTTCCTTGGTATCGCTGAGGCAGATAACAGCGCAATGTGGCCGATGGGTATCCCGCGTCTGAAATTCCCGCGGCAGGCGCCGAGCCGGTCGACGTTGAAGCTGGAAGAGGCCTGGCATCACTTCATTCCCCGTGATCAGTGGGACGAGCGGCTGGCGGCGGGCATGACTGCCGTGGATTTGGGCGCCTCGCCGGGCGGCTGGACCTGGCAGCTGGTCAACCGTGACATCGAGGTGATGGCCGTGGATAACGGCCCGATGAACGAAGCGTTACTCGAGTCGGGGCTGGTTGGCCATTACCGGGCCGATGGCTTCGCCTTTCGCCCCAAGCGTGCGGTGGATTGGATGGTCTGCGATATCGTCGAGAAACCTGCAAAAAATGCCGCTTTGCTGGAGACCTGGATTGGCGAAGGCCTGTGTCGCGAAGCGGTGGTTAACTTCAAACTGCCGATGAAACAACGCTATGCCGAGGTGAAACGTTTGCTGGAACGGATTGCCGATGGGCTTGCCGAACGAGGGGTGAAAGCGAGCATCGGCTGCAAGCAGCTTTACCATGATCGCGAAGAAGTGACCTGCCATCTGCGTCGGCTGTGACGCTTGGCCAAGTGACCGCGCGATCTGTCTGGGCGACAATGCCGACCTGTTTTTAGGGAGTTTGTGATGTCTCAATCTGTTGAACTGTCCGCCGACGCTGTGCTTGATGCCAGCGGCCTCAACTGCCCCGAGCCGGTGATGATGCTGCACAACAAGGTACGCGGCTTGGGTGGGGGCGAGTTGCTCAAGGTCATCGCGACCGATCCGTCTACCCAGCGCGATATCCCGAAATTCTGCGTGTTCCTTGGGCATGAGTTGGTCGAGCAACAGGCCGAAGAGGGAACCTACCTGTACTGGATTCGCAAGAAGCTCGATTGATTCTGAGCACTCACACGCAAGGCGGCAGAAACGCCAGCTGAAGGCCGACAAACGCCGTCGACAACGCCGCGATGAAATGAATCCCCGATGCGACCTTGGTGACGAATACCTGGCGTTCGTCGAGATCATGTGGCGGCCGTGAGAGTCTCCAGGACCGCCACCCCAGCCAAAGCAGCAGAGCAACCACTACCAAGGTGAATATGCCAAAACTCGCGTTCAGCCAATTGAAGATTCCCAGATTGGGATCAGGCGGTGCGATCGTACATGCCACCGCGTGCGAGCCGTACAGGGCGGCGAACCAGATGCTCCAGATGATCAGGCCGAAGGGGATCTGCATCGGATGAAACACTGACGTGCGCCGGTAACTCATCAGGCACCTCCCCAGGCCGACGGGAATAGAACGATCGCCGCGTAGGCACTCCAGACCACGCCAAGGTTGTAGTACCAGAGCTGCTCGACGACCACTGGCTCGTACGGCGCCATCTCACCCACATAACCGTGATGCACCCGCAGCATCTGCAGCAACGTACAGATGGTTGCCAGGCCACAGTGGATCAGGCTGTAGGCGAGGATCACAAAGATCACCGCGTCGTGGGCGGTTTCGGTTATCTGCAAGTTGGCGCTCAGCAACACCCACAACAAGGTGCCGAACTGCGCCACACCGATGGCGGTCACCACACCCAGGTTGCCCATCAGGCCGCTGATATCGCCACGGCGCAGCCGCGCCGGTATGACACGCATCCACAGCGTACCGAGGGTCAGCAGAACGGCACTGGCGAGCATCAGCCAGCCGTTCAGCTGCGACTGCTCCGGTACCTGCCATTGCGGTGAGACGGTCCACAGATAGAACCAGCCGAACAGCAGCGACAGGTACAGCGTGCCATTGGCCAGCAAAGTGACGCCCATGCCCCAGAGCCCTGGGCCGTCGAAGGTGCGCGAATGCAGCGGAGGCTCGCCGGGCTGGGTGCGTGCATCCGGTGCGGCGGTTGGATGCGCGCCGTTTTCCCAGGACCAGCGGAACAGCACGATCAAGGTAGCGACCGTCGCGATCAGTGCCCCCCAGTAGACCTTGTGCAGCAGGCTCAGGCAGAGCGCGGCGAGAAATACCGAGGCCACGAACGGCCACCAGCTATTTCCGGGCAGATGAATGACCTCACGTACCTTGCCACTCAGCGGGTCCGAGCCCCAGGTTTCCCGTCGTCCATGGTCGATGGTCGTCAGCGCATGTTCGGCGCGGGCGATGCTGTGGGGCAGATCCGGATCCTTCCACAGCGGATGACGGTCGGTGATGTCCGGCAGGCTGACGAAGTTGTACGGGCTCGGTGGCAGGCTGGTCGCCCATTCCAGCGTGTCGGCGTTCCAGGGATTGGTCTTGGCGGGCTGACCGAAGCGGAAGTGCAACACGATGTCCAGCAGTATGGTGCCGATACCGATGGCCATGATGAAGCTGCCGATCGATGAGATCAGATTGGGTATGTCCCAGCCCAGACCGGTGTCGTAGGTGTAGACCCGGCGCGGCATGCCTATCAGGCCGGTCCAGTGCATAATCAGGAAGGTGGTGTTGAACCCGATGAATACGAGCCAGAACCCCCAGCGTCCCAGGCGTATGGAAGGCATGCGGCCGGAGAAATGCGGCAGCCAGTAGTAGAGTCCGGCCATCAACGGAAAGAACATACCGCCCACCAGTACGTAATGCATGTGCGCGACGACGAAATGGGTGTCGTGTACCTGCCAGTCGAAGGGCACCAGCGCCACCATCACGCCGGTCAGGCCGCCGCAGACGAAGACGATGAGAAACCCGACCAGCCAAAGCATCGGGACGTGATACACCGGCTTGCCCAGCCACAGAGTCGCGATCCAGGCGAAGATCTGCACCCCGGTGGGGATGGCCACCAGCATGCTCGCAGCCGAGAAGAAGCCCAGTGCAAGCGCCGGGATACCCACCGTGAACATGTGATGGACCCAGAGCCCGAAGCTGAGAAAGCCTGTGGTCAGGACGCCCAGCACCACCCAACGATAGCCCACCAGCGGACGCTGGCAGAACACTGGCAACAACGTCGAGACGATGCCCGCGCCGGGCAGAAAGATGATGTAGACCTCGGGATGGCCGAACAGCCAGAACAGGTGCTGCCAGAGCACCGGGTCGCCGCCCTTGGCCGTGTCGAAAAAGGGCAGGCCGGCGGCGCGCTCCAGCTCCAGAAGAATACTGCCCAGAATCAGCGGTGGGAAACCGATGACGATCATCATCGCCATCACCAGGATGTACCAGGCGTAAATCGGCATCTTGTGCAGTGCCATGCCGTTGGTGCGGGTGCGCAGGATCGACACCACCAACTCGACGCCCGCGCTCACCGCCGAAATTTCGACGAAGGTGATGCCCAGCAGCCAAAAGTCCGAATTCACGCCCGGCATATGCGAGGCGCTGGACAGCGGCGTGTACATGAACCAGCCAGCCTTGGGCGCTACGCCGAGAAATACGCTGGACAGCAGAATGATCCCGCCGAAGAGATAGCAGAAATAACCGAGGGCCGAGAGCCGGGGAAAGACCAGATCCCGCGCGCCGAGCATCTTGGGTATCAGATAGACCGCTAGCCCTTCCATCATCGGCACGGCAAACAGAAACATCATCACCGAGCCGTGCATGGTGAAGATCTGGTTGTAGACGTCCGGCTCCATCAGCACGTAGCCGGGCATGGCGAGTTGCGTGCGGATCAGCATCGCCATCAGCCCGCCAATCAGAAAAAACACGCCCCCAGTGACCATGAAGCGTAGGCCGATGCTGGTGTGGTTGACGATGGTCAGCGCACGCCAGCCGCGTGGGTTGCCCCAGACATCATTGAATTGATCGTGAAGCTGATCCGGATCGGTAGAAGGGGCGCTGCCCCTGAACGAAGAAATCATGGAGCGAGCGTCTCCAGCCAATCGGCAATCTGATCGAGGGTTTCTGGCGGAACGTCATCGTGGGCAGGCATGCCGTTACCAAATTTGAGCGACTTGTGTTCGCGCAACCAGCGGCGCAGTCCTTCGTGGTCGTTTTCGATCACCCCGGCACCCAGCGACGGGCGGCTGGCCAGGTCGGTCAGGTCCGGTGCTCGATTGCCGTCGGTTATTCCCGCGACGCGATGACATTGGCCGCAGCGTTCATCAAAGACCTGGCCGGCCGCACCGGGTGCGCGCTGCGTGAAGCTGAGGTTTTCCCTCGCGGCGATCCAGGCGTCGAAGTCGGCGGTGGTCTGGGCTTCGACATGGAGTTTCATGTGGGTGTGCTGAAGGCCGCAGAACTCCGAGCACTGCCCATGAAAGATCCCAGCATGCCCGGCTTCGATGCGAATGACGTTGGTTCGACCCGGCAGCATGTCCATCTTTCCGCCAAGACGAGGAACCCAGAACGAGTGGATGACGTCCGCGCTGGTGACATGCACGTCTATCAGGCGGCCGGCTGGGATGATCAACTGATTGGCCGTGGTAACGCCGCTGTCGGGGTAGTGCACTTCCCACCACCATTGATGGCCGGTGACCTCCACCTTCAGCGGTTGCTCGCCGTCCACCGGAAGCGGAATCATGCCGCGGCCAGTGGGGATGCCGAATATCAGCAGCACGATGATGCTCACGCTTGGCAGCACGACGCCGCCACCGATGATCCACCAGCGATTGAGCCGTATCGCCTGTTCCTCGCTGGTCTGGCGTGGCTTGCGCGCCAGCGCATAGACCCACAGCGCACTGACCACCAGTAGCACCAGCGTGGCGAAGGCGAACATGCCCCACCAGACATTCGCCACCTGCCTTGCCATGGGACTGGCCGGGTCGAGCGTCGACAGCGGGCCGCTACACGCGGCCAATAAAGGAACTGCCAGCGCCAGCGTGGTCCATTTCAAGAGGCTGCCGGCTCGTTCGGCGCGTTCCCCTTTCTGCCGCTGGAGTGCCGGATGGCCAATGACCAAAGTTCCATTCACAGCCGCGCCGCGATTGCCGGACACCCCCTGCATCCGATGCTGATCCATTTCCCGGTAGCGGCGCTGATCGGCTTGCTGCCGGTCGATCTCGCCCATATCTGGACGCTGGACGATTTCTGGTGGCGTGCCGGAATCTGGCTCGCCGGTGTGGGCGCATTGGGCGGCTGGGTCGCGAGCATCTTCGGCCTGATCGATCTGCTCACGGTGCGCGAGATTCGTCAGAAGATCACCGCCTGGTGCCATGCGATCCTTGCGGTGATGATGCTTTCGCTGGCTTCGCTCAACTGGTTGCTGCGCTTCCAGAACGAGGGGGACAACATTCACCTCTGGGCGCTGTACCTGTCCGCGATCACGGCCGCATTGATCTCGCTGGCCGCCTATCTGGGGGGGCGACTGGTCTATGAGCATGCCGTTGGGGTCGATCTGGACAAGGTCTGACCTGGGCTGCAGTGGGTGAGGCTTGAATCGTTCGGTCATGGGTGCTATTCAGTTCGGTCCGGCGGTTGGGTCATGGGCTAGAACGGCTTGGCCAGTACCAGCCAGAGCGTCGCGGTAGTGAAAGCCGCGATGGCCACGCCAAGAACGCGGCAACGAGTGGTCACGCTCCGTTCCGGGGTGCGCTCGATATGCAGCACAAGTACACCGCAAAGGGCATGACACAAGACCATGCCCGCGACGGTGCTGAGTTTGACAATCAACCAGCCAGCCATGATGCCGTCGCGTAGAAACAGGGCCGTCCCCGAGCCGATGGCAATCAGCGCAGCCGGTGTGCCGACAAGGTTGAACACCATGCGCGTGAGATGAGCATGGTCCCGGTAAAAAAGCGCATCGGTACGCTTGGTGCCGGCTGCAATGAGCGCAGGCAGGTAGAGGAGAGTGCCGCACCAGCACAGCAGGCTTGCAAAGTGCAGCAATTTGAGCAGGGGCATTCGCGTCTCCATCCGGGCCCGCGGCAGGTCAGAGGTTGTGACAACCCTCGACCGAGGCGGTTCGGGTGGAACGCAGTGGCGCTTGATTCCTGGAGTCAGGACGTGAACGTCTTCGTGGGCGCGGCTCAGCTTTCGGCGTCGGGTTCAGGGCGCTTGAAGAGCTGAGTACCGCACCGGCTGCAGAACGCTGCGTTGGTTTCGTGGCTGAGCTTTTCGCATGTGGGGCAACGATGTTGCAAGCTGTCAGCACGCATTGCAGTAGCCAGCTCGGCAGTGAAAATGCCGGTAGGTACGGCGATGATTGAATAACCCGTGATCATTACCAAGCTCGCCACCGCCTTGCCTAGTGGAGTTTGCGGCACGATGTCACCAAAACCGACGGTTGTGATCGTGACGATCGCCCAGTAAATGCTCATCGGAATGCTGGTGAAGCCTCTCGATGGCCCTTCGATCACATACATCAAGGTGCCGAACACCAGCACCATGGTGGTGACGCTGAGCAGAAAGACAACTATCTTCTGTTTGCTGCCGCGAAGGGCAACCATCAAGAAGTTGGCCTGGCTCAGATACTGAGTCAGCTTGAGCACGCGGAACACCCTCAACATCCGGATCGCACGTACCACCAGCAGGTACTGCGCATCCGGCAACAGCAAGGCGATGAACGCTGGGAGTACCGACAGTAGGTCGATGGCTCCGTAGAAACTGAAAATGTACTTGCGCGGCTCCGGGTGGGTATAAATTCGCACGAGATACTCGATAGCGAAAACGGCGGTAAAAAACCATTCGAGACCGAACAGGAACGTGCCGTATTCCAACCGGTAGATCGCGATGCTGTCGAGCATCACAACCACGAGGCTGGCGAAAATGAATACCAATAGCCAGGTGTCGAATCGTTTACCTGCCGGCGTATTGGTAAAGAAGATGATGACGTAGAGGCGCTCCCGCCAGCCCATCGAACGGAGGGCGTCGTTGTCCATGTGCGTAAGCTCCCGGCAAAACGGAGAAGGCGAATATCCTAACGTTCGAACCGCACTGGCAAAACATCGTTGCGGACGGCGGTCAGAAAAAGCTGGACGGTTTTTCGTTTGTCTTGAATGCGGTCAGAGGAGGGCTTCATAGTGGAATTACGCCGCTCCAAGCTCCGTTAAAGACCATTTGGCTCCGTACCTTTGCCACGCGTCACGTTCCGACATAGTCTTAGCCTTGCGCATCAAGCCTTGGAGAGCGACATGCCAGATTCCCAGTTGGTCGATCCATTCGGCCGACGCATCACCTACCTGAGACTGTCGGTCACCGACCGCTGCGACTTTCGCTGCACCTATTGCATGAGCGAAGACATGGTCTTCGCGCCGCGTGCGCAGATTCTCACGTTGGAAGAACTGTACGCCGTGGCCGATGCGTTCATCGGCCTAGGGGTCAAGCGTATCCGCGTGACCGGTGGCGAACCGTTGGTGCGAAAAGGGCTGCCGAGCCTGCTGAGTCGTCTGGGTGCGCGTGAAGAACTGGAAGATCTGGCCATCACCACCAACGGCTCGCAATTGCCGGTACTCGCGACAGTACTGCGCGACGCGGGCGTCAAACGTCTTAATGTCAGTCTCGACTCGCTCAAGCGCGAGCGATTCGCCGAGCTGACTCGCCGTGACATGCTTCACCAGGTCATCGAAGGCATCGATGCCGCGCGTAGCGCAGGTTTCCGCCGGATCAAGCTCAACAGCGTGATCCAGAAGGGCAGGAACGACGACGAGGTGCTGGACTTGGTGAATTTCGCCGTGGAGCGCGGGCTGGACATCAGCTTCATCGAGGAGATGCCGCTCGGCAATATCTCCAGCCATGAGCGTGAAATCACCTTTTGTTCCAGCGAAGAGGTGCGTGAACGCATCGAAGTCGGCCACCAGCTGATACGCAGTAGCCACACCACCGGCGGCCCGTCGCGCTATTGGCAGGTCGCCGGCAGCGAAACCCAGGTCGGCTTCATCTCGCCCCACAGCAACAACTTCTGTGGTAGTTGCAACCGGGTGCGTGTCACGGCTGAAGGCAAGCTGGTGCTGTGTCTCGGCCATGAAGGCGCACTGGACCTCAAGACCCTGATGCGCAGCCATCCGGGCGACAGCGAGCGACTGCGTCAAGCGTTGGTCGATGCGCTGCAACTCAAGCCGGAAAGACATGAATTCCGTACCGACCAGCAAGTGCAAGTGGTGCGCTTCATGAGCATGACCGGCGGTTGAAGCGAGCCGCAAGCGATGGCCTGATGCCGTAGGGTGGGCCGGGCGGCGCTCCGCTTCAGCCCACCAGCTACACAGATATCAGGCCACACCAGAACGGAGCTCGCCCCTTACACTTACTTGGTTTCACTCCCGCCGCGATTTAGCCTGTACCGCGTGCGCATCGCCGCATTGGTCCTGCGTGATGCCGTTGTAGTGGGGTCGGGCTGGGCTCCGCTTCGCGTAGGGTGGGCTTCAGCCCACCAGAGCTACAAATCTCAGCTACCGAAACTGCGCACCCATCCCTGCGATGGCCGTAGGGCACCGTGATAAACTCCGCCGTTTCGCGCCAGCACCCACCCGATGCCAGGAATCCCGATGTACACGGCGACTCTCTTGTTCGTCCTCACGCTGACTGCCACGGATAGGCCCGCATGCGTCTGAAAAGCATCAAGCTGGCCGGCTTCAAATCTTTCGTCGACCCCACCACCGTAAGCTTCCCTAGCAACATGGCGGCAGTGGTCGGGCCGAACGGCTGCGGCAAATCCAACATCATCGATGCCGTGCGCTGGGTGATGGGTGAGAGTTCAGCGAAAAACCTGCGCGGCGAGTCGATGACCGATGTCATCTTCAACGGCTCTAACACGCGCAAACCGGTGACTCAAGCCAGCATCGAGCTGATCTTCGACAATTCCGACGGCACACTGACCGGCGAGTATGCAGCCTTCGCCGAAATCTCCATCCGCCGCCGCGTGACCCGCGATGCGCAGAACACCTACTTCCTAAATGGCGTGAAATGCCGCCGCCGCGACATCACCGATATCTTCCTCGGCACCGGCCTGGGGCCGCGCAGTTACTCGATCATCGAGCAGGGCATGATCTCCAAGCTGATCGAGGCCAAGCCTGAGGATCTGCGCAACTTCATCGAAGAGGCGGCAGGCATCTCCAAATACAAGGAGCGCCGCCGTGAAACCGAGAATCGCATTCGCCGCACCCATGAAAATCTGGCGCGCCTGACCGATCTGCGCGAAGAGCTCGAGCGCCAGCTGGAACGCTTGCACCGCCAGGCGCAGTCCGCCGAGAAATATCAGGAATACAAGGCCGAAGAGCGTCAGCTCAAGGCGCAATTGTCGGCGTTGCGTTGGCAGGCGCTGAACGAACAGGTCGGCCAGCGCGAGCAAGTGATCGGTGATCAGGAGGTCGGTTTCGAGGCGCTGGTTGCCGAACAGCGCAACGCGGACGCCGGTATCGAGCGGCTGCGTGACGGTCATCACGAGCTGTCCGAGCGCTTCAATCTCGTTCAGGGGCGCTTCTATTCGGTCGGAGGCGATATCGCACGGGTCGAGCAGAGCATCCAGCACGGCCAGCAGCGTTTGCGGCAATTGCAGGATGATCTTCGCGAGGCCGAGCAAGCACGATTGGAGACCGAATCGCATCTGGGACACGACCGCACCTTGCTCGCCACCCTAGGCGAGGAGCTGGCAATGCTCGAGCCCGAGCAGGACATCGCCGGCGCGGCAGCCGAGGAAACCGCGGCGCAACTCGAAGACGCCGAAACTGCCATGCAGGCATGGCAGGAGCAGTGGGAACGCTTCAATCAGCAAAGTGCCGAGCCGCGTCGGGCGGCCGAGGTGCAGCAGTCGCGTATCCAGCAGCTCGAACATTCACTGGAACGTCTGAGCGAGCGTCAGCGCCGTCTGGATGACGAACGCACCTTGCTCGCTGCCGATCCGGAAGATGTCGCGGTGGCCGAGATGAGTGAGCAATTGGCCGTCAATGAGTTGAGCCTGGAAGAACTGGTCGCCGCCCAAGAGCAGACCCATCAGCAGCTCGAACGCATACGCGAGCAGCTGCAGCAGGCCGGCCAGGCCGAGCAGCAGGCGCAGGGTGAACTGCAGCGGCTCAGCGGCCGCATCGCTTCGCTGGAAGCCCTGCAGCAGGCCGCGATGGATCCAGGCAAAGGCGTTTCCGAATGGTTGCGTGAGCAAGGGCTCGATGAGCGTCCACGCCTCGCCGAAGGGCTACGCGTCGAGCCGGGCTGGGAGCTGGCGGTCGAAACTGTGCTGGGTGCGGATTTGCAGGCGGTCTTACTGGACCAGTTCGACGGCCTCGATATGAGTGGCTTCGAGCAGGGCGATCTACGCCTTGTCAGCCCGGCGCAGGGCGGCGGGGGCATGGCCAACAGCTTGCTGGATAAGGTCGAGTCAGCTGCCGATCTGTCGCCGTGGCTGGGGCGGGGCGTCCGGTGGACGATCTTGATCAGGCGCTGGCTGCACGTGGTTCGCTTGTCGAGGGCGAAAGCCTGATCAGCCGTGACGGCTACTGGGTTGGTCGACATTTTTTGCGCGTGCGACGCGCCGGAGAGGCCGAGTCCGGACTGCTGGCGCGCGGTCAGGAACTGGAGCAGTTGCAGGCTGAGCGCGATGAGCGCGAACAAAGTCTGGAATTGCAGGGCGAGCGGCTCGGCCAGCTTCGCGAAACACAACGTGAATCGGAAGATCGACGCGAACAGCAGCGTCGTCAGCATCAAGACCTGTCCCGTCAGCAGGCCGAGCTGAATGCACGATTATCCGCCAGCCAGGCCAGGCTGGAGCAGCTCAGCTTGCGCCGTGTTCGACTAGATGAAGAGCTTTCCGAACTGTCCGGACAGCGCGAGCTTGAAACCGAACAGCTCGGCGAGGCTCGATTGCATCTGCAGGATGCGCTCGACGCAATGGCAGCGGATACCGAACAACGCGAAACATTGCTGGCGAGCCGCGATGGCATCCGCGAGTCTCTCGACCGGGTTCGACAGGAGGCCCGCCAGCACAAGGACCACGCGCACCAGCTGGCCGTGCGAGTCGGCTCGCTGAAAGCCCAGCATGATTCGACTCGTCAGGCCTTGGAGCGCCTCGAGCAACAATTCGAACGGGCGATAGAGCGTCGCGAGCAGCTCAGTCTGAATCTGGAAGAGGGTGAGGCCCCGCTCGACGAACTGCGTATGAAGCTCGAGGAGCTGCTTGAGCGACGCATGGGCGTCGAAGAGGAGCTCAGGATGGCTCGCCTGGCGCTCGAAGACGCCGACCGAGAATTGCGCGATGTCGAGAAGCGTCGTACCCAGGCCGAACAGCAGGCGCAACTATTACGCGGCCAGCTCGAACAGCAGCGCATGGAGTGGCAAGCGCTCAGCGTTCGGCGCAAGGCGTTGCAGGATCAGCTGCACGAAGATGGCTTCGATCTGCATGGCGTCCTGGCGACGCTGCCTGCTGGTGCAGCGGAGGCGGAGTGGGAGGCCGAACTCGAGCGCCTTGCTGCGCGTATCCAGCGCCTCGGTCCGATCAACTTGGCGGCGATCGATGAATATCACCAGCAATCGGAACGAAAGCGCTATCTCGATGCGCAGAATGACGACCTCACCGAGGCGCTGGATACGCTAGAAAACGTCATTCGCAAGATCGACAAGGAAACCCGCAATCGCTTCAAGGACACCTTCGACCAGATCAATGGCGGCCTGCAGGCGCTTTTCCCCAAGGTTTTCGGTGGCGGCAGCGCTTATCTGGAACTTACCGGGGAAGATTTACTCGATACCGGGGTGGCGATCATGGCGCGTCCGCCGGGCAAGAAGAACAGCACCATCCACCTGTTGTCAGGCGGTGAAAAAGCACTGACCGCTCTGGCGCTCGTGTTTGCGATCTTTCAGCTCAACCCGGCACCGTTCTGCATGCTCGATGAAGTGGATGCACCATTGGACGACGCTAACGTTGGGCGCTACGCGCGTCTGGTCAAGGAAATGTCCGAAAAGGTGCAGTTCATCTACATCACGCACAACAAGATCGCGATGGAGATGGCTGATCAGCTGATGGGCGTGACCATGCATGAACCGGGTTGCTCAAGGTTAGTGGCCGTCGATGTGGAACAGGCGGTAGCGCTAGTGGAGGCTTGAGACGCGCTAGTTCGAGGTGTTTTTGAGGGAAACGGAGACTAATAAAAGAGCCGTGTCGGGCGGTGCACATCTACCGTTCGTCGTGCTAGTTTAGAGCGCAATTTTTGCGATGCGCAGATGAGCCTGTTCAGCGGCTGTGAATCTGCGTCTTTATCATCGATTTCAGGGGTTTAAGCATTAATGGATATCGGTCTGCGCGAGTGGCTGATCCTCATCGGCATCATTGTTATCGCCGGCATTCTTTTCGATGGCTGGCGCCGGATGCGCGGTAGCAAAGGCAAGTTGAAGTTCAAGCTGGACCGCAATATTGCGAGCAATCTTCCAGATGGAGACGAGTCCACCGAGCTGCTGGGCCCGCCGCGAGTCGTGAGCCGCAACAACGAGCCATCGCTGGACGAAACGGATCTCCCATCCATGAGCGCGCGCGAGACAGTCAAGCGGCGCACCAGCGAACCCCAGCAGGGCGACCTGCACTTCAGCAGTGACGAGCCGGTCCCGACATTGCTCGAGCCTGTGGCAGGCGATGACGGTGAGGCGAGCGAGTCCGAGCATGAACTGCCTCCGGTCGAGGAAGTGCTGGTTATTAACGTGATTTCCCGCGACCCGCACGGCTTCCGTGGTCCGGCGCTGCTGCAGAATATTCTGGAAAGCGGCCTGCGTTTCGGCGAAATGGACATTTTCCATCGCCACGAAAGCATGGCAGGCAATGGCGAGGTGCTGTTTTCCATGGCCAACGCGGTCAAGCCCGGCACATTCGATCTGGATGACATCGACCACTTCACT
The DNA here is from genome assembly GCF_024448955.1 of Stutzerimonas stutzeri. Classification (GTDB taxonomy): domain Bacteria; phylum Pseudomonadota; class Gammaproteobacteria; order Pseudomonadales; family Pseudomonadaceae; genus Stutzerimonas; species Stutzerimonas stutzeri_AQ. The sequence goes on from NZ_JAMOIH010000005.1 coordinate 267,379, forward strand.
ACGCCGGCCGTGAGCTTTTTCCTCGGCCTGCCCGGCCCGCGTCATCCCAAGCAGGCATTCGACGTGATGGTCGCCGCAGCCCGCAAACTGTCCTCGGAACTAAATGGCGAACTGAAAGACGATCAGCGCAGCGTGCTGACCGCACAAACCATCGAGCACTACCGCCAGCGCATCGTCGAATATGAGCGCCGGCAGATGACCGTCAAGCGTTAAAGCCGATCAAAGCGCCGAAGGCCCGAAAGCTGGACGAGCTTGCTTGAAAGAGAATTTGACAGAACTTTGTGGAGCAAGCCTCCAGCCGCCAGTTCCGTTGTAGGGTGGGCTTCAGCCCACCGGGGGTTCCATCTAGCACCTCTTGTGGTGGGCTGAAGCCCACCCTACAGAAGCAGAACGCCGCCGGCCACCTACCAAAAGCCAAACCGCGCGGCCCTTGTAAGAGACGCCCCTGCGGCGAGGCGCCCTGACAATATTCCCGAAAGACCGAAAAAACCCGCTCAACCTGCCGCTAGTTCCGTAGGGTGGGCTTCAGCCCACCGGGTGCGAGCGTCTCCTGTGTTGAGCTGCGGCGGAGCGCCGCCCGGTCCACCAACCAGCGCCCGCCAATCGCGCCTGGGCCGCCTGAAACCCGCGCAAACCTGCCTCCAGCTGCAGGATCGGCTAAAATCCCGCGCCTCATATCAACCAACGGCGCGCTGAGACTGTCTGACCAGCATTGCCATAGCTACGGCTCCGTCATATGCCTTCCGCCCAAACCGCCGCAGAGCGCATCGCCGAACTGCGCAGCGAAATCGACGCTCACAACTATCGCTACTACGTACTCGACGAGCCCAGCGTTCCCGATGCTGAGTACGACCGCCTGTTCAAGGAGCTTAAAGCGCTCGAAACCGAACACCCGGAACTGGTGACGCCGGACTCTCCCACCCAGCGCGTTGGTGGCGCAGCCTTGGCGGCCTTCGGCCAGGTGCGTCACGAAGTGCCGATGTTGAGTTTGGGCAATGCCTTCGAAGAACAGGACCTGCTCGACTTCGACCGGCGCGCCCGCGACGGGCTGGATCTGCCCGCTGGTGATCTGTTCGGCAACGGCGCCGAGCTGGAATACAGCTGCGAACCGAAGCTCGATGGCCTTGCCGTCAGCCTGCTCTACGAAAACGGCCAGCTGGTACGCGGCGCCACGCGTGGTGATGGCAGCACGGGCGAGGACATCAGCACCAACGTCCGCACCATCCGCAATATCCCGCTCAAACTGCATGGCAGCGGCTGGCCGTCGGTGCTGGAAGTGCGCGGTGAGATCTACATGCCCAAGGCGGGCTTCGAGGCGTTGAACGCACGCCAGTTGGAAGCGGGCGGCAAGCCCTTCGCCAACCCGCGCAACGCCGCAGCCGGAAGCCTGCGACAGCTCGACTCGAAGATAACCGCCAGCCGCCCGCTGGAGCTTTGTGCCTACGGCGTCGGCCGCAGCGATGGCGAGCTGCCAGATACTCACATCGGCATCCTCCACGCGCTCAAGGAATGGGGCTTGCCCATCAGCCGTGAGCTGAAGCTGGCCAAGGGCGTCGCTGAATGCCGTGCCTATTACCAGTCGATCGGCGAGAAGCGCGACGCGTTGCCTTACGAAATCGATGGCGTGGTGTTCAAAGTCAACTCGACCGCCCAACAGCGCGAGCTGGGTTTCCGTGCGCGCGAACCACGCTGGGCAATCGCGCATAAGTTTCCGGCCCGCGAGGAAGTGACCGAACTGCTGGATGTGGAATTCCAGGTAGGCCGTACCGGCGCCATCACGCCGGTCGCACGGCTGAAGCCTGTACAGGTCGCTGGCGTGACGGTTTCGAACGCCACGCTGCACAACATGGATGAAGTGGCGCGCCTGGGCGTGATGATCGGCGACACGGTCATCGTGCGGCGCGCGGGCGATGTGATTCCGCAAATCCTTGGCGTGATCCCGGAACGCCGCCCCGAAAATGCGCGGGCCGTTCACGTGCCGGAACAATGCCCAGTCTGCGGCTCGGCCGTTGAACGCACCCAACTGATCAAACGCAGTAAGGGTCGGGAGTCCATCAGCGAAGGTTCGATCTACCGCTGCGTAGGCCGGCTGGCCTGTCAGGCGCAGCTCAAGCAGGCGATCATTCATTTCGTTTCGCGTCGTGCCATGGACATCGACGGGCTGGGCGACAAGATCGTCGAGCAGCTGGTCGATACCGGACTGGTTAACTCGCCAGCCGATCTGTACTGCCTGACCTTCGAGCAAGTATTGGGGCTAGAAGGCTTCGCCGAAGTGTCGAGCCGCAACCTGCTCAAATCCATCGATGCCAGCCGCACGCCGTCCTTAGCGCGCTTCATCTATGCGCTGGGCATTCCCGACGTGGGCGAGGGCACGGCCAAACTTCTGGCGCGCGCGCTGGGTTCCCTGGATCGTATCAGCCGGGCATTGCCGGATGTGCTGGTCTACCTGCCGGACATCGGCCTGGAAGTTGCCCACGAGATTCATAGCTTCTTCGAGGACGCGCACAACCAGCTCGTCATCGAACAGCTGCGCGAGCGTGGCGTGCAATTACAGGAGGAGGGCGACGTGCATCCTGAGTTCGCCGCCTGCGCGACGCTCGCCGGGCTGCTCGACAAGCTCAACATTCCGTTTATTGCCGCCACCGGTGCCCAGCGTCTCGCCGACCGCTTCGGTAGTCTCAAGGGCATCATCGAAGCCGACTGGCTAGATCTGCGTCAGGTCGAGCGCCTCAATGAAAAAGCCGCTCGTGCATTACGCGACTATTTCGACGACCCGACCAACGCCGAACGCGCCTACGCAATCGAGGCCCAGCTGCATGAGTTCGGCATGCACTGGCAAAGCGAACGCAAGGCAGCGCAAGGCTTGCCGTTGGCGGGACAAACTTGGGTGCTCACCGGCACGCTGGAAAGCATGAGCCGCGACGAGGCGAAGGCAAGGTTGGAGGCGTTGGGCGCGAAAGTTTCGGGGTCGGTATCGGCGAAGACCAGCGTAGTGGTGGCCGGGCCGGGCGCAGGGTCGAAGCTGGCTAAAGCCAACGAACTTGGCGTTGCGGTGGAGGACGAGGAGTCGTTCCTGCAACGACTCGCGGCGCTCGAAAACTAACCTACAACCAACGCCGGTTTCTGGCGAACTGCGCATCCTCTTGGGCGGGTACAGTTCGCCAATAAGCAGGCACCCCAGATCCGGCGACCGCTTGTACCCGCTAGGGCTCGCCCCGCGACGAACGCCAGTGTGTTGGAAAAAGGCAAAAGCTTCGCGCCGAGGGCGGCCCTCCTACAAAAGCAGCGGCATCACTCTGACCCGTGGGAGGCGCGCCCTCGCGGCGAAAAGGGCTTCCAGGCCACTCCAAAAACCAAACACTCCCGCACGCATCTGCCGTCCACCTCGCCCCATCCATTAAAGTTTTCCAACCAGCGCCCGAAAACCTTCGCAGGCGGGCTCGCTTGTTTGCGGATTCGCCGGCGTCGTACAGGTTGTTTTCGGGGCTTGCAAAAATATTTTCGATTGCCTCCTAAAGCTCACCGAAACGACGCCGATAAGCTAATCGAATGCGAACTCAATGGGTGCCTGGGCAAAAGCCGGCCCGGAGTCGCAAGCTCAGGCAACCAAAGTAACTAGCGCCCTTGGAGGCACATCATGGCTCTTACAGTCAATACAAACATTGCATCGCTCAACACTCAGCGTAACCTGCAATCTTCGTCCAACGCCCTCAGCACCTCCATGCAGCGCCTGTCTACTGGTAGCCGCATCAACAGTGCCAAAGACGATGCCGCCGGCCTGCAGATCGCCAACCGCCTGACTAGCCAAATAAGCGGCTTGGGTGTGGCGGTTAAGAATGCTAACGATGGCATCTCCATGGCTCAGACTGCCGAAGGTGCGATGCAGCAAAGCACGAACATCCTTCAGCGTATGCGGGATCTCTCGCTTCAAGCCGCCAACGGCTCCAACGATAGTGCTGACCGGGGAGCGTTGCAGAAGGAAGTCTCGCAACTTCAGCAAGAAATGGACCGAATTGCCGAAACGACCGTATTCGGCGGCCGTAAATTGCTTAACGGGACCTTTAGTGGAGTCCAGTTTCAAGTTGGATCCAACGCAAATGAAACCATTGGTTTCAGCATTGGTTCAGCACGTGCTGAGGATCTTGGTAGGGTTAACGCTCTTTCGTTTGCAGGACTGGATTCTAGCAATGTCGCGAGCGGCAGCGCTGGCGGAATCGCTACGCAAGATCTTACGTTTAAAGTCGATAATCGCGAGAGCAAGGTGTCCTTGACAGCTGGCGCAAGTGCTCGTGATGTTGCTGATGCAGTCAACGCAGAGGTAGACGGTGTAACAGCCAAAGCGACCACTGTAGCTCAAGTTGGTTTCGCAGATATTGCTGCAGGTGCAGACGCAGGCGATGCTGCTGACGACGTTGAAGTCTCGATGAGCTTCAATATTAACGGCATTACCTTGTCCAACATCGGCAATGCTGATGGTATGACTGGCGCGCAGCAAGCTGAAGCACTACAAAAAGCCATTCAATCTGAATCTAGGTTGTCTGATTTGCAAGTTTCTATTGACGGAACTGATCCTACAAAACTGAATATCACTGATAGCACAGGCAAAAATATATCGGTTGAGCTCGCTGGCAACACTGGCGCAGCCGCAGTGACTCTGGATTCAATGCAGTCGGATGCAGCAGGTGCGTTGACTGGCACTGGCAGTGCCCAAGATCTAGTTGCTGATGGCGCAAATGGTGTAGTCACGGGCCAAGTGTCATTTACGGCGACAGCTGGCGCTGTAAGTGTCAAAAGCAGCGTTGGCGCTAACAATGGACTGGGTACTTTGGGGACCACCGAAGTAGTTGGGGCACTAGCTGATTCTGGTAAGCGGGTCTCTACGATCGATATTTCGACGGTAGATGGAGCGCAGTCAGCTATAGACGTTATCGATGCCGCTCTGGCTTCAATCGACGACACCCGGGCAAATATGGGTGCGGTGCAGAACCGCTTCGAAAACACTATTTCTAACCTGCAGAACATCAGCGAAAACGTTTCCGCAGCCCGTGGCCGTATCCAGGACACCGACTTCGCTGCAGAAACTGCCAACCTGAGTAAGAACCAGATCCTACAACAGGCGGGTACTGCGATCCTCGCCCAGGCCAAGCAGCTGCCGCAGGCTGTTCTGAGTCTGCTGCAGTAACAGAGCAGAAGGCGTTAATGATGAGGGTAGGGCCTGTGCTCTACCCTCATTGATTCATGAGAGGTGAATCAATGGACGTCGGAAAATTATCTGGCGGAGCCGCACCGCAAACGCAGATGACAGCTGGATCGTCACCCAGCCTCCCCAAGGAGGCTGGGTTTTCTGCGTCCGATAAGCTCCAGCCAGCAACCGCTCCAGCAAAAGCGGAAGAGCAGGAAAGCACCGCCGACTTGGTCGAACAGCTTCGGTCGCAGATGCAGAATATCCAGCGGGATCTGAACTTCAGCGTCGACGATTCCACCGGGGACGTGGTTGTTCGTGTGATTGATGGCGAGTCAGGCAAAGTCGTTCGGCAGATACCGTCGGAGGAAATCCTTCGGCTTACCGAGCGACTGGATGAAATGCGTAGTTTGTTGTTCGAAGCCAAAGCCTGACGGTACGATTTTTGTATTGAGCTTTTCGGCTAACAATTTTTTTGACGAGGTAAGGCTATGGCTGGCGTAACAGGTATTGGTTCCGGTATTGACATCGACAGTATCGTGTCCAGCATGGTCGCGGCTGAGCGTGCGCCTAAAGAGACGCAGCTCGCGAACCTCGAAAAGAAGACCACCACCCAAATTACTGCCGTTGGTGCATTGAAAAGCGCCATCAGCGACTTCCAGACGGCGCTTGGCGCACTGAACAAGCCTGAGCTGTTCCAGGCGCGTTCGGCTACATCCAGCAAGTCGGATCTGGTTGGCGTCACTGCCAGTACCACTGCCGGCGCTGGTAGCTATCAGGTCGAGGTAGAAAAGCTGGCAACCAGCAGCAAAGTAGCTCTTGCTGCGGTTAAGAACACCGCCGACGCGCCGGCGCGTTTTGCCAGCGGAACGCTGGAGATTTCCCTGGGTGTACCGGGTAATCCGCCTTCAAAAGAATCGTTTTCCGTTACGGTTGACGAGAGCAACAACACATTCACGGGTATGCGTGACGCCATCAACGCGGCCGGCAAAGATATGGGCGTCAGTGCCACCATCGTGACGGACGAGCATGGCTCGCGGCTCGTGCTTAGCAGCAGCAAAAGCGGTGACGGGCGCGATATCACTGTGGCGGGAACTGGCGCAGCATCGGTACAGGATGGTGAAGTCAGTCTTTCGAAACTGGCTTTCGACGGTACCTCGAGTACCGGTGAAGGCGCACGCGCGCTGGCTTCGGCCCAGAGCGCCAGGCTGTCTATCGATGGTTTGCAGATCGTCAGTGAAACTAACAAGGTTGAGGGTGCCATTGATGGCGTTACGCTCGATCTCAAGGCCAAGACGGTTCAAAACGAGCCGCTAACGATCAACGTTGCGGAAGACAAGGCAGGCGTCAAAAAGCAGATCCAGTCGTTCGTCGACAGCTACAACAAGCTGATTGGCGTAATCAATGCACAGACCAAGGTCACCTCGGTTGGCGATGACAAGGTCCCGTTGACTGGCGCGCTGGTAGGGGATGCGACGGCGCGCACGTTGTTGGGGACGATTCGCAACGAACTGGTGAACGTGCAAGGTGATGGCTCCCTTCGCGCCTTGGCGGACTTGGGTATCACAACACAGAAAGACGGCACGCTGAAAACTGATGATGCCAAGCTCGGCAAGGCCATGGACGGCAACTTTACCGAGCTGTCGGCGTTCTTTACTGGCGAAAAAGGTCTCGCTAGTCGCCTGGATGAGAAGCTCAAGCCCTACACGGAGACCGGCGGCATTCTCGAACAGCGCAACAAGGCGATGACCGAGACCATCTCGAAGATCGATGATCAGAAGGAAGATTTGAACCGCCGCATCACCTCGCTGCAAGAGCGACTCTACAAGCAGTTCAACGCGATGGACTTGTTGGTGGGGCAGTTGTCGAATACGTCCAACAGCCTTCTCGCATCGCTGGAAAATCTGCCTTGGGCGGCGGGTAATTCCAAGAAATAAAGCTGCGCTGGTCAGTAAGTTTTGGTGGGCTGAAGCGGAGCGCCGCCCGGTGCCTACGGGTATGGTGAAGGGCTTATGTAGGGTGGGCTTCAGCCCACCGGTAGAGTGCCGCACGTACGCATCGGCGCGATTTATGTAAGAGCCAGGCGGGGTTCTTTGGTTCGGCTTGCTAGTTGGCCAGCAGGTTCGGTGGGCTGAAGCCCACCCTACGAGTTGTGCACGGTTCAGCCCATTTGTGAGAGAGCCGAAACCGAGTGTGCCGAGAAACGATCCACTGGAAAACCAGTCCCGCCACGGTAGTGAGTTTTGCTATCGATCCTAAGCCGCCGCCAAGGCGGTTTTTTTCTTTTTCGATCAAATTTTCCCAACGGCTATCAAGCTTGAGCGACCTCGACCGATAAGCTGTACATGCAAATTGATGTGGCAAGGGGCTCATCCAAATGAATGCTATGGCAGCAATGAGGCAGTACCAGCAAGTCGGTGTTAAGGCCCAGGTGACCGAGGCCGATCCGCACCGTTTGATTCAGATGTTGATGCAAGGTGGGCTGGATCGTATCGCTCAGGCCAAGGGTGCTATGGAACGTGAGGCATACGCTGAGAAAGGCACGCTGATTGGTAAGGCCGTCAACATAATCGGTGGGCTGCGCGACGTGCTGGACAAGAAGGCGGGCGGCGAGCTGGCGGAAAATCTGGATCGCCTGTACGAATTCATGACGATGCGGCTGTTCGAAGCCAGCCGGCATAACGATGTGAGTAAGCTCGATGAAGTGGCGAATCTGCTAGGTGAAATCAAGCAAGGTTGGGACGGCATCGCGCCTAAGGTTTGATCAGGCCGCACCGCTATAGGCGGCTACTTGTCAACGCAACACTGACGCACTGTCTGGCAACTGAGCCAGCCAGTGCGTTTCGCTTTCAGCGGTACTCGCAAAGATAAGCGGTATCCGACGCAACCTTCAGCTGGAACTTGCTGTTGGCTGGCACGGTGAATTGAGTGCCGGCGCCAAAGGTTTCGTAGCTGTCGCTACCCGGTAGTTTGACGTCCAGGCTGCCGGCGATCACGTGCATTACTTCCAACTGGTTGGTGCCAAATTCGTAATCGCCTGCGGCCATGACGCCGATAGTGGCGGGGCCTGCTGCCATGTCGAAGGCGATGGATTTGACGGTGCCGTCGAAGTACTCGTTGACCTTGAACATTCGGATTACCTGAGGTGGGTGAAAAAGCTGGCAGTATGCCCAAGTGGTTCGAGGGCGTCATCTGTCTGAGTGGGTGGTATATGGGCGAAGGCCTGTGGCCTGTTTCGCCGCGAGGGCGCGCCTCCCAGGAAGCGGTGCGGGAGGGCTTTGCTCTCTGGCAGGCCCGACCTCGGGGCGATGCTTTTGTATTGGCAGGCTGGTGCCTGGGGTTCTCGTGAGGGTGGGCACTGCTGTGAGTGCCTAGCTTCGAAATATGAAATAGATCGCAGCTAACAGGCAGATCCCGGCCCAGAGTTAGTCGAGCTTCAGCGCTGCTGCATATAGAGCACGCTGAAGGATACGAAGATCGCGAGGGTGATGACCTCTTGCATGATCTTTAGTTGGCCGACGGACAGCTCGGTGTAGGCGATTCGGTTGGCGGGCACCGTCATCGGATACTCGAACAAGGCGATGCCCCAACTGATCAGTGCAGCGATCTGCCAGGGTTTGCCGTTGAGTGTTTGAGATGGCCCTACTAGGCGAAGGTCATGAACAGTTTGGAGATGCAGAGCAGGGCGGCAGTCTGAAGCCAGATGGGCACTGGAAGTCTCCGGGTTGGTGCCTGGTGCCGTTTACCCTCCGATCCCGATGAAGCCGCTCTCGCAGCCTACAGACAGGCTTCTGTAATTCGCTGCATCGGAGCGACCGGGTTGCTCAGTTGAGCAGCGTGGGGATCAGGGCGCGATATGTTACGTCAAGCGCGGCAGGGCTGGGGGTCGTTGGGACGGTTCTGACGAACGAGCCGGCTATATCAAACCGCCTGGCTATACTTTTTTTCACATGCGCGCACTTTCCGCACGCCCTACCTATTCCGCAGAGACCCGCCGGCCCTATGGAAACGCTTTATCTAATCTTTTTGCTGTTGCTTGCGGTGGGTGCAAGCCGGATTCTCGCCAATGTCATACCGGTGCCGCTGCCGATCCTGCAGATCCTGATGGGCAGCATGCTGGCGCTTCCGCCGTTCGGAATGGGCGTTGAGCTGCGGCCGGAGATCTTCATGTTGCTGTTCATTCCGCCGCTGCTGTTCTACGACGGTTGGAAGATTCCCAAGCGCGAGTTCACCGAGCATGGCGCGGAGATGACCGCCATGGCGCTGGTGCTTGTGCTGGTCATCCTGGTGGTGGTTGGTTACTTCATCCATTGGTTGTTGCCGACGATTCCGTTGGCGGCGAGCTTCGCACTGGCGGCCATTCTCTCGCCAACCGATGCATTGGCCGTGATCGCCATCGCCCAGGGCCGGCTCCCGCGCCATATGGCGCACCAGCTGGAAGGCGAGGCGATGATGAACGATGCCACTGGCCTGGTCTCGTTCAAGTTCGCACTGGCCGCCGCCATTACCGGCACCTTTTCGCTGACGACGGTCACCGGCGAGTTTTTTGTCATCGCGCTGGGTGGCCTGCTCATTGGCGCCGGCCTGAGCTGGGCGGTGGGCAAGGCCAAGCAATGGATGACCGCACGGGACCTGTTCGATCCCTCGGCCTATGTGCTGATGATTCTGCTGCTCCCCTTTGCCGCGTTCTTCCTGGCTGAGCATGCGGGCATGTCCGGCATCCTCTCGGCCGTGGCGGCGGGCATGGTGCAGAGCCGCATCGACATGCTGCCGGTGAAGACCAGCACGCGCATCCTCAACCGCAGCATCTGGGAGATGCTCGATTTTAGCTTCAACGGTCTGGTGTTCCTGCTGCTGGGGCTGCAATTCCCGCGGATCGTGGAGCGGGTTTGGGAAGCGGCTGGGCAGCAGAGCTACAGCATGCCGATGTTGATCTTCAGCGCATTGGCGATCATGGCGCTGCTGCTGGTGATCCGCTTCGGTTTCGTTTACGCCTATCACTGGAGCGAGGCGCGGGTGCTTCGGGCGCTCGGAAAGACGGTCCAGCCCAAACCCCTCCGGCTGTTTTCCGCACTCAGCGCCGTGGCGGGCGTGCGTGGGGCAATCACCCTGGCCGGCGTCCTGTCGATTCCACTAATGATTGGCGACACGCCATTTCCGGGGCGCGATCTGATGATTTTTCTGGCGGCCGCCGTGATCATCTTGTCGTTGCTGGTCGGTGCGCTGGGCATTCCCTATTTCCTCAAGCAACTGCCTAACAACGATGTTGAACAACACAGAGAGGAGCTCAAGAAAGCCCGTCGGATCGCCGCCCAGGCTGCGGTCACCTGGCTGGAAAACTGGAAACAGGCCAACCCCGTGGAGGATCCCGACGAGGCGCTGCTGCGCAGCGAGGTCACGGCTCGGATTACCGAGTCTTATCGGCACGACATCGAAGCCTTGATGGATCATCAGGATCGGGCGAACCAGGCGCGCCAGACGCAGGTGCTGGAGCGTGACATTCGCGTGCAGGCCATCGCTGTGCAGCGCAAGGAACTGTACCGGATGAGAAAACGCCACCTGATCGACGAGCAGATGCTGCAGATCCTGCTGCGTGAACTCGATTACGAGGAAGCGGCGCTTGGGGCGGGCGACACGGTTTAGGCGCTGTCTCGTCTCGCGACGGGCCCGCTCTTCGGGTGCCAGAAGGCGCAGGCAAAGTTGAGGGTCGACCTTGTTCGGCCTTCGCAGATCTGCGGCCAAATGAATTCAGCCCTACAGAGTCCCTGGGCATGCTGACTTTCCGTTCGCATCCGCACCGGAGCCTGCTTGTGCGCGAGGCAAGGCCGCGCCCGATCCCGACGGGCGTTGTGGAGCGCCAACCGGCCTGGGATATTTGGCGCAGCAACGCGGATTGCCATGAAATAGCAACAGACTCTAGCGGCCGGCCTGATCCTGTTGTGGCTCAGGTTCGAGCACCGCGATGGTATTGCTGCTGCGCTTGAACGACACCAGCTCGGCTAGCCAGGCCTGTAATACAGGCGAATTGCCTTTCTGGTTGCGTAGTGCGATGGAGAGAATCTCGCGGGCGATGGTCACCATCGCGCTTTTGCTTCCGAGAAAATGCCAGTTGAACCAGCCGTCACCGTAGGTCAACGGCATCTTCTGCCCGGGCGCGAGGGGGATGTACACCTTCACGGACAGATCGAACAGCACCTCCGGTTTGGAGATGATCAGCAGCTTTACGTCCGCCACCTTGCTCAACCAGTAGCGATGATCGAAACGACCTCCAGTCAGCTCTGCGGATTGGCTCAGGGCTTCGTTGATCAGCGCTCTGTTATCGATGAGTTGCACGGTGAGGATTCCGTTTCAGGGTGGCCACGCCGCTCTCGAGTCCCCGCTGCATAGGACGGGGACGAGACCGGCTGTGTAGGGCGCCTCGGAAGACTGGCGGATCGAACCGCGCCCGCTTCGCTTGGCATGTCGGTTTATCGGTCCATCAGTACTTTTGTTTAGCGCCGGGCGTCGAAATATCTGTCTGGCACCGGTTGTGTCTCGATAATCACCAGAGCGGTCTCGCTAGACCGGCTGAATGGCTGGCCACTTTTAGCGCATGGCCTGATCTGTGCTTAATCACCGAATGCATTGAGGAAGCGATCCATGATCGAGCGACTTTTTGTATACGGCTCCCTCGCACCTGGGCGGCCGAACGAGCACATCCTGGCGGCGATTCCCGGTACCTGGGGGCCCGCAAGCGTGTCGGGCAGGTTGCGTGAAGAAGGTTGGGGCGCGGCGCTGGGGTTTCCCGGTCTCGATCTGGATGAACGCGGCGAGACGGTCAAAGGCTTCGTGCTCAGTTCAGAGGCGTTTGCGGCGCATTGGGCAAGGCTCGATGAGTTCGAAGGCGACGCCTACAGACGCATCCTGGCGGACGTCAGACTCGGCAACGGTCAGACTGTAAAAGCGTATATCTATGCGCTCGGAGCAGGTTCAGCTAAGGGCTAATTAAACGCTGCGAATTGCTTGCCGCATCTCCGCAGCGCGTCGTTTCAGATGCCCGCCAAGCTCACTTGGCGAACAACTGGCTCATGTCTTTGAATGCCTTGAATTCCAGCGCATTGCCGCAGGGATCGAAGAGGAACATCGTGGCCTGCTCGCCAACCTGTCCCTTGAAGCGCACATAAGGCTCGATGACGAATTGGGTCCCCAGCGAGCGCAGACGCTCGGCCAGCGCTTCCCACTCCCGCCAGCTCAGCACGATGCCGAAGTGCGGTACCGGCACGTCATGACCGTCCACCGCGTTGGTGTGCGCTGCGTCCTGAGACTGGGTTTTCGGATGTTCATGGATCACCAGCTGATGTCCGTAGAAATCGAAGTCGACCCAGTGCTCGGATGAACGCCCTTCGGCAAGGCCGAACACTTCCCCGTAGAAATGGCGGGCCGCCGGCAAGTCGTAAACGGGAATCGCAAGGTGAAACGGGGAAAGGCTCATCGGGGCTTCCTTCTTATGGTGAAACGGAAGCGGCATTCTTGCCGATTTTTTCCGCCTTTCGACAACGGATATGTTTTGATTCGAGCCTTAAGAAAATCGATGGATCGTGCCGATGATTCGTGAACTGAAAACCTTCCTGGCTATCGTCCGGTGCGGCAGTTTCGCTGCTGCGGGCAACCAGATCGGCCTGACCCAGTCGGCCGTGAGCGCTCAGATCAGGAATCTCGAAGATGCGTTAGGTATGCGTTTATTCGATCGAACAGGGCGTTCAGCTCATCTCAACGCAGCCGGCCTGCGTGCGGTGCCGCTAGCCGAACAGATTCTTGAAACCTTTGCGCTGATGGGGCAGCCGGAGTCGCTTGGTGAATACCGAGGCGAACTGCGCATCGGTGCCATCGCCACCGTGCAGACCGGATTGCTGCCCCCGGTGCTGCTGCGTTTGCTGCGCGAAGCACCGGGCGTCGCGCCCAAGCTCGTTCCAGGCGTTTCGCTGAATCTCCTGTCGCAGGTCGACGCCGGAGATATCGATCTGGCGGTGATGATCCGGCCGCCATTTGCGCTACCCAAGGAATTGCACGCTGAGCTAATCCAGAAGGAGCCCTTCGTGCTGATCGCGCCGTTGAACATCGAAGGCGATGACCCGTTCAAGCTGCTCGTCGAGTACCCCTTCGTGCGCTACGACCGTAGCTCCTTCGGCGGCCGCCAGGTAAGTCGGTTCCTGCGCAAACACAATCTGGACGTGCGTCCGGGTCTTGAGCTGGACGAGCTGGACGCTATCGTGAAAATGGTCGAAAGCGGCTTGGGCGTGGCGCTGGTACCGACGGCGGGGCTATGGCTCGAACGCGCGCCCACGGTCCGCATCATTTCCCTCGGTAGCGCTACTTTTTATCGCGAGTTAGTGCTCGTCAGCCGCCACAGCGCGCAGCGATTACCCCTGCATCAGCTGTTTCGGCGCAGCCTGTGGGAGGAGCTGAGCGGAGGTGAGCCCGGAAATTGACAAGCAGCGAAAGCGCTTCACCTGAACGGCGAAACAGGCGCTGGCCACATGGGCGTGAGCGCCACCGCTGGTCAGCAGAGCCACAACGTTCAGCGCGGCGCAGGTCCCGTGCTGCCGCGCACGATCAGGCTGTACGGCAACACCAAGTGAGGAATATCGAGCGGTTGTTGCTCGAATTGCGCCACCAGCATCTCGACTGCGTGTCTCCCGAACGCCTCGGCGGGCTGGGCGATGGTCGTCAGCGGTGGATCGCTAAAAGCGGCGAAGGGAATGTCATCGAAACCGGCGATCGACACGTCCTGCGGAACGCGCAGCCCAGATTGGCGGATGCGCTGCATCGCACCGATCGCCATCTCATCGTTTTCGCAGAAGATCGCGGTCGGTTGATTCGGATTATCGAGCAGTTGGCCGGCAGCGTCATATCCGGCCTGCAAGGTGAAATTGCCGCGGCGCAGCAGTTCCGGATCGAGCGCGATGCCTGCGTCATTCAACGCATCCTCGTATCCGGCGATACGCTCTCGGGTCAGCGGGCTGGCTTGCGGGCCCTTGATCAGGCCGATGCGGCGATGGCCCAGCGCGAGCAAGTGTTCGGTCATTGCGCGGGCCGCAGCGCGATTATCCAGGCGCACGGTCGGGCAGGGCGGGACGTCGAGCACTTCGCACGCGTTGACCATCGGTGGTAGCGCATTGCCGTGGAGGCAGGTTTCAGCGAAAGGATTGAATGCGCGCAGTTGGATCACACCGTCTGCCTGATGGGCATGGACCAGCTCGGCGTAGGCGATCTCGACGTCTTCACGGCCCAAGGTATTGCACAGCAGCACGCGGTAATCGAAGGCCTGCGCGGCTTCCTGAATACCGCTGATGACCCGCGCAAAGAACACGTTGGCGATGGCCGGAACCAGCACGACGAGATTGCGCGTTTTGCGCGAGCGGAACTGCACAGCCATCAGGTTTGGGCGATAACCGGCCTGTTCGACCGCTGCGTGCACCCGGTCACGGGTCTGCGGTGAAACCCGTTCCGGCGACTTCAACGTGCGCGAAACGGTGGCGACGGAAACGCCAGCCAACTCAGCCACCTTGCGAATATTCGGCATAACTCCTCGATGATCATCGGCCGTGCTCGATCGGCCAGCGGGCGACTAGCGTAACGCAGCGCTTCCAACTTGACAGCAAGGCTTTCGGTGCTACCTTCTGAGCAAATGTAACCGGTTACATTGGTTGTGATCAAAACTTTAAGTTGGGAGTAAGGGCATGGATTCGACCGGTCGACCAAAGGTTCGGGTGGGCATGGTGGGCGGCGGCGAAGGCGCATTCATCGGCCAGGTGCACCGACAGGCGATGCGCCTCGACGGCCATATCGAACTGGTTTGTGGCGCCTTCAGCCGTGATCCCGAAAACAACAGGCGAAGTGGTGCGGCACTTCATCTCGACCCGCAGCGCTGCTACGAATCCTGGGAGGCGCTGCTGGCGGCCGAGCAGGCGCGACCGGCGGATCAGCGCGTGGAATTGCTGGTCATCGTCACGCCCAATCATTTGCATGCCCCCATCGCTGCGGCCGCCTTGCAAGCCGGCTTCCACGTGTTTTCTGAGAAGCCGGCAGCGCTGTCGTTGTCGGATATGCAGGCGCTTGCTGCAACCCAGGCCGACAGCGGTCGATGGTATGGACTGGCCCACACCTACCAGGGCTATCCCATGGTCTGGCAGGCGCGGCATATGGTGCAGGCCGGCGCGCTCGGTCGATTGCGCAAAATTTTTGTCGAGTATCCGCAGGGTTGGTTGAGCGAGGACCAGGCAGGGCAGGGCAACAAGCAGGCGGCCTGGCGCGGTGAGCCGGCTCAAGCGGGGCCGAGTGGCTGCATGGGTGACATCGGTATTCACGCGTTCAACCTCGCCGAGTTCGTCAGCGGCCAGCGCATCGAGCGGCTATGCGCGGATCTTGGCGTGCATGTCGCGGGACGGCAGCTAGACGATGACGGTGCTGTGCTGTTCCAGACCGACGGTGGCGCAAGCGGCGTGCTAATCGCCAGTCAGATCTGCACGGGAGAAGAGAACGCCCTGACGTTGCGCCTGTATGGCGAGCGCGGCGGTCTCGAATGGCGCCAAGAGGAGCCGAACAGCTTGATTCATCGCCCGCTTGGCGAGGCGTTGCGCGTGCTGCGTGCCGGTACCGATCAGCGTTGGCTGTGCGATGACGCGCTTCGGCGCCTGCGACTGCCCGCCGGGCATCCCGAGGGATACCTCGAGGCGATGGCCAATCTCTATACCGACTTTGCCGCGTCCATCCGCTCGGGGCGTGCGCTCGAGGTTCCGGGTATCGATGCTGGCCTGCGTGGCATGGCCTTCATCGAGACGGTAATCGCCAGCCATCACAGCGATGCCAAGTGGACGCCCTTCGCCGCTACCGAACGATAGGAACTCAAAATGCAGCAACCCAAGACACCCAGCGGCATTCGCGGCCCGGCCATTTTCCTGGCGCAGTTCCTCGGGCCGGAAGCGCCATTCGACAACCTTCAAAACCTTGCGCGTTGGGCGGCTTCGCTCGGCTATTGCGGGGTTCAGCTTCCAACGCTCGGAACGCAATGCCTGGACCTGCAACGAGCCGCCGAGAGCCAGACCTACTGCGATGAGCTCAAGGGAATTTGCGCTGAAGCAGGCGTCGAGGTAAGCGAGCTGTCGACCCATCTGCAGGGCCAACTGGTAGCGGTGCATCCAGCATTTGACGGCCTGTTCGATGACTTCGCCCCGACCGAGCTGCGTGGCAAGCCAAAGGCCCGTACCGAGTGGGCGATCGATCAATTGCACCTCGCAGCCAAGGCCAGTCGGCGTTTGGGGCTCACAGCGCATGCGACGTTTTCCGGTGCGCTGTTATGGCCCTACATGTATCCCTGGCCACAGCGACCGAGCGGTCTGGTCGAGGAGGGCTTCGCCGAACTGGCACGGCGCTGGCGACCGATCCTCGATGCGTTCGAGGAAGCCGGGGTCGACCTGTGCTTTGAGATCCATCCCGGCGAGGACCTTCACGACGGCGCCTCCTTCGAGCGCTTCCTCGATGCGGTCGATCACCATCCCCGCGCGAAGATTCTTTACGACCCGAGCCACATGCTGCTGCAGCAACTGGATTACCTCGGCTTCATCGACCGCTATCACGAGCGCATCGGCATGTTTCACGTCAAGGATGCGGAGTTCCGCCCGGACGCTCGTTCCGGTGTCTATGGCGGTTATCAGAGCTGGACCGATCGCCCTGGGCGCTTCCGTTCGTTGGGTGACGGCCAGATCGATTTCAAACAGATATTCAGCAAGCTGACGCAGTACGGCTACGAGGGCTGGGCAGTACTCGAATGGGAGTGCTGCCTCAAGGATGCCGCGCAGGGGGCCGAGGAGGGCGCCCGTTTCATTCGGCAGCAGCTGATCAACCGCGCCACACGGGCATTTGACGATTTCGCGGGCGTTGCGAGCAGCGCCTCGCGAAACCGACGTCTGCTGGGACTCGATTAAGACGTTCTCCTGATAAACGTGCACAACAATAAGGACAAGACCATGAGCACACTCAATGCGCGGCTGAGCCTGATGATGTTTCTGCAGTTCTTCATCTGGGGCGGCTGGTTCGTCACCCTCGGCACCTTTCTGGCTAACAACCTGAGCGCGACCGGCGGCCAGATCGGTATGGCGTTCTCGACTCAATCCTGGGGCGCAATTTTGGCGCCGTTCGTGATCGGCCTGATCGCCGATCGCTACTTCAACGCCGAACGCTTGCTCGCCATCCTGCATCTGGTCGGCGCCGTGTTGTTGTTCCAGCTTTACCGGGCCAGTGACTTCAGTGCGTTCTATCCCTACGTGCTGGGCTACATGATCGTTTACATGCCCACATTAGCCTTGGTGAATGCCGTGGCCTTCCGGCAGATGCGTGACCCCGCGCAGGAGTTTTCGAAGATTCGTGTCTGGGGCACAGTGGGTTGGATCATCGCCGGCTTGGTGATCAGTTTTCTGTTCGGCTGGGATTCCCAGCAAGCCATCGCGGCCGGTGCGCTACGCAACACCTTCCTGATGTGCGCCATCGCCTCGGCGCTGCTGGGGCTGTACAGCTTCAGCCTGCCAAGCACACCGCCGCTGGCCCGGCGCGAGCAGGGCGGGCTCAAGGAAGCCCTGGGTCTGGATGCACTCAAGCTACTGAAGGATCGCAGCTTCGCGATCTTCTTCCTCGCCTCGGTGCTGATCTGCATTCCACTAGCCTTCTACTACCAGAACGCCAACCCCTTTCTCGCCGAGATCGGCGTGGACAACCCGACCGGCAAAATGACCCTGGGGCAGATTTCCGAGGTGCTGTTCATGTTGCTGCTGCCGCTGTTCATCCAGCGCTTCGGCATCAAGAAGACCCTGCTGCTGGGGATGCTCGCCTGGACGTTGCGCTATGCGCTGTTCGCCTACGGTAACAACGGCGATCTGCTGTTCATGCTGGTGGCCGGTATCGCCTTGCACGGGATCTGCTATGACTTCTTCTTCGTCTCTGGCCAGATATATACCGACGCCAAGGCTGGCGAGACGTACAAGGGTTCAGCACAAGGCTTGATCACGCTGGCGACCTATGGTGTTGGCATGCTCATCGGCTTCTGGGTAGCCGGAAAGGTCACCGATCATTTCGCGACCATGGACGGCCACGATTGGCAAAGCATCTGGCTGTTCCCGGCGGTATTCGCATTGGGTGTCTTCCTGACGTTCCTGTTCGCCTTTCGCGAACAACGGCCGGCAGGGCTCGCGTCCGCTGCCAAGACGGCTTGAGGGAAAACCGCCGGTCGCTTATGGCCGGCGGTTTCCATGCCGGCAAACGCGTAGCGACGTTTAGCCAGCGCTACGAAAGATGAATGGGTCCGATGGCCGTGCCCGCATTTGCACAAATCTTCTATGACTGCCCGCAATCTCCTAACAGAATGCAGGTTCGCAGGCCTTCGGCCTGTAGTCATTCGTCATCGAAGAGCCAACCATGGGTGCCAACAGCTGGGTCGATCTGAAGCTGGATGCCGAAACGGGCATCGAGACCATTCGTGCTCATTTCGAGGGTCATGCCTACGACCCGCATTGGCATGACAGCTATCTCGTCGGCTTTACGGAGCAGGGCGTGCAGCAGTTTCATTGCCGCAAGGTGTTGCATAGCAGCACGGCGGGGCAGGCGTTCTTGCTGGAGCCCGGTGAGATTCATGACGGCCATGCCCCAGCGCCCGACGGCTTCACCTATTCGATGCTCTACCTGCAGCCGCAATGGCTCGAAATGCAGCTGCGGACGCTGTTCGAAGAGGCGCCCGAGCATTGCTTGCCAAGCTTTGTCGAAACCTTGGCGAGCGAGCCGGATTTGGTCAATCACATCGCTCGTGCATTCCAGGCATTGCACGGCGCGGACCTGCGAATCGTCCGGCATGCGGCGCTGGATGCGTTGCTCGAAAAACTGTCTAGCCACGTTCACTGGCGGCAGAAGACGGAGCTGAACCCGCGGTTGCCTGCGGTGGCGATCAGGGCGCGGGAGTTTTTGCATGCTCACTTGGATCAGGATATCGGTCTGGATGACTTGGCGCAGGTCACCGATGTGGATCGCTTCCGGCTGTCCAGAGCGTTCAAGGCGGCATTCGGCCTGGCGCCGCATGCCTATCTGGTGCAGCTGCGCCTCAGTCTGGCGCGCAAGCTGTTGCGTCAGGGACTGGCTCCGGCGAGCGTCGCGGTGCAGCTGGGGTTCGCCGACCAAAGCCATCTCGGTCGCTGGTTCCGTCGTGCCTATGGCCTGAGCCCGGCGGCCTATCGCAAGCGCTGCTCAAACCTTCCAGACCGCTGACGCGCCCCGGCGGAACATGGCAGAAAAGCCCATTCGGAGTTTCTGCCCATGCTTTCGATTCTTTCAAAGCCCCGAATTCATTGGGAGTTGGCGCGATGAGCCAGTTCCTGCCATTCGTTCTGTTTGCTTTCGTGGCGTCGATTACGCCTGGGCCGACCAACATTCTGGTTCTCAGCAACAGCAGCCTGTATGGATTACGCGCCGCATTGTCCATTGTCCTGGGCGCCTGTGCCGGAGCGGCGGCGATCGTGCTGCTGGTTGGATGGGGACTGGGAGGGGTTTTGCTGCGTTATCCCATGGTGCAGCAGGGTATGGCCTGGCTCGGTGTGGCCTGGATCAGCATGTTGGCCTGGCAGCTGTTCCGTAGCCCGGCGACCGGACTCGACACGGATCTAAAAAGCAAGCGCATGGGTGCCTGCGGAGGCGCCGCGTTGCAGCTGATCAACCCCAAGACCTGGATGATGGCGTTCGCGGTTATCAGCGTTTTTACCGGAACGGATGCCGGCTCGTCTCAGTACGCTGTTTACGCCTTGATCTTCTTTCTCGTCGCGGTGCTTTGCCTGGCTGCATGGGCCGTGCTCGGCCGGGGCGCGGCACGGGTTCTGCGTTCGGCGCGTTCGTTACGGCGCTTCAATCAGGGCATGGCGCTGTTGTTGCTCGCTTCGGCCTGGGCAAGCCTGCTGGCATGAAAGGAAGCGGGCTTCGTCGCGGTGATAAACGGCAATATCATGCGCGCCTGAGCTAGCCAAACATTCCGCCTGCTGCATGGGGAACCAAAGCCCCTGAGCGGATGGTCTTAGCGCGTACATAAAACATTGATTGATGCCTTGTTTGCTCCCGTGCGGCCCGCGGTTTGCCTGAGGCCACGTTTTCATTCTTCCAAAGGAACGACAGATGAGTCTCGACCTCAACGCAGGACGCTTGCCTGAAGAACACACCCTGACCAACCTCCCGCGCCTGATTTCGCGCTACTACAGCGAGCGTCCCGATCCCTCGGATCCGGCGCAGCAGGTCTCGTTCGGCACCTCCGGTCATCGCGGCTCGTCGCTGAAGAACAGCTTCAACGAGTGGCACATCCTTGCCGTGACCCAGGCGATCTGCGATTACCGCCGCGAGCAGGGCATCGACGGTCCGATTTTCGTTGGCATGGATACCCATGCGCTGTCTGAACCGGCGTTCGTTTCCGCGCTTGAAGTGCTGGCGGCCAACGGCGTCGAGACGCGCATCGACGCCGGCGGCAGCGAAACCAATGGTGAGCCGGGCTACACGCCGACGCCGGCCATCTCCAACGCCATCCTCGAATACAACGCGGGCCGCAGCGGTGGCTTGGCCGATGGCATCGTCATCACCCCGTCGCATAACCCGCCAGCCGATGGCGGCTTCAAGTACAACCCCACCAACGGCGGCCCGGCGGATACCGGCGTGACCAAGTGGATTCAGGATCGCGCTAACGCGCTGCTGGTCGCTGGGCTCAAAGGTGTGCAGCGAATGGATTATTCGCAAGCGCTTAAGGCTCCGACCACCCAGCGCTTCGATTTCATCGATAGCTACGTGGGGGGCCTGGATCAGGTGATCGACCTCGAAGCGATCCGTAACTCCGGCCTGAAGTTCGGCGTCGACCCGCTCGGCGGTGCCGGCGTGCATTACTGGACGCGCGTCGCCGAACGTTACGGGCTACCGCTCGACGTGCTCTCGACGCGCGTCGATCCGACCTTCCGCTTCATGCGCCTGGATTGGGACGGCAAGATCCGCATGGATTGCAGCTCGCCACACGCCATGGCTGGTTTGATCGAGAACAAGGACCGCTTCGACGTGTCCTTTGCCTGTGACACGGACCATGACCGCCATGGCATCGTTGCGCGCTCGGTTGGGCTGCTGAACCCCAACCATTACCTGGCCGTTGCGATCGAGTATCTGTTTACCCACCGCCCCGAATGGAGCGCGCAGGCCGGGATCGGCAAGACGCTGGTCTCGTCGTCGATGATCGATCGGGTCGCCAAGGGCATCGACCGTCAGGTCGTGGAAGTGCCGGTGGGCTTCAAGTGGTTCGTCGATGGCTTGATGGATGGCAGCTTGGGCTTTGGCGGCGAAGAGTCGGCGGGTGCGTCCTTCCTGCGCAAGAACGGCGGCGCTTGGTCGACCGACAAGGACGGCCTGATTCTCGGCCTGCTGGCGGCGGAGATCACTGCTGTAACCGGCAAGGACCCGGGCGAGCGCTATCAGGCGCTGACCGAGCGTTTCGGTGCGCCGGTGTACCAGCGTATCGACGCTCCGGCCGATCGCGAGCAGAAGGCCAAACTGGGCAAACTCTCGGCCTCGCAGGTGAAAGCGGGCGATCTAGCCGGCCAGCCGATCACGCAGATTCTCACCGAAGCGCCGGGCAACGGCGCCGCTATTGGCGGGCTCAAGGTCGTGACCGATAACGGCTGGTTCGCCGCTCGGCCCTCCGGTACCGAGGACGTCTACAAGATCTATGCTGAAAGCTTCGAAGGCGATGCGCATTTGAGGCGTATCCAGGAAGAAGCCAAGGCACTGGTGGACGGCGTGCTGGCCGGGTGAGGTGAGGAGTGACTGGCTGGTGTTCGGTGAAAGCGATGGATTCGCTGGACGCCGGCGAGTTGCTTGCGCCGAAGTGCGTGGACGGTTGCGATGGCGCCGCGACTACCGGCGCGTATCGAGCCCGATGGGCTGTCCAGCGGCTCGGACATAGGTTCGGGCTGCCATGTGTCGCTTTATGAGCATGTACAGGATGCTGGACATTGAGTTGAGCAACTGACGGGTAAGGACACCCAACTCCTTCATTCGAGCGCGCGCTATGTCGGGCGCCTCGATCTTTTTGCACGACCGCTCGCCGCTCTGGCATGGCTTTCGCTCTGGTTTTCCAGTCTCGCTTGTTTCCGTACCGCACCGTCGATGTAGACCGACGGTGCGGGCGGCGCGATCAGAACAATAAGGAAAACCGTACATGAAAGCCCTACGCGAACTTCTCAGCGGATCAGCCGCCGGCACCCGACCGTCCCGCTTTTCCATTATCCCGCCCAGCATGCTTCGTAACAGCCGCTACTCTGATTGTCATCAGGGTGCCATGCGCACCGCTGTCCTGATCGTTACACGCAGCAATCGGAGACAGCCATGATTCTGAAAGGCAAAGCAGCCCTGGTCACCGGTTCGACCAGCGGGATCGGTCTGGGCATCGCCTGCAAACTGGCGGAGGCGGGCGCCGACGTGATGCTCAACGGCTTCGGCGATGTGGAAGCGGCCATCGCTCGCGTATCCGGCTATGGCACCCGCGTGCTGCATCACTCGGCCGACGTCTCCGACGCCGAACAGATCGCGGCGATGGTTAACCAGACCGAGCGTGATTTCGGTTCCCTCGATGTGCTGGTCAACAACGCCGGCATTCAGCATGTCGCTCCGGTCGAAAGTTTCCCGGTCGAGCGTTGGGACAGCATCATCGCCATCAATCTGTCCTCGGTATTCCACACCATGCGTTTGGCGCTGCCGGGCATGCGCGAGCGCAACTGGGGGCGGATCGTCAACATCTCCTCGGTTCACGGCCTGGTGGCTTCGGCGCAGAAATCGGCCTACGTGGCCGCCAAGCACGGGGTGATCGGCCTGACCAAGACGGTCGCGCTGGAAACCGCATCCACCTCAGTCACCTGCAACGCGCTCTGCCCAGGCTGGGTACTGACGCCGCTGGTACAGCAGCAGATCGACAGCAAGACGCAAACCCATGGCGACCCGGTCCGCGCGACGCGGGAGCTGCTGATGGAGAAGCAACCTTCGCTGGATTTCGTGACGCCCGAGGAGCTGGGTGATCTGACGCTATTTCTCTGTAGCGACGCCGCCAAGCAGGTACGCGGCGCAGCCTGGAACGTCGATGGCGGCTGGCTGGCGCAGTGACGCTGCGGGCCTGATCGACCGTGCTGTGGCAACCCTTCACGTTTAACGCACTTAGGAACGGCGCCTGAGCTCTATGCGCTGGTGAGCAGTTGCGGTTCGCCAATGGTTGGCGCGCTGCCTTCATAAGGATTGACGTCTCGATGAACAGCTTCTTTCGTCAGTTTCGTATCGCTCAGCGGGTCTGGATGCTTACCCTGGGTTTCGGTGTGGTCGTAGTCCTGTTCACCTGGTGGATGGTGGCCAGTCTGCAACGCAGTCTGACCGAAGAAAAAATGGCTGCCGTGGATGCCGCACTGACCACCGCCGTACGGGTGATGGAGCATTACGAGGGCAAAGCGCGCGCTGGTGAAATCACGCTTCCAGAGGCGCAAACCGGCGCAATGGAAGTGATCGGCACCATCCGTTATCTGGGCGACCACTACCTGTGGATCAACAACATGGATTTTGTCTGGCTGATGCACCCGGTCAGCCCGCAACTGGTCGGTCGCGATCTGCGTGATCTGAAGGACAAGGCCGGCAAGCCATTCGTGCAGCAGCTGGTGGACGGTGTGCGCAGCAACGGCTCCATGCGTCTCGAATATCTTTGGCCGCGTCCGGGCGCAACGGAGCCCGAGCTCAAGCTGACCGAGGCACGTGGCTTCAAACCTTGGAGCTGGATGGTATCCAGCGGCATTCACCCCGCCGATATCGATGCCGCGGTGAATCGCGAAGTGACGACCGCCCTGTTCGTCGGCGCGTTAATCCTCGCTGCGTTGGCGGGGTTCAGCATGCTGTTGATCCGCAGCATTACAGGCCCCTTGCGTGCAACGGTCGCCACCCTGGAGAAGGCTGTCGAGGGCCGCACCGACCTTACCGTACGCCTGCCCACACAGGGCCGTGACGAGCTCGTTCAGATGGCCCGCAGCTTCAACACGCTCATGGAGGCCGCCGGCGGCGTGGTCGGACAGGTAGGGCAGGCCAACCTGAAACTGATGACTGCCAGCGAGGACCTGTCGCAAATCACCTCGGGCGCCCAGCGCGATGCCGAGCGCCAGGAAAGCGAAACCATCAGCCTGGCCGCCGCGATGAACGAGATGGTTGCCACCGTGCAGGAAGTTGCGCGTAGCGCCAGTCTCGCGGCTGATTCGACCAAACAGACAGAAGCAGAGGCCGCGCAAGGTCGGCGGATGGTCGAGCAGACCATGCAGGAAATCGCCGACCTGACCGGCGATCTGTCGCAAGCGCGGTCGGTCGTGGAGAAGCTGGCGAAGGACTCGCATGACATCGGCACCGTGCTCGATGTGATCAATGGCGTCGCGGAACAGACCAACCTGCTTGCGCTCAATGCCGCAATCGAGGCAGCCCGCGCCGGCGAGCACGGTCGCGGTTTTGCCGTAGTGGCCGACGAGGTGCGCTCGCTGGCGCAGCGCACCCAGCGCTCGACTCGAGAGATCCACGAGATCATCGAACGGCTCCAGTCAGGTGCAACCACCGCCGTCGAGCGGATGGCTCGCAATGCGGAAAAGGCACAGTCGACGATGGATCAGGCGGCGCGCGGGTGAATCGCTTAGCGCCATTACCGTGGCGGTTTCAACCATCAACGAGATGAACCTGCAGATCGCGACCGCCGCCGAGGAACAGACCGCTACGGCTGAGGAAATCAATCGTAGCGTCAACGGCATCCGCGACACCGCCGGCTCCGCTGGGCAGACGGTCACCCGAACTCGCGCCGCCAGCACCGAACTGCGGCTATTGGCGCAAGAGCTTGGTGGTCAGATCGAACGGCTGAATGCCTGATCGGCTAAAGGCGGTGGCGTCGGCTTGTAGGGCAGAACCTCGTTCGGCAGATTTGCAAAGGCCGAACAAGTTCGGCCCTACGGTATGCCGTTCACTTAGGCGAAACGCCGCATTCCTGTGTAGGTTGCGGCGTTTTTCTGGGCTAAGGGAAACCCGCCGCCTACTAGTAGGAGCGAGGGGGACGCCGAGTCCTTGCTCGCGAAGCTCTTTGCTCGACCCAGGCCGCTCGAGAGCTTCGCGAGCAAGCTCGCTCCTACAGACAGGGCCATCAGCCGTGGTGTTTGCATTAAGTGAACAGCATTACGGCCCTACGAGGCTTCTGACCCGCCATGTGCTGAGCCCGTAGGGCCGAATTTATTCGGCCGCTGATTTGGGAGGCCGAACAGTTCGGCCCTACGGTATGCCGTTCACTTAGGCGAAACGCCGCATTCCTGTGTAGGTTGCGGCATTTTTCTGAGCTAAGGGAAACCCGCCGCCTACCTAGTAGGAGCGAGGGGGACGCCGAGTCCTTGCTCGCGAAGCTCTTTGCTCAACCCAGGCCACTCAAGAGCTTCGCGAGCAAGCTCGCTTCTACAGACAGGGCCATCAGCCGTGGTGTTTGCATTAAGTGAACAGCATTACGGCCCTACGAGACTTAAGGCCCGGCCATGTGCTTGACCTGGTAGGGCCGAATTTATTCGGCCGCTGATTTGGGAGGCCGAACAGTTCGGCCCTGCGAGGAGGCGGTTGTGACGGCAGCGAAACGGGAGCAGGCCCTGGTTAGCGCTCGCTCAACCCATGCAGCTGCAGTTTCGAATACAGGCTCGCGCGCGAAATACCCAGCTCGACGGCGGCGCGGCGACGGTTGCCTTTGCAGGTGCGCAGTGCATGTTGCAGCGCGCGGCGCTCGGCCTGGGCAATGCTCTCGGCCAGCAGCTGCAGCGGCGCTTCTTCCAAGGCGGATGGTTCGGTGGGGAGCGGCATTACTGTCGGCGGCACAGATGTGACGCTGCTGTTCTGCTCGCCAAGCAACGGCAGCAGATGCCGCGCTTCCAGCGGCAGGCCGTCGGCATTCAATTGGGCCCGTTCCAGCAGGTTGCTCAACTCGCGGACATTGCCGCGCCAGGGTTGGCCGCAGAGCAGCGCTACGGCTTCGGGCGTGAGCTCCATCGGCGCATGGCCGGATCGATTGGCGATGTCATCGAGCAGATGTTCGACCAGCGCGGGAATGTCGCTGGCGCGTTCGCGCAACGATGGCACCTTGAGCGCGAGGACATTGAGGCGGTAGTAGAGATCGTCTCGGAATTGCCCGGCGGCAACCTTAGCTTCGAGATCAATGTGGGTCGCGGCAATCACCCGTACGTTCAGCGGTTTGACCTGGTTGGAGCCCAGCGGCTCGATTTCCTGCTCCTGCAGCACTCGCAGCAGTTTCGCCTGTAGTGGCATGGGCAGATCACCGATTTCATCGAGGAACAGCGTGCCGCCGTTAGCCACTTCGAATTTGCCGATACGCGCCTTGCGATCCGCACCGGTGAATGCGCCTGGGGCGGTGCCGAACAGCTCGGCCTCTACCAGGGTCTCCGGGATAGCCGCGACGTTGACCGCAACGAAAGGGCCGTTGGCCCGTGGCGAAAGGTTGTGGATGCCCTGGGCGAGCAACTCCTTGCCGGTGCCGGTCTCGCCGCGGATCAACACCGTGGCGTCAAGCTGTGCCGCGCGGCGGGCCTGACGCTTGACCTCGCTGGCGGCTGGGCTGGTACCGATGAAGCCAGCAATGGTGTAACGCGCGCGGCGGGCCTTGGCCAACTCGTTCTGAGTCGCGACCAGCTGCGTCTGCAGAACGTTGAACTTGGACATCAGCGGTCTGAGGTGCTGCGCCCGGTCGAACAGCACGAAGCCCAGCGCGCCGACCAGGGTGCCATCTTCGTCCCGTAGCGGAATGCGGGTCACCACGAAATGCTCATCGCCGAATGCCATCAGGTCGAGCATGCTGGGCAGCCCGTTTTCCATTACCTCGCGCAGACGGCTGGCTGGCAGCACCTCTTCGATTTCCTTGCCAAGCACGCTGCGCGGATCGCTGATACCGACCTTTGCGGCGTACTTGTCATTGATCCAGACGATGCGCGCCTGGCGGTTGACCGCAATGGTGCCTTCGCACTGGGCGTTGAGGTGATCGAACAGCAGCGGCATCGCCACGGCGCGAAAGCGCTCCGGGGAGACGCCGATTATCAAACCATTGTGATCAAGGTCGTTGCGCGCAATCGCCATGGGCAGAGATGTCCGTTTGGGTTCCGACCGATTATGGAAGGCCCCGGCTGCCTCGGGCAAGGCAGCCGGGGCGAAGGCGCATGCAGGCCGTTGAAAAACGTTGGCGAGGCAGGCAAGACAAGGCGCAACGACCAGCGGGAGTAACAGCCGAAGGCTGGCCCGAAGGGCGAGCGCAGCGAGTCAAACGGCCGAGGAAGCGGATCGGACTCGCGAACGAGTTGACGTGTTGTAAATGAGCTTCTGAGGCCGTTTTAAACGCCGTATTGCCAACGCAGGTAGTTTTTCAACAGCCTGCTAGCGCGCATATACCTCATTGGGCAACCACGTCGCCAGCGGCTCGAAGAAGAACACCAGAGCCAGGCCGAGCAGCTGGATCAGGATGTACGGCAATACACCGAGATAGACGTCGCGGGTGGTCACTTCTGGCGGACAGACACCCTTGATGTAGAACAGGGCGAAGCCTACCGGAGGCGTCAGGAACGAGGTCTGCAGGCACAGCGCGAAAAGAATCGCGAACCACAGCGGATCGACGCCCATCGAGAACAGGACCGGTGCCACCAGCGGCAGAACGATCAAGGTGATCTCCACCCAGTCGAGGAAGAACCCCAGCAGGAAGGTGATGAATAGAACTGTGAGCAATACGCCAGTCTGGCCGAACGGTAGTCCAGTGAGCGCAGCGCGGATCACATCGTCGCCACCCAGGCCGCGCAGCACGGCGGCGAACACCGTGGCGCCGATGAAGATGCCGAAGATGAAGGCCGAGGTACGGCTGGTCTGGTAGAGCGCATCCTTCAATACGGTGAGATTCAGCCTGCGGCTGCAAGCGGCCATCAGCACCGCGCCGAACGCGCCGACCGCGGAGGCTTCGGTGGTGGTGGCGATGCCGAAGAAGATCGAGCCAAGCACGGCCAGGATCAGCACGAAAGGCGGCACCACGGCAAGGAAGACGTCGAGCAGCGCGCGCGCGTCGAGCTTTGGGCGGTTGGCCGGAGCAGGCGCGAAGTCTTTTTTCACCCAAGAAACGATCACGATGTAGAGGATGTACATCGCGGCCAACATCATGCCGGGGATCAGCGCACCCATGAACAGTTTGCCCACCGAAGCCTCGGAGGTGCCGAGACGATCTGCCATCAGCACCAGCATGATGCTTGGCGGAATCAGGATGCCCAGCGTGCCGACCGAGCAGGCAGTACCGACGGCCAGGCTCTTGTTGTATTTGGCCTGCAGCATGGGGCCGATCGAAAGCATGCCGAGCAGCGCCACCGAAGCGCCGACTATGCCGGTGGACGCGGCGAGCAGAATGCCCACTAGCACGACCGTCACGGCGTAGCCGCCGCGCAATGGCCCGAGCACACGGACCAGGCTGTGCATCAAGCGCTCAGCGATGCCGGAACGGTCGAGCATGATGCCCATGAAGATGAACAGCGGCAGCGCGACCATCAGTTCGTTGGCGACGATGCCGTAGATGCGGGCGTCCAGCACGCCGATGGTGCCTTCCCAAGTGAACCAGAGATCGGCATCGAAGTGCTCGACCATGACATAGCCGAGAACGGCAAACAGCAGCCCGATGCCGGCCAGTGACCAGGCGACGGGGAAACCAAGCAGCAGGAGCACCATGAAGCTGGCGAACATGCCGATGACGAGGATTTGTTCCAGACCCATGATTACGGCTACTCCATCAGGGCTGAGAATGGCCGCGGTCGCGGTCATTCGAAGTGGACGTTATGGCCCGTGGGAATTCGAACAGCAGCGTGCTGCAGCGCGTGGCTTTGGAGAACAGCGCCAGCGCCAGGAGCAGCAAGCCCAGCGGCAATGTGCTTTTGAAAATAAAGCGATGCGGCAGGCCGCTTGGCGCTTGCGAACGCTCGCTGTAGATGAACGCCTGGTAGGCGAAGGGAATCAGCGCATCGACCATCAGCACAACGATAGGCAAGGCAAGGAACGCGATGGCCAGCAATTCGATGATGGCCCGGCTGCGCAGGGTGAATTTCTCGCTCAACACATCGACCCGCACGTGGTCGTCGCGTACCACGGCGTACGCAAGCGAAAGCAACACAGCGGCACCAAACAAATGCCAGGACAACTCTTCCAGCGCAATGGAGCCACGCGCCAGGACGAAACGGCTGAACACATTGGTCAGCACCACCAGCAGGCAGAGCACCCAGAGCCAGGCGCTGAGCTCGCCGATGGCGACCAAGGCCCTGTCCAACCAGCAAGACAGTCTGTTATGCGGCAGCTCGGCCTTAGCAGAGGCGGGTGCCGCGTCGTTGGGGGAAACGGGGTGAACGGACATGACGACCTCGGCAAATCCAGCACGGGCACGCGACGCAACTACACAGGTACGGCAACGGCCCGCTTGAAATAAGGGGCACAGCGGCGCTGCGCCCCTCGACTCGTGCGGTTAATCGTACTTGTAGTAATCGCGCGGCAGGTAGCCCTTGCCGTGCCAGATGGAGTGGTGCTCCATGAACTCGCGTTGGCTGGTCAGGACGCGGTTGAACATTTCGTTCTCCGCAGCCATCTCGTCGAGCACTTCGTTGGTCACCCGCTCAAGCTCGCGCAGTACTTCTTCAGGCAGCACCTGAGCCTTCACACCTTGTTTCTCGTAATCACGCAGGGCGGTCGGCTGAGCCCACTCGCTTTCGGCAAAGCCCTTCAGTGTGGCGGATTCGCAGCCCATCTCGATCAGTGCGCGGCTTTGCGGCTCCAGCTTGTCCCAGACATTCTTGTTCACCAGCAGGTGCGAGGTGGTCAGCGTCTGGTGCCAGCCCGGCATGATGTAGTTCTTGATGATCTGGTCCAGGCCCAGCATCTTGTCCACCGCCGGCTGCGAGAACTCGGTGGCGTCGATGGTCTTGCGCTCCAGCGCCTGGTAGATCTCACCGCCCGGCACCATGGTCACCGAGGCGCCGAGTTTTTCGAGCACCTTGCCGCCGATACCGGCGAAGCGGATGCGCAGCCCGTCGATGTCTTCCAGCTTCTCGATGGGCTTGGCGAACCAGCCAGCACCTTCCGGGCCGATGATGCTGCACAGCATCGGGTGGATGTTGCGCTCGGCATAGATCTCCTCGAGCAGTTTCTTACCGTCGCCCTCGTAGTACCAGGCAATGTAGGCCGGCGGCTCCATGTTGAACGGCGCACCGGAATACAGCGGCAGCGCTGGGATGGTGCCCTGGTCGTAACCGATCCAGGTGTAGCCGGCTGGATACTTGCCGTTGCTCACCGCATCCATGATTTCGAATGGCGGCACCAGTTCGCCGGGTTCGTAATAGCGCAGCTGGATGTCACCACCCGAAATCGCCTTGAGCGACTCGGAAAGGTGTTTGACCGGCGTGGTCAGACCGATGAGATGGGACGGGAACGCCAGCGGTACCTGCCAACGGATTTTCTCAGTGGCCATCGCATTGCCGCTGAGCAGGCTGGCGCTGAGAAAAGTGGTTGCACCAATGGCACAGGCGAGACGGGACAATTTTTTCTTGGCTGACATGTACAGTTTCCTTGTTTTTTTTGTTTTGGTAACCAGAAGGTCATGCGCGGCAGCGTGCTGCGTTGCCGGAGGTGAAAGGGCGACTGCAGTCGTCCGTCCCACCAGTGTTTTGGCGTGTTGCCCTAATGACTTAGCAGGTTCTGTGCCTGACTTGCGGGAAACGCTGGAAGCACCGTTATAGAGCGGTTGGGAGTAAAGCGGGGGTAGACCTTTGTCCAATTGGCTGGACATCCGAGGCGGGGGAATTATCGAATGTCCATGATTCTGGACAGGTGTCTGCTTTGCTGGACTGGCGGAGGTGAGGCATGTCTATCAGCCGTCGAAAGAAGCTGCCTGCGTTGGCAACTACTGGGTTGGAAACGCCTCAGCAAGCCGCGCTTGCGGCTATTGCGATTACTGCGGGCCTGAAGCGAGTTAGGTTGATTAGACCTGAGCGCGTACGCGGGCCCGGTCCGCTTTTTTCTGTTGCTTTGGCTCGCTGCTCTCGCCCCCGGGGTTAGTCCTTGCCTGTTGCGCTCGTCGGTCGTTGGGTACTGCCTCGTCTACCGTTTTCAATGGCCAGCCAGAGCCTGTTTCCGTTTTCAGGCTTGATCCGTAAGCAGAATTATTTGGATCGCTTAAGTCCGTAGGGCCGAATTCATTCGGCCCTACGATATTGCCGTTTACTTAACAGTGAACACCGCACACCCGTGTAAGGCTGCGGTGTTTTTCTAGCCTAAGTGAACCCAGCTGCCCCCTCGCTCCTACGGGCAGGGTCGTTGGTGTTTTGTCTAAACGCCTTAAGGAAAAAGCCGGGTTCCGTCGAAAGCGCAGCGAAACGGGGAGAACACCTGATTCTGGTCGCAGGTCAACGCTACCGAGTTAATGAAAAATCGTTTCAGCCTGCCCGATCCCGAGTGCAAGCGCATTTCCTGACCCATTCGCGGCGGCCTGATATATGTCCGATCGAAAGCTATTGATGATTCGCAATACCGTCTCTGCCTCGGCAGTCGCGACACGCGCTGGATCGTTGAACGCGTCTTCACGCCAGAAGTGAAACTCGAGCAGCAGAGGTTCAGATCGCCTCTTTACCGACGGTCGCTTTCAGAGCACTTAGGCAGCGTTCTTCGGCTGTATCGAGTTCCAGCTGCATCTGCTGAATGTCGAGCTGCTGTTGTTCGAGTTGCTGACGGCGTTCAGCGATCATGCCGAGCATGATGTTCAGCTGTTTCTGGTTACCGGCTTTGGGATCGTAGAGTTCGATCAGCGTCTTGCATTCGGCCAACGAAAAGCCGATGCGCTTGCCACGCAGGATCAGCTTCAGGGCAACGCGATCCTTGGGGCTGTAGATACGCTCCTGGCCACGGCGAGTGGGCGAGAGCATGCCCTGTTCTTCGTAGAAGCGAATGGCGCGGGTGGTGATATCCAGCTCATTGGCCAGATCGGAAATGCTGTAGGTCTGCTTTGCCATTAAGGTGTCCAATCTTGCGTCATCGGCTCAAGGTGAGCCGGCGTATCGTTCTTCAGGTGCCGGCAAGGCTACACTCGGGCGCCAGCGATGCACAGTGGCGCTTGGCTATTGCGCGTTCAGCTCAGCGATGGATCGTGCAGCCGGTCGCGTCCTGCATCTGCTCGAAGCTCATCCCATCGGCCAACTCCACCAACTTCAGGCCCTGCTCGGTAACGTCTAGCACGCCCAGGTCGGTGATGATGCGATCGACCACGCCGACTCCGGTCAGCGGCAAGTCGCATTGCTCGATGATTTTGTGCGCGCCCTTGGCGGTGTGCTCCATCAACACGACGACCCGCTTGACGCCGGCAACCAAGTCCATGGCACCGCCCATGCCCTTGACCATCTTGCCGGGGATCATCCAGTTGGCCAGATCGCCTTTCTCCGAGACCTGCATGGCGCCGAGAATCGCGAGATTGATGTGACCGCCGCGGATCATGCCGAAGCTCATCGCGTTATCGAAGAAGGCGCTGCCGGGCAGGGCGGTGACGGTCTGCTTGCCGGCGTTGATCAGATCGGGATCGATTTCTTCCTCGGTTGGGAAGGGGCCGATGCCGAGCAGACCGTTTTCGCTCTGCAGCCAGACGTCCATGCCGTCCGGAATGTAGTTGGCGACGAGGGTCGGCAGGCCGATGCCGAGATTGACGTAGAAGCCATCCTGCAATTCCTGCGCGGCGCGCTGCGCCATCTGTTCGCGTGTCCAGGCCATGATCAGCTCCTCACCGTACGTTTTTCGATGCGCTTTTCGGCGTTCGGGTTGTGGATGATGCGCTGCACGTAGATGCCCGGCAGGTGGATCTGGTCGGGGTCCAGTTCGCCGGTTTCGACCAGCTCATCGACTTCCACCACGCAAACCTTGCCGGCCATGGCCGCGAGCGGGTTGAAATTACGCGCGGTTTTGTTGAAGACCAGGTTGCCCGCCTTGTCGGCTTTGAAAGCCTTAACCAGCGCGATGTCGGCAACCAGCGATTCTTCCATCACGTACCACTCGCCGTTGAATTGGCGGGTTTCCTTACCTTCGGCAATCAGCGTGCCGTAGCCGGTCCGGGTATAGAACGCGGGAATGCCGGAGCCGCCAGCGCGCAACTTCTCGGCCAGCGTGCCCTGCGGGGTGAACTCGAGCTCCAATTCGCCCGCCAGGTATTGCCGCTCGAACTCTTTGTTCTCGCCCACATAGGAGGAAATCATCTTGCGCACCTGGCGCGTTTCCAGCAGCACGCCGAGGCCGAAACCGTCCACGCCGGCGTTATTGCTGATCACCGTGAGGTCTTTCTTGCCCGTGTCACGCAGCGCTTCGATCAAGGCCTCAGGAATGCCGCAAAGGCCGAAGCCGCCCACGGCAAGGGTCATGCCGTCCTCGACCAGGCCGTCGAGGGCCTGCTGGGCGTTGGGATAGATCTTGTTCATGTGAGCCCCTTTTTTCCATTAACAGGCTGTTCTGCGTAGCCTGGCCGGTCGCACGACTCAGTGGTCAGAAATCGCTTGGAATCGCCAGCCCCGGTCAAATGCTCATTTACAACTCGTAAAACTCAATCGCAACCCCGGTCCGCTCAGCAATTTCTGTCTTTTCTTGGCTACTTCGCCAACGTTTTATGACCTGCTAGCCAGCACTCGCAGACGCCGCCGTTACTGCGCGCTAAGCCTCGCCCGTGCGACCCGCGAACCGTTGGGTCGCCCCAGTACGTCGCTGATGCGTTGCCCTGCGACAACCAGCGCATCCAGATCGATCCCCGTCTCGATGCCCAGGCCGTTAAGCATGTAGAGCACATCCTCGCTGGCAACGTTGCCACTGGCGCCCTTCGCATAAGGACAGCCGCCGAGCCCGGCGACCGAGCTGTCGAATACGCAGACGCCTTCCAGCAGACTGGCATAGATATTAGCCAGCGCCTGGCCGTAGGTATCGTGAAAATGCCCGGCGAGCTTGTCATGCGGCACTTCGCGGCTGACGGCCTCGATCAGCTGACGGGTTTTGCCCGGCGTGCCGGTGCCGATGGTGTCGCCCAGCGAGACCTCGTAGCAGCCCATGGCGAACAGTTCGCGTGCCACGTGGGCGACGCGCTTCGGGTCGATTTCACCTTCATAAGGACAGCCCAGCACGCAGGACACATAGCCACGCACCTGAATGCCGTTCTCGCGCGCCGCCTCCATCAGCGGGGCGAAGCGCGCCAGACTCTCGTCGATGGAGCAATTGATGTTCTTCTGTGAGAACGCCTCGGACGCGGCGCCGAACACTGCGACTTCATTTACACCGGCTTCGATGGCGGCTTCGAGGCCTTTCAGGTTCGGCGTCAGGGCGGCGTAGGTCACGCCCGGTTTTTGCCGGATCTGCGCGAAGACATCGGCCGAGCCGGCCATCTGCGGCACCCATTTGGGCGACACGAAGCTGCCGATCTCGATGTACTGCAGGCCGGCGGCGCTGAGGTCGTCCACCAACCGCACCTTGTCGGCGATGCTGATCGGCTGCTTCTCATTCTGCAGGCCGTCACGCGGGCCGACTTCGACTAGACGGACGTGTTTGGGCAGGCTCATTTGTTCTCCATGGGTGTCGCGATGTTTGCAGCGTCACCTGGGTTAGTGGTTAGTTCTGAAAACATTTTCTATCGTGCCTGGTGGGCTGAAGCCCACCCTACAAGGACCGTCACGCCGTTTACCAACCGGCGTCAGGCGTCTTCCATCTCCAGCAATACCGCGCCTTCGTTGACCATGTCACCTTCCGCGCAGAACAGGCTTTTGACCACACCGGCCTGTTGCGCACGGATGCTGTGTTCCATCTTCATCGCCTCCAGCACGACCAGTGTGGTACCGGCTTCGACATGCTGCCCGGCCTCGACCAGCACCCGCACGATGCTGCCATTCATAGGCGCGGTCATGCCGCCGTGATGTTGATGGCTGGCTTCGACTTCCGCGATGGGATCGAAGGCGGTGACGGCTTGCAGCTCGCCGTTCCATTCGAGGTACAGCGTGCGACCCTTCCGGATAGCTTTCGGCTGGCGTGAGGCTTCTGCTTTTGTAGGAGCGAGCTTGCTCGCGAAGGCGGTTTCCGAGGAGGTTGATTCGCGAGCAAGCTCGCTCCTACGGGCATTAGCATCAATGTGTACCAAGCGGCTTTCGCCATTGCATTGCAGATGCACGCCAATCCGTGCCGGCATGCCGAAACGCAGTCCATCACGCTTTGCCCAAGGCGAGTGCAGGTCGTCTTCACGGACCTTGGCCGGTTCGCTCTGCACGAACAGCTCGCCCGCCAGCTGCCAGAACGCGTCACTCAGCTCGCCGGGCGTGCGCATCAGCTCGGCTTCATGGCGCGGAATGAAACCGGTGTCCAGCTCTGCCGCTGCGAATGCGGGATGACCAATGACGCGACGCAGGAAGGCGAGGTTGGTACGCACGCCGCCCACGCTGGTCTCATCCAGCATGGCCAGCAAACGCAGGCGCGCTTCCTCGCGGTTCTCACCCCAGGCGATCAGCTTGCCAAGCATCGGGTCGTAGAAAGGCGAGACCGTATCGCCCTCGGCTACACCGCTGTCCACACGGCGGCCCGGACCTGAGGCGGACTCACGATACAAATCGAGGATGCCAGTGGCGGGCAGGAAGTCGTTATCCGGATCTTCGGCATACAGCCGCACCTCGATGGCGTGGCCATTGAGCGGCACCTGATCCTGGGTGATCGGCAGCGGTTCGCCGCGCGCAACGCGGATTTGCCAGGCCACCAGATCGAGGCCGGTGATGGCTTCGGTGACAGGATGCTCGACCTGCAGGCGTGTGTTCATTTCCATGAAGAAGAACTCGCCACGGGCATCGAGCAAAAACTCCACCGTGCCGGCGCCGACATAACCAATAGCCTGTGCGGCCTTTACCGCCGCTTCGCCCATCGCTCGGCGCAGTTCGGGTGAGAGCCCCGGTGCGGGCGCTTCCTCGACCACCTTCTGATGGCGGCGCTGGATCGAACAGTCGCGCTCGTTGAGGTACAGGCAGTTGCCGTGCTGGTCGGCGAATACCTGGATTTCCACGTGGCGCGGCTTGAGCACGTACTTCTCGACCAGCATGCGCGAGTCGCCGAACGAGGACTGCGCCTCGCGCTGGGCCGATTGCAGCGCTTCGGCGAGATCCGCTTCACGCTCGACGACCTTCATGCCCTTGCCGCCGCCGCCCGCAGTGGCCTTGAGCAGGACCGGATAGCCGATCTGGTCTGCCGCCGTGCGAAAGGTTTCCACGTCCTGCGCTTCGCCGTGATAGCCGGGCACCAGCGGCACGCCAGCTTTTTCCATCAATGCCTTGGCGGCCGACTTGCTGCCCATGGCGTCGATGGCCGAGGCGGGCGGGCCGAGGAAGATCAGCCCGGCGTCTTCGATAGCACGGGCGAAATCGGCGTTTTCGGAGAGGAAGCCGTAGCCAGGATGAATCGCCTGGGCGCCGCTGGCTTTTGCCGCGGCGATCAGTTTGTCGATCTGAAGGTAGCTTTCCGCTGGCTTGGCGCCGCCGAGGTCAACGCGGATGTCCGCTTCACGGGCATGGCGTGCGTCACGGTCGATGGCGCTGTGCACGGCGACGGTGGTCAGGCCCATGGCTTTGGCGGTGCGCATCACGCGGCAGGCTATCTCGCCGCGGTTGGCGACCAGGAGGGTGGTTATCATTTTTGTGGCTCCTGCGTGGCCTTGAGTATGTTTCCCCTCACCCTAGCCCTCTCCCCAGAGGGGCGAGGGGATGACGGGGTGAGGCGAGGGAATGGTGTGGTTTGGCAGACGGTGGGTCGCCTGATTGACGTGGTAAGGCGAGCATGGTTGCCGTAGCTGCGAGCTAGCACCGTGGTGCAAACGCTGCATGAAACAACCCCCTCGCCCCTTTGGGGAGAGGGGGCAGACTTCCAGACGAACCCGGACAACAAGCGTCCCCCAACCAGGCCGGTCTGCGCTTTTCGAGAAAGGCATTCAACCCCTCCTGGCCTTCGAGACTGACGCGGATACGCGCGATAGCGTTTTCGGTGTAACGGCGCAGCGCTGCCATCGTTGCCGTCGCTGCGAGCTGACGTCACGGCCCAATCGCTGCACGAAACAACCCCCTCGCCCCCTTGGGGAGAGGGCTGGGGAGAGGGGGCAGACTTCCAGACGAACCCGGACATCAAGCGTCCCCTAACCAGGCCGGTTTGCGCTTTTCCAGAAAGGCATTCAGCCCTTCCTGTCCTTCGGGGCTGACGCGGATGCGCGCAATGGCGTTTTCGGTATAACGACGCAGCGCCGGACTCAACGAAGCGCTGCTGGCCTCACGCATCAGGTCCTTGCTGGCGCGCATGGCCTGTGGACTATTGAGCAGCAGATTGTCGATCCAGCTATCAAGACCATCATCCAGTTCCGCCGTTGCATAGGTTTCGGACAACAAACCGAGCTCGCATGCGCGCTCGCCGCTGAAGCGCTCGCCGGTCATGGCGTAACGGCGCGTGGCGCGTTCACCGATGGCCTTGACCACGAAGGGGCTGATTACCGCCGGTGCTAGGCCGATGCGCACCTCCGAAAGCGACAGCTGCGCGTCGTGAGCACCGATGGCCATGTCGCAACAGGCGATCAAACCGACAGCGCCGCCGAATGCCGCACCTTGCACTACCGCCAGGGTTGGCAGTTTCAGGTGGTAAAGGCTGTACATCAGCTCGGCCAGTTCGCGGGCGTCGGTGAGGTTGGCCTCGAAATCCAGCTTGGCTGACTGCTGCATCCAGGCGAGATCGGCGCCCGCCGAGAAATGCTTGCCGCGACCACGCAACAGCAGGAAGCGCAGGTCTTTGTTCGCCTGCACCTGATCGATGGCCAGCACCAGTTCGCGGATCATTTCAGCATTGAAGGCGTTGTTCTTTTCCGGGCGGTCGAGCCAGAGGGTGGCGAAGCCCTTGTTGCTGTATTCGAGTTCAATAGTTTGAAAGGAGGACGTGTTCATATCAGGTTCCTGCAGCGAAGGTCTACGGCCCGTTGCTGGAGGCGGGACGTCACGCCACCAGCGTCGTTATCGGCTTTTCTTTACATGCGGAATACGCCAAAGCGGGTCGGCTCGATCGGTGCGTTGAGACTGGCCGAAATCGCCAGGCCCAGCAGGTCGCGGGTCTGCGCCGGATCGATGACGCCGTCGTCCCACAACCGCGCACTGGAATAGTAGGGGTGACCCTGGCGCTCGTACTGTTCAAGGATCGGCTGCTTGAGCTGTGCTTCATCCTCGTCAGAGAACGATTGCCCGCTGCGCTCGGCCTGCTCGCGCTTGACCTGTACCAGCACGCCCGCAGCCTGCTCGCCGCCCATCACACCGATGCGCGCGTTAGGCCACATCCACAGGAAGCGCGGATCGTAGGCACGTCCGCACATGCCGTAGTTGCCGGCGCCAAAGCTACCGCCGATGACCACGGTGAACTTCGGCACCTGGGCGCAGGCCACCGCGGTGACCAGCTTGGCGCCGTGCTTGGCGATGCCGCCGGTTTCGTATTTCTGTCCAACCATGAAGCCGGTGATGTTCTGCAGGAACAGCAGCGGGATACCGCGCTGACAGGCCAGTTCGATGAAGTGCGCGCCTTTCTGTGCGGCCTCAGCGAAGAGGATGCCGTTGTTCGCCAGGATCGCGATGGGATAACCGTGCAACGTGGCGAAGCCGCAGACCAGCGTAGTACCGAACAGTGCTTTGAACTCATCGAATTCGCTGCCGTCGACAAGCCGCGCGATCACCTCGCGCACGTCGTAGGGCTGCTTGGCTTGAGCTGGAATCACACCGTAGAGCTCGTTCGCGGCATACAGCGGTGCTCTGGGCTGACGGGGCTGCACCGTGCCGAGCTTGCGCCAGTTAAGGTTGGCCACGCAGCGGCGGGCGATGGCCAGCGCGTGCTCGTCGCTTTCGGCGTAATGGTCGGCCACGCCGGATATCTTGCAATGCACGTCGGCGCCACCGAGGTCCTCGGCGGTCACCACTTCGCCAGTCGCGGCTTTGACCAAGGGTGGGCCAGCGAGAAAAATCGTCGCCTGGTTGCGCACCATGATGGTCTCGTCGGCCATCGCCGGTACATAAGCACCGCCCGCAGTGCAGGACCCCATGACCACTGCGAGCTGCGGTATGCCCATGGCGCTCATATTGGCTTGGTTGAAGAAGATGCGGCCGAAATGCTCGCGGTCGGGAAACACCTCGTCCTGGCGCGGCAGGTTGGCGCCGCCGGAATCCACCAGATAGATACACGGCAAACGATTCTGCTGGGCGATGGTCTGGGCGCGCAGGTGTTTTTTCACGGTCAGCGGATAGTAGCTGCCGCCTTTTACCGTCGCGTCGTTGGCGATGATCATGCATTCGACGCCTTCGACCCGGCCAATGCCGGCGACCACGCCCGCAGCGGCGACGTCTTCACCGTACACCTCGTAAGCGGCTAGCGGCGCGACTTCGAGAAAGGCCGAACCGGGATCGAGGAGGGCGTTGATGCGGTCTCGCACTAGCAGTTTGCCGCGCGCGACATGGCGTTGCTGAGCCTTTTCGCCGCCGCCTTCGCTGACGTGGCCGAGCAGGGTGCGCAAACCTTGAACCTGCTCAAGCATGGCGGCGGTGTTGGCCGCGAATTCCGGTGAGCGGGTGTTGATCTGGGTACTGAGGATGGCCATAAAAAACCTCGAAAAAAGCGCTATAGGCTGGAGGCTGGACGAGGAACGAGATGGTTTTCATCGTAGGGTGGGTTGGGGCGGCGTTCCGCTTCAGCCCACCACTCTGTACTCCGTGGACGGTGGGCTGAAGCCCACCCTACGGACCAATCGTCCAGCCTCCAGCGCCTTTGTTCTTATTTCGTTTCGTTAAACAACTCGCGCCCAATCAGCATGCGGCGGATCTCGCTGGTACCAGCGCCGATCTCGTAGAGCTTGGCGTCGCGCAGCAAACGGCCGGTGGGGAATTCATTGATGTAGCCGTTGCCGCCCAAAATCTGGATCGCCTGCAGGGCCATTTGAGTCGCCGCTTCGGCGGTGTAGAGGATGACGCCGGCGGCATCCTTGCGGGTGGTCTCGCCGCGGTCGCAGGCCTGCGCCACGGTGTAGAGATAGGCGCGGCTGGCGTTGAGCTGGGTGTACATGTCGGCCACCTTGCCCTGGATGAACTGAAATTCACCGATGCTCTGGCCGAACTGCTTGCGGTCGTGGATGTAAGGCACCACCACGTCCAGGCACGCCTGCATGATTCCGACAGGGCCACCGGCGAGGACCACGCGTTCATAGTCCAGGCCGCTCATCAGCACCTTGACGCCACCATTCTCCACGCCCAGCACGTTCTCTTCCGGCACTTCGACGTCATCGAAGAACAGCTCGCAGGTGTTGGAGCCGCGCATGCCGAGCTTGTCGAATTTGTTACCGCGCGAGAAACCCTTCCAATCGCGCTCGACGATGAAGGCGGTGATGCCGTGCGGGCCCTTGTCCAGGTCGGTCTTGGCGTAGATCACGTAGGTGTTGGCGTCCGGGCCGTTGGTGATCCAGGTCTTGCTGCCGTTGAGCACGAAGCTGTCACCCTTGCGGTCGGCGCGCAGCTTCATCGAAACCACGTCGGAGCCGGCGTTCGGCTCGCTCATTGCCAACGCGCCTATGTGTTCGCCAGACACCAGCTTGGGCAGGTACTTGGCTTTTTGCGCCGGTGTGCCGTTGCGGTTGATCTGATTGACGCAGAGGTTGGAGTGCGCGCCGTAGGACAGGCCGACCGAGGCCGAGCCGCGGCTGATTTCTTCGAGCGCGATGACATGCGCCAGATAACCCATCCCGGCGCCGCCGTATTCCTCGTCTATGGTGATACCGAGCAGGCCCATGTCGCCGAACTTGCGCCACATGTCGTTGGGGAAGAGGTTGTCGCGGTCGATGGCTTCGGCGCGCGGTGCCACCTCGTCGGCAACGAAGCCGCGCACCTGATCGCGCAGCATGTCGACGGTTTCACCAAGGGCAAAGTTGAGGCCGGAATAGTTCATGTAGCCACCTGCTTATAGTTGTTCTGGTTCTGGGTGCCGCACGCCGTAAAGGCTGTTTACCTGGCGTCCGGTGCTTTGATTTGCCGCGCTCACATTGCTTTTTTCGGTGTGGGTGCGGTGGGTTGTCACGCTGTTACCTTTACGTTAACGTAATCAAGCCCGGAATGACTGTCAACACTCCAGCGTTCCGGGAACGCAAGGCCTCATAACAAACACAAGACTGAGGAGTTTCGACATGAGTCTTCCGAGCTACACCTGCGGACCGCAGACCAAACCCCTGCTGGCGATGACCATCGGAGCGGCCTTCGACCAGACAGTCGAGCGGTTCTCCGACCGTGAGGCCTTGGTCGTGCGTCATCAGAACGTGCGTTACACCTGGGCGCAGCTGGCCGAAGAAGTAGATCGCTGCGCTCGTGGTTTGCTGGCGCTCGGCCTTCAGCCCGGGGACCGGCTGGGGATCTGGTCGCCGAACAACGCGCAGTGGTGCATCACCCAATTCGCAACGGCCAAAGCGGGCGTGGTGCTGGTGAACATCAACCCGGCCTACCGCCTCAACGAACTCGAATACGCGCTCAAGCAATCCGGTTGTCGCTGGCTGATCTGCGCCGATGCCTTCAAGACCTCCGACTACCATGCGATGCTCCATGAGCTGTTGCCGGAGCTGGAACGCTCCGCCGTGGGTGCCTTGCAAAGCCACATGCTGCCGGAGCTGCGCGGCGTGATCAGTCTGTGCGACACGCCTGTGGACGGCATGCTGCTGTGGAAAGGCCTGATGGATATGGCCGAAAGTGTCGGCCCCGAGCAACTGCGTCAATGCGGCGAGCAGCTGCAGTTCGACGACCCGATCAATATTCAGTACACCTCAGGCACCACAGGGTTCCCCAAAGGCGCCACCCTCAGCCACTACAACATTCTCAACAACGGTTACATGGTCGGTGAAAGCCTGAAGCTCACCGAGCACGACCGGCTGGTGATTCCGGTGCCGCTGTATCACTGCTTCGGCATGGTCATGGGCAACCTCGGCTGCGTGACCCATGGCACCACGATGATCTATCCGAGTGCCGCCTTCGAGCCGCTCGCCGCCCTGCAGGCCGCAGCGGAAGAGAAAGCCACGGGCATGTACGGCGTGCCGACCATGTTCATTGCCATGCTCGATCATCCGGAGCGTCAGTCGCTGGACCTGAGCCATCTGCGCACCGGGATCATGGCCGGCTCAACCTGCCCGATCGAGGTGATGAAGCGCGTCATCGACGACATGCACCTGAATGAAATGCAGATCGCCTACGGCATGACCGAGACCAGTCCGGTATCGACCCAGACCGCGGCCGACGACGACCTGGAGCGTCGTGTTACCAGCGTCGGACGCACCCAGCCGCACCTGGAAAGCAAGATTGTCGATGAGCACAACCGCATCGTCCCGCGCGGGCAGATCGGCGAGCTTTGTACTCGAGGCTACAGTGTGATGCTGGGCTACTGGAACAACCCGGAAGCGACGGCTGGCGCCATTGATGGCGCGCGCTGGATGCATACCGGGGACTTGGCGATCATGGACGATGAGGGCTATCTAAAAATCGTCGGGCGTAATAAAGACATGATCATTCGTGGCGGTGAGAACGTGTACCCGCGCGAGATCGAAGAATTCCTCTTCACCCACCCCGCCGTCGCGGACGTTCAGGTGATCGGCGTGCCGGACAAAACCTACGGCGAAGAGATCGTAGCCTGGGTCAAGCTGCACCCGGGGCACGAAGCCAGTTCCGACGCACTGCGTGATTTCTGCAAAGGCAAGATCGCGCATTTCAAGACGCCGCGACACTTCAAATTCGTCGATGAATTCCCGATGACCATCAGCGGCAAGGTGCAGAAATTCCGCATGCGTGAAGTGAGCGTGGCCGAACTCGGGCTCACCGAATAACAACAACGCTGGCCGGTCCAGCCGGCTGCATGTCCCGGATACGGAGTTAGCCGATGCCACAAGAAATCAGTCGCTTCCCAGTGGTCGATAACCTGGATGCGCTGCCTACCGATGTGCGTGAGCGCATTCTGGCGGTGCAGGAAAAAGCAGGCTTCGTACCCAACGTCTTCGTGATGTTGGCTCATCGACCCGATGAATTTCGCGCGTTCTTCAGCTATCACGATGCTTTGATGGAAAGGGAGTCCGACACCCTGACCAAGGCGGAAAAGGAAATGATTGTGGTGGCTGTGAGCGCCGATCACGGCTGCCTGTATTGCGTGGTGGCCCATGGCGCGATCTTGCGCATCCTGGCCAAGGACGCGCTGATCGCCGATCAGGTTGCGGTCAACTATCGTACTGCGCCAATCAGCGAGCGCCAGCGGGTGAT
The DNA here is from genome assembly GCF_024448955.1 of Stutzerimonas stutzeri. Classification (GTDB taxonomy): domain Bacteria; phylum Pseudomonadota; class Gammaproteobacteria; order Pseudomonadales; family Pseudomonadaceae; genus Stutzerimonas; species Stutzerimonas stutzeri_AQ. The sequence goes on from NZ_JAMOIH010000005.1 coordinate 311,032, forward strand.
GCTTGATTACGCGTTGCATCTGGCTGTGCATCGCGGCGTGTTGGATGACATTTGGCAGGCGCGTCTGGAAGAACTGGGCTTCACTCTGGATGACATTTGGGACATCGGTGCGATTGCCGCGCTGTTCGGTCTATCCAACCGCTTGGTGTCGATGGCGCGTACGCCGCCCAACGATGAATTCTATTTACTGGGCCGGGTGCCCAGAGCTGCCGCGGGCTGAGCGGCAGCATCGATTTACCGCAACGCGGTAAAGCCGACCGGCTGGAGCGAGGCCGGTCGTAACAGCTGCATCAACCAAGACAATAACAAGAGTGATGACTATGCAACTGAAACCCCTAAGCCGTTTCTTCGTCTTCAGTAGCCTGGCGGCCACCGCGTTGGGCGTATCGACGACGGCATCAGCCGCGTTTTTCGACGACAGCAAGGCGGCCGTCGAGCTGCGCAATTTCTACATGAACCGCGATTTCCGCGGCAGCGAGGCCACCCAGGCCAAGGCCGAGGAGTGGGCCCAGGGCTTCATTCTGAAATTCGAGTCCGGCTATACGGAAGGCCCAATCGGCTTTGGTGTCGATGCCCTCGGCCTGCTC
>NZ_JAMOIH010000006.1 GCF_024448955.1 Stutzerimonas stutzeri
GCTGGAAGCTGGAAGCTGGAAGCTGGAAGCTGGAAGCTGGAAGCTGGAAGCTGGAAGCTGAGAGTATGGACTGCCCCAAGCGCGTCGAGCTTATCCTTGCAGCTTGAGGCTGTTTTTCTGTCGATCGCAGGATGGGTACACCCCTCCGAACGACTCGCTTCCAGCTCCAAGCTCCAAGCTCAAGGCTGCCTTTTTACCGCCTTACCGGACGTTTTTGCAGTTTGCGCTGCAAGGTCCGCCGGTGCATGCCCAGTGCACGCGCCGTGGCGGAGATGTTGCCGTCATGTTCGGCCAGTACGCGCTGGATATGCTCCCACTGCAGGCGATCCACCGACATCGGGTTTTCCGGCACCAGCGTATCCAGATCGGCATGTTTGGAAAGCAGCGCGGCCAGCACATCGTCGGCATCGGCGGGCTTGCACAGGTAATTGCAGGCGCCACGCTTGATAGCCTCGACCGCGGTGGCGATGCTCGAATAGCCAGTGAGGATGAGCACCTTCATTTCAGGGTCCAGCTCGAGCAATTTGGGCAGCAGCACCAAACCGGAATCACCATCCATCTTCAGGTCCAGCACCGCGTAGTCAGGCAGTTCCTGCTTCGCCATTTCCAGGCCTTCTTCGGCCGATCCGGCGATGCTGACGTTCAAACCACGACGGCTCATGGCCCGCGCCATGACTCGGGTAAATGTGGGATCGTCATCCACCAGCAGCAAATGAGGCTGATCTTCGCCTTCGTGCTGCAACTCTTCGGTCATGCTTGCATTCCTCGCGTTATGGTCACGTCAGGTTCAGGCCCGCACCAAGCCATGCGGCAGGCGCAACTCGGTCAGGGTGCCACCGTCTTCGTGATTGTAGAGCTTCACCGTACCGCCGGCGCGGGTAACGCTGGCCTGGCTCAGGAACAAGCCGAGACCGAACCCCTTGCCTTTGGTCGTGATGAAAGGTCGACCGATCTGTTCGGCGATCGCCAGCGGTACACCGGCGCCATGATCGCGAATGGTCAGCTTGATCCACTGCGCATCCCAATCCAGGCGAATATCCAGATTATCCGGGCTGGCATCGGTGGCGTTGTTCAGCAGGTTGAGCAACGACTGCCCTAGATCAGCCGGCGGCATCAGGCGCGGGGGCGTACCCTTGCCCAGGCACTGAAAGCGAAAGGTCGCTTCCGGGTGCATCAGATGCCAGCGTTGCAACACCGACTCGACCCACTCGCGTGCCGTCTGCTCGACGACTGCCTGGCGGCGATCCGCCTCCGCGGCGCGCACCAGTTGACGCAGGCTCTCCTTGCATAGCTGAACCTGCGATTGCAGCAACGCCAGATCCTCGTTCAACTGGGGCTGCTGATATTCCTGTCGCAACTCCTTGAGCAGCACGCTCATGGTCGCCAGCGGCGTACCCAGCTCATGCGCCGCCCCGGCAGCCTGCGTGGCCACGGCGAGCAGCTGCTGATCGCGCATGCTTTCTTCGCGGCGCTGGGCCTGGAACTGTTCCTGGCGCCTCAATTGCTCGGCCATGCGCGCCACGAAAAAGGTAATCAAGGCAGCGGCCAGCGCGAAACTCAGCCACATTCCATAAACCAGCAAAGTTGTGCGATCGACCGGTGGCGCGATGACTGGGTCGTACCACACCAGCATCAAGGTGTAGCCCGCAAGCGCCATCCCCGACAGAACCACCGAATACATCCACGGCAAGGTCGCAGCAGCGATGGTCAGCGGCACCAGGTAATAAGAAACGAACGGGTTGGTCGAACCGCCCGAGTAATACAGCAGCGCACTGTGGATCAACAGATCCGCGGCCAAGTGCACGGCGTATTCGAGCTCGGTCACCGGCCAGGGTCCGCGCAGTCGCAGAGCGGTACCCAGGCAGATCAGCGCCGAGACGGCCAGTGTGACGCCCAGATGAAACCACGGCAGTCCGAATAGTTGAGTGGCATAGGCGAGCCCCACCGCGCCCGCCTGCGCGGCGAGCACGAGGATGCGGATCAGAGTAAGTAGCCGTAGATTCTGGCGACTGGCTGAAAGCAGGTGAACGGATGCGTACATGGACTCTCCAACGGAGTCGCGAGTATAACCAAGGCGCCCGAAAGACAGCCCTCGTGCGGCAACGCGACGCACAAAAAACTGCATCGCGCCGCTCAAGGTCTAACAAGCTGTTGAAAAACGTTGGCGAGACAGTCAAGACAAGGCGGAGAAACGGACCGGGCTCGCGATCGAGTTACGAATTAGTAGATGAGTATTCGACCGGACTGGCGATCTGTAACGCTGGTTTGATGCGGCCGGCCAGGCAACGCAGATAGTTTCCTAACAGCCTGTTAAAGTCTCTGCGCCGCACCACTGGTGCCATCGAACTCAGGAGCCGTCATGTTCGTATCCGTAACCCGCAGCGTCGCACTGCTGGCCTCTATCACTTGCCTCTCGGCTGTCGCCGATGAGCAACACTACAACCAGATTTCTCTGCGCGCCGAGGCCACCAGCGAAGTGGCGCACGATCGCATGCATGTCACGCTTTACAGCGAGGCCCAGCACGAGGATCCGGCGCAGTTGGCCGCGCAGACGACCGAAGCCATGAACAAAGCTTTGCAGCGTGCGCGCTTGGCGAAAGGCATCGTGGTCAGCCAGGGCAGCCGCAGCAGCTATCCGGTCTACGAAGAAAAAGGGCAGCAGATCACCGCCTGGCGCGAGCGCGCCGAGTTGCGCCTGGAAAGTGGCGATTTCGCCGCGCTGTCCAAGCTTACCGGTGAGCTGATGCAAGACCTCAAGATGGGCAGCATGCAATTCAGCGTCTCCGACGCCATCCGTAAACAGAACGAGGACGCCTTGCTGAAGGATGCCGTCGCGGCCTTCCGCGCCCGCGCACAATTGGCCACCGAAGCGCTAGGCGGCAGCGACTACAAGATCGTCAATCTCAATTTGAACAGCGGCAGCGGTTATCAGCCGGAGATGATGCGCAGCGTGGCGATGAAAAGCATGGACGCCATGCCAACCCCCGATATCGAGGCTGGCACCCGTCAAATCAGCATCAACGCCGACGGCGTGATTGAAGTGCAGATGCCCTGAGCCAAGCAATAAATGCCGAGCCTCCTCTGCGAATCAGCCGAGGAGGCTGTGCAAACGAAGCGGATTGGTACGACGTACTCAGGATCTGTTCCCGTTTCGTCGTAAGCCGCATTGCTGCGCCAAATCTCGTCAGGCCGGGCGGCGCTCCACAGGCGCGGAATGCGAGGTAATGGCGTGAACCGACCCGCGCCGGTCCCTTGCAAAGTCCCACAACGCCGCATGGCGCAATACGGGTGTCCAGCCTAGGCTTCGCCACCCGAAGGGCCGCGTACGAAACAAGAACAGCCCTCGCACGATCCGGCCAAATAATTAGATACACATTCGCAAAGCTCGACGGTGCAAGGCGCGCAGCCTTGCAGCTTCGAACTTCGCAGCGATTGCCGGAACGACGCCATTCCAAACCGTGATCGCGAATCACTATCATGCGCGCCAAATAATGCTTCTAACAAAGGATTTTCGCGCATGCACGCCCCGTTCACTCGCTCAGCATTAGCCGCGGCTCTGCTCGGCTGCAGCTTTCATACGTTCGCCGATACCAACAGCCCAGTTACGCTGAGCGACACCGTGGTCAGCGCCTCGGGTTTCGAGCAGAAGGTTACAGAAGCCCCAGCGAGCATCAGTGTGATCAGCAGTGAAGAGCTCCGGACCAAGCGCTACAGCAACCTCGCCCAAGCGCTGGATGAGGTGGAGGGTGTGGATATCCGCCAAGGCACCGGCAAAACCGGCGGCCTGGATATCAGCATGCGCGGCATGCCCAGCGACTACACCCTGATCCTGATCGATGGCCGTCGTCAGAATACCGCTGGCAACGTTACGCCCAATGGTTTCAACGAAACCCGCACTAGCTTTATGCCGCCCCTTTCAGCTATCGAACGCATCGAAGTGATTCGCGGCCCGATGTCCACGCTGTACGGCTCGGATGCCATGGGTGGAGTGGTCAATATCATTACCAAAAAAGTGGCGGACAAATGGGGCGCAGCGATCACGCTGGACCATACATTTCAAGAAGACAGCGATTACGGCGACACCAGCAGCACCAGCGTGTATGCCAGCGGCCCGCTCGCAGAAGGATTGCTCGGTCTGGCGGTTCGCGGAAGTTTCTATGATCGCGAAGAGTCGAACCTGACTTTCGACAACGACTCGACCGTCAGCAAGCGCGGCGCCTCTCCAGTCGAGGGCCGCAACTACAACGTTGGGACCCGTCTGTCCCTCACACCTCACGAAAATCACGATTTCGCTCTGGACTTCGAGCGTGGTCGCCAAGTCTACGAGAACGACAACTGCCAGTTGGGCACCCTCGATGGCAAGGCCTCTACCGGCAGCAACGCCGTAGCTGGCTGCGCCACAGACGACCCGTCCAACATCAGCGGCTATCAGGATCAGTTGCGCTTCGAGCGTGATCAATTCGCGCTCAGCCACACCGGACGGCTGGGCTTCGGCATTCTGGACAGCAGCATCACCTACAACCAGACCGAAACCATCGGGCGCACCATTCCCGGCACCCTCGGCGTGCCGTACGACGCACCCTATCAAGCCATCGTTGGTGGCGATGACCGCGAACTCGAATCCACTGATCTGGTTTTCGACACCAAGCTCGTCGCTCCGCTAGGCGACAACCATATCCTCACCGTGGGCGGCCAATATTGGGACGCCGAGGTGACCGATGGCGTCGCAGGAGAAGATTTCGCACAGAAATCCTGGGCGCTGTTCGTCGAAGACGAGTGGCGGCTGCGCCACGATCTGGCGCTCACCCTGGGTGCACGCTATGAAGACCATGAAGCTTTCGGCGGACACATCAGCCCGCGCGCCTACCTCGTCTGGAACACATCAGACAGCTGGACGATGAAAGGCGGCGTCAGCAAAGGTTACAAAACTCCGACACTCAACCAGCTGCATGACGGCATCAGCTCAATCAGCGGCCAAGGCCAGAACATCTCGTTCGGCAATCCTGACCTGGACCCTGAAGAGTCGACCAACACCGAGTTCGGCGTCTATTACGACAACCTTTCGAACTTCAACGCCAACGCGACCCTGTTCCATACGAAGTTCAAGGACAAAATCGATACCGGCCCAAGCCAGGCAAACTGTTTTTTCCCCGACTCACCTAATCAGCCAGGCTGCGTCAGCTATGGACCGGGCTTCCAGCAAGAGTTCTTCTCACAGGACATCAATATAGGCGAGGCCCGTATTCGCGGTTTCGAGCTGGCCGGCAAGTGGGCATTCGCGCCAGCCTGGAGTGTGAGCGCCAACTACACCTATACCGACAGCGAGCAGACTACCGGTGCAGACAAGGGCGCGCGGCTGACCAACACACCGATGCACATGGCGTTTGCCCGCCTGAGCTGGCAAGCGACCGATCAACTGAACCTGTGGTTCAAGGGTGAATACCGTGGCGAGCGCGCACGCTTCAATCAACGCTACGCAACTCTGACGAATGCCAACAAACAGGTGATCGATGCCGCTGGCGACCTCGAAGCCTACGAGGTTTTCCATCTGGGAGGCTCGTATAAAGCGACGGAAAACCTGACGCTCAATGCCACCATCTACAACCTCTTCGACAAGGACTTCACCACGGGCACCTATTACAACAATGGCACGAGCTGGGTTTCCGACTACGCACAGATCGGTCGCGGCACCGACGGGGTCATCGAAGAAGGCCGCCGCCTCTGGCTGTCCGCCAACATCACGTTCTGAGCCAACAGTGTGACGCTGATGAAGCCGGGGTTTACTCCGGCTTCATCGCATTAGGATCAGCTGCCCGCCTCGAGACGCGAATGTATGCCATTGGTAAATCTTTAGCGTTTGAAAGATCAAGCGCCCTAGAATCCGCCATCTCCTCACACGACAAGGACCACCATGCACCTCTGGCTCGGCACGCTCCGCCAATGGCACTGGATCAGCTCTGCGCTGTGCCTGGTTGGCATGTTGCTGTTCGCGGCCACAGGGATCACGCTCAACCATGCCGCGCAGATCGAGGCGCAACCTAGGGTGACCGAACGTCAGGCCGAGCTGCCACAGGCTCTGCAAAGCCAGCTGTTGTCCCAGACGCCTGAAGCCGGGCTTCCCGATGCGCTACGTCAGTGGCTCGAGAGTGAACTGAGCATTGATCTCAGCGATCGCGACGCCGAATGGTCTGACGGCGAACTCTACATCGCACTGCCCCGCCCCGGCGGCGACGCCTGGCTGAGCCTTACGCTGGAAAACGGCGAACTGCTGTACGAATCCACCGATCGCGGCTGGATTTCCTACCTCAACGACCTCCATAAAGGCCGCAACACCGGCACCGCCTGGAGCTGGTTCATCGATATCTTCGCGGCAGCCTGTGTGGTCTTCAGCCTTACCGGATTATTGCTACTGCAGCGTCACGCCAGTGGCCGGCCGACGACCTGGCCGCTGGTCGGGGCCGGGTTGGTTATCCCGCTGCTACTGGCGCTGCTGTTCATTCATTAAGGATCTGCCATGCGAAAAACCCTGCTATTGCCTCTTGCCCTATTCAGCGCACCGCTGATGGCCGCCGAGCTGAAAATCGAGGTGGAAATTCCTCGTCTGCAGGTGGCCGAATATCACCGCCCCTATGTGGCACTGTGGCTGGAGCAACCGGACAAGAGCCATGTCGCCAACCTTGCCGTCTGGTACGACCTCAAGCTCAAGGACAACGAGGGCGAAAAATGGCTCAAGGACATGCGCGAATGGTGGCGACGCAGTGGCCGCAGCCTGGACATGCCGGTGGACGGCGTAAGCGCCGCGACCCGCGCGGTCGGTACTCACAGCCTAAGGTTCACCGACGACAGCGCACCTCTCAACGACCTGCCTGCGGGCGAATACCGCCTGGTGGTGGAAGCCGCGCGTGAAGTCGGCGGGCGCGAACTGCTGCGCCTGCCGTTCAGCTGGCCGCCGGAAAAAACCGAAACGCATCAGGCCCAGGGCGAAAGCGAACTGGGCACCATCACCCTCGAACTGACCCATTGACCCAAGGAAGCCCAGCATGAAACCGATGATCAAATGGACCGCCCTGGCCCTGGCCGTTTGCCTGCCACTGTCCGCACAGGCCCATCGCGCCTGGATGCTGCCCTCGGCCACGGTGCTATCCGGCGAAGACCCATGGATTACCGTGGACGCAGCCGTCTCGAATGACCTGTTCTATTTCGAACATTTTCCTTTGCGCCTGCAGGGCATCGGTCAACTCGATCAGGCTCCGGCTGGCGGCCCGCCCGGCATGCGTCCACGTCCGGCTGCGCAACTGCAAGTGATCGCGCCGGATGGCTCCGCCGCACAACCGGAGAACGGCAGCATTGGCCGCTATCGCAGCACCTTCGATGTGCATCTGACCCAGAAAGGCACCTACAAGCTGGCGGTCGCCAATAACGGCCTAGTTGCGCGCTGGAAAGAAAATGGCGAAACCCGCCGCTGGATGGGCAACCCGGACGCGTTCGCCAAGGAAGTCCCAGCCAAGGCCGAAGATCTCCAGGTGAGCCAGAACAGCAGCCGTATGGAGGTGTTCGCCACGTCCGGAGCACCGACCAAGACAGTGCTGGAGCCCACCGGCAAAGGCCTGGAACTGTCGCCGATCACCCATCCCAACGATCTGTACGCGGGCGAAGCGGCGGAGTTCGTTTTCCTGCTGGACGGCAAGCCGGCTGCGGGCGTGGATATCAGCGTGATCCCAGGAGGCAATCGCTACCGCGACGAGCTAGGCGAAATCAAGACCACCACCGACGAGACGGGCAAAGTCAGCATAACTTGGCCGGAAGCGGGCATGTACTGGCTGGAAGCTGAACTGACCACCGACAAAGGCGTCAGCAAGCCGGCCAGCGAACGTCGTGCCAGCTATAGCGCCACACTGGAAGTTCTGGCGCCCTGATCGCAACCATTGATCGCCCCGTTAGGGCCTGTTGGAGCTTCGCACTGCGGCGAAACATCACCAGGCCCTAAGGGAGGTTCCGGATTCTTCCTGTGTTTTATTCCTCATCCTTACGGGCCCTGCGCTTCTGGCCGCTGCTGGTGGTTGTGGCGTTGGCCGTTGCGCTGTTCTGGCTCAAGCCAGCCCGTGAGCTATCCGCTGCGCTGGTCGTGGCGACCTATCTGGGTGGCTGCCTGCTTGTCTGGCAGCGACAGCGCCGTCCCTCCGGCGCCCTTGATGCCGATGGCCAACTGCTCGTGGCCTATGCCAGCCAGGGCGACCAGGCCCGGCAATACGCCGAGCGCTCGGTCGATCAATTGCAGCAAGCTGGCTTGCCTGCGCAGCTTTGCGCGCTTTCCGAACTGACTCCGTCCGCCTTGGCAGAGATGCCGCGCGTACTGTTCGTGGTCAGCACCTATGGCGAGGGTGAGGCGCCTGACAACGGCGCGCACTTTGCGCGGCAACTGCAGACCACTGAGATCCGCCTGGATCATCTGGAGTACGCCGTGCTGGCACTGGGTGACCGCCGCTACCGGCATTTCTGCGGCTTCGGCAATCGCCTCGACGCGCGCCTGCGCGCTCTTCATGCGACACCATTGTTCGACCGCGTAGACGTCGATCGTGGCGAAGCCGGCGCCCTGCGCCATTGGCAGCAGCATTTGGCATTGCTCACTGGCCACCAGCCGTTCAGCGACTGGCTAGAGCCGTCCTATCAAAGCTGGACGCTGCTCGAGCGGCGCTGCCTCAACCCCGGAAGCGCCGGCAGGCCGATCTTCCATCTGAGCCTCGCGCCGCCCGATACCGCTGTGAATTGGCAAGCGGGTGATATCGCCGAAATCGGCCCCAGGCAGCCGCGCGAGCGAATCGAGGCGCTGCTGGACAGCCTGGGGCTGGACGGTGACTCCATTACCGAAGACGGCACCGTACTGCGCGATGCGCTCGCCCAGCGTCAGCTGCCCGACCAGCTACATGAGGTGCAGAAGCTGACAGCCCAGGCGCTGCTGGACAGCCTGCCCGCCCTCGCCCACCGGGCCTATTCGATTGCGTCGTTGCCAGCGCAAGGGCGGCTTGAATTGCTGGTACGGCAGATGTATCAGCCCGATGGCTCACCCGGCGTCGGCAGCTACTGGCTCTGCCGCGAGGCACCAATGGCTGGCGAGATCGACCTGCGCATCCGTGCCAACCCCGGCTTCCACGGGCCTGCGGCACAAGCGCCGATGATTCTGATCGGTAGCGGGACAGGCCTGGCTGGACTACTGGCACATCTGCGCGAACGTGAGCGCACGCCTGGAACGCGTAATTGGTTGTTGTTCGGCGAACGCAATGCCGCCTGCGATGCGTTGTTTGCCGACGAGCTACGCCGCTGGGACGAAACAGGCCATCTGACCCGGCTGGACCTGGTCTTCTCGCGCGATCAACAAGAAAAGCGCTACGTGCAGCACCTGCTACGCGATGCGGCTGATGAATTACGCGCTTGGGTCGAGGACGGCGCAGCCATTTATTTATGTGGCAGCCTGGATGGCATGGGCCGCGAGGTGCACAGCATGCTGCTTGGTCTGCTGGGCGAACAAACGCTGGATGCGCTCGGCCAGCAAGGCCGCTATCGCCGTGATCTCTACTAAGCCCTACGCAGCAACCCGGTGAACCGAGCCTGTCGGGGTGATCGACTTCCGGCTTGAAGGCATGGCCAGACAAGCGGGAAACGACTCGACCTAGGCCTTTTTCAGTGTCGAAACGAAAACGCCCCGGGACTCAGCCCGGGGCGTTGGGGTACCAGATGCTTACAGGTAGTAAGCCTTCAGCGGCGGAAAGCCGTTGAACTCCACGGCGCTGTAGCTGGTGGTGTAAGCGCCAGTGGAGAACCAATACAGGCGGTCACCGCTGGCTAGGTTCAGCGGCAGGCCGTACTTGTAATGCTCGTACATGATGTCGGCGCTGTCGCAGGTCGGGCCGGCGATGACCACTTCTTCCATCTCGCCTTTTTTCTCGGTCCAGATCGGGAACTTGATGGACTCGTCCATGGTTTCGATCAGACCGCTGAACTTGCCCACATCGGTGAACACCCAGCGCTCGACCGCCGTGCGCGACTTACGCGACACCAGCACTACTTCAGAAACCAGCACCCCGGCATTGGCGATCAACGAGCGGCCCGGTTCAAGGATGATCTCCGGCAGCTCGTCGCCGAAATCGTCTTTGAGAAAGCGGATGATCTCGTCGGCGTAGGTAGTAAGGTCATTGGTCTTTGCGATGTAATTCGCCGGAAAGCCGCCGCCCATGTTGATCATCTTCAGGACGATGCCGTCCTCTTCCTTCAAACGTTCGAAGATCACCTTGACCTTGGCGATGGCCGCATCCCAGACGTCGATGTCACGCTGCTGCGAGCCGACGTGGAACGACACGCCGTACGGGTCCAAGCCTAGCTGCTTGGCCAGGATCAGCAGATCCAGCGCCATGTCGGTCTGGCAGCCGAACTTGCGTGACAGCGGCCAGTCGGCGGTGTTGGAACCTTCAGTGAGGATCCGCACGTAGACCTTCGAACCTGGCGCGGCCTTGGCAATGTTGCGCAGGTCGGCTTCCGAGTCGGTGGCGTACATACGCACGCCTCTGTCGTAGAAGTAGCGAATGTCCTTAGCTTTTTTGATGGTGTTGCCGTAGCTGATGCGTTCCGGGCCGACGCCGGTGGCCATCACCTTGTCCAGTTCGTAGATCGAGGCGATGTCGAAGTTCGAGCCCTTGTCGCGCAGCAGCTCGGTGATTTCTGTGGCCGGATTGGCCTTCACGGCATAGTAGATCTTGGCGAACGGGAAGTTGCCGACCAGCTGGTCGTACGAATCGCTGATGATCTTGGTATCGATGACGACGAACGGGGTTTCGCGCTCATCGGCGAATGCCTTCATCTTCTGGAAGGTTTCGCGCGGATAGTAATCTTCGATCTTGATCGACATGCATGGCTCCAAATCGGGAAACGTAAAGTCGGATAAGGGGTGAGCAAGAACGCCTGATCAGTTTCCCCACTTTGGTTCGCCTACTTCCCAAGGCATGTCGCCGAGTATCACGGCCAGGTCGACGGCAACGGGTGCGGTGACCTGGTGAATCCTGATCTCTCGTCGTCAGTACTTGAGCCGGATGGATCGTTGCCAGCATGGACGTTCGGGCGCGAACTTTAGAACCACAGCTGACCGATATCAATGAAAAATCCGTACTCGCTTCCGTTTTTTCCCGTGTCGACGAACCTACCCTTATTCAAACCGACAAATGTGACGCAGCGATGTTCCCCCTCCGGGCCTGGTCGGCTAAGGCGCAGCGACGTGCGCCACGCTGACGGACAGCCTTTGCGTTATAATCGCCGGCTTTTTCCGACACGCTTTCAATACCGGGACCGCCATGACCTCTCAGGCCGCCGAAGTCGCGAAGCGCCGCACCTTCGCCATCATTTCCCACCCCGACGCGGGCAAGACCACCATCACCGAAAAATTGCTGCTGATGGGCAAGGCCATCGCCGTCGCCGGTACCGTGAAGTCGCGTAAATCCGATCGCCACGCGACCTCGGACTGGATGGAAATGGAGAAGCAGCGCGGCATCTCCATCACCACGTCGGTGATGCAGTTTCCCTACCGCGAGCACATGATCAACCTGCTCGACACCCCAGGCCACGAAGACTTCTCGGAAGACACCTACCGCACCCTGACCGCGGTGGACTCGGCGTTGATGGTTCTCGACGGTGGTAAGGGCGTCGAGCCGCGCACCATCGCGCTGATGGACGTTTGCCGCCTTCGCGACACGCCCATCGTCAGCTTCATCAACAAGCTCGACCGCGACATCCGCGACCCAATCGAACTGCTCGACGAAATCGAGGCGGTATTGAAGATCAAGGCCGCGCCCATCACCTGGCCGATCGGCTGCTACCGCGATTTCAAGGGCGTCTATCACCTGGCCGATGACTACATCATCGTCTACACCCCGGGCCACGGGCACGAGCGCACCGACGTCAAGATTATCGAGAAGCTCGACTCGGATGAGGCGCGCAAGCACATCGGCGATGAGTACGACCGCTTCGTCGAGCAGCTGGAGCTGGTCCAGGGTGCCTGCCACGAGTTCGACCAGGATGAGTTTCTCGCGGGTCAACTGACGCCGGTGTTCTTCGGCACGGCGCTGGGCAACTTCGGCGTCGACCATGTCCTCGATGCCGTCGTCGACTGGGCGCCGCGCCCGCTGCCGCGTGAAGCCAACGAGCGCGTGGTCGAGCCGGTGGAAGAGAAATTCACCGGGTTTGTCTTCAAGATCCAGGCGAACATGGACCCCAAGCACCGCGACCGTATTGCCTTCATGCGCATCTGCTCGGGCAAGTACGAAAAAGGCATGAAGCTGCGCCACGCGCGCGTTGGCAAGGACATCCGAATCGCCGATGCGCTGACCTTTTTCTCCAGCGAGCGTGAAATGCTCGAACAGGCCTGGGCCGGCGACATCATCGGTCTGCACAACCACGGCACCATCCAAATCGGCGACACCTTCACCGAAGGCGAAAATCTCGGTTTCACCGGTATCCCGCACTTCGCTCCGGAGCTGTTCCGCCGCGTGCGCCTGAAGGACCCGCTGAAATCCAAGCAGCTGCGCCAAGGCCTGCAGGAACTGGCCGAAGAAGGCGCCACGCAGGTGTTCTTCCCCGAGCGCAACAACGACATCATCCTCGGCGCGGTCGGCGTGCTGCAGTTCGACGTCGTCGCCAGTCGGCTGAAGGAGGAATACAAGGTTGAGTGTGCCTACGAGGCGATCAACGTCTGGTCGGCTCGCTGGATCGAGTGCAGCGATGAGAAAAAGCTCAAGGAGTTCAGCGATAAGGCCTACGAGAACCTAGCGGTCGATGGCGGTGGTCACCTGACCTACCTGGCACCGACGCGGGTCAACCTGAGCTTGATGGAAGAGCGCTGGCCCGATGTGAAATTCAGGGCGACGCGCGAGCATCATTGATAGGCGATCGTTGCGATAACCCTGGGCTTCATTCGCGAGCAAGCTCGCTCCTACACATCCGCCTTTTGTAGGAGCGAGCTTGCTCGCGAAGCTTTAACCGCCGCACATCGAGTCGCGCAATTCAGAGACACCACCAACCGAAAGGACGCAAAGGAATGCGCTTTCATGGTCGCGATTTACGCAAAGGGCGAGTCAACCTGCCCGGCCACACGTATGTACTAACCTGCGTGACGCTGAACCGAACCGCAGCATTTGCAGAGTGGTCCTCAGCATCCTTACTGGCACAGGAGATCCATCGGATCGGTCAGTCTGACGCGATCCGGCCGTTAGCCTGGGTAGTCATGCCTGACCATCTGCATTGGCTCGTGCAATTGGAAGCCGGCTCGTTGAACCAACTGATGCAGCGGCTGAAGTCAAGAAGCGCGATCGCTCTGAACAGACTCCACGGCACCCGCGGTGCGATCTGGCAGAAGGGTTATCACGACCGTGCCGTTCGCAATGAGGAAGACCTGCGCAATGTAGCGCGGTATATCGTGGCAAATCCGTTGCGGGCAGGCCTGGTCAAGCGCATCGGCGACTACCCATTCTGGGATGCGGCATGGTTGTAATAGTGCTTAACCATCCATCCACTTAGAGCTTCGCCAGCAAGCTGGCTCCTACAAAAGCGACCGCCGGACCGGGACTGTAGACTAAGCCTGCTGCCCCGCGTTGAAAGTTTCGCCAGCAAGCTGGCTCCTACAAAAGCGAAAGCTGGGCGGGGCTGTCAAGTGAACTGCTTGCCCCGCACTGGACGCCTCGCCAGAAAGCTGGCTCCTACAAAGCGAATGCGAGCCGGGTCTGTAGGAGCGAGCTTGCTCGCGAATGTTTTTAACGGTCATCCTCAAGCGTCCACGCCACCACCGAATCCCCAATCTTGGTCCCAAACGACCCGTGCCCGCCGGCCATCTGCACGACGTACTGCTTGCCGGTTTTCTCCGAGACATAGGTCATCGGCGTCGCCTGCCCGCCCGCCGGCAGCCGCCCCTTCCACAGCTCTTTACCGCTCTGCAGGTCATAGGCGCGCAGGTAATAATCCAGGGTGCCGCTCATGAAGGCGACACCGCCAGCGGTGACGATCGGTCCGCCCAGCGCCGGCGTGCCCACCGGGAAGGGGATGCCGAGCGGCGCGCTGTCGCGGCTGGTGCCATTCTTGTGCATCCAGACTTTTTTCATGCTGCGCAGATCAACTGCAGTGACGAAGCCCCATGGTGGCGTCTGGCACGGCAGACCGAGCACCGACATGAACGGCTCCAGCCGCACCATATAAGGTGCACCGAGGTTGGGTTGCAGCCCGGTTTCGCCGCCACCGGTGCGTTCTTCTGGATCAACTTCGCTGCGCTTGACCATGGTCGACTTGAACGCCAGATAGTTCGGCGCACCGAACAGCAGCTGCCGGCTCGGATCGACCGCCACGGACGGCCAGTTGAAAGTGCCCACATTGCCCGGATAGATCAGCGAGCCTTGCTCTGACGGCGGCGTAAAGTCACCGTCATAGCGCAGCTTGCGGAACTGGATGCGGCACATCATCTGATCCAGCGGTGTGCCACCCCACATGTCCTTTTCATACAGCGGCTCGTCCGGTGCATAGCTGAGCGCAGAAACCGGCTGGGTCGGCGCCGCATAGTCGCCTTCCACCGTGCCCTGCGGCACCGGGACTTCCTCGACCGGAACGATCGGGACGCCCGTGCGGCGGTCCAGCACGAACAGGTCGCCGCGCTTGGTCGGTTGGATGATGGCTGGCACCTTACCCTGCGGCCTGTCGATATCCACCAGCGTGGGCTGGGACGGCAAATCGCGGTCCCAGAGGTCGTGGTGCACCGTCTGGAATTCCCAGCGCACCTTGCCAGTCTCCAGATCGAGCGCGACGAGGGTGTCGGTAAAGCGCTCGGATTCGGGCGTACGCGGCACAGCCCATTGGTCCGGCGTCTGGTTGCCGGTGGGGATATAGACCAGCCCCAGCGCTTCGTCGGCAGTAGCAATGGTCCAGGAATTCGGAGTGCTGCGCACATAGGTCTCGCCCGGCGCCAGCGGATCGGTAGCATCCGGGTTGCCCGGATCGAAATTCCACACCAGTCGCCCGTTGCGCACGTCATAGGCGCGAATGACGCCGCCGGGTGAATCCACCGCGCCGTTATCGGTAATCGAGCCGCCGACGATGACCACCTTCTCGGTGACTACAGGGGGAGACGTCGGCAGATAGACGCCCAGCGCTCCTTCGCCGAGACCGAGTTTCAAGTCCACCACCCCGGCATCGCCGAAGTCCTCGCAAGGTTTGCCGTCTTCTGTATCCAGCGCGATCAGCGTGCCGTCATTGGTCGGCAGGAACAGCCGGCGCTCGCAGCGAGCCGCAGCTTGGTCCGGCGACGGGACATTCGTCGCGATCTGACCATAGGAACCGGCATCGTGAAACGCGAGGCCGCGGCAGGTCATGTGCTGGTAGTACTCGGCATCACGGTTGATGCTCGGATCGAAGCGCCAGCGCTCCTCGCCAGTATCGGCATCCAGCGCGATGGCGATGCTGTGTGGCGTGCAGATGAACAGCGTGTCGCCCACTTTCAGCGGCGTCACCTGGTTGGTCAGCTCGCCCGGATCGCCCTCACCCGGCAAATCGCCGGTGTGATATTCCCAGGCCTTCTCCAACCGCCCGACGTTTTCGGGAGTAATCAGGTCCGCTGTCGAATAGCGATCACCATTGCTTGAGCCGCCGTAGGCTGGCCACTCGCTTGCCGAGCGCCCCGCCTGTCCGTTGGGCTCGAGACCCTGCATCTGCGCGTCGCTGAACTCGCCTTTGATCGAGTGATAGTCCTGCGTTAGCGAGTAGCCGGCCATCAGCGCCCCAGCCAGCAAGCCGAGCCCGAGCAACCCACTGGCACCGTCACGCCAGACCAGCCCATCGCTCACGTACCGATTGACGAAGGGCAAGATCAGCCACAGCCCGAGGATGCACCAGAGATCGATTCGTGGCGCCAATTGCCACCAATCGAACCCGACCTCGTAGAACGTCCAGACCAGAGTCGCCAGCAACAGCAATGCATACAACCAGATAGCCGCACGCCGCCGGGCAAACAGCAGAGCGGCGACGATGAGCAGCACGACCCCAGCGCTCAGGTAATACCAGGACCCTCCCAGTACCGCGAGGTAACCACCGCCGATCGTCATCACCGCCCCCAACACCAGCACAACAATGGCCGTCAGGGTGATACGCAAGGGACGCGGCCCGTATTCGATGCTCATCCAACGCTCTCCAGCCGGTTCGTTTCAACGCAAAAGCTGGCGAAACGTTCTGACACAGAATTTCGACCAGCTTTTAGTGGATGCAGCGGAAAGGCGTTTAGTTCAGCGGTTTCGGCCCGCTGGTCAGGTCGCTGCGCCAATGGCGAGCGGCTGTGCCTCAGGCTTCTTGATCACGGCATAGATCACGCCTGTTACCAGACTGCCGGCCAGAATCGCCAACAGATACAGCAGCGCATGGTTGATCGCGTTGGGGATCAACAGCACAAACAGCCCGCCATGGGGCGCCAGCAGCTTCGCACCGAAGGCCATCGACAGCGCCCCGGTCAGCGCGCCGCCGGCGATGCTTGCGGGAATCACTCGCAGCGGGTCTTTCGCGGCGAACGGAATCGCGCCTTCGGAGATGAAGCAGCAACCGAGCACCAGCGCCGCCTTGCCAGCTTCGCGTTCGCTCTGGGCGAACTTGCGTCGGGCGATCAGGCTGGCGATGCCCATGCCGATCGGCGGCACCATGCCGGCGGCCATCGTTGCCGCCATGGGTGCGTAACTCTGCGAGGCGAGCAGGCCGACCGAAAACGCATAGGCCGCCTTGTTCACCGGGCCGCCGAGGTCGACGCACATCATGGTGCCGAGCAGCAGTCCGAGCAGGACGGCGTTGGAGGTGCCCATAGTGTCGAGAAACTCGGTGAGCCCGGCGAGCAGCGTCGCCACCGGTGTGCCCACCACGTAAATCATCACCAAGCCGGTGACCAGGCTGGCCAGCAGCGGAATGATCAGGATTGGCTTGAGTGATTCGACACTCGCCGGCAACGGAATCCAGCGGCTGACCGCCTTGGCCGAGTAGCCGGCGACGAAGCCTGCGATGATTCCGCCAATGAAGCCTGCGCCTAGCGTTCCGGCCAACAAGCCACCAATCATGCCGGGCGCAAGTCCGGGTCGATCAGCAATCGAATAAGCAATGTAGCCGGCCAGCAAGGGCACCATCAGTTGGAAGGCCGTCTCGCCGCCGATCTTCATCAGCGCCGCCGCGAGCGTGCCCTCTTCCTTGAACGCCTCGATGCCGAAAACGAACGACAACGCGATCAACAGCCCGCCCGCCACCACCATCGGCAGCATGTAGGACACGCCGGTGAGCAGGTGCTTGTAGACGCCGGTTCTCTCGCCCTTCTGCTCGCTACTGCCGGCCCTGACCGCGGCGCTGCCGCTGAGCACCGTGGCTTCTTCCAGCGCGCGATCCAGCGTTGCGTCGGGCTGTTTCAACGCCACGCCGGTGCCGCAGCGGAATACCCGCTTGCCGGCGAACCGGCCGACATCCACTTCGATGTCCGCGGCCAGCAGCACCACATCGGCTTCTTCGATAGCCTGGGGTTCTAGCACGTTGCGCGCGCCCACCGAGCCACGGGTTTCCACCTGCAAGTCATAACCCTTGCGAATCGCCGCCTGCTGCAAGGCTTCGGCAGCCATGAAGGTATGCGCGACGCCGGTCGGGCAGGCTGTGATTGCGACCAGCTTGGGCTTGCCGGTGGCGGACGTGGTTGACGGCTCATCATCCTGCTCCAGCACCGCCGCGGTGTCGGCGGCGCTGCGCAGAAAGCCTTCAGGGTCGAGCAGGGCTTCGGACGGAGTCGATTGCGCGACGCGCTTGCCGATGAAGCGCTGCAGCGATAACGGCCCGGTCTTGACCACCACGACCAGATCCGCATTGGCGATCTGCGCGGGCGTGAGCGGCGAGCCGATGGCCTTCGGATCGTGGACTTCCACGGCGGTCGACCAGCCCAGGCGATGGGCAGCCGCTTCGAGCAAGCGCGACGTGAGCACGCTGGTGACCATTCCGTTGGGGCAGGCCGTGACGATGAGAAGATTCATTCCTTTCACCTCTTATTGGAATTGGCAGGCCGTTGAAAACGCAGGCGAGGCAGGCAAGACTGTTTTTAACGACCTTTTGACAACGCAGGTAGTTTTCAACGGCCTGTTATTGGTTCAGCGGCTGGAGCCGGACTGCAGCCTCCAGCTCGGCGAGTTGTGCCGTGTCGGTAATACCGAAGCCGATTTGCCCGACCGCTTGTGCAGCGATGGCGGTGGCGTGGCTCAGGGTGCGTTCGATGGACCATTTTTCTAGCAAGCCGTGAAGCATGCCGGCGAGCAGCGAATCACCCGCACCGACGGTGCTGACCACCTGCACTTTGGGCGGATGGGCATGCAAACCAGTGCTTGGTGCAAACCAGCTCACGCCCTCGGCGCCCTGTGAGATGACCACGTGCTCGACGCCTTCGACCTGCAATCGCCAGGCCTCACGGGCGAGCGCCTGCGCATCGGCGGCTTTCATTCCGCGGGCTTCGGCCAGCTCCTCTTCGTTGGGCTTGATCAGCCAGGGCGCCGTCGCCAAGCCGGCGCGCAGAGCCGCGCCACTGGTATCCAACGCGACCCGCACGCCGAGTTGCTTGAGCGTGCGCAACAGTTCGACAAACCACTCCACTTGAACGCCGCGCGGCAGGCTGCCGGCAACCACCACCAGATCATGTGCGGGCGCGAGGCGCTTTAGCCTGGCTAGCAGCTCGACGCGCTCCGCCTCGGCGACCATCAACCCCGGGCCGTTGATATCGGTGACCTGCCCGCCAGCTTCCGCCAGTTTGATGTTGCTGCGGGTTTCCCCCGCCACCCGAACGAACTCATCGGCGAACCCGCGCGTCTCGAACAACTGCTCGAACGCCTGCGGATTGTCCGCGCCGAGAAAGCCGGTCACGGTCAGCTGGTGACCGAGGTCGGCCAGCACCTGCGCCACGTTGAGGCCCTTGCCGGCGGCATGCACCTGGAGGCTTTCGCTGCGATTGACCTCACCCAGGCGCAGCGATGGCAGCTGCACGGTCAGGTCGAGCGCAGGATTAACGGTGACGGTCAGGACGCGCGCCATCAGCAATGCGCTCCGACAAAAGCCCGTACTTCATGCGCACCGGGCAGCATCAGCGCTTGCTGGGCCAACTGCCGGCAGGCGGCGAAATCCAACTCGCGCACCCGCGCCTTGACCAGCGCGATGCTGCGCGCCGAGACGCTCAATTCATCGACGCCCAGGCCCACCAGCATCGGCACTGCCAGTGCATCGGCCGCCAGCTCGCCGCATACGCCGACCCACTTGCCATGTGCGTGCGCGGCTTCGACCGTCATATCGATCAGGCGCAACACCGCCGGATGCAAGCCATCGGCCTGGCCGGAAAGCGTCGGATGGCCGCGGTCGATGGCCAGGGTGTATTGAGTCAGGTCATTGGTGCCGATGCTGAAAAAATCGACTTCCTGCGCCAGCACCGGTGCGATCAGCGCGGCGGACGGGATTTCGATCATGATGCCGACCTGCAGATCGGCCACCGGCAGCTCCGCACGCAGGCGATCGACCATGGCTTTGGCGCTACGCCACTCATCGATGTTGCCAACCATGGGAAACATGATCCGCAACGGGCGGCCGTCGGCGCAGGCCAGCAACGCGCGCAACTGGGTTTCGAGAATGTCCGGGCGTTGCAGGCTCAGACGAATGCCGCGCACGCCGAGGAAGGGATTTTCCTCAGCTGGCATCGGCCAGTACGGCAACGGTTTGTCGCCGCCGACGTCCAGCGTACGCACCACCAAGGGCCGCCCTTCGAGCGCTTCCAGCACGCGGCGGTATTCCGCCTCCTGAGTCGGCTGGTCCGGCGCCAGGGAGTGGTTCATGAACACCAGCTCGGTGCGCAGCAGGCCGATGGCTTCGGCTCCGAGGGCAACGGCTTCGACGGTCTCGCCGGCCGCGCCAATGTTGGCGGCGATCTCTACCGGATGACCGTCGCGAGTGATCGCCGGCTCCATTCGTCTTTCGTTCGCCAGGCGTTTGCGTTCCTCCCGCTCGGCGCGCTCGCTTCGGGCGTCTGCCAGCTGCGCAGCGCTCGGCGCGACCAGCAGTTCGCCGCGCTCGCCGTCGAGCAGCAATAGCGTGTTCGGCGCCAACCCCAGCACGCCAGGCCCAGCGCCAACGATGGCCGGGATACCCAGCGCACGGGCGATGATCGCGCTGTGCGAGGTCGCACCGCCGCCAGCGGTGAGGATGCCTGCGACGCGTTGGCAATTGAGCGTGGCAACGTCCGAGGGTGCCACTTCGTCCATCACCAGAATGTAAGGCTCGTCCGGCGCCTGTTCCGCCTCGACGCCGGTGAGACAGGCCAACACGCGACGGCCAACGTCACGCAGATCCGCCGCGCGCTCGGCCAGCAGCTTGTCGTGCAGCGATTCCTGTTGCTGCGCGGCGTTTTCGATTTCCTCGACCCAGGCGGCTTCGGCGCTCAAGCCCTTTTTTAGTCGTGCCTGTACATCCTCGCGCAACGCCGGGTCGCGAAGCATGGCCTGGTGGGTCGTGAAGATGTCGCGAATGCTGGCGACCTGGCTTTCCTCGATCAGCACACCGATTTCGCTAAAAACGCGGTCGAGCGCCGTATCCAGGCGCTGCAGCTCGGCCTCCGGGGATTCGCCGTGCTTGGGGTAGTCGATCACCTGCGGCTTGCGTACCAAGACCGGGCCGATGGCGATGCCGGGCGAGGCGGCAATGGCCATTACCCGCTCGCCGTCGCGCAACGCCGCTTGTTCGACAGTTTTTTGATCAGGTTGCGCGGCCAACGACGCGCCGGCGTTTTCCATCATCTGTCCCGGCGCGGGCAAGGCCTCGACCTCCTCGCCCAGCCCCTCTTCCACAGCGCGTACCAATGCCGGCAACGCATCGACGGCTATCGAAGGCTCGGCAATGAATTCCAGCACCTGACCACGATGCGCGCCCATTGCCAGGAGCTTGCTCAGGCTCTTGACCGACACGCCAGCACTCTCGCTACCGGCCAGCCGCACGCGGATGTCGCCATCGAAGGCCTGGGCGATTTCGGTCAGCACCTTGGCCGGCCGCGCATGCAGGCCATGGGCATTGGCCAACGGCACCTGAGCGCTTGGCCAGTCGGCGGGTACGTCGCCGCCCAGAGCTTCCAACACCACGCGGCTGGACGTCGCCTGGCTGAGTTCTTGCCCGCGCCCCTCGATCAATAGATTGCACAGGCGCTCGAGCATTGCCCGATGCGCCTCACCCAGACTGGCGAGCACGAACAGGCCATTGAGCGGTTGCCCCTGGTGTAGCAACGAATTGCTTGGCGTGACGAAGGCCAGCCCAGGACGTTGCACCGACTGTTCGCTGCTCAGCCACCACAGCCCATCGCCCAGTGGCAGCGCCTGGCTCAGTGCCAGCCCGGCATTGAAGCCGGGCTCCACGCACTGGGCGCGCTTGAGCAATTTGACGCCCTGCCAGGCCAACTCGTCGAAGTCATCGGCGGTCACACCGAGCGCCACCAGCTCACCGTCCAACGCCAACTCCTGCGGCGCACCCTGCAGCAGATCGATGATCGCCTCGGGGCCTTCCACCTTCTGCAATGCCTCGCTGAGATCACCCTCGCCAAGCGCTCGGGTCAACAACTGCAGCAAACGCAGATGCTCATCCGAACGCGCGGCGATGCCGATGGCGAGGTAAACCTGCTGGCCGTTGCCCCAGTCCACGCCGCCGGGAAAGTGCAGCAGGCGTACGCCGGTGGTGAACACCTGATCGCGGGTTTCCGGCGTGCCGTGCGGAATGGCGATGCCCTGGCCAAGAAAGGTCGAGCCCTGCGCTTCGCGCGCACGAAGCCCGTCGAGATAACCGGGCGCCACCAGCCCGTCAGCGACCAGCACCTCGGCCAACAAGGCCAGGGCGGCAGGCTTGTCGGTTGCCGCCTGATGCATGTGGATATGCTGGGCATTCAACTCAAGCATGAAGAACTCCTGTGCGGGCTCACGATTGTTTCTTTGCCGGCCGGGGGATTGAGATAATGGGCTGGCGCTTATGACCGGATAGCTGCTGAAACGTTTCAGCAAAGACTGGCACATTACGCAATATTGGGTAACTCTAGAAGCCCGAGTTCATACCACCCGTCTCGGATAGGGTCTGTTCCGTTTCGCTGCGAGCCGCGCAACCCGAAGGAACGGGCCAGTTTTTTTGCGCGATACTGCGTTTCTCGTCGCTTATTTGGACGACCAAACTGCACGACTCGCGCCTTGTCTCGCGCAAAAACTGGCGCCGTCGCGGCCGCGACGAAACGGGAACAGACCCTAAGGACCGCTCGTTGAAACTGACTGACATCGCCCGCCTCGCCAACGTCTCGGTGACCACTGCCAGCTACGTGCTCAACGGCAAAGCCGTACAGCGACGGATAAGCCAGGCCACGGTGGACCGGGTGATGGCAGTGGCTGAGCAACAGGGTTTCCAGCTCGATCAACAGGCGGCCGGTTTGCGACGCGGGCAGTCACGCACCCTGGGCTTCATCGTCCCCGACCTGGAAAACCCCAGCTATGCGCGGCTGGCGAAACTGCTCGAACAACGCGCCCGGCTACGTGGCTATCAGTTATTGATCGTCGGCTCCGATGACGAGCCGGAAACCGAACGCCAGGTCATCCAGGTGCTGCGCTCGCGCCGCTGCGATGCGCTGATCGTCGCCAGCTCCCTGCCGGCTGACGACGCCAGTTACCGCAAGCTGCTCGCCAGCGGCACGCCGATCATCGCCCTCGACCGAGCACTGGACCCGGACCAGTTCTGCTCGGTAGTCAGCGACGATCATCAAGCCGCCGCACAACTGACGCACTCCCTGCATTCGCCAACCGACGCGCATATCGCGCTGATCAGCGCTCGGCCCGGCTTGCGCATCAGTCAGCAGCGCGAAGAGGGTTTCCGCCAGGCACTCGCTCAGCATCATGGAAAAATCAGTGTGTTGCAGGCCGAGCAGTTCAGCCGCACCTGCGGCCGTGAGCAGATGTTGGCGCTACTCGATCGCGGCGCGATGCCCGATGCGTTGATCACTACCGCCTACGTTCTGCTCGAAGGCGTCTTCGATGCCCTAGGCGAACGCGGTCTGCTATGGCCTGCGCAGTTGCGGCTGGCGACCTTTGGTGACGCGCAGTTGCTGGATTTTCTGCCGATACGGGTCAACGCCATCTCCCAGCAACATGAGCAGATCGCCGAGCTGGCGCTGGACCAGGCGATTCGCGCCATCGAGCAGAACGACTACCGCCCCGGCGTGCTCGCCGTGGCACGGGTGCTCAAGGTACGCTGCACCGCCGAGACCATTTGAACCGATGCTGCCCCTTGCGAGCATCGGCGTGCTGACGGAAGCTAGCGGCCTTCCAACGAGCCGCCCTTTGATGAACATCGAACAGATCACTCAACGCCTGCACGCCATCCGCGATCGCAACGACTGGCATCGCTTTCACAGCCCGAAGAATCTGGCCATGGCCGCCAGCGTAGAAATGTCCGAGCTGGTGGAAATCTTCCAGTGGCTGACCGAGGACGAGTCGCGCCAGCTGCCCGCCGACAAGCTGGAACACGCCGGCCAGGAAGTCGGCGACATCCTCATGTACCTGCTGCTGATGTGCAGCGAGCTGGGCATCGACATGGAGCAAGCGCTGCTGGCCAAGCTGGCGGATAACGAGCGGCGGTTCGCCCAATGAGCGACCGCCATTTCGACGAGCTGGCGACGCGCTTCGCCGAGAAGATCTACGGTGGCGCCAAGGGCGCGATCCGCCTCGCAGTGTTGCAGGCAGACCTCGCCGAAGTGCTGCCGCAACGCCCGCTTCGCGTGCTCGATATCGGGGCGGGGCTTGGCCACATGAGCCTCTGGTTGGCGCAGCAGGGCCATCAGGTCACCCTCGCGGAGCCGGCCGAGCCGATGCTCGAAGGGGCCCGAAAGCAGTTCGCCGAAGCTGGCCAGAGCGCCACCTTTATTCAGGCGCCCTGGCAGGACGTAGAAAGCCATGTGGAAGGCCGTTTCGATCTGGTCATCTGCCACGCGGTGCTGGAATGGCTGGCCGAACCGGGGGCGATCCTGCCGGTACTGCATCGCCTGGCCGCCGCCGATGGCTGGCTGTCGCTGGCCTTCTACAACCGCGACGCGCTGATCTACCGCAACCTGCTCAAGGGCCATTTCAAGAAGCTGCGCAGCCAGAGCTTTGCCGGTGAACGCCAGAGCCTGACGCCGCAACAGCCCCTCGATCCACGTGAGCTGGCCGCGCAACTCGCACCGCACTGGCGGGTCGAATCAACCAGTGGCGTGCGTGTATTCCATGATTACATGCCCGCCGATTTCCAGGCCCGCACCGAGCCTGCCGACCTGATCGAGATGGAACTGGCGTACCGCCGCCACCCTACTTTCGCCGGCCTCGGGCGTTACCTGCACTGGTTGTGTCGGCCCCGCTGAATGCCGGCCGGGAGGTACCGATGTCGATCCGCATTGCTTTGCCACTGTTCTGCCCCCTGCTCGGCCTAAGTCTTGCGGCCTGCCAGAACAGCAACCCCTACACCAGCGAATCCGCTCCGATTCCGCCAGCGCCGCCTGTCGAGCAGATCCAGTCTCCGATCTACCCGGCCGCGCCGCGAGACTTTTCCAGCTACCAGAGCTGGAGCTGGCGCACCCCGCCAGCCGGCACAGCCTCGCTTGCCGGTGAAGAATTGCAGGAAATGGTCGCCGGCGCCCTGGATCAACGCGGTCTGCGCCCGGCGCCAAACAACAGCCGGGGCGATGTGCAGATCAGTGCCAGCGCCCAGATGGAAACGCGGGTGCGACAAACCTACGATGATTACGGGCCCCGCGTCGGCGTGGGTCGCTATGGCGGCGGCTATGGATACGGCAGCGGCTACGGCATCGGAACGAGCGCGCCCATCGTGCGCAACTATGAAGAAGAGGTGGTATCGGTGCGCATCGAGATGTTCGACGCGAGCTCCGGCCAATCCGTCTGGAGCAACCGTGCCGAAGCCCGTAGCGGCGGCGATCAGGGCGAGCGCAAGGATGCGGCACGTGACGCCGTGAACCGCGCCCTTGCCGACTACCCGCCGCGCTGAGCCTGCGCCTGCCCTATTGCGAGGAGAACCGAGATGATCCGTTCATTGCTGATGCTTCCCCTGCTCCTGCTGCTGGTGGCCTGCCAGAGCACGCAGGTGCAACGCGACTTCGACCCGCAGCGCGATTTTTCCGCCTACCGGACCTGGGACTGGCAGGAGCCGGCATTGCAGTACCGCCCGGACGACCCGCGCATCAAGAGCGACCTCACCGAACAGCGCATTCTCAGCGCGGTCAGCGAGCAGCTCGATCAACGCGGCCTGCGCCAGGCCCAGGCCAACAACCCGGCAGATGTGCTGGTCCAGGCCTGGTTCATCGTCGACGAGCGCTCCCAGCAGTACACTTCCGCGTCGATGGGTGCCTGGGGTAGCCCCTGGCACGGCTTCTGGGGCGGGCCGATGTACACCGATACACGCACTATTCACTACCAGGTCGGCACACTGCAGATCGATTTCTACGATGCCGATGACGGCAAGCTGATCTGGCGCGGCAGCGCCGAGCAAGTTCTGCGCGATAATCCCGGCAGCCCGCAGGAACGCGCCGGGATGTTTCGCGAGACAGTCACGAAAGTCCTGTCCCAATACCCGCCGCACTGAGTGCCCGATGCCATAGCCCTCGCCGAGCCCGGCGGGGCTGAACTCGTTTTGTCTAATTAATGGAGAGGTTCGAATGCCGGTCGTTGCCTGGTGGCTTTTTGTTTTGCCGTTTATCGCGGGGGCGTTCTTACCGCTGCAGGCTGGCATCAACGGGCAGGTCGCCAAACACCTGAACAGCGTCATGGGCGCAGCGTTGCTGTCCTTTGCAATCGGCACCGTGGCGCTGATCTGCGTCGTTCTGATCCAGCGAGACGTGCCTTCGCTTCAAGCGCTGAAAAGCCTGAACTGGTGGCATTGGACCACTGGCTTGATGGGCTGCGTCTTGATCGCCACGGCGGCTTTCGCCGGCCCGCGCATCGGCGCGCTGCTGCTCATGGCGTTGATATTGGCCGGGCAGCTGGCCATGGCGCTGCTGCTCGATCACTTCGGCTGGGCGGGATTCCGGCAATCGTCGATCAGCATCGGAAAGATCGCCGGCCTGCTGCTGGTCGTCGCTGGCGTCTGGATGATCCGCCGCGGCTGACGCGACGGTCCGCCGCTACTCGCGCTCGAAGGCGTAGAACAAGTTGGGTTCGCTGACCAGATACAGCTCGCCCTTGTCGTCGAAGGTCATGCCCTCGGCCTGGGGCACGCTGTCTTTCAGCCCGGCAAAACCGCTCCACAACGAGCGATAGCTGACCAGCTCACCGTCACTGTCGAGCTCCAGCATCATCTTCGCTTCGTCGCTGAGCAGCACCAGATGCCCGGTGCCCTCGTCGAAGTGCACCGAAGACAGATCGCTGGCCATGTCCTTGTCTTCTATCCATTCCTGGCGGTCGATGATGTTCAGGTTCAACTGACCGTGCAGGCTGCTCTTGATGCCCTGGATTTCGTAGAGCTTGCGCGGCGAATGCTCTTTGACCACGAACAGCCGGTCACCGGCGCGATCATAGCCAAGCCCTTCGAAACCGGTATTGTCGCCCGAGCCCAGTCCCAACGAGACCGATGCATAGTCCGCGCGCTGCAGCGCGCCGGGGCGCTCGGGCACCGGCAGGATCACCAGCGTCTGGCTGCGCTCTTCGGCAACCGCCAGCAGGTTGTCGCCCAGGTAGGTAATGCCTTCGACGTCGGTGAAGCCCTTCAGTGGATAGCGCGCAAGGAAGTTGCCATCGCGATCCACCGCGACCAGCTCCTCGGGATTGTTGACCACCGCCCAGAGGTGATCGCGGCGCTCATCGAAGGTCAGTCCGGAGAGGTTGTCGTCGACCGAGGCCACCGGTAGCGCATCGACACGCACCTTGTATTCAGGCAACCAGAGACTACGCGCTTCCCAGCTGTTCTCATGCCAGGCCGACTTCAGCCCGTAGTACAGCCGCTCATCCAGGTGAAACGCCGTGGCGCAATAGAACGAAGCGGCGGCCAGCAAGCCTAGCGCCCAGACCCGAGGGCGCGCGCCCGGCAGCCACAGCGGTCGTACATTGGTAATGATCGGCATCTGTTCTTCTCATCGGAGCAACGGCGAACAGCCTGCTCGGGAAAGATTGCAATTAGGTGACACGCTCAACGGAAGGCGGATCAACCCGGTACTGACCCATCAGCGAGCGGTGGGTTCAATCAGACGCTGGGAACTGCCAGACGGATTGGTAGCCCAATGCCCCATGGAACGGCTGCGCTTGCAGCCTTGGATCGTACGGCAGGAGAGCAACATGCGGGTGGAAAGCTTTTTCGAATGGTTGGGCCAGGCACTCGGCACGGTGATTCGCTACATCGTCGATGCACTCAGCGGGATCTTTTATCTGTTTGCCGAGGCTGGAGCCAACTTCCTCGAAGGCCTGTCGAGAACGCTGGGCATGGACCGCTCGATAATCAGCCTGATTGCGCTGGCCATCGGCCTGTTGCTACTCGTTGGGGCATTCCGAGCCTTCTTCCGACGCTCGTTCATCGCCGGTGTGATTTACCTGTTTCTGGGCCTCTGGCTGTTGAGCTGGCTAATTCATTGATGGAGTAGATGGCTGGAAGCTAGAAGACAAAAGCACCAGGACGCTGCTTCATCGTCAAGCTTCTAGCGCGCTTTCGACCCTTCAGCTTTTCGCCGGCAGCCCGCTCGCTGGCCGCCTTCGTCGTGCCGACGTATCATTTCGGGCTGTTCTGGAGCCCTTCATGTTGTTGACCGCCTGGCAGCACGCGCCCACCCATAAACGGGTATGGGCGCTGGCTGCACCGATGATTCTGTCCAATATCTCCGTGCCGATGGTGGCGCTGGTCGACAGCGCCGTGATCGGCCATCTACCACACGCACACCAGCTTGCTTCGGTGGCGGTGGGCGGCAGTCTGTACACCCTGCTGGTGTGGGTAATGGGCTTTCTGCGCATGGGCACCACCGGCTTCGCCGCGCAGGCCGCCGGGCGCGAAGACGGCGGGTCGCTGCGCCAGATCCTCCTGCAGGGCTTGTTGCTGGCGCTGGGCTTCGCGCTGCTATTGAGCATGGTTGCCTTGCCGCTCAAAGGCTTCGCCTTGCAGCTGATGCAACCCTCGGCCGAGCTCGACGCGCTCACCCAGCATTATTTCTACACCCGCCTGTTCGGCTTGCCCGCCGCACTGGCGAGCCTGGCGCTGATCGGCTGGTTCCTCGGCACGCAGAATGCCCGTGCGCCCTTGGCGATCCTGCTGACCACCAACCTCGTCAACGTCGCGCTGGACCTCTGGTTCGTCCTCGGCCTTGACTGGGGCGTGGCCGGCGCGGCACGCGCCTCGGTGATCGCCGAATGGTGCGGTGTGCTGGTCGGCCTGGCGCTGACGCGCGGCGCCTTGCTGCGCTATCCGGGACAGCTGGACGGCCGCATCCTGCGCCGCTGGGCCAGCTGGCGGCCACTGATGTCGGTCAACCGCGACATCTTTGTGCGCTCATTGGCGCTTCAGCTCGTATTCTTTCTGGTCACCGTGCAAGGGACGCGGCTGGGCGACGCCACCGTGGCGGCCAATGCGCTGTTGCTCAACGGCCTGATGCTCACCGCCCATGCGCTCGATGGCCTGGCCCATGCGGTCGAAGCGCTCAGCGGCCATGCCATTGGCGCTCAGGACCGTACCGAGTTGCGCCGTATCCTGACCGTGGCCGGAGGCTGGTCGCTGCTCGCCAGCCTCGCTTTTGGACTGTTCTTCCTGCTCGGTGGCGAGCTGTTCATCGGCTTTCAGACCGACATTCCGGCCGTCCGCGAAACGGCGCTCGCCTACTTACCTTATCTAGCCGCGCTGCCGCTGGTAGCCGTCTGGAGCTATCTGCTGGATGGCCTGTTCATCGGCGCGACCCGCGCGCGGGAAATGCGCAACGCGATGCTGTTCGCCGTGGCGATTTCGTTACCATTGGGCTTGCTATTGCGCGAGATGGGCAATCATGGATTGTGGTTGGCCTTCCTCACCTTCATGCTGGTGCGCGGCATTTGCCTGGGCAGCATCGCCCGACGTCTGCAACGCCAGCAACAATGGTTCGCCTCGGTCCACGCAGCGCCCACCGTGACCGAAACCCTTACAGCAAACACAACCAAAGGACGCTGAAAAATGGCCTACGCCGTCGCCGCTTATCTGCACTTCGTGGCGATCTTCCTGCTGTTTGCCCTGCTGGTGCTCGAACACCAGCTCTTTCGCCTGCCGCTGAACTTCAAGCGCGCGCGCAGCCTGTTCCGCGTCGACTTGGCGTTCGGTATCGTCGCCGGCGTGGTACTGATCACCGGCGCCGCGCGTGCCATGCATTACGGCAAGGGTCTGGATTACTACCTCAACAATAGCTTCTTTCACGCCAAGATCGGGCTGTTCGTGGTGGTCGCGCTGTTGTCGATCTACCCCACCGTGACCTTTCTCAAGTGGCGCCCCGCGCTGAAGGCCGGACAGATCCCATTGATCAGCCCAACCAAAGCGCGTTGGGTCAAGCTGATCATCCGCATCGAATTGCTTGCCCTGTTACTCATCCCGCTGCTGGCGGCGCTGATGGCACGGGGAATCGGGGTGAAGCCGATCTGATCGGCCACCCACTGCAAAACGTTTGCGTGACGGCTTCAGCGCTAACAAGCGGCATGGATGCTGAAATGTGTATCCTGCCGGCTGATGGTTCAGGTCGACCTAAAGAAAAATGAGCCGTACATGATCGAAGGGCATCCACAACAGCCGAAGCGCCGCGCCGAAATCCTGGTGGCGAGGTTGTCTCAGTACATCCGCGACGGGGTACTGAAACGCGGCGAAAAACTCCCGCCGGAAGTCGAAATCGCCAGCAATGAAGGCTTCAGCCGCAGCGTTGTTCGTGAGGCCATCCTGCGGCTGCAGGCAGCGGGCCTTGTGGAAACGCGCCGCAGCGTAGGCACCTTCATCATTGACATGCCGCCACCGCAAGAACTGCGCCTCGGCCCGGAGAGCATCACCACGCTGGAAGAAGTGCTGCATCTACTCGAGCTACGCATCAGTCTCGAAGTCGACACAGCCGCGATGGCCGCACGCAATCGCACCGATGGCGAACTGGCAGACATCCAGCAAGCGCTGCAGGCAATGAAGGAGCCGGACTCCAGGAAACCAGGCATCGCCATTCATGCGGACTTCCAGTTCCACCTGCGCATCGCCAGAGCGTCCGGCAACCGCTACATGTTCGACATCATGAAGCACCTGGGTACCAAACTGATCCCGCGCACGCAGATGAACTCCGCCTATGTCTCGAACGCAGACCGCCTGGCCTATCTCGAGCAGGTCCACCACGAGCATGACAGCATCTTCGGCGCCATAGCCATGCAAAGCCCCGAATCGGCCCGAGCTGCCATGTATCTGCATCTGAACAACAGCCGCGAGCGGTTGCGTCGGGCGCACATGGCGAAGCTGTCGCCCTACCACGTCGAGTAAGCGCACCGACTGTCAATCTGGCCGCGCGCCTTCATCGTTTCTGGCCAATCGGCGCAGCGCCAGCCCAGCCGCGCCCACCGTCAGGACAATCGCGGCATGCAACCAAAGCCCTTGCGGATCTTCCGCCAGCCATAACAAGGGCAGCAGCAAAATGCACAACCCGAACAACAACGCGCCGAGTTGCCGGGCCTGCAAAGGGTCGGCGCGGGCCATCTCGGCTGGCTGCAGTGATAGGCACATGTTGCTGAACATCGCCCGCAACTGCCGCATTCGCCTGGAATTGCGTCGGGGCCGATAGAACAGGCGGGTGCAAAAGAAGTAGCCGCTGGTGAGGGTCAGATGCGCCAGCACGGTCGCAGCGAACTTGAGATCGCCCGCCTCGCGCGGACTAAACGCCCCGCCACCCAGCCATTCCGGCAGCACCACCGGGTTGAACCCCAGATACATACTCGCCGATACCAGGCCACCGACCGCCACCGTGCTCCAGCCGGCCCAGTCCGGCGTGCGGCGCACCAGCACGGCAAGCATCGCGGGGATGGACATCGGCAGCAGCAACATCGAGCTGATCATCAGGACGAGGTCGAAAAAATCGAACTCGGTCTGCTGCGCCATCCACCATGCCACCAGCGTCGCCAGGAAACCGTTTAGCAGCGTGAACAGGCGTCCGACCTTCATCAGCTGCGGCTCGGTGTGACCGGGGCGCTGATACACGTTTCGTATGAAGATGCCGGCGTTGCGGTTGAGAGCGGCACTCATCGGCGCGATCGTCGCGGCCAGCATCGCGGCAAGCGTCAACCCGAGGGTTCCCGCCGGCATCGCCCGCTCCACGAAGTAAAGATAAGCCGCGTTGGTGGTCTGTTCGCCAAGCTGGGGATACTGGACGGCCAGATCCACATGCCAGGCCGCGGCGACCCAAGGCGGGATGAACCACAATACCGGGCCGATGACGAACAGCACCCCGGCCAGCAGCGCCGCTCTCTGCGCCTCGCGTTCATTACGCGTGACGAGGAAGCGATAACAGGTGATGGCGTTGTTGGTCGAGACGGTTTGCTGCATGAGAATCACCGCCATCCAGAACCCAAGGATGCCGACCATGCTCATGTCCCGGCCGAGCCAGAAATTCACCGGAAAGTCGCTGATCATTTCGACCGGGCCCCCACTGGCGTAGAGCGCATAGCTGCCGGTGACCAGCGTGATGGCCAGTATCAGCACCAACTGGATCACGTTCGTGGCACTGACCGTCCAGGCCCCGCCGCTGGCCGCGATGAAGGTGATCACCACGCCCGTACCCAGCAGGACCGGCACCATGCCGAAACCGGTCATGGCGGAAATGATGTAAGCCAGACCGTTGAGCCAGATCGCCGCGGTCAAGGTAGAGAGTGGCAACTGCAGCCAGGTGAACAGGCGCTCCGTCGGCCTGCCGAAGCGCTGCGCAATGACCTGCATCGAGGTTTCGACCCGCAGCTTGCGATAACGCGCAGCGAAGAATCGACTCGCGATGAAGAAACCAAGGGCATTGCCCCAGAACAGCATCAACACCGCGAAGCCGTCGGTGTAAGCCTTGCCGGCGGCTCCGGTAAAGGTCCAGGCGCTGAACTGGGTCATGAATGCCGTGGCGCCGGCCATCCACCACGGCATGGAGCCTCCGCCGTTGATGAACTGGCTGCTGTCGCTGGCCATACGACGAAACCACTGGGCCGCGCCGATGATGAACAGCACGTATACCGCCAGTACCGCCTGGTCCAGTGAGGTCATCGCCAGCTCTTCGCCACGTCACATCGAATAAAAAAACCAACACCGGCAAACGAGGCCGATGTTGGTCAACGCAAAACTTAGGAAGGCCGCTCAGCCAGCGGCGTAGGCACTAACCGTTCGACCGGATCTACTTCGGCGCTACGCTTGAGCAGGTAGCCGACCAGCAGGATGGACAAGGCACAACCGGCGAACATCAGCCGTCCCCACAATGGGTTCGGTAACAGCACCATCAGCATCAGGCCGGCACCCATCATCAGGCTGATCTGCCCCAGCTTGCTGCGCTGCAGCCGGTCGTAGATGTCTTGATCGTTATCAGCGATCACCGGCGTTTCGACATCGCGGAAGAAGTGCGCGGTACGCTCGCCCTCTTCGTCGGCGGCAGTTTCCGGCTTGTAGAACAGGCTGGTGGCGCAGAAGAAACCGCCGGTGAATATCAGGTGCGCCGCGACGGTGATGGTGGTGGTCAGCTCGGACAATTCGCGACCGGTCAGGCTGATCCCGAATACGCCGGCAAACCATTGCGCGGTGAATACAGTCATCACCAGCCAGGACACCAGCATGCCAAAGCAAACCGTGGCCCACGCCGCCCACTTGGGCGTGCGGCGGATGAACATGCCAAAGAACAGCGGCACCAGGATCGGCGATTGCAACAGCGTCGCGACACGCATCATCAGCTCGAACAGGCTGAGCCCCTTGAGCTGGGCGAACATCTGAGCGATCAGAATCACCAACACGCCGTTTACGATAGTCGCGACCTGGCTGATGCGCAGCAGCTTACCCTCGCTCAGCGGCTTGTTGCGGGCCACGACCGGCACCCAGAAGCTGCGGACGAATATCCCCGCGTTACGGCACAGCGCCGAATCCATCGACGACATCGTCGCCGCGAACAAACCCGCCACCAGCAAACCGATGGTGCCGATCGGCATCAGGCGCTCGGCAAAGACCAGATACACCGCATCACTGGCCTTGTTGCCGAGTTCGGCGTGCGCACTAAGGGCATCCGGATAAAGCACGGCGGTTGCCCAGGGCGGAATGAACCAGATCAGCGTGCCGCACACCATCAACACCAGGGCGAACAATGCGGCTTTGCGCGCATTGGCCGAGTCCTTCGCGTTCAGGAAGCGATAGGAGTCCTGCATGTTGTTGATGCTTTGCAGCTGCTTGACCAGAAAGAAGATGAACGAGCCCACCAGTAACAGCCCGTAGTTCATGTCCGGCCCCATGAAGAAGTCGGACGGGAACTTGCTGACGATTTCACCCGGCCCGCCAACGGCAACCAGCGCCACGATGGCGCAAGCCACCGAGATCACCGCCACCACCAACGTCTGGACGAAGTCACTGGCAACCACGCCCCAAGCTCCGCTGAGCAGCGAGACCAGTAGCACCGAGATACCGGTAATCCAAATGGTAGTGGTCATGTCGTAGCCGAACACGGCGCCGACGAAAATTGCTAAACCATTGAGCCAGACACCGCCGTTGAGCACGCTCAGCGGAATGATGGCCCAAGTGAAGAATTGCTCATTGCCACTGCCAAAACGGCGTCGAATGCCTTCGGTGGGCGTGTCGACACGCATTTGCCGGAAGCGATGGCTGAACCACCAGTAGGAAAAGATGTAAGCGAAGATATTGCCGAGAAATACAAAGGTAACGGCGAATCCATCGTTGAACGCTTTGCCTGCGGCGCCGGTGAAAGTCCAGGCGGAAAACTGCGTCATAAAGGCCGTGGCACCGACCATCCACCACAACATACGGCCACCGCCGCGAAAGTAATCACTGGTCGACTGATTCGCCATTTTGCGGAAGGCAATACTGATCAAGATCATCAGTAAGAAGTAGCCGGCCACTACCAGAATATCTATGTTCATTACGCTCTCTCGTATTGGGAGGCATCGACGTTGTACCGGGCCATATCAACAGGTCGACCGGCTCGGCAACTCGGCGCTGCGCATGTCTGTTGATGGCTAGTCGAACTTGTAATGCACACCCACGCGCAAGCGCAGTTGTCTTTCATCGTCAGTCGAATTGACCTTGACGTCACCGATTTCAAAGAACGGTTGCCAGTTCTTGTCCCAACGGTATTTGAAGGCGAAATTGTTTTCGTAATCGTATTTCTCGTTATCGAAGCGGACATAGTCGGTTTTCATGTAGACGAAGTTATATTCGTACGTCCAGTTGCCGCCCGGCATGTAGGTGAGCCAGCCATCGAACCGATTGATGTGCTGATCCTGTCGGGCCCTGTCCGGTATCGTTTCGTCGACTTTGTCGCGGTCCAGCTTGCGCGCCTCGTAGCGATAGCGACCGGCGAGATTGAACTGCTCGTTCAGACGGTGATCGACACGCAGGCCGCCGCTATATGTCATGGATTCTTCGACACTGTCCAGCCGTAAGAAAGGCGTCAGCGTCCATTTCGGCGAGAGTGCGTGGCGGTAGTCAATGACCAGCTCATGGCCACTGCCGACCGTGTTATCGAACGCCACATCCTTGCGCGAACCGGCAGTTTTATATTTGAGTTCGCCATGAAAACCGAGGCCGTTTTCAAGGCGCTTGCCGATCAGAAGGCGATCTGAATGCAGACGACTATCGTCCAGATACTGGTGCCGGTAATTAATATAACCGTCAGCGAATGCGACACTGCCAAACGATGAAAGCACGGCAGTCGCCGCCATGGTCATGACACAGATTTTATTTTTCATGATTTTATTCTTATTAGTTGAGATTAAAAGTTCGCGAGAATGGATATCCCAATTCTCGGCGCCCTTAACCAACTCACCTTATTTTTTCAGTTACGCTTTTCCAGGCGAAAGAAAACCATCACCGCGCAGAGCGAATTTCAAATACAGCAAAGGTTTATTGAGGGCGTTACAACGGAACCAAGCCGTTCAGCCAGACGATTCAGGCGGGGATCGCCCGCAAGAATCATCGGAGCGCCATATGCATCCCGTGGTAACGGGCGTGCAACTTGGTAGTGCTGGCCAGGCCGTCTGACCTGGCAAC
This sequence comes from Stutzerimonas stutzeri, assembly GCF_024448955.1. GTDB lineage: Bacteria > Pseudomonadota > Gammaproteobacteria > Pseudomonadales > Pseudomonadaceae > Stutzerimonas > Stutzerimonas stutzeri_AQ. Next base: position 35,308 of record NZ_JAMOIH010000006.1, read on the forward strand.
AGCGGGGGATTACTGGAACGCTTCATGGGTCAGCCTTTTTGTATTTATTCAGACTTGAAGCTGGTCTCTCGGGATTTCAGTGGCGACTCAGCGTATTGGCCTCGATGTAAGCGAAGTTGATGTCTTCACCCAGTCCAGGCCTCTGCGGCAAGTGCACGAACCCTTCATCGTCCATCGGGTCGACGATGCTGTTGAGATAGGCCGGTACGTCGTCGTACTCCAGGAAGGGATGCAGCAAACCGCGTTCGTACCACCCGCAGTTCTTGATCGCACCCACGACGGCAAGATTGGGCGCGCCGTTTCCGTGGATTTCGCAATCGAGACCGAAGGACTCCGCCAAGTGCGCCACCTTCATGACCGGCCCGATACCGCCAACTCCCGCCACACCCGCTCGCAGGATGTCGCAGGACTTTCCACTGACCCAACCGGCACGGCTGTGGTATTTGCCGCCCAGACTTTCAGGACCAAGCACCGGAATGCTGAGGTTCGCCGCGAGCCAGGCGTAGGACTCGGCCGACTCTTCTATCATCGGCTCCTCGAACCACGCAAAGCCGAGCTTCTGGATTTCCTGGCCGATATAGAGCGCATCGGTCCGGTTGTACCAGTGGTAGCCATCGAGCATCAGCGCAATATCCGGCCCAACGGCTTCACGCACCGCAGCGCAAGCCCTGACGTCCATTCTGGGGTCGGGCGCGAAGGAAATAGGCGGCATCCAGGTGTGCAATTTGATGCCCTTGTATCCACGGCGGACCAGCTTTTCAGCGAACTGACCGTATTCGTCCGGAGTGGACAAACCACCCGGCGTGTCGTCCCCACACATGGTCGAACCGTACGCCCGCACCTTGTCGCGATAGCCGCCCAACAGTTTGTAGACCGGCACCTCGAATCTGCGCCCAGCCCAATCCCAGAGCGCCTGCTCGACCAGCGCCAGACTGCGATCGGTCAATTGTCCGCCGCTCCCGCGCTGCCAATGTGCTAGGTCCTGCCAGATGCGCTCGCGGTCCAGGACGTTCTGTCCGACAAGTACCTTGCGCACGTAGCTTTCGATGATATGTGCACGAAGCAATTCCGGCGCACCGAAGGCATAGCCTTCACAGCCATCTTCGGTAGCGATCCGCAGCAGCGCCATGCGCGCCTGGACTTCTTCACCTGGGTGGGAGTGACCGGCGCTGTCTACGGCGCGGCGCGTGGGATAGGAAAACACTTCGACACTGACACGGGTGATTTTCATAGCAGCGAGACTGTCCTGGGCATTGTTCTTCTGATTTGCACGCTCTGTATGTCGTCGTACTAATGGCGAGTATTTTCCGCCAGAAATGGTTTGTCAACACAGAGGTATGACGACTTTCTTAGCTCGCCGCAGCCGGCATAACAGAAAACCAGCATATAAATGCTTGTTTTATAAGACAAACAGGAGAGTTCTTGGAAAGGAAGAAATGCGACTTGACCGTTAGTCAGACAACTACGACAGACATCTCATCGTACAAACGTTCGATCAAAGTGCATCGAGACACCCTCTATAGAGGACGCAGTGCGCGGTCATCAGCTGGGCAGAGAGGTCATGGTCAGGATTCCGCCCCGTGCTCACCGGGGCGCTGCCCAGCCGAAGAGGCGGAAGGGGTAGTTACAAACTGAATGGCGGTACCCCGGCACCAATACCGGGGCGCCCCCGCTATCGCCAGATGTCGTTGTGGATCTTCGCCTTCAGCTCAGGGTAATCCTTGACCCTGAACGTCGGCACTACACCTTCCTTGATCTGCGCCATGTAGTCCTTGGTCAGTTTCACCACCGTGCCGGAGAGCAGCATGATCGCGATCAGATTGATCGTCGCCATGAGACCCATGGATGCGTCCGCGGCGTTGAACACCGTGGCCACGGCCTCATAGGCGCCCCAAACCACCATCGCCAAGGCCGCCAGGCGTAGCAGTGTCAGGCCGAGCTTGTTGCCTGCGCCGAGGAAGATCAGCGCATTCTCGGCGTAGGAATAGTTGGCGACGATCGAGGTAAAGGCGAAAAACAGAATGGCGATGGCAACGAAATAGCTCCCCGCCACCCCAATATGGCTTTCCATCGCCTGCTGCGTCAGCTGCGTCCCGGTCACGCCCGAACCCGGCTCCAGCACACCCGACAGCAGAATCATCACGGCTGTCGCAGTGCAGATGACTATGGTGTCGATGAACACACCCATAGCCTGAACTAGCCCCTGCGACGACGGATGATGCGGAGCTGGCGTCGCAGTCGCCGCCACGTTGGGTGCCGAGCCCATGCCCGCCTCGTTGGAAAACAACCCGCGCTTGATACCGTTGAGCATTGCGGCGGTGACCGAACCGGCGGCGCCGCCCGCTGCCTCTTCCAGGCCAAAAGCGCTACGGACGATAGTCATCAGCACGCCGGGTACTTCGCTGATATTGATCACCACCACGATCAGCGCCATGAGCACATAGAGCCCCGCCATTAACGGCACCACAAGCTCGGCGAAGCGCGCAATGGAACGCAGCCCGCCGAAGATCACCAACCCGGCGAGGATGGCGACGGCGGCCCCTACGGCCAGCTTGGGAAAGCCGAACGCCCCCTCCATCGCATCGGCAATCGAGTTGGCCTGGACGGCATTGAACACCAGTCCGAACGAGATGATCAGCGCAACGGAGAACACGCCGCCGGCCCAGGGTGCGTTCAAGCCCTTGGCGATGTAGAACGCCGGCCCGCCTCGATATTGGCCGTGGCCATCGCGTACTTTGTAAAGCTGGGCAAGCGAACTCTCGGCATAGCCCGTCGCCATGCCGACCAGCGCCACCATCCACATCCAGAAGATCGCCCCGGCACCACCGAGATAGAGCGCCACCGCCACCCCCGCCAGGTTCCCAGTACCGACCCGCGAAGCGAGGCTGGTACACAGCGCCTGAAATGGCGATATGCCCGAGGAGTCGCTCTGCCGCGCCCCTCTGATGGCGCGCACCATCTCACCGAAATGCACGAACTGCAGGAATCCCAGGCGGATGGTGAAGAACACCCCGACCGCGAGCAGACCGTAGATAAGGATGTAACCCCAGAAGATTGAGTTGAGAAAGTCGATGATAGCGGTCATGTAGGCGCCTTATCGTAAGGAGACGGAAGGATACGGTTAACTCTAGCCGCTGAGCCGGAGCGCACCAGCTAGAGCGGGCTCGCGATCGATAACCGGATGACGATACCCCGCAGCCATACAGCGCGCGGCAAAGACGCAAGGTCGGAACCGACTCGGTTAAAAGGGTTCAATCGAAACCGCCCGCTCTGTCGATCAAGGCTCTGGTTCGGCTCGAACCATACGCCGGCAGGCGCTATACGCACCTTAGCCCAGCAAAAGACACGGAATCAGAACCGAACCCTCGGCCTTCGAGCCCTTCTAAGCAGGCATCGACTCAGAGGAGGTTTCTATGACCAAGCAATTGCTCGCCGCCTGTGGCCTCGCACTTTGTGCACCCATCGCATTGGCCCAGACGCCGAAGCCGGAGATCATCGCTAACCTGAACGGCCTGAAGATCGACGTCAGCCCCATGGGCGTACCCACACGAGCGGAGGGCGTCGAAGGCGAACTACTGGGCGTACGCGCCGTGAAAGTGTTCAACCATACCGGCGAGCAAGTGACCTGCGAGTTCCACGTACCGGACGACGCGCGCGCGGACACCTCGGCGCCACCGGTTTTCACCGTTGCGCCCAACAGTCAGGCCGTGGAGCGCGTTCCGGGCGAATACTCATTAGGCGAACCCTACGCCGAAATCACCTGTCGCTCCGCAGTGCGCAATTCCGCCCAATAAGTAACAGCGCGCAAGCAGGATCCAAGAAGCAACCGCCATGGCGCCCGACGACGATACGGAAGCCATTGGCGGCGCGAACCGGTGTTGTCTGCTGGCTTCGACCGCGGGCGCGAGATCGGATACGAGTTGGCCTTCGGCCCAATGGATCGGAGTGAACTAACCGCTAGCGCTACGTTCCCCTTTTATACACAGTCAGAGCGAGCCCGGCGGGCCAACGCATCCGCACCGAGTCAGGCCAGGGTCGCCCAGCGAAGAGGAGTCCGCCGTGACCGCTACCACCCAGCGCACCTACCGAAGCAGGCCAAACCCGTTACACGCGACCTTGCTTGCCGGAACCGTCCCCCTCTTTCTCGGCGCCCTGCTGAGTGACATCGCCTACTTTCGCAGCTATCAGATCCAGTGGAGCAACTTCGCCTCTTGGTTGATCGCCGGCGGGCTGGTTTTCTGCGGGCTGGCGCTTCTGTTCGCACTGGTCAATCTGATACGAGCCCATCACAAGAAAGGTCGGCCACTGGTGTACTTCCTGTTACTGCTGGTGACCTGGGTGCTGGGCTTCATCAATGCCTTGGAGCATGCCAAGGACGCCTGGGCCGCCATGCCCATTGGCCTGGTTCTCTCTGTGATCGTCACCGTGTTGGCCTGCATTGCGACCGGGATCGGCCTAACCAACCTGCGCGCCGGAGGTGCACGATGAAACATCCGAACGCACTGACCGCGTTGTCGCTGGCCGTACTGCTCGCCGGTTGTGGCATCGGGGGTGAGGACACTGATCAGGAGTACGGCGCCACCCCGAATCTGCCCGAACCCGAACGGGGAATCTTGCCCAGCATGAAGATCGCCGAGCCCACGCCGTGGGGCGATCAACTGCCGACGGTGCCGCAGGGTTTCAACGTCCAGGCAATTGCCACCGATCTAAAGATCCCGCGCCAGACCCTCGTGCTGCCCAATGGCGACATCCTCGTAGCCGAAGGCCGAGGCGGCAATGCGCCGAAGCTCAAGCCCAAGGACGTGATTGCCGGCTATATCAAGGCTAAGGGCAACACCTCGGTCGAGAGTGGCAATCGCCTGACACTGCTACGCGATGCCGATGGTGACGGCACCTACGAGGTCCAGACCGTATTCGCCGAAGATCTCAACGCACCGTACGGGCTGGCGTTCCACGACGGCACTCTGTACGTGGCCAACCAGGATGCGCTGGTGCGCTTCGATTATCAGGAGGGCCAGACCGAGGCCAGCGGCCCGCCGACGAAGGTCGTCGACCTCCCCTCCGAGATCAACCACCACTGGACCAAGGCGCTGACCATCAGCCCAGACGGCCGTTTCCTATATGTAGGCATCGGCTCCAACAGCAATATCACCGAGCGTGGGATGGAAGCCGAAGTCGACCGCGCCCTGGTCTGGCAGATCAACGCCGAGACAGGCGCCTACAAACCCTACGCAACCGGCCTGCGCAATCCCACCGCATTGGCGATCCAGCCCGGCTCCGGGCAACTCTGGGCAGTGGTGAACGAGCGGGACGAACTGGGCGAGGATCTGGTGCCGGACTACCTGACCTCAGTGCAAGAAGGCGGCTTCTACGGCTGGCCTTACAGCTACTGGGGCCAGAACGTAGATGATCGCGTGCGACCGCAGGACCCGGAAAAGGTCGCCACCACGATCACGCCGGACTACGCCCTGGGCTCCCACGTTGCGGCGCTCGGTCTGGACTTCTCCGAACCGTCCATGGGCGAGCAGTTCGCCGACGGCGTGTTCATCGGCGAGCACGGCAGCTGGAACCGCAAGAATCCGGTTGGCTACAAGGTCCTCTTTGTCCCCTTCAGCGACGGACGCCCCTCGGGACCGCCAGTCGACTTCGTGACAGGCTTCCGCACAGAAGATGGTAAGACCCGCGGTCGACCCGTCGGTGTGACTGTCGATCCAAGCGGCGCGCTAATCGTTGCCGACGATCTGGCCAACACCGTGTGGCGGGTGACCCGAACCCAGTGACCGATGTCGGTCAATCAAGAAGCCGACAATCAATAGGGTTGTTGGCTTCATCCACTCGGTGAAGGCCCATTACTGGCGCTTTGATTGACTATTCAACTTTGGGGCCGAATTTATTCGGCGTTGTATTTGGCCGAATAAATTCGGTCCTACGGCTCTTCTCCGGACTCTTTATCCCACTCGAAAGAGCGCTTCCGTCACAACCATGGCGAAACGGGTTAGATGATCGTAAAAGGATGCGAATCGGGCCCATCCGCCTTATGAAGGTATATCCCTTCGTTCGCGAGATTACATTCGATCCAGCGGGCTCAAGACAGCCAAGCCGCCACGATTGAGCACATGGGTGTAAATCATCGTTGTCTTTACATCAGCATGCCCCAGCAGCTCCTGCACGGTGCGAATGTCCTGCCCGCTTTCCAACAAATGAGTGGCAAAGCTATGCCTCAAGGTGTGCGGTGTTGCCGGTTTGGAGATACCAGAAGCTTTAACGGCACGCTTGAATGCGCGCTGGACCCGCTTCTCGTCAAGGTGGTGCCGGCGCACCGCGCCACTGCGCGGATCTACCGAAAGGCTGGACGCCGGAAACACATACTGCCAAGCCCAATCCCAAGGCGCTCTAGGGTATTTGCGAGCCAGAGCATCGGGCAGATAGACATCTCCTCTGCCCTCGGATAACTCCTGATCATGGATGGCCCGAGTACGGGAAATGTGCTGTTTGAGCGGCCCGACCAAACTTGCGGGCAGTATAGTAACGCGGTCCTTCTGTCCTTTACCGTCTCGGATGACGATCTCGTTACGAGAAAAATCGACGTCCTTCACGCGGAGCCGAATGCCCTCCATCAAACGCATGCCACCGCCGTACAGAAGCCGCGCAACGAGCCCAACCGGCCCATCCAGCAACCCGAGTATCTGATGCACCTCCTCCATGGAGAGCACCACAGGTAACCGGGCCGGCTTCTTGGCACGCACGACTTCGCCCAACCACGGCAGGTCTTGTTTAAGGACTTGTTTGTAAAGAAACAGCAATGCAGCGAGCGCCTGGTTCTGCGTCGAAGCCGAGACGTCCCGGCGAATAGCAAGGTCGGAAAGAAAGGCTTCTACCTCTGGCGCACCCATATCAACCGGGTGCCGGTATTCGTGAAAACGGATGTAACGCTTAACCCACTCGCAATAGACACGCTCAGTTCTGATCGAGTAGTGTTTAAGCCTGATCTGCTCACGCACCTGATCCAGTAAACGCGGCTTCCCTTCCATGATGTATAACTCCTTTATACAGTTTTCACCCCTCGAAACCGCCCAGCCTAGACAAGGACATCCTCAATGGCAAGAAACGTTATACACCAAGCCCGTTCGGCGTCTTATGCACCAGTTGGTGTCTAATTATAGTTATGCCAAGGACAGACAGTGAAAAAATTTCTGCAGGATAATTTCCCAAGAATTGACCCTAGTCCATTCTTTATCTGGGCAATTGGATCCTCTGCAATATATCAACTCCCAATAAACGGCGTGGAGAGAGCTTTTCTTGAAAATAACGCGACAATTATAAATCTAATATTTGGAGCTGTTATTTCAGCTGCCTTCGCCGCGCTACTTATAATCCTTCTTCTTTTCTTAAGCAGCCAAAATAGAATATTTTCATACGCGCACTGGATCTCGAAATTATTCTCCGACACAGCTCTAGGATCAGCAGGCTTCATATTCTCAGTAGAACTACTGATAAATAATGACTGGGAGCACGCAGCATATCTTTCACTGACAATTATTTTATACGTCATTCTAATCAATCATTTATTCATGGTCGTTTTTGATGACAATACCGGCACTCTAAAGCTAGTGAAATCCATTGACCGATGTTCAGATACAGAAATACCGTCAAGAGAGATACACATAAAAACCATGGCTTTCGCAGTGATTGTCTCCTGCTTAGTGGCGGCAGGGATACTTTTCAACATTTCACAATTAAAAGCATAACAATTGGTTCAAATCGCTCACTTCGCTCGCTGGGACGGGCTAAAGCCCGCCCCTTAACAAAACGTTAGGGTTCCCATGTCGCAATTCGCAAACCTAGCCACCGAGCTTAAATCTGCCGGAATCCGCATGGGGCAAATCCGCATCAACGAAACACCCCAAGACTGTTGCTTTTGCATTCTCAACTATGGCGATGAGATCGAGTGCTTCTACTTTGAGCGTGGTGGAAAATTCGACCTGGTGTCTTTCGCTTCGCAACCCGAGGCAATTGAGCACTTTAAGAATTGGGTACTATCCAATAAAACGCTATATGCAACCTGGGGAGGCACTGTTGGACAACCCTAACAATAGGTTCAAACCGCTCGCTCCGCTCACTGGGACGGGCTAAAGCCCGCCCCTTAACCAAACGTTAGGCACACAAGAAAAATGAACGCAGCATATAAAATATTTACTGACTGTTCGTCAAAAGCAGCTGCGGCAAAAGTGGCTAAGCGCTATTTTTCTACTATTGGGTCAGAACCAAGCACACTTACTATCGCTCCCTATCACAAGGGCGGTTTTTTGATTGCTGGGGTTATACCTATATCTGCCCATAATTGGCCAGAAGTAATATTTGAAGCACTATCTATAGCCCAAAATGTAGGCAGAGCATGGGTAATAACAGGTAATATCGATGAAGAACTAGATGCTTGGTCAAGCGACTCGGCCATTTCGGGTGTCTCATCAATACAACTACAGGTCGTCCGTGCATGCGCCTAACAAGTCGCTTAAATCGCTCACTTCGTTCGCTGGGACGGGCTAAAGCCCGCCCCTTAGCTTAATCGTTATGCACCCAAAAAAGAGAGAGACCATGAGAACAATAAATCCGCTCATCATGCTCTGCGCAATATTAATTTCAGGATGTGCAACCACTGCAAAATATGAAGCCATTTTGGCTTCTTGGGTTGGCTCTCCTGAAGGTGATCTTATACGTAGCTGGGGGCCGCCCCAGCAGGTATACGACACTGGAAGTGGAACCAAGTACCTAACCTACTCCAGTTCTCGCCAAGTTTATATTCCAGGCACAAGCCCAACCTATACAACAAATTACAACCCGTACACCAATAGCGCCACAACAACAAGTTATGGTGGAACACCTGCGCAAAATATTAATATGGGATGCCAAACAACCTTTGAGGTAAGCGGCGGGGTAATTTCAAGTTGGCGCTGGCAAGGAAACGATTGCAGAGCACAGTAGTGCACGCATAACAATGCGCTCAACTTCCGCTCACTTCGTTCGCTGGACGTCCAAAAGCTACGCTTTTGTCCGCCCGTTAGCTTAATCGTTATAAGTCATCGAGGTTCTGAGTGAGCAATGAGATCAGGGCAATAATCCAGAAAGCGGAAGAAACCCTCCAAACTGCCCGATTTGGCTACGAAGATCTCACGTCCGGAAACCGTTACCGGAGGTATTCTGGTATCCGGAACTTGGTCGTGTTTGGCCGGTCGGTGACCTTTGTAATTCAGAACCTCAAAAGTCCAGTAGGGTCTGATCGGTTTGATGCGTGGTACCAACCGATACGCGAGAAAATGCAGGCTGATGTTCTGATGAAGTATTTCGTAACATTGAGAAACGAGATAATCAAGCAGGGAAAGCTCCCGGTCAGTACGTCTGCTTCACTCAACTTCTCGTCTTCGGATATGAAAAAGCTGGGAACTCCGCCACCGGGGGCCAGTGGCTTTTTTATTGGAGATCAAACTGGTGGCAGCGGGTGGGAAATCGAGCTACCAGACGGAACTAAAGAGAAGTACTACGTTGAACTCCCCGAGAGTATGGCCAAGGTTCAGCAGCACTTCAGTGAGTTGCCGGTGCCAGATGACGATGATTTGAAAAGGAAGCCTATCGAGGAGCTCTGCGAATACTACCTGAAAGAACTTGAGTGGGTAGTGGATGAGGCTCGGAAAGCGTTCTTGGGAGAGGACACTCAAAGAGCCGGGGGCAAGAGGCTTCCACCATATTTACGAGTCGTGAAATGACTTATAACCAGTGCAGGCAAGGGACGCTCCTGACGTCGCGCCCTGCCGCAATCGTTAGCGCTCATGGAGAGAACAATGGAACTTGCAGGAAAATCAGATCAGGACATTCTGTCCATCGCCAACCCCATCATGGACAACCTGATGGATGCCTCATCAGCAATTGACTATGAGAGGCATATCCGGGATTTCACTGATCGCCTGAAGGGCGTTCTCCCCAAGGAACGCCTGGAGTGGATTTGCCAGGACTACCAGAGCACAAAGGGCTTCTTTGCGGAGCGCGAGTTTGTCGCTGCGTTCCGGCGCCCAGACTCTGTCGCTATCGTCTGGAAGCAACGCTTCACTAAGCAGCCTGGAGACTTCGTGGCGGAGATGGTTCTCGTCCATCAAGATGGCAAGTATCTTGTTGACCATGTGATGGTCTTCTAGTGAGCGCTAACTAGTGGTTCAAGGGCGTTCGCTTCGCTCACTGGGACGGGCTAAAGCCCGCCCCTTAACCAAACGTTACACATTGCAGGAGGCATCGTGATAGTCATCTATGGAATCAAAGAACACCTTAACCCGATCAAGGCTCAGCTCTCTGAGGTCATTCACGGATGTATGCAATCCGTACTTGGGATGCCGGAAGACAAACGGGCTCATCGTTTTATCCCTATGGAAGCCGAGGATTTTTATTATCCTGGTGGCAGGACACCCGCCTACACGGCCATCGAGATCAATATGATGCAGGGTCGAAATCCCGAGACCCAAAAGGCCCTGATCAAGGAGCTCTTCAACAAGATTGAGTCCGTGGTTGGCATATCACCCGTAGATGTTGAAGTCACGATCAAGGAGCAACCGCCACACTGTTGGGGCTTTCGCGGCATGACTGGAGATGAGGCGCGTGACCTCAAGTATTCAGTCAATGTGTAACAAGGCAATCAAATTCGTTGCGGCCCGCTGGGCCTCCACCGGACGGCTTTTTCTCCGCTTCGCTGCGTAAAAGCCGCCGTTTATCGCTGGCGTTATGTTTAAACCAAGCCATGCAGGCAAGACCTGAAAATGACACCGGAATATAGAATTGAAGCGGAAAGGCAGATTACGTCCTACCTGCAAAGTAATGATGTTGTAAATATAAAATACATGCAGGTTGAGCAAACCTACAATGATCTTGGCGTCGAAATCAACGTTTGGAACGTGAGAGCAGAAGGTGGCAACTGGTGGGTTGTGGAAGGAGAAGGCGCACCAATGAATCTGTACACCCAAGATACCTTCTATTTTTCCGCCGATGAAGCCTATTCCTTCCACATGGGTATAACTCAAAGATTACAAGCCCGGCACCACAAAGAATTCAAACACATCATCGATGAGCTGCCATTGGATATTAATGGGGTAAAATCCATTAGCCGCAGGTTAAATCTGGCAGCGCAAAGCCTAAACGAGACCACAGGCATAGAGCACATTCAAAGTATTGGGCTAACATGCAGAGAAAGCTTAATTGAGCTTGCCGCAATACTTACAGAGGCCAATCCAACCGTCCTGACTGACAACAACCTCAAAGCCGCAGACTTCAAAGGCATATCAAAAGCAGTCATTGCCATATACGCCCATGGAAAAAGTAATAGCAACTTAAGAAAGTACAGCCGAAATATGGCAGAAATGGCGTGGGACTACTCATCTGAAATCGTACATTCGCCAAACAAAAATATTCCAGATGCAAAGATCTGCCTGCTTTTTACATGCTCAATTGTTTCCATAATCCAAAACCTCTACCTTAAGCATTTGGGGTTTGATGCAGAACAGAAGTGTCCAGAATGCAAAAGCATGGATTACAATCTGCACGAAGCGGATGATTTGGGTTTTTTCATGCTGTGCAGCGACTGCGGCCATGAAGAAGCGGTTCAAGTAGAGACCCAAGGCAGCGAGTAAAACATAACAATCGGTTCAAATCGCTCGCTGCGCTCGCTGGGACGGGCTAAAGCCCGCCCCTTAACCAAACGTTAGGCACCAAACCAACCATTCCGAGTGACCATGGCATTTAGTGAGCTAGAGACCAAGCGAGTGGAAAAGGCTGTCGGAAAGTTCGTCGAGGAGCATCGCCCGCCGCCACACATCCGACATGAATTGGATCTTTCGTATCGCATTAATGGGCAAAGCGTTGAGATCTTTGAGGTTCGTCCGCGGTGGCGTGGCGCTCCTGGCGAGACCATGGAACAGCCGGTCGCGAAGGCTACGTTTGTCAGAACTACAAACCTTTGGAAGGTGTTCTGGATGCGAGCGGACCTGAAGTGGCATGCCTATCCACCCACGCCTCAGGTCGGCACAGTTGACCGGTTTCTTTCCTTGGTGGCAGAGGACAAGCATGCCTGCTTCTTCGGCTAGCATTGGTGCCTAACTTAGGTGTTAGGCCACCCCCGAAATGCTCAAGCCCCGCACGCTAAAAGTTCTGGTTGCGCTTCTTCTCGCGTATGGCTTGCTATGGCTGCCTGCTGCATGGATTTCCTCCTACCCCAGTTCCCCGCTGGGCCTGCTGTTGGCTGTTCCGCTTTTTTCCGTTTACGCACTTCATCAATTCGGCGTGCCGCGGCTTCTGGAGCACAACGGGATGTGTGGCTGGGGTTGGTGTGCCCCGACAACGTTGGGCTGGCTCCTTGGGGCTTCCGTTCTGGTAATTGGTGCCTGGGTGATCGCTTGGGCAATAGCCTCATGGCGCCAAGCCAAGGTCGGCACTTGAAACATGCATGCGGCGACGGCAGGGCGCTACAGTTGCGGACGCTCGTTGAGTTTTCGTTTCCATCGACTGGCCGCTGAGTACCATGACCGACCCCATGCCTGCCGCCTCGATTGATACGCAGCTATCTCAGGCTCGCGCTGTCATAGAACGCCACCTAGCACCATCGCTACTGGCCATACACCTGTTCGGCTCCGCACTGGATGGTGGTCTGAAGCCGTACAGCGATATCGACCTGCTGGTTACCGTGCGCACGCCACCCGACGAAGCCATCCGGCGGGCGCTCTCGCTCGAACTGTTGACCGTCTCGGCGCCTCCCGGCCACAGCGAAGCGCTGCGGCCGCTGGAGGTGACGGTTGTTTCGCTGAGTGAAGTGCTGCCCTGGCGCTACCCGGCTCGGCGCGAGCTTCAGTTCGGGGAATGGCTGCGAGAAGACCTTCTTGCGGGCGTCTTCGAGCCGCCTGTTCTGGACATTGACCTTGCGATTCTGTTGTCGAAGGCGAGGCAGCATAGCCTCGCGCTGACGGGGCCAGCGGCGGACAGGCTTTTCGAAGCGGTGCCCAAGCACGACTTCTACGCTGCGCTCGCTGACACGCTCAGGCAGTGGAACGCGCCCGAGGATTGGCTAGGTGATGAGCGGAACGTCGTGCTCGCGCTGGCTCGCATCTGGTACAGCGCTTCGACCGGGCGGATCGCGCCGAAAGAGGTTGCGGCGGCCTGGCTGCTGAATCGCCTGCCTGCTGAGCGTCAGCCGGTACTGCACGAGGCTCGGCATGCCTACCTGAATGGCGAGATAGATAATCTGGCGGCTCGCGCAGAGGAGACTACTGCCTTCATACGCTTCGCCAGGGCCGCGATCTCTGCCCTGCCTGAAATGTCCAGAACATAACCACTCATCCGAGCGCGACGGGCGCAACGAGCATCGGTCATCGTCCCGTAAGAAACCCGGCATAGCGTGCGTTGGCTAACTCCCAATCACAGAATGCCGAGGCCCGCATGAGAACACCGACCCGCCTGACCCGCACTGCGCTGTCGACCGCGCTGACACTGGCTCTGCTGCCGTTGGCTGCCCAGGCCGCGCCTTCGCGCGCCGCGGAGTACTTCGAGCGGGTCGCGACCTTTCCGGTGTACCGCAACCTTGGCGCTGATGAAGACGCGTCGAACCAGACCGTTGCTGAAATCACCGCCGTGAGCCGTGATGGCCGGACGTTGATCTACACCGACAGCCCTGGCAAGCGGATTGGTCTGGTGGACATCCGCGATCCGAAATCACCGAAGCCGGCGGGCTTCGTGCAGCTCGAAGGCGAGCCGACTTCGGTAGCGGTGCACCAGCACTATGTGCTCGTCGCGGTGAATACCTCGCTCAGCTTCACCCAGCCCGATGGTGTGCTGGCGGTGTTCGATATTCGCCATCCCGCGCAGCCCAAGCGTGTCGCCACGCTGCCGATGGGTGGGCAGCCGGACTCGATCGCCGTCAGCCCAAGGGGCCGTTATGCCGCGGTGGCAATCGAGAACGAGCGTGACGAGGACCTGAACGACGGACTGATTCCGCAATTGCCGGCCGGCTTTCTACGGATCGTCGACCTCAAGGGCCAGCCGTCGCGCTGGAGCACTCGGGATGTTGACCTGACCGGGCTTGCCGATGTGGCCCCAAGTGATCCGGAGCCGGAGTACGTCACGATCAACGACCAGGATGTCGCCGCCGTCACGCTGCAGGAGAACAATCACATCGTGCTCGTCGATCTGCGCGGTGGTCGTGTGATGCGTCACTTCAGCGCCGGCCAAGTCGATCTCGAAGGCGTTGATGTGGAAGAAAACGATCGCATCGAACCGGTCGGCGTGCTCAAAGGCAAGCGCCGCGAGCCAGACGCCATCGCCTGGGTCGGGCCGTTGCTGGCGACCGCCAACGAGGGCGACTACACGGATGCGAACGGCGAGGAAGGCGGTAGCCGCGGCTTCACCCTGTTCGATTACAACGGCCAGGTTTGGCATGAAGCCGGTGCCTCGATGGAGCATGCTTTCATCCGCGCAGGCCATTACCCGGAAAGCCGCTCGGAGAACAAGGGCATCGAGCCCGAAGGCATCGCTTCGGCCAGTTTCCGCAAGCAAGACTTCCTGTTCGTGGGCAGCGAGCGCGGCAATGCGGTGGCCGTTTATGACGTGGCGCGCCCGTGGGCGCCGGTGTTGCATCAGCTTCTGCCGACAGGCATGGGGCCGGAAGGGTTGCTGCCGATCCCGTCGCGCAACCTGTTGGTGGTCAGTAGCGAGGAAGACTCGGCTGAAGACGGCTATCGCTCCACCCTTTCGATTTATCAATTCGGCGCCAAGACGGCATCGTATCCGGAGATTCGCTCGACGGACAGCCAGCTGATTCCATGGGGCGCACTCAGTGGCATGGTCGCGGACCGTACGCAAGACAACCGCCTGTACGCCGTGCCGGACAGCTACTACAAGGCGTCGCGAATCTTCAGCATCGACACGAGCAAAACGCCAGCCCTCATCGACAGGCAGATCGAACTGCGCAAGGCAGGTGAGACGGTCGACTACGACCTGGAGGGAATCGCCCAGGCCAGTAATGGCGATTTCTGGCTGGCGTCGGAAGGCAACGGCAAGGCCAAGCCGAACCTGCTGATTCGCACCAATGCGCAGGGCGGGGTGCTCGAAGAACATGCCCTGCCCGCAGACGTTGCGGCGCAGCAGACCAGCAATGGTTTCGAGGGTGTTGCGGTGGTTGGCGAAGGCGCCAGTACCCGCATTTACGTGGCTTTCCAGCGGGAATGGAAGAACGACCCGGCCGGAAAGGTGCGCATAGGCGTGCTCAATCCGAACAATGGCGAATGGGGCTTTTATCACTACCCGCTCGACCCAGCTGTCGAAGGCGGCTGGGTCGGGTTGTCCGAACTCACCTCGATCGGCAACGGCCAGTTCCTGGTCATCGAGCGTGACAACCAGCAGGGACCTGCAGCCGAAGTCAAACGGCTCTACCGCATCGACCTAAGCGGCATGCAGCCAGCCGCGGAAGGCCAGCGTTTCCCACTGCTCACCAAACAGCTGGAGCGTGACCTGCTGCCTGACCTGAAGAGCACTGGTGGTTGGGTGCTGGACAAGGTCGAAGGCGCCGCCGTCGACAGGCAGGGCCGCCTGTTCGTGGTGACCGACAACGACGGCGTGGAAGACGCCAGCGGCGAAACGCGCTTCATGCGCCTTGGCACCATCAAGCGATAGGACCAACCGGACCGTAGACTCGGCGGCGCACGTAGCGGTGGATCAGCGGCCTCATCGCTACGTGGGCATTGGCCTGCACCGCGGCGGTCAGCGCGACCACCATCAGGCCGCCATCTTCTCGCACTCCTCGGCGCACTTGCGGCAAGCCTCGGCGCATGCCCGGCAGTGGTCCGCCTGGTGCTTGGCGCACTCTTCGGCACAGGCGCGGCAGGCTTGTGCGCAGATCCGGCACATTTCCTTGGCCAAGGCGCTATCACGAGTCATCAAGACGGCGGCAAGCGCGCAGAGATCGGCGCAGTCGCGATCCAGCGTGATGCAGCCGGCCATCATCTTCACGTCTTCCTCGCGCAGGCAGGACGCCGCGCAGTTTTCGCAGACGAGCGCGCAGTTGGAGCATGCCTGGATACATGCCTGATACTTGGAATTGAGCATCGCTGTTCTCCTCGGTAAGTCGCTGTTGGGTAGGTCGCCATCCGGACGACACGGGTATTTCGTTTGGGGAACGCGGGCGTCTAAAGTTCAGCCTGATCCACCGAGCGGTATCCGTGTGTTCAGCGCAGCATGGCCTCGGGCGCCGGTACAATGCCCGCCTACTCCACTACGCAAACACGCCGATGACGTTCACCCTCGCAGCGCCTTGTGAGTTCCAGGAAACCATTCGCAAGAGCCGCTTTCTCGCCATGGCCGCCCCGGTATCCAGCCCTGAAGAAGCCCAGGCGTTCATTCAGGCGGTCAGCGATGCCACCGCAACGCACAATTGCTGGGCGTGGAAGATCGGCAGTCAGTATCGGTTCAGCGATGATGGCGAGCCCGGCGGAACGGCAGGCAGGCCCATGCTGACTGCGATTGAAGGCCAGGATTGCGATCGGGTCGTGGTGGTCGTGACCCGCTGGTATGGCGGCATCCAGCTCGGCACTGGCGGCCTGGCTCGCGCCTACGGCGGCTGTGCCGCGAAATGTCTGCAAGCGGGCGTGCTTGTCGAATTGGTCAGACGCGAGCGCTACGGCTGTCATTGCCGCTTTGCCGAGCTGGCTTTGTTCAAGGCGCGCCTGGGTGAATACGACGCTTTGATTGAAAGCGAGACGTTCGACGCAGAGGGCGCCGAACTGGTGCTGGCGTTACCGCCAGAGCAGTGGCCACGGCTGCAGCAGACGCTCGCGGACATCAGCCGTGGTCGCAGCGAACTGCGCCTGCTGGACGCCTGACTGCCCCTCTCCGTGGGAACTGCAAGCAACACGGGAAGTCGCTATTACAACGGCACTGTGTTGGGTCAACCGTTCAACTGCGCGCTTTGTCCCACCGATGCCGTGGTCGTGGAAGTGCCGAAGCACGCATTCCCGTTGCGATAGAAGGAGTCAACCAATGAAAAGCAATTACAAGTGGGTCATCCCAGGCGCCGTGCTGCTCGCCTCCTTAGGCCTCGCCGGTTGCGATGTAGAAAAAACCGAAGAAGGCTCGCTGCCGGACGTAGAAGTCGAAGGCGGCAACATGCCCGAATACGATGTGGATGCGCCGGATGTAGATGTTGGTACCAAGGAAAAGACCATTACGGTGCCTGACGTCGATGTCGATATGCCCGCGGACGACGAGCCGGATATCGGTGAGCCCGTCGAGCCCACCGTACCGGCTCCAACAACCGAGCCGACTCCCCAGAACTGAACGGCTGTGGCGGATTCGAAAACGAATCCGTAATTCGTTTGAGCCATGCCCTCCCGTCAGGGCGTGGCGTTTTTATCGACTGTTTTTCACTTCTGCTGTGCATGACTTTGTGGATAAGGTTGGGGAGACCAGCAGCAATGGGCGCTCGAGACGATCGTTCATTTTTTAGCCAAACTGCCTCCGCTTCAATTCAAGACTCTTAAAAGCCTTGATTTACAAGCATTTTTGGCGTTTCAGGCTGCCCAACAAGCAATAGCATCAAAATGCTACCTCTCAGCCAGTTTTTATACGCAATTTGCGTGGAAAACTCTGTGGATAATCTTTGGATCGTCTATCGCTGGGCACGGCTGCGCTCGTTTGCAGCGCGTTGGTCAATTCTTGCGCAGGACAGGCGGCCCGCTTAGTTTCGTGCCGAGCAGCCTGACCTTGGGGTCAGCTCTTCGCGTGTTGTGGTTAGAATGGCGCTTTCCTACCGGACGGGGTTTTCCTTATGTACGACTGGCTCAACGCCTTGCCTAAAGCCGAGCTGCACCTGCATCTCGAAGGTTCTCTCGAGCCCGAACTGCTGTTTCGCCTGGCCGAACGTAACAAGATCGCCCTGCCCTGGGGTGATGTAGACGCACTGCGCAGCGCGTACGCGTTCGGCAATCTTCAGGAGTTTCTCGACCTCTATTACGCGGGCGCCGACGTGCTGCGTACCGAGCAGGACTTCTATGATCTGACCTGGGCCTATCTGCAGAAATGCGAAGAGCAGAACGTAGTCCACACCGAGCCCTTCTTCGATCCACAGACGCATACCGACCGTGGCATTCCGTTCGAGGTAGCCATGCGCGGCATCAGCGAGGCGCTGGCCGACGGTCGCGAATTACTGGGCATCAGCAGCGGCCTGATCCTCAGCTTTTTGCGCCACCTGCCTGAAGAAGCGGCTTTCAAGACGCTGGAGGAGGCGATGCCCTTCCGAGACGCTTTCTTCGCAGTCGGCCTGGACAGTTCAGAAATGGGTCATCCGCCGAGCAAATTCGAGCGCGTGTTCGCCAAGGCGCGAGCAGAAGGCTTTCTCGCAGTCGCCCATGCCGGTGAGGAAGGCCCGCCGCAATACATCTGGGAAGCACTGGATCTGCTCAAAGTCAGCCGAATCGACCACGGCGTTCGCGCCGCCGAAGACCCTAAGCTGATCGAACGCCTGATCGAGCAGCAGATTCCGCTCACGGTCTGCCCGCTGTCAAATACCAAGCTCTGCGTGTTCGACGACATGAGCCAGCACAACATCCTGCAATTGCTGGAACAGGGCGTGAAGGTCACGGTGAATTCCGACGATCCGGCCTATTTCGGCGGTTACGTGACGGAAAACTATATGGCGCTGCATGAAAGCCTGGGCATGACGGAAGAACAGGCACGCCGTCTGGCACAAAACAGCCTCGACGCACGGCTGGCCAAGTGATAAGCAGCGGGTCGCCAAGCGCAACCCGCATCAATGCGCGAACGGTGCCTGCTGGAGCAACAGCCGGCATCGGTCGACGAGATGTTCGCGCAATAGCCGTACCACTTCGCCCAGATGAGCGCGATGAGCACAGATGAGGTTCAGCGGCGCCGGCTCGCCCAGCAGCTCCGGTAACAGCACGACTAGACGTCCCGCCTGCACATCCTGGGCAACGTCCAGCCACGATTTATATACCAATCCCCGTCCGGCCAACGCCCAGCGCCTCACCACATCGGCATCGTCACTGATGCGATCACCGCTCACGATCTGCTCCAGTTCACGTCGACCGTCGTAAAAGCACCAGCGCTCGTGAACCCGCCCCGCCAGCATGAAGCGCAGGCAGTTGTGGTCAGTGAGCTCGGCCAGCGAGCGCGGCGCCCCTTGTGCGGCAAGGTAGTCAGGCGCGGCGCAGAGCACGCGGCGATTAGCGGTCGCCACGGGCAGCGCTACCAGGCTGGAGTCCTCCGGCTGGCCGTAGCGCAACGCGATATCGACCGGCTGTCGAAACAGATCGGCATTGCGATCAGCCAGTAACAATCGAAGGCCCAAGCGCGGATGCAACACCTGAAATTCATCCAGCCAAGGCAAGAGCACATTGCGGCCGAAGTCCGACGGAGCCGATAGCTGCAGCGTCCCACTGATGGTCGCCTTCCCTCCCGCCAGCAGTTGCTGCCCGTCGACAAGGCTCTGCAAGGCCGAGCGCGCATGAGGCAGATACAGCTCGCCTTCACCTGTCAGCCTCAGGCTACGGGTCGAACGCGCCAGCAACCGACAGCCCAGCTCCGCTTCAAGCCGCTTGAGGGCCATGCTTGCCACGGCAGGCGACAGCTCCAGCCGCCGAGCTGCGGCAGACAGGCTTCCCAGTTGAGCGGTCAGGACAAACACATGGAGGTCATCGGCACGCAGCATTTTCAATAATCCGTTGAAAGAGCCTCTGCGGAATATGCTGTTTTTCTTCGTGGTGCGAAAGCCGAACATGACGGCATTCCGCTTTCCATCCAGAGGAGACCACCATGAAAGCCATCGGCTACCAACAGTCGCTACCCATCGGCGATCCGCGCTCATTGCTCGATATTGAACTGCATGATCCGACGCCCGGCCCGCGCGATCTGCTGGTGGAAGTACGCGCCATCTCGGTGAACCCCGTGGATACCAAGATTCGCATGCGCGTCCAGCCGGAAGACGGCCAGCAGCAGGTGCTCGGCTGGGACGCGGCTGGCGTGGTGCGTGCGGTAGGAAGCGAGGTCAGCCTGTTCAAGCCCGGCGATGAGGTCTTCTACGCCGGGGCGCTGGATCGGCCAGGGGCCAATAGCGAGCTGCATCTGGTTGATGAATGCATTGTTGGCCGCAAACCGACCAGCCTCGATTTCGCTGCAGCTGCGGCGCTACCGCTGACCTCGATAACTGCATGGGAGCTGCTGTTCGAACGCTTGCAGGTCAGCGAAGGCAAGGAAGACCGGGGCCAGCGTCTGCTCATCGTCGGCGCCGCGGGCGGTGTCGGTTCCATCCTCACGCAGCTGGCGCGTCAGCTGACCGGACTGCACGTGATCGGCAGCGCCTCACGCAGCGATACTCAGGCCTGGGTTCGCGAGCTCGGCGCCCATGAGGTGATCGATCACAGCCAGCCACTGGCCGCAGAACTCCTGCGTCACGGCATCAGCAACGTCACGCACGTCGCCAGCCTGACCCACACCGACCTGCACTTGCCGCAGATCGTCGAGGCGTTGCAGCCACAAGGTCGTCTGGCCCTGATCGATGACCCGGCGAACCTCGACATCAGCCTGCTCAAGCGCAAGAGCCTTTCGCTGCATTGGGAGTTCATGTACACCCGTTCGCTCTACCAGACGCCGGACATGATTGCGCAGCACCATTTGCTCAACCGCGTCGCAGAGCTGATCGACAGCGGTGTGCTCAAGACCACCCTGGGTGAGCACTACGGCACGATAAACGCCGAAAACCTGCGCCGCGCTCATGCCTTCATCGAAAGCGGCAAGGCCAAGGGCAAGATCGTCCTCGAAGGGTTTTGAGCCGATCCCGCCGCACCCCAGGCTCCGTCCTCAGGAGGATGGCGCCCGCGACGCATTCGTTTGCTGACCGGTGTACCAGGCCAGACACGCCGCCATCAGCGCGCAGACCGTAATCACCAACGCCATGGGCACCGCCGTGCCGTTGTGCAGCGCGCCGACTGCCGCCGATGCGCCAGCCGCCACTCCGAATTGCAAACTCCCCATCAGCGCCGAGGCCAGCCCCGCCTGCTGGCCCTGGCCCGCCATCGCGCAGGCGGTCGCATTCGGCAGGATGCTGCCAAGGCCTCCCAATCCCATGAACAGCGGGATCAGCAACGGCCAAAGCGACTCCGGCTGGCTCCAGGCAATCACCAGCAGCGTGGCGCCGCAGGCGAAGTAGAACCAGACGAAACGCCGCAGCCAGAACCCCGGCCCGCGAAGCCGCAGCAACCTCGCGTTGATCTGCGATACGACGATGAACCCCGCCGCGTTACAACCGAACAGCCAGCCGTAATGCTCTGCGGGGACGCCGTATAGCTCGATGAAGATGAATGGCGAACCGGCGATGTAGGCAAACATGCCCGCCATCGACACGCCGCCACAAAGGGCGAAGGCAATGAATTCCCGATCGCGGAACAGCCCGAGATAGCGCCCTAGCGTGCCGCTGAGCGGGTGCTTCGGTGCATCGGCCGGGAGCGTCTCAGGCAACCTCAGGGCAACCGCGAGACCGCACAGTGCGCTGAAAATCGTCAGCGCGACGAAGATCGACTGCCAGCCAAACGCGTTCATCAACAGCCCGCCGGCCAGCGGCGCAAGAATCGGTGCCACGCCCATCACCAGCATCAGTTGGGAAAATACCTTGGCGCCTTGCACCGGATCGCAGCTGTCGCGCACCACTGCGCGCGTCACCACGATACCGGCGCATCCGCCTAGCGCCTGGACCACGCGTGCGGCGATCAGCCAGTCCAGCGTCGGTGCGAACGAGCATGCCAGCGACGCCAGGGTAAACAGCGTCACGCCGATCAGCAGCGGCCAGCGTCGCCCATAACGATCGGCCAGCGGCCCGTAGATCAACTGGCCGACCGCGAGGCCGATGAAATACGCCGCCAGGGACAATTGCACATGTTCGACATCAGTAGAGAATGCTCGCGCCATCGCCGGAAACGCGGGCAGGTAGAAGTCGATGGCCAGCGGACCAAAGGCGCTGAGGGCACCCAGAATCAGGAGAAGCGGGAGGGGCATTGAGGAACTCGCAGAATGGAAAAGTCGATTCGCTAGCGCAGAACGGGTAGCGGCTGATATCGAACGTTTACAGGAACGGTAAGATGCTGTTACATACAAGGGCGTTTGTAAACAGCCAAAGTTGCAGAGATTGAGGTATCAACTCAGCACCATCCGCCTTCAGGACCCTAACGCAGCCTCGACGCTGCCGTAGTGCAGACATGCGAAGAACCAAAGAAGACGCCGAAAAAACCCGTATCGCCCTGCTCGCCTCGGCCGAGCGGTTGTTTCTGGACAAGGGTGTGGCGCACACCAGTCTCGATCAGATCGCTCGCGACGCTGGTGTTACCCGCGGCGCGGTGTACTGGCATTTCCAGAACAAGGCTCATCTGTTTCACGAAATGCTGAATCAGGTGCGGCTGCCGCCGGAACAGATGACCGAGCGACTCTGCAGCTGCACGCAACAGCAGCCTTTGCAGGTACTACGCGAACTCTGCATCGAGGGTCTCGGGGCGCTGGGCCGCGACGAGCAGAAACGCCGCGTGATGACTATCCTGTTGCATCGCTGCGAGTTCACCGAGGAGCTGCGCGAAGCCGAAGAGCGCCACCAGGCGTTCATCAATATGTTCATCGATCTCTGCGAAAAGCTGTTCGAGCACGCCGCCGACGCACTTTATCCAGGCATCACGCCACGGCTTGCCGCGCGCACGCTCCATGCGTTGATCGTCGGCCTGTTCAGCGACTGGACACGCGACTCCGCCCTGTTCGATCCCGAGCGCGATGGCCCAGCGTTGATCGATCCGCTCTTCCGGGGGCTGGTCCGCGATTGGGACGCCGTCCAGGCGAAAGGCTGAGGCACATTCCCTGGACCGCGGCCCAGCTGCCGCGGCGCCTACCCGACCTGATACCCCTCCTGCTCGATCACTTCGCGGATCGCCGCTTCGCTCAGATCGCCGTCAACCTCCACTACACCCGCCTGCCGATCGACGCGGACCCTGGCCTGAGCGTCAAGCGCGAGAATCGCGTTGGTCACGGCGCGCTCGCAATGGGCGCACGTCATACCCTGTACGTTGAACGTCTGCATAGATACCTCCCATCTAGGTGTTGGCAGGCATGATCAACCTTGCCATGCAGGCAAGGTCAACACTTTAGCTGCGACTGTTACCTGTCTTGACCTTTCCATAAGGTAAAGGTTGAAGATGCTGGCAACAGACCACTCGGGGAGCGAACCATGACCAGCTCAACCTTCACCCTGCCCATCAGCGGCATGACGTGCGCCAGCTGTGCCGGACGAGTCGAACGCGCATTGCTGAAAGTACCCGGCGTGCAGAGCGCAGCCGTGAATCTTGCCGCTGAACAGGTCCGTATCGACGCCACCGAGGGCAGCGCCACCGAGCTGATCCGGGCCGTGGAAAAAGCCGGCTATGGCGTACCGGTGCAAACGCTGGAGCTCGCCATCGAGGGCATGACCTGCGCCAGCTGCGTCGGTCGCGTCGAACGCGCACTGCTCAAACAACCCGGCGTCAGCAGCGCTTCGGTGAATCTCGCCAGCGAACGTGCCCGTGTCGAAGTGCTTGGCACGGCCGATCCAGCGGTACTGATACAGGCCGTCGAGGCCGCGGGGTACCAAGCTCGGGCCGCTAATACCGCACAGGCGAACGCCGATGATGGCAAGAGTCGCCTGATCCGTGAACGCCTCGCGGTGATCGCCGCCCTGTTGCTGGCGGCACCACTGGTGGTCCCGATGCTGGGCGAGCCGTTCGGTTTGCACTGGATGCTACCGCCATGGGCGCAGTTCCTGCTCGCCACGCCCGTGCAATTCATTCTCGGTGCTCGTTTCTATGTCGCCGGCTGGAAAGCCGTGCGTGCTGGGGCGGGCAACATGGACCTGCTCGTGGCGATCGGCACCAGCGCCGGTTATGGCCTGAGCCTCTACCAATGGTGGGCGGCGCCGGCGGGGCAGATGCCGCATCTGTATTTCGAGGCCTCGGCAGTGGTCATCGCCCTGGTGTTGCTGGGCAAATACCTGGAAAGCCGCGCCAAGCGTCAGACCAGTGCCGCCATCCGGGCACTGGAGGCGTTACGACCGGACCGTGCGGTACGGGTCGTCGACGGCCGCGAAGAGGACGTCGCCATCACCGCGCTGCGACTGGATGATCTGGTGCTGGTCAAGCCCGGTGAGCGCTTCCCGGTCGATGGCGAGGTAGTGGAAGGCGAAAGCCAGGCCGACGAAGCCCTGATCAGCGGCGAAAGCCTGCCGGTGGCCAAAGCCCCTGGCGATCGCATCACTGGCGGCGCGATCAACGGCGAAGGCCGCTTACTTGTACGTACCACGGCGCTCGGCGGCGAGACCGTCCTGGCGCGCATCATCCGTCTGGTCGAGGATGCTCAGGCAGCCAAGGCACCGATCCAGAAGCTGGTAGACAAGGTCAGCCAGGTGTTCGTCCCCGCCGTTCTGCTCATTGCGCTATGCACCGTCGCGGGTTGGCTGCTCGCCGGCGCATCGGTGGAGGTTGCGCTGATCAACGCCGTCGCCGTGCTGGTGATCGCCTGCCCGTGCGCCCTCGGGCTGGCAACGCCGGCAGCGATCATGGCCGGCACGGGCGTGGCGGCGCGCCACGGGATTCTGATCAAAGATGCCGAGGCGCTGGAAGTCGCGCATGCGGTTACGGCCGTGGCCTTCGACAAGACCGGCACCCTGACATCGGGCGAACCGCGGATCGTCCATCTGCACGCAATCGACGGCGACGAATCCGCGCTGCTGCAGCAGGCCGGTGCCCTGCAACGCGGCAGCGAGCATCCTCTGGCGCGGGCGGTACTGGATCGTTGCGCGGAGCAGGAATTGAAGGTCGCGGACGTGAACCGCAGCCAGTCGCTGACCGGGCGCGGCATCGCTGGCGATCTCGATGGTCGTTCGCTGGCGCTGGGCAACCGTCGCCTACTCAATGACAGCGGTCTGCAACCGGGCGATCTGGCCGATAAGGCCGAGGCCTGGGAAGCCGAGGGACGAACCCTGTCCTGGCTGATCGAAACCGCGCCGCAGCCGCGTGTGCTCGGCCTGTTCGCCTTTGGAGACCGCCTCAAGGAGGGCGCCGCCGATGCCATCGCTCATCTCAATGCGCGACATATTCGCAGCCATCTGATCACCGGCGATAACCGGGGCAGCGCTCGGGTGGTGGCCGATGCATTGCAGATCGATAGCGTGCATGCCGAGGTGCTGCCGGCGGACAAGGCCGCCACGGTGGCCGACTTGAAGAAGAACGGCGCAGTGGTCGCGATGGTGGGTGACGGCATCAACGATGCGCCGGCACTGGCTGCGGCCGACGTCGGCATCGCCATGGGCGGCGGCACCGATGTGGCGATGCACGCGGCCGGCATCACCCTGATGCACGGCGATCCACGGCTGGTACCGGCGGCGCTGGAAATCAGCCGACGCACCTATCGCAAGATCCAGCAGAACCTGTTCTGGGCCTTCATCTACAACCTGGTGGGCATTCCGCTGGCAGCATTGGGCTTTCTCAGCCCGGTGGTAGCCGGTGCGGCGATGGCGTTGTCGAGCGTCAGCGTGGTCAGCAATGCCTTGCTGCTCAAACGGTGGAAGCCGGAAGAATGAGCATGTATGCCCTGAGGCTGCGACTCGGGAATCGAATAGACCTTCAAACGAGGGAAGCCACATGAACATCGGCCAAGCCGCGAAGAAAACCGGTCTGTCGGCGAAGATGATCCGCTATTACGAATCCATTGGACTGATCTCGCCGAGCGGGCGCAGCGCCAATGGCTATCGTCACTTCGGCGAGGAAGACCTGCACCACCTCGCCTTCATCAAGCGCTCGCGGGATCTGGGCTTCTCGCTGGAAGAAGTGGGTCGGTTGCTGACGCTATGGCAGGACCGCCAGCGAGCCAGTGCAGACGTGAAGGCGCTGGCCGGCGTGCACGTCGACGAGCTGAACCATAAGATCGCCGAACTGGTGAGCCTGCGCGATACGTTGCAACAGCTGATCGACCATTGCCATGGTGATCACCGCCCCGACTGTCCCATCCTTCAGGACCTGGCGTCCGGGTGCGGCTCGAACCCGCAACGGTGATCCTGCCACGAGGTGCGTCGCCACGTCACTGGTATGTCCACTTGCCTGAATCATTGCAATATGTAAACCCGATGAATAAACTTCCGCCCATGCAAGGCGGCCAGCGGCTTCACAACCTCTGGCGTTTTAATCGGGCTTAATTCCAGCCCTGATCAAGCCGCCTTGTCTCCAGAGGCCTCTGGCCTTCCCCGCGTCACCTGAACCAATAAAAAGAAGGATAGGCTGCCTTGCCTGCAGCCTGTTCGGTAGATTCGTTCGCCACTTCCCGGCGTCCCTGACCTGATTCGGCGTCGCATTGCGCGCCCAGTCTCCGCCACATCTCATGCGGCGGCCTGCTTCAGTGTCACGGCGCTAGGCATGGTCATACCAATTATCCGAGCAGATCCATGCGGCCATGCCATTGGTCAACAGGTGCGCATTCGATAATTGACTAGGGCAACGAAACCACCGATGAAAAAACTTACAGTGGCGCTCTTGTGCTTGGGCCTGGCCGCCTGCTCCAAGCCCAACGAGCCCGAGAAAACCGTTGATGTGCTGCTGATCGGCGGCGGCATCATGAGCGCAACCCTGGGCACCTACCTGCACGAGCTCGAACCCGAATGGACCATCGACGTGTACGAGCGTCAACCCAGCGTCGCCGATGAAAGCTCCAATGCCTGGAACAATGCCGGTACCGGCCACTCCGCATTCTGCGAGCTGAACTACACACCGCAAAAAGCCGATGGCAGTATCGACATCAGCAAGGCCGTGACCATTGCCGAGTCGTTCGAGATTTCCAAACAGTTCTGGGCACACCAAGTGGAGCGCGGCGTGCTTCAAGAGCCGCGTCGGTTCATCAATTCCGTCCCGCACATGAGCTTCGTCTGGGGCGAGGACAACATGCAGTTCCTGCGCAAGCGTCATGCGGCGCTGCAACAAAGCCCGCTGTTTAGCGACATGGAATACTCCGAGCAGCCCGCGCAGATTGGCGAATGGGTTCCGCTGCTGATGAACGGCCGCGACGAATCCCAGCCGATCGCCGCCACGCGCATGTCGCTCGGCACCGATGTGAACTTCGGCGAAATCACCCGTCAGCTGTTCGATGCCCTGGGCAAGAACGAGCAGGTCAAGCTGAATCTGCAGCATGAAGTACGCGACATCGTGCGCAACGACGATGGCACCTGGACCGTGACCTCGGCCAACCTCGCCGATGGCGAAGCCCAGACCAGCGTCAAAGCCCGCTTCGTCTTCATCGGCGCTGGCGGCGGCGCGCTGAAGCTGCTGCAGCTGGCCGACATTCCCGAAGCCAAGGGCTATGCCGGCTTCCCGGTGGGCGGCCAGTTCCTGATGACGCGCAACCCCGAAGTCGTTGCCCAGCACCAGGCCAAGGTCTACGGCCTGGCATCGGTCGGTTCCCCACCGATGTCCGTTCCGCATCTGGATACCCGCGTGATCGACGGCGAGAAGGTGCTGCTGTTCGGACCCTTCGCGACCTTCTCCAGCAAATTCCTGAAGAACGGCTCGCTGATGGACCTACCTCGCTCGGTCAGCACCGACAACGCACTGCCGATGATCCAGGCCGGCCTGGATAACCTCGACCTGAGCCAATATCTGGTCGGGCAGCTGATGCTCAGCCAGGAAGACCGCATCGAGGAGCTGAAGAACTACTTCCCCAAGGCGGATGCCAGTGACTGGGAGCTCATCACTGCAGGGCAGCGTGTACAAATCATCAAGGACGATGCCGAGAAAGGCGGCGTGCTGCAGTTCGGCACCGAAGTCGTCAGCTCCGCAGACGGCTCCATTGCTGCCCTGCTGGGTGCCTCGCCGGGCGCCTCCACGGCCGCGCCGATCATGCTCAACCTGCTGAAGAAGACCTTCGCTGAACAGGTCGAGTCGCCGGAGTGGCAAGCGAAGCTGAAAACCATCTTCCCGTCCTACGGCCTGGCACTGAACGACGACGCGGACCTCACCGCGCGGGTGCGCGCCTTCACCAGTCAGCAACTGCAGCTCGACGTGCCGGCCGCTCAGGCCGCGGTAAAGCCGAATGCAACTCCGGTGAACTGAGACACTCGCTCGAACCGAGAAACCCGCTTCGGCGGGTTTCTTTTTTGTGACCCGATGCCCGCGCTTAGGCGTCGCAAACAGCTCGTTCCGTCCATTTAATTGGCGTCACATTCACGTCGTAGCGGTTACGCCGGCTCCGCCATAGCGCAACGCTCACCGCGACGATGGCTACGGCTTCTTTTGATCTTTATTTTATTGGTATCTGCATGAACAGATGGTTTGGAAACATTGGCGTCAGCCGCAAGCTCACCATCGGCTTCGGCGCCGTCCTGATCCTTACGCTTGTCCTGGCCTGGATCGGCTGGGGTAGCTTAAGCAGCGTTATCCAACGCAGCGGCTGGATGACGCAAATCGCCCAGCTCAACAACGACCTGACGGATCTGCGCATCGCGCGCCTGCAACTCATGTTGGCCAACGGCGACGCAACCACCAGCGCACGCGTGGACCAGACGCTGGACATCTACCTGACCCACCAGACCAAGCTGCTCAACACCTTCAAAAACCCGGTAAACGTGGCGATGCTCAAGGAGCAGGCCGGCTACAACGAGCTGTTCCGCCGCTCGCTGAACGACATGCGCCAGGGTTATGCGCTGGCCAACGACGCCCGCCAGACCATCGATGACAATGCCGCACGGCTCGGCGAACTCACCACGCAAGTCAGCGCACGGGTCATGCAACTGGCCGAAGACAACGACCAGCACCTCGGGCAGTACCGTGCCATCACCGAGGTCAAGGAAGCGATCAAGCAGGCGCAGTATCTGCTGCGGATCTACATGGCCTCTTCTACCTCGCAGAACGCCCAGGCCGTCTATGGGCAGCTCGATGCAGCCCTGGCCACCCTGGACCGGCACCACGGCGCCCTCCAGCTGACCAGCCGGGATGCCGCGCCGCAGATTCGCACGGTTCTTGGCCAGTACCGCACGGCAATCGAATCGCTCGAAGCCGCGACCCAGGCAATTGCCACGGCGCGCCAGGGCATGATCGACCATCAGACGGAAATCCTGCGACTGAGCAAGGCGCTGTATGCCTATCAGCTGGAACGGCTGGATATCGAGGGCAGCGAAGCGGGCAATCGCCTGATTCTCAGCGCAACATTGGCTGTACTGCTCGGCATTCTGGCGGCGTGGCTGATTACCCGGCAGATCGTTCTGCCGCTGCGCACCACCCTCGCGGACGTCGAGCGCATCGCCGCGGGCGACCTGACCGCCACCACGCAGATCACCCGCCGCGACGAACTCGGTGTCCTGCAGCAGGGCATCCAGCAGATGGGAAGCACCCTGCGCGAGTTGATCGGCGGCATTCGCGACGGCGTGAGCCAGATCAGCAGCGCCGCCGAGGAGCTGTCGGCGGTGACGACGCAGACCAGCGCCGGAGTCATTAGTCAGAAGGAGGAAACCGATCAGGTCGCCACCGCCATGCATGAGATGTCGGCCACTGTCCATGAAGTCGCGCAGAACGCCGAACACGCGGCGCGGGCCGCCACCGAGGCGGATATCGAAGCGAGCGACGGCGACCGCGTGGTTGCCGAGGTAGTCACGCAGATCGAACGCATGGCCAGCGAAGTCGTCCGCTCCTCGGAAGCGATGGCGGCGCTGCAGAGCGACAGCGACAAGATCGGCAGCGTGATGGGTGTGATTCGCGCCGTGGCCGAGCAGACTAATCTGCTGGCGCTCAACGCCGCCATCGAGGCGGCGCGCGCGGGCGAAGCCGGACGCGGTTTCGCCGTAGTCGCCGATGAAGTGCGTGGCCTGGCGCAGCGCACGCAGAAATCCACCGAGGAAATCGAGCAACTGGTCACCGCCCTGCACAACGGCACCCAGCAGGTCGCGGCCATCATGCAAAGCAGCCGCAACCTCACCGACAGCAGTGTCGAGCTGGCGCGTCGCGCGGGTAGCTCGCTTGCCAGCATCACCCGCACCGTGTCCAACATCCAGGCGATGAACCAGCAGATCGCCACGGCGGCGGAAGAGCAGAGCGCCGTAGCCGAGGAAATCAGCCGAAGCGTGGTGAACGTACGCGACGTCTCCGAGCAGACCGCCGCGGCCAGCGAGCAGACGGCTGCATCGAGCGTCGAACTGGCCCGCCTGGGCAGTCAGCTGCAGACGATGGTCAGTCGCTTCCGTATCTGACCGGTTGTTGCCCGAGGCCAGGCATTGCGCCTGGCCTCGATTGCATCAGCTCGCCTGCGACTGCAAATAATTCTGCAGGCCGATGCGGTCGATCAGCCCGAGTTGCTGCTCGAGCCAGTACGCATGATCTTCTTCGGTGTCCATCAACTGCAGCGCGAGGATGTCGCGCGTCTGGTAATCGCCGTGCTGCTCGGCCAGCGTCATACCCTTGGCCAGGGCTTCTCGAACCTTGTACTCCAACGCCAGATCGCTGCGCAGCATCTCGGGCACGGTATGCCCGGCGTTTATCGCATGGGGTGTCATGTCAGGCGTGCCTTCGAGGAACAGGATGCGTTGCAACAGCGCATCGGCGTGCTGGGTTTCTTCTTCCATCTCGTGATTGATGCGCTCGTAGAGCTTGGCGAGGCCCCAGTCGGCATACATCCGCGAATGCAGGAAATACTGATCGCGCGCCGCCAGCTCGCCACGCAGCAGTTCTTTCAGATATTCGATGACTTGTGGCTGACCTTGCATTGCGACTCTCTCCTGCGCTGACTACTGAAAACCCGGGCAATGATACGCCCAATCGGCGTTGGACATCCCGCTACCCCGTTGTCTCGGGCAACGACTGACCAGCCGGTCACTAAAGCATAGGCCGAACTCCCGAGCCGGAGCGGGGTTCTACAAGAACTGTCGCGGCGTTTCGCATTGTCGCTGCGACGCCTTTGCTCGCCCTATCAGGAGTACGGATGTCGCCGCCATTGCGAACACACCGAGGCCCGCTACCGCATTTCAGCATCACCGCAGCCCTATGCGCGCTGTTGACCCTGCCCGGCTGCGCCGACGACGAGCAGCCCGCGCAAGTGCCGCCGCGTGTGGCCTTTGTCGAACCGCTGCAGCGGTTCGATCACGGCCCGCAGACGCTGCGCTTTCCGGGCGTGGTCGAGAGCGTGACCACCACACAATTGGCGTTCCAGGTACCGGGGCGCGTCGAGCGCATTCTCGTCGACGAAGGAGAGCGCGTGGAAAAGGGCCAGCCACTGGCCAAACTCGACCGCACGGATTATGAGCTGCAACTGCGCGAGGCCGAGGCTCGGCTGCGCCAGCTAGAAGCGGACCTGACACGCAAGCGCACATTGCTCGCCGAAGGCATTCTCGCGCCAGCAGCAGTCGAGCCATTGCAGGCCAACGTCGTGGCGGCGCGCGTGGCCCGCGACAGTGCCCGGCGCGACATCGACCACAGCACGCTGAATGCCCCTTACGATGGAGTCGTCGCGCGGCGTCTGGTCGAGCCGGACATGGTGGTCGCCACCGGTTCGCCGGTGCTCGAACTGCAGAACAACCAGCACATCGAGGTCACGGTCGACCTGCCCGAGACCGCCGCGTTGAACATTCCGCTGAACGCCACCTTGCAGGCCGAAGGCGAGCTGGTCATTGCCGACCTGACGCTGCCGCTGACCTACAAAGAGCACAGCACCCAGCCACGCGAAGGCTCGCGCACCTACCGACTGACGCTGCGAGGCGATCCGCCGGCCGACTACAACCTGCTGCCGGGAATGGCCATGCGGGTTCGTCTGCAGCGCCCAGCTGCCCCGCGAGACGATGCGCCACCACGTTTTCGCCTGCCCCTATCTGCCGTACAAGCGGCACCGAACGGCAGCCACTATCTGTGGCTAGCGGTGAACGGCCACGCCCAGCGCCGCGATGTGCAACTCGAACGCATCGAAGAGGACTACGCGGTAGTCAGCGGCGAGCTGAACGATCAGATGCTGGTGGTGGTGGCTGGTGGCAGCAAGCTTTCCGAAGACCAACCGATCAAAGCTGAACGGCGGAAATAAGCGGATGGACTTAGCCCGTTACGCCATCTGCAAGCCGGTCAACATCTGGGTGTTGCTCCTGATCTGCCTGATCGGCGGGACCATTGCGTTCTTCGAGATGGGCCGCCTGGAAGATCCCGAGTTCACCATCAAGGAAGCCGTCGTCACGGTGCAATATCCCGGCGCGACTGCCGTAGAGGTCGAACAGGAAGTCACCGAGCCGCTGGAAAGCGCCATCCAGGAACTCGCCGAGATCAAGGAAATCCGCTCGCGCTCGATGATCGGCCAGGCCGAAATCCGTGTGGAAATCCAGGACCGCTACACCGGCGAGCAGCTCGATCAGATCTGGGACAAGCTGCGCAACAAGCTCGACGATGCCCGGAAGGAGCTGCCACCGGGCATCGACCCACCGCTGGTCAATGATGATTTCGGTGACGTCTACGGCATTTTCTTCGCCTTGACCGGCGACGGCCTGACCCTGGAAGAGCTGCACGAGGTGGCCAAGGATCTGCGCCGTGGCCTGATCACGGCTAACGGTGTCGGCCAGGTCGAAATCGCTGGCGTGCGCGAGGAACGGATTCTGGTCGAGGTCGATCAGGCGCGCCTGGCCGCGCTGCGTCTGTCTCCACAGGAATTGGTCGCCGCGCTCAGCGACGCCGATGCCGCGGTGGAAGCCGGCGGCGTGCGCGCCGGCGAGTTCTTCGTGCACATTCGTCCGAGTGGCGCCTTCGATTCGCTGGATGCCCTGCGCGCGCTGCCAGTCGGCCAGGGCCAGCAGAGCGTCGACCTGGGCTCCATCGCCACTTTGAAACGCGAGTATGCCGAGCGTCCGGTTCAGATCATCCGCCATAACGGCGAGCCGGCGCTGACGCTAGGAATCAGCGGCATCTCCGGCAGCAACATCGTCGAGGTGGGCAATAGCGTCGAAGCGGCGCTGCAGGCCATGCAGCACTTGATGCCGCTGGGAGCCGAGCTGCATCCGCTCTACCAGCAGCACAGCATCGTCAACGAGTCGGTCAATAGCTTCGCGCTGAACGTCTTCCTGTCGGTGGCGATCGTCGTCGGCGTGCTGTGTCTGGCGATGGGCCTGCGCGCCGGCATGATTATCGGTGCGGTGCTGTTCCTGACGGTGCTCGGCACGTTGCTGTTGATGTGGCTGGCCGGAATCGAGCTGGAGCGCATCTCCCTCGGTGCGCTGATCATCGCCATGGGCATGCTGGTGGACAACGCCGTGGTGATCTGCGACGGCATGCTGATCCAGAAGCAGCGCGGTATGAGCATCCTCGACGCATCACGCAAGACCCTGCAACAGACGCAATGGCCGCTGCTGGGCGCGACCATCATCGGCATCCTGGCGTTCGCCGGCATCGGCCTGTCGCAAGACACCACGGGGGAATTTCTGTTCTCGCTGTTCTTCGTCATTGCCGTCTCACTGCTGCTGAGCTGGCTGCTGGCGCTGCTGGTGGTGCCGCTGTTCGGTCATTACTTGTTGGAGCGCAAAGATGACCGGCAAGCGGACAACGCGAAGGGCGCTGACGAGGCCTACAGCGGACCGATCTACAACCGTTACCGTCGCGTTGCCGGCGCTGTTCTGGCGCACCCCTGGCTGACGCTGGGCGTGCTGGTGGTGCTGACCGTTTTCAGCGTGCTGGGTTTCAGCCGCGTACCGCAGAGCTTCTTCCCACCGTCGAGCACGCCGCTTTTCTACGTCAATCTGTTCCTGCCGCAGGGTTCGCACATCCGCGAAACCAGCCGCACCGCCGAAGACGTCGAGGACTACCTGAAGGGACTCGACGGCGTCACCGATGTGTCCACCTTTGTCGGTGCGGGCGCGTCGCGCTTCATGCTGACCTACGCGCCGGAGCAGCCCAACCCGGCGCTGATGCACTTTCTGATACGCACCGAAGATGCGGAGGTGATCGCTGGACTGGTTCACGAGGTGAACCAGACATTGCCAGGCCGTTACCCTTCTGCCGATGTCGCCGCCGCGCAATTCCTGTTCGGACCCAACGCCGAAGCCAAGCTCGAGGCCCGCATCAGCGGCCCCGAGCTGGATGAATTGCGCCGATTGTCCGCTGAAGGTCAGCGAATCCTGCAAGAACAGGGGCACGTCTTCAACGTCCGCGACGACTGGCGCGCACCGGTACCGGCGCTGCGTCCGCAACTGGATCTCGACCGCCTGGCCGACGCCGGGCTGACCCGCCAGCAAGTGGCGCAAGCCCTGTCGGTGGCCAGCGAAGGGCAGCAGGTGAGCGTCTTCCGTGACGGCGACGAGCTGATCCCGATCTTGCTACGGGCAACGCCCGAGGATCGCGTGGCGCCGGGCGACCTGCTGCAACGGCTGATCTGGAGCCCGGCGACCAACCGCTACGTGCCGCTGGCGCAAGTGGCCGACGGCATCGAGGCCACCACCGAGGAATCGATGATCCGCCGCTACGGCCGCGAGCGCACCATTGCTGTGCGCGCCGAACCGCGCGACGGAGAAAACACCAACGTCGCCTTCCAGCGGATTCGCCCGTTGATCGAGGGCATCGAATTGCCGGTCGGCTACTCGTTGGAATGGGGCGGCGACCATGAGCAGTCTTCCGACGCTCAACAGGCGCTGGCCAGCACCCTGGCGCTGCCCTATCTGGCGATGGTGCTGGTCACGGTGTTGCTGTTCGCCAAGGTGCGCCAGCCGCTGATGATCTGGCTGGTGGTGCCGATGGCGCTGTGCGGCGTCACCCTCGGCCTGCTGCTGACCGGCCAGGCATTCGGCTTCATGGCCCTGCTCGGCTTGCTCAGCCTGACCGGCATGTTGATCAAGAACGCCGTGGTGCTGGTGGATGAGATCGACCGGCAAATCGCCGACGAGGTCCCACGCCTGACCGCCATCATCGAGGCATCCGCCTCGCGCCTGCGGCCCGTGGTCATGGCTGCGGGCACCACGGTGCTGGGCATGGTGCCGCTGCTGTTCGATCCATTTTTCGCCAACATGGCGGTGACCATCATGGGCGGGCTGGGTTTCGCCACGCTGCTCACGCTATTGGCGGTGCCGTGCCTGTACCTGCTGTTCATGCGCGTCAAACCGGAGGAAACCTGATGCCGCGCCGATTGCCTCGTACGCCCCTGCTCTGCGCATTGGCATTGGCGCTCGGCGCCTGCTCCAGCGTGCCCGAGCGGCCCGAGCCCGATGTGCCTGAATCCTGGTTTCATGCGGTGCGCGAGCAACCGGCAGACGCTGAGGCGCTCGCCGACTGGTGGCGGCAGTTCGACGATCCGGCATTGACTCAGCTGGTGCACCGGGCATTGGAAAACAACCGCGACATCCGTCTGGCGATGCTGCGCGTCGACACCGCGCGGGCGCAGTTGCGTCAGACTCGCGCCGGGCTGTTCCCGACCTTCGATCTGCCAGGTTCGGCCAGTCGTCAGTGGATCGAAAACAACAATGAGCAAGACCCCGACAGCCCCATCGGCGAGTTCGTCCCGGATGACGACGTGATTACCTTCGACAGCTGGGAACTGGCGCTACAGGCTACTTGGGAATTGGATATCTTCGGCGCCACCCGCGCGCGGACCGACAGTGCATGGCAGCAGATTCGCTCGGCCCAGGCCCAGGCCATCGCCGCTCGGCTGGCGGTTGCCTCGAATACCGCTCAGGGTTACGTGCAACTGCGTGCGATGGAAGGCCAGCGGGCGTTGCTGGTGGAAGGCATCGAACTGGCCTCAGGACTTGAGCGTATCGCCCGCGCGCTGTTCGAGGCCGGCGAGGTCACCCGTCTGGATGTCGAAGCCAGCGCAGCCGAACGGGCTTCGCTGGAAGCCGATCTCGATGAGCTGGACATCGATCTGGCCGAAGTGCGGTTGGCGTTGGACACGCTGCTTGCCGAACCGCCGGGCAGCACCGCGCGCCAGCTCACAGCGTCGACTAAAGTGCCGCTGGCAGACCATCCCATTCCGCCGGGGCAACCGCTGGACCTGCTGCGCAGACGCCCGGATCTGATCGCCGAAGCCGCGCAACTGGAGGCCGCACAACTGCAGTCGCTGGCCGCTCGCCGTGACTTGTTCCCGACGCTGGCCCTGCAGGCTGCCGTGGGCCGCTCAGGGCTGGCGCTGGGTGACGCCATTTCCAGCGCATCGAACTTCGCCCGCCTCGGCGCCACCTTTGGCCTGCCCTTCCTCGATTACCGGCGTCGCGGCGCAGCCATCGACCTGGCCGATGTCGAGGGTGAAAGCACGTATCTTGGTTTTCAGCAGACCTTGGCCGAGGCGCTGGAAGAGGTCGAGCGATCATTGGTACGTATCGACGGGCAGCAACGCCGCCTGGATTCGCTGCGTAACACCCTGCGCCATCGCCAGTACGCCTACGAGCTCGCGCAGAAGAGCTATCGACTGGGCGAGGCGAATCTCAACGAAGTACTCGATGCCCAGCGCGGCTCACTGCAGGCGAGGCAGCAAGCCCTGCAGGGCCGCACCGCTCTGGCGACAGCGCAGGTCGTGCTGTTCGTGGCGCTGGGTGGTGGTTGGGAGATGAATCCGAATGCGCTGGGGGCTGGGACGGACACCGAGACGTCGGGCCAGTAGAGCCTGGCCGAGCCGGACGCGAACGCTCATGGTCCTACGCTCTTGCATGGAACCGCCGATACCAAGCACTCCGGCGTCTTGGACGCAAAGCGTCCCGAAGTGCCGTGCCCACGCGGGAGCGTGGGCACGATCAATCCGTGCCTCCCTCGACGTTCGATCATCGCCAGCTGATCTGGCTGTTTCGGGCTCTGGCTATTGAGCTGGCTTACCCACCGAAAGCAAGCCCTGAGGCCGGGCCGAGCGCCAAGGCCGAACAAATTCGGCCCTACAACTGCTCCGTGGAGCCAAAGACCTTCGGCCACCTTGCCAGCACAGCACCCGTCACAGTGATCAAGGACGCCACACTGCCTCGTAGGGCCGAATTCATTCGGCCCTACGGCCGCCCGGTTCGCGAGCAAGCTCGCTCTTACGAAAGCGCACGGGGCGAACCTCGCTTTTTTTTCGATCACCCCCGCATCCACGGCGGTGTGGGCGGCTCGTCGCTGGGCTCGTCGGTTGCGTTGCGCAAGGCTTCCTTACGTGCCTGATCAGCCAAGGTAGCCTTGATCTCTCGCATGACCGCATCCAGATCGGCAGCGTCCTCCGGCTCGGCAAACTCTCCGGTCAGCTCAGAATCCGGCGTCAACTTGCCATCCTCATACAGCGCCCACATTTCCTTGGCATAACGGGTGAACTTAAGCTCCGGCGCGAACTGCCCGAAGTACGCCGACATGTTGCCGACGTCGCGTTCGAGCATCTCGAACGCATGGTTATTCCCTGCCGCGTCGACCGCCTGCGGCAGGTCGATGATGACCGGGCCGTACTCGTCGAGTAGCACGTTGAATTCGGACAGGTCGCCATGCACCAGACCGGCGCAGAGCATCTTCACCACCTCGCCGATCATGAAGGCATGAAATTCGCGGGCATCGTCGGGGTGTAGATCAACGTCGTTGAGCCGTGGTGCGGCATCGCCATCCTCGCCAGAGATCATTTCCATCAACAGGACGCCGTCGAGGAAGTCATACGGCTTGGGTACGCGTACGCCAGCATCGGCCAGACGGAACAATGCCGCCACCTCGGCGTTCTGCCAGTTCTCTTCCTTTTCCTTGCGCCCATGCTTGGAGCCCTTGGCCATGGCCCGGGCGTCGCGGCTGCTGCGTACCTTGCGACCCTCCTGGTACTTCACCGCCTGACGAAAACTGCGGTTGTTGGCTTCTTTGTACACCTTCGCGCAACGCAGCTCTTCACCGCAGCGCACCACATACACAGCTGCTTCCTTGCCGCTCATCAGCGGCCGCAGCACTTCGTCGATCAGCCCATCCTCGACCAGCGGCTCGAGTCGTTTTGGCGTTTTCATCAGTGGCTTACAGACCCTATTCGACTATGCAGACCTGCAGGTTACGGTAATCGTCAGCACGCTTCCATGCTCGCCCGCAAGTTTGAAAGCGCATTGCGGATTGGCATCGCGGGCGAGCAGGACGGACAATCGAACCCGACTACCCAAGGAGCCGCGAAATGATCGATTTCGACCGCTGCTGGCAAGCTCTCAGCGAACGCGACGCAGACTTCGATGGCCGCTTCGTGTTCGCCGTGCGCTCGACCGGTATCTTCTGCCGCCCAAGCTGCCCGGCGCGCCGGCCGCGGCGTGACGGCGTCAGTTTCTTCAGCAATTCAGCAGACGCCGAAGCCGCCGGCTATCGCCCATGCAAGCGCTGCGCGCCGCATGGCCAGAGCCCGACCGAGCAGCTGGATGCGCTGGTGATCGCCGCCTGCCGTCTGCTCGATGAAAATCCCGAGCCGATGACGCTGGACCGGCTGGCTGCCCGCATCGGCCTGTCCACCTCGCATCTGGCCCGCGCATTCAAGGCCCGAACCGGCCTTACGCCTCACGCATGGGCGGCGGCGCGCCGACGCGAGCGGTTGGAGGCGCAGCTCCCAGGCGCCGAATCGGTACTCGGCGCGGCGCTGGAATCAGGCTATGGCAGCATGCGCGGCGCCTATCAAAACATTGCCGCACTCAGCCCGGCACAGCGTCGGCGCAAGGGGGCCGGCGAAGCTCTGCGTTATGCGATCAGCCCGTGCCCCCTGGGATTACTGCTGGTCGCCGCCAGTGACAGGGGCATCTGCGCTCTATTGTTCGCCGATGAGGAGCACGCCTTGCTTGACGAACTTCAGTTACGTTTCGCTGCAGCGGAACTGACGTGCGACCAGGCCGGACTTGGCGGGTGGCTGCGCTCGATCTTGGAGCAGTTACAAGAACCGACTCGCGCCGCCCTGCTGCCGCTGGATCTGCGCGGCACGGCGTTTCAGCAACGCGTCTGGCAGGCCTTGCAGGACATTCCGGCTGGCGAGACTCGCCGTTACGGCGAACTGGCGGCGAGCCTGGGTACCCATGCGCGCGCCGTGGCCCGAGCCTGCGCCAGTAATCCGATCGGGCTGCTGGTGCCGTGCCACCGCGTCGTCGGTGCCAACCAGGCGCTGACCGGTTACCGCTGGGGCCTTGAGCGCAAAACCGCCCTGCTCGAATCGGAGCGAGGAGAGTCGGGAGCCTGACGGCGATCTGGCGGTCGGATACTCCACGCCACCGGAAAAAGAGCCGCCGCCATGACTGAACTGAAACGCTACCGCATCCATTACCTGATCAATGGCAACCCGGCGTCGCTGACGCTGGACGCCTTCGAAGAGCCGGCCATCGAGCAGGCCGAACTGGAAATACTCCTGCATCACGTCAGAGAACCGCGCGCCGCCACCGACGCCCCTTGGGAGATTCCGGAGCGCGCCAGCGAGCACAGCCGAATGGCCGAGCTGGGCGTCAGCGACATCCAGATCGAAGAAGAACAAAGGCGCTGAGCCCCCGATACAACGAAAGGAGATGCCCGCCGTGCCCCTGATCGACACCCACACGCACCTCGACTTCGACCCCTTCGATACCGACCGCAGCGAGGTGCTGTCCCGCTGCACCCGTGTGGGCGTCGAGCGCATTCTGGTGCTCGGTGTGCATCAGGCTAACTGGGAGAGAGTCTGGCAAATGGCGCTGGACGAGCCCGCCGTGTATGCCGCGCTGGGGTTGCATCCGGTCTTTCTGCAGGATCATCGACCGGAGCACATGGAGGAGCTGCGCGATTGGCTGCAACGCCTGCGCGGGGAAGAAAAGCTCTGCGCCATTGGTGAGATCGGCCTGGACTATTACATTGAGGATCCGGACAAGGAGAGGCAGCAGCACATTCTAGAAGCCCAGCTGGACCTGGCGGACGAATTCGAGCTGCCGGTACTGCTGCACGTACGTCGTGCCCATGCAGCGATGATCGCGACGCTGAAGCAGCGCAAGCTGAAGCGCGCCGGCATCGCCCATGCCTTCAGTGGCAGCTGGGAAGAAGCCCGCGAGTACATCAAGCTTGGCTACAAGCTCGGCCTGGGCGGCGCCGGTACCTGGCCACAGGCGCACCGCATGCACCGCGTGCTGCAGCAGCTACCGCTGGACAGCATCGTGCTGGAAACCGACGCGCCCGACATTACCCCTCACAGCCATGCCGGCCAGCGCAACAGCCCTGAATTTCTTCCCGACATCTGCCGCGAGCTGGCGGAACTGCGCGGCATCGCCCCCGAAGAGCTGGCTGAGGCTAGCTATCGCAACAGCTGCGAGCTGTTCGGCTGGAGCTGAGCGTTATACGCGGAACGCGCCAATCAATCGCTGCAACCGGCCGACCAGCTCGGTCAGCTCACGGCTGGCCTGTTCGGTATGCCCGGCGCCTTCGGCGGTACGCTGCCCGGCTTCGTTGATCGCGACGATGTTGCGGTCGATGTCGTGCGCGACGACGGTTTGTTCCTCAGCGGCGGCGGCGATTTGCTGGTTCTGGTCGACGATGACGCCGACCGCACCGAGAATGTTTTCCAGCGCCTGACGAACCTGGGCCGACTGATTGACCGTCTCATCGGCCATCGAGTGGCTGGCATGCATGGTCTTCACCGCAGCGCCGACACCGCCCTGAAGTCGCGCAATCATCTGTTCGATTTCTTCGGTGGACTGCTGGGTGCGTCTGGCCAGGTTGCGCACTTCGTCGGCGACCACCGCGAAACCACGCCCCTGCTCGCCGGCGCGCGCCGCTTCGATCGCAGCGTTGAGCGCCAGCAGGTTGGTCTGTTCCGCAACGCCTTTGATGACGTCCAGCACCTGGCTGATGGCCTTGCTGTCGCTAGCCAGCTGATTGATCACGTTGACCGACTGCTCGATCTCCGCGGCCAGCCGCTCGATACCGCTGACCTGCGCCTCGACCAAGCCGCGGCCGCTAACCGTTTCTTCATTGACGCTCTGCGCGCTGCCAACCGCCGCCTCAGCACTGGACGCGACGCCCTGCGCGGTCGCCGACATCTGGTTCATCGCGGTGGCGACCTGCTCGATCTGCCCGCGCTGTTCGGACACCGTCTGATTGCTTTCGCCGGAGACGCTCTCGACGCGTGATGCCTGACGCTCCACCTCACCGACGGTCTGGCCGACCCGCTCGATCAGCTCACGTATCTTGGCCACGGTCTCGTTGAATACCTGGCCCAGCTCGCCCAGTTCATCGCGGCTTTGCACGTTGAATCGCGCGGTCATGTCGCCTGCGGCGACGCGGTCCATGGTTGCGCCGAGGCTCTTCAACGTCGCGCGAGTGGACATGTAGAACGCGCTATAGAGATAGACCACAAGCACGAACACCAGCACCAGCGCGGCCAGCAACAGAGTCATGAGCAGGCGTTTCTGCTCCAGGCGCTGCTCGAGCTGCTCGTCGAGGAAGCCCAGAATCGCGTCGTTGAGCGCGTAGGTCTTCGCCATCTCGGCGCTGATCAGGTCATAAAACGCGTCCCATGGCTGATCCAGCGCTTCGGCCATGATCACCTGGTCCTGGAAGATATCGCTGCTGATCTTCAGAGAGTCGCGACTGGCGGCGGTGTGGCTGTCGAGCTGGCGCTGCGCGGACGCGCTACTGGCCAATACGTCCTGCAGCTGAGCGCCGTATTGAGCCTGTTGCTTCTCCAGCTCCAGGAGAAGTTCGTCCAACTTATTGCTGGCGTCGGAGTTCAGATAGCCCTGGCCGAAGGTGTAGGAGCCGACTGCTCGCCCTTCGCCGAGGATGGCGGTGATCGAGGGCGTGACCGAGGTCAGTAGCTCCGCCAGCATCCGAACATCACGCTGGCTGTCCTGGCTCAGACCCGACTGGCTGGCGATCAGCTTGATCATCACCTGAGCCTTGCCCAACAGCGCACGCGCCATGGCGACCTTGGTTTGCAGGGATTGCTGCGCCTGCGCCTCGCGCAGGGCGGCATCGAGGTCGTCCCGGCGGGTATTGAATTCGGCCACCTGTTCGGGGTTATCGCTGACCGGCGTCAGGCTTTGCATCCGCGCGGACAACCCTCGTTCGGCGTCCGCCAATCGGGTCACCAGCGCCTGCACTTCGCCGGTCTGGCCGATGATGCCCTCGATTTCCACCAGGTCTTTCCAGTCTTCCATCTCGCGGCGCAGCTGCAATGCCGTACCCAACAACTCAAGGCTCTGCAGCTCGGTGCGGGTGCCCTCGAACTCCCGATATGAATCGCGCACCAGATAAAAATTGGTGAGCAGCATGGGAACGAAGAAAAGCACGCTGATCAGGCTGAACTTCATGCCGAAGCTCAGGCGATTCATCAACGCGATGGCGGGATACAAAAGACCTTTCAAAAGACGTCTCCCAATTTTTATTGTTGCCAACAGCATCGAGGCTGCAGCAAGGGCTCGTCAGAGTGTGAGGAACTTATACGGGATATC
The DNA here is from genome assembly GCF_024448955.1 of Stutzerimonas stutzeri. Lineage (GTDB taxonomy): Bacteria > Pseudomonadota > Gammaproteobacteria > Pseudomonadales > Pseudomonadaceae > Stutzerimonas > Stutzerimonas stutzeri_AQ. The sequence continues at coordinate 77,744 of NZ_JAMOIH010000006.1, forward strand.
GGTCAGGGGTTATGTAACTTAAGGTAATGGCATAGTGATAGCGCGACAAGCGGCAGAAGGCCCGCCAATTCCGACCTATCCACGGTGCTTATGCAGGGCGCCGGACGACGGGCGGAGGCGACGCGGCGCCCGACGCAATTGTGCAGGGCGGCTAGAGAAAGAGCGTCCAGAGCGCGATGGCGGCATACCAGAGCAAGCGGGTTCTCACCAGCAGCGCGGCAAGGCTGTCCAGCCGTGAGATACCCGCCTCGCCTTCATACGGCTCGCGCAGATCCGCCGCAGCCGGACCGACGTTGGCCAGCAGCCGCGGCGCGGGCGTTTCCCAGCGCAACAGATCCTGCAGCAGGGCGCGATTCATTGCGACGAAGTTACCGACCAATCCGAAGCTGACCAGCAGAAGCCGCACCGGCAGCCAGTCGAAAGCGTGTCGCAGCTGCCCTGCCCGCTCGCGCACGGCTTCGCTCCCGGTGTGTTCGATCGTCAGCGCAAGCAGCCGGTAAGCCAGTGCAGCCATGGGACCGAGCAGTACGTACCAGAAGATCACCGCAAAGAAGCCTTGATGGCTACGCCAGAGCAGCTGCGCCTCGACGGCGCGCAACAGGCTCGGCGCATCCGGCGCGCTGAGGCCCAGGTCGCGCTCGGCCACCAGAGCGGCGGCGTTGTCATCACCCCGGCGCCAGGCGTCGCGGAACGCTCCGAATTCACGCTTGCCCTGCCCTCGCCCCAGGCTGTAGAGCAGCACCAGCAGATGCAGCGGCAAGCTGAGCCAGCCATAGGCCAGCGGTTTGAGCGCCATCAGTAACAAGCCGAGCACCAGCACCGGCAGCAGCACCAGGAGCGAGAGAGACAGCCATGGCCTGGACGCCATGTCCGCGCGCCCTTCGACGCGCCGCAGCAACTGCAGCCATGGGCCGTCGTGCTGCACGTCACGTCGCCAATCGGTGAGTTTGTCGATGAGCAGAACCAGCAGCACCACGAGAAAAATCATTATCGAATCCTATGCGAGGCTCTCAGGCCACGATCGAGGCCGCGCGCAGGCGCAGCCAGTCGAATGCCGGGCCGGGGTCGGTCTTGCGGCCCGGTGCGATGTCGCTGTGACCGCAGACTCGCTCCGGCGTGATCGCCGGATATGCCTGCTGCAGCAGGAGGCAGAGGCGGATCAGGCTGTCGTACTGGGCCTCGCTGAAGGGCACGTCATCGGTGCCTTCCAATTCGATGCCAAGGGAGAAGTCGTTGCAGCTTTCGCGCCCATCGAAGCAGGAAATCCCGGCGTGCCAGGCGCGATCCAGACAGGAGACGAACTGCGTGATCGCACCATCACGTTCGATGAGAAAGTGCGCCGAGACCTGCAGGGCGGCGATTTCTTCGAAGAAAGGATGTTCGTCGCTGGGCAGGCAATTCTGAAAGAACTGCTGGACCTTGCCGGTCCCGAAGCAACCCGGCGGCAGGCTGATGTTATGGATGACCAGTAACGAAATCTCGTCATCGGGGCGCTTGTTGAAGTTGGGCGAGGGGCAATGGCGAATGCCTCGGCACCAGCCTGTCGCATGATCCAGCTGCATCGAAGCGGAACCTGGGTTGGCTGCGGGGTCTGCAGGCTAGCGCCTGCACGCTGCCGGCCGCAATTCGTCTGCGCTATTCGAGGTCAATGGACTGCTGCCCGCCCGTGCGCTTTTCATCACGGCGCGAGGCAAGACGGTCGGCCAACCGCGTCGGCTCCGGTAGTCGATAGCGAGTGACATAGCGCATCACCAATTGCGGAGCGGTCGCCAAGCTGACCCGGTTGCCGGGCGAAATGATCAGTGGCCGCACCTTGTCCTTGCTGCGCAGCACCGTGCCGATCACCTTGCCGTGCTTGTCCAGCAGATCGACCTGATCGCCGCGCCGCTCGCCGAGCGGTTCATGCAGGCCAGTGAGAATCTTCTTCGCCACGCCGATCGTCGGCAGGCCGGTAATGACGCCCAGATGCGCAGCAATGCCGAGGCCACGCGGATGCGCAATGCCATGCCCGTCGGAGAAGATCAGGTCCGGCGTCTGACCGAGCGAGTCGAGCGCCTGCAACACGGCGGGCAGCTCGCGAAAAGACAGCAGCCCCGGAATATACGGCATGCAGGTTGGGATCCGCGCCAAGGTCTGCGCCAGCGGTTCGAGGGTTTCGGCATCGAGCAGCACCACTGCAGCGCGGGTGATCTGGCCACCCTCTTCGAAACCGACATCGACGCCGGCGATCAGCCGCAACGGCCCGAAGTCATCCTCCAGCACGACCTTGCTGGCCAGCTCTTTCTGCATTTCCCGGGCAGCGCCGGGACTGCCATCCCAGCCGCTGAATGCACCGGCGCTCGAGCGTGTCGTATTGATTGTCATGGAAGCCCTCTTTGCTGATCAGATCGGCAGAGCCGCGAGCGGTTCCGCCGACTGAGACGGATTGCGACTAGACAGTCAGTCGAAAAACAAGGACGCTCCCGCCGGACTACGGCAGTTTTACCCTGCATTGCCCCGGTAAAAGTCCTAAAAACAACCGAAACACGCAGAAATCACACCCATGCTCACCGCCCAACCGTTGAAACGTATCAGCATTCTGGCCACCGATGGGGTGTTTGCATCCACCCTGATGCATGCCAAGGATTTTTTTCACATGGCCAGCCTGCGCTATGGCAAACAGTTGGGGATGGATCTGACGCCGGCCTTCGAGACGGTGCTGGTCAGCCCGGATGGCCGGCCGGTCACCACGTTCAGCGGTGCCAGCGTTACGGTAGATGGCGCGCTGGATGGCGCCGATGCGGTGATATTGCCGGCGTTCTGGGGCGATTTCGATGCGCTTGGCCAGCAGTACCCACAGGTGACGCCTTGGCTGAAGGAACGACACGCGGCCGGCAGCACCATCTGCGGCGAAGCCACCGGCGCGTTCTGGATGGCTGCCGCGGGATTGCTCGACGAGCGCGAAGCCACGACTCACTGGCGCTTCGCGCGTGAGTTCGTCGAGCGATTCCCACGGGTGCTCTTTACTCAGGAGAAGCATCTGACCGACAGCGACAATCTGTACTGTGCAGGCGGCACCACTTCGGCGTGCGATCTCTACATGCATCTGGTCGAGCGCTTCTGCGGCTCGCATATCGCACAGGGCATGGCCCGCGACGTGCTGTTCGAGGTGCAACGCAACTACAGCCCGGGACGCATCGGCTTTGGCGGCCAGAAGCTCCATCTGGACACCCGCGTGCTGCAGATTCAGGAATGGCTCGAGGAGCATTTCGCGGAGAAATTCCGCTTCGAGGACGTGGCGCGGGGCCACGGTATGAGCATTCGTAACTTCATGCGTCGGTTTCAGGCGGCGACCGGCGACAAACCGCTGCACTATCTGCAGCGACTGCGCATCGAGACAGCCAAAAACCTGCTCTCCACAACCCGCAAGAGCATAAAAACCATTAGCTACGAAGTGGGTTACGACGACGCCAGCTTCTTCGCTCGGCTGTTCCGCCAGCACACCGAACTATCGCCGAATCGATATCGGCAGCAGTATCGGTATAAGAGCAGCTAGAAGCTGGAAGCGGGGCCGGACAGATCCGGCCAAGCTTTGCTTTTCTTTGAGCCTCAAGCTTCAAACTTCAAGCACGTAGCTGCCTCTCTACGGTTTATGCGGTCGAGCAAGATACTCATGCGACTGCATTTCCAGCAGACGGCTGAGGGTGCGCTGGAATTCGAATTCCAGACGGCCGCCAGCATATAGGTCCTTGAGCTCGACCTCGGCCGAGAGGATCAGCTTGACGTTGCGGTCATAGAACTCGTCGACCATGTTGATGAAGCGCCGTGCCATGTCGTCCTTGGACACGTCCATCCGCTCGATATTGGAGACCAGCACCGCATCGAAGATTTTGCCCAGCTCGATATAGTCGTTCTGGCTACGCGGACCATCGCAGAGCTCGCGAAACTCGAACCAGGCGACGCCGCCCGCCGTCTTGCGTGCGACGATCTCGCGGTTTTCGATCATCAACGCTTCGTTTTCCTGCACCCGGCATTGCTCCGGCAACAGACTGCGAAAGCTCTTCTCCAGGCTCAGCTCTGCCTCGGCATCGAGCGGGAAGTGGTAGAGCTCGGCCTGTTCGAGCGCGCGCAAGCGATAGTCGATGCCGCTGTCGACGTTGACGATTTCGGTGTGTTTCTTCAAAAGCTCGATTGCCGGAAGGAAGCGGGCCCGCTGCAGACCGTCCTTGTACAGGCCGTCCGGAACGATGTTAGAGGTGGCCACTAGACTCACACCGTTCTTGAACAGCTCTTCGAGCAGGGTCGCGAGGATCATCGCGTCGGTGATATCCGACACGAAGAATTCGTCGAAGCAGATCACGCGTGATTCATCGGCGAAGCGCTTGCCGATGATGGTCAGCGGGTTCTTCTCGCCCTTGAGAGTGCGCATTTCCTCGTGCACGCGCTTCATGAAGCGGTGAAAGTGGGTGCGTGTCTTCTGCTCGAATGGCAGCGCGTCGAAGAAGGTGTCGACCAGATAGGTCTTGCCGCGACCGACACCGCCCCAAAAGTACAGGCCCTTTACCGGTTCCTGCTGCTTCTTGCCGAACAGCTTGCCGAGCAGCCCGGATTTGTTGCGGTCGTCGGCGAGCAGATCGTCATACAGACGCTGGAGATGGCGCACGGCAGTTTCCTGGGCGGCATCGTGGAAGAAGTCGGGACGTTTCAGGTCTGCCTGATAGCGCTCAAGAGGTGTCATGGCGGGGTCTGGGTAGTGAAACGGGGCCGACACTTTAGCCGTGCCCTCGGTGGTTGGCAATTTACGCAGATCGTTCAAGCGCTGGGCCTCGAGGAAAACAGGGATCGACAGCGATGCCGTTCAATAATGAACGGCAGACAGCCCTAGGAACTACACGGCCAGTGTCGCCAATGCCTGGCGCAGGCGCAGCATGGCGGCTTCCAGCGCCTGCTCATCGGCGTAGCCGGGGCTGTCGGCGATACATTCGCCGTCCAGCCACAGCGTGAATTGATTGCCCTCATCGGCACGCAGTTCCAGGGCATCCACACCCTGGGCGATCAAGCGTTGGCTGGTCACACCGATCGCCTTGGGATCGTTGAACGGGCGCGACAACAAGAGCTCCTCGCCATCGGCGGCGAAAAAGCGAAAACGGAAGCTGCCATCGCTCTCGCGGAAACTGGCGAAACGTGCGGCCTTTCCGCCTTTTTTCTTGGCCGGCGCGGTACTCGCCACTTCACTACGGAAATTGCGCAGCCCCACCGCTTCACGCAGCTCGCCGAGGAACGGTGTTGCGAGCTTACGCGCCTTGGCGGCACCGGCCTGCAGGATGTCCTCCAGATCGCCGGGGCGCTGCATCAGTGCGTGATAACGCTCGCGTGCTTCGCCCAGTTCGTTGTCGAGCAACTGGAACAGGCGCTGCTTGGCCTCGCCCCAGGCCAGCCCACCGATCAGCTCGGCGCGGAACTCGGCCAGTTGCGCCGGGGTAGCGAAGGCTTGGTAAATAGTGAACAGATGGGAGTCGTCCGGGTCTTTCGGCTCGCCCGGCAGTTTCGAGTCGGTGACGATGCGCGCGATGGTGCTTTTCAGCTCCTTGGCACTGGCGAACAGCGGAATGGTGTTGTCGTAGCTCTTGGACATCTTGCGTCCATCGAGCCCCGGCAAGGTCGCCACGCCTTCCTCGATGATGGCAGCCGGCAGCGTGAAGAACTCTTTGCCATTGCCGAACAGGTGATTGAAGCGCTGAGCGATGTCACGCGCCATCTCCACATGCTGAATCTGGTCACGGCCGACCGGCACCCGGTGAGCATTGAACATGAGGATGTCTGCTGCCATCAGCACCGGATAGCTGAACAATCCCATGGTAACGCCGGCGTCCGGGTCCTCGCCCAGCTCGACATTCTTGTCCACCGACGCCTTGTAGGCATGCGCGCGGTTGAGCAGCCCCTTGCCGGCGACGCAGGTCAACAGCCAAGTCAGCTCGGGGATTTCAGGAATGTCGGACTGCCGATAGAAAGTCACTCGATCCGCATCCAGACCACAGGCCAGCCAGGTGGCAGCGATCTCCAAACGCGACTGCTGGATGCGCCGCGGATCATCACACTTGATCAGCGCGTGATAGTCGGCGAGGAAGTAGAAGGAATCGGCATCGGCTTCACGACTGGCCACGATAGCCGGCCGAATGGCCCCGGCATAATTGCCCAGATGGGGCGTGCCCGTAGTGGTAATGCCGGTAAGGATTCGGGTTTTCATACGATCATCTCGGTTCAGTCAGCGCAAACGGCAGTCGGTTGGGAGGCCATTTGAAGGCGGTCACGCAGCGGAGCACTAGGCCAGCCGGGGCGCTACCAGCTCTTTCAGCTCGACCAGCTTGCCGTGGAAAAAGTGGCCGCATTCTGCCACTTTCAGCAGCTCGTGGGGGCGCTGGAGCTCAGCCGAGAACGCGTGCACCGAAGCCGGATCGATGACTTCGTCATCGTCTGGCTGGATAACCACCAACTCACAGCGCTCGGCCAGCGGCTGATCCGTCAGTCGCGAAACCGCCGGCGCGACCATGAACAACCGCTCCAGCGACTCGCCACGGCCTTCGAGTCGGCCGGCCAGCGTGGCCGCTACGAAACCACCAAAGGAGAACCCCAGCAGCGTCAATGGCAGCTCGGGGTGCTGATCACGAAGCCAGCGCAGGGCAGCTTCGGCGTCATCCACTTCACCGGTATTCATGTCATGGCTACCGGCGCTGCCGCCAACGCCACGGAAGTTAAAGCGCAGCGTGACATAGCCCGCATCACGCGCGGTGCGCTGCAGCGTCGAGACCACCTTGTTGAGCATGGTCCCACCCTTTACCGGGTTGGGATGACAGATCAGCGCCAGCCCGCGAGCATCGGCTTGATCGAAATACAGGCCTTCCAGCACACCGGCCGGACCCTCGATGGAAATTGGGTTTTCACGTTTCAACAAAGTAACTCCGTGACATTGGGGCGAGTCGACTCGTCTTGCTTGTACCTGCGACGCGATCGCCGCATCGCGTCGCGGTATACAGCGCAGGTACGAGACGTTAACGTATCAGGCCGTGGGAAAACCACCGCACAGCAGTTGATAGGGCGGTGCAGAGCACCGGATGTCTGCTGCGTCCGGCATCTCACCATCACACAGTTTTCGCTGCCGAACAGCACAGCCGTTTATATAGAGGAAGTACTCGTGGAACAGACCCTCGCGACCTGGTTGCTCCCGATCGTTGGCGTGATTGCCGGCATCGTCATTGGATATCTGATCGCGCGCAACAGCGCACCGAATAACACGCAGCGTCAGGTGGATGAATTGCAGGAGCGCCTCGATACCTATCAGAGCGAAGTGGTCACGCATTTCAATACGACTGCCAGCCTGCTGCGCAAGCTGACCAACAGCTACCAGGACATGCAGAATCATCTATCCGAAGGCGCCGACAAACTCGCGCTCGACGAACAAACCCGTCAGCGTCTGCTCGCCGCGTTGCATAGCGAGGAAAGCCATAGCCACCGGGAGCGCCTGAGCTCACCGGCATTTACCGAGCCGCCGAAGGACTACGCGCCTAAAGACGGCGACACGCCCGGCACGCTGAACGAAAACTTCGGCCTGAAAAGCCGGCATTGACTCTAAGGCGGCACGTCTCGCGTGCCGCTCCCTCACGCGCTACTGCTTCAGACGCATCGACAGATCGATCGCCCGCACATGCTTGGTCAGCGCACCGATTGAAATATAGTCCACACCGGTTTCGGCAATCGCACGTAGCGTCTCGTCATCGATGCCACCCGATGCCTCCAGCTTTGCCCGCCCCGCCGCGATGCCTACCGCAGCTCTCATGTCCGCCAGGCTCAACTCGTCGAGCATCACGATATCGGCGCCTGCGCGCAGCGCCTGCTCCAGCTCGTCAAGATTCTCGACCTCCACCTCTACCGGCTTGCCCGGCGCGATGCGATGGGCCGCAGCAACGGCTTCGACGATTCCACCACAGGCGGCGATATGGTTTTCCTTGATCAGGAACGCGTCGTACAGGCCGATTCGATGGTTATGGCAACCGCCGCACGTCACCGCATATTTCTGTGCCAGGCGCAGGCCCGGAAGAGTTTTACGCGTATCGAGCAGGCGGACCCCGGTACCCTCGACCAGATCCGCGTAATGCCGACAGCGCGTCGCGACGCCGGACAGCGTCTGAAGAAAATTCAGCGCCGCACGCTCGCCACTGAGCAAGGCGCGCGCAGGCCCCTCGAGATGAAAAAGAACCTGATCGGCCGCGACCTGCTCGCCATCGGCCACATGCCAATGAACCGCCACCCGTGGATCCAGCTGCCGAAACACGGCATCGACCCAGGCCGTGCCACTGATTACCGCAGCCTCACGCGTGATGACCGAGGCATACGCGAGCCGTTCGGCAGGGATCAATTGAGCCGTGATGTCACCGGTACCGACGTCTTCTGTCAGCGCTTTACGCACATTGGTTTCGATTTCGGCGGAAAGGTCCGCAAGAGTGATATTGGTCACGACGGGCTCCCATTGAATTCGACGAGAGTATACGGCGTCGCCCCTTCACGACGCAGCATAGAGCCGTTTGCCAGCATAATTCCCGTTGGGCAGCCGTGCCTGGACTAATGCCTTTCCGACCGCTTGTAGGAATTTCGGGAAGTATCTGTGAGCCGCATCATGTCCAAGGCAAAACCGCGCTAGGCTAATAAATAAGATGCATGTAATGTCTCCGTTAATTGGCGCCACCAAAATGGCGGCCATTGGCCATGACTGACAAATCGTTGCCCCTGCCTATTAACAGCGGCATGCTACGGGTTGTTGAGCGCTTGTATCAGCAGGCGACCGGAGAGTCTCGATGCGAACCGATGCGAAAGTGGTGCACCTGAAGGCCGCCCCTGAGCAAAAGCAGACCTCACCGACAGGCAGGTTGCCCGTCGCGCTCATCAGCGTCCGCGATAAAGCAGCTCAGCAGCTACGTTCGGCATTGCAAACGCTGTTCGACAACGCTGACGACTCGCTCTTCGAAATCGCAGACCGCGCTACCAGCAACGCCGAACAGAACGCATTCTTCGAAGCCATGCGCGATCTGCGAATGAAGCGCCGCGGCATCGAGCGCAGCTTTCTGCAGCAGGTTTTCGAATCCTTCTCCAAGCTCAATCAGTACGAAATCGGAAAACCCGCGCCCCAGGAAGCGTCTTTCGAAAGCTTGGCGCTGGTGCAGAACGACGAACTGGAAGAGTCGGTTGCGATCGACACCATGGTCGCCAAGGTAATGAGCCGCACCACCCAGCCGCTCAGCCATCTCACCACACGCATGAATGTTCTGGTCAGCAGGAAGCTGGACGACAAGAGCAACCCGCTTGGCCCACAGCAGCTATGCGAATACTTTCTTGAGGCCTGCCGCAACCTGGGCGTCGAGATCAAGGTCAAGCTGATCATTCTCAAGCTGTTCGAGCGTTACGTGCTGACGGACCTCGAACAGCTTTACGCCGAATCGAACCAGACCCTGGTCGCAGCAGGCGTTCTGCCGGAACTGCAGTCCAGCCCGCCGCGCCGCGCGCCCAGCCGCCCGAACGCACAGGAAGGCAGCACACAACGATCACTGGGCCCAGGCTTCAGTCAATCGCCCACATACTCAGATGACAGCGCTCACGAAGCGTTTGGCGCGCTCCAGACTCTGCTTTCGGAACTGCGCGGAAGCGCACTGCCCGCCCGCAACCTGCCTAGCGATGCCATTCCGATTTCCAGCAATGACTTGATGCGGCTGCTTTCGCATCTCCAGTCTCGCGCCCCACAGCAGATCGATGAATACGATCTGCAGGGCCAGCTCGAGCAGCTCTTGCAACGCGTCAGCGCCAAGAGCGGTAAATCTCGTGTGGTTGGAGAGGTCGACGAAGACGTCATCAATCTGGTGTCGATGCTGTTCGAGTTCATCCTCGACGACCGCACCCTGCCCGACTCGCTCAAAGCGCTGATCGGTCGATTGCAGATTCCGGTTCTGAAAGTTGCCGTTCTGGACAAGACCTTCTTCAGTCGCGGCAGCCACCCCGCCCGCCGCCTGCTCAACGAGATCGCCTCGGCCGCCATGGGCTGGGTCGATCAGGACGAAGCGCAGCGCGACAGCCTGTATCAGAAGATCGAGCAGATCGTGGCTCGCCTGCTGAATGACTTCGTCGACGATCCTGCCATTTTCTCCGAATTGCTTGCCGACTTCCTCGCTTTCACAGGAGACGAGCGCCGTCGCAGCGAGCTGCTTGAGCAGCGCACGCGAGACGCCGAAGAAGGACGCGCCAAGGCCGAAATGGCCCGCCAGGAAGTGGAGCATGCTCTCAACGAACGCCTGCTCGGCAGAACTCTCCCCGAAGTAGTCGTCCGGCTACTGCAGGAAGCATGGAGCAAGGTTTTGTTGTTGACCTGCCTGAAAAACGGCACTCAATCCGAGCAATGGCGGGACGCCTTAGCGACGATGGACGACCTGATCTGGAGCGTTACGCCTCACGAGGATCCAGCGTCCCGGGAAAGGCTGCTCGAGCTGGTTCCGAGCCTTCTGAAGAACCTTCGTGAGGGCCTGGTCAGCGCAGCATTCGACCCCTTCTCCACCAGCGATTTCTTCACCCAACTCGAAGCGCTGCATGTCCAGACCTTGCAGCAGCTGAACCAGCCTGCGGCTCAGCCGACTCCGACCAACGCCCCGCTCGCGCACGGTGAGATCATCACCGAACCGAAGCTGGAACTGCCGCCGCGCGATGAATACCCCGCCGAAGCCCCCACCACGGCGATGGTCGAGGTCAGCGAGGAAATCGTGCTGTTGGCGCCTGGTGAAAGCAGGGAAAAGGAACCCGAGATAAACCTGGCGGACAATGATGAAGCGCTGATACAGGTCGATAATCTTCGGGTCGGTAGCTGGGTAGAATTTCAGGAAGACGAGGACCACAAGCTACGTTGCAAGCTGGCCGCGGTGATCAAGCCCACCGGCAAATATATCTTCGTCAACCGCACCGGCATGAAGGTTCTGGAAAAGACTCGCATGGGGCTCGCCACAGAGTTCCGTCGCGGCGCAATCCGCTTACTCAACGATGCCCTGCTTTTCGATCGCGCACTGGAATCGGTGATCGGAAACCTTCGCAGCCTGAAGAGCAGCGGGCGCTAAGTGCAACCGGCGTGTCGGCTGAGGCCTGCATGCGCTCCTTTCGTTGTCCGCAGCTGCATCACACAGCCTCCGTCCCGCTTCGATACCCGCCCTCATTTGTCGCCGCGCTTGGCATTTGCCGTCGCGCCGCTAGAATGCCCGCATATCCTTCGAGGTGCGTATGCCCAGCCGCCTGAACCCCGACGACCAAAAACGCGTTGACCAATACCTCAGCGCGCCACAGCACCAAGTCGAGCGCCGCCCCTTTCGGCCCTGGCTGCTCCTTGCGCTGATACTCGTCACGGTCATCGGCCTGGGCTTATTGAGCCGCCTCCTCAGCCGCCTGGTGTCATGAGTAGCGCCCAGATGAGCGACCGAATTCCGCAAAGCCTTATGAGTCCATCCCATGACACACCGTATCGTAATCGTCGGCGGCGGCGCCGGCGGCCTGGAGCTTGCCACCCGCCTGGGTAGAACATTGGGTAAGCGCCGCAAGGCGCGCATCACCCTGATCGACGCCAATCTGACGCATATCTGGAAGCCACTGCTGCATGAGGTCGCTGCCGGCTCGCTGAACTCGTCCGCCGATGAGCTCAATTATGTCGCACAAGCCAAATGGAACCATTTCGAGTTCCAGCTCGGCCGTATGAGCGGTCTTGAGCGGGAGCGCAAATGCGTACACCTTGCCGCCTCGCTCGACGAACACGGCGCCGTGCTGGTACCGGCTCGCACGCTCAGCTACGACACCCTGGTGATCGCGGTTGGTAGCACTACCAATGACTTCGGCACCAAAGGCGCAGCCGAACACTGCATTTTCCTCGACACCCGTGAGCAGGCTGAGCGCTTTCACCGCCGCCTGCTCAGCCACTACATGCACGCCCACGCCAGCGAAGGCCGCCACGGCACGATCAACATGGCGATCGTCGGCGCGGGCGCTACCGGGGTAGAACTCGCCGCCGAGCTCCACCATGCCGCGCGCGAACTCGCCGCCTACGGCCTGGATGGCATCAAACCGGAAAATGTCCATATCACGCTTATCGAGGCTGGCCCGAGGGTTCTGCCGGCGCTGCCGGAGCGCATCAGCCAACCTGTATATCAGACGCTACAGAACCTGGGCGTGACCGTGCTGACCAACGCTGCCGTGAGCGAGGTAACCGAGGAAGGTCTGCATACCAACAATGGCGACTTTATAGCGGCGACCCTGAAAGTCTGGGCGGCCGGTATCCGAGCGCCGAGCTTTCTGCACGAAATCGGCGGCCTGGAAACCAACCGGATCAATCAGCTGCAAGTGTTGCCGACCCTGCAAACCACCCGCGACGAAAATATATTCGCCTTCGGCGACTGCGCCGCATGCCCGCAGCAGGACAGCGACCGCAACGTACCGCCGCGCGCACAGGCCGCGCACCAGCAAGCCTCGCTGCTCGCCAAATCCATCGCTCGCCGCTTGGAGGGCCAAAGCCTGCCGAGCTACCGCTACCGTGATTACGGCTCGCTGATTTCGCTCTCGAGCTTCTCTGCGGTCGGCAATCTGATGGGCAATCTCACGGGCAACGTCATGCTCGAGGGCTGGCTGGCGCGGATGTTCTATGTCTCGTTATACCGAATGCATCAGATCGCACTGTATGGAGTGGCTCGTACCACGCTGATGATGATCGGTGACAAGCTCAGCACCAGTACCGTACCGCGCCTGAAACTGCACTGAAGCTCATGCCCATGGGTCTGTTCCCGCTCGGCGCGAGCATGACTCATGGCGCCACTTCCCGACTGCCGACGCAGCAGGGCCTCGCCTAATCGAAGAGCAGCGTGCGGGCTAGCGATAGCCCGCAGTGCGTCGCCAATATATGCGTAAGGCCACAATTTACGGCCGCGATTTGAGCTGGATAGCGAGTCGCCCGTTCGCGAGCAAGCTCGCCCCTGCAAGTGACCTTCGATAAACGCGCACAAGAAAAAGCCGGAAGACCCTCGCGGCTCTTCCGGCTCTCGTGCGCCTTCGGCGCGATTTGGTGGGTCGTGTAGGATTCGAACCTACGACCAATTGGTTAAAAGCCAACTGCTCTACCAACTGAGCTAACGACCCAAAAATGGTCGGGGTAGGGGGATTCGAACTCCCGACATCCTGCTCCCAAAGCAGGCGCGCTACCGGACTGCGCTATACCCCGATTGGAAATTGGCTCCGCGACCTGGACTCGAACCAGGGACCCAATGATTAACAGTCATTTGCTCTACCGACTGAGCTATCGCGGAACTATCATTTCCAGCTCTTCGGATGGTTCGCTGTGACGCTTTGCAAACCCCCCTCAGAGGCGCGCCATTTTACGGTTCTCGACGCGCCTGTCAACAGAAAAATGCGATTTACTACAACGCGTTGCGAGCCCAGCCGACTCGCGACGAGCGACACCCAAGCCTTGCCGCAATATCGACAGAGCCACCTTGGTTGGGTGGCCCTGCCGCAGATCTCAAGCCTTGGCGAAGCGAATCTCATCGCCCTCCACTTTGCCGGTTATGCTGGTCCCCGGCTCGAATGCGCCAGAAAGGATGTCCTGAGCGAGTGGGTTTTCGATCCAGCGCTGGATGGCGCGCTTCAGGGGCCGCGCCCCATAGACCGGGTCGTAGCCAACAGCGACCAGCTTGCTCATCGCCTCGTCGCTGAGCTCCAGGCTCAACTCGCGCTCAGCCAGACGCTGCCGCAAGCGGCCCAGCTGAATCTGAGCGATACCCGCGATTTGCTCGCGCGCCAGAGGATCGAACACCACCACTTCATCGATGCGGTTGATGAATTCCGGCCGGAAATGGCTGCTTACCGCGTCCATGACCGCCGCCCGCTGCGCATCGGGGTCACCCACCAGATCCTGGATCTGGCTCGATCCCAGATTCGAAGTCATCACGATTACCGTGTTGCGGAAATCCACCGTACGCCCGTGGCTGTCGGTCAAACGACCATCCTCAAGCACTTGCAGAAGAATGTTGAAGACGTCCGGGTGAGCCTTTTCGACCTCATCCAACAGCACCACGGAGTACGGTTTGCGACGGACCGCTTCGGTCAGGTAACCGCCCTCTTCGTACCCCACATAGCCCGGCGGGGCACCGATCAGCCGCGCCACCGAATGCTTTTCCATGAACTCCGACATGTCGATGCGGATCATCGCCTCCTCGGTATCGAAGAGGAATTCGGCCAGCGCCTTGCACAACTCGGTCTTGCCCACGCCGGTCGGGCCAAGGAACAGGAAGGAACCGCTGGGACGATTCGGATCTGCCAGTCCGGCGCGCGAACGACGCACCGCGTTGGCGACCGAAACCACTGCCTCGTGCTGCCCGATTACGCGCTGATGCAGCAGGTCCTCCATCTTGAGCAACTTCTCGCGCTCACCTTCGAGCATCTTAGAGACCGGGATACCGGTCCATTTCGAGACGACCTCAGCGATCTCTTCATCGGTCACCTTGTTGCGCAGCAACTGATTCTCCGCCTTGCCGTGCTGGTCGACCATCTGCAGGCTGCGCTCCAGATCCGGAATGATGCCGTACTGCAGTTCGGCCATACGCGCCAGGTCGCCCTTGCGTCGTGCGGCTTCGAGTTCGGCCTTGGCCTGCTCGATCCTTTGATGCATCTGGGCGGAGCCCTGCACCTCGGCTTTTTCCGATTTCCAGATTTCTTCGAGATCGGCGTATTCGCGCTCCAGCTTGACGATTTCCTCGTCGAGTTTGGCCAGGCGCTTGCGGGTCGCCTCGTCATCTTCGTTCTTCAGCGCCTCGCGTTCGATCTTCAGCTGGATCAGGCGCCGATCGAGGCGATCCAACTCCTCAGGCTTGGAGTCGATCTCCATGCGAATGCGGCTACCTGCCTCGTCGATCAGGTCGATGGCCTTGTCCGGCAGTTGCCGATCAGTGATGTAGCGGTGCGACAGCTTCGCGGCGGCGATGATCGCGCCGTCGGTGATGGATACGCCGTGATGCACCTCGTAGCGCTCCTTCAGCCCGCGCAGGATGGCGATGGTGTCTTCTTCG
The DNA here is from genome assembly GCF_024448955.1 of Stutzerimonas stutzeri. Lineage (GTDB taxonomy): Bacteria > Pseudomonadota > Gammaproteobacteria > Pseudomonadales > Pseudomonadaceae > Stutzerimonas > Stutzerimonas stutzeri_AQ. The sequence continues at coordinate 92,848 of NZ_JAMOIH010000006.1, forward strand.
CTTGGCTCATCGACCTGAACGCGCTGAAAGCGCCGCTCCAGTGCGGCATCCTTCTCGATGTACTGGCGATACTCGTCCAGCGTGGTGGCGCCGACGCAATGCAGCTCGCCACGCGCCAGCGCCGGCTTGAGCATGTTGCCGGCATCCATGGCGCCCTCGGCCTTGCCGGCGCCGACCATGGTGTGCAGCTCGTCGATGAACAGGATGACCCGGCCTTCCTGCTTGGACAGCTCGTTGAGCACGGCCTTGAGGCGCTCCTCGAATTCGCCGCGGAACTTGGCGCCAGCGATCAATGCGCCCATGTCCAGCGCCAGCAAGCGCTTGTCCTTGAGGCCGTCGGGCACCTCGCCGTTGACGATGCGCTGGGCCAGCCCCTCGACGATGGCGGTCTTGCCGACCCCAGGCTCACCGATGAGCACGGGGTTGTTCTTGGTACGCCGCTGCAGGACCTGGATGGTGCGACGGATTTCATCGTCGCGGCCGATTACCGGGTCGAGCTTGCCGTCTTCGGCGCGCCTGGTCATGTCGACGGTGTATTTATCCAGTGCCTGACGCGATTCCTCCACATTGGGGTCGTTGACCGCATCGCCACCGCGCAGGTTGGCGATAGCGTTTTCCAGGGCCTTCTTGCTTACACCTTGCGCCAGCAGCAACTTGCCCAGCCGGGTATTGCTGTCGAGTGCAGCGAGCAACACCAATTCGCTGGAAATGTACTGATCACCCTTCTGCTGCGCCAAGCGGTCGGCCTGGTTGAGCAGACGTGCCAGATCCTGCGACATGTTCATGTCACCCGTGGGGTTCTGCAGTTTGGGCAGCTGATCCAGCTCTTTGGTCAAGGCCTGGCGCAAGCCATTGATGTCAAACCCCACCTGCATCAGCAGCGACCTGATCGAACCGCCCTGCTGATCGAGCAGCGCCTGCATCAAATGCAACGGCTCGATGGAGGGGTGATCAAGACCGACGGCGATGGATTGGGCATCGGAGAGGGCAAGCTGCAGCTTGCTGGTCAAACGATCGATACGCATGTAGTCACCTTTCAGTAAGGCAGGCCGGCGCACTCAATCGCACCTCGAACGAAAGCCTGCGAGATGGAAACTTAGATGAGGCTGATTGTGAGAGATTCAAGCCGGATGAGGCTGATGCATGTCATGGCTGGGGCTGCAACTTGCCGGCTTGGGGTTGCCAGACGCGCCCTTGCAGCTCCAGCTTGCTGCTCTTTAGCCGTCAATCCAGACCAGGCTGGCGAAGCGTCCGGTACGAGCGGCCCGACGATAGGAATAGAAGCGAGGGTCAGTCACGGTACAAAAACCCCCACCGAAAACCCCGGTGACACCGCAGGCAGCAAGCCGGATGCGGGCGAGCTGATAGATATCGGCCATGTAGCGGCCTGCGTTGCGGCTGGGTACGAACGCTTCGGCTGCGATGGCATGCTGCATCGCGAACGCCTCACGCACCTCGGCGCCAACCTCGAATGCAGCAGGTCCGATCGCCGGGCCGAGCCAGGCCATCAACTGCGCATCTGACCCGCCCATCGCCGCCACGGTCGCCTCCAGCACGCCGCCGGCCAATCCGCGCCAGCCGGCATGCGCGGCCGCTACCCGGGTCCCGCCGAGGTTGCAGAACAACACAGGCAGGCAATCGGCGGTCAGTACAGCGCTGGCGATACCCGGTGCGCCCGTCCAGCTGGCATCGGCGACGGGACAGGCATTCGGATCAGCCTCGACCACGCTACTCGAATGCACCTGGCTCATCCAGGCCGGCTGGCAACCGAGCAGCTGCTGCAAGCGCTGCCGATTTGCAGCCACAGCGACCGGATCATCGTCGACGTGATCACCCAGATTGAAGCTGTCGAAAGGCGCCTGACTCGCCCCACCGTTGCGGGTGGTGACACAGGCCCGCACGTGCTGCGGGGCCGGCCAGTCGGGGACGATCCAGTCGCCAGGCCAGTCGCTCACCCGACGAACGCCTCGCGGTCCTGCTGCAGCAGCGTCAGCAACCAGACGAAATCATCCGGCAACGGCGATTCCCATTTCAGCCGCTCACCACTAACCGGATGGTCCAGCTCGAGAAACCGCGCGTGCAGCGCCTGTCGCGGGAAATCGCGTAGCGTCTGCACCATGGTCGGGTTCGCCGCCGGGGGAATACGGAAGCGCCCGCTATACAGGGGGTCGCCCACCAGCGGATAGCCGATATGGGTCATATGCACGCGAATCTGGTGGGTGCGCCCGGTTTCCAGCTTGACCCGGACATGGGTATGCGAACGGAAGCGCTCCAGCACTCGATAGTGGCTGACGGCGGGCTTGCCGCCTTCGACCACCGCCATGCGTTGGCGCTGCTGGCCGTGCCGGCCGATGGGCGCATCGACAGTACCACCGGTGATGACCACGCCAATGACGATGGCTTCGTAGATGCGGCTGACACTGCGCGCCTGCAGCTGCTCGACCAGGCGCGTCTGCGCCTGCAGCGTCTTGGCGACTACCATCAGCCCCGTCGTGTCCTTGTCCAGACGATGCACGATGCCGGCGCGCGGCACATTGATCAGATCCGGCACATGGTGCAGCAGTGCATTGAGCAGCGTGCCATCGGCATGCCCTGCCGCGGGATGCACCACTAGACCAGACGGTTTGTTCAGCACCAGGATGTGCTCGTCCTCGAAGACGATATCCAGGGGAATATCCTGCGCCACCCACTCGCCCTGAGCCTGTTGCTCGGCGGAAAGCTCCAGAACCGCGCCCGCATGCACAGTGTCGCGGGGGCGTAACGCGGCGCCGTCTACCGTCAGCCGCCCGTCCTTGATCCAGGCAGCGAGGCGCGAACGGGAATGTTCCGAAAAAAGCTGAGCCGCGACCTGATCGAGGCGCTGCCCGCCGAGGTCGAACGGCACCTCGGCGCGAAGGTGAATGGCCTGAGTCGAGATCGTGGACATAATTAAGGGCGCTTCATAAGGAGGGAAAAGGCAAGGGTGCGGCAGTTAGGCCAGCCTGACGAGCAATTATCGACCGGGTGCCGCCAAGGGCCAATGCAAAAGCTGGCTGACGTACAAGAAGAGCCGACCTGTGGATAGCGACGCAGGCGGAGCCTTTGGTTTCGGCAACACGCTTGTGTTTAAATACGGCGTCTTTGTCCCGGCCAGCCGGGGCGCTCATCATAACAGGACGGCTCAGCGCGAGACAGCCAGCCGTCACAGGGACGCAAGCCGCCATGCAAGTGAAACACCTGCTGCTGATCGCCATTTTCGCCCTTACCGCTGCCTGCTCATCGAACGAAACCATCAGCGAAAACCTCGGCGAAGCGGAACTGTACCGGCAGGCACAGGCCGACCTGGACAACAAGAGCTATACCAGCGCCATCAACAAACTGAAGACCCTTGAGTCCCGCTATCCCTTCGGCCGCTTCGCCGAGCAGGCGCAGCTGGAACTGATCTACGCCTACTATCGCAATACCGAGCCCGAAGCCGCGCGCTCTTCGGCCGAACGTTTCATTCGCCTGCACCCGCAGCATCCGAGCGTCGATTACGCCTACTACCTGAAGGGCCTGGCCTCGTTCGACCAGGACCGTGGTCTGCTCGCACGCTTTCTGCCGCTGGACATGACCAAGCGTGATCCGGGTGCCGCACGCGATTCCTTCAACGAATTCGCACAACTGACCACCCGCTTCCCAAATAGTCGCTACGCCCCAGATGCGAAAGCACGCATGGTCTATCTGCGTAACCTGCTGGCGGCAAACGAAATCCATGTCGCCGACTACTACTTGCGTCGTCAGGCCTATGTCGCCGCGGCTAACCGCGGCCGTTACGTAGTGGAAAACTTCCAGGGCACGCCCGCTGTCGGTGATGGCTTGGCCGTCATGATTGAAGCCTACCAGCGCCTGGGACTCGACGACCTCGCTGGCACCAGCCTGGAAACACTGAAGCTCAACTACCCGCAGCATCCTAGCCTGGAAGACGGCGAGTTCGTGCCGCGCGAGGAAGAAGCCGACAACCGCGGCTGGTTGTCTCGCGCCACGCTTGGCCTGATCGAAACGGAAAACGAGGCTCCGGACAGCTCGCAATCCAACCGCGACGTCGTGCGCCAGTACGAAAATGCCGCACAGGATCTGCCTGACGAACTGCGCCCCGTCCTGCGGGAGGCAGAAGCCGAAGCGGAAAACGAGCAAGAAGGTAAAGGCCGCTCCTGGTGGAGTTATCTGACCTTCGGCCTATTCGACTAAGGCAGCCCGACGCCAGGACGTCCAACGTGCAAAACCACAGAACCTGCCAGAAGGCAGATCCGCACGCCTTAGCCAGGAAATAGCAACATGGGCCTGTTTCGTCTGTTGTTCTGGATCATTCTGATTGCTGCGGCGTTCTGGCTCTGGCGCCGCCTGACAAGCAAGCCGAAGGCGACCAGCAAACCGCAACAGACCACTGTGATGATGGTTCGCTGCGCTCACTGCGGCGTGCATCTGCCACGCGAGCAAGCGCTGCAGAACCATGATCAGTGGTACTGCAGCCAGGGACACCTGGAACAGGACAATCAGTCAGGTGGGAATTGAGCGCCTGACGTTTTTGGGCCACCAAGGCCAGCGAATCCTTCGCCTCTACCACCTCTATCGCGTCGCGATCGGCCTCGTGCTGGTGCTGCTCATCAGCAGTGATCTGCATAGCGACCTGATGCGCATGATCAACCCAGCGGCATTCCACTATGGCGCCTGGGCCTACCTGATACTCAACATTCTCATTGCCGTACTGCTGCAAAGCCCTAAGCGGGAGCTGCCGATTCTGGGCCTCGCCCTGCTGGACGTCGTGCTGCTCACGGCGTTGTTCTATTTTGCCGGCGGCACGCCCAGCGGGATCGGCAACCTGCTGATCGTCGCGGTCGCCATCGCCAACATACTGCTACATGGACGCATCGGTTTTTTCATCGCCGCGGTTGCCGCGACCGGGCTCATCTATCTGACGTTCTACCTCAGCCTCAGCGATCCCTCCACGGGCAGTCAATACGTCCAGGCCGCGGCGCTGGGCACGCTCTGCTTCGCCGCTGCGCTACTGGTGCAAGGTCTGACGCGGCGGCTGCAGGTCAGCGAAACCCTGGCACGCCAGCGCGCGGAGGAGGTCGCCAACCTCGAAGCGCTTAATGCACAGATCCTGCAGCGTATGCGCACCGGAATACTCGTGCTCGACCAAGCGGAACGCGTGCTGCTCGCCAATCAAGGTGCGCTCGACCTGCTTGGCCAACAATCACTGGCTGGAGAGCGACTGGCGCCACGCTGCCCGGACCTGATCAAAGGACTGCAACAATGGCGCGACAACCCAACCCTGCGCCCGCGCAATTTCAAGGCAACGCCCAATGGCGCCACGCTACAACCGAGCTTCGCCATCCTGCAGCACGGAGTGAAACAGGACACCCTGGTGTTTCTCGAGGACATCTCTCAGATCGCACAGAAAGCCCAGCAGCTCAAGCTCGCATCCCTTGGCCGCTTGACGGCAAGCATCGCCCACGAGATCCGCAACCCGCTCGGCGCAATCAGCCACGCCGCTCAGCTGCTGCAGGAATCAGAAGTTCTGGACGCGGCGGATCTGCGGCTCACGCAGATCATTCAGGACCATTCGCGGCGCATGAATCTGGTCATCGAAAACGTGCTGCAGCTGTCGCGCCGGCGCCAGGCCGAGCCTCAATTACTGGATCTGAAATACTGGGTGCATCGGTTCGCCAGCGAGTTTCGTGAGAATTTACCGCCCCATCAGCACGTGCACGTGGAAACCCGCGGCAGCTCGCTGCAGACCCGCATGGACCCGAACCAGCTGATCCAAGTGCTGACCAACCTCGTGCAGAACGGCCTTCGCTACAGCGGCCAGATGAACGATCAAGCACAGGTGTGGCTACAGCTGTTCCGCGACGAGTCCAGCGATCTGCCGGTGCTCGAAGTGCTCGACGATGGCCCAGGCGTACCAACCGACAAACTGCAAAATATTTTCGAGCCTTTTTTCACGACAGAGAACAAGGGCACGGGTCTGGGCCTCTATATCTCTCGAGAGCTATGCGAAAGCAACCAGGCTCGTCTGGACTACCGAGAACGAGCCGAGGGCGGCAGCTGCTTCCGTATCGTCTTCGCGCATCCGCGCAAGCTGACCTGACGAGGCGGCACGGGTCACACATCCGCCAGGTCGCGGTACAAAGCACGCGCTGTAGCGTTAACATTGCCGACTCCGCGCCACAACCGAAAGACCGAGACCATGACCGCCCGCCAGAAAGCGCTGATCATCGATGACGAACCCGATATCCGGGAACTCCTGGAGATCACCCTCGGGCGCATGAAGCTGGACACCCGCAGCGCCCGCAATCTCAAGGAAGCCCGCGAGTGCCTGGCGCGCGAGCATTACGACCTGTGTTTGACCGACATGCGCCTGCCCGATGGCTGCGGGCTTGAGATGGTGCAGTTCATCCAGCAACAGTATCCGCAACTTCCCGTGGCGATGATTACCGCCTACGGCAGCCTCGATACGGCCATCGGTGCGCTCAAAGCCGGTGCTTTCGACTTTCTCACCAAACCGGTCGACCTTGGCCGGCTACGGGAACTGGTCAACACGGCGCTGCGGCTGCGCGCGCCGAACCCCAATGATCTGAGCGTCGATAGCCGTCTGCTCGGCGCCTCGCCACCGATGAACGTGTTACGCAAACAGATCGGCAAACTGGCACGCAGTCAGGCGCCGGTCTACATCAGTGGTGAGTCCGGCAGTGGCAAGGAGTTGGTGGCGCGGCTGATCCATGAGCAAGGTCCGCGTCATGAGCGCCCGTTCGTTCCGGTCAACTGTGGCGCGATCCCATCGGAGCTGATGGAGAGCGAATTTTTCGGCCATAAGAAGGGCAGTTTCACGGGCGCGTTGGAAGATAAACCGGGCCTGTTCCAGGCAGCCGATGGCGGGACGTTGTTTCTCGACGAAGTGGCCGACCTACCCCTTCCGATGCAAGTGAAACTGCTGCGTGCGATTCAGGAAAAAGCCGTCCGCTCGGTCGGCGGCGCGAAAGAGGTTGTGGTGGACGTACGAATTCTCTGCGCCACCCACAAGGATCTCGCCAACGAAGTGGCGGCCGGCCGTTTCCGTCAGGACCTCTACTATCGGCTCAACGTCATCGAGCTGCGCGTACCCCCATTGCGGGAGCGCCGCGAAGACATCGCCCAATTGGCTGAGGCCATGCTCCGCCGTCTCGCCCGGGAATGCAACGACACGCCGGCGCGACTGCATCCCGACGCAGTGGCCAGACTGCAGAGCTATCGGTTTCCCGGTAACGTTCGCGAGCTGGAAAATATGCTGGAACGCGCCTACACGCTTTGCGAAGGCGATGAGATCAAGCCCAGCGATCTGCGCCTGGCAGACGCACCCGGCATGTCGGAAAACGGCGAAGCGAACCTCGCGCAAATCGACAACCTCGAAGACCACCTCGAGGATGTCGAACGCAAGCTGATCATGCAGGCGCTGGAAGAAACCCGCTGGAACCGCACCGCAGCCGCTCAACGGCTGGGCCTTTCGTTCCGCTCCATGCGTTATCGGTTGAAGAAGCTCGGGTTGGATTGACCGAAAGCTGGGGGCCAGCACAGCGGCTTACCGGCCTGACGTTAACACCCGCGTAGCCGGACGGCCCCCGCTTCAACCCACAGTGGTGCATAAGACGAGACTGGTGGGCTGAAGCCCACCCTACGACGCTTGCACTCTTCGCCCCGCTTTCCAGTCACAGCCTCTTTTCGTCTTTACCCCTGCGACAGCAGCATGCGCAGATCGATAATCGCCGCGTTGGCACGCGAGATGTAGTTCGCCATCACCAGCGAATGATTCGCCAGCACGCCATAGCCGCTGCCATTGAGCACCATCGGGCTCCAGAGCGGCTCCTGTGCGGCTTCGAGCTCACGGATGATCTGCCTGACGCTGATCGTCGCGTTCTTCTTGGCCAGCACATCGGCGAAGTCCACTTCAATGGCGCGCAGTAGATGCGACAACGCCCAAGCCTGCCCGCGCGCTTCGTAGAATACGTTATCGATCTGCAGCCAGGCAGTTTCGACGCGCTCCTCCTCGAGCACTTGTTGCACGCCTTCACGCTCCAGCTCCGGCGCTACTTGGGCATCCAGACGTACCCGGCCAACGCTGGCCGACAGCCGCTGAGATAGCGAGCCCAGCCGAGTACCGACATCTCCCAGCCAGTTATTCAGATTATCGGCACGCGAATAAAACTGCGCCTTGGGCGCTGGGTCGCTCAAGCGCGCCAGGTAACGGTCCAGATAGCGAATGCCGTTGCGGTATTCCGATTCGCTGGCAGGCAGAGCCCAGCTGCGATTGTCGAAATTGAACAACGGCTCGGCCTTGGACAGGTCGGCATCTTCGGTCGATTGGGATTGTGATCGTGCAAAGTCCTTGCGCAACGCTCGGCTGAGATCACGCACCTGAACCAGGACCCCGTATTCCCAGCTGGGCATGTTGTCCAGCCACAGGCCGGGCGGCGCGACGTCATTGGTCAGGTAACCGCCTGGCTTGTCCATCAGGGTGCCGGCAACTCGCTTGAGGGTCTCGACCGTGGTGTAGCCATTGACGATCTGCTGCTGCGAAGCATCGGCTGTCTGTTGAACGTGCTGCTGCACCGAGAAACGATCAGGCTCGGAACTCCAGTACCAGCCCACCAGCAACGCAACCAGCAAATAGACTGCAATCACTGCGACGAGCGCCAGCACCAGCGGATTGCGAGTCGCCCCGTCCGTCCTGGCAGTGCTTCCCGACGAGCCGAGACGGCCGAAGCGGTTCTTCCAATCCAACATGGGGTCTGTCCTTCTTCTCAAAATGCAAAGATTCGACCATCGGTCGCCAAGAGCGTTGCGGCAGGCGAACCACTATAACGCAGCCGATACACCCAAACCTCATAATGAGAACCAAGCCACCTACATGCACTCTGTCGATCGACCAGATCAGTGGTAGCATGCGGCCACCATCGTGCCCTCTCAGAAGAATGCCGCAGCGGGCCCAGGGAACCGAAAATGTCGGACCAAGAAGAACTCAAACAGCACTTCGCGCAACGGGTTATCCACCAGGCACGAGAGGTACTCGAAGTCTGGCAGCAGCTGCAACGCAGCGAATGGAACGATCACTACCGAACTGCCCTTGCCGATGCCAGCCAACGCCTGCGGCGATTCGCCGAACGCTTCGAACAGACCGAGCATCGACAACTCGCACTCGCTATCGAGGAGTGTCTGGGGGATATCAAGGAAAACCGCGGGCGCTTGTCGAGCGACACCATCGCCACCCTCAGCCAACTGATCTATCGCCTGGCCCGTACCGGCCTACGTCATAGCGATCCGCGTGGGCAGTCCGGCTATGTCCCGGCATTGAGCAAGCCTATCTACATCGCCCTGGAGGACAACGAGCGCGCCAATCACGTGGTACGCCAGCTTGAGTTCTTCAGCATGGCCGCTCAGGCTTTTGCCAGCGACGAAGCGTTTCGTGCCGCCATGCATGAGCGCCACCCCGCAGCCCTGATCATGGATGTCGACTTCAATGGCCCGGGCGAAGGGCTGAAACTCGCCGAACGCGTGCAACTGGGCCTGGAAGAGAAACTGCCGTTGATCTTCTTCAGCCACGAGGAAACCGACACGCCCATGCGCCTGGCCGCCGTGCGCGCCGGCGGCCTTGAATTCTTCACCGGCACCATCGATGCATCGAGCCTGCTGGAGAAGGTCGAAGTGCTTACCCGTACCGCCCACTACGAACCCTTCCGCGTACTCATCATCGACGACTCGCGTGCCCAGGCGACACATACCGAACGCGTACTGAACAACGCAGGCATCATCACCCAGACGCTCAACGAACCCATTCAGGCCTTTACTTATCTGGCTGAATTCCAGCCCGATCTGATCATCCTGGACATGTACATGCCCGAATGCCTGGGCACCGAACTGGCCAAGGTCATTCGCCAGCATGAACGCTACGTGAGCGTGCCGATTATCTATCTGTCGGCGGAAGATGATCTCGAAAAACAGCTCGATGCGATGAACGAAGGCGGTGATGACTTCCTGACCAAACCGATCAAGCCAAGCCATCTGATCGCCACCGTGCGGACTCGCGCCGAGCGGGCACGCAATCTCAAGGCACGCATCGTTCGCGACAGCCTGACCGGGCTATACAACCATACGCACAGCCTGCAGTTGCTCGAAGACGCCGCCTCACGAGCCCGGCGAGACGGTCAGCCACTGTGTTTCGCCATGATCGATATCGATCATTTCAAAAAGGTCAACGACACCTACGGGCATCCCATGGGCGACAGGGTCATCAAAAGCCTCGCCCTGTTCCTGAAACAGCGCCTGCGCAAGACCGACCATATTGGCCGCTATGGCGGGGAGGAGTTCGCGGTGGTGCTGCCGAACACCGATATCGAAAACGCAGTAAAGGTGCTCAACGAGATCCGCCAACGCTTTGCCGAGATCCGCTATCCGGCACAACCGGCCGATCTCTGCTGCACGTTCAGTTGCGGCATCGCCGAACTGACTCCCGGCGCCGACACCCGGTCGCTTACCCAGCAGGCTGACGAAGCGCTCTACCGCGCCAAGCACGGCGGCCGAAACCGAGTCGAGCGGTTCACCCTGTCACAGGGTTGACATCAAATGGCCATACATTACTGACCTCCCTGCCAACCGGAGGTCAGGATGCGCCTGAAGTCGCTCACCACACTCAACACATGCCTGCTCGTTGCGATCTGCCTCGCATTGGGCATCACGCTCTGGTGGTCTGAGCGCGAACTGCAGCGCCCTTATCAGCTGATGGATCGCTATCTCGGTCTTTCTCAGCGATTCGCGCATCAGGCCGCGAACAACATCCACGACTACCTGGCTAGCGGCAACGCGGTCAGCCACAGCGCGGCGATGCAAGCGCTGGATGGTCTCTCAGCGGATGTGGAGACGTTGCCAAGCCAGTTTGCCGATCGGCTACGACCCAGCCTGGAACAGCTCGAACAATTCACCGCCAGCGAGTTGCTGGCCGCCGGCAAGCTCGCTGGCGATCCCCAGGGCCTGCTGTTGCAAGCCGAACGGGAGATCGCCGGCACTTTGGCGCAGCTGCATCGATACGCGGCGCAGAGCTCCCAGGCGGCGCACTCCTACCAGACACCCCTGTTCGAGGCCAGCCGCCAACTGCTGCGCCTCAGTCATGCGCGCGGCAAACTGGTAAGCAGTGGTCAGGACGCACTGGCGGTGGACGTGGATCAGGCCCTGCAGGCGCTGGGCAAGGAGGCGGACGCGCTCGACACCCTGCCCTTGCTCGGCATCGCAACCGAACAGCGCACGGGTGCCGGCGCCTTCGCCGCATTGCTGAATCTCGAACGAGAGCAGCCCGAGCAGGCCAGCGAAGACCAAGGCATCGCACTCAAGCGCGACCTGCTCGGACTGATCAAGCGCTACCCTGCCGAACTTCAACGAACGCGGGAACAGATCCAGCAGCGCAGCGAACTGATGACCGCCAGTGCGCAGAAGGTCGCTGCGCTGCAGCTGGCACTCGCCGAATTGGAACCGGTGATACGTGCCGAACATGGCCGCATCCAATCGGAGGTCCGTGTTATCCAAGGCACCATCATTGTGCTGATATTACTGATCGCCTTCGCCATTGATCGCTTGCAGCGCCAGCTGACGCGCTCGTTGGGGCAACTGGCGCCTGCGCTCTCGGCATGGGCTGGTGGTAACTTCGAATACCCCGTCGAGCTCCACACTAGAACACCTGAAATGATCGAGATCGGCAGATCGCTCAACCAACTGCGCAGCTATCTGCTCACGCTGGTCAGAACGCTGCGCCAGCACGCACAGGAGGTCACTGGCAACAGCCGCAGCCTGGCGGATATGAGTAGCGACCTGCACCGCAGTGCCAGCCGCCAGAGCAGCGACACCGCACAGATTCGAGACGCTCTTGGTGAGCTGGAAGCAACCATCCAGGAAGTCGCCAACGGTGCTGGACAGACGGCCGAAGCCGGCCGCGCCGCCAGCCTGGCCGTCAATCAGGGTCAGGACGTCATCGGTAAGAGCCTGACGGGACTGCATGGGCTGGTCAGCGAAGTGCAGGGCAATGCCCGCGCCATCGAACACCTTGCCGATGAAACCGGCACCATCGGCAAGGTGTTGGTCGTGATTCGCTCGATCGCCGAGCAAACCAATCTACTTGCGCTGAACGCAGCGATCGAGGCGGCCAGAGCAGGCGAGCAGGGCCGTGGCTTCGCCGTGGTCGCCGATGAAGTCCGTACCCTGGCGCAACGCACCAGCGGCGCTACCGAAGAGATCCAACTGCTGATCGGCAACCTGCAGAAAGCCGCCCATCAATCGGTAGAGGCCATGCGCATCCAGGTCGATCACGCCGAAGCGACCGCCCAGCTGGCCGAAACAGCCGACTCGGCACTGAATCAGATCGTCGTCACCATTGGCTCGATCGAACAGATGGCGGCGCAGATCGCCCATGCCACTGCACAGCAGAGCGAGGCGGTGAGCGAGATTCGCGGCCATAGCGAACGCATCCATCAACTGGGCGATAGCAACCTAACGCACATTGGCCGCGGCCGCGAACAAAGCGAACAGATGCTGCGCCTGGCCAGCGAGCTGAACCAGGCGACACTTGCCTTCAAGAGTTAAGAGCCACCGGACCATCGAAGCTGGGGTGGCGGCAACCTCAACGCGGCGCGGCGGGACGCTGCGAAGGTTTACGACTCTTGCCGGATGGCTTGCCACCACCGGCCGCGGCCTTGCGTCGCGCTTCAGCGGCGGCCTTGGCCTGCTCGCGCTTGTCCCAAGCATTGCCGTCGTGGCTGCGCGGCGGCAGCCCGTTGTGCTGGGTGAGAATCTGCCCACCCTGCCCGGCCTTCTTGCTTCCCACCGGAGTGGAATTCTTGCGGCGTGCGCTCTGGTAGCCATCCGCCGCTGGCTGATGCACGGGAATCAGCTGATGCTTGCCGGACCCGATCAGATCGGCGCGCCCCATGCGCTGCAGAGCTTCGCGCAACAGCGGCCAACCCTTGGGATCGTGGTAGCGCAGGAAGGCCTTGTGCAAGCGGCGCTGCTCCTCGCTCTTGACGATGGTGACGCCCTCGCTTTTGTACGTCACTTTGCGCAATGGGTTCTTGCCGCTGTGGTACATCGCGGTGGCCGAGGCCATCGGCGAGGGATAGAAGGCTTGCACCTGATCGGCACGGAAGCCGTTGGCCTTCAGCCACAGGGCGAGGTTCATCATGTCCTCATCCGTTGTGCCCGGGTGCGCGGCGATGAAGTACGGGATCAGGTACTGCTCCTTGCCCGCCTCCTTCGAATACTTCTCGAACATCCGCTTGAAGCGATCATAGGAACCGATGCCCGGCTTCATCATTTTGTCCAACGGGCCGCGCTCGGTGTGCTCCGGGGCGATCTTCAGATAGCCGCCGACATGATGGGTGACCAGTTCTTTGACGTATTCTGGGGATTCCACCGCCAGGTCGTAGCGCAGGCCGGAGGCGATCAGGATCTTCTTCACGCCGGGCAGTGCACGGGCTTTGCGATACAGCTCGATCAGCGAGCTGTGATCGGTATCGAGGTTTTCGCAGATACCTGGGAACACGCAGGACGGTTTGCGGCAATGCTTCTCGATGTCGTGGCTCTTGCAGGCCAGCCGGTACATATTGGCGGTTGGGCCGCCGAGGTCCGAGACCACGCCGGTGAAGCCCGGCACGTTCTTCATTTCCTCGATCTCGTGCAGGATCGACTCGTGCGAACGGCTCTGGATGATGCGCCCCTCGTGCTCGGTGATCGAGCAGAAGGTACAGCCACCAAAGCAGCCGCGCATGATATTCACCGAGAAGCGAATCATCTCGTAGGCGGGAATTTTCGCACCGCCATAGGACGGGTGCGGAACACGCGCATACGGCGAAGCGAACACGTAGTCCATCTCTTCGGTAGTCAGCGGTATCGGCGGCGGGTTCAGCCAGATGTCGTGATCGCCGTGACGCTGCACCAGCGCGCGGGCGTTGCCCGGATTTGTCTCCAGATGCAGCACGCGGTTGGCATGGGCGTACAGCGCCGGATCGTTGCGCACCTTCTCGAACGACGGCAGACGGATCACCGTCCTGTCGCGTTCAACCTTCGGGTTCGGCAGCAACTGGACGACCTTCGCCTCGTTCGGATCCTCGGCAGGCCCCTTGTCCTTTTCGATGGCGCAGGCCTGCAGATCCTGGGTACTGACGTAGGGATTGATGATCTGGTCGACCTTACCGGGTCGGTCGATCCGGGTCGAATCGATCTCGTACCAGTCCGGAGCCGGGCTCTTGCGGATGAAGGCGGTACCGCGCACATCGGTGATCTGCTCGACCGCTTCGCCACGCGCAATACGCTGAGCCACTTCCACGATGGCGCGTTCGGCATTGCCGTAGAGCAGGATGTCGGCAGTCGCGTCCATCAGGATCGAACGGCGCACCTTGTCGGACCAATAGTCGTAATGCGCAATGCGCCGCAGCGAGGCCTCGATGCCGCCCAGCACCACCGGCACGTGCTTGTAGGCTTCCTTGCAGCGCTGGCTATAGACCAGGCTGGCACGGTCCGGACGCTTGCCGGCCAAGCCACCGGCCGTATAGGCGTCGTCTGAACGCATCTTTCGGTCGGCCGTGTAGCGGTTGATCATCGAGTCCATGTTGCCGGCGGCGATGCCGAAGAACAGGTTCGGCTCGCCGAGCTTCATGAAGTCATCTTTGCTGTGCCAGTCCGGCTGACTGATGATGCCAACGCGAAACCCCTGGGCTTCCAGCAGCCGCCCGATGATCGCCATGCCAAAAGACGGATGGTCGACGTAAGCATCACCGGTGACGATGATGACGTCGCACGAATCCCAGCCGAGCTGATCCATCTCCTCCCTGCTCATCGGCAGGAAAGGCGCCGGGCCGAAACACTCGGCCCAGTATTTGGGATAGTCGAACAGGGGCTTGGCAGCGTGCATGGCGAAAAACCGGGCAACGAAAACGGGCGCGGAATATAGCACAAAAAATGATCAGGAAGGCCGAGTAAACACCTCGGTCTTTGTGCTGGAAGCTGGAAGCTCGTGTGGGGCCGCAGCTACGCCGCCAAGCTTTTCGCTCGTGCTTCAGGCTTCCAGCTGCTTCTACCCGATATATCGGCGCGGCACCCGCTGCGTCACCTTGGTGAGCAACTCGTAACCGATGGTGCCGCAGGCATGAGCCAGCTCGTCGACGGGCATTTGTGCGCCCCAGAGTTCGACCGCATCGCCGATGGCCGCGCCGGGAACGCCCGTCAAATCGATCGCCAGCATATCCATCGATACGCGTCCTGTCAGCGGTACGCGTTGACCGCGAACCACAACCGGCGTGCCCGATGGTGCATGACGCGGATAGCCATCGGCATAGCCACAACTGACGGTGCCGATACGCGATGGGCGCCGCGCCACCCAGGTCGCGCCATAACCGACGCTTTCGCCGGCTGGCACTTCGTGTATGGCAATCACTTCAGCGGTCAGCGTCATGGCCGATTGCAATCCCAGCTCGGCGGCGCTGCGCTCGGCAAACGGCGATGCGCCGTAGAGCATGATGCCGGGGCGCAGCCAATCCATGTGCGCCGGAGCCAGCGTCAATACGGCTGCGGAGTTGGCAAAGCTGCGCTGGTCGAAAGCGATGTCCTGCAGCCCCTGATAGCTTTCCAGCTGACGCTCGGTCAGCTGATGCATGTGTTCATCGGCGCAAGCGAAATGGCTCATCAGATTCAGCTCCGCCACCTGCGGCGCGGCGCGCAAACGCTCGGCCCAGGACCTCAATTCGGCCGTATCGAAGCCCAGTCGGTGCATCCCCGAATCCAGCTTGAGCCAGACGTTCAGCGGTCGCGTCGTCGCGCAGTCCAAAAGCCGCTGCGCCTGCTCAGCACCCTGCACCGAGATATCCAACCCTAACTCCATCGCCGCTCGGCAATCCTCCAGATCGAAGCAACCTTCGAGCAGCAGCACGCGCGCATCGGGCGCCTGTTCCCGTACGACGCGCGCCTCCTCGACGCTGCACACCGCAAAACCGTCAGCCTCAGCGCGTAACGCCGCCACTACCGACGCCGCGCCATGCCCATAGGCATCGGCCTTGACCACCGCAAAAGCCCGCCGCCCCGGCGCGCAACGTTTCGCAAGGGCGTAGTTGTGACGGATGGCGGCCAGATCGACCGTGGCAACGAGGGGGCGCATGGGAGGGTTCCTGGCATCGAGGGGAAGATGGAATCTTAGGCTGAACAGCTGGAAGCTGGAAGCTGGAAGCTGGAAGCCAAGCATCAGGGACATGTCGTTTACATCTGACTTGCCCCACTTATCGAATGGGAAGCTTGGTCCGACCCACGATCCGCAGCCGATCGCGTTTAAGCCTCAAGCCTATGGTTGCCTTTATTCATCATCGAACTGGTAACTGCCCGGCGCCAGGTTCTCGAAGCGCGAGTATTTGCCGAGGAACGCCAGCCGCGTGGTGCCGATGGGGCCATTCCGCTGCTTGCCGATGATGATCTCGGCCACACCCTTGTATTCGGTTTCGGGGTGATAGACCTCGTCCCGGTAGACGAACATGATGATGTCGGCGTCCTGCTCGATAGCGCCGGACTCACGAAGGTCTGAGTTGATTGGGCGCTTGTTGGGTCGTTGCTCAAGGGAGCGGTTAAGCTGCGAGAGTGCGATGACTGGACAATTGAACTCCTTGGCCAAGCCTTTCAACGAGCGCGATATCTCGGAAATCTCGTTGGTACGGTTGTCGCCGCTGGAGCCAGGGATCTGCATCAGCTGCAGATAGTCGACCATGATCATGCCGATTTCGCCATGTTCACGAGCCAGACGCCGTGTGCGGGCGCGCATTTCTGACGGCGAGATGCCTGCGGTATCGTCGATGAACAATTTGCGGTCGTTGAGCAGGTTGACGGCAGAGGTCAGCCGCGGCCAGTCGTCGTCGCTGAGCTTGCCGGTCCGCACCTTGGTCTGATCGATTCGGCCAAGGGAGGCCAGCATACGAATTACGATGGAGTCTGCGGGCATTTCCAGCGAAAACACCAGGATCGCTTTGTCGGATCGCAGTGCAGCGTTCTCTACTAGGTTCATCGCAAAGGTGGTCTTACCCATGGAAGGACGACCGGCAACGATGATCAGGTCAGCAGGCTGCAGGCCGCTGGTGGCCTCGTCCAGATCAGCGAAGCCGGTCGACAGCCCGGTAATGTCCTCGCCCGCATTGAACAGCGAGTCGATCCGGTCGATGGCTTTGACCAGAATGTCGTTGATCCCTATCGGCCCGCCCGTGTTGGGGCGTGCCTCGGCGATCTGGAAGATCATCCGCTCGGCTTCATCAAGGATTTCGTCGCCCGTGCGCCCCTGCGGTGCGTAAGCACTGTCAGCAATGTCATTGCTGATGCCTATCAGCTGACGCAGCGTGGCACGCTCACGAATGATCTGCGCATAGGCCTTGATGTTCGCCACTGACGGCGTGTTCTTGGCCAACTCACCCAGATAGGCGAGTCCGCCGACCTGAGACAGGTGCCCTTCTTTGTCCAGCTGCTCGGACAGCGTCACCACGTCGAATGGCGAGTTGCGCTCAGCCAAGGTAAAGACGGCACGGAAGATAAGCCGGTGATCATGGCGGTAGAAATCGCCATCCGATACCTGATCGAGCACGCGCTCCCAGGCATTGTTGTCCAGCATCAGTCCGCCAAGTACAGCCTGTTCGGCCTCGATGGAATGCGGCGGCACCTTGAGCGCTGCGGTTTCCAGGTCGTACTGCTGTGGCACGCTGATGTCGTTCATGGCACTCGGAATTCTTTAACGTTCAAAAAACAAAAGGCACGTTCCACTCGCGTAGAAACGTGCCCGATGTTACCCGTCAGGCACCGGTGGTGCCAGACGATGGCCTGTATCAGCCAGCGACCACAATCAACTTCACGGTCGCTTCGACGTCGGTGTGCAGATGCACAGCTACGTCGTATTCACCAACCTGACGGATGGTGCCGTTCGGCAGGCGAATTTCGCTCTTGGCCACTTCAACGCCAGAGGCGGTCAGGGCGTCGGCGATGTCGTGCGTACCGATGGAACCGAACAGCTTGCCCTCATCGCCCGCGGTAGCAGTGATGGTGACTTCCAGCTCAGCCAGCTGAGCAGCGCGAGTTTCGGCGGACGCCTTACGCTCGGCAGCGGCTTTTTCCAGCTCGGCACGGCGAGCTTCGAACTCGGCGATGTTGGCCGGGGTTGCAGCGGTAGCCTTGCGCTGCGGCAGCAGGTAGTTGCGACCGTAACCAGACTTGACGTTTACCTTGTCGCCCAGGTTGCCCAGGTTTGCGACTTTTTCTAGCAGGATGACTTCCATTTGAGTCTTACCTCTTAACTTTTAACCTTCACCGTTCGCAGGTCCCGCATCGTCATCACGAGATGCCCGACCGCGAAAATCAAACAAACTGTCGACAATAGCCATGACGGCCAATAACGGATAAATCAACTGCATGAACAGCACCAGCGTGACGTAAAGCCCCACCAGCCAGAACCGCGACATCCGATTCTTCGCCACCAGCCCGTGCACCAATGCAATACCGGCAAACGCCAGCGGAACACTGCACAGCGGAGCCAGTATCGCCATCTGCACACCAAGGCTTGGCCCTAGCAACATGCCTGCAAGAAGCACCATCGCCGGTACCGGCGAAAAGCGCAGCGCCCGGAACTCGAGTCCGAAGCCACCCGGGTTGTACAACAACGCTTGCCAATACCGTCCGAGCATCAGACTGAGCAGGGTGATTATCTGCAGCAGCGCTGCCAACAATCCGGTTAGAACCGGTATCAGCAATGCGCCCAAACGGGTCTGCTCTTCCACCGAGAGCTGCTGATAGGCCTCCGACAGCATGTCGGGCAGCACTTTCTGCAATTCGGTGGCAAGCGCCGCGATCGGCTCGCCGAAAACCATTCCAAGCGCCCAGGCATAAAACAACCCGAGCCCCACACTGCACAACATCACTCGAGGCCAGGAACTCCGGTTGCGCAACAACAGCGCCAACCCGAACGATCCCAGCAGTACCAGCAGCGTGCGTGGATCTCCGAAATACCACCAGGCCAGTGCAGGCAATACAGCCCAGACCAATACGCCTAGCGCGTCATTCAGACCTCGACGCAACAACACCAGGCTTCCTGCTGCAGCACATAGCCAGAACAACATCGGCAACGCCGCAGAGCCAGCCACTACAACAATCGCCTGCATACGGCCGCGCATGATGAAGTCAGCCAGGGCACGCATGCGATTTATCCTTTACGTCTGTCGAACAGCTCGATCAACGGCCGTGGCTGTCGGTGTAGGGCAGCAGGGCCAGGAAGCGGGCGCGCTTGATAGCGGTAGCCAGCTGGCGCTGATAGCGTGCTTTGGTTCCGGTGATACGGCTAGGAACGATCTTGCCGGTTTCGGAAATGTAGGCTTTCAGTGTGTTGAGATCCTTGTAGTCGATCTCTTTCACGTTCTCTGCAGTGAAACGGCAGAACTTACGACGACGGAAAAAACGTGCCATGAAATAGGCTCCTCAATAGGTCCGTGGATTACTCGTCAGCGTTGTTGTCGCGGCTGTCGCTGTCGCTGTCATTTTCGTTGACAGAGTCAGATTCAGGGCGATCACGACGCTCACGGCGCTCGCTACGGTTTTCCTCAGCCTTGAGCATCTCGGACTGTTCAGTCTCGGCTTCATCGCGACGGATGACCAGGTTACGGATGACGGCGTCGTTGTAGCGGAAGTTGTCTTCCAGCTCGGCCAGGGCCTTGCCGCTGCACTCGACGTTCAGCATCACGTAGTGAGCCTTGTGGACGTTGTCGATGGCGTAAGCCAGCTGACGACGACCCCAGTCTTCCAGGCGATGGATCTTGCCACCGTCTTCTTCGATCAGCTTGGTGTAACGCTCCACCATGCCGCCAACCTGCTCGCTCTGGTCGGGATGGACCAGAAAGATGATTTCGTAATGACGCATTGTTGCTCCTTACGGGTTGCAGCCTGCCGCAACGCGCGGATCAGGCAAGGAGTGAATGAGTATGTTGTCTTGCCTGCCAGAGAGGCGCGCAAACGCCTGCCATCCGGGCAAGGGGCGCAATTCTAGAGAAGCCCGACCAACCACGCAAGGCGCTTTGGTGATTATTTAACCAGCCAGGCTCAGCCGCGCGCGACGCTCATTCGTTCGGCCCGAATGCTGTCGAGCAGCGTCCTGACTTGATGAATGTCATAGGGTTTGAGCATGGTGCGCAGATTATCCAGCCCTTCTTCACGGGCATTGATGGCGTATCCGGAGGCGATCACGATGCTCAGCGCAGCATCGCGCGACCGCGCCTGACGCACCAGTTCGATACCGCTCATACCGGCCAGCCCCACATCGGTCAGCAGTACGTCGAAGCGACGTTGCTCCAGCATTTCCAGCGCAGCCTCCGCCGATTCGCAGGGGCTGACCTGGTGCCCGAGTTCCTCCATCACCTCACCAGTGAGCATGCGCAACGTCGGATCGTCCTCGACGAAGAGAATGTTCAAACCTGCGGCCTGCTCCGGCATCGCCTCGGCCATGCCGACGCTGGATACCGACGCCGGGTTGTGCTCACGATCGCCGCCCGACTTACCTTCTTCAATGCCCTCAGCAGCGGCCCGTGGCAAATAGACCCGCACGGTCGAGCCTTTGCCCTCTTCGCTTTCGAGTACGACAAAGCCTCCGCTCTGCCGAACGAAGCCATACACCATGCTCAGACCGAGCCCCGAAGCATTGGCGTCCTGGCGCGTGGTGAAGAAGGGTTCGAAGGCGCGCGCCAGCACCTCGGGGCGCATGCCTTCGCCTTCGTCGATCACGCTCAACTCCACGTAAGCGCCGGCAGCGACACCAGGATGATCGGCCAGCTGCGCGACACCCAGCGAACGGTTGCGCAGCTGTATGGACAGCGCACCGCCACCGACCATCGCATCACGTGCGTTGACCGCGAGATTGAGGATCCCGGCCTGTAGATTGCCGACATCGGCGAAAACCGACCACAGATCCGACTGGATATCGACCTTCACCTGCACGGCCCGCCCCAGCGCGCCGCTCAACAACTCGCTCATCTGCTCCAGCAGCTCACCCAAATCGATCGACTGCGGCTGAAGCGGCTGACGGCTGGCAAACGCGAGCAACTGGGACGCCAGACGTGCGCCTTTTTCCACGCCGCCAACCGCCGACTCCAAACGCCGCTGCGCCGTCTCGTCGCCGCTCAGGTTGCGACGCAGCAACTGCAAGTTTCCGCCGATGATCTGCAGCATGTTGTTGAAGTCATGGGCGATGCCGCCGGTCAGCTTACCGACCGCTTCGAGCTTCTGCGCCTGCATCAGCGCAGCCTCTGCTACCCGGCGCTCGGACTCGCTATGCAGCAGCTCCCGTGTCCGCTCGCGAACCAGCTCTTCAAGGTGTTCGCGATGTTCGCGCAGCTCTTGCTGACTGCGATGCTGCTCGGTCACGTCGCTACCCAGCACGAAAACACCTGACGTCCGCCCGTCACGCCCGATAATCGGCTGGAACACCAAATCGAGATAGACCTCCTCGGGCTCGGCACCGGAACGACGCTGCAACAGCGTCCGCAACCCTGCGCCACGGTAGGGCTCGCCCGTACGATAAACCTGATCCAGAAGATCGATGAAGCCCTGCTCCGCCAGCTCGGGCAATCCGTCATTTACCCGCTTACCGATCAGCTGACGATTACCGGTGAGCTGCTGATAAGCCTCGTTGACCAACTCGTATACATGCTCCGGACCGCGCAGGAAGCAGACAAAACCCGGAGCTTGTGCGAACAGCTGGCGCAGCTGATTCCCCTCGTCCTGAATCAATCCGGCGCGCGACATGATCGCTGCTTCGAGCTGCTGCAACGGCTGCCCCCAGGATTCGGCCGAGCGCTGCGAAACCTTCAGCGATTGCAGCTCGGTAATGTCCATGGTGTGCTGCAGAATCGCGGTCACCTCGCCCTGCTCATCGAGCAACGGGCTGTGCGTCGCACTCCAGTAACGATCCTCATAAGACGCATCGTTATCGGCGCTTACCGCAATCGAGTAGCGGATGATCGGCAGCGTATCTACAGCCCCGGTGCGCAGCACACGGGCGAACGATTCCAGCAGCTCCTCGACATGGGTCGTTTCCGGCGCTTGCGGATCAGCGGCGAACGCGTCGTGTATGCGACGCCCTACGATGTCTTCGAGCTGGCGTCCGGTGAGCTTCAGGTATGCCTCGTTGGCATCCAGGATGGTCAACTCGCGATCGAGCAATAAATAAGCGTTCGGAGAAGTCCTGAACAATGCCTCGAAAGGCGGGCGCTGCGGCATACAACCTCCATGATGCGCGCTTGATTTGGCCGCTATCGATAGCGGCCATCAGATGCACGACCAAACCAATAATCGACAGAGCCGACCAGAAACGGACAATTGACCGCTACAGGAGCGATCCGTTTCGCGATGAACGGCAACGCGGCGGCAACTTGTCAGCCAGCCCTTACCCTGCCGAACGACGCTGGCGCAGTGCCTCGAACAGACAGACGCCCGTGGCGACCGACACGTTGAGACTGCTGACGCTTCCAGCCATCGGCAGCCGGACCAGGAAATCACAGTGTTCGCGTGTCAGACGGCGCATGCCCTTGCCTTCCGCGCCCATCACCAGAACGATAGGACCACGGAGATTCTGATCGTAGATCTCCTGCTCGGCTTCCCCGGCCGTACCGACCACCCACAAGCCACGTTGCTGCAATTTTTCCAGCGTTCGCGCCAGATTGGTCACAGCCACCAGCGGAATGACTTCCGCCGCACCGCAAGCCACCTTGCGCACCGTGGCGTTAAGGGTTGCGGACTTGTCCTTGGGAATGATCACCGCCAGCACGCCGGCTGCGTCGGCGGTGCGCAGGCAGGCACCGAGGTTGTGAGGGTCGGTTACACCGTCGAGCACGAGCAGCAACGGCGCGCCCTCAGCCCGGTCCAGCAACTCTTCGAGCATGGCATCGCCCCAGACCTGACTGGGGCTGACATCAGCCACCACACCCTGATGCACGCCCTCGACCCAGGCATCCATTTCACGACGCTCGCACTGACCGACGCGGACTTTCGATTGCGTAGCCAATTGAACCAGCGCCTGCACTCGAGGATCGTCACGCCCCTCGGCCAGCCAGACCTGCTTGACCCGCTTCGGATGGTGACGAAGCAAAGCCTCCACGGCGTGCAGGCCGTAAATCTTCTCAAGATCACTCATGACTTGGCCTTACGCTTTCGCGGGGCACCGCCGTCAGCTTTGGCCGACGGCTTGCTGTTAGCCTTGGACTTCGATGAGCTGCGTTTGGGCTTGCTGGCGGTCGACTTGCTTCCTTTCGCATCCGCGAGCAGCGCCTTTTTGATTTCCCGACTCTTGCGCACCTCTGCGCTGACCGACCCCCCACCTTTGGCGGAGCTTTCGGTGCCTTTTCGGCCGCGCCCTGCCTTACGGCTATCACCTTTATCACCAGCCGAGTCACGTTCGCCCGTGCCAGCTTTGCTGCCGCCGCTGATCAGTTCGAAGTCGATCTTGCGCTCATCGAGATCGACACGCATCACCCGCACTTCGACGCTATCACCCAGGCGGAAACTCCGCCCACTGCGCTCACCGGACAGCCGATGGTGCAATGGATCGAAGTGGTAGTAGTCACCCGGCATTGCGGTGACGTGAACCAGTCCTTCCACGTAAATATCAGTCAGCTCGACGAACAAGCCGAATCCGGTCACTGCGGTAATCACGCCGGGGAACGTTTCGCCGACGCGATCCTTCATGAATTCGCACTTGAGCCAATTCACCACATCCCGCGTCGCCTCGTCGGCGCGCCGTTCGGCCATCGAGCATTGCTCGCCGAGCTGCTCCAACGCTGCCTCATCATAGGGATAGATGCGCGCCTTGGGCATGCTGGTCGCGCCCTCGCGACGCACATGCCCCGTATCGCGACGCGAGCGGATCACGCTGCGGATCGCACGGTGAATCAACAGATCCGGATAGCGGCGGATAGGCGAGGTGAAGTGCGCATAGGCCTCGTAATTCAAGCCGAAGTGACCATTGTTGTCCGGGCTGTAGACCGCCTGGCTCAACGACCGCAGCATCACCGTCTGAATCACGTTGAAATCGGGCCGCCCCTGAATCCGCTCCAGCAGCGCCTGATAATCCTTGGGCGTGGGCCCTTCCTTGCCCTTGTGCAGCGTCAGCCCCAGCTCGCCGAGAAAGGCCCGCAGCTTTTCCTGACGCTCCAAGGGCGGCCCGTCGTGGACACGATACAGACCAGGAATGTCATGATCCTGGAGGAAGCGCGCCGTGGCCACGTTGGCGCATAGCATGCATTCCTCGATCAGCTTGTGCGCATCGTTGCGCTCGGTAGGGGTAATGGCCGCGATCTTGCGCTCCGCCCCGAAGACAATGCGCGTTTCCTGAGTTTCGAAATCGATCGCACCACGCGTGTGGCGCGCCTTGAGCAACACCTTGTACAGCGCGTGGAGCTGCTTGAGATGCGGCAATACTTGCGCGTATTCGCCAATCAATCGCTTGCCTTCGGCCGAGGAAGGCTGCTCAAGCATGCTGCTGACCTTGTTATATGTCAGCCGCGCATGGGAGTGGATAACCGCTTCGTAGAACTGGTAATCGGTCATTTTCCCTGATTTATTCAGGGTGATTTCGCAGACCATTGCCAGCCGATCGACGTGCGGATTCAGCGAGCAGAGACCGTTGGACAGCTCCTCCGGGAGCATCGGCACGACCCGCTCGGGAAAGTACACCGACGTACCCCGCAGCTCGGCTTCCTTGTCCAGCTCCGACCCGACTTTCACATAATGCGATACGTCTGCAATCGCGACGTACAGCCGGAAACCGCCAGAAAACAGCTTCCAGCCACTCAGCTTCTCGCAATAGACCGCATCGTCGAAGTCACGAGCGTCTTCGCCATCGATGGTGACGAAAGGCAGATGTCGCAGATCGACACGTTTCTGCTTGTCCTTTTCCTCGACTTCAGACTTGAGCTTGGCCGCTTCACGCTTCACCGCATCAGGCCAGACGTAGGGGATATCGAAACTGCGCAGCGCAACGTCGATTTCCATCCCCGGCGCCATGTAATTGCCGATTACCTCGATCACGTCGCCCTGGGGCTGGAAGCGCTGAGTCGGCCAGTGGGTGATCTTGATCTCGACGAACTGGCCCGGCTTGGCATCCATCGAGCGGCCCGGCGTTACTAGTACTTCCTGCTGGATCTTCGGGTTGTCGGCCATGACGAAACCGATGCCGCTTTCTTCTTGATAACGCCCGACGATGGTTTCATGCGCGCGACTGATCACCTCAACGATCGCGCCTTCGCGCCGCCCGCGGCGATCGAGTCCGGCAACCCGAGCCAGACAGCGGTCGCCATCGAATACCAGGCGCATTTGTGCAGGACTCAGAAACAAGTCGTCGCTTTTATCGTCGGGAATCAGAAAACCGAAACCGTCGCGATGACCACTGATGCGCCCGCAAACCAGGTCAAGCTTGTCCACCGGGGCATAAGTGCCACGCCGGGTATAGATCAACTGACCGTCACGCTCCATCGCACGCAAACGGCGGCGCAGAGCTTCGATATCGTCTTCGGAGGATAATCCGAACTCTTCCACCAGCTGCTCACGTGCCGCTGGTGAGCCGCGCTCGCTCAGGTGCTGAAGAATCAGCTCGCGGCTGGGAATGGGGTTTTCGTACTTTTCCGCTTCACGTGCGGCCTCGGGATCGAGGGATTGCCAATCGGCCATTAAGAGATGTCACCTTTCATTCATTTATAGAGGCAGAACGCCCCTATCTATTGAAGCGCGAAACGCATGCCGGCGGCAGCTTTCGAGCGAATTATTTTTCCTGGGCGGGGCTTTACAAGGCATAACCTCGCCCGTATAGTTCGCGCCCACAATGTCTGGTAGACGTTGTAACACGGAAACGATGAAGTATCATCGTTTGCAGTGCCCAGGTGGCGGAATTGGTAGACGCACTAGGTTCAGGTCCTAGCGGTGGCAACACCGTGGAAGTTCGAGTCTTCTCCTGGGCACCATTTATTCGATGAAGCTCTTGCCTTGGCGAGAATTTCATAAAAACGAGGTTTGTCGGCCTCGACCAGCAAGCGACAGAAGTCGATGAGCAATCATCGCAATGTGCCCAGGTGGCGGAATTGGTAGACGCACTAGGTTCAGGTCCTAGCGATGGCAACATCGTGGAAGTTCGAGTCTTCTCCTGGGCACCACTCTTCAGAAAAAACCGAGTCATTGGCTCGGTTTTTTCGTTTCTGCTACGGCGAATCCAATAGCGCTCCAACAACGCTGATCGCATCGCGCCAGCACCTCGAAGCCCAGCGCGGACTTAAGCAGGAATGAAAAGACCGCCCTGAGGCGGTCTTTTATCATCAGTCGCGGTCAGGCGTAAGGATGGCGCAGCACGATGGTCTCGTTGCGATCCGGCCCGGTTGAGATGATGTCGATTGGCGCCTCGACCAACTCCTCCAGACGCTTGATGTAAGCGCGGGCGTTAGCCGGCAGCGCATCGAGCGACTTGGCTCCGACAGTAGATTCGGCCCAGCCCGGCACCTCTTCATATACCGGCTGCAAGCCCTGGTAGCTATCGGCGTCGGTCGGCGCATCGACGAGCACTTCGCCGTTGCGATCCTTGTAGGCAACGCAGATACGGATGGTTTCCAGCCCGTCGAGCACATCCAGCTTGGTCAGGCAGATACCCGACACGCTGTTGATCTCGATGGCACGACGCAGCACCACGGCATCGAACCAGCCGCAGCGGCGGGCGCGCCCGGTAGTGGAACCGAACTCGTGACCACGCTCCGCCAGGCGCGCACCGGTTTCGTCGAACAGCTCCGTGGGGAACGGACCGGAACCGACACGCGTCGTGTAGGCCTTGGTGATACCCAAAATGTAGTCCAGATACAGCGGACCGAAACCGGAACCGGTGGCCGTACCACCAGCCGTAGTACTGGAGCTGGTGACGTACGGATAGGTGCCGTGGTCGATGTCCAGCAACGAGCCCTGAGCACCTTCGAACATGATGCGTGCACCCTGCTTGCGCAGCTCATGCAGGCGAGCCGACACGTCGGTCATCATCGGCTTGAGAATCTCGGCGTAACCCAGCGCCTCATCCAGCGTCTTCTGAAAGTCGACAGGCTCGACCTTGTAGAAATTCTGCAGAATGAAATTGTGGTACTCGAGCAGCTCGCGCAGCTTGACGGTAAAACGCTCAGGATTGAACAGATCGCCGATGCGCAAGCCGCGACGCGCGACTTTGTCCTCGTAGGCCGGCCCGATGCCACGACCCGTCGTACCGATCTTGCCTTCGGAACGCGCCGCCTCGCGCGCCTGATCCAGCGCCACGTGATACGGCAGGATCAGGGTACAGGCCGGACTGATGCGCAGGCGCTCACGCACCGGCACGCCCTTCTCTTCCAGCTTGGTGATCTCACGCATCAACGCGTCCGGCGCAACGACCACGCCGTTGCCGATCAGGCATTCCACGTTTTTACGCAAAATGCCGGACGGAATCAGGTGCAGCACGGTTTTTTCACCATCGATGACCAGCGTGTGACCGGCATTGTGGCCGCCCTGGAAGCGAACTACAGCCGCCGCCTGATCGGTCAGCAGATCGACGATCTTGCCCTTGCCCTCATCACCCCACTGGGTGCCCAGGACCACGACATTCTTACCCATAAACCTTTGTCCTCTTGGCGAAGCATTACCGGTCACGACCGGCGAATTCTGGAAACCAGCCTGGCGCTTACGATCCAGCCCACATCAGCGGGTCAGCGGCGTTACGGTCCAGGACCCCTCTTGCAACAGTAGCTGCCGGTCGCAGCCAACACTTAGCGCCGCATCGCCCTGCTGTCCATCCAGAGCCTGCACCACACGCTCGCCCTGTGCGCGCAGCTGACAGATCGACTTCCATAACGCCGGATCGGTGTCATAGGGCGCCCAGATACCGACGGTGGGGGACGCTAATTCGGCATTACCAAGGCTGACCAAGGTCTTCAAATCCGTCGAGAAACCAGTTGCCGGACGCGCCCGACCAAAATCCGCACCGATGTCGTCATAACGACCACCCTGTGCGATCGACTGCCCAACGCCGGGGACGAATACCGCGAACACGACGCCGGTGTGATAGTGATAGCCGCGCAGTTCGCCCAGATCGAAATACAACGGCAGATCCGGATACCGCACCGCCAGCTGTTCAGCGATCTGAATCAACCCATCGAGCGCTTCTCGCACTGCCAACGGAGCGTCAGCCAGGACAGCTTTCGCCGCATCCAGCGTCTCGCGCCCGCCACAGAGCCGTGCCAGTGCGCGCAGCATGCTCGCCAGCGACGGCTCGGCGTTGGCGGTCAAGGCCGCAATTTCGTCCATCGCCTTACGCTGCAATGCGTCGAACAAGCGTTGCTCGGCATCTCCCGACAAACCTGCCGCGCGCGCCAAGCCGCGATAAATGCCTACATGGCCGAGATCCATATGTAGGCCAGGCACGCTGGCGAGACCCAGCGTCTCCAGCATGAGGCTGATCACTTCGAGATCGCTTGAGGTGCTGCTGTCGCCATATAGCTCGGCACCCAGCTGGATCGGACTACGGGACGTCGCGAGCGCCTGAGGCTTGGCGTGCAGCACGCTACCGGCATAGCACAGGCGACTAGGGCCCTCCCGCCGCAACGTATGCGCGTCCACCCGCGCTACCTGCGGGGTGATATCCGCACGCAGGCCCATCTGTCTGCCGGACAACGGATCGATGACTTTGAATGTCTTCAGATCCAGATCCTGCCCCGCTCCGGTCAGTAGCGACTCGAGAAACTCCACGTGAGGAGTGATGACCAACTCGTAACCCCAGCACTGGAACAGATCCAGCACACGACGCCTTGCGGTTTCGATACGCGCCGCATCGGGCGGCAGCACCTCTTCGATGCCATCTGGCAGTAGCCAGCGGTCTACCGTTGCCATTTCGCCAATCACCTCTCGATACGGCAAGCCTAGTCAAGCAGACGAACACCGGGGCTCCGGCCTGAGCCACCCATCGGTCGCGTGCGATTGTGTTCGAACCATGGCGACAGCGCCACGCCTCACAAAGGAGGATCAGCATGGCTGACCATGCTTGGATCAGTCTGCTGCCACTGGAGCGCAGACGCAAAAAAGCCGGGTTTTCCCCGGCTCGCGGATCATAACAATGTTTCGCCAACGGGTCACCCGGTGGACGGCATCGTCCAGCCGGATGGCCCTTGCGGTCATTGTGCCGTAGCGGACTCCAAGTAGCGGAAGAAGTCACTTTTGGGATCAAGCACCAGCACATCTTCCTTGCTGGCGAAGCTGTCCCGGTAGGCCTGCAGACTGCGGTGGAAGGAATAGAATTCCCGGTCCTGCCCATACGCCGCCGCATAAATAGCAGCCGCCTGCGCATCACCGTCACCGCGTAGCTCCTCGGCTTCACGGAAGGCTTCAGCCAGGAGGACGCGTCGCTGACGATCGGCATCCGCGCGGATACCCTCGGCTAGCTCTTTACCTTTTGCCCTGTGCTCACGCGCTTCACGCTCCCGCTCGGAACTCATACGCTCGAACACGCTGCGATTCACTTCGCGCGGGAGGTCGATGCCCTTGACACGAACATCGACGACTTCGATTCCGAGTTCCTGCTGCGCGGCTCGGTTCAGACTATTGGTCACTACGGCCATCAGTTCGTCACGCTGACCCGAAACCGACTCGTGCAGGGTCCGCTTACCGAACTGATCTCGTAGCGAGGCCTCCAGGCGACGCGCGAGGCGCTCGTCCGCGATCTGCTTCATACCCGACGTCGCGGTATAGAAGCGCTCAGCATCATCCACACGCCACTTGGCGTAGGAATCAACCATCAGCGCCTTCTTTTCCAGCGTGAGGAAACGCGAGGTGGAACTATCGAGCGTCATCAACCGCCCGTCGAATTTGCGAACACTGTTCACGTAAGGAATCTTGAGATGCAGACCCGGCTTCACGTCGGGCTCGACGATACGACCGAAGCGCAGCATCACCGCACGCTCTGTCTGCGAGACGATGTAGAAGCTGTTCCAAAGGACGATCGCCAGCACCACGCCCACAATCAGGGCGGTCAGGGATTTATTGCTCATTAGCGGACCTCCCTTGTACGCACTTCACGCGGATCCAGTTCCGGAGGCATTCGCGTAGTCTGAGTCGAAGCGCCCGATACGGATGCCGCAGCAGAGCGCTCGGCAGAAGCGCCACGACCGTTGATCATCTTGTCCAGCGGCAGGTAAAGCAGATTGTTCTGCCCATCCTCACCCGTCACGAGAACCTTGCTGGTATTACTCAAGACTTCCTGCATGGTTTCCAGATACAGGCGCTCACGCGTCACGTCAGGTGCCTTGCGGTATTCAGCAACCAGCTTGGAGAAGCGATCCGCCTCACCCTGGGCCCGGGATATCACCGCATCGCGATAACCGCTCGCCTCTTCCAGCATGCGCTGGGCCTGACCACGCGCCTCGGGAATGACACCGTTGGCATAGGACTCGGCCTGATTCTTCTCGCGCTGCTCGTCTTCACGCGCACGAATCACGTCATCGAAGGCTTCCTGCACTTCACGCGGCGCTGCCGCACTCTGAAGGTTGACCTGGGTGACGATGATGCCGGTGCCATAGTTGTCGAGGAAGCGCTGCAGTCGCTCTTCGACCTCATTCGCCATGGCCTCACGACCCTCGGTCAATACCTGATCCATCGCTGTGGAACCTACGACATGGCGAACCGCACTATCGGTCGCATGCTGCAGCGAGGCTTCTGGATCTTCGACGTTGAGCACGAAGGCCTGAAGGTCGCTGATCTTGTATTGCACCGTTAGCGGCACTTCGATGATGTTCTCGTCCTCGGTCAACATCTGCCCTTGCTTGCTATACGAGCGCTCGCGAGTGACGTTAGCCTGGAACTTGCGATCGAACGGCGGGAAATAGATGTTCAGGCCGGGACCGACAGTTTCGTGATATTTGCCGAAGCGCAGCACCACGGCCTGCTCCTGCTCATCGACGATGTAGATCGCATTGGACAACCAGACGGCCAGCAGCACGACCAAGCCGATCCAGAGCAGCGCGAAACCGCCACGCCGACCACTGCCACCACCCGACGAGCCGCCGCTGCCGCGCTTCTTTTTGCCGAACATGCCGTTGAGGCTGTCCTGTAATTTGCGGAAAGCCTCATCCAGATCCGGCGGACCTTTCTGATCGCCACCACCGCGACGACCACCGCCACCGCTACCCCAGGGATCCTGGTTGTTCGAGTTGCCACCCGGCTCATTCCAAGCCATAGCGCTCTCCATTCAAATAAAGCTAAAGGCGCGCCAACGGCGCGCCCGCCAATGCTACCGAAAGCCCGGAACGAACGGCTTAAAAGCCCCCCGAGCTTTATTGCAAAGTGTGTTGTTCGAAGAACAGTTCCGCCTCGAGACCCGCCCGACTGATGAGACGATGCAGCTCGACACGCTGCAATCTAACGTCGAGTAGACTGCCGCCCTCATCGTCGTGGGATTCGGACTGCACTGCGCCCAAGTCAAACAGCTGCGCCCGTAGCCGCCCAAGATTCTGCGGAAGCCGAAGCGTTCCCACGAACAGATCGTCGCTCAGCAATTCGGCTACGGCCTGCTTCAGCAGGTCGAGCCCAAGCCCCTGCTGCGCCGATACCCAGACGCGCTGCGGTACACCGTCTGCGTTGCACTGGATCTGCGGCTCGATGCCCTCCAGCAGATCCACCTTGTTGTAGACCTCCAGAATCGGCAGCTCGTGAGCACCGATCTCGGTCAGCACCGCCAACACCTGCTCGATCTGCTGATCGCGCTCGGGCTCATGCGCATCGATGACATGCAGCAGCAGATCAGCATTGCTGGACTCTTCGAGCGTGGCGCGAAAGGATTCGACCAGTTTGTGCGGCAAGTGACGAATGAAACCCACCGTATCGGCGAGTACCACCGGCCCCAGATCACCCAACTCCAGACGACGCAAGGTCGGATCGAGCGTCGCGAACAACTGATTGGCTGCGTAGACGTCGGCTTCGGTCAACGCGTTGAATAACGTGGACTTGCCGGCGTTGGTGTAGCCCACCAGAGAAATCAGAGGAATGTCGGCACGGCGACGCCCCCGGCGAGCCTGCTCGCGCTGGCCCCGAACTTTCTCCAGCCGCTGCTTGATCTGACGAACCCGCACACGCAACAGCCGCCGGTCCGTTTCCAACTGGGTTTCGCCAGGGCCACGCAGGCCGATACCACCCTTCTGCCGCTCAAGGTGAGTCCAGCCACGTACCAGACGAGTACTCATGTATTCAAGCTGGGCCAGCTCGACCTGCAGCTTGCCTTCATGCGTACGCGCACGCTGAGCAAAGATATCCAGAATCAAGCCGGTTCGATCGAGCACGCGGCATTCCAGGGCACGCTCGAGATTGCGTTCCTGACTGGGCGTAAGTGTGTGATTGAAAATGACCAGCTCGACCTCGCCATCCTTGACGAGGTCACGCAGCTCTTCGACTTTGCCGCTGCCAATCAAAAACTTGGCGGAAGGCTGATGCCTTGCCACATTGACGAAGCCAACAGCTTCAGCGCCGGCTGACCGTGCCAGCTCCTGAAACTCCTGAGGGTCTTCACGCGCCGCTGGATCCTGACCATCCAGATGAACCAGGATAGCCCGCTCACCGCCACCGGGACGTTCGAAGAACAAAGAAGGCCCCCTTTAGTCGTTACCCGACTCGGACTGCTCCGCGTCGCCAGCGGCTGGCAAACGTACTGGACGCCCCGGAACGACGGTCGAAATGGCGTGCTTATAAACCATCTGGCTGACCGTATTTTTCAAGAGGATGACGAACTGGTCGAATGACTCGATCTGACCCTGGAGCTTGATGCCGTTGACCAGGTAGATAGAAACCGGAACGCGCTCCTTACGCAGTGTGTTGAGGTAAGGGTCTTGTAGCGAATGCCCTTTTGACATGTGCCGCACTCCTTAAAGGATCTTTTTCATTAGTTTTTAGAATCGAACACGGCTGGCCAGTGATGTGAGGATAGCCGGTCAAATTACAGTGTCAGCTCAATATGGTGAGCCTCTCCAAGTATTTCAATGCTCGCGGCAGATTATCGCAGGCCGAACTCTCCAGCCAATGAACGCCCTCCCAACCCCGCAACCAAGTCAACTGACGCTTGGCCAATTGCCGAGTAGCGATAACGCCGCGCTGAACCATCTCATCGCGCGAATACGAGCCGTCCAGATAATTCCAGACCTGGCGATAGCCTACGGCACGCATGGAGGGTAGCTCAGGATGCAGATCGTCACGCCTACGAAGCATTTCGACCTCTTCGACAAAGCCCTGTTCAACCATCGCGACGAAGCGTTGCTCGATACGCTGATGCAAGACCTGCCGCTGCGTAGGCGCGACGGACAACTGCGCGACAGTATAAGGCAAGACGCGGCCGTCTGGCGTGCCCGCTCCGGCTTTTTGCGACCTTTGTCGGGCACGGTGTTCGGACATGCTAATGCCGCTGACTCTGAAGACCTCCAGCGCCCTGACCAACCGCTGGGGATCGTTGGGGTGAATTCGCGCCGCGGACTCCGGGTCGACCTCGGCCAACTGCCGATGCAGCGCCGCCAGGCCCTCGAGCTGTACCTGCGCCTCCAACTCCGCACGCACAGCAGGATCGGCAGCAGGCATATCGGCGAGACCCTCGCTCAACGCCTTGAAATAGAGCATGGTCCCGCCAACCAGCAACGGAATACGCCCTGCGGCGGTACTTTCCGCCATCGCAGCCAGCGCATCACTTACGAAGTCAGCGGCCGAGTAGCTCTGCGCCGGGTCGCGGATATCGATCAGCCGATGCGGAAACTCCCGAAGCACATCGGCCGAGGGCTTCGCGGTGCCGATGTTCATCCCCCGATATACCAAGGCCGAATCGACGCTGATCAGATCGCAGGGCAGCACACGCGCAAGCTCCAGCGCCAGATCGGTCTTGCCGGCAGCTGTAGGGCCCATGAGAAAGATGGCGGGGGGTAACGGGGACATCAGTGGAATCCATTATAGAGGAAGCTGGAAGCGAATCAGTCCAGTCTGAAGGCGCGGCCAAACTATGCGGAGTTCTTACTTCAAGCTTCTGGCTTTCAGTTACAAGCTCGTATCCGCTAGCGCCCGCGCAAAAACAGCTTATCCAGCTCTCCCATGCCCAACTGCGTCCAGGTCGGCCGGCCATGATTGCATTGACCGCTGCGTTCGGTCTGCTCCATGTCACGCAGCAGGCCATTCATTTCCGGCAGCGTCAGGCGTCGATTCGCACGCACCGCACCATGACAGGCCATAGTGCCGAGGAGTTCGTTGAGATGGGCCTGGATGCGATCGCTGGTGCCATATTCGAGCAGGTCGGCGAGCACGTCCTGCACCAGCCGCGTGGCTTCGGCCTGCTTGAGCAGGGACGGGATCTGACGAATCGCCAGACTCTCGGGGCCAAGCCGCTGCAGTTCGAAACCGAGCATCTGGAACCAGTGTGCATGCTCTTCGGCGCAGTCCGCCTCACGCTGGCTGACGGCAATCGATTCAGGCACCAGCAGTGGCTGGCCTCGCAGCCCTTCGCTGGCCATCGCCGTCTTCAGCCGCTCGTACATGATCCGTTCATGGGCAGCATGCATATCCACAAGCACCAGCCCCTGAGCATTTTCCGCAAGAATGTAGATGCCCTTGAGCTGGGCCAGCGCATAGCCGAGCGGCGGGACGTCATCCTGGCTCTCCGGCAAGGGCGCCGGGCTCACATCGGCCAGTGGCGAAAAGAACTCACGATAGGCGCCCTGTGCTTCTGCGACATTGCCGATCGGCATTGGCCGAGGCGCCTGGTAGCCGGCACCCGCTCCGCGCCAGGGGGCTTGTTGAATTTGTGGCTGTTCGAGGACGCTGGCAGCGAGGCTCATCTCGTTCTGCCCGGCAAACTCACCCGCAGCGAGGCCAGTGATCTGAGTCATCGGCGTCACGCCGGCCGGCGCGGCCAGTTGATCCTCTGGTCGCACGTCCCCGAGCGCGCGGTGCAGCGTGCCGTACAGGAAGTCGTGCACCATGCGGTTATCGCGGAAGCGCACCTCGTGCTTGGTCGGGTGGACGTTGACGTCAACCACGGCCGGATCGACATCGAGGAACAGCACGAAGGTCGGATGGCGTCCATTGAACAGCACATCCCGATATGCCTGTCGCACCGCGTGGGCCACCAGCTTGTCGCGGACCATACGCCCGTTCACGTAGAAATACTGCAGATCCGCCTGGCTGCGGGAAAACGTCGGCAGACCGACCCAACCCCAGAGATGCAAGCCGTTGCGCTCGATTTCCACCGGCAGCGCCTGTTCGAGAAAAGCCGGCCCGCACACCGAGGCCACACGCCGCGCTCGCGCCGCGGCATCGCTGGCCTGATGCAGCGCGAGTACGGCCTTGCCGTTGTGCCGCAGATGAAACGCCACATCGAAGCGCGCCAGCGCCAGCCGCTTGATCACTTCCTGCAAGTGATCGAATTCGGTTTTCTCGGTGCGCAGAAACTTGCGTCGTGCCGGTGTGTTGAAGAACAAATCACGCACTTCGACCGAGGTACCGACCGGATGCGCAGCCGGCTGGACACGCGCCTCCATGTCCCGGCCTTCGGTTTCGACCTGCCAGGCTTCAGCGGCATCGGCGGTGCGCGAGGTGAGGGTCAGACGCGACACCGAACTGATCGACGCCAGCGCCTCGCCGCGAAAGCCCAGGCTCATCACGCGCTCGAGGTCTTCAAGATCGCGGATCTTGCTGGTGGCATGCCGAGCCAGGGCCAGGGGCAGATCATCGGCAGGGATACCGCAGCCATCGTCACGCACGCGCAGAAGTTTCACGCCGCCCTGCTCGACATCCACCTCGATGCGCGTGGCGCCGGAGTCGAGGCTGTTTTCCAGCAACTCCTTGATGACCGAAGCGGGGCGCTCGACCACTTCTCCAGCCGCGATCTGGTTCGCCAGCCGCGGACTGAGCAGCTGGATGCGCGCGGCCTCGGTCATGGCTGCGATGCCAGGGTTGTAGCAGGAATATTCAGGGTTTGACCGACCTTGATCAGGTCGTTTTTCAGGCTGTTGGCACTGCGCAGCGCGGGTAGCGTGACCTGATAGCGCTGCGCAAGCAGGGCCAGGCTTTCGCCGGAGCGCACCACGTGCTCGCGGGGCGCGCTGGCAATCTTGCCGGAATCACGCAGCCAGGCGACATAGGTGCCCGGCGGAGGGTTCTCGTGGAAGAACTGCCGCACACCGCTGTGAATCGAGCGAGCCAGAGACTGCTGATGGGAGGCGGTTTGCAGCTTGCGTGCTTCGGACGGGTTGGAGATGAAGCCGGTCTCTACCAGGATCGACGGGATATCCGGCGACTTCAGCACCATGAATCCGGCTTGCTCCACGCGACTCTTGTGCAGACGCGTGATCCGACCCATGTTGCTCAGCACCTTCTGCCCCACGTTCAGACTGGACGCCAGCGACGCCGTCATGGAGAGGTCCAGCAATACACCGGCAAGCATCTGGTCCTCGCCAAGGTTGACGCTGCCGGCACCGCCGATCAGGTCGGAGCGGTTCTCGCTATCGGCCAACCACCGTGCAGTTTCCGAGGTAGCGCCGCGGTCGGACAGAGCAAACACCGAGGCCCCATAAGCGGACGAGCGCGGCGCCGCGTCGGCGTGTATCGAAACGAACAGATCCGCGCCCTTCTTGCGGGCGATTTCGGTGCGTTTGCGCAATGGAATGAAGTAATCACCGGTTCGGACCAGCTCGGCGCGGAAGCCCTTTTCGGCATTGATCTGGCGCTGCAGCTCTTTTGAAATCTGCAGTACCACGTTCTTTTCGTACGCCTTGCCCGGGCCGATCGCGCCTGGGTCCTCGCCGCCATGGCCGGCATCGATGGCGATAATGATGTCACGCTTGCTACTGGGCAACGGTGGCAGTTTCAGCGCAGGCAAGGTCGGTGATACGGGCGCGGCAGGCGTGCTCGGCGTGGTCGTTGCTGGAACATCCGCCGTGGTGGACGGATCGGCACCCTCATCGTACAGATCGACCACGAGCCGATGACCGTATTGCTGATTCGGCGTCAGGGTGAAGCTCTTGGGCGTGACCTGGGCGGAGAGATCGATGACCACGCGCAACGTATCGGCATCGAACTTGGCTGCACGCAACCCGGAAATCGGCGTATTTTTCAGCGCCAGCTGCTCGAACGGCTTGGGTAGATTGCCGCCATCGACGTCGATAACGATGCGATTCGGCGCTGTCAGGGTAAACACGTTGTGCTTAACCGGACCGGACAGATCGAACACCAGACGCGTATTGTCCGGCGCGCGCCAGAGCCGCACGCTTTGTACATCAGACGCAGCCAGGGCCTGTACGGCCGCGAGCATCAATACCAAACCACTCACCAGCGCGCGCATGCGCATACCTAACCCCATGTTGTTCATTGTCCACCGATGGTCAGGATGGAACACCAGCTTTCACCACGCTCGCCTCGTGGCGTCAGGCGCAGCGACCGGCCGGCGCCCTGGGGCGTAATGGTAATGTCCAGGTCGGCCTTTGGCAAAATGCCGGCACCACGTTCTGGCCACTCTATCAGGCACAGCGCGTCCCCTTCGAAATAGTCACGAATGCCGAGAAACTCCAGCTCTTCCGGATCGACGAGCCGGTACAGATCGAAATGGAAGACCCGCGCAGCCGGTGTTTCGTAGGGCTCGACCAGGGTAAAGGTCGGACTCTTGACCTTACCTTGATGGCCAAAACCACGAATCAGCCCGCGCGATAGTGTCGTCTTGCCCGCGCCGAGGTCACCGTGCAGATAGATCACGCCCCGACCGCCGGTCATCTGGGCGATGCGTGCGCCGAGCGCCAGCATCGCCTCTTCGTCTGCAGCAAACAGCGTCACGTCCGGCATGGCGAGCATTCCTCGAGTAACTGGCGGATGGCGGGAATCAGATCGGCGGCAGCCAACCCGCGTCCTTGCTTGCCGAGACGCTCGCCGGCTACGGCATGCAGCCACACGGCGAGGCAGGCCGCATCGAACGGCGCGAGCCCCTGCGCCAACAGAGCTCCAGCGACGCCCGCCAGAACATCGCCAAGCCCCGCGCTGGCCATGGCCGGATGGCCGCGATCACACAGCGCCAGTCGACCGTCAGAGTGCGCGATCAGCGTTCCCGCCCCCTTGAGCAACACGGTGCAACCGTAGCGGCTCGCCAGCATTCGGGCCGCCGCGGGACGATCAGCCTGAACTTCGCCAACCGTGATACCCAGTAACCGCGCAGCCTCACCCGGGTGCGGCGTCAGCAGGCAATCAGCAGGCAACTCGACCGCACCGGCGGCCAGCAGATTCAGCGCATCGGCATCCCATACCTGAGGCACCCGGCACTGCGGCGCAAGCGACAGCAGACTGCGCCCCCACGGTGCCTGCCCCAGGCCCGGGCCGATCACCAGGACATCGGCGCGTTGAGTAAGCGCCGTCAATGCATAGGTGGATTCCACGCCGCTGCACATGATCTCCGGGCGCCGCACCAGCGATGCCGTCACGTGCTCGGGCCGCGTCGCCAAGGTCACCATGCCGGCACCGCAACGCAGAGCCGCTTCGGCACTGAGTAAAGCCGCGCCGCCAGTACCCAGATCGCCTCCTATCACCAGCACCTGACCAAAGCTGCCCTTGTGCGCCGTTGGCTTACGAGGCGCCAAGGTCGGAAGGTTCGTCGCGCACAGGCGTTCAAGGCTGGGCTGGACCTGATCGAGGATGATCTGATCGGCCTGCAAGTCATCGAATACCAGCTCGCCGACCCGATCCGGCCCGTCACCGGTGAACAATCCGACCTTCAGGCCGATAAACGACACCGTGAGGGCAGCAGACACCGCGTGCCCGAGCACGCGCCCGGTATCGGCACAAAGGCCGGACGGCAGGTCCACAGCGAGAACCGGCTGAGGGCTATCGTTCATTGCGCGAATGGCACTGGCGTACGGCTCGCGGACCTCACCGGAAATCCCGGTGCCCAGCAGCGCATCGACCAGCACACCGTGCAGACTTGCATCCGCCGTCCATTGCAGCACGTTGACGCCAGCCTCACGGGCCACGGCGAAAGCCTGAGCGGCATCACCCTGAAGCTGCTGCGAATCACCTACTGCGAGTACCTGAACCTGACGGCCGGCACGCTGCGCCAAGGCAGCGATCAGGTAGCCGTCACCGGCATTGTTGCCACGTCCAGCCATCACGGTGATCCGCTGCTCGTCAGGCCAACGCCGACGCAGCGCGCGCCAGGCAGCATGCGCCGCGCGCTGCATCAGTTCGAAACCGGGTGTTCCCGCGGCGATCAGACATGCGTCGATTTCCCGCACCTGGGCGGCCGTATATAAAGAGGTGGGCAAGGTATCGGTGGTCTGAGACATGAATCACCCGAACAGATATCTGGCAGAATTATACGCATGCGCCACCCGGCCCGCCCGTGGATGCATCGGGTTTCACCGCAGCCGCTCAAGCGCAACGGCACCCGCCGATGCGTTCACCGCCCTTATATACCGCGCCGAACCAAACGACCCCACCATGCGCGACGAAGTCTCGAAGACCTTATCCAATGCCCAGTCAAACCCTCGACCCCACCACTCTCGCCCAATCCATCAAGGAATGGGGACGCGAATTGGGCTTTCAGCAGGTCGGCATCACCGGTGTCGACCTGGCCGAGCATGAGGCGCATCTGCAGCGCTGGCTCGCCGAAGGCTACCAGGGAGAAATGGATTACATGGCCGCGCACGGCAACAAGCGTTCGCGACCCGAGGAACTGGTGCCCGGTACGCTGCGGGTCATCTCGTTGCGTATGGACTATCTGCCGGGCGATACGCGCATGAGTCAGCGCCTGGCCGAGCCGGAAAAAGCCTATGTCTCGCGCTACGCGCTGGGCCGCGACTACCACAAGCTGATCCGCAAACGCATTCAGCAACTGGCCGAACGTATCCAGCAGGTGGTCGGCCCGTTCGGCTTTCGCGCCTTCGTCGACAGCGCGCCGGTGCTGGAAAAAGCCGCGGCGCAGCAGGCCGGGCTCGGTTGGATCGGCAAGAACACCCTGCTGCTCAACCGCAAGGCCGGTAGCTGGTTCTTCCTCGGCGAGCTGTTCGTCGATATCGACCTGCCCGTCGACGAACCCGTTACCAGCCAGCATTGCGGCAGTTGCCAGGCCTGTCTGGACATCTGCCCCACCGAGGCTTTCGTCGGCGAGCGGATACTGGATGCGCGGCGCTGCATTTCCTACCTGACCATAGAGCTCAAGGGCTCGATTCCCGTTGAGCTGCGCAGCAAGATCGGCAACCGCGTGTTCGGCTGCGACGATTGCCAGATCGTCTGCCCCTGGAATCGCTTCGCCAAACCGACCGAACAGACCGACTTCCACCCACGCCACAGCCTGGACAATGCCGAGTTGGCGGAGCTGTTTCGCTGGAGCGAAGACGAATTTCTCAGCCGCACCGAGGGCTCGCCGTTACGCCGCGCAGGCTACGAGCGCTGGTTGCGCAATCTGGCGGTGGGCCTGGGCAACGCGCCGTCGAGCATTCCGGTATTGGAAGCCCTGGAGGCGCGCCGTGCCGATCCCTCGGAGCTGGTGCGTGAGCATGTTCAGTGGGCTTTGGAGCAACATGCTGGGCGGGCAGGCTAGCAGCCTGTCACACCGTAGGGCCGAACTTGTTCGGCCGTTGATCTGCCAATTTGAAACGCCGGCCGAATAAATTCGGCCCTACGGATGCATCCGCAGGCATTTGCCGCGGCTTCTCGTCCAGCCTCCAGCCTCTAGCGTTTTTATCGGCTTTTATCTCACTCGTCGCTGACGAAATGGTGTTCGCCCCAGCGCGGCAGCATGTCCTGAGGAATCTGCAGCAGATTGAGGATGCGCGCGACGACGAAATCCACCAGGTCATCGAGGGTCTGCGGCTGGTGGTAGAAGCCGGGCGAGGCCGGCAGGATCACCGCGCCCAGGTTCGACAGCTTGAGCATGTTCTCAAGATGAATGCTCGAATAGGGCGCCTCGCGCGGCACCAGAATGAGCTGGCGGCGCTCCTTGAGGGTGACGTCAGCCGCGCGTTCGATCAGGTTGTTGCAAGCGCCGGTGGCAATCGCCGAGAGCGTGCCGGTCGAGCACGGCACCACCACCATGGCCGTCGGCGCACCGGAACCCGAGGCCGGTGGGGCCATCCAGTCTTCCTTGGCGAACACACGGATCTGTCCGGGCGCGGCGCCGGTGTACTCAGAAAGAAACGCCTGCATGGCCTGCGGCTTGGCGGGCAGCACGACATCGGTCTCGGTCGCCATTACCAGCTGTGCCGCTTTGGAAATCAGGAAATGAACCTCGCGGTCTTCCTGGATCAGGCAGTCCAGCAAGCGCAGGCCGTACTGCGCGCCTGAAGCGCCGGTCATGGCCAAGGTGATGCGTTCCGGTCCGTTCATTGATGCTCTGATTCCTGGATTGCGTCAAGCACGCGATGGGCTGCGCCCATCCTACAAGATCCTGCCCCCGGCCCGTGGATCGGTCGGGCCGCGTAGGTGATACCGTAGGATGGGTGAAACCCATCACCTACGCCGTTCGCGAGTTTGGGGGTGAAAAACCGCGAGGCGTTTGCCACCTTAAGCGATCAGCGCAACGCCTCAGCCAGCTTGTTATGCAAGCCACCAAAACCACCGTTGCTCATCACCACCACCTGAGTGCCCGGCGTGGCGTCGGCCTTGACCTTGGTGATGATCGCCTCCAGCGAGTCGCATACGGTCGTCTCGACGGGCGAGCCGGCGACCGTCGCGGCCAGGTCCCAGCCGAGATTTGGCGGCGCATACCAGATCGCCTGATCGGCCAGCGCCACCGATTCGGCCAGGCCTTCACGGTGTGCGCCCAACTTCATGGAATTGGAGCGCGGCTCGACCACGGCAATGATCGGCGCATCGCCGACGCGCTTGCGCAGGCCATCGAGGGTAGTCGCGATGGCCGTCGGGTGATGGGCGAAGTCGTCGTAAATGGTCACGCCATTAACGTCTGCGACCTTTTCCATGCGTCGCTTGACGCTGCGGAACTCACTCAGCGCTTCGGCTCCCTGCTTGGGCAATACACCGACATGGCGCGCCGCCGCGAGCGTGGCCAGCGCGTTATTGACGTTGTGCTGACCAGTCAATTCCCAGTCCACCACACCCTGCACAGCGCCGTCGAAGATCACTTCGAAGCGCGAGCCGTCGGCGCTGAGCAGGTTGGCCTGCCATTGCCCGCCTTCGCCGGATGTCTGCACCGGTGTCCAGCAGCCCATGCCGATCACGCGCTTGAGCGCCTGTTCCGATTGCGGATGAATGATCAGCCCCTCGCTGGGCACGGTGCGTACCAAGTGGTGAAACTGCCTTTCGATCGCAGCGAGGTCCGGGAAGATATCGGCGTGGTCGAATTCAAGATTGTTCAGAATCGCCGTACGCGGGCGGTAATGGACGAACTTGCTGCGCTTATCGAAGAAGGCGCTGTCGTACTCGTCCGCCTCGACCACGAAAAACGGCGTGCCGCCCAACCGCGCGGAGATGCCGAAGTTCTGCGGCACGCCGCCAATGAGAAAGCCCGGGCTCATACCGGCGTGTTCCAGCACCCAGGCCAGCATGCTGCTGGTGGTGGTCTTGCCGTGTGTGCCCGCGGCGGCCAGCACCCAGCGGCCCTGCAGCACATGGTCGGCCAGCCATTGCGGGCCGGAAACGTAGGGCAGCCCCTTGTTCAGCACGTACTCCACCGCCGGATTACCGCGCGACAGCGCATTGCCGATCACCACCAAATCCGGCGCCGGATCGAGCTGGCTCGGCTCATAGCCCTGGGTCAACTGAATACCCTGGGCTTCCAGTTGAGTGCTCATGGGGGGATAGACATTGGCATCGGAACCGGTGACGCGATGGCCCAGTTCCTTGGCAAGCACCGCAAGCGAGCCCATGAAGGTGCCGCAGATGCCGAGAATATGGATATGCATGAATGACCTCTGGATTGGCCACGCCGGGATCCGGAATCACGGAACGTCGGGCGAAAACTGCGCCGCAGATTAGCACAGGCGGCCCGGCACAGCCCGCCGCGCGCATCGAGACACGGGCACGCCCATACGTCGTCTCGCTCGCGGACCGTCAGGCCTTGATCTACGCTGATCACAGCAGTCCACACGGCAATTACAAGATCCGGAGACGCATCATGCGCTACGCCCATCCCGGCACCGAAGGGGCCCTCGTTTCCTTCCAATCCCGCTACGGCAACTTCATTAACGGCCAGTTCGTCGAACCGGTTGGCGGGCAGTATTTCACCAACACTTCGCCGGTCAACGGCCAGCCCATCGCTGAGTTCCCGCGCTCAGACGCGGCCGATATCGAGAAGGCGCTGAACGCCGCTCATGCCGCTGCCGACGCGTGGGGCAAGACCAGCGTGCAGGCCCGCTCGTTGATCCTGCTGAAGATCGCCGATCGCATCGAAGAAAATCTGGAAAAGCTCGCCATCACCGAAACCTGGGACAACGGCAAGGCGGTACGCGAGACGCTGAACGCCGACATCCCGCTAGCCGCCGACCACTTCCGCTACTTCGCCGGTTGCATCCGCGCCCAGGAAGGCACCAGCGCCGAGATCGACGAGCACACCGCCGCCTACCACTTCCACGAGCCGCTGGGCGTGGTCGGGCAGATCATTCCGTGGAACTTCCCGATCCTGATGGCCTGCTGGAAACTCGCTCCGGCTTTGGCCGCTGGTAACTGCGTGATCCTGAAACCCGCCGAGCAGACGCCGCTGGGCATCACCGTGCTGGCGGAAATCATCGGCGACCTGCTACCGCCGGGCGTGCTCAACATCGTCCAGGGCTTCGGCAAGGAAGCCGGCGAAGCACTGGCCAGCAGCAAACGCATCGCCAAGATCGCCTTTACCGGCTCCACCCCGGTGGGTTCGCACATCATGAAGATGGCGGCCGAGAACATCATCCCCAGCACCGTGGAGCTGGGCGGCAAGAGCCCGAACATCTACTTCGAAGACATCATGCAGGCCGAGCCGACCTTCATCGAGAAAGCCGCCGAAGGGCTGGTGCTGGGTTTCTTCAACCAGGGCGAAGTCTGTACCTGCCCCTCGCGGGCGTTGGTGCAGGAGTCCATCTACGCACCGTTCATGGAAGCGGTGATGAAGAAGGTCACGCAGATCAAACGCGGTGATCCGCTGGATACCGAGACCATGGTCGGCGCCCAGGCCAGCCAGCAACAGTTCGACAAGATCGTCGGCTACCTGGACATCGCCCGGCAGGAAGGTGCCGAAGTACTCACCGGCGGCGGTGTCGAGAAGCTCGAAGGCTCGCTCGCCACCGGCTATTACATCCAACCGACCCTGCTCAAGGGCCACAACAAGATGCGCGTGTTCCAGGAGGAAATCTTCGGCCCGGTGATCGGTGTGACCACCTTCAAGGATGAAGCCGAAGCGCTGGCCATCGCCAACGACACCGAGTTCGGCCTGGGCGCCGGCGTCTGGACCCGCGACATCAACCGCGCCTATCGCATGGGCCGGGGGATCAAGGCCGGCCGCGTATGGACCAACTGCTACCACCTGTATCCGGCACATGCCGCGTTCGGTGGCTACAAGAAGTCCGGCGTCGGACGCGAGACCCACAAGATGATCCTCGACCACTACCAGCAGACTAAAAACCTGTTGGTCAGCTACGACATCAATCCGCTGGGCTTCTTCTGATGGCTGGCGTGGGTAGCTGATGCCGCCCACGCTCGAACAAGACACCTGCCGGGCTCCGCCGTGGTGCTGCGGAGCCCGCAAAAGGTGCGTTCCTGCCGGACTTCGCTGACAAAACACCGCGAATGCAAGGTTCGCGGCGCAGGGCATGACGCTTGCTAGGGAGACGCCAATCCAACAACGAGGGATTC
This sequence comes from Stutzerimonas stutzeri, assembly GCF_024448955.1. Lineage (GTDB taxonomy): Bacteria > Pseudomonadota > Gammaproteobacteria > Pseudomonadales > Pseudomonadaceae > Stutzerimonas > Stutzerimonas stutzeri_AQ. The sequence continues at coordinate 137,761 of NZ_JAMOIH010000006.1, forward strand.
CCCATGGCTTTCGAACACAGCAGTGCGACCCCACCGCAACATGCCGTAGATTTCGAAGCAGTCGGCAGTAGCTATTTCCAGGAACGCGAACTGAAGAAAGGCGCCGCCGGCTGGGTGCTGCTGGTCGGCCTCGGCGTCGCCTACGTGATTTCCGGCGACTACGCCGGCTGGAACTTCGGCCTGGCACAGGGCGGCTGGGGCGGGCTGTTCATCGCCACGCTGCTGATGGCAACCATGTACCTATGCATGTGCTTCTCGCTTGCCGAGTTGTCGTCGATGGTGCCCACCGCCGGCGGCGGTTATGGCTTCGCCCGCACCGCGTTCGGCCCGCTGGGTGGCTTTCTCACCGGCACGGCGATCCTCATCGAATACGCCATCGCGCCAGCGGCCATCGCGGTGTTCATCGGCGCCTACTGCGAGTCGCTGTTCGGCATCGGCGGCTGGATGATCTACCTCGCCTTCTATATCGCCTTCATCGGCATTCATATCTTCGGCGTCGGTGAGGCGCTCAAGCTGATGTTCATCATCACCGCCGTCGCGGCGCTGGCGCTGGGCGTGTTCATCGTGGCGATGGTGCCGCACTTCTCGGTGGCCAACCTGCTGGACATCGCGCCCACCACCGCGGCTGGCGCCAGCGCTTTCCTGCCGTTCGGCTACGTGGGTATCTGGGCGGCGATTCCCTATGCCATCTGGTTCTTCCTCGCGGTCGAAGGCGTGCCGCTGGCCGCCGAGGAAACCAAGAACCCGCAGCGCGACATGCCGCGCGGGCTGATCGGCGCCATGCTGGTCCTGCTGGCCTTTGCCGGACTGATCCTGCTGGTCGGACCGGGCGGCGCCGGTTCCAGCACGCTGATCGAATCCGGCAACCCTCTCGTGGAGGCGCTGACCACCGCTTATGGGTCCTCAACCTGGATGAGCGGCTTCGTCAACCTGGTGGGCCTGGCCGGGCTGATCGCCAGTTTCTTCTCGATCATCTTCGCCTACTCGCGGCAGATCTTCGCGCTGTCGCGGGCCGGCTACCTGCCGCGCAAGCTGTCGCTGACCAACCGCAACAAGGTGCCGGTGCTGGCGCTGATCGTGCCGGGCGTGATCGGCTTCGTCCTGTCGCTGACTGGCCAGGGCGACCTGCTGATTCTGGTGGCGGTGTTCGGTGCCACCATCTCCTACGTGCTGATGATGGCCTCGCACATCACCCTGCGCCTGCGCCGCCCGGACATGCATCGCCCGTACAAGACACCCGGCGGCATCTTCACTTCCGGCGTCGCGCTGGTGCTGGCGTGCATCGCCGTGGTGGCGGGCTTTCTGGTGGACCCGCGGGTGGTGATCGGTGCGGCGATCATCTACGGCGTCTTCATCGCCTATTTCGCGCTGTACAGCCGACATCACCTGGTCGCCGGCACGCCGGAAGAGGAGTTCGCGGCGATCGAGAACGCCGAGGCAACGCTGAAGTAAGGAGGCAGTCATGACGTACTCGCACAGCGTGGGCGGCACCACCTGGCGTTTCGACGACCTGCGCGAGCTGATGGCCAAGGCCAGCCCGGCGCGCTCCGGCGACCTGCTCGCCGGGGTCGCCGCCAGCAGCGATGCCGAACGCGTGGCGGCACAAATGTGTCTAGCCGAAGTGCCGCTCAAGCGCTTTCTCGAAGAGGCGTTGATCCCGTACGAGCGCGACGAGGTCACCAGGCTGATCATCGACAGCCACGACGCGACGGCCTTCGCCCCGGTCAGCCACCTGACCGTGGGCGACTTTCGCAACTGGCTGCTCGGCGATGAAGCCGACGGCGCCGCGCTGGCGGCTCTGGCACCGGGGCTGACGCCGGAGATGGTCGCAGCCGTATCGAAGATCATGCGCGTGCAGGACCTGATCCTGGTGGCGCAGAAGCCGCGCGTGGTGACGCGATTCCGCAACACCATCGGCCTGCAGGGGCGTATGTCTACCCGCCTGCAACCCAACCACCCCACCGATGACGGTGCCGGCATCGCCGCGAGCATCCTTGACGGCCTGCTCTACGGCAACGGCGATGCGGTGATCGGCATCAACCCGGCTACCGACAGCACCAGCGGCATCTGCGAGCTGCTGAAGATGCTCGACGCCATCATCCAGCGCTACGAGATCCCAACCCAGGCCTGCATCCTCACCCACGTCACCACCTCCATCGCGGCGATCGAGCGCGGCGCGCCGTTGGATCTGGTATTCCAGTCCATCGCCGGCACCGAGGCGGCCAATGCCAGCTTCGGCATCAGCCTGGCGACCTTGCAGGAAGGTTACGAGGCCGGCCTGTCGCAGAAGCGCGGCACCGTCGGAGACAATCTGATGTACTTCGAAACGGGCCAAGGCAGCGCGTTGTCGGCCAACGCACACCACGGCGTCGACCAGCAGACCTGCGAGGCTCGCGCCTATGCGGTGGCGCGCCGTTTCAAGCCGCTGCTCGTGAACACCGTGGTCGGCTTCATCGGCCCGGAATACCTCTACAACGGCAAGCAGATCATCCGCGCCGGGCTGGAGGACCATTTCTGCGGCAAACTGCTGGGCGTGCCCATGGGTTGCGACATCTGCTACACCAACCACGCCGAAGCCGACCAGGACGACATGGACATGCTGCTGACCCTGCTGGGCGCGGCCGGCATCAACTTCATCATGGGCATCCCTGGCTCGGACGACGTGATGCTCAACTACCAGACCACCTCCTTCCACGACGCGCTCTACGTGCGTCAGGTGCTGGGCCTGCGCGCGGCGCCGGAATTCGCGGAATGGCTGGCGAAGATGCAGATTCTTCGGCAGGACGGCAATCGGCTGCACCTCGGGCGCGAACTGCCCGAGCCGTTCCGCCGCGCGCTGGAGCGACTGACCTGAAACCAGCACGCGCTCCCCTGTAGGAGCGAGCTTGCTCGCGAAAAAAGCATCGGCATCGCCCGTTTCGCCAGCAAGCTGGCTCCTACACCACGAACACGAGGCCCTATGAACGAACGGACACCAACCATCGCCAACCCCTGGCAGCACCTGCGCCAGCTCACCCCGGCGCGCATCGCTCTCGGCCGGGCTGGCACCAGCCTGCCCACCAAAGCACAGCTCGATTTCCAGTTCGCCCATGCCCAGGCGCGCGATGCCGTGCATTTGCCGTTGGACAGCGAGGCGCTAAAGAACGAACTGCAGCAGCACGGCATCGATTGCCTGCACCTGCACAGCGCAGCCGCGGATCGGCAGGTTTACCTGCAGCGACCGGATCTGGGCCGGCGACTCGACGAAGCCAGCGCCACGATGCTTGATGATTATGCGAGCACGGGCTGCGACCTCGCCCTGGTGATCGCCGACGGCCTGTCAGCCCTCGCCGTGCAGCGCCACGCCACGCCGATGGCGCTGAAGATCGCCGAGCACTGCCGCACCGAAGGCTGGTCGCTGGGGCCAGTCGCCGTCGTCGAACAGGGCCGCGTGGCCATTGCCGACGAAATCGGCGAACGCCTCAAGGCCCGAATGGTGGTGATCCTGCTGGGCGAACGTCCCGGCCTCAGCTCGCCGGACAGCCTGGGCCTGTATTTCACCTGGGCGCCGCAAGTCGGCCGCCACGACGCTCAGCGCAACTGCATCTCCAACATCCGCCCCGAAGGTCTCGCCTACAACCTGGCCGCGCATCGTCTGCTGTATCTCATGCGCGAAGCCTGTCGCCGCCAGCTCTCCGGTGTGCAATTGAAGGACGAAGCCGAGGTGCCGACGCTGGACGGCGAACCCCGCGCCGGCAATTTCCTGCTGGGCTGAAACTCCAGCGCGTATTCATTGAAGCGCCACTACGCGCTCCGACGAGCCAGACCGTTTCGTCCGCAAACCACCACAGACCGGAGGCGAGCCGCACGATGCAGCGGCAGTCACACCTCGGGCAGCAACACCACCGCCTCGATCTCGAAGAGCATGCCATCCAGCGCCAGGCGTGGCACCGGGATCAGCGTGCAAGCCGGCTTCGGTCCCGATCCCAGCGCGCCGACCAACTCCTCGCCGAACACCTGCAAACGTGCCTCGCTGTGGTCGACGATAAGCACGGTGAGTTTGGCGATCTGCTGCGCAGTGCCACCCACCGCCTCGATGGCGAGGCGGAGATTGGCCAGGGCCTGGCGGACCTGTTCGCGAAAATCCTCGGACAAGCGCCCGTCGACAGTCTCGCCACCCTGCCCGGCGATGAATGCGAGCCGGGCTCCGGGCGGCAGCAACGCCACATGGGAATAGCCATGGGGCGCCGGGTCGTACAGACCCGGCGGATTGAGCAGCGACAGGCCGTTGCGGCCCGAATGGTCAGTCATTACTTACTCCTCTCGGTAACGCCACGCAGATCGGCAAAGCGCTCCAGCGCGCGCTTCATCGCCCCATCCAGATCACCAGGTCGGTACTGCCCCGGTTCGCGCCCGAAGGCGACGCTCAGGCGGTTCCAGCTGTTGATCACGACGAGGGCGAAGGTCAGCCGGGTGATCACCCGCGGCGAGAAATGCTCGGTCAACTCACCGTAGCAGCGGTCGAGCGTTTCGCCATCCGGCAGCTCGGTGACGGCCTCGGCCCATGCCAGCGCGGCACGTTCGGCCGGACTGTAGACATTGGCCTCACGCCAGGCCGACAGCAGCAGGATGCGCGGCAGCGGCGTATCCAGCGCCAGCAGATCCTTGCTGTGCATGTCGATGCAATAGGCGCAACCGTTGAGTTGCGAGGCGCGCAGCTCCATCAGCTGCAGCAGTTGCGGATCCAGATCGGATTCGTGCAGGTAGCCGCTGATAGCCGTCAGTGCTTGCAGTGGCAGCGGGTCGGCGTGCTTGAGGTAGTCGAGTCGCATGGGAATTCTCCGGCTTAGTCATGAGTGACATTGCCAGGACGTACCCAGCGGGATCGTTGTGACAGCTCGTCTCGACTGTCACAACGGCGCGCGTCGGACCGTCCATACTGGATCAACCGTCACGAGGAGCCGCCGTGCAGAATCGCGCCCATTACTACGAAGGATTGCGTCCGCGCCTGTTCGGTCTGGCTTACCGCCTGCTGGGCAGCCGCGCCGATGCCGAAGATCTGTTGCAGGATGCCTGGTTCAAATGGAGCGCGGCCGACCCTGCGGCGATCCGCGATGCAGAGGCCTGGCTGGTCACCGTGGTAACCCGGCTGGGCATCGATCAGCTGCGCCAACGCCGCGCTCGCCGCGAGGAATATCTTGGCCCCTGGTTGCCGGAGCCGCTGCTGGGCAGCATCGACCACGAAGGCGAACGCTTGATCGAACTCGGCGCGGACATTTCCATGGCCTTCTTGGTGGCGCTGGAGCGACTGGGCGCCGAGGAACGCGCAGCCCTGCTGCTGCGCGACGTGCTGGAACATTCCTACGAGCAGATCGCCGAAACGCTGGGCAAAACCCCTGCGGCCTGCCGCCAGATCATCAGCCGCGCCCGCCGTCGGGTGCGCGACGAGCGGCCACGCTTTGTCGTCGACGCCGCTGCACATCGTCGCTTGGTCGAGCGCTTTGCCACGACCCTGCTGGACCCCAACGGCACGGCCTTCGCCGAACTGCTCGCCGAGGACGTCAGCTGGATCGCCGACGGCGGCGGCCAAGTTACTGCCGCCTCGAAGGTGTTGCACGGCGTGCGCGCCTCGGTGCGGCTGGCTGTCGGCATCGCCCGCCGCGCGGATGGCCAATGGCAAACCCGGGTCGCCTGGATCAACGGCGAACCCGGCGTGCTGGTGCTGCATGGCGAGCGCATTCATGCCGCGATGACCTTGGTCAGCGACGGCCAGCACATCCGGCACATCTACTCGGTGGTCAACCCGCACAAGCTCGCCGGGGCAGGCCTGGAGCAGCACGCTGATGCCCTTGCCGCGTCCACCCGCGGCGCTTAATGTGAGCGCCCCGCCCCGCTGGAACTTCGTGCATGTGGTCCTTCCGCGCCTGGCAGCGCAAACGCATCCTCGCCCGCAACCCGATCAGCGCTGAGCTGTGGCGCCGCGTGGTCGACAGCCTGCCGATCCTCGATGGCTTGAGCGACGAGGAACTAACGCGCCTGCGCGAGCGCGCCGTGCTGTTTCTGCACGAAAAGCGCCTCACCGCGCTGCCGGGCGTCGAATTGCAAGCCGAAGATCGCCTGCGGCTGGCGCTGCAGGCCGAGTTGCCGCTGCTGCACCTGGCCGAGCTCGGCTGGTATCGCGGCTTTCATGAGATCGTGCTTTATCCCGATGACTTCCTCAGCCCGCAGAAATATCGCGACCCGGCTGGCGTCGAGCACGAATGGGACGGCGAGCACAGCGGCGAAGCCTGGCCGCAGGGGCCGGTCATCCTCGCCTGGCCCGGCGTGCAGGAAAGCGGCGGCTGGGACTGCTACAACCTGGTGATCCACGAACTGGCGCACAAGCTCGACATGCTCAACGGCGATGCCAACGGCCTGCCGCCGCTGCACCGCAACATGCACATCGAAGCCTGGGCAAGCGCGATGCAGAGCGCCTACGACCAACTCGACGCCGTGCTGGATGCCGATCCGGATGCCGACACGCCGATCGATCCCTACGCCGCTGAAAACCCGGCGGAGTTCTTTGCCGTCACCAGCGAATACTTCTTCAGCGCGCCGGATGTGCTGCACCAGGCCTTTCCCGAGGTCTACGCGCAGCTGGCGGCCTTCTATCGACAGGATCCGCGGACACGCCTGCAGCAGCTGCAGCACAGTCATCCGCAGTACGCGGAACCTCATTGAGTTCGGGTCGTCGAATGCGCGCCTTTTTGCCGGCAAGGGTTCACACGACCGGCATGGCAAAACGCCCGACAGTGCGCCTATAATCGCGCCCACTTTTTTTCGCCCCAGGCCGCGTTGGCCGACCACGGAGCAATGTTCATGAGCTACAGCAAAGTCCCGGCCGGCAAAGACCTGCCCAACGACATCTACGTCGCCATCGAGATCCCGGCCAACCACGCGCCGATCAAATACGAAATCGATCACGACACCGACTGCCTGTTCGTCGACCGTTTCATGGCCACCCCGATGTTCTACCCGGCCAACTACGGCTTCATCCCGCATACCCTGGCCGACGACGGTGACCCGCTGGACGTGCTGGTCGTGACGCCTTACCCGGTCGCACCGGGCTCGGTCATCCGCTGCCGCCCGGTCGGCGTGCTGAACATGACCGACGAAGCCGGCGGCGACGCCAAGCTGATCGCCGTCCCCCACGACAAGCTGACCCAGCTGTACGTGGACATCAAGGAATACACCGACCTGCCTCCGCTGCTGATCGAACAGATCAAGCACTTCTTCGAGAACTACAAGGATCTGGAGAAGGGCAAGTGGGTCAAGGTCGAGGGCTGGGGCAACGCCGACGAAGCCCGCGCAGCAATTACCAAGGCGGTTGCGGCTTACCAAAAATAAGCCAATACCGTTAACGGAAAGCCGGCCCACGAGGCCGGCTTTTTTATGTTTTCAGGTTTTTGTTTTCGGCTGGACCAAAAACCTGAAAGGGCACCGCCTCGCCTGCCCAATCAGTAGCCACACCTTTCCCGTTCGTGAAACACCCGCAAGCTCACCTCCATGTGGCTGGCGATCGCATCTCCGGACCAACGACCTGGCGCTCTTGGACGTCCCGTGCAATATATACAGGGCGATCGCCTCGAAGTCTGAATGGATCCCTCGATGCTAACCACGTACAACACTGCATTGGTGAGCCTGTCCATCCTGATTGCCATTGCCGGCTCCTTCACGGCGCTCGACCTGGCCAGCCGCGCCCGCGCTTCGGCCGATTGGATGCGGCATGCGTGGTTATGCGCAGCGGCCGTCTGCATGGGCGGCAGCATCTGGTCGATGCACTTCGTCGGCATGCTTGCCTTCGGCATGCCCGGTATGGAAATCCAGTACGACCTGGCGCTCACCCTCTGGTCGTTGGTCGTGCCGATTGCGGTGACGGCGATCAGTTTTTTTGCCGTCGGCATTCGCGGGCTGGGCCGCAAGACGCTCGGGATCGGCGGTCTGTTCATGGGGCTGGGGATTGGCGCCATGCACTACATGGGCATGGCCGCGATGACCATGCATGCCGAGCTATCCTACGACCCGTTTTGGGTGGTTATCTCTCTGATCATCGCAATCGGTGCGGCCACCGTAGCGCTCTGGCTATCGGCTCGCGGCCGACGCCTGATACTGCAGGCCGTCTCGGCCGTGGCGATGGGCTTTGCCGTGGCTGGCATGCACTACACGGCCATGGCCGGCGCGCGTTTCACCCCGCTGCACGATGCGATGCCCGCGCCGCACGACAGCGGTCTGGATCTGTTGACGCTGGCGTTATCGGTCGCTGGCTCGACCTTCATCGTGCTGTTCTTCGGCCTTGCCGCCTCGATGCATGACCGACGCATGGCGATCATCAGCGAGCGCGAAGCAGCGGCCTTGCGCCAAAGCGAGGAGCGGTTCCGCGAGCTGTACAGCAAGACACCGTTGCCGCTGCATTCGCTGGATGACGAAGGCCGGATCGAGTCGGTCAGCGAGGCCTGGCTCGTACTGATGGGCTATCGCCGAGGCGACGTGATCGGGCGGCCGCTGATCAATTTCATGACCGAAAGCTCGGCGCGCCAGATGCTCAGCCAGGACTGGCCGGCATTGCTCGAAACCGGCGAATGCCTCAACGCCGAGTATCGCCTGGTGGCTAGGGCCGGCGTGTTCATCGATGTGCTCGCCTCCACGCGCCTCGAGCAGACTTCTCGCGGCGCGCTCATCATCGGCGGCCTGGTGAACATTACCGAACGCCGGCACGCCGAGGCCGCGCTCCGGCAGGCGCAGAAGCTGGAAGCGATTGGCAAGCTGACCGGTGGCATCGCTCATGACTTCAACAATCTACTCGCCGTGGTCAGTGGAAATCTCGAACTGCTGCGCAAGCGGCTGCCGAACGACACGGCCCGAACCAGCACGCTGATCGAAAACGCCTTATTGGCCACACAGCGTGGCGCCAGCCTGGTCCAGCGCATGCTGGCGTTCGCCCGCAAGCAGGACTTGAACCCCAGTTCCGTCGTGCTACCGGACGTGGTGATGAGCATGCGGGAGCTGCTGCAGCGCTCGGTGGGGACCAATATCGCCATCGAAACGCGATTCTCTCTGAGTCTGCCGCCTGCCTACGTCGATGCGAATCAGCTCGAAATGGTGTTGATCAATCTGGTGGTCAATGCACGGGACGCCATGCCGACAGGCGGCACGATCTGCATCGAAGGCCAGCCGCGTTCCTTCAGGGCACCAACGGAACAATCGATGCAGGAGTTCATCGCCCTGATCGTGCGCGACGACGGCATCGGCATGAGTCCGGAGACGCTGGCCCGGGCAACCGAGCCCTTCTTCACGACCAAGGGGCCGGGCAAGGGCACCGGACTCGGCCTCTCGATGGCTCATGGCCTGGCCGAGCAATCGGGCGGGCGATTGGAAATGGCGAGCCAGCCGGGCAAGGGAACGACCGTCGAACTGTGGCTACCCTTGGGCGTCCCGGCGCTGATGGCTACCCCGGCATCCGAACATCCAGACGAACCCATCGCGGCGCCGGTCCCCGCCTTGTCGATTCTCGTGGTAGACGATGACCCACTGGTACTCGCCAATACCACCGAGCTACTCGAGGACCTGGGACATCGAGTCACCGCGGTCGGCGATGGCGAGGCGGCCCTGGCTATCCTTCGCCAGCATGAGGCCTTCGATATTTTGGTCTCAGATCAAATGATGCCCGGCATGACCGGCACCCAACTGGCCAAGATCGTCAAAATCGAAAGGCCCAAGCTGCCGGTCCTGTTGGTCAGCGGCTATGCGGAACTGTCCGAGGACGGTCGCCCGCTGCACACGCTGGCCAAGCCGTTTACGCAGCACACGCTCAGCGCAGCGATCGGCGACACGCTGGGGCGCCCGAATTCGCGTGTCGTGGTACCGCTGCATAACCGCCGTTGAAGCGTGCGGGCGCGTGTCCCGACCCGGCTCGCTGATCGTTCATCGATAAAACCTGAACGGATTCGGGCGCGCCGACTCTATCGAAACCACGGCTTTCGCTGATTTCGAGGTGATAGATGCGCCATCCGACACGCTTCATCCGTACCCGACTCGTCCCGATAACGCTGGCGGCCCTGCTGCTGTCACCAGGCATGGCGACAGCAGCCGCCGACTCGCCACAGGTACTCGGCTGGGTCGAGGAAGGGCTGATTCTTCCGGAAAAAGTAGCGGTGAAGTTCAAGCTCGATACCGGCGCGTTGACCTCTTCTATGCATGCGGAAAATATCGACCGTTTCGAGAAAGACGGTGAGGACTGGATACGTTTCACCGTCGAACTGGAAGACATCAACACCGAAAAGCAGGTGAGGACGCGTCTGGAGCGGAAGATGGTCCGGGACCTCACGGTACGGGGCGCGGGCGGTGCCGAGGATCGCCCAGTCGTAATGATGAAAGTCTGCCTAGGCAATCAAGTCTATGAAGAGCAGTTTTCGCTGAACGACCGGGACAAGATGAACTACCCCGTGCTGATTGGCCGTCGCACGCTGGAGAAGATCGGCCCGGTGGATTCATCCAAGACATTCACCGTCGAGCCGAGCTGCGCTGACGCCGGCAGCTGATCCGTACCGCACGCTCGAATGACCGCACCGATCCACAGCTCATCGCCTGGCTGCAACTCCCTTATTGCCCCTCCGGTCAACTGAAAGCGCCACCGCTGCACGTGATGGGCCTTTTCATCGCCCGAACGTCACATCGATCAGATCACCGGGCCTAGCCCGCGCCCGACACGGCATGGGTTACAAGAAGAAACCAGGCAGCGCTGGCTCGCGACTTCACCCATTCCCCGGAAACAGGAGCTTGAGATGACCAACCGCGACCAGACTGCCGTGATCTGCGGCGGAACTGCCGGCGTGGGCCGCGCGACCGCTCATGCCCTGGCACAGGCAGGTTTTCACGTGGCCGTGATCGCACGCGGCGAACAGGGCCTGGCCGACACGCGCCAGGCGCTCGAAGCGGCCGGCGCCACGGTGCTGACGATTGCCGCCGACGTCGCCGATGCCGAGGCGATCGACCGCGCCGCCGAGCGGATCGAGGCAGAGCTGGGACCGATCGAAGTCTGGGTCAACGCGGCCATGGCCACGGTCTTCGCCCCGGTCGAGAAGATCACCCCGGCGGAATACAAGCGGGTCACCGAGGTGACTTATCTGGGCTCCGTCCATGGCACGCTGGCCGCGCTGCGGCACATGCAGACGCGCAATCGCGGCACCATCGTGCAGGTGGGCTCGGCCCTCTCCTATCGCGCCATTCCGTTGCAATCGGCTTATTGCGCCGCGAAGTTCGCCATTCGCGGCTTTACCGACTCGTTGCGCTGCGAGCTGATCCACTCCAACAGCCGAGTCCGCCTGACCATGGTCCAGCTGCCGGCACACAACACGCCGCAGTTCGACTGGTCACGCAACAAGATGCGCAACCGTGCCCAGCCGGTACCACCGATTCACACGCCCGAGGTCGCGGCACGCGCCATCCTCCGCGCCGCCAACGAAGCGCCGCGTGAACTCTGGCTGGGGCGTGCCTCGCTTCAGGCGATCATCGGCAATATGTTCATGTCGGGCCTGCTCGATCGTATGATGGCCAAGCAGGCCTGGAGCGGGCAGATGACCGACGAGCCGGTCGATGCCGGGCAGCCGGACAACCTCTTCGAACCGGTCGAAGGCCTGCATCGCACCGATGGCCGCTTCGGGGACCGGGCTCAGGACCACGCCGTAGCGCTGAGCAGCGAAACCGTCGGCAAGCTGGCGGTGGCAGGACTGGCGGCAGTGACCGTGGGCGCGGTGGCGTTGGTCGCCTCTATCGCCTCGGGTCGCGGCCGACGTTAAGGCACAGTGCGCAGTTCCTGCCGCGCCTGGCGCACCACCGACCAACCGGCGGAAAGCGCCAGCCCCGCCATGAACAGCGCCACGATGAAGTCCGGCCAGCCGGAACCCGTCCCGAAAACGCTCGCTGCGGCAATCATCACCGCGATGTTGCCCAGCGCGTCGTTGCGGCTGCATAGCCAGACCGAGCGCATGTTCGAGTCGCCCTCGCGAAACGCATAGAGCATCAGCGCCACGACGACGTTGGCAACCAGCGCCAGCGCGCCGATCACGCCCATGGTCAGAGGCTCCGGCACCACGCCGACATAGATCGCCCAGCCGGCGCGAACCAGCACGAACAGACCGAAGGCCAGCATCGACAGGCCTTTCACCATCGCTGCACGTGAACGCCAGACCAGGCCCATGGACAGCACCACCAGCGTGATGCCGTAGTTGGCGGCATCACCGGCGAAGTCGATGGCGTCGGCCAGTAGCGAGACCGAGCCGGACCGCAACCCGCCGCTGACCTCCACGACGAACATGATCAGGTTGATCGCCAGCGCGAACCACAGCGCCTTGCGAAAACCCGGGCTGACCGCCGGAGTTGAGCAGCCTGAATCACAGCATCTCGACGACATGGGAATGTCTCCTGAACTATATTCGGAGCCATTGCACACCCTGGAGCCGCTCCAGGGTCAAGCCCTATCCTGAGCACGATCGCAGCGAGACGAAGGAGACCATCATGCGCATAGGCGAGCTGAGCAAGGCGGCCGACGTGGACGTCGAGACCATTCGCTATTACGAGAAGGTCGGGTTGATGCCCGCCCCGGAGCGCGGCGCCAATGGCTACCGGTCTTATTCTTCCAAGCAACTGGCGCACCTGGTGTTCATTCGCCACTGCCGAGCGCTGGATATCGGGCTGGCCGACATCCGTCGGCTGCTGGAGTTTTCCGACCAGCCGGACGCCAGCTGCGGCGACATCAATCTGCTGATCGACCAACAGCTTGAGCGTGTCCGTATGCGGCTGGAAAGCCTCCACGCTCTGGAGCATCAGTTGCAGGCGCTGCGCGGTTGCTGCACTGGCAGCCGTCCGATGCAAGGCTGCGGCATTCTCAACGAGCTGACCAGCACGCGACAGGACGAGGCTCGGCACAAGCCTTGAGGCTCCGGTTCGCAATACAGCGTCGCGCTGACAACACTTGGCGGGCCGCGCGCCCCTTGGCTAATCTGCGTCTCTTTTGCCATGAGCCGTTCCGATGCCGCTGTTCGACATGTTGCTATTGATCGCTGCCGGCTTTGCCGCGGGAGGCATGAATGCGCTCGCCGGAGGCGGCACCTTCTTTTCGTTTCCAGCATTGCTGGCCACCGGCCTGCCGCCGGTTACCGCCAATGCGACCAACGCCGTGGCGCTCTGGCCCGCCAGCCTTGCCGGCGCCTGGGCTGCGCGCTCGGCCCTTCAGCCGCTGGGACGCTACCTGATCCCGCTGCTACTGGCCGGTCTGATCGGCGGTTTGCTCGGCGGCCTTCTGCTACTGGCAAGCGGTGACGACTCCTTCAGTCTGCTCATTCCCTGGCTGTTGCTGCTAGCCACCGCGCTGTTCGCCGCCAGTCCCTGGCTGAGTCGCTGGCTCGCGGCACGCCGCAAAGATGAAAGCGCTGTACCACCGCATGCGCCGTCATCGCTCGCGGCGCATGGGCTGGTGTCCATCTACGGCGGTTATTTCGGCGCGGGCATGGGCATCCTGCAACTGGCGGCGTTTTCCATCGAAGGCCACCAGCTGGTTCGCGCCAACGCGCTGAAGAATCTGATTTCCGCCGTCATCTACAGCGTTGCCACAGCCACATTCGTCATTGCCGGGCGCGTGAGCTGGTATGAGCTGACGATCCTGCTGATCGGCACCACACTCGGCGGCTATGCAGGCGGCGCGCTGAGCAAAAAACTGCCGGCCAACTGGCTGCGCGCCTTCGTCATAGGCGTCGGCAGCACCATGACCGTCTATTACTTTTGGACGATTTACGGGCAATAGCCTGAATGTCGGGTTACGCCTTAGTGACGCAGATTGCGCCTTCGGAGCCCCGGATTACGCCTTCGGCTAATCCAGGCTACGGTCTGAGCGGCGGATCGTCCGGTCGACTTATGGCGTATGCCGTCCAGCTCTGCTAGTGTCGCGCCCGTTTCAGAGCAGCCGCAGAGAACAGGTTCCGCCATGGCCCGCAAGAAAGTCGCCCTCGATTTCGAACAATCCCTCGCCGAGCTGCAGCAGTTGGTCGAGCGCCTGGAAAGCGGCGAGCTGTCGCTCGAAGACTCGCTGACCTGTTTCGAACAGGGGATCGGTCTGACCCGCGACTGCCAGGCCGCCCTGAGCCAGGCCGAACAAAAGGTGCAGATCCTGCTGGAGCGTGACGGCAAGCTGCAGGAAGCCCCCTTCGAGGTGGACCCGGAAGCATGATCGACGAGTACCAGCAACGCTGCCAAAAACGCGTCGATAGCTGTCTCGAGGCGCTCTTCTTCCCCCCCCGCCCGCAACTCGAACGCCTCTATCAAGCCATGCGCTACAGCGTGATGAATGGCGGCAAGCGCGTGCGCCCACTGCTGGTTTACGCCGCCTGCGAGGCGCTCGAAGGCGACAGCGCGCAAGCCGACGGCGCCGCCTGCGCCGTCGAACTGATCCACGCCTATTCGCTGGTACATGACGACTTGCCAGCCATGGACGACGACGACCTGCGCCGCGGCCAACCGACCACCCACAAAGCCTTCGACGAAGCCTGCGCGATCCTCGCCGGTGATGGCCTGCAAAGCCTCGCCTTCGAAGCGCTCGCCGCCGAGGCGCACAACCCCAGCGATCCAGCCCTGCGTCTGGAGATGTTCAGCAGCCTCGCACGGGCAGCAGGTCCGGCTGGAATGGTTGGCGGGCAAGCGATCGATCTCGGATCGGTCGGCCTGAAACTTGATCGCACGGCACTGGAACTGATGCATCGCCACAAGACCGGCGCGCTGATCGAGGCCAGCGTGCGTCTCGGCGCCCTCGCCAGCGGACATGCCGATGCCGACAAGCTGGCCGCTCTGCAGCGGTACGCACAAGCCATCGGCCTTGCCTTCCAGGTGCAGGACGACATCCTCGACGTGGAAAGCGACACCGTCACGCTCGGCAAGCATCAGGGCGCCGATATCGCCCGCGATAAGCCCACTTATCCGGCTTTGCTGGGCATGGACGCGGCAAAAGCCTACGCACTGGAGCTGCGCGATCTGGCTCTCGATGCCGTCGCGCCCTTCGGTGCGGCCGCCGAGCCGTTGCGCCAACTGGCCCGTTTCATCGTCGAGCGCCGCAGCTGAGCCCGCCTGTCCCTGGCCGTATCGCCGGCGTCTATGGGGCGACCGTTGATGCCTGGGTCATTCTTCTCACTGTAACCATCGGGTAAACTGCGGCTCTTTTTCAGCCAAAACGATCCGCCCGATGCCCAAGACGTTCCATGAGATTCCTCGGGTCCGCCCTGCGACGCCCGTTCTAGACCGCGCGGCCATTCCCGAGCAACTGCGCCGACTGAGCGAAGCGGAACTTGAAGAACTCGCCAACGAACTGCGGCAGGATCTGCTCTATAGCGTCGGCCGGACGGGTGGGCACTTCGGAGCCGGGCTCGGCGTGATCGAGCTGACCATCGCCCTGCACTATGTCTACGACACACCGGACGACCGCCTGGTGTGGGATGTTGGCCATCAGGCCTATCCGCACAAGATCCTCACCGGCCGCCGCGAGCAGATGGCCAGCCTGCGTCAGAAAGACGGCCTCGCCGCCTTCCCGCGCCGCAGCGAAAGCGAGTACGACACCTTTGGCGTCGGCCACTCCAGCACCTCGATAAGCGCCGCCCTCGGCATGGCCATCGCCGCGCGCATGCAGGGCAAGAAGCGCAAATCCATCGCTGTGATCGGTGACGGCGCGCTCACTGCCGGCATGGCTTTCGAGGCCTTGAACCACGCCCCGGAAGTTGGCGCCGACATGCTGGTGGTGCTCAACGACAACGACATGTCGATCTCGCGCAACGTCGGCGGGATGTCCAACTACCTGGCGAAAATCCTTTCCAGCCGCACCTACACCAGCATGCGCGAAGGCAGCAAGAAGGTCCTATCGCGCCTGCCCGGCGCCTGGGAAATCGCCCGTCGCACCGAGGAATACGCCAAGGGTATGCTGGTTCCGGGCACGCTGTTCGAGGAGCTGGGCTGGAACTACATCGGCCCCATCGACGGCCATGACCTGCCGACGCTGATCGCCACGCTGCGCAACATGCGCGACCTATCCGGCCCGCAGTTCCTGCACGTGGTGACCAAGAAGGGCAAGGGCTTCGCCCCGGCAGAAGTCGACCCCATCACCTGGCACGCCATCAGCAAGCTGGAGCCCGTCGGCGGTCCGGTTGCGCCGAAGAAGCCCAGCGGCCCGAAGTATTCCAACGTGTTCGGCCAGTGGCTATGCGACATGGCCGCCGCCGACCCGCGCCTGACCGGCATCACGCCGGCCATGAAGGAAGGCTCCGACCTGGTCGATTTCAGCGAACGCTATCCAGATCGCTATTTCGACGTTGCCATCGCCGAGCAACATGCGGTGACGCTAGCGGCCGGCATGGCCTGTGAGGGCGCCAAGCCGGTGGTCGCGATCTACTCGACCTTCCTGCAACGGGCTTACGACCAGCTGATCCATGATGTCGCGGTGCAGAACCTCGACGTGCTGTTCGCCATCGACCGCGCCGGCCTGGTCGGCGAAGACGGTCCGACCCACGCCGGCAGCTTCGATCTATCGTATCTGCGCTGCATCCCCGGCATGCTGGTCATGACGCCGAGCGACGAGAACGAGATGCGCCGTATGCTGACCACCGGTTATCACTTCGAAGGCCCGGCGGCGGTGCGCTATCCGCGCGGCACCGGCCCGAACGCGACCATCGAACCAGGCCTCGAGCCGCTGGATATCGGCAAGGGCGTGATACGGCGCCAAGGCTCGAAGGTGGCGCTGCTGGTATTCGGCGTACAACTGGCAGAGGCGCTGCAGGTGGGCGAGGCACTCGACGCCACCGTGGTCGACATGCGCTTCGTCAAACCGCTGGATGAAGCACTGGTACGGCAATTGGCCGATTCCCATGAACTATTGGTGACCGTCGAGGAAAATAGCGTCATGGGCGGCGCCGGCAGTGCAGTGAATGAGTTCCTGACGCGCGAAGGCCTGCTCCAAGCCATCCTCAATCTCGGCCTGCCCGATTACTACGTGGAGCACGCCAAGCCCGCCGAGATGCTTACCGAATGTGGCCTGGACGCAGCGGGAATCGAGGCTGCAATACGTACGCGGCTGACGAGCCTGCAGCAACCGTAGAATGGGAAACGCCGAAGATTTTTCCTCACGGCCCGCCAACCTGTAGGGCCGAAATCATTCGGCCGCCGCTTCACAAAGGCCGAACAAGTTCGGCCCTATGTGCACAAACTGCAGCAGCTAAAGTGCCCGCGCGCTCTCCCTTCTGTTTTCCTTACGGCCCGGCCAGCCAGGCCGCCACCGGTACGCAGCCATGCCATCCCTCCCCCTCTTCACCATCCACACCCCCGATCCCGCGCTGATCCCCGACCTGCGCCACAAGATCGACCGCAAGACCAAACCGCTGGGCGCGCTGGGGCAGCTGGAAAACCTGGCCCTGCAGATCGGTCTGGTCCAGCAGAGTCTGACGCCCAGCCTGCGCCGCCCCAGCCTGACCATCTTCGCCGCCGACCATGGTCTGGCTCGCGCGGGTGTTAGCCTCTATCCGACGGAAGTCACGCCGCAGATGGTCCACAATTTCCTCGCTGGCGGCGCGGCCACCAACATTTTCGCCCGCCAGCATGGCTTCGCCCTGCAGGTGGTGGATGCCGGCGTGAACGCCGATTTCCCCAGCGATCTGCCACTTCGCCACGAGAAGCTCGGCTACGGTACCGCCAATGCACTGGAAGCCCCGGCCATGACCCGCGCCCAGGCCGTACAGGGCCTGGAAGCCGGCCGGCGCATCGCCCGTGAGGAAGTTGAGAAAGGCAGTAACGTGCTGGCCTTCGGCGAGATGGGCATCGGCAACACCTCCAGCGCCACGCTGCTCGCGCACTTTCTCGCCGGCCTGCCGATCGGCGCCACCACCGGGCGCGGCACCGGGCTGGACGATGCCGGCCTGGCGCGCAAGATCGCCACGCTCGAAGCGGTTGCCGCGCGTGTCGGCCCCGGCCCCCATGAGGTACTTGAAGTGCTGGCCCAGGTCGGCGGCTTCGAAGTGGTGATGATGACCGGCGCCATGCTGGGCGCGGCGGAGCAAGGCGCGCTGATTGTCATCGACGGCTTCATTGCCAGCGCGGCGCTGCTGGTGGCCATGCAGCTCGCGCCCGCGGTGCGCGACTACGCCGTGTTCGGCCATCGCTCCCACGAAGGCGGTCATCCACTGTTGCTGAATCATTTGCTCGCCACCCCGCTGTTGCAGCTGGACCTGCGCCTCGGCGAAGGCAGCGGCGCGGTTCTGGCCTGGCCGCTGCTGCAGGCCGCTTGCGGCTTTCTCAACGAGATGGCCTCGTTCGAGGAAGCGGGCGTATCCGGCGAGGCCGCCCAATGAGCGGACGTTCCTTGCTGCGCCGGGAAAGCGATCGTTTCCTGCTCTCGCTGCAGTTCTTTACTCGCCTCCCCATTCCGGCCCGGGTGCCCTATTCCGAAGACGAGCTCAACCAGGCGGCGATCTACTTCCCGCTGATCGGCACCCTGATCGGCGTGCTCTGTGCGCTGGTCTACTGGGGCGCGACCTTTCTCTGGCCGGTCCCGGTGGCGGTGCTGCTGAGCATGGTGGCCGGCCTGCTGCTGACCGGCTGCTTTCACGAGGACGGCCTGGCCGACTGCATGGACGGCATGGGAGGTGGCTGGGATCGCGAGCGTATTCTCACCATCATGCAGGACTCGCGCCTGGGCACCTTTGGTGCCGCCGCGCTCGTTGGTGCGCTGGGCGGCAAGTTCCTGCTGCTGAGTTCGCTGCCACCGGCCGTCATCATCCCGGTCATGATCCTGGCGCACACCCTCAGCCGCCTCAATGCCGCCAGCATGATGCTCACCGAGCCCTACGCGCGCCCCGAAGGCAAGGCCAAGCCGCTGGCGGTGCGCATGTCGGCCAGCGGCTTGCTGATCGCGGCAGCCCTGGCGCTGTTGCCATTACTCTGGATCGAGGTACCGCATCCGTTCTGGCTGGCGCTGCTGCCGCTGATCGCACTACGCCTGTGGTTCGCCCGCTGGCTGCGCAAGTGGATCGGTGGCTTCACCGGCGACTGCCTGGGTGCACTGCAACAGCTGAGCGAGCTGACCTTCCTGCTGGGAGTCCTGGCCCTGTGCCGCTTTGTCTGATTCGCCATACCCGCGTGGCGGTCTCCGGCCTGTGCTATGGCCGGTTGGACGTGCCGCTGGCAGCGAGCTTTGCCGAAGAGACTCGGGCAGTCCGCAAAGCCGTGGCGCTACAGTTTCCAGACGGCTTGCCGCCAATCTGGAGCAGCCCAAGCCTGCGCTGCCGTCAGCTGGCCGAAGCACTGGGCACACCCTTTCGCATCGACCCGCGCTTGCAGGAACTGAATTTCGGCACCTGGGAAGGACGCACCTGGGCGGAACTGGACTCCCCCGCCGCGCGCCATTGGGGTGACAACTGGCAGACCGCGGCACCACCACAGGGCGAAACCCTACCCGAGTTGCTCGATCGTCTGCGTGCATTCCTAGCTGAACGAGCCGCCACGGATGCCATTCTTCTGACCCACGCCGGACCGATTCGCGCCCTGCATCATCTGGTCGCAGGCCAATCGCTGGAGGCGGCATTCAGGCTGCCGGTGGGCCATGGCGATGTCATTTTGCTGCCGCAGGGCTGAGGTTTTCATTGCAGCCCTGCGTGCTGCCGGCTATGGTGCGCGCGTTTTCCACTCAGGTGTGCCGCCGCAGAGCGTGCATTAAACGGGAAGCCGGTGCGTTCAATCGAACAATCCCGGCGCTGCCCCCGCAACGGTAATCGACCGCGATCAACAGATCGCCGTTCGCTCATACGCCACTGTGTTTCGACATGGGAAGGCGAGCGCGATGCGAGTCGAGAGCCCGGAGACCGGCCTGAGCGGATTCGACTGGTGTTGCGGAGGGCAGCACCGTCAAGCGCGGACGCCTGCATTCCAGCCCCCACGCTTGTTCCTGCCCTCCTCAAAAGTGCTTCGATCTTTTGAGGATTCTTTACCGATGAAACTGTCCCGTTTGGCCCTGGCAATTGCCCTGACGCCCGGCCTGGCGCTCGCTGCCGATGACACCTCGTCTAGCGCTCAATTGCCGCCAATGGTGATTACCCGCGCGACCAACCTGAAAGCTCCGACCCCCGCCAGCGTAGCGGTCATCGACCGCGAGCAGATTGAAGCCAGTGCCAGCAGCGATCTGCTCGATGTACTTCGCAGCCAGGCCGGCCTGCAAATTCGCGACACCATGGGTGACGGTAACCGCGCCGCCATCAGCCTGCGCGGTTTTGGCGAGAATGCCGCCAATAACACCCTGGTTCTGGTCGATGGACGCCGCTTGAATCAGCCAACCCTGTCCAGCGCTGACCTCAATAGCGTCCCGCTGGCGAATATCGAGCGGATCGAGATCATTCGTGGCGCCGGAACCGTTCTCTATGGCGATCAGGCGGTGGGCGGTGTCATCAATATCATCACGCGCACCCCATCCAGCAACGAGGCCTATGTCGAAGCCAGCCGAGGCAGCCACGATCATGAGGCCTTTCGCGGACACCTTCACCAGCAGCTCGGCGGTGGTTTCTCACTGTATGCAAGCGGCGAAACACGCAGCAACGACAATTACCGCGACCATAACAACGCCAACTACAGCAATGCCTTCGCCCGCGTGCGTTATGAGCACGACTACGGACATGTGCTGTATGAATACCAGACGGTGGATGACGAACTGCTTTATCCCGATTCGATCTCGCTGGCTTTACGGCGTCAAGACCGCAAGCAGAGCAGTTCGCAGTCCTGGAACGACAGCAAAAGCCAGGTTCATCGCATGGCACTGGAACAGCGCCTGAATGATATCTGGAGCGCGCATCTCGATTACAGCCACAGCGACCAAGACGGGATCGGCAGTTTCGGTCCCGGCTCTGAATTTGCGCAAGGCACCCGTATCGAAACCATCAGCCCTCGTCTGACCGCTCGATTCGATTCGCCTCTCGGGCAAGCCGAGTGGCTCCTGGGCCATGACCACATCACCAGCGACTACGAGTACCTGGCTGCCTGGGGCGACACGCTCGCGCAACAAACCCTGCGCGACTGGTACACACAGTTCAGCCAGGATCTCGGGAATGGATTGAATCTGGTGATCGGTTACCGCGCCAGCGAAGCGGATGACGAAAGCACCGCTGCCAGCCGAGCGCATCGTGATAGAGAAGGCAGCAGTAGTATCGGCCTGAGCTGGCAAGCCAACGAGCAGACCCGCGTATTCATCAGGCGCGAGGACGTTCTGCGCTGGGCCAATGTCGACGAGAACGGCTTCGTTTCACCAGGTGTCACTTTCCTGAAACCACAGACCGGTGAATCCTGGGAAAGCGGCGTGGAATGGAGCGACGCCATTCAGCAATACCGGTTCACGGTGTATCGCCTGGAGCTGGAAGACGAGCTGATGTATGACCCGACCGCGATTGGCCCAAACAGCGCATGGGGCTTCGATGGCGCCAACATCAACCTGGACAAGACCCTGCGCAAGGGCGTTCTGCTCGAAGCCGAACGCCAACTCAGCGCAGATCTGAGTATCGGCGGTCAGTACAGCTTCACCGACTCCGAGTATCGCGACGGCAGCTTCAAAGGAAATGATGTGCCATGGGTGTCGCGCCACAGCGCCAGTGCACACGTAAGCTATGAAATCCTGCCGGGCCTGCGGAGTTACGTAGAAGCGGTATACACCGGCAAGCGCTATTACTCGGGTGACGATGCCAACGTTCAGCAGAAGGCCGGCAGCTACACCTTGGTCAATGCAGCACTGGCCTATGAATACAGGCAGTTCAACACCAAACTACGGATCAACAACCTGACCGGCAAACGCTACGATGCCTTCGCCACAGCCGCCAGTCGCTATCCTGCTCCCGAGGAGGAGGTACAACTGAGCGTCGGTTACCGCTTCTGAATGTTCTTGCCGAGGCGCCTCGGACTACCGTGGCGCCCAAGCGGAGGAAGCAGGCTCGGGCATCCCAATGATCAACTCTCTGCCTGCTGACACTCACCGAAGTACGTGCCCTGATGCGCCACCACCCCGTTCGCCTTCTGCTAGCCCTGTTTCTGCTGCTGCCGTGGATGGCCTCAGCCGCCCCGCAACGCATCCTCTCCCTCGGCCTGTGCGCGGACTGGCTGATCGCCCATCATGCGGACCGAAACAACGTCGTGGCCCTGTCGCAGCTGCAACGCCGTTACCCCATCGACTGGATAGGCCCCGAGTGGCCCGTGCACGATGGCAGCCTGGAGCAGATCGTCGCCTTGCGTCCCGACCTGGTGTTGTCCGGCCAGTATTCGGCGACACAGATTCGCCAGCGCATGGATACCCTGGGCATACACGTCGAGGTGCTGCCGTTGCCGCGCTCCCTGGAGCAGGTGGTGGACTACGAAAAACAGTTCCTGCGCGCCCTGCAACTACCGGAAACGCTCGCCAGTGCGGTGCCCGACCCGATGTCCCGCCCTGCCAAACCGCAGCGCCTGCTACTTCTAGGCGCCAATGCCATCGGCACCGGACAGGGCACGCTGGAGCATGAGATTCTCGAACACGCCGGCTGGACCAACTACCTGACCGAGCCGGGTTACCAGCGCCTGGATCTGGAGCGAATCGTCAGCGATCCGCCAGATGCGATTCTGTGGGCCGCGCCTAAGCATCGCGCGCGGGCCAATCAATTCGCCGAACACCCGGCGCTGGCCAGGGCCGTACCGGCCGAGCGCTGGCTGACTAGCGAATTCTGGCGCTGGCAATGTCCGGGGCCATGGACCTGGGAACTGATAGGACAATTGCATCAATGGCTCGACTGATCACGCCGTTACTCAGCGGATTGTTGCTGATCGCCGCCCTGCTCTCGCTGAACCTGGGTTCGACATCGGTCAACATGGCCGGCGGGCTGCTCGACTGGCTGCGCGGGGCGGACACGCTGGAGGCCATCGTGGTCGGCGATATCCGCCTGCCGCGCACCCTGCTGGCCATCTGCGTAGGCGCGGCGCTGGGCCTCTCCGGCGCCGCGTTGCAGGGGCTGCTGCGCAATCCGTTGGCCGACCCCGGACTGATCGGCGCCAGCCAGGGCGCGGCACTCGGCGCAGCGGCGGTGTTCTACTTCGGCCTGCTGTCCTTTGCCGGCGAGATGGCACCGGCACTGGCCGGGTTGCTCGGGGCGGGCATCGCGCTGATTCTGATGCTGGCCTTGGCCGGCTCCTCCCGCCCGTCGATGGTGATCATGGCCGGGCTGGCGATATCCACTGTCAGCGGCGCCGCGCTGGCGATGGTGCTCAACTTCGCTCCCAATCCCTTCGCCATGCAGGAACTGGTGTTCTGGTTGCTAGGCTCGGTGTCCGAACGCGGGCTGGATCACCTGCGCATCCTGTTGCCGGCCCTGCTGATCGGCGGCGCCCTGATTCTGCGTCAACGTCCGCTGCTGTACGGCCTGAGCCTCGGCGAACACACTGCGCAAAGCCTTGGACTAAGCGTCAAACGCGGCAGCCAGCTGATCGTCCTCGGCGCGGCGGTGCTGGTCGGTTCGGCGGTCGCGGTGGCGGGTGCGATCGGTTTTGTCGGATTGATCGTGCCGCACCTGATTCGTCCGCTGGTAAATCATCGTCCGGATCGGCTGCTGTTCCCTTCGGCGTTGGCCGGTGCGACGCTGGTGCTCTTTGCCGATCTGGTGGTCCGGCTGCTGCCGCCGGGTCGAGAGCTCAAGCTTGGGGTGCTCACGTCGCTGATCGGGGCGCCGCTGTTCATCTGGCTGGTCTGGCGGGAGCGGCAGAAATGGAGTTGATTCGCGCGTGCCAACTGAGCGTGGCCGAGCGCCTGCAGGGGGCCGATCTGGCCCTGACTGCTGGCGAAGTATTGGGCATCATCGGCCCCAACGGCTCGGGCAAGTCCACCTTGCTCAACTGCCTGGCCGGCGTGCAAACCTACCGCGGCCAGGTGGACATCGGCGGCCAACCCAGCCAGCGCCTAAGCAGCAACGAACGCGCGCGCCAGGTGGCGCTGTTGCCGCAAGCCAGCCAGAGCGCATGGGCCTTGAACGTGGAGAACATCGTCACCCTTGGCCGCTTGCCCTGGGGCGACGAGGATGCCGACAGGATTCACCACGCCATGCATCAGGCCGGTGTGTGGCAGTGGCGCGATCGGCGCATCGATCAGCTCTCAGGCGGCGAACAGACTCGCGTCTGGCTGGCTCGCGTGCTGGCCGGCGAGCCCCGGATATTGATCGCCGACGAGCCGGTCGCCAGTCTCGACCTCTATTACCAGCGGCACATCCTCGACCTGCTCAGAACCTATGCTGGCGAAGGCCGCGGCGTACTGGTGTCGATCCACGACCTGGCCTTGGCCGCCCGCTATTGCGATCGTCTATGCCTGATGCACCAGGGCCGCCTCTATCGCACGGGCACGCCGCAACAGGTGCTGACACCGGAACATCTAGCCGAGGTATTCAACGTCGAGGTTCACGTGGACTTCAGCGTATGGCCGCCCATCATCCAACCAAGATGAAAGCATGGCGCTGAAACTCAGCAAGAACCGCGACGAAATCTGCTACCCATTCATTCAGGACGCTTCGGTACTGTGCGACTTCGAGGTGGTCACCGATGAGCTGTGCGGACATATCGGCGAGATCATCGATCTGTCCCCTTTGACGATCTACGCGTCGACCTGGAACGGCTGCAGCCGCTAGCCTTCCATGTCAACGGCTCGATACGCGGGCGTCTGGCCATAGAGGACTCCGATTTGGCCTGGCGGCAAGGCCCGCTGGCCACTATCAGAGTGAGGTGAGCGAGCGTCTGCGGGGTTTCGTCTTGCCGCGCGGCGGTGCGCAGGTAGCGCAGCTTCATCACGCCCGCTCCTGCGCGAAAAAAGCCATCCGCGCGATGGTGCGGGTTGATCAGGAAGGCATCGAGGTACCGCTGATCCTGCCGCGCCTGTGCAATATGATGGTGAATTTCTTTTTCGTGCTGACGCTAGTGATCAACCAGCGTCGCGGCATTGATGAGGTGCCCTTCGTCAGCAAGAGCTACGGCAAGGCCCTGCTTGAATGAAGGCCTACACCACCTGGCGCGGGATGCGGTAGAGGAAGAAGGTCATCAGACTGCCCAGGACCAGCAACAGACAGGCCACACCGCCCAACCCCGACAGTGAGCCCAGCGCCGCCAGCCAGGCCGGCAGGGCAGCCCAGTACAGGCCTAGCACCTGAGCCTTCTGCAAGGCGGCCCAGCGATCACGCTCGCCGGCCTGGTCACGCTCCTGCAGCGCGAAGAGCGCGCGCTTGAACGATGAAAAGGCCTTGAGGCTAGGGAACAGGGCGACGAGGCCCGTGATGAAGATCGCCATGGGCGGCATGCCGAGGTTGAAGTCGATGGGGCCCAGCAGCAGCCAGGGTAGCAGGCACAGCGCCAGCCAGAACCACCACAACCGATTCAGTCGAGTCCTTTCTTCGGCACGCTTCATGACTGCTCGGCTTCGCCCTGGTGAATCTCGCCCAGCATATGGCCCAGCTTGCCGGCCTTGGTGGCGAGGTACTTGCGGTTGTGCGGGTTGTGCGCGATCTGCAGCGGCTTGCGCTCGGCGATACGAATACCAAAGCCCTGCAGCGCCTTGACTTTGCGCGGGTTGTTGGTCATCAGCTTGATTTCGGAGATACCCAGGTGTTCTAGCATCGGCAGGCAGATCGCGTAATCGCGCATGTCCGGCGCGAAGCCCAGGCGCTCATTGGCCTCGACGGTATCGGCACCCTGATCCTGCAGTTCGTAGGCGCGGATCTTGTTCAGCAAGCCGATACCGCGGCCTTCCTGGCGCAAATACAACAACGCACCACGCCCCTCATCGGCGATGGCCTTCAGCGCAGCCTCCAGCTGAAAACCACAGTCGCAGCGCAGGCTGAACAGGGCATCGCCGGTAAGACACTCCGAATGCAGACGGCCCAATACCGGCTTACCATCGGCAACATCGCCCATCGTCAGTACGACATGCTCCTTGCCGGTGTCCTGGTCGAGAAAACCATGCATGGTGAACACACCGAACGGCGTCGGCAATTGGGAAGCGGCGACGAAGACGACAGACACCGGAGAGACTCCAGAAGGCGGAAAAGCGGGCATTGTAACAGCAGAAGCAAGCTGGAAGCCCGTGTGCAGGCTGACGCCACACGCTTATGTTTTTGCTTCAAGCTTTCAGCTTCGGGCTTCCAGCTGCTTCTCTTAAATCTTCGACTCAAGCCTCAACACGCCCTGATCCTCGCGCCAGCTGACCCGGCCGAGAAAACTCATGCCCAGTAGCGCCTCGGTGGGCGATGAGCCTTCCACCACCACCGCCTCCACGCCCATCACGTCGATGGCGCCGACCTTGACGCTGTTGAGATGCACCCGCCAGGCCTTTGCCGTGCCGCTGGCAGTGCCGACCACGATCTGCTTGCCGTCGACGCGATAGTCGATGCCCAGACGGCGCGCCTGGTTTTCGTTGAACGCCACAGAGGTAGCGCCGGTATCGACGAGAAACTGCACCGGTTGGCCGTTGATCGAACCAGCGATCCAGTAATGGCCACCCTGCCCCTTGGCGATGCTCAATTGCTTGCGCTCGGGTTCGGCAAAGCCCGAGCTCAGCTCACGGCTAAGACTGTAGGTCCGCTCGACACCCTCGACGCGCAGCACGGCCCCTTTGGCGTCGGCACTGACCACCTCGACACCGCCCGGCCCCATCTGCCCGACCCGGACCAACTTGCGCTGGCCATCGACGTTCAGAACTGCAGCGCCGGGAAACAGGCCCACCACCTGTACGCGCGGCGCCGCGGTAACAGTGAAGGCAATCAGCGACAGCGTGGCAGCGAGCAGCAGGGCGACGGAACGCATCGGGGGAATCTTCCTTGAGGCACGGGCGGAACGGCATTCTTCCATGGCCATGTGCTAGTTACAGCGACCAGACGCACAGCCCGGCTCAGCCAAACAGCATGACGACCAGATGCACCAGCGCACAGGCGGCGAAGCCGGCGAGAATGTCGTCGAGCATGATCCCGAGGCCACCAGTCACATTTCGATCGATCCAGCTGAGCGGCCAGGGCTTAACGATGTCCAGTACGCGAAACACGACGAAGCCGAGCAACAACCAATGCCAGCCTGCCGGCACCAGCCAGAAGGTGATCCAGATGCCGGCAAACTCGTCCCAGACGATGCCTTCATGGTCATGCACGCCCAGATCCTGCGCGACCTTGCCGCACAGCCAAATGCCGAACAGCATGCTGGCGACGATCACCAGGCCGTAGCCCCAGCCGGGCATGGCCTGCCATAGCGGCACGAACGCTAGTGCCGCCAGCGACCCCCATGTGCCCGGCGCCTTCGGCAGCGTGCCGGAGCCGAAACCGAAGGCAAGGTTGTGCCAGGGATTGCTCCATACCGACACGGGCATTGATGCGGCGGCAGGCTGCAGGGAATCGGTCAATGGATGGTCCTCTCGTTCAGGCCTGGAAGGCCGATCAGCTCTCGAAATGGTTGTAGCCACGAGGGCCGACGCCGATGGTATTGCCGTCAGCGTCGAGTAGCTGCACACCCTCGCCCGACGTTACGTGGCCGATCACATGGATTGGCCAACCCTCATCCAGCAGCGCCGGTAACGCCTCGGCTGGCAGGGTGAACGCCAGCAGATAATCATCACCGCCGCTCAAGCCGCACTGCAGGGCCTGTTCCGCACCGGCGAAGCCCAGTAATGCCTTCGAAAGCGGCACGCTGGACTGCTCGATGCACAGCGAGACTCCGGACGCGGCGGCAATATGTGCACAATCGGCCAGCAGACCGTCGGAGATGTCCAGCGCCGCAGTGGCCTTGCCACGCAACGCTTGCCCCAGCGCGAGTTGCGGCTGCGGCGTCCAGTAGCGTCGCAATAACGCAGCCGCCTCGGCCGTATCACCTTCACGCTCACCCAGCACAATCGGCAATGCACCTGCGGCATCGCCCAGCGCACCACCGACACAGAGCAGATCGCCCGGCTGTGCGCCGCTGCGGAGTAGTGCTTGGCCTGCCGGCACACGTCCGAACACCGTCAGCGTCATGCTCAGCGGACCGCGTGTGGTATCGCCACCGATCAGACGCATGTCGCAGCCCGCCGCCATCGCGTCGAGCCCGCGAGCGAATTCGCACAGCCACCTTGAATCGGCCGTCGGAAGCGTCAGCGCAAGGGTAAAACCGATAGGCGTCGCGCCCATGCCAGCAAGATCGCTGGTCGATACCGCAAGCGCGCGCTGGCCGAGCAGATACGGATCGCAGAGATCGGGGAAATGCACGCCGGCAACCAGCGTGTCGGTGGAAACCGCCAGCTGCTCACCTGCCGGCAGCGCCAGCAAGGCGCAATCATCACCGATGCCCAACGCGACTTCGCCGCCGGCCCTGGCACAAGCGGCGGCGGCGAAGTAGCGGCGGATCAGCTCGAACTCACCCATCGGACGTGCAGTCTCAGCGCTTGCGAGCGTTGACTTCAGCGCTTCGCAGGCTAGGCGCCAGCTTGTCCAGCACACCGTTGACGAACTTGTGTCCATCGGTAGCGCCGAACACCTTGGCGAGCTCAATACCCTCGTTGATCACCACACGGTAGGGCACGTCGATGCGCTGCATCAGCTCGTAGGTGGACAGGCGCAGAACGGCCAGTTCCACCGGATCGAGTTCGTCCAGCGGGCGGTCGAGGTGCGGCACGATGGCGCCGTCGACTTCGGTCTTGGCGCGCGCCACACCGGTCAGCAGCTCGTGGAAGTAGGTGCCATCGACCCCGGAGAAATCGTTGTCGACGCGAAATTGCGCCTCGATTTCGTTCAGGCTCTGGCCGGCCATGTGCCACTGATACAGCGCCTGCATCGCCAGGCTACGCGCCACACGGCGCGTCGCGATCTTGCCCTTGGCCTTCGGCTGGGGCTCCTGGCTTTCGTCGTGATTCAGGCTCACTTGGCCTCCAGCTGCGCCAGCAGGCTCACCATTTCAAGGGCTGAGAGTGCGGCTTCGGCACCTTTGTTGCCGGCCTTGGTGCCGGAACGCTCGATGGCCTGCTCGATGGAATCGACGGTCAGCACCCCAAAGGCAACCGGCACGCCGAACTCCATGGAAACCTGCGACAGGCCCTTGGTGCATTCGCCAGCGACGTATTCGAAGTGCGGGGTGCCGCCACGAATGACCGCGCCCAGGGCAATGATGGCGTCGTATTCACCCTGCTGAGCGACTTTCTGTGCCACCAACGGAATCTCGAAGGCGCCCGGCGCACGGATGATGGTAATGGCGTCTTCCGGGATACCGTGGCGCACCAGCGCATCGACGGCGCCGCTCACCAGGCTTTCGACGACGAAGCTATTGAAACGGCCTACTACGAGGGCGAACTTGCCCTGCGGGGCGATGAAGGTACCTTCGATGGTCTTCAGGGACATGGGTGATTTCTCATCTCTTTTAAAGAACGAAGGCGCCGCGACTCGCGCGGCGCCTCTGATTATTCGGCAGGCAGGTATTCTACAACTTCCAGGTCAAAGCCGGATATCGCATTGAACTTCATCGGCGAACTCATCAGGCGCATCTTACGCACGCCGAGGTCGCGGAGAATCTGCGAGCCGGCACCAACGGTGCTGTAGGTCGCTGGCGTCGGCGGCTGCTGGCGGTTGAGCTGCGCCAGCAACTGCGGACCGGTCAGCGGATTACCCAGCAGCAAGACCACGCCGCTACCCGCCTTCGCCACTTCGCTCATCGCCGCGCGCAGGCTCCAGCGTCCTGGAACCGTCACCATCAACAAATCACGCAGCGGTTCCATGTTGTGCACACGCACCAGAGTCGGCTCTTCCGGCGATATGTCGCCACGGGTCAGCGCCATATGGACGGTGTCTTCCACGCCGTCGCGGTAGGTAACCAGCTTGAACTGACCCAGCTCGGTGTCCAGCGGCTGCTCGGAAACCCGCTCGACGGTGCGCTCATGGATCATGCGGTAGTGGATCAGGTCCGCGATGGTACCGATCTTCAGGCCATGCTGTTCAGCGAAGACTTCCAGCTCGGGCCGGCGGGCCATGGTGCCGTCATCGTTCATGATTTCGCATATCACACCGGACGGCTCGAAACCGGCCATCCGCGCCAGATCGCAGGCCGCCTCGGTGTGACCCGCACGCGCCAGGACGCCGCCTGGCTGAGCCATCAGCGGAAAGATGTGACCAGGGCTGACTATGTCCTCGGCCTTGGCCTCTTTCGCCACTGCCGCCTGAACGGTACGGGCGCGGTCCGCGGCAGAGATGCCGGTGGTCACGCCAACCGCGGCCTCGATGGAAACAGTGAATTTGGTGCCAAAACCGGAGCCATTGCGCGGCGCCATCAGTGGCAGCTGCAGCGTTTCGCAGCGCTCGCGGGTCATCGGCATGCAGATCAGGCCGCGCGCGAAACGGGCCATGAAATTGATGTGCTCAGCGGTCACGCATTCGGAGGCAACGATGATGTCGCCCTCGTTCTCGCGGTCCTCGTCATCCATGAGGATGACCATCTTGCCGGCGCGGATGTCTTCAATCAGTTCTTCAGCAGTGTTCAGAGCCATGGTGGCCGAGTCCTTATTTATTCAGGTAGCCGTGTTCGGCGAGGAAGCTTTCCGTCAGGCCCGAGGCATTCGGCTCGGCCGCCTTGTCACCCATCAGCAGACGCTCTAAATAACGCGCTAACAGATCCACTTCAAGATTCACCTGCCGCCCGGGGCGGTAGTCGACCATGATGGTTTCAGCCAGAGTGTGCGGGACGATGGTGAGTTCGAACTCCGCACCGTTCACGGTATTGACCGTCAGGCTGGTGCCATCGACCGTGATCGAGCCCTTGAGCGCGATGTACTTCGCCAGCTCACGCGGCGCGCGGATGCGGAACTGCACTGCGCGGGCATTCTCCTCGCGCATCACCACCTCACCCACGCCATCGACGTGACCACTGACCAGATGCCCGCCGAGACGGCTAGACGGCGTCAGGGCCTTTTCCAGATTCACCCGGCTGCCAGCCTTGAGATCGACGAAGGCGGTACGGGCCAGGGTTTCGCGACTGACGTCAGCCCAGAAGCCATTGCCCGGTAACTCCACGGCCGTCAGGCAGACGCCGTTGACCGCGATGCTGTCGCCAAGCTTGACGTCTGACAGGTCCAGTTTGCCGGTCTCGACCAGCACACGGACGTCGCCGCCCTTTGGCGTCATCGCACGAATGGTCCCGATGGACTCGATTATTCCTGTGAACATGCGGCCTCCCGTGGAAGGCTGTTGAAACGATGCATATGACCAACTCCTGTTTTGGATAAAACAGGGCGCTGCAGATCGATAGGGAGTAGACGCGCGCACGAACGGCGCCCGTCGAGGCATCCCGCTCTCTCTCATCCGGACTATACCGTCGGCCCCGGAATCACACCGGGTCTGCTGACCTTGTCCAAGACAAGCGCTCGCGGGCTAGGCACTTGACAGCGCCATTACCGCCGGTGGGGAATCTCACCCCGCCCTGAGAACGTGGGTCGGTTAGGACCCGGCGCAGTTTTTACCACAAACGAGCCGATTCTGCAGCGGCAAACGACCGTTTGACTGACGAGGCAGCCGCTCAAAAAAATTCCTCATCTCAAGCAACTAGCGCTGCGCTTGTTTGTCCATACGCATCAGAATCGGCCTGACAACGCGATTGCCGCGAACTCGTGCCGACACAAAGCAAGACGATCAGGATGGAACGTCACTCCGCATCAAGTCGTACCGACACGCCGAGCCAGGATCGCTCGTACTTTTGGCGATCCCCCCCGCGCAAACCAGGACACGATCAGGAAGAACGCTCCGAACCTTCACATGTGCCGCGAGGGATGGGTATGTCAGAGGTTACGGCTATGGACACGTCGGCTGCCGCTCAGGCTGCCGATATCGACCGCAATGGGTTTGCGGTCATCGAGCAATACATTTCAGCCGAGGTGCTCGAGCAGGGCCGCGCGTTTATCGAGCAGCAAGCAGCCAATCACGAGGGCGAGTACTTCGCGATTCATGGCATCGAGGCGCTGGGTGGCAGCATCGTAGCGGCACTGGCGCTTTCCGCGCCCTTGAAGGAGACGTTGGCAGAGCTGTACCGACTCCAGACAGGACGGGAACCGGCCGCAACGGAGCAGATTTTTCCGGTGATCCGCTGTTTGCAGGGCCGAAGCGGACTCAAGCAGTCGCATTTTTACCACTTCGATGCCACGGCGGTCACCGCACTGCTCCCGCTGTTCATTCCGACCGAAGGCAAGCATTGCGGCGACCTGTTCATTTTCCCCAACCTGCGGCGCGTTCGCTTCAATGCATTGCGCAACGTGATCGAGAAGGCCGTGCTGCATAACACCATCAGTCAGAAGCTGGTCGCCTTTGCGGTGCGCCGCGGCTGGCTGCGGCCGATCCGCCTGAAACTGGAGCCCGGCAACCTCTATCTGTTTTCGGGCTACCGCAGCCTGCATGCCAACGACCAGTGCGACCCGGCCATGCTGCGCGCCACCGCGCTGTTCCACTTTGGCAACCCTCACCACGACAGCCTGCTGGCGCGGCTCCTGCTGGGAGCCAACAAGCGCCGGGCGAAACTTGACCACAATGGACTCAAGCCAGTGAACTGAGCGAGCTGATCCGTCTCGTCGAGAACGGATCAGCAGACCGGACGGGCGACGATGCGCCAGTCGTCGCCAATCGCCCGGATATCCTCGATCTTCATTTCGGGCGCTTCGCTCATGCGCGCCAGCGGAAGATCGAGCAACGGGCGAGCCGAGGAGCCGAGGAATTTCGCGGCGACGAATATCTGGTATTCATCGATCAGCCCCAGCGCGGCAAAAGCACCGGCGAGACGTGGGCCGGCTTCGAGCAGCACCTCGTTGGCGCCACGATTGGCGAGTTCGACCAGCAGACGGCGCAGATCGACACGCCCAAGATCGCTGGCCAACGCCAATAACTCATGACCTGCCGCCTGATAGCTTGCCGCCTGTTCATCGCCAGTGCCGGCCACCAATGCCGAGCCAGCCTGAAAAAACGGCGCATCCAGCGGCACGCGCAAGCGACCATCGACCAATACGCGTAACGGTGGACGCTGCATGGCCAGCGCAGTCAGTTCGTCATCCAGCCCCAGCTCGGCAGCGCGTACCGTCAGCCGCGCGTTGTCCATCAGCACCGTGTTGGCACCAGTCAGCACCACACTGGATTGCGCGCGCAGCCGCTGCACCTCGGCGCGCGCCGCAGGGCCGGTAATCCACTGGCTTTCGCCGCTGGCCATGGCGGTGCGGCCGTCGAGGCTCATCGCAAGTTTCGCGCGTAACAATGGCAGGCCGGTTTCCATGCGCTTGACGAAGCCGGCGTTCAGCGCCCGCGCTTCGTTTTCCACTACGCCGCTGGCGACCTCGATGCCAACGCTGCGCAAGCGTGCCAGACCGCGGCCTGCGACCTGCGGATTGGGGTCCTGCATGGCCGCGACCACGCGCCCGACACCCGCCTCGACCAGCGCTTCGGCACAGGGCGGCGTCCGCCCATGATGGCTGCAAGGTTCTAGCGTGACGTAGGCGGTCGCACCGCGCGCGCGTTCACCAGCCTGGCGCAGCGCATGGACTTCGGCATGCGGCTCGCCGGCACGCACGTGCCAGCCTTCGCCGAGCAGCTGGCCATCCTTGACGATGACGCAGCCGACACGTGGATTGGGATGCGTCGAATACAACCCTTTGCGCGCCAGCTGTAGCGCGCGGGCCATCCAGGCGTGATCGTTACTGTTCATTCGGTTTTGGCGGGTTCGCGCGACAGGCGTTCGATTTCCTCGCGAAACTCGTTGAGATCCTGAAAGCGCCGATAGACCGAAGCAAAGCGGATATAGGCCACCTCATCGAGCTTTTGCAGTTCGGCCATCACCAACTCGCCGAGCACCCGTGATTTGATTTCACGCTCGCCGGTGGCCCTCAGCCTGTGCTTGATGTGGGCGATGGCTTCTTCCAGCCGCTCGACGCTGACCGGTCGTTTCTCCAACGCGCGCTGCATGCCGGCGCGCAATTTTTCTTCGTCGAACGGCTGGCGACTGCCGTCCTGCTTGATCAACCGGGGCATGACCAGCTCGGCGGTTTCGAAGGTGGTGAAGCGTTCGCCGCAGGCGAGGCATTCGCGGCGACGACGGACCTGATCGCCTTCAGCGACCAGCCGCGAGTCGATGACCTTGGTGTCATGTGCAACGCAGAAGGGACAATGCATGGTTTAGAGCTGTCAGACGTCGGAGAGCCATGGTAGCGCATCGCGTCGGCAAGACAAGTCGAGCGGATTGTTGCTATACAGGCGCGCATCAACGTCACGTTCTGGAGCCGTCCGTGCAGTTACGCCCCTTCATGTTGCCCGTCTTGCTCCTGGCCCTGGTCGGCTGTTCGAGCCAGGAGGCCCAGCGTCCCGCCGCACCCGTCACCTTCGAGGATCCACCTCAGGCGACCAATCCATTGCACGAGTTGCATGGCAGCCTGATCGGCGTCCCGGCCGACAGCGAGGTCGACCTGGCCCTGCTGGAAGTCAACCGCCGAGACCAGCCCGATCGCTTGTTGAGCAATGTCAGCTTGAAGGGGCGCGGCGGTGAGCTGCCGTTCATTCTCAAGTTCAACGCCGAAAATTTCCCCAAGGACCAACAGGTCGAACTGCGCGGCCGCGTCACCCGCTCGGGACAGTTGATCATGCGCCTGCCAGCCGTACAGATCAGCAGTCCGGCCAGCCAATCGCTGGGGCCGTTACGCCTGGTTCCAGCGCCTTGACCCCGCCCGCTGCATTGCAGGCGGCATTGGCCGACCTGCTCGGCGACGCGCGTCTGAGCATCGCAAACCTCCCCGATACCGACATCCGTCTTTGGCTGATCGATGCGGCAAATATGGATCGCGCGTTCAGCCCAGAAGAAACCCGGCGGATTCTCGAAGAGCCACCCTACTGGTGTTTCTGCTGGGCCAGCGGCCTGGTGCTGGCGCGCTGGTTGGCGGAGCGCCCCGAGTGGGTGCGCGACAAGCGCGTGCTGGATTTCGGCACGGGTTCGGGCGTTGCGGCGATCGCTGCCGCCAAAGCGGGCGCGGCGGAAGTCGTCGCGTGCGATCTCGACCCGTTGGCGCTGGCTGCCTGCCGGGCTAATGCCGAGCTCAATGACGTCCAGCTGAGCTATTCCGGGGATTTTTTCGCCGAGGCCGACCGCTACGACCTGATCATCGTCGCGGACGTGCTCTACGATCGCGCCAATCTGCCATTGCTGAGCCAGTTCCTGAGCCGAGGCCGCGAAGCGCTGGTTGCGGATTCGCGGGTGCGCGACTTTCAACATCCGTTATACGAGCGCCTGGACATCCTGGACGCCTGCACCTGGCCGGATCTGGCCGAGCCAGCGGAATTCCGTCGAGTCAGCCTCTATCATGCGGTAAGGACGGGAGTCGATTAGAGAGCTGGAAGCTGGGGGCAGGGTCGAAGGCGCAAG
Source organism: Stutzerimonas stutzeri (assembly GCF_024448955.1). GTDB lineage: Bacteria > Pseudomonadota > Gammaproteobacteria > Pseudomonadales > Pseudomonadaceae > Stutzerimonas > Stutzerimonas stutzeri_AQ. Next base: position 173,215 of record NZ_JAMOIH010000006.1, read on the forward strand.
CGTATTCAACCCGTCGTGAGCAGCGTGTAATCGGAGGCTGAGGAAGCGATGACGACCGAAAAAGACCTGCGCCTGTTCTTCGCCCTACCCTGCCCTTCGACACTGGCGGACGCGATTTGCAGCTGGCGCGACACGCAAAAGTTCGATGGCAGACCCGTGGCGCAGGCCAACCTGCACCTCACCCTGGCCTTTCTCGGCAGCCAGCCGGCGAGTGCGCTGGAGGAATTGAAGCAGCTCGGCAGCCATCTGCGCGCCGACGCCTTCACGTTGCGGCTGGACCAGCTGCGGACCATCGGTCATGGCTTCGCCTGCCTGATCCCAAGCCAGCTGCCGTCGCCGTTGAGCCAACTGGTGGAGCAACTGCATGCGGGCCTTTCCACGCATGGCTTTGCCCTCGATTCGCGGCCATTTCTGCCTCATGTGACCCTTGCACGCGACGCGCAGACGCCACCGACCGCAACGCCGCCCATGTTCGACTGGCACGTGCAGCGCTTCGGCCTGTTCCTTTCCGAACATACTCCGAGCGGCGTGCACTACCGCGAAATGGCCAATTGGCCGCTGGCGACGCCAAGCGCCTGACTGTCGGCGACTTGCTTCCGAATCGGATCGCCCCCACTTAACATGCATGCCTCATTTCGCATGCGCCAATTTCGAGAGTTCCGATGAGCCAGACTCCCTACATCTTCGACGTCAGTAGCGCCAACTTCGAGCAACTGGTGCTGGAAAACTCCTTTCACAAGCCAGTGCTGGTGGATTTCTGGGCCGAGTGGTGCGCGCCGTGCAAGGCGCTGATGCCGCTGTTGGCGAAGATCACCGAGGACTATCAGGGCGAGTTGCTGCTGGCCAAGGTCAACTGCGATATCGAGCAGGAAGTAGTAGCGCGCTTCGGCGTACGCAGCCTGCCCACCGTCGTGCTGTTCAAGGACGGCCAGCCGGTCGACGGGTTCGCTGGTGCGCAACCTGAATCGGCGGTTCGCGCCATGCTCGAACCTCATGTTCAGTTGCCCGCCGCGCCTGAAGCGGACCAGTTGGAAGCCGCCCAAGCGCTATTCGCCGAAGGGCGCATCGGTGAGGCCGAGCATCTGCTCAAGCAACTGTTGACCGAAGACAACGAAAACGCTGCGGCGCTGATCCTCTACGCACGCTGCCTGGCCGAACGCGGCGAGCTGGGCGAGGCCGAAACGGTGCTCGGTGCGGTCAAGGGCGACGAGCACAAGCAGGCACTCGCTGCCGCACGCGCTCAATTGACTTTTCTCCGGCAAGCCAACGACCTGCCGGAAGTCGCCGACCTCAAAAGCCGTCTGGCGCAAAACGCAGAGGATGACGAGGCGGCCTATCAACTGGCGATCCAGCAGCTGGCACGCCAGCAATACGAAGCCGCACTGGACGGCCTGCTCAAATTATTCGTGCGCAACCGTAACTACGCCGACGGTCAGCCGCACAAGACGCTTTTGCAGGTGTTCGATTTGCTGGGCAACGATCACCCGCTAGTCACGACTTACCGGCGCAAGCTGTATCAGGCGATTTACTGAGCAGTTGAGCGTGCCCATGCTCCTGCGTGGGCACGCCTGAGTGGTTGCGCCGCTGCTGCGAGCGGGTTCCTACAACGACTGTAGGGCCGAATCATTCGGCCACGGTGCCACAAAGGCCGAACAAGTTCGGCCCTACGGGGGCAGGCCCGGCGACCTTACCCACCCAGCATCCGACGCAGCTCCAGGCAATCGCGAGCATGCAATTCGGTCAGTTCGGGCCAGAGATTTTCAGGCAGATTGACCAGCACACCGCGAGCGCCGGCCGCCTTTGCACATTCGAGATCGAAGCGATAGTCGCCGACCATCACCAGCGTCTGGGGCGCGACCTGCCACTTATTCGCCAGATGCAGCAAGCCGCCGGGGTCGGGCTTGGGCGGTGCCTCGTCACGGCCGAGAATGTCGTCAGGCAAAAAGCAGTCACCCATGCCCACGGCCTGCAAGGTCACCAGCGCCAGTTCATGGGCGTTGCGCGTCAGCACGCCGAGCCGGCAACCGCGGTCACGCAATTCATGCAGCAACTCCAGCGCGCCCGGTGCAGGCGCCGCGGCATAGGCCAGCTCGCGTTCATGTTCCAGCAACCACGCGCGCTTGCTTGCCGCCTCATCGGCAGGCAGCGCGGCGAGGTGATGCAGGATGTCGTCTTCCAGCGGGATATCCAGCGCTCGCTTGATCGCCGGGAAATCATGCACGGCGATGGTCAGAGTGCCGTCCATGTCGAACACCCAGTGCCGCGCGTCGGCCAGCTTCACTTCCAGTCCTCACGCACGCGAATCAGGCCTTCCTGCGCCACCGATGCGACCAGTTCGCCGGCGCGGTTGAAGATGCTGCCACGGGCGAAACCACGCGCGTTGCCGGCCCAAGGGCTGTCCATGGAGTAGAGCAGCCAATCGTCCGCGCGCACTTCGCGGTGGAACCAGATGGCATGGTCGAGACTCGCCAGCTGAATGAACTTGCTCCAGGAGCTGACGCCGTGCGGCTGCAGCGCGGTGCCGATGAAGCTGAAATCCGAAGCGTAGGCAACCAGATATTTGTGCAGCGCGGCGTTGTCGGGCAGCGAGCCATCGGCGCGGAACCAGATGTGCCGGATCGGCTCGATCGGTGCGGGATTGATCGGGTCCTGCAGCGTCACGGGGCGGATTTCGATGGGCTTGGGGCGACGCAGCTTTTCAGCCACCCGCGGCGGCACCAGCGGCGTCAGTTTATGCAGCAGCTCCCACTCGCTGAGCAGATTTTCCGGTCCGGCCACCTCGGGCATCGGCAATTGATGCTCGTAACCGGTCTCGTCCGCCTGGAACGAAGCGCTGCAGGTGAAGATGGTTTGCCCTTTCTGGATCGCACTGACCCGCCGGGTGGTGAAGCTGCCGCCGTCACGCACCCGGTCTACGTCGTATACCACCGGCTGATGTGAATCACCGGGTCGCAAGAAATAGCCGTGCATGGAATGCACATGACGCTCAGGCGCCACGGTCTGGCTTGCTGCGGACAATGCCTGACCGACCACCTGGCCACCGAACAACTGCGGAAAGCCCAGATCCTGGCTTGCGCCGCGAAACAGGTTCTCCTCGATTCGCTCCAGCGACAGCAGGTTCACCAGCGTATCCAGGGTGTCGGTCATGATGTTCTTCCTATTTAGGCGGCACGGGCAAGGCGCGCAATATTACGGATTCGGCAGGATTCGCTCTAGGGTCTGTTGCCGTTTCGCTGCGAGCCGCGTTGCTGCGCCAAATGTCGCCAGGCAAGGCGCGGGACGCAAGCAATGGTTGCTCCCTTGCCAAGTCCCGCAACGCCGCATGGCGACATTTGCCGCGCAACCCGAAGGGACGGGCCGGTTTTTGCGCGATACGGCGTTACTCGTCGCTTATTTGGAGCGACCAAACTGCGCGACTCGTGCCTTGTCTCGCGCAAAAAACCGGCTCCGTCGCGGCCGCGACGAAACGGCAACAGACCCTAATAATTGTGCTTATCGTCGGGTAACGACCCGGTTATTCCGCCGCATCCGGTACAGCACATGCGGACGCAGCGGATGCCCTTCGGCCACGCCAGGATGCTCGAAATCTTCCTGCGGCTCATGCTGCATGCCAAGCGCCTCCATCAAACCTCGGGACGGCTCGTTGAGCGCGGCGGTGTAGGCCACCACTTCAGTCAGTTGCAGACGCTCGAAAGCACAGTCCAGAACCGCTTCCGCCGCCTCGCGGGCCAGGCCCTGGCGCAACTGATCGCTGGCGAGTCGCCAACCGGTCTCCACGGCAGGGCAAAACGGCTGTTGCAGGCGGCTCCAGGCCAGACCGGCCATACCGATGAAGCGCCCGTCGTCCTTGCGCTCCAGCGCCCAGAAACCGAAGCCGTGCCGCGCAAAGTGAATACGGCAGCGCGCCATCGCCGCCGCGCATTCGTCGCGCGAGAGCAGCGCCGGGAAATAGCGCATCACCCGTGGGTCGGCGCACATCTGCGCCAACGGTGTGAGGTCGCTGTCTTGCCAGCCGCGCAAGCGCAGGCGCGGTGTCTCCAGTTCGATACGTACTGTCGCTTCTTGCATGCCGCTTCCTTGAGAGGGCCGTTGCCGAATCGGCATACTTCCGGCTGACCACTCGGGCGCCGAACGATGTCTCTACCGTTGATTTTTCATGATGATTACAGCCCGCCGTTACCGTCCGGGCATCGCTTTCCGATGGAAAAGTTTCGGCTGCTGCGTGATCACCTGATTGCGAGCGGTTTGACCACGGATGAAGCACTGTTGCGCCCGGAAATCTGTCCGGCCGATATTCTTGCTCTCGCCCATGATCGCGCTTACGTCGAGCGCTACTGCACGGGAGACATGAGCCGCGAGGAACTGCGCCGCCTCGGCCTGCCTTGGAGCCCACAACTGGCCCAGCGCACCGTTCGCGCGGTGGGCGGCTCGCTGCTGGCCGCCGAGCGCGCCTTGCAGCATGGCCTGGCCTGTCATCTGGCGGGCGGCACCCACCATGCCCATCACGACCACGCCTCGGGCTTTTGCATCTTCAATGACCTGGCGGTGATCGCCCTGTCGCTGCTGGAGAGCGGCCGGGTGGGCCGTGTGCTGATCTTCGACTGCGACGTGCATCAGGGCGACGGCACCGCGCGCATCCTCGAACAGGTGCCCGACGCTGTGACCGTGTCGCTGCATTGCGAGAAGAACTTCCCGGCGCGCAAGGCGCGAAGCGACTGGGACATTGCCCTGGCGCCAGGGCTGGGCGACGCCGATTACCTCAAGACGGTGAACGACACGCTGGATTATCTGCTGCCCCTGTATCAGCCGGATCTGGTGATCTACGACGCCGGTGTCGATGTCCACCGTGACGACGCGCTGGGCCTGCTCAACCTCAGCGATGAGGGATTGGCAATGCGAGACAGCGCGGTCATCGAACATTGCTTGGGGCGCGACATTCCGCTGGTCGGGCTGATCGGCGGCGGTTACGACAGGGACCGCGCCCTGCTCGCCCGGCGCCATGCGAAGCTGCATTTCAGTGCCGCCGCAGCCTGGGAGCGTTACGGGCTGGTTTGACGCCGCATTTGGCTAGCGATTTTTGTATGGGCGGACGCACGATGATGTCGGCAAGTATCGGAACGGCATTCGCTACAATGCCGGCCTCGTACCGCCAGGCCTGAACCATGCTTTCGATTCCTACGCATTCCCGCGTCGCCATCATCGGCGGCGGCCCAGCCGGGCTGATGGCTGCCGAAGTGTTGAGCCAAGCCGGCATCGCGGTCGACCTGTATGACGCCACGCCCTCGGTGGGTCGCAAGTTCCTGCTGGCCGGCGTCGGCGGCATGAACATCACTCACGCCGAGGATTTCGCCGCATTCGTCGAGCGCTACCGCGAACGGGCCGGCGAGCTGCGGCCGCTACTCGAAGCCTTCGATCCAAATGCATTGCGCGAGTGGATTCACGGCCTGGGCATCGATACCTTCGTCGGCAGCTCCGGCCGGGTGTTCCCCACCGACATGAAGGCCGCGCCGCTGCTGCGCGCCTGGCTCAAGCGCCTGCGCGACAGCGGCGTGCAGATTCACACCCGCCGGCGCTGGCTGGGCTGGAGCGGCGATGGCCAGTTGCGTATCGACGGGCCAGAAGGCGAAACGCTGCTGAAACCGGATGCCACCCTACTCGCCCTGGGCGGCGGTAGCTGGGCCCGACTGGGATCGGACGGCGCCTGGGTGCCGCTGCTGCAAGCCCGTGGCGTCGCCATCGCGCCGCTGCAGCCAGCCAATTGCGGTTTCGAGGTGGCGGGCTGGAGTGCACACCTCGTCGAGAAATTCGCCGGCGCGCCGCTGAAGACTATCAGCCTGGCTTTGCCCGGCGCAACACCGCGAAGGGGCGAATTCGTCCTCACCGCGACCGGCATCGAAGGCAGCCTGGTCTATGCGCTGTCAGCGGACGTCCGTGAGCGGATCAACGCAACAGGCTCGGCATCCGTTCTGCTCGACCTGTTGCCGGATCGTTCCCAAGCGCAGATCGCCGCCGCCCTGGCCAAACCGCGCGGCTCGCAGTCCATGGCCAAGCACCTGCATCGTCAGTTGAAGCTGGACGGCGTCAAAGCCGCCCTGCTACGCGAACTCACCGACGCCGAAACCTTCCGTAGCCCGCAAGCGCTGGCCGCAGTGATGAAAGCGCTACCCATTACCCTGCTGCGCCCACGCCCTCTGGACGAAGCCATCAGCAGCGCGGGCGGCGTGCCCTTCGAGGCGCTGGACGACAAGCTGATGCTGCGCCAGCTACCGGGCGTGTTCTGCGCCGGAGAGATGCTCGATTGGGAAGCGCCCACCGGTGGCTACCTACTCACCACGTGCTTCGCGAGCGGCCGCGCCGCGGCCGAGGGCATGCTGCGTTGGCTGTCGGCGAAGCCTGAGCCGAACCCCACCTCCTGTGCGGGCACCTAGGCAATAAATAGGACGCCGTTGATCGGCGCCGCACGCAAGCCCGAGACGTCGACGCAGGCCGAACTCACATCTGGCGATAGGCTCTCGGCGTCACGCCCACCTCACGACGAAAGACTTGGGAAAAGTGGCTGGGGCTCGAGTATCCAACTTCCATGCCGATCTCGATGACGCTCATCTCCGTCTCCAGCAATAGATGGCGTGCGCGTGCCATGCGCAGGCGGATGAAATATTGCGAGGGCGACAGGCCCGTGGCGCGCTTGAACAGCCGGCTGAAGTGGTAGTCGCTGAGGCCGGCGATCTGCCCCAGGTGAGGCAGGCAGAACTCCTCGGCCAGACGCGCCTTCATGGTTTCGATGACGCGACGCAGCTTGTAGGTCTGTAGCGCATTCGCGCCCCTGGCGGCGTTGTGCGGGTCCGGGTAGGTGCGCACCAGGTGTATGGCCAGCGCCAGGGCCAGGCTGTGCACGAATAGCGGGCTGGGCTGACGCTCGCTGAACAGCTCCAGCCGCAGTTGTTCGAGCAGGAAAGTCACGCGCTCATCATGAGCGCCGGAGACATCGAGAAAACTCACCGGGTTGCAGTTGTCACCGTACAGGTCGCGCGCGGCCTGCTCGATCAGCGGCAGGCTGAGATAAAGGTGCATCACCTCGAAACGGGCGTCGCCCTGCACCTGCCAGCGCATCTCGTATGGCTCGCTGGTGCTGGTCAGGAAGAAGTCGCCAGCCCGAACCTCGGTGGCTTGCCATTCGCCATCGAGGGCACGTTCTTCGACCGTAGCCGCGCCGGACAGCACCAGCACCAGCAGCGGCTCCACCACGGCGGGAACCAGGATGGGTTCGGCAAGGCCCTGATAGCTGAACAGCTGCACTACCACATCCTGCACCGGCGGGCGCGGCGGCAAGGACAGCGGCTTACCGGGTAAAAAGTGCGGCATCGCTTCGGCGGTCACGCGCTGGCCGTCCATCACGGGAGGCAGATCAGAATCGGATTGCTGCAAGGATGCCTCCATTGCGAAGTCCACAAAAAAGCGACGCGATCGAAGAGGTTAGCTCAGGCCCGGAATCTGGGATGCGTAACTGGTCGGGCTAATGTGCTGGATGGAAGCCAACCCCTCACCCCAACCCTCTCCCCAAAGGGGCGAGGGGGCGGCTTGGAGCCACTGAATCGCCGGGGTGGGCCTGACACCGGAGCAATCCCCTCTCCCTGCGGGAGAGGGCTAGGGTGAGGGGTAAGCGGTTAGCACCCAACGGCGGACTGACTATTCTCAGCTCCGCGCAAGACTCCAACAGTCCGCGCAAGGCCGCAAAAGCCGTGGTACCGGGTTTACGCGACAGTGAGCCCGGCATCGCTCACAAGCGTCCGGCTGGTGAATCTCTCGCCTGGCCCGTATCGGAGGAAATACGCATGACTGATATCAAACACCGCGTTCCCCAGGAAGTCGAAGGCAAGGTCGTCCTGGTTACCGGAGCCGCCAGCGGCATCGGCAAGGCCATCGCTCAAATGCTGCATGCCCGCGGCGCAAAGGTCGTCGCCGAGGATCTGAGCCCCGACGTAGAGACGTTGGCGCAGCCCGGGCTGGTGCCCCTGGTGGCCGACATCACCGCCGACGGCGCGGCCGAGCGTGCGGTGGGGCTGGCGGTGGAACAGTTCGGACGGCTGGATATTCTGGTCAACAACGCCGGGATCATCATCAACAAGCCGGTCATCGAAATGACCCGCGAGGATTGGGAGCGCATCCAGGCGACCAATGTCACCGCAGCCTTTCTCCATTCGCGCGAAGCGATCAAGGCAATGCTGCCGAACCGCTCGGGCGCCATCGTCAATATCGCCTCTTACGCCTCGTACTTCGCCTTTCCCACCATCGCCGCCTACGCCGCGTCCAAGGGCGCACTGGCACAACTGACGCGCACGCTGGCGCTGGAGGCAATCGAGCATGGCATCCGCGTCAACGCCATCGGCGTGGGCGATGTGGTCACCAACATCCTCAACGAGGTCGTCGACGATGGCCCCGGTTTCCTGGCCAAACACGGCGAAGCCGCACCCATCGGACGCGCCGCACAACCGGAAGAGATCGCCGAGGTGGTGGCCTTTCTGGCCTCCGACCGCGCCAGCTTCATGGTCGGCTCGGTCGTGATGGTCGATGGCGGCATGACCGTGACGGCCGGTTGAGAGCGGAGCCAAATCCCGGCCGTTTCCTTCGAGGCGCTGGACGGCAAGCTGATTCTGCGCCTGCTACCGGGCGTGTTCTGCGCCGGTGAGATGCTCGACTGGAGGCGCAGATCGTGCAGTACGGCCGGCACATGAGCGCGCAATTTCACGATGACTCAAGGCTGTACCGGCCCTCCGGCTCGACCGAAGGGCCGAACATGTTCGCTTTGCAATCTGCGGCCGAATGAATTCGGCCCTACGAGCTGAGCGTCAGCCTAGTCCCGCGACGCCTTGATGCGGTGTTCCCAGCGTCGCTTCGCGAAGCGGCGCATATTTGGAATGTCATCGGTCTCGTCCATGATCGGCTGGCCGATGATGTATTCGATCACGTCTTCCAGCGTCACCAGCCCTTGCCAGCTGCCGAACTCGTCATAGACGAGGCACATGTGCTGCCGCTCACGCATCAGCTGAGTCATCAGGTTTTCTACGCTCGTCAGTTCCGAGGTGATCTTGATGGGCTTCATGATCGAGGCGACGGTGCTGTCATCCGCTGCGGCCAGAATGTCATAACGAAAGACCACGCCCAGCGGATCTTCGTTGTCGCCGATGACCGGATAGCGCGAGAACTGGCTTTCGCTGACCTTCTGCTTGAACGCCGCGATGCTGTCGTCCGGCGAGGCATACTCGCACACGGTCCTTGGGGTCAGGATTGCGCGGAGCTTGATTTCGTGGAGGTCCAGAATATTGCCGATGACGCGCTGCTCGTCCTCATCCAGCTGGTTCGTCTCACGGCCGAGCAAGGCCAGCGCCTTGATCTCCTGGCGAACGTTATGCTCCGGCTCCTTGCCGCCAAACAGCCGCATGATGAGATCGGAAACGACAATGAACGGCTTGAGCAGAACGATCATTCCCTTGAGGAAAGGAGGCAGATACGGCGCCAATTCCCGCCAATACCGCGCACCGATGGTTTTCGGCAGGATCTCCGAGAGAACCAGGATCAGGACGGTCATGATGGCGGACGCAGCACCAAGGTAGCCGCTGCCGAACACGACCGTGACCTGGGCGCCAACGCCCGTCGCGCCGACCGTGTGGGCAACCGTATTCAACGTGAGAATGGCCGCCAACGGCTGGTCGACCTTCTCCTTCAGGTGCTTGAGGCGTTCATAGAGCTTGGGATTCGCCACCTTCTGGTGCGCGATGAAACTCGGGGTAATCGATAGAAGCGCCGCTTCCAGAATCGAACAGATGAAGGAAACGAGGATGGACAGAACAGCGAAAGCAATCAGGAGGGCCATAGGGCGGCAAGGGTGGCTACGTAGTGGGGAATCCGCAATTTACAGGAACCTGCAATGACCTTGCGTTTGCAGCGCATTCATCCTTGCTACATTTCATTTCTACGACTGACCACAGCTCGCGACCCAGGCCGGCTTTGCGCTCACCTGATTTAGAGCAAAGCCGTTCTTATCAACCGGAGAACTGCCTGAACAGCGCGACTGCGATCACCCCAGCAGCGATCGCGGGCAATGGTTTCTTGAGCATCAACATCGTGACAGCCGTAACCAAGAAAGCCAGCCGAGCGCCGTTGTCTCCATTAACCGCCATGGGTGTAAGCAACGCCACCAGCACTGAGCCAGACATAGCGCTGATGAATTGCTCAGTCCTGCGGTTGATGGGCACGAACGACATCACGAACACACCGCCCCAGCGGGTTGCCAAGGTCACCACGGCCATGATCAGGATGATGATCAGCGCGCCAGAGCCTGCCGTTTCCAAAGTCAATTCTGCTTCTCCATCCACAACGCGCCCAATATGCCGCCTGCGAGCGCGCCTGCTACGACATGGCTATTGGCGGGCAGATACCAGTACGCCAACATCGACGAACACCCGGCGACGATCCAGACAATGGCCATCCGCAGGTCTTTCTTGCCGCCAACGACCATCGCCAACAGGAAACACCCCATGACCATGTCCAACCCCAGGCTGACCGGATCATGGATGGCACTGCCGAAATAAAGGCCAAGCCAGGTCCCAAGCACCCAGAACGTCCAGAGCGCGAGACCGCCACCGAACAAGATACCCAGCCCAGGTTCATTGCGACTGAACGCTTGCATGGACATCGCCCAATTGGCGTCCGAGACGACGAACATGACGGCATAGCGCTTCGACGGCGGCAATTGACGCAGCCACGGATACAAGGTCGCGCCCATCAACAGATGCCGGGCATTGACGGCAAATACGGTTACCACCAGCGGGACGAGGGGGACATGGGTGCCCCAGAGTTCCAGCGAGGCAAACTGTGAAGCACCGGCAAAGACCAGGCCGCTCATGAGCATGATGGAATAACTATCTAACCCCGCCTGCGCCGCAGCCAGACCAAAGGCCAGACCAAACACGACGACAAAAAGCGAAATAGGTGTCAGCTGCTTGAAGCCGGCCCATACGTCATGGCGGCTGAGCGCATGAAGTTCTGCATCAGTATTTGCCAAAGGCCACCTCTTTATCTACTTCACTAGCTGGGCCCGCCGAACAAGCGTGCCCCATGCATGGGCTGGTCCCGGTTGAAAGTCGATTCATTCAGACAGGCAACAAACGACGGTCGTCCAGGCTCACGGCAGCATGAACAAGGCGACCATGTTCCGCGCTATCACCGTCACGCAGCAACAAGCCTTTCGCCGAGGACTGTCGCCGCTCGCAACAGGAGAATCGTTTCCTTAACGCTTCTTTCCAGCGGGCTTCGCCCCACCCAGACTCGGTACTTTGCGGATCGCCTTCGCGTTGGGTTTTTCACTTTCATCGAACCAGTTGCCCAGATGGACCCGCCCTTTGGCGGCGTTCTCCTTGGGTTTCTTGGGCTTTTTCGGCTTCTTTATGATCTGCCCACCGGGCTGAGTGGTCGGCACACGGTGATCGGGGACGAAGCCAGGCTCGTCATGGCGCGGCAGTACTTGGTTGATCAGCGTCTCGATGGCGGCGAGCTGGTCGACTTCATCGGCGCTGACCAGTGAAATCGCTTCACCGGCGGCGCCGGCCCGGCCGGTACGGCCAATGCGGTGCACGTAGTCCTCGGCGACGATTGGCAGGTCGAAGTTGACCACCTGCGGCAGGTCATGGATATCCAGCCCGCGCGCGGCCACGTCGGTGGCGACCAGTACTTGCACTTCGCCGGCCTTGAAGCGCTCCAGCGCGCGTAGGCGCGAGGCCTGCGGGCGGTCGCCGTGGATGGCATCGCTGGAAACTCCCTGGGCCTGCAGTTGCTCTACCAGCTCGTCGACGCCTTTTCGCGTCTTGGCGAACACCAGCACCTGGCCCCAGCGGTTTTCTGCCAGCAAATACAGGAAGAGCTCGCTTTTGCGCTTCTTGTCCACCGGCACCAGCCACTGCTTGACGGTTTTGGCGGCGGCGTTGCGCGGGCTGACCTCGATGGACAGCGGGTCGCGCAGCAGCTCACGCGCCATCTGGCGGATGGCATCGGAAAAGGTCGCAGAAAACAGCAGGGTCTGGCGCTTCTTCGGCAACGCGCTGAACAGATCGTCCAGTTCCTGGGCAAAACCCAGATCAAGCATGCGGTCGGCCTCATCCAGCACCAGCGCCTGTACCTGATCGAATTTCACTGCGTTCTGCCGGTACAGATCGAGCAGCCGGCCCGGTGTCGCCACCAGCACATCGACGCCCTTGCGCAGCGCCATCATTTGCGGATTGATGCTGACACCGCCATACACCGCATAAGTGCGCAGCGGCAGGCTCTGACCGTAGGTCCGGAAGCTTTCATGGACTTGCTCGGCCAGCTCGCGGGTCGGCACAAGGACCAGCGCGCGAATCGAGTTGCTCGCCACCTGCGGCCCTTCATGGAGCAAACGCTGCAGCAACGGCAAGGCGAAACCGGCGGTTTTGCCGGTGCCGGTCTGGGCCGCGGCCATCAGGTCGCGCCCCTTGAGCACGGCGGGAATCGCCTTGGCCTGAACCGGGGTCGGCGTGGTGTAGTCGAGGGATTCGAGCGTGCGCAGCAATGGCTCGATCAGGCCCAGGGAGGCGAAAGTCATGGCGGAAACCGAACGATGAAAACGGGGCGTGCAGTTTACTCGCAAACGCTGGCTGGACGAGCAACGCGTCGTGCTGCGTTGTTCTGCACAAGGTGCGCGGAGCGCACCCTACGGACGACACGGCGCCGCCAAGTAGGGTGTGCTCCGCGCACCGTTTCCCGTCCAGCCTCCAGCGCTTTTTCGGCTCTTAACTCTTCAACAACAACTTTCCTTCGATCGGCACATAGAGCGTGGCGGCGCGGATCAATGATTGCGCGGTCAGCCCCGGCACGCCATAGGCGATGGCTTCGGCGCCGCCGGCGCGTACGCGGTCGAGCAGCAGGTCGAAATCGCCATCGCCGGAGGCCAGCGCCACTTCATCGACGCGCGCGGCAGCGTCCAGCACGTCGATGGTGATGCCCACATCCCAGTCGCCCTTGGCCGAGCCGTCGCTGCGCTGGATGTAGGGCTTGAGCTTCACGGTGAAGCCGAGGTTGCGCAGGATCTGCTGAAACTGCTGTTGTTTGGCGTCGCCACGGTCGATGGCGTAGGCATAGGCCTCGACGATCTCGCCGCGCGCGCTGACCTCAGCCCATAGGGCGGTGTAGTTGAAATGGCAACCGTGGGCCTGGCGGACCGTGTAGTAGAGGTTCTGCACATCGGCAAACAGGGCGATCTTCTTCACGCGGCGACCCGAGTCGAGAAAGGCCGGTCAGTATGCAGACTGTGTGAAAACGTAGCGAGCGAAGGTTAGGCGGGGCCGCCCAGGCAAGAACTAGGCTTCCCGCAAAAACAGGCGAGGAAGCGGACTGAGCTCGCATGCGAGCCTGTTTTTAACGCCGCATAACCGAGCGCAGCAGTTTTCAAACAGCCTGCTTGGACGGCAATATCGCGCATGTCGCTGCCCGATTTCTTGGGCTAAAGTGCGCGCCTGTTTTTCCGAGACTGTTCCGACCGCGATGAATGTCCTGACCATCCTCCGTGACGCCTGGTACTTCTATTCCCGAAATCTGGCGTCGATTGCGCGTCTCTGCCTGCCGCTGATCGCTCTGGAGAGCTGCGCCAGGCTGGCCGTCGAGCACTGGTTCGGCAAGGATGCGGTGCCGGCGCAGGAGCTGCTGGTCGGCATGGTGTTCTACCCGTTGTACATCGGCGCGCTGATCCTGTTCCTCGACACCCGCAGCCGTGGCCATGCGCCGCCGCTGCGCGAGGTGCTGGCCCGTGCCGTGCCGCTATGGCCGTCGATGACGGTACTGGCCGGGCTGGGCACCCTGCTGATCATGCTTGGCGCCTCGCTGTTCGTGCTGCCGGGGCTGTGGGTGATGGTCAAGATCGCCTTCGCCGAATATCTGCTGGTCCTGCGTGGCTTGACCCCGTTGGCGGCACTGAAGGAAAGCTTCCTGCAGACGCGTGGCCACTTTCTCCTGGTGTTCGGCTGCATCCTCGCGGTGCTGCTGCCGCTGTGGCTTCTCGAAGCCTGGCTGGCCGCCCAGCTCTGGGCCGGCGAGGCACCGCCCGGACTGATCGCCGCACTGGTCGACAGCGCTGTCGGGATGGTGCAGCTGCTGGCGACCGTGGTGCTGTTCCGCTGCTTCATGCTCTGCAGCCAACCAGCCATCGGCTGCGATGCAAAAAACGAACAGCCGGACGGCGAGTAACGATTCGTCGGTCTAGGCTTGGTTGCTCTCACATTCGGAGCACCACGCCATGACCGACCAGAACCCCAGCATCCTGTCCCACGTTTCCCTGGGCACTAACCGCTTCGAGCAAGCCGCGACCTTCTACGACCAGACACTCGCAACGCTGGGCTGTAAGCGCATCATGAGCCACCCCGGCGCGGTGGCCTGGGGCCGCGAATATCCCGAGTTCTGGCTGCAGACGCCCATCGATGGCCAGCCGGCCAGTCTTGGCAACGGCACGCATGTAGGCTTCTTCGCCGCAGACAAAGCCTCGGTGGACGCCTTCCATCGTGCCGCGCTGGCAGCCGGTGCAACCGATGAAGGCGCGCCGGGACCGCGGCAGGAGTACGGCGAGCCTTACTACGGCTGCTTCGTGCGCGATCTCGACGGCCACAAGATCGAAGCGGCGTACTGGGACATGGAGCTGGTGCAACAGTTATATGGCGATGCCCAGCCGGGCTGACGGCATTTGCTTTCATCGAAGCGACAGGAATCGCGACGAAAACAGCGCAGCCCTGCGCGAAAAAGCAAAGCATCGCGCCGAGGGCGGCCCTCCCACAAAGCCATAGCACGCACCGCACCGCCTTTCGTGGCAGGCGCGCCCTCGCAGCGATAGCAGGCGACAGGTCTGCAGCAATCCAAAAGCATCGCGCCGGGGCCGCCTTCCCGCGAGAGCGGCGTCAGTTGATGCTTCTTGATAACCGATTGCCCGCCAGCCGCGGCAAAAGCAACTGCTCGAACAACCGTGGAAAGCAGCGCGCCACCATCCGCGCGCGCCAGTCGAGATTCGATAGCACCAGCAGCTGCCGCCGTTTCAGCGCGCCCTGGAAGATGGCCTCGGCCACGTCCTGTGGCGATGCCACCCGGCCCACGGCCAGCACCGGCTGTGGGGCGGTAGAGCCGTCGCCGATCAGCACGTTCTTGCGCAGATCGGTCGCGGTATAACCGGGGCAGACCAGCATCACGTTCACGCCGCTGCCGTCCTGCTCGCCGCGCAGGGTCTCGAACAGCCCATGCAAGGCATGCTTGCTGGCGTTATAGGCGCCGCGGTCAGGTACAGGCGCGTATTGCGAGAGTGAACTTAGGACAATGATCTGTCCTCGACGCGCCCTCAGGCTCGGTAAGGCCGCCTGAGTACAATGCAGAGCACCATAGAAATTCACCGCCATGATCCGTTCGAACACCGCCAGGCTGGTATCGGCCACGCGGCTGCGATGGGTGATGCCGGCATTGTTGATCAGCACATCGATGCCGCCGAAGCGTTCCACCACCAGCGCAACGGCCTGCTGCACCGCCGCCGCATCCGACACATCGCAGCGCAGGCCCAGGGCATCTGCGTTGTGATGATCGACCAGATGCTGGACCAGCCCATCGAGCGCGTTCTGCTCCAGATCGAAAATAACCACCCGCGCCCCAGCCTGCGCCATCCGCTCGGCCAGCGCCCGACCGATTCCGGCGCATCCACCTGTGATCAGCACCACCTTGCGATCGAAGACCTTGTTGGCGAACACCTTGCGATACATAGCCCACTCCACCGACGAATGAACGGGCCACCGGCAGGAGCATGGCGACCACATCTTCGGTTTCAGCATAGTCAGCCAGAACCGGCTCCGCCTCGGCGGCTATGAACGCTGTATCCACCATTCGACACCCGGCCCGTCGCCTTTCTGGACACGGAGGCGCCCGGCAACCATGCTTGCACTGTGCAATCACAAGGGTCGGTGAATTACCTTGAAAGCTCTGCTCTGGATCTCGTTTGCAGTATTCCTCGCGGGACCTTGCCTCGCCGCGTCCGAGGCCGAGCCGCTGCGCACCCTGACGGTCGGTTATTACGACTTTCCGCCCGCCATCTACAGCGATCCGCAGGGCCTACCGCAGGGGCCGCTGGTAAGCCTCACTCACCGCATATTCGAACGCGCCGGCTATCGAGCGCAATTTCGCGCATTTCCCAGCGCACGCCTGTATGCGGCCCTGAAAAGCGGCGCCGTCGATCTGTGGCCGGGTGCGCCAGGCAAACCGGAGCTGGCCGCGGACACGCTGGAGGGACGCGCAACCCTGGCGCAGATCAGCCTCAACCTCTATCACCGGTCGGACACACCACCGCCAAAGGTGCCCGAGAGCCTGCGCAAACGTGGCGTCATCATCATCGGTGGCTACAACTACTGGCCGGTGGTGAACCAGATGCTGCACGACCCGCAGCTGGGCATTCGTCTTCATCGCACCAGCAGCCATGCTTCGGCACTTGAAATGCTGCAGCACCGCCGCGCCGACTACCTGCTCGATTATCAGATTCCGGTGAACCAGACACTGCAGCAACTCGGCATACAAGCGCTGCCTTATGTGAACGTCCATAAGGTCCCGATCCGCTTCATCGCGTCGCGTCGGCTGAGCGACAGTCAAGCGGTCCTCGATGCACTGGATCGCGCCTACGCCGAGATGGCG
Organism: Stutzerimonas stutzeri; assembly: GCF_024448955.1. GTDB lineage: Bacteria > Pseudomonadota > Gammaproteobacteria > Pseudomonadales > Pseudomonadaceae > Stutzerimonas > Stutzerimonas stutzeri_AQ. Next base: position 189,931 of record NZ_JAMOIH010000006.1, read on the forward strand.
GCTGCAGGCGAGGATCTAAGCCTGCCGGGGGAATAAGGGAAGCTGCTTTTTTACGCTCCACGCGGTTTGGCGCGCGCCGTGGGCTCGGCGACCAGCGGATCGTCCGGCCAATAGTGCTTGGGATAGCGCCCCTTCAGATCTTTTTTCACCTCGCCATAGGTGTTGGCCCAGAAGCTCGCCAAGTCCTGCGTCACCTGCACCGGCCGGCGCGCTGGCGATAGCAGATGCAGCTTCACTGCCTGCCGCCCGCCGGCGATGCGCGGCGTGGCGGCCAAGCCGAACAACTCCTGCAGACGCACCGCTAATACCGGCGGCGATTCGCTGTAATCGAGCCGCACCCGCGAGCCGGAAGGCACGGCGATGGCGACCGGCGCTAATTCATCGAGCCGCTGCGGCAACGGCCACGGCAGCAACGTGGCTAGCATCTCTTTTAAGTCCAGCTGCGCGAAATGGGACAGCCGTGACACTTTGCCCAGATACGGCAGCAGCCAATCCTCCAGGCGATCGAGCAATGCGGCGTCGCTGACGTCCGGCCATTGGCTGGCTGCACCGGCATCCAGATCGATTTGCCGAAGCAAGGCGATGCGCGCCTGCCATTGACGAAGCTCGGGCGTCCAGGGCAGCAACTCCAGCCCCTTGCGGCGGACCAATCCAAGCAGGGCACGGCTGCGCGCTTCATCATCCAGCCCCGGCAAGGGTTCACGGCTGAGTACTAGTTCGCCGATCCGCCGCTGCCGTTCGGCACGCAGCACGCCTTCGCGTTCGTCCCATTCCAGCGCGTCGTGTTGGCCGACCTGCTCGGCCAGCACCTCGTCGAACAGCGTCGGATCCAGTGCCGCGGCGCGATAGATGCGCTCTTCGCGCTGACCTTGATGACTGCCCAGTTCGGCGATCACCAGCCAAGGCTCCTTCATCAGCGCATCCGGCTCGCCAAACACCGCCGCCCGCCCGTTGGCCAGACGGTACTCGCCACCGCCCTCGCGGCGCTGGCGGGCGATTCGATCAGGATAGGCGAAGGCCAGCAGCGCACCCTGCCAGCGCGGGTCATCCGCATCACTCGAAACATCGCCCGCCGGCCCGCGCAACAGACCACGAAACTGCCGGGCCAGCTGACGCACCCGCTGCGCGCCGGCATGCCGCCCCGCGCTTCCGGCGAGCATTCCGAGGCGGGTGGAGATATCGCTGCCGCTGTCGCGCTGGCCGCCGCGCTGGATATCGCGCTCTACCAGCAATGCAGCGAGATCGGCCGCCAGCGGACCAAGCCCCAGCGCCTGCCCGCGCAGCAACATATGGGCGATGCGCGGATGCGCCGGCAATTCAGCCATGGCTTGGCCGTGAGCGGTCAGCTGCCAACCGCCGCGAGCGTTACGGCTGAGTGCGCCGAGGCGCTGCAGCAGATCCTGCGCCTGCCCATAAGCCGCCACAGGCGGCGCATCCAGCCAGGCGAGCTCATCCAGCTCGACGCCCCAGCGCGCCAGTTGCAACGCTACTCCAGCCAGGTCCGCCTGAAGAATTTCCGCGTCGCAATAAGCCGCCAATTGCGCATGCTGATCTTCCGACCACAACCGATAGCAGGCCCCTGGCTCCAGACGTCCGGCGCGGCCGGCCCGCTGCGTCGCCGAGGCGCGTGAGATGCGACGGGTTTCCAGGCGGGTCATGCCACTACCAGGATCGAACCGCGGCACGCGTGCCAAGCCGGCATCGACCACCACCCGCACGCCTTCGATGGTCAGGCTGGTCTCGGCGATGTTGGTCGCCAGCACCACCTTGCGCTTGCCGTCCGGCGCCGGTTCGATGGCCGCACGCTGGGCGCTCAGCTCCAGTTCGCCGTGCAGCGGGCAGAGCAGGATCTCTGACCGGCCAGCGAGGCGCTCGGCCAACTGCTCGGCGACGCGGCGAATCTCCGCCTGGCCGGGGAGGAACACCAGCAGGCTGCCAGGTTCATCGGCCAGGGCCTGGAGCATGGTCTGTACCACCCGGGGTTCGAGCGCCTCGCCGATCTGACTCGGCCGCCCCCAACGCTGCTCCACCGGATACATGCGACCTTCGCTGCGTACCACAGGCGCCTCGTCCAGCAGGCGCGACAGGCGCTCGCCTTCCAGCGTGGCGGACATCAGCAGCACCTTCAGCGGCGGTTCGTCGCGCAACAACTCACGGCCGTTGAGACACAAGGCCAACGCCAGATCGGCATCGAGACTACGCAGATGATACTCATCAAATATGAGCAGCCCAACGCCATCTAGGGCAGGATCGTCTTGAAGCCGACGAGTAAGAATGCCTTCAGTCACTACTTCAATTCGAGTCTGTGGTCCGACCTTACTCTCCAAGCGAATTCGATAGCCGACTGTTTGCCCAACGCTTTCTCCCAGCTCGCTCGCCAGTCGCTCAGCTGCGGCTCTGGCAGCTAGTCGACGTGGTTCGAGCATGACAATAGTCTGGTCGGCCAGCCAAGGCTCTTCCAGCAGCGCTATTGGTACTCGCGTTGTTTTGCCTGCCCCCGGCGCTGCCTCAAGTACAACTTCATTACGTGCAGACAAGGCATCTCTTAAAGCGGGCAAAACAGATTCAATCGGCAACAAACTCATGATGGCTCCTAGCTGAGCCACCAATTATAGATACGAGGGAAGCTGTTACGGCACGGCGGTATGTCAATCACGCCCAGTGCACGGCTCCCTTCGGGCCGCTCAGAGATAAACGGGGCCTATTTAAACGGCATGATGGACATCAAGGCCACAGCCAGCATCTGCCCCTTGAACACCTGACGAGGGGGATCCTCTTGCCAGTGTTGCGCCCCGGCTCAGCTGGCTCCGTGATCCGAAAACATCGGATCATTTAACAGCCAGCTGACTAACACCGGATGTAGAGGTCCATGCTTGTCGGCCAATAGGGAAAGCTCTTGCTTGGATCGCTCTTCCACTCGACCAGCCAACCAGACGGCTTCTGCTGTCGGGTAATGCCGAAGTAGATTATTTGCTTGGTACCGTACGTTTTCAGGAAGGCTCGTGTCCCTAGCCAGCTCCTGTAGGAAGTCCCGTGTTTGAACAACGCTACGGGTGCGCTCATGGGCCATCGTCATGGTATTGCTCCTGAAATGTCCGCGGGGAGAGGCGGCTTCTCGTCACTCAACATGAGTCGTCAGCCTCTCCGCCTCACTTTTCGATCACTGCATTGAGCGCGCCAGAGCCATCCCATATGGGGTAAGGGAGCCCTTTCACCTTCTTATCCTCGACGAGGAAGGCCAGGCTATAGCGCGCGCGGGTAATCGCGACGTATAGCTTGTTTCGCGACTCCTCCGTCTTATCCTTGTCGAACACTTTGGCATTTCCGCCAATGAACTTCAGATGTTTATCTGACGGGATCACAAGCACTCGATCAAAGCCTAAGCCTTTGCAGGAACCGAACGTATAACAGATAAGGTTACCCGGTAGGTATCCAGTGCCGGTGGTGGACGACCAGCGCAGTACTTGAGGCTGAAACGCTGCCAAGTAATCGCTCACCTGAGATTGTTTCACTATGAAGGTGCCATGGTGATGCGATATTTCGTCTGGCACTTTCTCGACACCTGTTACCGTCTTGTCATACAGCCCCAGGTGGATCGTGTCGGAGAGGTCGCAGATTTCTTGTATGCACCTGCGATTCTTCGGCATCGAATGCTTTTCGAACTTCATTTTCCCGACGAAGTAATCGACCTTCTGTTGAGGCGTCTGCGGAGCCTTATGGCCGAACGTCGTTGTGTAGATTGTCTGTCGAAAGTCGCCCACACAACAGATCGAGTCGACCATGACCTTGTTGAGTGATTTGATCACGTCGTAGTCCCAACCGACCAAATCCTGCACTTCATCAAAATAGACCCTTTGATAAATCTCCTTCAACCGCTTGGCAGGGGCATTTTTGGATAGTTTCGCAATGAGGGTCGCAAGCTTTGCCAAAAACCCGGAGTACGCCTTTGTTTTGCAGGGCGTCAGGTAATGCAGTGGATTGATCGTGCCATCTTCCGATTTTTCAGCTCTGCCTTCAATGTAGTAGGTTGTACCTGATATTAAGTGAGGGTTGTTCTCAGTGAACGAGATAGTCGTGATCCGATCTGGAAATACCTCGCTCTGATAGGGACGCACCATATCTTCCAGGTAAAAAGAGAACAGCCCCTTGACGACGAAGTGCTCACTGCTAGCACCGTACAACTCAACAAAACGAGAGCGCAACTCTGCCTGATTATTGGTTGTATAGGTGACTACAAGCACACGTCCACCAGCCTTGATGGTCTCAATGGCTTCAGTAATGATCTTGTGCGTTTTCCCTGATCCGGCGCCTGCGACCCAGAGTTCGTTAGGCAAAATCGAGCACCTCGTCTAGAAAGGCTGGGTACTTGAAGTCCAGTGCGCCATCGAACAGTTTGACCGCAGAGTCGACCTTGCGAGCGCCTTTACCGTTGCCCTTTACGCTCTTGAACCAACGGATCAAATTTTCCCTTCGATCCTCCAGAGAGACCTCTGCGTTGTAGATATTGAAGGTTTCCGTCGACAAGACTTCCTTTGCGAAAGCGTCAAGGGTTTTAATGTCAACTGCGTTGGCATAAATCATCGCTGGCTCAAGCGAAAATTCGGCGTCGTTCATCGACGAGTACAGCTTGATGTTAGGAAACGCAGCGTATTCCAGACGTCCTTGTACAACGTTACCGTTATAGTCGCCGTCATTATCCCTGAGCACATGGATCTTGGTGCCGATCTCTTTACCGACTTCGATGAACGTCTTGAAACCTACACCGCGTACCACGATGATATCTATCCCGTCCTGCTCAGGCAGTCGGTTGTGTTTTCGTTGGTAGATTTTCTTGAGCACCAGTTCGTCCGACGGCCCCTCGACCAGGATGACCTTGCCCGACAGTGCCACCCGCAAGGTGTCGTAGCCAGGAAGACGCTTGAGGGTCTTCACCACTTTAGCGTCTAGCGTGTGCAGCCTTTTGTACCCTGACTGCACAAGGCAAATTTTGTCGATACTCAGCTTGTTCAACACATACGAGCTGTGGGTGGTCAGGAACAGCTGCTTGTCTCCTCGCTGGGTTTCGATGTAGTGCACAAGCTTGTTCAGATTGGTGTGAGATAGATGATTTTCGGGCTCTTCCATCATCACCAGATCGATGTCGTGGGATTTGTTCTGAATGGCCAGTTTAATCTGCACATTGCTCTGTTCACCCTTGCCGATGAGGTGAAAAGGCACATCATCGACCTCAAGCTGTAGGCCGGTCTGGATGGAGCCCGCAGGTAACGTACTTGCTGCAATGGTGAGCTTGCTATCGGTGATAAGGTGACCCGCATCAAGGCTGGCATTGACCGTCCTGACCTCCCCGGAGTTGTTAAACACCTGCAGGTTTTCACGATAATTGAGGGTCAGCTTGACGAGCTCTTCCTTCGCCAATGCGGTGTTGAGAATGCTCGAAATGTACTGGTTCTTCCCCATGGTTGGGTGGATACGTGTGGGGTCGATGTACAGCGCCTTAAACTTCTTAGCGATCGGTTTTATCGGATTCCAACCGAAATCGAGCCATTCCACCTTATAGAATTCGATCGGAATGCTGGTGATGTTCGGCTTGGTCAGCAGGTGGCTCTCGTATACGGCCTCCAACGACGGGTCGAAACAGGCTTGTACCAAGACGCCCTGGGCGTCAGCCTTGAGGCTGTTGTTCGAGCCTCGGTACTCAGGCACACCGTCAATGTAGGCTTCGATGATAAGGCTGGGCAGGTGCTTGGAGCTCAAGTCAGAGGCGAGAAACCGCGTGACGGCATCCTGATTGAAAAGATCAGGGGAGAACTCGCCGTTGAAGGGCCGTCCACGATGATTGTAATTGAGCACAATTTCTAACGCTTCCAAGATTGTGCTTTTACCAGCATTGTTGTCGCCGACGAAAATATTGACGTCGTCGTTGAATTCTAGAAGTTCGTCGCGAAATTTTTTGAAGTTGATCAGCTTGATGGCTTTAACGTGCACTCTAAATCCCTCTAGGCATCGCTTGATAATGGCGTATTACCATGGCAAATGAACCGTACCTTGGGTGGTGTGTGCTGTCCATATGGCTATCAGCTGAAGACGAACGTCTAGAGCAGTTTTGAATCACCTCGAGTGCCGTGGTCACATCTAATGCCTGCTTTTGGCCCAGAGTGTGTAAAAACGCTTCGTCAAAATTGAAGTGCGCGCGTCTACGTGAAATCTGAAATTTTTCGGCACCTCAGCAGATGTGGATTTCGCCCAGATGCGCGATTTCCAGTCCGGTTTTGAGTACCTGTCGCGCTCGAAAACGTTTTTACACAGCCTCGGCCGATTGCAGCCGGTGACGACAGGCACCTGTCGGCCAAAAGCTGCCTGTCGTTGAGTGCAATTTTTGACTCATGGCTGCCAGCAACGGCAGCAGTTAAAATGCTCAGAGACGATCACTCAACGAGCAATAGACCTAGTTTGTTCGACCGAGCTAGATTAGTAAAAGCTCTTTCACTTTTTGCTTGATTTCAGCAGGGCTTTCTTCAAATCCGTATTTACCGGCATTATCTTTAGAAGAGTTATATCCCAAGAAATAACCATTGTATTGAAAGTAGTTAGTGTCAATTTTTCGCCTGCTTGGCTTGCCTTTTTCCAGCATATCCAGAAGCGTTTTTAAGTGTGAGCGTGTTAGCCAGAATTTTAGAAGTAATCCGCTCCCTAGCACTTCAGTGCCGATCATTGGAGCTGCTTGAAAGCCCAAGGCCTAGCTCAGGGCTAGTCGTCTACACCAGTTCCGCTATGTATGCTGAAGGGGGCCCAACCACTCTACCTGACCAGCAACCTCAAGCGCTTCGGCGAATTCAACCTCAAGCTAAACCGGCCACCGGAGCCCTGGATCAAGGACTCGGTGTTCCAACAAGCTGCCGGCTCGCTGCGGGTGATCAGACCTAGCCAGCTAGATACCGAGAAAACGCCATGATCAACATTCCTCCCGCATCCTTCCGCCTTACACCGTACGGCGAAGTGGACGCCGTGGCGTTGGAAAACCTGCGCGACAGCTTCGACACCTCTCAACTGCTCCGGCTGGTTGATCGCTTGGACGTCTGCTTGGTGGAACTGGGTGGAATCACCTCCATTCGCGACGAGCTACTGAGATTGCATGCGATGGCTCTGACGATAGTTGAGGGCATCGCTCTTACGGTGCCTGCCGAGAGTGCTTGTATCTGGACAGAAGCCCAATCTCTACAGATGGATCTTGAGGCACTGGTTTCTTGGGCGCGCTCCGCTCAGCTCATCATTGCGCCGCTGATCAATCTTGCTCCACAGCACGAGGCATGAGCGCTCTCGCCGATTTCGACGAGGCTCAACTGTTTCTGACCATGGCTGGAATCGCCCGTAAGTAGATCAATTCACCAATCAGTTCTACGAGTGTCTGAGTAATCACAGCCGCCGCGGCCAGCGCGCGAATGGACTCCGGGAGCGCTAGGGCCAGGGGAAGCACTACAAGCGAGTTGCGAGTGCCTGAGCTAAAGGCCACTGCCCGTGCGGCAGAAGCCTCCAAGCCAAATAGCCGGGAGCTGAGTACGCCGAGGGCCGGAGCGAGTAGTAGAAACGCTCCGTATACCGGAAGCAACGGCGCCAGGATGTCGAGTTGGTACACGACAGCCGCGATCTGCGAACCCACCACCACGATTAGAACCAGGGCCATTGCAGGCACTGGCAGCCAGGCCCAACCTGCGCTCCATGCGCGAAGCAGCAGAGATCGGCGTCCGCCAAATTCGGTGAGCACAGCCGCTACCAAGGGTAGGACGATCAGTAACAGGAAGGCTTCTGCGAAGGGCCACAGCTCGATCACTGTGCCGGCTTCGGGGCCAAGGATTAGCCGCAAGTAGAGGGGCAGCAGCAGAAGCTGGAGCAACAGCAGCAATGGCGTCGCCGCGAGCACCAGACGAGAGTCCCCTTTGCCCAGGTGGGTGAAGACCACCACGTAATCGATACAAGGCGTCAGCAGGACAAGCAGCGCGCCGACCAACAAGGCCTTGTTCGATGAGAGCGGCCACGTCACCAGCCACACCATCAATGGCACCAATAGGAAGTTGGCCAGCAACAAGGCACCGACGAAGCGGCGGTTGGCAAAAGCTTCTCGCAGCTCCAAAAAAGGAATCTGCAGAAACATGGCATACATCAGCACGGCAATCGCCGGTGTGATGGCCATGGCCGTCAGTCCGGTGAATTGCGCAGAGCTCAGGCCTGCAATGGCAGCGGCCACCACCGCCGCGAAATAAAATGCTATCTGGTGTTCTTCCAGCCAGTCCCGCGACATCTGATATCTTCCCTTGTTGCGCAAGGGCGACATTCTCCCACTGGCATCGGATTTAACCCAGCGTTGAGGCTGGTTGCTTTTCGCTTTGCCGTTGGGCGAAGTCCGCAACGGTCCTAACAAGTCCTGCCGATAAGAGGATGCATGATGTTTCGAAATAACTGGATGGCGGGTCTGAGGCAAGTGCTCGCCATCGCCAGGAGTTAACCGCAATGAATCCTCAACCTTCAGGCATGCCCTGGAACCTGCTGCTGCTAACCTGGCTGGTCGCACTGGTATCGACCCTGTCCGCGCTGTTCATTGGTGAGGTGATGGGCCAGGCACCCTGCGTGTTGTGCTGGTTCCAGCGTGCCTTCATGTTTCCGCTGGCGGTGATCCTGGCCATCGCCTGCTACCGCTCGGATTTCACCGTCTGGCACTATGCCCTGCCGCTGACCGCTATCGGTGCGGCACTGGCATTTGTTCACACGCTGCTCTATGCAGGGCTGATTCCACAGCCGATCCAGCCCTGCACGGCCACTGGTCCATCCTGCTCAGGCGCCGGAATGACCCTCTTCGGCGTGGTGCCCCTGCCGGCACTCGCCTTGTTCGCTTTTATCCTTATCGCCATCCTGCTCATAATCATCCGTCGGAGAACCACCCCATGAATCGCCGTTCCGTGGTCCTGATCGTCAGTGTCGTGATCCTGGCCGTCTTTGCTGCCGCCGCATTCTTCTATTCCCCCTCGCAATCGCCTCAACAGGCCCAGGCTCCCGGTTCGACAGCCCAAGAGACCGCGACACAACCCAAACAGAACGGCGGCCAGTTGGTTCGCTTCCACTCACCAGTGTTCGGCCCGGCGCAAGCGCCAGTGACCATCGTCGAATTCTTTGACCCTTCCTGCGAGGCATGCCGCGCCTTCCACCCCTATGTGAAGCAGATCCTCGCCGAGAACCCGGAAGACGTGCGTTTGGTGCTGCGCTATGTACTGTTCCATCAAGGCTCCGAAGAGGTGGCGCGAATGCTGGAGGCGGCGCGTAAGCAAAATCTCCATGAACAAGTGTTGGGGGCTGTGCTGGAAGCCCAACCCGGTTGGCACGACGACCCCAAGGTAACGCAGGCATGGGCTGCTGCAGAGCGCGTCGGTTTGAACTTGGAACAGGCCCGCCAGGACATGCATACGCCTGGCGTCAACGCCGTGCTGGAAACGGACATGCAGGACGTTAAAGCCGTTGGGGTTCGTGGCACGCCGACTTTTTTTGTCAATGGTCGTGCGCTCAGCGAGTTTGGCCCGGAGCCGCTGCGCCAGTTGGTGAACAGCGAAGTGGCCAAGGCACGAGAATGACACTATGAGCGCGCTGGAAAACCGCGTGCCACCGCTGCTCGTGGCCGGCCTGATCGCTGTGCTGATGGGTTTGTCGGGAACCAAATTGCCGGGTTTCGAACTGGCATGGACCGCGCGCCTGACCTTCGCTTTGCCAATACTGCTCCTGGGGCTCGGCGTGTGCCTCGCCGGCGTCCTGTCGTTTCGCCGCGCGCGTACTACGGTTAATCCATTGCAGCCGCAGCAGGCTTCTGCATTAGTGGAGGCTGGCATCTACCGGTACAGCCGCAACCCCATGTACTTAGGCTTTGCCATTATCCTGGCGGCTTGGGCGCTGGTCTTGGCCTCGCCTCTAACCCTGCTTGGCGTAGTTGCTTTCGTGCTGTACATGAACCGTTTCCAGATCCCAGCCGAAGAGTGGGCGCTGGAAACATTGTTCGGCGAATCATTTGCCCGCTACCGTGCACGAGTCCGCCGCTGGCTCTGAGCGTCCGCGGCGGTAGCGACTGGCGGGGCTTGCTCGTCGCGGCAGCCTGCCGAAGGTGCCACGACCTAGCCTGATCTCCTCGTGACGAGCTGCTTTGGCCACATGCCGCTAGCATGTCTCTGGTCGAAGACATAGCGCCAACGAGTGATGTCGCAAGTTCACTCCGTTGATATCGAGATAACTGTCTAGCAACAGCGGTGAGCGCAAAGCAGGCTTATGCTTCGCTGCGATGACTGTCGGCCTGCCTGGTGTCGATACAAACACTGCCGTCTAGCTCCATTTCAAGTGTCGAGTGGCTGACTTTGAATCGCTCATGAAGTACACGTTTTAAATCAGTCTTCACTCGTTCAATTTCGGGCAGGCTAGCCTTCTTGATGACAACGTGAGCTTCCAATGCAGTTGAATGTTCGGCAATTTCCCAGACATGTACGTGGTGAACACTCACAACGTCGTCCACTTGCTCCATGACATTGATTATATCAGTGATGGAAACTCCTTCTGGTGCGCCCTCCATTAACAAGTGAATGGTTTTAGGTAGCATGCTAAAGCCCTGCCATAGCACGTAACCAGCAATCATCAGCGTCAGTACAGTATCTGTCCAATACCAGTCATACAGAAGGATTAATGTTCCGGCAATAATAACACCGACGGAGGCCAGCGCATCCGACACATTGTGCAAGAATGCCGCCTTTATATTCATGCTATTCTTAGACATTGTGTAGGTGAGCAAGGCCGTGACGACATCTACAATCAAGGCTATTCCCGCCACCACGACCACTGTCCATCCTTCAATGGGCTGTGGGGCAAAAAACCGACCTATAGCTTCGTAGATGAGGTAGAGACCAACGATAATCAGCGTGACCAAGTTAATCAAAGCCGCTATGGTTTCACTGCGTCGGTAGCCGAAGGTTTTAAAAGCATCTGGCGGTTTGCGACCGATTTTACGTGCGATGAGCGCAATAACCAGTGATGCGGCATCGCTCAAGTTATGTAGCGCGTCAGCTATGAGCGATAAACTGCCAGAAAGTATTCCTCCAACAACTTGTGCCAGAGTTAGCACAGTATTAACGCCAATGGCAGCGATTAAACGCTTATCGCCTATGGCTTCGGTGTTATGGTTATGTTCGTGAGCCATTGGTTTTTAACCGTCCTTAAATAACATAAGACAAGGATAGGGAGCCCAAAAAAGTAATAGATAATACTAGCACCAATACCATCTGGCCTTCCAAACCACACTGACAGAAATGCGACCACTCTCAAGCGAGTTCGTGCATTATCGTCTGAAACTTGCCGATAACTGGCCGATCCCTCTCAAACGTTAAACGACGTTGCTCGCTAATGATAGATGATGCGGCGTCAATCCGAAGATGACAAAATTGTAATCTTCCAATCATTCTTTTCGTAGGATAGGCCCTTGCAGATTGGTGCGCCTCGGTGCTGACATGACGAAGCAAGGCGCTCATGTCACCGCGCAATGGAAGCATTACATTTCAATAATGTAATGCTTGGCTCATGCTGCTGTTAACTTCAATCACGCAAAATTCATTCGAACCTGCAGGGCTCAGCGAGAAAGCTCAGCAAGCCACCTTTGAATTTAGCGAGGACTGCCCTATGAATCTGTTGAAAGCTATTGTTGTTGGTTTGGTAATCTGCGGCTCCGCATTGTCTTATGCAGAAGATGGTTACGACCGCTCAATTAAATTTAATGAAAAATTCCGAGCAGATCAAAAACGAATTCACGGAACCGAATCCGCCAAACGAAAAATAGACGAATTACAGATTAAGGATACCCGCCAAGATCAGAACAATACGGAAAGCAAGAAAGAAACCAAAGCTGACTAACCGCTTCATATCTGAACGATATTCGCCTCCTGCAGCTTCCAATCTCCTTTGGAAGCAGTTGCACTCTAAGCGCCCTTCGGGGCGCTTTTTTGTTTCCATAACTTGCCCGCAACATCGCTACCAGCGAATCGCCCGGAATTTATATAAGCCGTTTCGTTTAAGTCAGGCCGCCATTGCCTGATCTGTTGTTATTAGCCTTCGCAAGGATCATGTCCGAGTGAGCTGAACAGACGCTGTGGCGTACAGCGCACCCATGTCTGGGTCGCTATCTCAAAGGCCTCACGGTTCGCCCATGATTGACGGTGTCAGCTCGGCCTTGCACAGCCCGCTGATCGTTCCAGCCAGGGCTTTGTCGTAGCTATCGCCCTTTGCTGCCGACCGGGGCAGGTCAGTCGCTGTTTGCATAATCCTTCGTCAGCTCACCGTGGGTGAAAGCCATCAGGTCAAGGACGCGTATGTAGCGAAAGTCATACGCACTAAGCGCTGAGCAATTTTTTATTTACCGCTTAGATGCATCAGACTGCGCCACAAAGGCTGTGCTGTCCGCTGCGCCGCTAATGAAACTGCGCTCCGATAATTAACGCGCCCCGTTCTCGCTAGCTAGCAAGAACGGGGCGTTGTGTGCCGCCATCCAATCTCTAGCTTGTTCTGTCAGCGGCCAACGCGATTTCTTGCTCCTCCAATTCGTCTTCGCGTCGATGAGCCATCTGGTAGAGCAACGGCAAAACTAATAGCGTTAGCACCGTTGAGGAGAGAATCCCCCCGATCACCACCGTCGCAAGGGGACGTTGTACCTCTGCACCGGTACCCACATTCAAGGCCATTGGAACGAACCCGAGTGAAGCCACTAAGGCTGTCATCAATACCGGTCGTAGCCGGGTAAGGGCACCTTCGCGGATCGCAGTGTCCAGAGGTAAACCTTGCTCCCGTAGGCTACGGATGAAGGAGATCATTACCAGGCCATTTAGAACGGCGACGCCTGACAGAGCAATAAAGCCAACACCTGCTGAAATGGACAATGGGATATCTCTGAGCCACAGCGCAACAATGCCTCCGGTGAGCGCAAATGGAATCCCTGTAAAGACCAACAAACCGTCTTTGACATTGTTGAACATCATGAAAAGCAGAATGAAGACCAGGAGCAGCGCCACGGGGACGACAATCTGCAGCCGCTTCGTTGCCGATTCAAGCTGCTCAAAGGTACCGCCCCAGTCGATCCAATAACCTGCCGGGATATCTACCTGGGCCTGGATTTTCTGTTCTGCCTCAGATACGAATGATCCAATGTCACGACCACGGACGTTTGCACTGACGACAATTCGCCGTTTCCCTTCTTCTCTACTGATCTGATTCGGACCGGGGGCCAAATCCAGGGTGGCCACCTCGCCGAGGGGGATATAACTTATGGTGCTGTTTAATTCCCTTGGAAGGGCAATTGGAAGCCGCTCAATTGCGGCGAGATCGCTGCGTATCTCGTCCGGTAAACGAACCACGATATCGAAACGCCGATCTCCTTGAAACAAGGTGCCTGCCTCTCGGCCACCGATAGCTACTGCAACCGCTTGCTGGACGGTATCTAGACTCAGGCCGTATCGTGCGATCTGATCGCGATCGATATCAATCGTGAGCATGGGAAGGCCAGTCGTCTGCTCGACCGTAACCTCTGAAGCGCCTGGTACTTGTCCTAGCACCTCGGATACTTCCGCCGCCGTGCTGTTAAGAACGTCCATGTCATCACCATAGATTTTCACGGCTACCGCGGCACGAACTCCGGAAATCAGCTCGTTGAAACGCAGCTGAATCGGCTGGGAAAACTCGTAGTTATTGCCCGGCAACTCAGCGGCGGATGCTTGCACCTCGCTTAAGAGCTGATTACGCGACTTGCCTGGATCCGGCCACTGTTCTTGTGGCTTCAGCATGACGTACCCGTCAGAGATATTTGGAGGCATAGCATCCGATGCCACTTCCGCAGTGCCAGTTCGCGCAAATATGCGTTCAATCTCCGGAAACTCATCCATAAGCTTTCGCTCCAGCTGCTGCTGCATCTCTACAGACTGACTAAGACTGGTAGCTGGTACACGAAGGGCTTGGATAGCGAAGTCTCCCTCGTTGAGGCTAGGCACGAATTCACTGCCCATACGTGACCCTACGACGCCAGAAAGTATGACTACAACTACCGCAAAGGTGAGCACTGCTGGCTTGTTGGCCATTACCGCATCGAGCGCAGGTGCGTAGGCCCGTTTAGCATTGCGGATTAGAAAGTTTTCCTTTTCCGTAACCCGCTTACCGATAAAGAGCGCAACGGCCGCCGGGACGAACGTCACCGAAAGGATTATCGCCCCGAATAGCGCTGTCACTACGGTAAACGCCATGGGCGTGAACATCTTACCTTCTACCCCTGTAAGGGCGAATATCGGCAGATACACGATCATAATGATCAGCTGCCCATACAATAGAGGCCGACGCACTTCCTTTGCCGCAGCGAATACTTCATGAAGCCGTTCGGACAGTGTTAATGCCCGTCCGTGATGGGACTGAGCGTGTGCAAGTCGACGCACGCAGTTCTCAACAATCACCACGGCTCCATCGATAATGATGCCGAAATCCAATGCGCCTAGGCTCATCAGGTTGGCGCTGACCTGATTGGCTACCATGCCGGTGAACGTGAAGAGCATAGAAAGCGGTATCACAAGCGCGGTTAGGATCGCCGCCCGGATATTGCCTAAGAAGAGAAAAAGTATAACCACAACAAGAATGGCACCCTCAGTGAGGTTCTTCTTAACGGTGGATATAGCTTTGTCTACGAGTACAGTTCGATCGTAGACAGTAATTGCCTTTACGCCTTCCGGAAGCGAAAGGTTTATCTCTTTCATCTTGTCGTCGACAGCCCTTGAAACTACTCGGCTATTTTCACCGATAAGCATGAAGGCCGTACCTAGTACCACTTCGCGGCCATTCTCGGTGGCTGCGCCAGTGCGGAGCTCCTTTCCAACCTCGACCGTCGCAACGTCGCGGATACGCACTGGGGTACCGTCAACGTTGCTAATAAGGGTATCGCGGATGTCCTCCACAGACTGCATTTGTCCTGGAGCGCGAACAAGATACTGCTCGCCGCGCTTTTCAATATATCCGGCACCTAGATTGTTATTGTTTTGCTCAACCGCCTCGATCAAATCTTGTAGTGTTAGTCCAAACGACCGCAAAGTGTCTGGGTTGGGGGCGATCTGATATTCCTTTGCATATCCTCCGATCGTATTGATCTCAGTAACACCAGGTACATTTCGGACTTGCGGTTTGATGATCCAATCTTGAATCTCACGCAAGTCAGCAGGGGTATACGGCGTACCGTCCGATTTGGTGGCACCTTCCTCAGCTTCAACCGTCCAAAAATAGATTTCGCCAAGCCCAGTGGAAATAGGGCCAAGTGTTGGAGTGACGCCATCTGGGAGCTGATCTTTGGCCCCTCCCAGGCGCTCGTTCACAAGTTGGCGGGCAAAATAGATGTCAGTGCCTTCCTCAAAAATAACTGTGATCTGAGAAAGTCCATATCGAGACAAGGATCGTGTCTGCTCGAGCTTGGGCAGCCCAGCCATTACCGTCTCGAGCGGGTAGGTAATACGCTGCTCCACTTCCAGCGGGGAATAACCTGGCGCCGCAGTGTTGATTTGCACCTGTACGTTGGTGATATCCGGGACAGCATCGATAGGCAGCTTTTGGTAGCTGTAAGCTCCTAACGCTGCCATGCCAAGCACGGCTAGCATAACCAACCAGCGATGCTCGATAGAAAAACGAATGATACGTTCGAACACGATTCTATAACTCCGTATCAGTGAGCATGCGAGGCGCTGGCTTTGCCAAGCTCGGACTTGATGATGAAGCTGTTATCCAAGGCATAGCGCGCTCCGGGCTGGAGGCCTTCCTTGATTTCGACCGCGTCACTATCGCTGCGGCCACTCACGATTGGCTGAGCAGCAAAGCCATGGTCGGTCCGTACAAACACCACCGGCTTTTCTTCCAATGTGTGGATCGCATCAGGACTTACTGCGACTGGCACGGATGCTTCGCCAGCGCCTACCTGCACTTTGACGAACAGGCCGGGGCGCCAAACCCCTTCAGGGTTGGGAAGTGTGACCCGGGCGGTAGCGGCGCGGCTTTGCTGACCAACAAGTGAGCCGACATAAGAAACGGTTCCATTGGCACTGGACTCGAATGCTGTGGCCTCGATAACGGCATTGCTGCCTACTCGTACCGCGCTGAGTGCATTGGCAGGAACGCTGATATCTGCCCACACGGTGGAGAGATCGGAAATGATGAATATCTGGTCATCGGTATTGACTGACTCACCGAGCGTGATGTCCTTCTCAACGATCATCCCATCGAACGGCGCCCTGAGTTCGTAGCGGCTCAATGCGTCTGGCTTGCCAGCATCACTGCCAAGCGCTTGTAGCTGTGCGTTTGCATTCGCAACAGTCAGCTCTGCTTCCCGTAAAGCCTGTTGTGCCTGTAAATAATCCTGTTCCGCAGAAATACGCTCTTCCCATAGCTCCTTTTCGCGTCGATAGGTTTTTTGAGCCAATGCAAGACGTTTTTGCGCCGCGTAGAACTCGCTTCTACGTTCCGACAGGTCTGTACTCGCGATCACAGCAAGTACTTGCCCCTGTTTCACCTGTTCGCCCAAATCGACTTTGACCGCTTCAACGACACCTGAGAGACGAGGCACAACTTGCGCTGTGCGGTCTTGGTTGAATGTAATTTCGCCAGGCAGCTCAATTGCGCTTTTTATCTTTGCGGGCTGAGCAGTTGCCAGTGAGATGCCGGCGGCTAGGATTTGTGTCTCTGAGAGTTCTACCTCTGCTGTTTCAGTATGCTCCGCTCCCTCGGGCTCATCTTCATGCTCATCTTTCTCTGCCGCACCGACCTCGTGATCGCTATCGGCGCCTCCTTCATCATGGCCATGATCTCCTTCGGCTTCTGCATCCTCATCCGAATGCCCTTCATCCTCATGCTCCGATTCGTCACCATGCTCGCTATGTGCGTCGCCCGCATCGGGCACAGCTGGACTACTGCGAAGAAGCAATCCGCCAAGCATAAGTGCCACGCTTAATATGACGACGATCCAAAAAATCTGCTTCTTGTGACCAGCCAAGGAAGATGTATTCGATTTACTTTTCATATGGATTCCTATGGCTGAGTGGCCGAGGTGATAACGGCCGACCCATCTCCGACAATTCGCGAGATTTCTGCCGCCGCCTGGTTAGCTTGTGATAGCGCAGACAGGTACTGAGATCGGGCTTGGAAAAGCGTGCGTTGAGCATCCAGTACGTCAAGGAACGTGAATTTTCCAAGTTCGAACCCCTTGCTGGCAGCTTCATAAGCGCTTTGGGCACTGGGGAGCATATCGTTGCGCAACAGTTCAAACTGCTGGCGAGCAGTGCGCAGCCGCATGTGCGCTTGGGAAAGTTCGCTTTTCAGGCGTATATGGACGGCGTTGAGCTCGTCCTGCGCCTGGTAGGCCCGTTCCTGCGCTGCTCCGATGTTGCCTTGGTTTCGATCAAACAACGGCAGGGGCATCGAGATACTCACCAATCCCAGCGTGCCGTTATATTCATCTGAGCGTTGGGCACCTACGCTAACCGTCACGTTAGAAAAGCGATTCGTCCTTTCCAGCTTTAACGCAGCCCGACGTCTTTCAGCCTCCCGACGCGCGCGGGTTAGTTGGGCGGAATCGTTCAAACGGCTATAAAGCTCAGCTAGCTCGGGAAGAGGAGGCACTGCCTCTGCCGGCTCTTTTACTCGCTCAAAGCGTGGCTGTGGATTTCCCCAGTTGGCCGCCAGCCGAGTGCGCGCAGCTTCGAGTTCAGCTGTGGCCTGGGCAAGCTCTACTTGCACTCCAGTAGCCGCAACCCGCGCCCGGGTTTCCTCTACGGGAGAAACCATGCCGGCCCTCACACGTCGATTGGCCACGTTCACTGCTTGCTTCGCAAGCTTTGAAGCAGCCTGAGCGAGGTCCAGCCGTTCTTGAGCAGTAAGCACATCGTAGTACGCGCCCATCACTGCCCCCCTCAGTCGAGCTTGGGCGTCCTGTAGGTCAGCAGCTGCTACGTCCAAGGCTCGTTGCGCCGCCTCAATACGAGCCGAACGTTTACCACCCAGCTCTATTTCTTGGCTCAGTTCAAGCGTGGTCTCCGGGGCATCGCCCCGGATTCCCTCCTGGCTAGCGGACAATATTGGATTCGGACGTGCTCCGGCTTGGCTAATTAATGCGCGAGAAGCAGCCAGCTCACGTCTTGCAACAGCCAGTTCAGGGCTTGCAGAGCTAGCGAGTTCCAAGGCGCGTAGAAAGCTTATGGATTCGACAGACTCAACGGGGAATGTATTTGACACACCGACAGGTAAGGTCTGTGTGAAGGTCGGCAACTCTAAGGGTTGCGCAAAGGCGAGATTGCACGACAACGTCGTCAACCCCAGCGAGAAAAGAGCTTTTCGCACCGAAATCTCCTAAAAAAAGGGAAGGTTCGGTGAGACGTCAGATACAGATAAATGGCGCTTACTGGTTACTTTGGCGTCCCACCGGTTTTGCACCGATGCGCCAATTAGGTTTCTCAGGACGCCCCGCTTCAGCCGATGCGTAGCTAGCAGAAGGAAACGGTTTCAAGCTCATTGATAATACCGAACCAGGACAGATCCCTTTCGTTATAAGCGGCTTGATATGGTCGCCATGAAAGACACAGTCTCCATCCAGACTGATTTTTTTTGCGGCTTTTGACGATCCTTCCTCGTCAGTACCCAGAGACTCGTGCGGATGTTCGTGATGTCCAAGATGATTTGCTGCCGAACCATCCTCATGACTGCAGCTCGTGCTAACAACTGCCCATGATGATTGCAATGGGAACAAGGCTAGCAACATCAGCAAAACTATTTTTCTCATCCAAGGCAAAACGATGACTTCCTGGTTTAGATGTCGAATCCAATCATAAGAACTACCCCCGCCAAGACGCGAAACACATGCGCCTCTACTGCGATAGTGATTCGCCCTGAATTTAGTAGACAAATACACGAAAGCGTTTTTATCAGCCTTGCCAAGCCGGCGAGATAGCTGATGGCTATGGGGTGGTGACTTTAAATAAGTGTGGATAACGACCTGGTGACCGCAACATTACAAATCTGTAATCGAAGGAGTGCGCGATTGGGCTTCCTCAGATTACAAAATAGTCATTTGCCGCTAATCCTGCCGTCATCTCTAGGGGAAGAACATGGCCAAGCGCTAAAAACAAAAAGGCGAAAGGCGTCATTCGAGCACTGACCTGCCGTACATAAGGAGCATCATCATGAGCAAAAAGGCCGTTTTTTCGCTGACAGCCCTTTCACTGGCATTGGGCAGCGCCCCGGTCTTTGCCCAATCGGAAACAGCCGAGGGCTTCATCGAAGGCAGCACGCTATCGCTGATAAATCGCAACTTCTATTTCAATCGGGATTTTCGCGACGGTGAGAGTGCCGCCGGCAATGGCTACTCCGAGGAATGGGCCCACGGATTGATGGCCTTCTTCGAGTCCGGATATACCCAAGGCTCGGTAGGGATTGGCTTCGACGCTTTCGCCATGCTCGGCCTCAAGCTCGACTCCGGTTCGGGGCGCTCCGGTGTGGGCGGCAGCATCGACCTGCTTCCCCACGACAGCGCTGGCGATCCTGAGGATGACTTCACACGGGTGGGGGGCGCGGTGAAAGCACGCTTGCTGGACACCGAGATCAAGGCCGGCGATGTATTTCCCACTACACCTGTCGTGCACTTCGGCGACTCTCGGCTGCTGCCGGAGTCTTTCAAGGGTGTCACCGTTGTGAACAACTCGCTGGACGACCTCACCCTTCAGGGAGGCCGCTTGCACGCGATGAGCCAGCCCAACACCAGTAACATGAACGAAGACTTCGTCACCTTCTACGGCGGGGGCGTAGACGCGCCTTGGCTCGGCTACGCAGGCGGTGACTACAGCGTGAATGAAAATATCAGTCTTAGCCTGTACACCAGCCGCCTCAAAGATGCCTGGAACCAGCATTACTTCGGTGCGTCGGCCACCTATCCGCTCTCCGATATCGTCGCGCTGCTGGCCAGCTTCAACTATTACAAGGCAACCGACGAAGGCCGTGAGTTGCTGGGCGAGTTCAACAACAACATCTGGAGCTCCAGCCTGGGTGTCGCCTTCGGCGCGCACACCGTCACGGCGTCGTATCAGCGAAACAACGGTAACAACGACTTTGACTACTTGCGCCAGGCGGACTCGATCTACCTGAACAACTCCATTCAGTACAGTGATTTCAACTCACCTAAAGAGCAGTCCTGGATGCTGCGCTACGACCTGAACATGGCGGAGTACGGCATACCCGGGCTTACTTTCATGACCCGCTACGCCCGCGGTTGGGGCGCCGATTACAGCAACGCGAACGAGGTGTACATGCGCCAAGACGATAACGGTGCGCCGCTGACGGGACAGAACCGCTGGGAACGCGACGTCGAAGCCCGCTACGTTGTACAGACTGGCTCTCTCAAGGATTTGTCTCTGCGGGTGCGCCAGGCTACCACGCGGGCGACTGCTTTCGAGTCCGACCTCGATGAGGTCCGATTCATCGCCGAGTACCCTCTCTCGATCTTGTGAAACACCATGAGCAACACCACATCTTCTTTAGTTTTGCTCCCTTGGTTTGAAGATGTGTTTCAGGCGCCCATCAGGGCGCCTTTTTTCGTTTGGTGCACCCGCTCGCGCTGCGGGTCAACCAAATGACCGGTAGATTACAAATTCGCAAGATAGCCCTCACAGGGCTTTTACCGCGTTAAAGTGCTTCCCGCTTCCCTGGGCAGATCTTTTCGCCTCTGCCTTTCACGCTAGAGCCAAGCCGCTTTCGTCTTGACCTAGTTACTACATGGATTTTTTTGGTTCCGCTTACCGCGCACCTCCTTGCCGAGTTACCTCAAAACATGCGCATCCTGGTTGTCGAAGACGAGATCAAAGCTGCGGAATACTTGCAGCAGGGTCTTATCGAATGTGGTTACTTGGTCGATTGCGTAAGTGATGGCCTCGATGGGTTTCACCTGGCACTGCAGAACGACTATGACATCGTGCTGCTAGATGTGAATCTGCCAACCATGGATGGGTGGGAGGTTCTCGAACTCATCAGGCGGCGTAAGCAGACACGCGTCATCATGCTGACTGCCAATGGCCGCTTAGAGCAAAAAGTCCGCGGCTTGGAATCGGGCGCCGACGACTATCTGGTCAAGCCGTTCCAGTTCCCCGAGCTGCTTGCCCGTATCCGGACACTGTTGCGGCGAGGCGAGGCAGTCACACTTCCGAGCAACCTGCGTGTAGCCGACCTCGAACTGGACCCGGCCCGGCATAGGGCTTACCGGAGCGGTCAGCGTATCGACCTCACCAGCAAAGAATTTGCGTTATTGCATCTGCTCATGCGCCGGACTGGCGAAGTCCTCACGCGTACGGAAATAACTGCCATGGTGTGGGACATCAATTTCGACTGCGATACCAATGTGGTGGATGTTGCGATTCGTCGCCTGCGGATGAAAGTGGACGAACCCTTCGGCGATCGCCTGATACACACCATCCGGGGTGTGGGCTACGTGCTGGAGGCGCGGCCTTGAAGCCACTCAGCCTCGCATCGCGTCTCGCGCTTCAAATCACACTGACCGGCGCCGCTTTGGTCGCGCTGCTGATTGCACTGAGCTACTGGGTACTGGTGCGCCAACTGGAACTGCGCGCCCAGGAGGAAGTGACGGCCAAGCTCTCTCAGATCGATCATGGACTCCTCGAAGACACCAAAGCCCGTATGGGCCGCTCCTGGCAACACGCATTGAGCGATACCGTACTCGGCCATGACAACCTTTCGATTACGGTCATCGGCGATACAGCGAAATCACCCATTTTCAGTATCGGCCGATTCGCCAATGCGCCGCAGCAGCTGGATCTCGTGAGCAGGGACGGCGACTATCTTGGCTGGACAACGAAAGATGGCGTGCAGATGCTAACCGGGCGCAAGCAAATCCAAGTCCCGGGACTGGCTCCAATGACGCTTTTACTTTCGCAAGATCGCAGTGCCGATCAACGGCTGGTGGCTGCATTCCTGCGCTCGGCCTTAGTGACCGTGCCGATGCTACTGATATTGATCGGATTGGCTGGATGGCTAATCGCCCAAAATGGCTTGCGGCCGCTTCGCAAGTTCCGGGCCTTGGCGACTAAGGTATCTACACAGGATCTATCACCTCGAATCCGCACCGATCGGCTTCCGCAAGAGCTCCAGGCATTGGCGCACAGCCTCAACGTAATGCTTCATCGACTCGATGACGGCGTTCAGCAACTGTCACAATTCTCGGACGATGTGGCTCATGAGTTAAAAACTCCGCTGAACAACCTGATAGGCAAGGCGCAGGTGACTTTGGTGCGTGAGCGAAGCAAGGAGCATTATCGGGAGGTGATCGAGTCGTCGGTTGAAGAACTCGAACGCATGGATCGAATCGTGTCAGACATGCTGTTTCTCGCCCAGGCCAGCCACGCCAGCCCAGCACTGAAGCTCGAACAATTATCTTTAGGAAGCGAGGCGAGGCGCGTATGTGAATACTTCGAAGTCCTTGCCGAAGAAGCGGGAGTCGCTACGACAGTAACGGGCGATGCCATGATTTTGGGAAATCGACTTATGGTCCAGCGGGCCATTTCCAACCTGCTATCCAACGCGCTGCGGCATTCAAATACTGGCAGTACGGTCGAACTTAAGATCCTTGAGGAGGACGTAGACATCGTCTCGCTGGCTGTCACCAATCATGGCGCGACTATCGAATCGGATCATCTCCCACATCTGTTCGACCGCTTTTACCGCGTTAACGGCATACAACCTCGCGGGGCAGGATTGGGGCTAGCGATTGTCCGCTCAGTGATGAACCTCCACAAAGGCCACGTGGCCGTCGCCAGCAAAGACGGTCGGACCACGTTTGAACTCACGTTTCCTCGGCAGGCCTGACTCAAAGTGATACCGCACGGAGACAGCCATCACTACGAAGGGGCAAAAACCACAGGGACAAACAACCATTTCGAGGGCATGCGCGTTGGCCGGGTAACCAGGCCCGCAAGCCCCAACGCCGTTCATTTAATGCATGCGTCCTCGCTAATTCCGGCGAGAATGCCGCAAGCCTCAACTTCCCGCCCATCGTTGCAATTAGCCCGCAGTGAAACGAGTTGTCGTTCGAGTGATTGCAGAGCGGTTATCTGGGATCTGACTTGAGAAATGTGATCATCGAGTAAGGCATTGACGGCCGTACAAGGCTGGCGAGGGTCATCCTGGTAGCTTTGGAGTGCGTGAATCTCTGGAAGTGACAGATTCAAGATTCGGCAGCGCCGGATGAAAGCTAGCCGCTCGCCATGCTTCTCGGTGTAGACACGATAGCCGTTCGCCTGGCGATCAGGCGGTGGCAACAAGCCCTGCTGCTCATAGAAGCGGATCGTCTGTGTATCAATCCCTATTAGCCTTGCTAACTGACCAATGCGCATCGTGTGAATCCTCATCGGCTCTGCGTTATTGACCTTATAGTAGCTATAAGGCTTTTAATGATCCCATCTTCGATTTCAAGTGGAGCCGTATCATGAGCAAGTCCGATGGTCCCTGCGGCTGCGATGCGACACCAGCCGCTGATGCCGATATGCAAAACCCTTCCGATACGACGGGGCAATGGGTCAGTGTTTACGCCGTGCCCAAGATGGATTGTCCATCAGAAGAGCGAATGATCCGCTTGGCGCTGAATGGTTTGGACGGAGTTCGGAAGCTGACTTTTGATCTGTCGGACCGTCGGTTAGATGTCATGCATGACAGTGCCGTTGAGCCCATAACCAAAAAGCTGGCGACGTTAGGGCTAGGCGCCACTCTTCAGAAAACTGTCGCGGCAGACCCTGAGATGATCAAAGCCGCCGAGAATCCGGCGAACTCTACACAGGAATCCCGCTCCCTACGTTTACTGTTAGGCATCAACGCCTTCATGTTCGTGGTAGAGATGACTGCTGGCCTGATTGCCAGGTCCGCGGGTCTGATTGCCGATTCGCTCGACATGTTCGCTGACGCGGCAGTGTACGGCCTGGCCCTTTATGCGGTTGGGCGCAGCGTCAATCTGCAGGTGCGTGCTGCACACCTTGCTGGTGTGCTCCAGCTGATTTTGGCCCTCGGCGTGCTCGTAGAGGTGATCAGACGCTTTATATTCGGCAGCGAGCCCGAGTCGCTGATAATGATGGCCGTCGCGTTCCTGGCATTGCTCGCCAACACGGGTTGTTTGCTGCTGATTTCCAAACACCGGGAAGGTGGTGCTCACATGAAAGCGAGCTGGATATTCTCCGCCAATGATGTGGTCATCAACATGGGCGTCATAGTCGCCGGAGCGCTCGTCGCTTGGACTGGGTCCAACTACCCAGACCTGATTATCGGTACCGTCGTGGGATTCATCGTTCTCAACGGCGCTCGGCGTATTCTGGCGCTCAAGGGTTGAAGGAGCTCCCGTTACAGAAAAAGGGTGTCTTCATGCCTGTAAGCCATCCGGGTCTAGCGGCGTCAGCTAAAACTGGCGACGCCGCTTTAGCCGTTGGCGGATGGTGGGTATTGCAGAACGTGGGCTGCAAAGTCCATCAGCGAGACGAAGCCGCACTGATCGGCTTTTCCTTCACGCTGTAGGTGGTAGCCCCGCATGCCTTGCCCAATTGGACCAAGCATATCGGCTTGCAACGTGTCACCGATCATTGCGATAGCGGAGGCTTCGCAGCCAAGCTGTTCGATCATCTGACGATAGATTGCGGGCTCAGGCTTTATTGTCCCAACCTCAAAGCTCCATCCGTAAACATCGAACGACGGCAGTAACAGTTTGGCCGGAATCGCATATGGGGCTGCGAGATTGGAGCACAACGCGAGATTCAGGCCGGCGTCCTTTAGCTGATTTAGCGACTCCAACGCATCATCGAAAAGGCGAACGCTGGCCAGCTCGGTGAAAAGGTCGCTTTCAAGGCTAGCTAACTCAGAGTTGCTCAACTGCGCACCGAAATAATCGGCAGCTCCAGCCAAGCCCAGATTTCGAGTCATCAGAGTCCGTGCGTCATCCGGCCTTGGTGTTTTGCCCTGAAGCCGCAGGTTCTGCATCAGTTGGCGGAAAGGATGGCGGCGCTCACCTATCTGGAGAAGCGTGCCAAACACATCGAAAACTACTGCTTGTATCATGCCGGTACCTCTACCGTTGGAGGCGAACCGCCCACCCGAAGAGCGATGCCGCCCCTCTCAGTTTTCTGAACTGGATTTCTTCAGAGGTGGCACGAAGAAGATGGGTCTTTGCGGGGGCGCTATCAGGATATCTGTCGACTTGATGCTTGTGCCTTTTCGACGCCTTGTTTTGCCGTTCTTGTCGACCGCCAGCAGATCACCGGTCGCGACAGCAATGTCGAGTGCCTGCTTTACGCGAAGCTCGTCAGCCATGGTGTAGTTGGTCAATCCGCTCATCAGGCCCAAAAAAGGTTGCCGTTCTACCTCGTAGACCTGTTTGGGCAAGAGCTCCGAAAGTTCTCCTCGGATGCGGTCATTGGTAGCATCGTCGAAATAATGCTCATCCAACAGCAAATCGTGCTGACCTGTCACGGCGATATCCCGATTGGCGTCGTAGCTGAAAAAGCTGGAAGGCGACAGCATATGGGAAAAGTTGTTGCCGTATTTCCAGTGGATCTTCTTCATCACATCGTTAGCGCGGTAGTTGTTCGCCAGATGGATAAACCAATAGGCCATCGGGTTGCTGCCGGCCGGACGAATGAAGAAGACGGTCATGTACTGGGCACCGCTTTCCTGCTTGATCCCCTCGGACAGATAGCGCTGGATCAGGTATTGCCAGCTCCGTGGCTGATGCGCCTTCAGCTGTTTAAGCATGTCCCATGGCACATGCTGATCCAAGCCGATATTTGCAATGGCTTTCCGGTTCGCTTGGCGGTCGGCTAGATACGTAACCAAAAAATCGACATTGAAGGTCAGCAGGACCTCGGCTTTGTTGAGATTCTGGAAAATCCATTTGATCTTAGGGAACGGCACATCGCCATACATCATGCCCAGCCCCGCAGCGAGGATTGCCTTTTTCCGAGCCGGCTGCATATCTCAGACCATCTATCCACTCGTCAATACGCTCGTATCGTCAAAGGTTGGGTGAAAGCCATTGGCCCTGATCCAGCCCTGTATGGCATTCACACAATAAGACGTACGAAGGCATCGCTGATCTATCGCAGGACGAAGAACCTGCGGGCAGTTCAACTGTTGCTCGGCCATACGAAGCTGGAGAGCACCGTTCGATATCTGGGGATTGAGGTCGATGATGCCCTAGAGATGGCGGAACAGACCGAGGTTTGACCATGCATAGCGACGGTCGAAGCCAGGCCGTCGCTAACCGGCCAATAGCCGCCCTAGTCTGCCCACCAGTTCGGTATGACAGATGCTAGGCCGGTCAGGGCGCCGACTACCCCAATCATGATGCTACTCCAGAAGGTTACCGGCTCGCGGCGCTGCCTACGCTCCTCGCGGATGTCTGCCCTGACAATGCGAATGCCAGCATCTGTGAGATACCTGGGCTCCCGCGGGTCGCTATCAAATTCGACTCGCCCCCAGAAAGTCCTGTCATCGCGATCAGGCAGTGGGACACCGAGGCGGTCTGCCTCTATCATCCAGTACTCGGTCAAGATCAGCAGCCGCCATTCGTACAGACTGTCCGACTTCTGAATATAGTCCTGAAGCTGTCCATCCTGTTCCGGTTGGACGGTGTGGGGCGGGTGCATCTTCTCCAGTTCGGACCTGGCTTTTTCGCACTTGGCCAACTCAGATCGCATCACTCGGTAATGCTTTGTCCACATCGCTCGCCCCTCCCTTGGAAGAGCGCGACGCTACCTGACTGCAAATCTGAATACCACCTTGCCCGGCCGAATCCTTGCCCGATGCGCGGCCGGCGGGCGTGCCGTGGAGTATAGGGCTAGCCCAAAATAATAGGGGATGGAAGAATCGATTGAGCATTCGGCTGAACGTATCGTCGGGATAATAGGCATTTAGTAAAATTCAATGCCAATGCTTCGGAATCAGTGGTAACTCCCGGCTGTAACATGCTACCGCGCCCTTCGACAAGAATGGCTGCAAACGACAATAAGCTAATTAAATTAAAAAGCCGCAAGAAATTACTCGGTGTTGCGTAGCCTTTAAAGAATCCATGCGCAATCCCATGCCGATTTAAAACAAAGTGCGATGGTAACGACTCTGTATGACCGTAAAAACACCCACGGAAGTACATTTCCATGCTCTCCAGCATCTGCACTCGCTCATGATATCGACTTAAATAGTTTATCGTTAATTCCTTGTCTGGATACCAATCATAACCTGCGACCAGTCGTTTCAACTCACCTTGCTTTATTCGATGAAAAACCTTTAGAAGCGTCTCTATATTCACGGCATCCTTAACTGGAAGAGAGACGTGCTTTCCAAGCTCTCTTAGGAACCCTTCTATGCAAGGCAGAATTCCAACAATTGCCACGCCGTACAGACCCAGACAGTATGCCTTTACAGCCTCAATCAGCTGTTCTTGATACTGAGCAAAAGTGATGCGCTGAGACCATGCCCCACAAATCAGGTCGGCCATTCGTGGGGGCGTGTACATTTCCAACAGCATATTATTCGCGTGAGCGTACCTTTCCTCTTCACTGTTGCTTTTCGAGATTTTTCCGCCGTATTCAGATAGAAATCCAAAGCTATGATATGGGGGGAGTACTATCTCAGTAGTCGCAAACGTATCTCTGTACCAAGCTAGCCCAGAGCCCACTTTGATTTCCGAAAGATCTCTTGGAAAAAATGCACACTCACCAGATGAAACAATTTTATATCCGCGAATATCCCGAAAACAGCTCAGCTTCGCTTCCTGCAAACTATCAAACTCATGCTTCCCTCGATGTAAGCAAGCTTCTACTGCTTTTATTCCTCGCCCCAGCGCCATCGATTTTCTGCACTGCTTGTAAGCCTTAGCGAAGTCCATAGCTGCCCTTGTTATTCGACCCACTGATTCGATCGAACCTACCTGACAACACCTAGCCACGCAAACCATCTGCCGGCGCAGCCCGGCGGTAATGACTGACACGCAATTATTAGACGAATTTGAACGTCAGCTTCTGGCCGGTTAGCGACCATTGCTCTGGCTAGCCATCCTTGTCCTCCCACACGTGGAGGACTTGCCATGAACATCATCGCTACCTGGAGCCGTCAGCCCTGGAACAAAGGGAAATTGGTCGGGCAGAAAATCCCGCTCCGACTGAGAGATATCTGGGCGATCCGAGTAAGGGGTCATGCCGAGATATAAGTAAAATTCACTCACTTCGCACGTAACGTGTTGATGCCAAGAGAATTTACCAAATCGACCGCACAGCCTCTGATCGTGGACTATCTTTTCTGACTCCTCAGAAAAGGAGTTCCTATGGCTTCATTAGAGCGTACGGCGTATCCCACTCTGCCAAAGGCGTATTCAAAAGCAGAGTACCTGCGCTTAGGCTTTTGCACGGTTCGGTATTCATCAAAATGAAGCGGCCGAGCATCGAACAATGGAGGCATAGGCTAGGCCAGCAGGCGGTATCTGCGCGAGCTACTTTTCCAGCAGCTCGCTTCAACATACATACGACCTGACATACCAGAGAACCTGACAGAAATGTAATGGTTACTTCAGCCTTTGGTCAGGACGCTTTGCATATATTGGCTGTCAGACGCTGCAAGCATTGAAAAACCGCAAATGTCCCTGCAATAGGCCAAGTTCGTCGCTAACCAATCCATAAGGTGCCCCGTATGTCCTCTCAGCAGTGCCATCACCAGCCCGACCAAACGAAAGGTACTGCAGCACTCACAGACCCCGTCTGCGGGATGAAGGTGGAAGAGGATAGCGAGCATCAAGAGCATTATCAGGGAAGCACTTACCGCTTCTGCAGCCAGGGTTGCCAGACCAAGTTTCGTTCCGACCCTGCTCGATATCTCGCTGCACCGCAGGCTCATGGAACCTCCTCTCGGGCATCTACCCCACCCGCACAGAAACCACCCGCCGGTGATGCAACGACAGAGTAC
This sequence comes from Stutzerimonas stutzeri, assembly GCF_024448955.1. Taxonomy (GTDB): domain Bacteria; phylum Pseudomonadota; class Gammaproteobacteria; order Pseudomonadales; family Pseudomonadaceae; genus Stutzerimonas; species Stutzerimonas stutzeri_AQ. The sequence continues at coordinate 218,992 of NZ_JAMOIH010000006.1, forward strand.
ACCTGCCCGATGCACCCTGAGATCCGCCAAATGGGTCCAGGTGATTGCCCTATCTGTGGGATGTCATTGGAACCTCTGATCCCTGAACTCGACGAGGAGGAGAATCCCGAACTCAAGGACTTCTCGAAGCGATTCTGGTGGTCTCTGCCCCTGACCGTAGCAGTAACCCTGTTGGCAATGGCGGGACATGCGATACCGCTGTTTCACGGGGCTAGCCAGAACTGGGTTGAACTGGCCCTCACGACCCCGGTTGTCTTGTGGGCAGGCTGGCCATTTTTCGCGCGCGGTCTCGCCTCGGTCAAACATCGCAGCCCAAACATGTGGACCTTGATCGGGCTTGGCACGGGGGCTGCCTATATTTACAGCGTCGTAGCAACCCTCTTACCGAGCATGTTTCCAGAGTCATTCACAGTAGGCGGCCGGATAGGCGTTTATTACGAAGCCGCCGCGGTGATCATTTCATTGACTCTGCTGGGCCAGTTGCTGGAATTGAAGGCCCGCTCGCAGACGTCCTCGGCAATTAAGTCCCTGCTTGGCTTATCACCTAAAACCGCTCGCCGTATCGCCAAAGATGGTTCAGAGGAGGACATCCCGCTCACACATGTTCATGAGGGCGACCATCTGCGCGTTCGTCCTGGTGAAAAGGTACCCGTTGATGGAGAGGTATTGGAGGGCGAGAGCGCCGTCGATGAATCCATGCTAACGGGCGAGCCGGTTCCGGTGACGAAGCGGACAGGCGATTCGCTTATCGGCGCGACGATGAACACGAGCGGCTCGCTTGTCATGCGAGCCACCAGGGTTGGCTCCGGGACTATGCTTTCACAAATCGTCCAGATGGTTGCGAATGCACAACGCTCCAAAGCACCCATGCAGCGAATGGCAGACACGGTTGCAGGTTATTTCGTGCTGACGGTCATCGGTATCGCCTTGCTGACATTCTTTGCATGGGGCCTGTTCGGGCCTGACCAGGGCTGGGTATTCGGCCTGATCAATGCAGTTGCGGTTTTGATCATTGCTTGCCCTTGCGCACTTGGCCTGGCAACGCCTATGTCGATCATGGTTGCCACAGGCAAAGCGGCTGGAAGTGGAGTGCTTTTCAGAGACGCAGGCGCCATCGAAAATGTCCGTAAGGTAGACACGCTGATTGTCGATAAAACAGGAACCTTGACCGAGGGCCGACCTGTCTTCGATCGGGCCATAGGCGTCACGCCGTTTGACTCGCAGGAAGTCATCCGTTTGTCTGCCAGCTTGGATCAAGGTAGTGAGCATCCCCTAGCCCACGCGATCGTAGACCATGCCAGAAGCGAAGGTCTCCAGCTGGCGAAGCCAGAGACCTTCGAGTCAGGGTCAGGGATCGGAGTCCGTGGTCTGGTGGAAGGCAAGCAGCTACAGCTAGGCAACACCGCGCTTATGGAAGATGCGGGTGTGAGCGTCGAGCCGTTGAAATATCAGGCAGAAAAAATGCGCGAGAGCGGTACCAGCATTGTGTACCTGGCTGTTGATGGGGCACTTGCCGGCTTGCTGGCCGTATCGGACCCAATCAAACCGACTTCCAAGGAAGCTGTAGCGCGGCTCCAAGCGGAGGGCGTGCAAGTCATCATGGCCACCGGCGACGGGCTTACCACTGCCCGCGCGGTGGCTCGTGAGCTATCGCTCGATGAGGTGCATGGCGAAGTGAAGCCGCAGGACAAGGAGGCGCTGGTGGTTAAGCTACAAGCCCTAGGTAAAGTAGTCGCCATGGCAGGCGACGGAATAAATGATGCGCCGGCGCTCGCCAGGGCTGATGTCGGCATAGCGATGGGCACGGGCACTGACGTCGCCATGAACAGCGCCCAAGTTACGCTCGTTAAAGGTGACCTGATGGGGATACTGCGCGCGCGCACGCTTTCGGTGGCGACGGTTCGCAATATGCGTCAGAACCTTCTGTTTGCCTTTATGTACAACGGGTTGAGCATCCCGATTGCCGCAGGTCTGCTCTATCCGTTCTTCGGACTGTTGCTGTCTCCGATGATTGCTGCCCTGGCCATGAGCCTCAGCTCAGCATCGGTTGTGTTCAACGCACTCCGGCTCCGTCAAACGCGTGTAGTTTGAAGCCTGTCGGCTTAGGCTTAGGCTTCGGTTGCGAAGCGACCGATTGCCTCATTGATTGCTCATGAATTGCCCCGTAAGCTGGAAATATGACGTCCTACATGCGCTCCTTCCTTATCCTGCTGCTAGTGCTTGCGCTTCAGATCAATGGGATAGCGGAAATGCTCATGACGGTTGGATCGTCCGGGCATCACATGATGTCCGATATGGAAGGTGTGGGCGCCATGACGACCGACCACGCTTCGATGGTTGGCGCCGATGACGGTGCTGAACACGAGTGCTGTGAAGCGAATGAGCATGGAACGGCGACCGTCTGCAAGACGGGCCAAGAATGCAAAACTGCAAGTATCCTTCAGCTTGTCTCAATAAAAGCCCAGCTGATGCCTGCTGCTAAACCCGTGACCACTCCCTATAACGGCCTGATCCCCTCTAGCCTTTTAGACGCCGTCTGGCGTCCACCCCGCGTCTAATTCCGATCAAATTATAGGAACCGCCCGAGTGAGCATTCGGGCCGGCTACTGCGCGCCTTTGGCTCGCATGAAAGATCAGGAATCCTTCGCAAATGAAACCCCGTATTTATTGGGCGCCGCCGTACGTGGCCGCCTTGATCATGGGCGCGCTCTCGTTTCCAGGGTTAGCGTCCGCTTTGACCTTAGAACAAGCTCTGAGCGTGGCCGAGCAAGACGCGCCTTCGCTGCATGCGCAAGCCGCCAACCTGGTGGCCGCACGCAGCGCTGCAATCCCTGCCGGCGAGCTTCCTGACCCTAAACTTAAGCTTGGACTGCAAAGCGTGCCCATCGAAGGTGACGCTCGCTGGCAGTTGGAGCAAGAGGCCATGACCATGCAAATGGTTGGGGTCATGCAAGATGTGCCAAACCGAGCGAAAAGGCGCGCTCGTGTCGAGGCCGCGCAGGCTAGTGTTGCGCTCGCAAACGCCCAGCAAACGGTTGAACGTCTCGGTGTGCGCCAAGCAACCGCCGAGGCATGGATCGCTAGCTTCGCGGTCGAGCAGAAGCTAAGCCTTTTCAAGCAGCTTTACAGCGAGAATCAGCTCCTTTCGCGGGCTGTTCAGGCCCGCATTGCTGGCGGCAGCGGACAAACCGCAGACAGCGTACTTCCGAGGCAAGAGGCAGCATTGCTGGCTGAACAAGAGGATGAGCTGCTGCGTAACCAGGCTGTTGCGCGGGCCGGCCTCCGGCGCTGGATAGGCGAGCTAGCAGGCCAGCCGCTTACAGGTGACTGGCCGCAATGGCTTGCCGCCGTTGATAACTATCAGCACAACCTGAACCGGCACCCGGCGTTACTCGCCTTCGACCCGATGACTCGTGAAGCGGAGGCAAAGGTTCACCAGGCCATCGCAGAGAAAACACCGGATTGGAGTTGGGGGATCGACTACCTGCGACGTGGCCGTGAGTACGGCGACATGGTGAACCTCAGCGTCAGCTTCGACCTGCCGCTGTTTACCAGCTCTCGGCAGGATCCGAAGATCGCGGCCGAACGAGCTCGCCTTGCCCAGATCGAGGCTCAGCGCCAAGCGACCTTGCGCCTGTACAACCAAGAGCTGAGTACTGACCTCGCTGAGTATCAGCGTCTGGACCGCGCACTCATCCGCCTCGACAAAACCTTACTACCCCTCGCTGAAGAGAAGGTCCGCCTTGCCATGGCCGATTACCGCTCCGGAAGCGGTGAGCTGACCGCTGTGATCGAAGCGCGACGACAGCTTGTGGAGACCCGGCTACGGCGTATTGACGTCGCCCGCGATCGATCGTTGAGCAATGCCCGCCTGCATTTCGCCTTTGGAGATACCCGACCATGACATTCCAACACAAGCGGCTGGTACTCGCCTTCAGTCTGCCTCTGATGATTAGCGCTGCAGCGCTAATCGGTCTGCCTACCGCAGCCTTCGGACAATCGCCTGCAGAAGAAGACAAGGAAGTGCTCTATTGGTATGACCCTATGGTCCCCCAGCAAAAGTTCGATAAGCCGGGCAAGTCGCCATTCATGGATATGGAATTGATTCCACGCTATGCAGATGAGGGAAGCGACGGGGCATCGATCAGTATCGACCCGAGCGTGACGCAGAATCTCGGCGTGCGCTTTGCAACCGTAACGCGTGAATCGATCAGCCAGTCGCTCGAAGCGACAGGCGCATTGATGTTCGACGAGCGAGACGTGGCGGTTGTGCAGGCGCGTGCCGGTGGCTTTGTCGAGCGCGTTTACGACCGAGCACCGGAGGATGTCATCGAAAAAGGCGCGCCGTTAGCCGATCTGCTGGTTCCCGAATGGGTTGCCGCACAGGAAGAGTACCTGGCGCTCAAAGGGATTGGCGAACCCCAGCTGCTCGCAGCGGCTCGCCAGCGGTTGCGCCTTGCTGGCATGCCGCCAGAAGTCATAGTGCAGCTAGAACGAACTGGTAAAGCGCGCCCTGTTTGGACAGTGAGGAGTCCAATAGGCGGCGTGCTGAACAGCCTCGACGTTCGCGAGGGCATGACCGTATCCACTGGTGCGTCTCTGGCACGTGTTAATGGGCTGGAAAAGGTATGGTTAGAGGTTGCGGTGCCTGAGGCGCAGGTTGCAAATGTGGCGCCTGGGCAGCTGGTCAACGCGCGCCTCCCGGCCTTTGCAGGTGAAGTTCTGGAAGGGACGATCCAGGCCGTACTACCACAAGCCAACTTGGATAGCCGTACTGTGCGCGTCCGGGTTGAACTGCCTAATCCGCAACAACGGCTTCGTCCCGGCATGACGGCCGAGGTGACGTTGAGTCGCAACGTCGAAGATGTCTTGGTCATCCCGTCCGAGGCGGTCATTCGCACCGGTCGGCGCGCATTGGTGATGCTGGCCGAGGATCAAGGCCGTTACCGCCCGATTGAGGTTCGCACAGGCCGGGAATTCGATGACCAGACAGAGGTGCTTGAAGGGCTGGAAGCCGGTCAGAAGGTCGTGGCGTCCGGTCAGTTTCTCCTGGATTCAGAGGCGAGCCTACGCGGGCTGACCGCTCAGGGTTTGGAGGAGCCTGCAACTTCTACAGAACCTGCGCTGCACGAGGCTGAAGGTACGATCGTCAGCCTGGAAGATGGCATGGTTGGCCTGTCGCATGGGCCGTTCAAGACGCTGAACATGCCTGGGATGACAATGTCCTTTCCGGTTGCAGATCAATCGCTCCTAACAAAGTTGCAGACCGGCGATCACGTCCGTGTCGGCGCGCGTGAAAGCGAAGAGGGCCTGGTCATTGAGCACATCGAGAAGCTGGGGGGCCAGCGATGATCGCAGCCATAATTCGCTGGTCAGTGGCCAACCGCTTTCTGATCCTGCTGGCTACTGTGTTCGCGGTGGCTTGGGGTGTCTGGTCGGTCAAAAACACCGCTGTTGATGCATTGCCAGACCTTTCCGACGTTCAGGTCATCATCCGCACGCCATACCCCGGGCAGGCGCCCCGGATCGTTGAGAATCAGGTCACCTACCCACTGACGACGACCATGCTGTCTGTCCCCGGCGCAAAGACGGTCCGCGGCTACTCCTTCTTCGGGGATAGCTACGTGTACGTCCTGTTTGAGGACGGCACCGACCTCTATTGGGCCCGTTCTCGGGTGCTGGAGTACCTGAGTCAGGTGCAGAGTCGGCTTCCCGCCGCCGCCAAACCCGCTTTGGGCCCTGACGCCACAGGTGTCGGCTGGATCTACCAATATGCTTTGGTAGACCGAACGGGCAAACATGACCTCTCGCAGCTGCGCTCTTTGCAAGATTGGTTCCTGCGCTATGAGCTCAAGACACTGCCCAACGTGGCGGAAGTCGCGCCCATAGGCGGGATGGTCAAGCAGTATCAGGTCGTACTGGATCCCGTGCGCATGGCAAGCAGGGGCGTGACGCAGCAGCAGATTGCAAAGGCGATCGATGAAGCCAACCGTGAAACCGGCGGGAGTGTTCTGGAACTCGCAGAAACCGAGTTCATGGTCCGTGCGACCGGGTATCTCAAGACACTCAAAGACTTTCGAGCCATTCCTTTGCGTCTCGACGGCGGCGTGCCTGTGACGCTAGGGGACGTTGCGCATATCCAGCTCGGCCCGGAAATGCGCCGGGGCATCAGCGAGCTTGACGGTGAAGGTGAGGTAGTCGGCGGCGTGGTGATCCTGCGGAGCGGCAAGAACGCTCGGGAAACCATCGCTGCCGTTCAGACCAAACTGGATGAGCTGAAAGCGAGCCTGCCCCAAGGCGTCGAAATCGTCACGACGTACGACCGTAGCAAGCTGATCGACAGTGCCGTTGAAAACCTCACGCACAAGCTCATCGAGGAGTTCATTGTCGTTGCGTTGGTTTGCGCGATTTTTCTGTGGCATCTGCGCTCGTCGTTGGTCGCCATCGTGTCGTTGCCGATCGGCATCCTGATTGCTTTTGTGATCATGCAGCGGCAAGGCATCAACGCCAACATCATGTCGTTGGGTGGCATCGCGATCGCCATCGGAGCGATGGTCGATGCAGCAATCGTCATGATCGAAAACGCCCACAAGCACATTGAGGCCTGGCACAAGCGGCATCCTGACTCCACCTTGAAGGGCCAGGAGCACTGGAAGGTCATTACTGACGCGGCTGTTGAAGTGGGGCCGGCACTGTTCTTCAGCCTGCTGATCATCACGCTGTCGTTCATACCAGTGTTCACCCTGGAGGCGCAGGAAGGCCGGCTGTTCGGTCCACTGGCGTTCACCAAAACCTATGCAATGGCAGCCGCCGCGGGCCTGTCTGTCACGCTGGTTCCGGTGCTCATGGGGTATTGGATCAGGGGCAAAATCCCTGACGAACACCGTAATCCACTCAACCGTGGCCTCATCTGGATCTACAAGCCGGCCCTGGACGCGGTACTGCGCTGGCCCAAGATGACTCTGCTGGTGGCTGTTCTGGTCTTCCTGACAGGCTTGTGGCCGGCCTCTCGCCTTGGTGGGGAGTTCTTGCCCCCGCTGGATGAAGGTGACCTCCTTTATATGCCCACTGCGCTTCCAGGCCTCTCCGCTCAGAAGGCTTCTGAGCTACTGCAGCAGACGGACCGGCTCATAAAAACGGTTCCAGAAGTTGCACACGTGTTCGGTAAGGCTGGTCGAGCCGACACCGCTACAGATCCCGCCCCGCTGGAAATGTTCGAGACGACCATTCAGTTCAAGCCGAAGGATCAATGGCGCCCTGGGATGACGCCTGACAAGCTGGTTGAGGAGTTGGATCGCACCGTACAGGTACCTGGATTAGCCAATCTGTGGATCCCGCCGATTCGAAACCGTATCGATATGCTGGCGACGGGTATCAAGAGCCCGATCGGGGTGAAAGTGTATGGCACTGACTTGGCACAGATCGACAAAGCCACCCAGGCAGTGGAAAAAATCGCCAAAACGGTGCCTGGGGTCAGTTCGGCACTTGCTGAGAGACTGACCGGCGGCAGGTATATCGATGTGGATATCGATCGTGTCGCCGCCGCACGCTACGGCCTGAATATCGCGGACGTGCAATCGATCGTGGCCGGTGCCATCGGTGGTCAAACCATTGGTGAAACCGTGGAAGGGCTCGCCAGGTATCCGATCAACCTCCGCTATGGCCGCGAGTGGCGCGACTCGATATCCGATCTGCGCAACCTACCGATCTACACGCCGCAAGGCAGCCAGATCACGTTGGGGACCGTGGCCAAAGTACAGGTGACAGACGGACCGCCCATGCTTAAAAGCGAAAACGCAAGGCTGTCGGGCTGGGTTTACGTCGATGTTCGTGGCCGCGACATGGCGGCTGTGGTGGGCGATCTGAGGGAAAAGATCAGCAAAGGGGTCCAGCTCGAATCCGGCATGAGCATCAGCTATTCCGGCCAATTCGAATTCATGGAGCGAGCTAACGCGAAGCTGAAGCTCGTCGTGCCGGCTACCTTGCTCATCATTTTTGTCTTGCTCTACCTCACGTTTGGGCGCTTTGGGGAGGCGTTGCTGATCATGGCCACGCTGCCATTCGCCCTAACCGGTGGCGTCTGGTTCCTCTATTTGCTCGGGTACAACCTATCCGTAGCGACAGGAATCGGTTTCATCGCACTGGCAGGCGTTTCTGCTGAGTTCGGCGTCATTATGCTGCTGTATTTGAAGAACGCATGGACAGATCGGGTTAACGCTGGAGCCCATGGCGAAGGCGTACTGCTCGACGCAATCCGCGAAGGCGCTGTGCAGCGGGTGCGCCCCAAGGCCATGACCGTAGCAGTGATTATCGCCGGTCTGCTGCCCATCCTCTGGGGTAGCGGAACCGGCAGCGAAATCATGAGCCGCATCGCCGCGCCCATGGTGGGCGGGATGATCACCGCCCCTTTGCTCTCCCTGTTCGTTCTGCCGGCAGCTTACCTGCTGATGCGCCGCCGGCAATTGCGAGTTACCACCCAGCAAGCAACCAACCCCACTGGAGAACATCCATGAACATTAAGCACATCACCCTTGCCTCACTCTTCCTGGTGCCAGTCGCCTATGCCGCCGACAAGGAGCCAATGGACGGCATGCCGATGGATCACAAAGGCATGAACATGCCAATGGACCAGAAGTCGGCGGGACAGACCGCTACAGCCACAGGTACGGTCAAGAAAGTAAACACCGAGAGCGGAACCGTCACCATTGCCCACGGCCCGGTCGAAGCGTTGGGCTGGCCGTCGATGACGATGGGCTTCAAAGCAAAGCCTGATCAGCTCCAAACGCTGAAAGAAGGGGACCAGGTCGAATTCGAGTTCTCCTCGAAAGGTATGGATTCCACCATTACGCGCATCGAAAAGCAGTAAAGAGCAGAAAGCGACCGCCGCAGGCGCGGCGGTCGTACCAACACGAGAATGAAGCGATTACCGCTTTGTAACCTTGGCAACAGCTTCTTGTAAGTAGCAAGCCTTTAATCTACAGGCATCAACTAACCAAGAGGTGCAAACCATGAACCGCATAACCAAAGTAATCGTTCCTTTTATTCTGACCGTTGCTTCCTCGCTTGCAATGGCCGAAGGCGGAAGCGAACGTACGCTGAATCGCTTAAATGACTCGGCAGGAGCAAAGCCCACCCTTAAGGAGCTTGTCAAAGAGGGTCAAGTGCTGAGCATCGCACCTGCAGGGGCGACCGGCACGACTCGAATGATTCAAAACTATAGAACTAGTGCCCAAGTCCAGACGTATGAGATGAAGGTCAAGACCCCCGACGGGAAGATCCATACGGTAGAGTTCCTGAGCACCCCAGTTGGCGTGAACAATGGCTAATCTGCCAAGCTTAATATCCGAGGGATAGTTAGATGAGCAGCATAATATCCAAGATTAAAAGCGTACTGCAGCGCAATCCGGTCGTAACGGGGTTAACCGCAGCTGTGGTTGGCTACATGCTACTGAACCAAAGCACTGCGGCGTTGGCAACAACGCTGCCAAGCCTGCTCTTTCTCTTGCCCTGCTTGTTGATGATGGTCGTATGCATGAAGCATATGTCTAGCGGTAAGTGCGACAAGCCCAAGGAGCCCAACGTTGGCGAAAACACCTTGTTAAGCAAAAGCGAATAACCCACTGAACTTAGAGATTTAACATGCGAAAGGCCATCACCGTTACAGCAATCGCAATCACCTTGGCGAGCGGACTGAGTTTCGCAGCGGCAGATAAAGCGGACCAAAGCCATTCAGAAACCGGCATGATGAGCGGCGACAAGCATATGGAAATGATGGGTGACATGCGTGGAATGATGAAAGAGTGTCGTGAGATGATGGGGGCCGCCAAAGCCGACCACTCGCAAAATGGCGAAAATCCAGACGCAGCATAGGATATGAGGGTGTGAGTAACAATGATCGAAGCAGGTGGGGGGTGCCCCACCTGCTTTTTTGTGCTTGATGGCCTAACCAGGACCGTACTGATGGGAAAAGTGTCACTGACGAGCAGAATGGCGATAGCTTTCATGCTCGTGGTTACGGTTGTGCTGCTGGCGGCCGCAATCAGCTTTAATTATTTTTGTCAGCTCCATTTCGAACGCAAAGATGCACAAGTGCTTAATGAAAAGGCCGCTGCAGTAGAGCGTACGCTACTCAACAGCTCAGCATTCGGGCCTGAGACCGCTTCAAGGATCGATGCCGTTATTGAGCACTCCTTTGGCTTCGCGACTGCGGTTGTAGTAGACGGTAAGACGGTTTACTCCCATCACAATCTGTCTGAGAGCTTGCTACCTCTTGTCACAGACATCCAAGAGGAACGCTGGACGGTAAGTTTCGGTGGCCACCAGTACAGCGGAATTACCAGAAAAGTAAATCGGTGGGTAGAAGGGCAGGACACTGTTATCTATTTGGCTTTGGATGTAACGCACCGAATCCACTTCTTCGATATGATTCAGCAGTGGTTTGCTTATACGCTTGTCGTTAGTGCACTTCTGAGTGGCGCGTTAGGTGTTGTTCTGATCAGGAAAGGCTTAAAACCAATAGACGAACTGTCCAAGACTTCTTCTACAGTAACCGCCCACTGCTTAGATACCAGAATTCCAACCGAGTCGGTGCCAGGCGAGCTGCATGAACTCGTAGACAACTTCAACGAAATGCTTTCGCGCTTGGACGACTCTTTTCTCAGATTGTCAGGTTTCTCAGCGGATATCGCGCATGAGCTAAGAACGCCGCTGAACAGCATGCTTACCCAAATGGAGGTCGCGCTCTTGCGCGACCGCGAGAATACCGACTACAAAGACATTTTGTATTCCGCCCTCGAAGAACTTAGGCGCATGTCAAAGATGGTCGATGACATGCTATTCCTCGCCAAGGCGGACAACGGGAAGATTACGCCCAATGCCGAAGATGCCAGCATGGCTGAGATTACCGCGAGCGTTATCGAATATTACGAGCTTGCAGCCGAGGACAAAAAGGTAGAAATCGCGCTTTCAGGCGATGGATCGGTACATGGCGATAAATCGATGCTGAGACGGGCCGTCTCAAACATAGTCTCTAACGCAGTTCGATATGCAGAGGAAGGCAGCACCATCAGCGTTGAAATAAGCGAGAGCGGTGGCTCGGTTTGCACAGCCATATCCAACCGAGGCACAACGATTCCAGCCGAGCTTCAGGCCCGAGTGTTTGATCGATTCTATAGGGTCGACACCGCAAGGCGCGAAGGAACCACCATGAATGCGGGCCTCGGCATGGCTATCACTCGTTCGATAGTCGAAGCGCACAAAGGGCGCATCGCTTGCGAATCAGCTGAGGGGCATACGACTTTCACAATGACGCTTCCAAAGCTTATGTCTAGTTAATGGCAGAGTGCCAGCAACGACCCTGACCTACGCTCATAGAAACGCCAGGCTGAACCGAAAGAGGCCGAGACTTTCGAAGCTGTATGTTTGGTTCTGGAGGTTCCCGTGCAAGCGTCCTCATCGAGAAAATGCGGTACGACAGCCGCAGCGCTCAACGAAGCGTGCTTCTGCGTAAGCCTAGATCAAGCTGCGCTCGTAAACTCATTGACCGAACAGCTTGGGAATTCAGAGCTGTCGGAGCTATTGAAGTCACGTTGCCCTCATGTGTTTGCAGCACGACCGGTCTTTGTTTCATCCTTGCGGCTGCGCCAGGTTAATGAGGTTATTCAGGCCATCGAGCAGACCGTGAGCTCGCCCGGTTGGCGTGAGCATGCTCTGGATTCTGCACCTCCTATTGCCCGACACGATCCTCGGGGCGCGCGCGGCGTCTTCTTTGGCTACGACTTCCATCTGGATGATGACAAGCTTGGGCTCATCGAAATAAACACAAATGCGGGCGGAGCGATGCTAAACGTATTGCTCGCCCGCGCGCAGCGTAGTTGTTGCAGCGGCGTAGTCGGGCTTTCGCCAGGTCAGGAAGGACCCGGCGGCTTCGAGCGTTCGATTCTGGATATGTTCGCCCAGGAATGGTCTACGAGCGGCGAGCCACGTCCGCTCACGCGCGTGGTGATCTTGGATGAAAGCCCACAAGCCCAATACCTGTATCCGGAGTTCCTTCTTTTTCAGCGGTTATTCGAGTCAGCAGGAATCGACTGCCTAATCGCAGACCCAGCCGATCTGGCCTTTCACAACGAGTCCCTCTTGGTCGACGGAAAGCCTGTGGATCTCGTCTACAACCGACTCACCGATTTCTATCTGGAAGGCGACAATTGCAGCGCGCTGCGCAGCGCTTATTTGGCTGATGTCGTGACGGTAACGCCACACCCTCAGGCCTATGCCCTTTACGCCGACAAACGCAGGTTGGTTGACCTAACCAACGCACGTTTTTTGGAAGAGATTGGCGTTGATCAGCAAATCCGAACCGTATTGGCCCAATACGTCCCGCTTACCGTTCCTGTCGGGCATGGTAATGCAGAGCACCTGTGGCAAAACCGCCGTAGCCTCTTTTTCAAGCCTGTCAGCGGGTATGGTAGTCGCGGTGCATACCGAGGAGACAAGCTCACCAAGCGCGTTTGGGAAGAAATCGTTGGCGGAAACTACGTGGCCCAGTCCCTTGTAGCTCCTGGCGAGCGTAGAATCGTCGCCGACCCTCAGGTACGATCGATGAAGTTTGATCTGCGCGCTTACGCTTATGCTGGCGAGGTGCAGTGGAACGCTGCCAGGGTCTACCAAGGCCAGACGACCAACTTCAGAACAGAGGGGGGCGGTTTTGCTCCCGTTTTTACCTTAGGCGAGGAAGAGGAGCGAGCCGGTTCTACAGAGCAACGGTCGCACGCCTCGTTCATGTTCTTGCTCGACGAAACCGGCGCCGTAGAGGAACTGCCGCACCCGCTATATCTGGCGCTGGTTCGAGCCGAAATGGCTACTTCTAAGCTTGCCGGTAAGCGTTTCCGATTGGCGGACTGGTATGTGGCAATGGAAGATGGCCATCCTTCCGAAGTCATCCGAGAATTGTACGGCTGGGTTGCTTTCGACGCAGATGGCGCCTACCACCCTGAAGTTGGCCCACCAGAAAATGGTCAGCCAAATAGTATTGGCAATGTTGACTCATCTGCCCTGCCAACACCGGAAGAACATGATCGAATCGAAGGTCTGTTGTTTCAAAGTGAGTGAGGTCCCGCGCGCCACGAAAGGCGCGGCTTGGGACAGAATAACCTCGCCGCTCAGTTTTGGAGCCAGCTACACCCAGCCGTCTTAGCCGCCACACATCTAATGTGCGAATACTAACCCTGCGGTCACACTCGACAAGAACGTGGCATATGCTGGGTGCTGAATTGTTCTCTCCGAGTGTTCTATTGCTCACGATAACTCTTTGGGCTTGCTAAGCCGAGTAGTCGGGTCTCAAGGCTTGAAGGCCATCTTAGTGGGCCCGCTCTTTCGCGCAGTGGTCCATAGCGCGACGTTGGTATTGTCTGCTTATAAGCTATTAGCGATTGATTAGTTCAGGGGAACATTACGCGTAGTACAGCGCTGGCAGCGCTTTAAGCCGGTCTTAAAGCGGTCGATGATTACATTTTTGTAAGCTTCTCAAAAAATCGAAACCTCATCATCTTCGGCTTGTCCGTTTTTAGGAGAGCATTCGAAAGCCACTTCTAAGCAGGGCTGCGCGAACACGTTGAGTCGCCGATCCAGCAGCAATCATTAAAGAGGTCTAACTATGCAAATGTCTTACTGGCGCTTTGCAGCGATGGTAGCCACGTCTACGATCATTATGTATGGCGTGATGTACTTAAATACTTACTCGTTCGAGCATGTTTTTTGGAGCGAGACTCGCGCTTGGATGGCATTAGTGATGGGCGCGGTAATGGCAGTAGTCATGCTCGCATTCATGCTCAACATGTATAAGCGTAAGTCAGTAAACCTAGCGATATTGGCAGGAAGTGCAGTAGCTTTTACCATTGCACTATGGCTTGTACGTGGGCAAGCGACGGTAGACGACACGGACTACATGAAGGCCATGATCCCCCACCATTCCATAGCAATCCTAACAAGTGAACGAGCTCAGATTTCAGATCCTCGCGTCCGCAAGTTAGCTGACGAAATCATCGACGCTCAGCGCCGAGAAATCGCAGAAATGAAGTCCCTGATCAATGAACTAGAAAGGGCAAATTGATTCCCAGAAACGGTGTGTCCACAGCCCAGGGCATGACGGTGGCGACATTGATGGTCTCGCTACCGCTCAGGCGAATCTCCTCAGCGATTGCCGCGCCGAGATTTATGACGCCACCTTTGGTCGCTGCGGAGGAGGCATGATAAGCCAGCGGTATCTCGCTCTCGACTGAGCCCACGTTGACAAGCGTGCCGAAGCCTTGAGCTCTGAACTGGCGCATGGCTGCGTGGCTGCCATAGATCATGCCCTTAAGATTGACATCCACGATCCGCGCATGGTCCTCGACGGGAACGTCCTCGAAACGACCCAGCGCTCCGACCGCAGCGTTGTTAATCCAAACGTCGATCCTGCCGAAACGCTCGATGGCGGCTCGTGCCAAGTCCTGCATCTCGTTCGGGTTGCTCACGTCGGTGGTCACCACCAGTGCCGATCCTCCAGCCATGCGTATCTGCGCGGCCAGTTCTTCGAGCACGTCGGTCCGGCGGGCCGCTAGCACCACGTCGCCTTGCAGAGCGGCAAGCTTGAGCGCCACGCCGCGGCCGAAGCCACTGGAGGCACCAGTGATGACAAAGGTTTTGCGAGCAACGCTTGGCTGGTCGCTTGGTTTCAGGCGCGGGGAAACGGCGCAGCCACTGAGTTGCAGAACGGCGAGCAGTACTAGCAGCAAAGCCAATCGCTGCGATGGGAATATTCGCAAAACCATTTTCGTTTTCTCCCAGCAAAATAAGGTCGCATGGCCCGCTTGGTTGTTGTTGGACCGCCTTTTTGCCAGGAGCTTTCATGCTAATTCACTCAATTAGTTTTCAGCGCTCAATCGGGAGACAGTGGCAAGAGAATAGACCGTTACGGTGGCGATCATCGGTGGCTAAGTAAGAGTTGCTAGCGCGTAACTATCGTATTTCGCTTTGGAATGAAATGCTGCTGGACAGGGATTGATTCGCTCTTGGCAGTTGCGGGTATCGTACGCACTTTTTCGATATGTCATGGAGGCGCGAACATTAAGCGCACCATGGCTTTTCTTATTCTTCGAGGGGCTCTGACACTCCCAATTTAGTAGTGCCAGAGCAGTGAGTTACGGATGTTATCCTGCCATACGCTCACATTCCTCAGCGCAGTTCATGCACGCCTTCGCACACTCTTGGCAATGATCCATTTCATGCTTCGCGCATTCCTCTCCGCATGCACGGCAGATCTTGGCGCAAAGGGCGCAGAACTTCTTAGCATATTCACTTTCGCGGCTCATCAGTGTGGCAGCCAACCTGCAAATGTCCGCGCAGTCGCGGTCAAGCTCGATGCAGCGAGCCATCATTTTTACATCATCCTCGCGTAGGCAAGCAGAGGCGCACATTTCGCACACTAGGGCACAGTTCGAACAAGCTTGGATACAGGATGCGAACATTGAGTTTGTCATTTACGTTCTCCAGGGTTCGATAGTTGTATTTCGTCGTTTGGTTACTGGCCGATATGGCTCATCAGCCTGTTAGCAGACACTGAATTACGACACGCTCCTACCGAGCCCGTTTCGAAAAACCTCATTACAATGTTGTAAGGTAAGTCCAACCGCACCGGGGATCTGCGGGCGCAGTTGGTGGCGATGTGGCCGTCAGATTGCCTGTACGGCTTCGCTAGTCTGTTCGAGATGATTGAGTTGAAAATGAGGGAGCTCCCTGTCGCCACGACTGGGAGCATTCGTTGGGGAACGGCCGGAGCGCAAGCCGCTTAACTAGGTAAGTTACTGGCCTTGCGGCCTAACTTTTAGGAAGGAAGCAATTGCAAAGCCCTCCGGTACCGTTGCGTCGACTAGGATGGCCTAGGGCCGATCCTCTGCTTGCTGAACCGCCTTTCTTAGAGCCTCGATCAGAACCGCATAGGCACACATATACCGGATGTTAGTGCTCGTGTTGCTTCCCGTCTGCGTGCACATGGTTTTTTGAAGGGGATTTGCCTTCCGCATCGGCACTGTCACTGCCATTGCTGTGCTCAACCGCCTGGGGCTCCTCGGACGCATGATGGTCATCGCTTTCGTTATTACCATGATGACCGGAGCCTGATTGGCCGGATGCTCCACCTGTGCTGCTGGAGCCATGGTGATCCGAGCCGCCACTGTCGCCCTGATGGTGGTCGCCCGAGGCCATCTCGCCGTGTTGCTCACTATGCCCAGCTGGGGTCTCCCCACCACCATGCTGGTGACCACCGCTAGACGCAACGAGTGCTCGATACGCTCCTTCATCTAACTCAGGAAGCTTCTGCAGAAAAGCCACCATTCCCCAGATGTACGGGTCAGCCATGCTTTTACCCCACGCGGGCATCCCAGTGGCCTTAATGCCATGCTTGATGACCCAAAATGTTTTTGCTGGGTCATCGTATGGCCCCGCTTCAGCCAGGCTGGGTGGAGCGGGATAAAGGCCATTGCTTAGCTCGGTCTCAGCCATGCCTGGCGCCAAATGACAACCCACACACATCGAGTCGTAGTTCCCCGCCCCGGCGCGGATTTGGTCTTCATCGTCGAGAGATGGCACGACTATGTCTTCGGAGCGAACCTCAATCGAGCGATTGCGAGCAGTTTCCAGGAATGCGTGCACGACTCCCGTATGAGGATCATCCGCGGCAACGTTTATTAGTCCCGAGAAAACAACACCGGCCACCACCAACAGGCCTAGTGCGCAGAAGGCAGCGAAGCTAATAATTATTCTTTTCATCTAGGGTCCTTAAAACCAAAGCCTGATGCCAGCAACGAACCGCGCCTCATCTACGTCTTCGCCTTCATCTCTCGCCATATCGGCGGTATTACCGTATGCCCGGCTCCACGTGACGCCGATGTACGGTGCGAACTCACGAACGATTTCGTATCGGAGGCGGAGCCCCACCTCTGTGTTTGCGAGACCAGCGCCTACTCCGCGCGCAGGATCGTCCTTGCCATAGAAATTGAGCTCGGCAGTCGGTTGGAGGATCAGCCGGTTAGTGAGGAGAATGTCGTACTCGCCTTCAAAACGTGCTGCTGTCTGCCCACCTTCACCGACGAAGGCGGTGGCTTCCGCCTCAAAGTTATACAGAGCCATCCCCTGGACGCCTAAAGCCGCCCACGTCTGCGGCGACTCGGGCTTAAAGTCCTGGCGAACACCTGCTACCACATCCCACCAGGGGCTGATGGCACGCCCGTAGAGCGCCTGAATTTCCGCATCTTCAGTAACGCCATTCGTTCGCTCACCTTCCGAGCGAAACCAGAACCGATTGATATCGCCACCAACCCAGGCAGTAGCTTCCCAACTGAGGGTGCTACCTTCATTTGCGTTCTGGTACTCAAGTTGATCTAGCAGAAGGAACCAGGCCAGATACTTGTCATGGACTGTATGACCTTGAAGACCAGGGAAAGCCGCTTCTCTATCCGCATCGGTCAATACTGGAATGAACGAGGGATGAACCATGCCGGGCATTTCGAGCGTATCGTCATGCTTCATTTGGCCATGGTTCATCGTGCTATGGTCCATCGCACCATGACCCATCGCAGAATGGTCCGTTTGCCCACCGGAGCCATGATTCTTAGCTGCGGGCTTCGCTGAAGATGCAGGGGCTTGAGCTGCCTCAGCAGGAGGGGTTTGATGCATCGAATGATCCATCATCTCGGCAGCGTTGGCTGTCCCTCCAGCCGCTGCGCTCAACGAAACTCCGAGCGCAATCAGAGCAAAGCGAGAAGGTCTAGTGGTCATGGTGCGAATCCACCTCAGTATCAGTGGCCTTGGGGTCATGATCCATCTTGCCGTGCTCCATTTCTCCATGGTCCATCGAGCCATGATCCATGTCGTCGTGGTTCATTTTTGAGTTAGAGGTGCCTTGTGTCTGAGATGCCGGCTTGTTGCCTGGATTCTGCGATGAAGCCGATGATTGCTTGTGCTGATCATGCTTTTGCTCTGCAAACGCAGCTGACATATTCATTACGCCCAGCAGACTGAACATTAACGCGCTGCCGATAAGAGTTTTACGCTTCGTAAAATTTCCCATATAAAGTTCCTCTTACTCGTCCACTCGGACTTCACGAAACATGCCCATTTCCATGTGAAGCAGTAGGTGACAGTGATAAGCCCAACGCCCGAGCGCATCGGCTGTCACGCGGTAGCTGCGCTTCGAACCTGGAGGCATGTCGATCGTGTGCTTGCGAACCATGAACTTTCCATTCTCATCTTCAAGATCGCTCCACATACCATGCAGATGAATCGGATGGGTCATCATGGTGTCGTTGACCAAAGTGATGCGTACCCGCTCGCCATATTTGAGCCGCAGGGGCTCCGAATCAGAGAACTCTATACCGTCAAATGACCAGGAGAACTTCTCCATGTGGCCGGTGAGATGGAGTTCGATCGTCCGACTGGGCTCACGGCCGTCCGGATCGGGGAAAGTGCTTCTCAAGTCGCTATAGGTCAGGACTCGGCGGCCGTTGTCTCGTAAGCCAATACCGGGATCGTTCAGCCTATGAGTTGGGCTCATGGTCTGCATGTCCACCAGTGGGTTATTGGACTCTGAGGGCGGGTGCGATTGCATACCTGCGCTCATCCCAGCCATTCCAGAGTGGTCCATCCCGGACATCCCACCCATTTTGCTGTGATCCATGCCGGCCATTGCGCCCATGTCGCCCATCCCTTGCATGTCACCGTGGTTCATGCCGGACATGTTGCTATGGTCCATCGCGCCCATGTCGCCGCCATGGTCCATGCCCGCCATACCGCCCATGCTGCCGTGATCCATCCCCATGTCGTCCATGGTGATTAGTGGTCGAGGATCGGTTTCTGGAACAGGAGCGCTCAGCCCTTCGGCAACCGCTAGCGTGCCACGGGCGTATCCTGTGCGATCCATCGATTGGGCGAAGATCGTGTAAGCCTCCTCGGTCGCAGGCTCGACAATCACATCGTAGGTTTCTGCCACGGCAATGCGGAATTCGTCGACGCTAACTGGGTTGACGTATTGGCCATCGGCTGCGACTACAGTCATCTTCAGCCCTGGAATGCGGACATCGAAATAGCTCATGGCCGAGCCGTTGATGAACCGCAGACGAAGCTTCTCGCCGGGCTTAAAGATGCCGGTCCAGTTCCCGTCGGGTGCTTGGCCGTTCATTAGATAGGTATAGGTGTAGCCGCTTACGTCGGCGAGGTCGGTGGGACTCATTTTCATCTGAGCCCACATTTTCCGATTCGCAATCGTAGCGGCCCAGCCGTCTTCGCTCACATCGTTAATGAAGTCTCCGACAGTGCGCTTGTGGAAGTTGTAATAATCGGACTGCTTCTTGAGCTTAGAAAGGATTCGAGCGGGATCCTCATCGGACCAATCAGTCAACATCACCACATAGTCGCGGTCATAGCTGAACGGTTCGGGATCCTTCGCATCGATGACCAAGGGACCATAGACACCAAGCTGCTCTTGTAGGCCTGAATGACTGTGGTACCAATAGGTACCGTTCTGTTTAACCTGAAACTTGTAGACATACATGCCATCGGGAGCGATGCCGTGGAAGCTCAATCCAGGCACGCCATCCATGTTGGCCGGCAGGATCATGCCGTGCCAGTGAATCGATGTATCTTCGCTCAACTTATTTCTGACTCGCAGCGTGACGGTATCCCCTTCACGCCAACGTAGAAGCGGCCCTGGGATGGTCCCATTGATAGTCATCGCTGTCCGGGCCGCGCCGGTGATATTGACCGGCGTCTCCCCAATCAGCAGATCGAACTCCGTGCCACTTAGTACGCTGGGCTGGCCTGGGCTAGTCACTGCCCAGACCGGAGCTCGCCACAAGCCAAGACCGCCAAGGATGCCTGCGGCAGTCAAGCCTTTAACAAAGGTTCGCCTAGAGGTTTTACGTTGCATGTGTAGGTTCCAATCAAACTAAGGAGCCAAGCCGAAACCAGCCGTAAGGTTGGTGTTGCCAGCGTTAATTGATCTTAGAAACTCGCGCACGGTCTGTCTTATCAAGCGACTCGCCTTTAATCGTAAATATGGCATGCCTAAGAAAGACGCGGGATTACATTTTTGTAAGCTTAAAGCGCTTCAGAAATCGCCCAAAAAATCGCCTGTGAGCATGTCAATCTCCAGGTGGAAGCTGCGCAATGGCTTTTGATTTCCGTGCAAGGATCCGGTTGCAACGATACTCAAGGTGCATGGTCACAGTTGCGTAAGGTTTCGCTTCAGCAATTAGCGTGGGCGTGCTTCGCTGAAGTTGCTTTTGAGGCTACCTCCTGGGCTTGGTCCTTCTGGTCAGCCTGATAACTAGCGATCGCTATTTGGCGAGCCTGCTCCATACGAGCAAAGGTACGATCACCACCACCTTCTGCCATTGCATAGGAAGAGCTTGCTGCGATGGCGAGCAGTACAGAAACGGATCTGAAGAATTTCATTACTTGTTACCTCGTTCGAAGACATGGGAGACCCAGCGCAGCTCCATAAATAGGGGCTTTGGCTTGGTCCTGTGTCTAAGCTAACCGAGCGTTCCTGTCAGAAGCCTGATTTAGACATTACGGTTTCGTCAGTAATGCATAAAAGCAGTGAGCCCAAGCGAAAGCGCAGGTAGCGTGCATGGTGCCTTTTCGTTCAGGCAAATAGGTCTTGTTTCCAGCGGGCAAAAAAAGGGCGCCATCTAGGCGCCGATAGGCCAAAGGAGCATGGAAAAGGCCAAAAAGCAGAGTGTGGGAGCAACTGCTGATGTAGACGTTAACGCTACAAGCTGTCAGACAGATGATGCGAGCATTACGTTTCTGTAAGGTACTGGCTGCACGCCCTGACAATCGGCACACTGCTCCAAATGCCGGAGGGAATACTTTCATGAAGCTTCTTGTTGCTGAAGACGAGCCGAAAACAGGCACCTACCTACAGCAGGGGCTTTCAGAGGCAGGCTTCACAGTCGATAGAGTTGAAAACGGGACCGATGCTGCTCAGCACGCGCTTCATACCACATACGACTTGCTCATCTTAGACGTGATGATGCCTGGCCTGGATGGGTGGCAGGTTTTACAGAAAGTCCGCGCTGCTGGTAATGAGGTTCCCGTGCTCTTTCTCACCGCCCGAGACGGGGTTCAGGATCGAGTAAAGGGATTGGAGTTGGGCGCTGATGATTATCTCATCAAGCCGTTCGCCTTCTCCGAATTGCTAGCCAGGATCCGTACGTTGCTTCGCCGCGGCAATAATGTCCCCAACCAAACAATACTCAAACTCCTCGACCTTGAGGTCGATCTGCTCAGGCGTCGAGTTACGCGATCGGGGAAACGAATAGACCTAACTGCAAAGGAATTCGCACTTCTTGAGCTATTACTTCGGCGTCGCGGGGAAGTGCTCTCAAAGTCCCTTATCGCCTCCCAAGTATGGGACATGAATTTCGACAGCGATACCAATGTGATTGAGGTGGCGGTACGACGGCTGAGAGCAAAAATCGATGATGAGTTCGAACCTAAGCTCATACAAACCGCGCGTGGGATGGGCTATTTGATCGACGCGCCAGACCCCTAGAGCGAAATGCTCGGCATTTCACGCGATGGGCCAAGCTACCGGTACCGATGCGGTTAAGGCGAGCCACCGAGCAAGGAGCGGTGCCGAACCTCAGTTCTCCGAGCTGGATTTCTTCAGCTGTGGCACGAAGAAGATGGGTCTCTGCGGGGGAGCTATCAGAATATCACTGGATTTGATGCTAGTGCCCTTGCGACGCCTGGTCTTGCCATCCTTACCGACCGCCAGCAAATCACCGGTCGCAACAGCGATATCGAGCGCCTGCTTTACGCGAAACTCGTCAGCCATGGTGTAGTTGGTCAATCCGCTCATCAGGCCCAAAAAAGGTTGCCGTTCTACCTCGTAGACCTGGTTGGGCAAGAGCTCTGAAAGTTCTCCTCGGACGCGGTCATCGGTGGCATCGTCGAAGTGATGCTCATCCAACAGCAAATCGTGTTTGCATGATGGCGAGCGTTATGAGGTGCATCTCTGTGAGGCCTGCTTTTTCCGAGCGCTGAGTGGTCTCCGCCGCGAGCGTATGGTCAACACCATGTTCGACGAGAATCCCGATAGGACTGGCGATGAGTTCGGCCTTGTGCAGCGGAGCGAATTCTGGAAAGACAACTGAGCTCGGTTCAGATGGGACTATGGATACGGGTAGGAAGTGGGGCGTTAGCCTCGCAGATGTAATGCAGCAGAGAAGATCACGTGTTTACTAATTCGACTGCCGAGAGACTGACACGCTGAGGTTGAGTACGTGCGATCTCCCTCCACTCGGTACTGGTGCCCAAGCTCGCTACCTTGTGCATCACGAATTGAAAGGATCTCCAGTAACGGCTCCATCAACCAGCGACCCACCTCGTTCATATGCCCGGGACTCACAAGATACGCCTGCTCCAGCCAGGCGTGCTCGGTCTGCGCAGCTATGACCTGTTCCAGCAATGGAACCGACGGAACCATTAGCATGCTTCGAAAGGCCGCGTTTCCATCGTCCTCAACGATCTGCAGGTAGAACCAGGGCCAGGTCATCTCTAGCTCGACATATGACCAGAACTGCACGCCATCTGGCGCTGTTGAGAGCCCAGGAAGCAGTTCCGCATTCCGACTGGTTTTGAACACGCGCCAATCTCCTAATGATAATTGTACTTGATTGATGAACAATATATTTTGTAGTCATATATTGTTCAATCGCGCTTCATCGTTCCATTTTGCGGAGCAGCAAAATGGAAGTCCGGGATTCGTTCGGGAAAGCGTTGAGGCTCGTGCGGCAGCGTAGGGGGCTGGCACAGGAAGATTTCTCGCTCGTTAGCAGTCGTACCTTCGTCAGCATGCTGGAGCGCGGGGCAACGAGCCCGACTCTCGAAAAGCTCGATAGCCTCTGCACGGTGCTCGACACTCACCCTGTCACCCTCTTGGCCCTGACCTACTTGCTTGGATCCGAAGCTCCTGAAAGTTTTGAGCAGCTCCTGGAGAAGGTTGGTGAGGAGTTGAGAGCTCTAGTCGAACCTGACTGATTACTCAGCGAGGCTGTGTGAGGGGCCGGTTCCGTGGCCGCACAGTGAGTGTTGATCTTGCTGTCCCTCTGTCCCCAGTGGCTGGCCTGGAGGTCCTGTTTTTGGCAGGGCTTATAGTTTTTGTGGGCGTCAGAAAATATGTGGATTCTGACTTTTTGGGGCTCATATGTCCGTCGCGCAAGCTATTTTAAATCGAGTCAAGCACATGCCAAAGGGGAGGCCATTTGCCGGCGCGGTGTTCGCGCAGGTCGGTTCCCGTGCGTCGATTAATAAAGCGCTTTCTAGGCTGGTGCAATCAGGCACGCTGGAGCGAGTCGCTCGCGGTGTCTACATGCGCCCCAAAATGAGCAAGTACACCGGCAGGGTGGTGCGCCCGAGTCCGCTGGCTGTCGTGGAGGTCATCACGAAGGCGAACGGCGAGACGATCCAGATACACGGCGCGGAGGCTGTTCGGAGGTTGGGCCTCAGCACACAGATGCAGGTGTTGCCGACCTTTTACACCAGCGGATCTACTCGCGAGATCAAGGTTGGCAATGCGGTGGTTCGCCTCCGCCACGTATCCAAGGACCGCTTGCAGCACGCCGGCACGACGGTAGGTGTGGCGCTTACTGCTCTCTACTACATCGGGAAAGAAGGGCTGTCCGCTAATGTGGTTTCCAAGATTGTTAGTGCGCTGAGCGGCGAAGAGCTGATGAAGCTCCGGGCCTGCAAGATGCCGGAGTGGATGCGGTCGGCATTGCGCTTTGCTGCCAAGGAGATTGAGTAGTGCGCAATAGCACCTACCCGACTCCACCTACTGGCAGCTACCAAAGCCTGAGGCGAGACGTGGCTGGCTTTTCTGACAAGACAATGCGACTTCCTGCGCATTTAGCAAAACGTGGAATTCGTCGAAAATCACCAACCCCACGCCTTCGAGGGCGGGATCGTCCTGCAGTCGGCGCGCCAGGATGCCTTCGGTGACTACTTCTATACGCGTGTTCGGCCCGACCTTGCTGTCCAGACGGATGCGATAACCGACAGTCTCGCCGACCTTCTCCCCAAGCTCATTGGCCAGCCGTTCTGCCGCGGCGCGTGCGGCCAGCCGCCGCGGTTCGAGCATCAGGATGGTTTGCCCGTCCAGCCACGGCTCGTCCAACAACGCCAGCGGAACGCGGGTGGTCTTGCCGGCGCCGGGCGGTGCTTCGAGCACCGCTTCGTCACGGATTCGTAGGGCCTGGCGCAGCGCCGGCAGGGCTTGATCGATCGGCAGGGAAATCATGGGCACTCCGCGTCAAGGGGCGGATTGTAAAAGGTAAAGACGATAAAAGCGCTGGAGGCTGGAAAGCTGGACGACAAGGCAACTCGGTCGCCTTTTCCTTTAGTTCCAACCTCCAGTGCAGGACGTGGCGAACGGTCACCCAGGCAAGACGGTCTGATGTCGAGAAAACATCACGCGGCCCTTGTATAGTTGCGCCCACTTTTCCGGAGGTCCTTATGCGTACTCGTTCCCGTGTCATCGGCGGCGTGCTGGCCGTCTCCCTGTTCACCCAACTGACCGCCTGCGGCACGCTGTTCTATCCCGACCGGCGCGGGCAGATCGACGGCAAGATCGACCCGGCCATCGCCGTAGCCAACGCCGTCGGCCTGCTGTTCTATGTGATTCCCGGCCTGATCGCCTTCGGCATCGACTTCGCCACTGGTGCGATCTATCTACCTGACAACGAATATTCCATGGCCCCGGAAAAGCTTCAGGAAGCCATCGGCGCCGACGGTGTGGTCGACCAGGCCAGACTCAAGGCCATCATCGAAGCGGAAACCGGCCGCAGCCTGCCGCTGAATGACCCGCGCTTGATCCAGCACAACGGCAGCATCGAGCAACTGGCTGCCTTCGGACTGCGTCCCGCGGCCTGATGCAACACACCAGCGACCGGCGCAGGGGCGTCAGCGCCGAACACGCGAGATTGATGCGCCGTGCCACGCGCCTGGCGTTGGTCGTGGCGCTGACACTGGCGGCAAGCAAGGCGCTGGCCTGGTGGATGAGCGGTTCGGTCAGCCTGCTGGCCGGTCTTACCGACTCGCTGCTGGACGGCGCCGCCTCGCTGCTCAACCTTTTGGCGGTGCACTACTCGCTGCGCCCCGCCGATGATGATCATCGCTACGGCCACGGCAAGGCCGAAGCGCTGGCCGGGCTTGGCCAGGGTGCGTTCATTTCGGTGAGCGCGATCCTGGTCTGCGTCCAGGGCGTCGACCGCATGCTGCATCCGCAGCCGCTGGGCGCGCCGACGCTGGGCATCGCGGTGATGCTGCTGTCTCTGGCGCTGACCGTGGCGCTGCTGGCTTACCAGCGTCATGTGGTGCGCGAAACCGGCTCCACGGCGATCCGCGCCGACTCGCTGCACTACCGTTCCGACCTGCTACTCAACAGCAGCATCCTCGTGGCCCTGATCCTCGCCGGGTACGGCTGGGATCGCCTGGATGCGATTTTCGGCATCGCCATCGCGGTGTACATATTCTGGAGCGCACTGAGCATCGTGCGTGAAGCCGGCGCGGTGTTGATGGACACCGAACTGCCGCCGGACGTCAGTGAGGACATGCATCGGCTGGCCTGCGCTGTGCCCGGCGTGGTTGGCTGTCATGATCTTCGCACCCGCGTTTCTGGTACCCGCTGGTTCGTGCAGCTGCACCTGGAATTGCCCGGCCAGTTGCCGCTGATCGAAGCCCACGCGCTGTGCGAGGCGGTCGAGTCGGCTATTCAGGACCGCTACCCGCGTGCCGAGGTGCTGGTCCATGCCGACCCGCAGGAGGTGGTGAGGCCGCGCCCAACGCCAGAACCTGCCGGCCAGCCATAAAAAAAGACCACGTGGCGAGACGTGGTCTTTTTTCAATACTGCTGAATTCGCTGACCGCTTGTGGCGGGGTCTTCGGCAGCGCCTTGTGGGCGGTGCTGGCCCGGACCGATGACCTCGATAAGGTCGGCGGTTGGCGCGGCGGGATAAGGTGCCACGTCAGTTCTGTCGGGGGCTGAAGTTGGATAAAGCTTACGCGCCACGTACCGGCAGATGCTTGCGAAGATTGCTCAAATTGACAAGGATTGCGCAATTCATGCGCAACGGAGCATAGTTCCACGCAATCAAACCACGCGAGCCATTCGAAATGAGCAAACTCGACCGCCATGACCTGCGAATTCTCGCCGAATTGCAGCACGACGCGCGTATCTCCAATCAGGACCTGGCCGAGCGTATCGGCCTGTCGCCTTCGCCCTGCTCGCGACGGGTCAAACAGCTTGAGGACGATGGCTACATCGCGCGTCAGGTCGCCCTGCTGGATCGCAAGAAGCTGGGCCTGACGTTGACCGCTTACGTGTTGATCGGCATGGACCGGCACACGCCGGATCGCTTCGAACATTTCGAAGGAGTGATCGGAAAATGCGCGGAGGTGCTGGAATGCAGCCTGGTCACCGGGATGGACGCCGATTATCAACTCAAGGTCGTGGTGCCCGACATGGAGCACTATCAGGCCTTTCTGCTCGGTACGCTGACGCGCATCGAAGGCGTCTCCAGCGTGCGCTCCAGCTTCGTGCTGCGTCAGGTATCGTCCAGCACCGAACTGCCCCTGCAACACCTGCGCGGCTGAGACCCATTGCCGCGCCCGGGATCGTCGCTGCCGGACTTGGCGTATAATCGCCGCCGCCTTGCTATGCCCCCGCGCGCACCACTTAATAGAAAAAGCGTTTCGCTCGCTGATAAAACGTTCGCCCGCTGTCATAGCTATCTCGACTCAGACTGCGTGAACCACGCGCTCGCTGCGTTTTCACAGGGTCTGGTCTCTAGCCAAGCGGAGTAATCGATGGAGCCCGAAGTTTTCGAAAAGTGGATGATGATCGTCCTGGTCGGCGGCCTGATCGCCTTCATGGCGTTCATCATCTGGGACCTGGCCAAGAAATCCAAAGCCGGCCGACTCGGTACGACCATTCTGTTTCTGGGGCTGGGCCTGTGCCTGTTCGCGTTCGTCGCCAAGCCGATCATCGGCTACGTCATCGAAGTGACGCAGGGCATTCCGCACTGACTCGGTTTTCAGCGCCGACGCTCACAAATGCGCCGACACCTCTCGCCATTCGCCCGGCTGCAGCCCATCCAGCCCCCAGGGTCCGATTCTGACCCGCACCAGCCGCAACGTTGGCAGCCCGACCGCTGCGGTCATGCGCCGCACCTGGCGGTTGCGGCCCTCACGAATCACCAGTTCCAGCCAACTAGTCGGCACGCTTTTGCGAAAGCGCACCGGCGGATTGCGCGGCCACAGCGCCGGTTCGTCGAGCATGCGGGCTTCGGCGGGTAGCGTCATGCCATCGTTGAGTTCGACGCCTTCGCGCAGCCTCGCCAGCTGCCCTTCGCTCGCCTCGCCTTCGACCTGCACCCAATAAGTCTTCGCCAGCTTGTGTTTGGGATCGGCGATGCGCGCCTGCAGTTGCCCATCATTGGTCAACAGCAACAGGCCCTCACTGTCCCGATCCAGGCGGCCGGCGGGATAGACGCCCGCCACTGGCACGAAATCCTTGAGCGTGGCGCGTCCATCGGCATCGTTGAACTGGGTAAGCACGTCGAAGGGTTTGTTCATTAGCAACAGGCGCGGTTCGGCCGGCGGCGCCTTGGCCACGCGGCGTGGCTGAGCCTTGCCGGTCAGGCGCTGCGGGCGCGGGGTGGAAGGGCGTGGCATGACAAGGGGCTCCAGGTCGGGGCGGCCATGCTAGGGCGGCAATCCCGACCTCGCAAGCTATCGGCCTGTAGCTCGCGGCGCGCCATGACGAAAGCCAATCGGTCAGCGGCTCATACCCGCCAGCCGCTGCGATATCGCCTGCATGCCCTGGCCGAGTTCGCGCAGCGTCGCCGCATCACGGGCCCCTTCTTCGCTTGCGGTGTGAATGCGCACCGCAAGCTCGTTGATTTCCTGGGCGACATGACTCTGCTCCTGCGCCGCCACGGCAATCTGCTGCGCCCGCTGGACGATGCCATTGAAGCTGCTCACCGTGTTGCCCAGCGTACCGGCCACACCGTCAGCCTGCCGTACCGCTTCATCGGTGCGTTGGGCGCCGGCCTGCATGGTCGAAACCGCCTGGGCCGAGGCCTGACGCAACTGGGTGATCATCTGCTGGATTTCATCCGCTGAGCTCTGCGCGCGTCCCGCCAGGGTCCGCACTTCGTCGGCCACGACCGCGAAGCCGCGACCTTGCTCGCCGGCACGCGCCGCCTCGATGGCCGCATTGAGCGCCAGCAGATTGGTCTGTTCCGAAATGGATTTGATGACGTCCAACACCCCGCCAACGCGCTCGATATCCTCGCCGAGCTGGGTGATGGCCGAGGCGGCATCGGATATATCGCCAGCCAATCCGGCGATCGCTTCGCTGTTGCGCT
The DNA here is from genome assembly GCF_024448955.1 of Stutzerimonas stutzeri. GTDB lineage: Bacteria > Pseudomonadota > Gammaproteobacteria > Pseudomonadales > Pseudomonadaceae > Stutzerimonas > Stutzerimonas stutzeri_AQ. The sequence continues at coordinate 247,458 of NZ_JAMOIH010000006.1, forward strand.
GCACCTGACCTTGTCCCTGTTCGGCTTCGGCAAGTGACTGACGGGCGGTGTCGGAGCAGTCGGTCGTGTTCTGCGCGACCTCAGCCGCACTGGCCGACATTTCAGTGATCGCGGTCGCCAGCAAAGTATTGTCCTGTCGCTGGGCTTCGGCACGATCAGCCAGCCCAATGGAAAGCCGGGCCAGTTCGTCGGCCTGCCGCTCCAGGCTTGCCGACTCCTCGCCGATGCGGCGCAGCATGTCGCGCAGCGAACCGGCGTAATGATTGACGGCGCCGCGCAATGCCCCGAGTTCGTCGGCGCGGTGAATCTCCAGCTGGGCATCGTCATGTCCACCGCCGTGCCCCAGTCGCTCGATCTGTCCGGTGGTTTCCTCGAGCTGTGCCAACAGACGCTTGCCTGCCAGCCAGGCGATGCCAAGCAGCAACGCCAGCAGCGGCAACAGAAGCAGCAGGATTTGTTGCGTCAGCTCGTCGGCAAGGCCGGTCACGTTCGCCTCCGGCGTAACCAAGCCAACGCGCCACCCCGTGCCGTCCATGGTTTCCAGCGTCACGTAAGCCGCGCCGTCGACCAGGCCGTCGTGCTCCAGGAACAGCACGGCATCTTCCGCGCCGCGAGCGGCAACGGCGTCGGCGACTGGTTTGAGCCAGGATTGCTCACGCACCAGATCGGCCATGGCCGGCAACCCACCGTTGCCCTTGGCGCCCGGGAAAAACAGCAGATTGCCAGCCTGATCGACCACAAAGGCGTAGCCGCCGGTCACGCCGCCGTTCGCCTCGAGGAAGCGGGCCAAGTCATCGAGCTTGAGATCGAGGGTCGCAACGCCGGCGAACGCGCCGTCACGAGTGTAGGGCACGCTGCAGGTAGTCATCGCCACGCCGCTGACCGCGTCCTGATAGCCGTCCGACCAGACGCAACGTCCCGGCGCCGCCGCGCGAGCCCCGCTGTACCAGGATTCGGCATGGTAGGCGGACGTCTGCGCCGCGTTGTATTCCTCCGAATAATCCAGCCCGCCGCTGGCGTTGCGCGCCCAGAAGAAGCTGCGTCGCTCGATGCCAGGCGTGAATGCATTCGGTTCCGGCCACAGCCCGCCGCCAGCGATAGCGGCGTCGCCCTGGCTATCGATCAGGTTGGGCAAGGTCGACAGCACTAACGCTTCGTCATTGGGCATCCTTTCAGCCAGATGCGCCATGGCGGCGGTGGTGCCTTCGATGCGGCTGAGCTGCAGCGCAAGCTGACGGGCCAATGCGCTGGCCGACTGCTCAGCGGCGGCGGTTCCCGTGGCCACCAGCCTCGGTTTGCCACCCAGGGTCATGACCCCGAAGATAGCCAGAGCGGTAAGCACCAGAAGAACCAGAACGCCCAGCGTCATGCGTGGCGCGATCCGGGCAGGCAGGATGGACATACTACAAACTCCACGAAGGAACTAAATCACCAAGGAATTGGGTTATGTAGCATTACGGCTGCCCGCCCCGCAGATTGAGCGCCAAGCGACCGCAGTCGACGAGCGGCTCGGCAGGCGAGGCATCAACCAATCGCGCAAGAACGAGTCAATGACTGTTGCGGCCATCGCCGCCATCACTCAGAACCGCTTTGAAGGATTTCAACGTGCAGATACGTGACGCCCTGGACGCCGACCTCGACGGCATCCTGCAGATCTACAACGACGCGGTGCAGAACAGCACAGCGATCTGGAACGACCGGACCGTCGACCTCGCCAATCGCCGCGCCTGGCTGGCCGAACGCCATGAACAGCGCTATCCGGTATTGGTTGCCGTCGACGACGAGCAGCGGGTCGCAGGTTACGCATCTTTCGGCCCTTGGCGCCCGCACGATGGTTTCCGCCACACGGTGGAAAATTCGGTCTACGTGGGTCCCGGTCAGCGTGGTAGCGGCATCGGGCGCAGCCTGATGCAGGCGCTGATCCAGCGCGCCCGGCAGTTGGACAAGCATGTGATGGTCGCGGCCATCGAGAGCGAGAACCGGGCCTCGATCCATATGCACCAGCAACTGGGCTTCATCCATGTCGGGCAGATGCGCCAGGTTGGCTGCAAATTCGGCCGCTGGCTGGACCTGACGGTCATGCAGCTGACCCTGCGCCGCACAGCCAACCCGTAATTACACTCATCTTCGAGCTCGATACCCGCCTGCATGGATGAAGCGTCCGATCGCATAGGTGGAAACGCTGAAGGCTTTTCCACCGAAACCGACGGCAGCCGTCAGGTCCGCCATTTCCAGAATCCCCTCACCGCTCACCGCAGCTGGCTGTCTTTACTGCCGCGCCGGTTATAACCGCTGTATGCGGCTTCTCGCTTGTCCTGTTCGGACTGGCACTTCACGCACAACCGTACGCCCGGGACCGCCTGCCGCCGCGCCTCGGGAATCTTGGCGTCGCACTCTTCACAGTGCGTCAGGCTTTCGCCCCGCCCCAATTTGCTGCGGGCGCGCTGAACGGCGTCCTCGATCGTGCTGTCGATCTGGTCCTGCACGGCGCCTTCGTTCGCCCAACCGGTGGCCATCGCAACCTCCTGCCTATTCGAGCAATCACTCTTCGATATTTGAGCTGCTGCGGCGTGAGCGGTTCAGCACGCGACGCACAGTGCTGGGATCAGCCTTCGGCGCCGCCTGTCGTTTGCTTGGCGTCAAAACGACGAGCGGGGCTTGAGCCGCGAAGGCATGCACTACCCTTTCCAGCCGATCGATGGCCAAGCCGAACCACACCGCTCTGCAATGCGCCCTTGTGCACGTACGGCTGGCACAACTATCCACCAGCGAAACGGTGTATGAACAAAAATATCCTGATGGCCCTGGCGCTTGCTCTGGGCGGATGCGCCAGCCAACCGGACGTCGTCGAACACGAGGTCGGGGCGTTCGACCTCAAGCTCGGCACTGCACCGACCCGGAGCATGGCGCAAGGCCTGGTCAACCCGACCGCCGCCGGCACCTTTCGCGGAGGGCTGGACCTGACCCACGCCGGCGGCCTGTACATGGGGCAATGGGCACCGAGCATGGGCATTCTTGACGGCAGTCAGCTGGAGCTCAATAGCTACGTCGGCTATGCCCAGCCGCGCCTTGACGACACGCTCGGCTTCGAGCTGGGCGTGATCCGCTACAGCTTTCCAGAGCTGGAAAACCACGATCGTCACGAGTACTACGCCGGCATCAACCTGGCCGGCAGCCGCCTGGGAGGCGCGCTACGCAGCGCGCCGGGGCGCACCGACGGGACGCTGTTCCTGGAGCTGGGATCGGTTCAGCCATTCGATGTCGGGGTTCGCCTGAAATACGCCAGCCACTCGATGGACAGCCCCATGTATCACCCCGGCGGCAGCGTGCGCGTCTTCAACGACTGGTCGCTGAATCTGTCCCGCCCGCTGCTCGGCATGGATCTGAATCTGTCCTATACCGACTCCAGCCTGAGCGGCGACCAATGCGGCGTGTACTCGGGGCTGAACGCTCACTGCGAGGGCTTTTTCATGTTCAAGGCCGAGCGCCAGCTGTTCTGAGCGAGCCCTGGAGTCTGCGCTAGCGAAAGCGCCTTTGCGCGTGCAGCACCGCCAGCAGGAATACCGCGGCCGCAAAGCCGTACAGCAGCGCCAGACTTCCATTCTGAAACAGCCAAGACCCCAACACCGGGCCGGTGGCCATGCCCATGAAACGGAAGAAGTTGTAGCTGCCAACGGCGGTGGCGCGGTTGCGCGGGTAAAGGTCCATCAGCAGGCTGGTCTGCACCGGCAGCGACAGACCGAGAAACAGCCCGAAGGCGCTCACCGCCACGACAAGCGCCGCGAGCGACCACTGCGCAACGGCGAGGAACAGCAGCAAACTGAGGGCATTCAACCCGGCCGTCACCAGCAACGTCGGGCGTGCCCGCCAGCGTCCCAGTAACCGACCGCCAGCGAAGCTGCCGATTACCACGGCAATCGACAGCGGCAGGAAGACCAAGCCCTTTTCGCTGGCGCTAAGGCCGTAGCTCGTGTCCAGCACACGCGGCATGAACACCAGGTAATTGTAGAAGGCGTAGTACTGCACGAAGCTCAGCAGCATGATCGCCAGCCCCTGATGGTTGCGCAGCACATCCAGATAGTCGGCGGGATGGAAGGCCTTTGACGTGGCCCCGGCCGGGCGCGTTTCCTGAAGCCAGATGGCATTGGTCAGCAATGCGGCGGCGCCGACCACCGCCAGCAGCAGAAACACGAAATGGAAATCCAGGTGCTCGCCGACGAAGCCGCCAACTACCGGACCGACCACCGGCCCCAGCGCCACCATCATCTGAAACGAGCCCATCGCCCGGCCACGCTCCGCCCCTTCGAAACGATCACCAATGACCGTGACCGCCACCACCGCACCGGCGGCGATACCCACCGCCTGCAGCGCGCGAAACACCAGCAGCGTCTCGATATTCGGCGCCAGGAAGCAGCCCAGCGAAGCGCCGACATAGATCGCCAACCCCGCCAGCAGCGTGCGCTTGCGACCTCGACGGTCGACCAGCGGGCCGTAGACGATCTGCATGAACGCCAGCACGAAGGTGAAGATCGAGATGCTGAGATTGATCATCAGCGGCGTAGTCGCCAGCGCCGCTCCCAGCTCCGGCAGAATCGGCGCGTAGACGGTCTGGGTGAACGGCCCGAGGAACGCGGCGAAAGCCACCATGAAGGTCAGCAGGCGTGGGCTCATTGAATTCCCCGAGCGATGGATGAGCGGCGCAGCGGTTATTCCTTGACTTGCATGAAGTCTTCGGCCCAGGCCATGTATTCGTCGGCGGTCGAGTATTTGACCGAGAGCTGCGATGCGTTGAGGTCCGATGCGTCGATCTGACGTTGTTCGCGCAGGCAGTCGTAGGTCGCCTTGATCGCCGCGAAGTAGGCGGCGTGACCGTTGACCACGATGCGCACGCCGAGCGCAGCCAGCCGCTCGTTGTCACGCAGGCGTGGGTTGCCATAGGTCACCAGCATCAACGGCACGCTGAGTTTTTCCGCAACCTGCTCGAGCTGCTCGAAATCCTCAATGCCGACCAGGCAGATGCCATCGGCACCCGCCGCCTCGTAGGCCTGGACCCGGGCGATCACCTCTTCCAGGCCGATCACGCCGGCGTTGGTGCGGGCGATGATGGCGAGCGCGGGGTCGATACGCGCTTCGAGCGCCGCCTGGATCTTGCCGACCGCCTCGAACATGCCGATCAGGTCCGTGGATTTGCGGCCGAATTTGGCTGGCAGCAGGGTGTCCTCGATGGTCAGCGCGGCGATTCCGGCGCGCTCCAGCTCGACCACCGTGCGCATCACATTGAGCGCGTTGCCGTAGCCGTGATCGGCGTCAGCGATGATCGGCAGGCGCGACACGCGGCCAATGCGAGTGGCCTGCTCGACGAACTCGCTCAGGGTGATCAGCGCGAAATCCGGTGCCGCCAACACCTGCAGCGAGGCGACCGAGCCGCCGAGAATGCCGACTTCGAATTCAAGGTCGGCAGCGATGCGCGCCGACATCGGGTCGAACACTGAAGCGGTGTGGTAACAGCGGTTAGACGCCAGCAATTGGCGGAATTCGTTGCGCAAGGTGTGATGTGAAATTCTTTGCATGATTTTTCCTGAATAAAGCACGCAAGGGTCGAGTCGCCCTTGTTGGTCGATGTTGGAAGCTACGCGGAAGGCCCGGCGGCACATCCGCGGCGTAATCAGAGCTGGGGACGCGGTGCGCGCCCCTGCACCCAGGCCATGCATAGGCCGCTGGCAATGATGATAGTCATGCCCAGGATCGCGCCGAGATCCGGCACGTGGCCGAAGGCGAAGAAGCCCACGACACCGGCGAAGATGATCTGCGCATAGGTAAAGGGGGCCAGGGTCGCCGCGCTGGCGAAACGGAACGCATTGGTCAGCAGCAGGTGGCCGCTCATCGCCATGGCGCCGAGCGCGGCCATCAGCAAGGCGTCGTGCAGGGTCGGTGTCTGCCAATTGAAAATCACCAGCACGCTCATCACCAGACTACCGACCACACTGGTGAGGAAATTGCTGGTCACCGGGTGGTCGGTGGCGCTGAGCCGACGCGTAACCAGCTGGTAGAGCGTGAAACTGACCGCTGCGCCGAACGGCAGCAGGATCGCCGGAGTGAACAGCGCCCCGCCCGGCCGCACGATGATCATCACCCCGATCAGCCCGCAACCCACCGCCAGCCACTGGCTGCGGCTGACGTGTTCGCCCAGTAACGCAGAGGCGATGGTCACCAGCAACGGCGTCAGAAAGATCACCGCCGTGGCCTCGGCCAGCGGGATGAAACTCAGGCCGCTGATGAACAGCATGCTCACGCTCACCAGACTCAAGCCACGGCATAGCTGCAATCCGGGCCGCAGCGTATGGAAGACGCGGCGCCCCATGCGCGGCGCGAACAGCGCGGCCATCAGCACCGTCTGCGCCATGTAGCGCGCCCAAATGACCAGGAACACCGGATAAAGCAGCGTCAGGTGCTTGGACAGCCCATCGTGCGTGGCAAGGACCAGGCACGAGACGAGAATGAGCAGGACGCCGAGCAACGGCTGGTGTGAATTGTTCAAAGAAAAGACCAGAGGGATAGCTAGCTAACTAACGATGAATTATGCCCGCAAAACGCGATGACGTCAGTCGCGACTTGGCGTCGGCCGACCGCCTGCCGCTTGCGCCGATGCCATTCGAGACGACAGCGACACGGCCGCGTCATCTGCGACATTGCGCCGCCACGTCCTTCGTCGCCTGGCTCACCCCTGCTCTGCCGATCGCGTATGATCGCCGGCCCGTTGCAGGTCGCACAGCCGGCCCGAGCCCGTTCGAGTACCCCAGATGTTCAAGTTGAGAGCGATGCAGGCGCGCGATATTCCTGCCGTGATGTCGATTCAGGAAGAATCCTATGCCGCCGAAGTTCTTGAAGACGAAGCGGTGATCCGCGCCCGTCTTACGGCGTGCCCGCAATTGGCCTGGGTCGCCGAAGATGCCCTTGGCGTCTGCGCCTACCTCTTCGCCTACCATTCGCGCGTCGGCAAGGTGACCCCGCTGGACGGCGAGTTCCAGTCCCACGCCGAAGCCGATTGCCTCTACCTGCACGACCTCGCCGTGTCCCGCCGCGCCAGCGGTCGCGGCATCGGCCCGGCGCTGGTGCAGAAGAATCTGGAACAGGCCCGAACCCAGCAGCTGCGTTATTCGGCACTGGTTTCGGTACAGGATTCAGAAGCGTTCTGGGCGCGCCTCGGCTACGCCGCGCATGACGAACTGGATCAGCCGCAGGCCAACAATCTGGCCAGCTATCAGATCCCCGCCGTATACATGGTGCGTGCGCTGCATTGAACGAAGCGGCACAGCTGCAAGTTGCAAGTTGCAAGCGCCAGTAAAAGCAGAAGCCCAGAGCTGACCTGGTAATACCGTTTACTTAGGAGAAACGCGCCCTAAGTTGCGCGCTGTTTCTGCCGAAGCAAACCCGCTGTCCGTAGGAGCGAGGGGGACGCCGAGTCCTTGCTCGCGAACCCAGGCCACGCAAACGCTTCGCGAGCAAGCTCGCTCCTACAGGCAGGGCCGTTACGCCATTACCGGAACGGCGGTTCGTCGAAGCTGCGCAGCTTGCGCGAGTGCAGCGAGTTGAGCTGATTACGCAGCAAGTCGAGCGCGGCGATGCCGATCTTCAGGTGCTGGGTCACGGCGCGCTCATAGAAGGCATTGGCCGAGCCCGGCAACTTGATTTCACTGTGCAGCGGCTTGTCCGACACGCATAGCAACGTCCCGTAAGGCACACGCAGGCGATAGCCCTGAGCGGCGATGGTGCCGCTTTCCATGTCCACCGCCACGGCTCGCGACAGGTTGATCAGCGGCCGTTCCTGCGCCCAGCGCAGCTCCCAATTACGGTCGTCGTACGTCAGCACGGTGCCGGTGCGCAAACGCCGCTTGAGCGCCTCGCCCTTGTCGCCAGTGACCTGCGCGGCGGCCTCTTGCAGCGCCTGCTGCACCTCGGCCAGTGCCGGCAGCGGAATATGCGGCGGCAGCACCCGGTCGAGAATGCCATCGCGGCGCATATAAGCGTGGGCCAGCACGTAGTCGCCGATCGACTGCGACTGCCGCAATCCGCCGCAGTGGCCGATCATCAGCCAGCAATGGGGGCGCAGCACGGCGAGGTGGTCGGTGATGTTCTTGGCGTTCGAAGGCCCGACGCCGATGTTGACCAGGGTGACGCCGTCGCCATCCTCGGCGATCAGGTGGTAGGCCGGCATCTGGTAGCGGTGCCAGAGCACGCCGCCGATGACCGCCTGAGCCTCGCCCTCTTCCATGCCGCGCTCGATGATGATGTTGCCCGGTAGCACCATGCGCACGAAACGGGTGTCGTCGCGCAGCATGTCGAGGCCATGGCGGATGAACTGATCGACGTAACGGTGATAGTTGGTCAGCAAGATCCACGGCTGCACATGCCGCCAGTCGCTGCCGGTGTAATGCACCAGCCGACGCAACGAAAAATCCATCCGCGCCCCGTCGAACAGCGCCAGCGGATAGGGATCGGCGTGCTCCCAGTCATAGAGCCCGTCGGCGATGTCGTCGGTAGCGGCCGACAGATCGGTGCTGGGAAATACCCGCGCCAGCTCAGCTGCGGTCACACCGGAGCCGGCCAGCTCGTCGCCCTGCTCGATTACATAGGGATAGGGAATGTTGCGGTCGCTGATTCCGACTTCCACCTTCACGCCAAAGTCATGCATCAACGGCTGCAGCTGATCGAGCAGATAACTGCGAAACGCCGCCGGATGAGTCACCGTAACGCTGTAGACGCCCGGCGCCTGCACCTTGGCATAGGCGCGGGTCGAAGCCGGAACTTCGCCATGGCATTCGTAGGTCAAGCGCAGTTCGGGATAGCGAAACGACGCACGCTCGGACGCACTCGGCTCGCTGCGGCTGGCCACGTAACGCTTCAGCGCCTGGTGCAATGAAGCGGTGGCGTGCTCATGCAACTCGGCAAGATGGTCCACCGCCGCTTCGGCGCTGGTGGCAACGCGAAAGGCTTCGCCTGCTGGAGTCATGGTGGTTTCCTTGTTCAGTCGTTGAAACATCTTGCCTGCTGTTCGATGACAGCGGTAGCGGCAACGCCCGACTGTTTATCGGCGAGCATGCAGGTAGCACTGCCGTCCCTTACACCCGCTCTCCCATGGCGCCGCATCGCTGCGGCTCAGTCAGTCGATAAACGGCGCACTCCTCGCCAACAACGCCGTGACATCCAGCCCTCTCGGCAAGGTGCCGAATACCCGCCCGCGACCTTCCAGGCGACTGGCGATGAACGCATCCGAAACCGCCGCGTTACCCGCTTCGAGCAGTAGCTTGGCCTGCAGCGCAACCGCCACATCTTCGGTGAGCTTTCGGGCGCGGTACTGGATGTCGTCGGTGTCGCTGAATGCAGCTTGCAGCCGCTGGATATGCCTTTGAAGTCGTGCATCGCCGTGGCCGTCGCCGAGTTCGGCGAATAGCACTTCGAGCACGCCTGGCTCTTTCGACAGGGCGCGCAATACGTCGAGGCATTGCACGTTGCCGGAGCCTTCCCAGATGGAGTTGACGGGCGCCTCGCGGTACAGCCGCGGCAGAATGGTCTCTTCGACGTAGCCGGCGCCGCCGAGGCATTCGCTGGCTTCGGCGATCATTTCCGGCGCGCGCTTGCAGATCCAATATTTGCCGACCGCGGTGACCAGGCGGGCAAACCTGGCTTCGTGCTCGTCCTGCAGATTATCCAGCGCGCGGCCCATGCGCATGGTCAGCGCCAGCGCGGCTTCGCTTTCCAGGGCGAGATCGGCCAGCACGTTGCGCATCAGCGGCTGTTCGATCAGCGCCCGGCCGCCGACATGGCGATGCGTGCAGTGGTGCATGGCCTGGGTCAGCGCCTGACGCATCAGCGAGCTGGAGCCGATCATGCAGTCGAAGCGGGTCATGCCGACCATTTCGATGATGGTCGGCACGCCGCGCCCTTCCTCGCCGATCATCCAGGCCAGGGCGCCGCGGTATTCAACTTCACTGGACGCGTTAGCCCAGTTGCCGAGCTTGTTCTTCAGTCGCTGGATATAGAACTGGTTGCGGCTGCCGTCGGGGCGATGGCGCGGCAGCAGAAAACAGGACAGGCCCTGGTCGGTCTGCGCCAGGGTCAGAAAGGCGTCGCACATAGGCGCCGAGCAGAACCATTTATGCCCGACCAGCTCGTAGGCCTGTCCCGGGCCGCTCGCGCCGACCGGATAAGCGCGAGTGGTATTGGCACGCACGTCGGTGCCGCCCTGCTTCTCGGTCATGGCCATGCCGATGGTCGCGCCGGTCTTTTGCATCACAGGCAGGTTGCGTGGGTCATATTCGGTCGCCAGTACGCTGGGTAGCCATTGCTCGGCGATGTCCGGCTGTAGCCTCAGCGCCGGCACGCTGGCGAAGGTCATGGTCAACGGGCAACTGCTGCCGGCCTCGGCCTGGTTGTGCAAATACATCAGCCCCGCGCGGGCGACATGGGCACCGGGTTGCGGGTCTGTCCAGGGCAGCGATGGGATGCCGTGGGCGATGGCCGCGTGCATCAGCTCGTGATAGGCGGGATGGAACTCCACCAGATCGATGCGATGACCATAGCGGTCATGGCTCTTGAAGACCGGTTTGTTCTCATTGGCGAGAAAGCCTGCAGCCATCAGTGGCCCGCCCGCCAGCGCGCCATAGGCATCCAGCCGCGATTCGGCCCAGCTGCCCTGGTAACGATGGACCCATTGCTGCAATGGCAGATCGAGACGGTACAGGTTGGCGCCATCGAGTGACGGCACCTGGTTCAGCACCTCGTGGGTTTCAGCGTACGGGTGCAGGCTCATGGCGATCTCCTCGGCAGGCGAAGTGGCGACGACCTGATTGAAGATGCGTTCTCAGCGCTCTTCACAGTTCGCCGGGTCGATGCGAGCCGGCATCTGGTCGGCCCACGAGAAGAAGTGAAGCACGCATGTTTGCATGGAAAAAGCGGGGTTTCAGCCAAACCACGCGCGCAAACCCGCACGGCACGGTAACTGGATGACGGGCGGAAGCGCTCAGATAATCTGTAGCGGCACGCGCACCTGGAAATGAGTCCCGCGGCCAGGCGTGGATTGGCAGGAAATACTGCCGCCCTGCAGCTCGACCAGCTGCCGGCATAGCGAAAGGCCAATGCCCAGGCCGCCGTAGGGTCGAGTCATGCTGCCGTCGAGCTGGCGGAAGTATTGATAAAGCGAGCCATCGGCCGGCGCTTCGAAACCCACGCCGGTATCGATCACGTCCACCGCCAGAACGAACCCGGATTCCTCGTCATGCCCGGCCAGCGCCAGCGTCACGCTGCCCGTCACGGTGAACTTGATGGCGTTGTCGAGCAGATAGCCAAGGCTCTGTTTCAGCTTGCCGGCATCGCCCACCAGGATACGAGGCAGCTCGTTGCTGGTTTCGACCGAGAAGGTCAATCCACGCTTAGTCGCACGGGCGCCGTAGATCACGTCCAGCTCGTCGATCAAGGCGCGCACCCCGAACGACTCGTTGCGCAGCTGCAACTTGCCAGCCTGCAGTTCGGTCAGCGCAAGAATGTCATTGACCAATCGCATCATGTCGCGCGCCGAGCCGGTTGCGATGCGCTGGTACTGTTCCAGCTCGCCACTCAGTTCCAGCGTTCGCATCAAGTCGAGGCTGCCAAGAACGCCGTGCATCGGCGTGCGCAATTCATGGGTTACGTTGGCCAGAAACTGATCCTTGAGTCGGTTGCTTTCGGCCAGTTCCCGGTTCATTTCCTCAAGTTTGCGACCTGTCTCCTGCAGCACCTTGGCGCGCTCTTCCTTCATCGCATTGATGCGGTCGGCCAATGCCAGCGACAGCAGCGCCACCTCGATCGCGGAGCCGATCTGCCCGGCATACATGGTGAAGAAGTTGTGCGGCAGATAGCCCAGGACCATTAGGGTGTTGATCTGCCCACCGACCAGAAAGGTCGTCCAGGCAATCATGAAATAGCGCGCGACCCGCATGCCGCGGTACCAGGCAACGCTACCAGCGACGAAGATGACCAGGATGAACCAGAGCGCCATGAACGTCGCCAACCGCAGCGCCAGCGCATAACTGGCGGTCAGCGACAACACCATGGTCAGCGCGCCTAACCCCACCAACATCAATAACGCAGTGTCGATCCAGGGGCTGTGCTTGTTCGTGTGCAGGAAACTACGGGCGAACTGGCAACCGAAGACGCCCGCAGCGCCGATCAGGAACGGTGTCGAGACATTGGCCCACCACGGCGAATCCGGCCACAGAAACTGGACGCCCAGCCCATTGACCGAGACCTGATACAGGCCGAACGAGGCGATATAGAAGATGTAATAGAGATAACTGCGATCACGCACGCTGAGGAAGATGAACAGGTTGTAGACCAGCATCACCAGCAGCGCGCCGTAGATGATCGCCAGCATGTAGATGTGTGCCGACTGGGCTTCCAGATAAGCCGCTGGCGCCCACAGGGTCAACGGAACCTGGATCGAACCCTGGCTTTCCAGCCGCAGGTAGATTCGCTGCGGCTGATTGGGCGGCAGTTCCAGCTCGAATAAATGATTGCGGTGCTGGATCTGCCGCTCGCCGAAAGGCAGCGCGTCACCACTCGCTTGCGCCAGACGGTAGCCGCCCTGGCCGTCGGGCAGATACAGATCCAGATGATCCAGCGGCGGATAGGCCAGCTCCAGCCACCATCGTCCAGGCCCATGGGGTCGATCGGTTCGGTAATGCAGGTCGATGCGCAGCCAGAACGCCGAACGCGAATAACCGGCGTTGAGCACGTACTCGTCATGACGGACGAATTGCCCGGCCGCGTCGCGTGCGAGCACCTCCTCGATGCTGGCGTCCCGCTCAGGATCTTCCAGCACGGCCACGACCTGACCCAGCGGAAGACGCCGGGTTTTATCGTCAAAGTCGACAGCGCCGGCCAATGCCGGCAGCAGACTGAATAGGAACAACAATATCTGGCGCATAACTGCGGACGCCCCGCCGAGCGCGCCAGGAGAACCCGGCTCCCCTGTTACCTGCGCGACTCGAAATGGGTGGCACTTTAGCATGATCCGGCAGACCGGCACGCCACGTTCTGCTGGCGTCATACCGCACGCACCAGGGTCGCCCAGGCAAGCCGCACGGGTCGATTGGTGATAAGCTCGCACGCCTTAAATCTGGCTGCCTAGCGCCATCACACTCTGTATTCGGGGAACTCATTGATGTCCGGCCCTTGCTCCCGTCCTGTCGTTCTCTGCCTTTCCGGCCACGACCCGAGCGGGGGCGCCGGGTTGCAGGCGGACATCGAGGCGCTGATCGCCCAGGGTTGTCACGCAGCCCCGGCCGTCACCGCGCTGACCGTGCAGGACACCGTCGACGTGTCTGATTTCCGTGTACTGGATCGCGACTGGGTGTTGGCTCAGGCCCACGCCGTGATCGCCGATCTGCCGGTTGCCGCAGTCAAACTGGGCATGCTCGGCTCGGTGGAAATGGTCGAGACCGTCATTGAAATCATGCAGAAACTGCCCGGCGTGCCATTGGTTTGCGACCCGGTGCTGCGTGCCGGCGGCGGCGGCGCGCTGGGCAAGGACGAAGTTGGCTATGCCATGCGCGAGCGGCTTTTCCCCGTATCGACCATCGCAACCCCGAACCTGCCGGAAGCGCGAATTCTCGCCGGACTGCCCGAAGGCAGCGCCGATGAATGCGCGGAGAAACTGCTGCCCTACATTCGCTACCTGCTGATCACCGGCGGACATGGCGATGAGACCGAAGTGCACAACCGCCTGTATTCACGCGACGGCGGTCGTCATGACTTCAGCTGTCAGCGCCTGCCGGGCAGCTATCACGGTTCCGGCTGCACCCTGGCCAGCGCGCTCGCGGGCCGTCTGGCTCTTGGCGAAAACATCGTCAGCGCCGTGAAGTCCGCCCTGGATTACACTTGGCGCACGTTGCGCGATGCCGAAGCGCCGGGTCGCGGGCAATACATTCCCCGTCGCCTGCCGCTGGATCTGGCCTGATTGGAGGATTGCCATGAAAGGCACCGAGTTGCGCGGTCTCTACGCCATCACCGACAGCAAGCTGCTGGCCGATGGGCGCCTGCTGCCGTACGCCGAAGCCGCGTTGAAGGGCGGCGCGCGCCTGCTGCAATACCGCGACAAATCCGATGACGCGGCCCGGCGCCTACGCGAAGCCGAAGCATTGCGCGACCTCTGCCATCGCCATGGCGCGCAACTGATCATCAACGACGATGCCGAACTGGCCGCACGCCTCGACGTCGGCCTGCATCTGGGCCAGGGAGACGGCTCGCTGTCCGCTGCCCGCGCCCTGCTCGGCCGGCGGGCGATCATTGGCGCGACCTGCCATGCGCGGCTGGACCTGGCCGAACAGGCAATCGACGAAGGGGCAAGCTATGTCGCCTTCGGCAGATTCTTCGATTCCAATACCAAACCCGGCGCCCCGGCCGCCACCCCGGAAATGCTCGAACAGGCACGCCAGCGTTTCAGCCAACCGATCACCGTGATCGGCGGCGTGACCATGGAGAACGCACCTGACCTGATCGCTCGCGGCGCCAGCCTCGTTGCCGTGGTGCATGCGCTGTTTGCAGCGGACTCGGCCAGTGAGGTCGAACGCCGCGCGCGGGCATTCAGCGAGCTCTTCGCCGGTAACTGATCGGTGTCATTGGCAGCGGTCGCCGCGCCAGTCCACTCTGTACTTTTCTCTATTTCCGAGAGGCCACGCATGTCCCGTTCCGAAACCCTCTTCGCCAGCGCTCAGAACCACATCCCAGGCGGCGTCAACTCGCCAGTGCGTGCCTTCCGCAGCGTCGGCGGCACGCCACTGTTTCTCAAGCACGCCGAAGGTGCCTACGTCACGGACGAGGATGACAAGCGCTATGTCGACTACGTCGGGTCCTGGGGTCCGATGATTCTCGGCCACAGCCATCCGGAGGTACTCGACGCGGTTCGCAACCAGTTGCAGCACGGCCTGTCGTATGGCGCGCCGACCGCCATGGAAACCGAGATGGCCGAACTGGTTTGCAGCCTGGTGCCGTCGATGGAAATGGTGCGCATGGTCAGTTCCGGCACCGAGGCGACGATGAGCGCCATCCGCCTGGCTCGCGGCTATACCGGCCGCGACAGCATCATCAAATTCGAGGGCTGCTACCACGGTCATTCCGACAGCCTGCTGGTCAAGGCCGGGTCGGGCGCGCTGACCCAGGGCGTACCCAGCTCCGCAGGCGTGCCGGCGGCATTCGCCAAGCACACCCTGACACTGCCGTTCAACGATCTGTCCGCAGTCGAGCAAATGCTCTCAGAGGTCGGCAACGAGGTCGCCTGCATCATCGTCGAGCCGGTTGCCGGCAACATGAACTGCGTGCCGCCGGCGCCCGGCTACCTGCAAGGGCTACGCGAGCAGTGCGACAAGCACGGCGTGGTGCTGATCTTCGACGAAGTGATGACGGGCTTTCGCGTCGCGCTCGGCGGCGCGCAGGCTCACTATGGCGTGACCCCGGACCTGACCACCTTCGGCAAGATCATCGGCGGCGGCATGCCGGTCGGCTGTTTTGGCGGCAAGCGCGCCATCATGGAACGCATCGCTCCACTGGGCCCGGTCTACCAGGCCGGCACGCTCTCCGGTAACCCGCTGGCGATGGCGGCGGGGCTCACCACGCTAAACTTGATCAAACGCCCGGGCTTTCATGCCGAGCTCACCGACTACACCACTCGCATGCTGCAAGGTCTGAAGGAACGTGCAGTGGCGGCCGGGATTCCCTTTGTCACCACACAGGTAGGCGGCATGTTCGGTCTGTACTTCAGCGAGGCCAACGACATCGTTACTTTCGATGACGTGCTGGCAAGCGACGCCGAGCGCTTCAAGCAATTTTTCCACGCCATGCTCGATGGCGGCGTGTACCTGGCACCCAGCGCGTTCGAGGCCGGTTTCACCTCCATCGCCCATGGCGACAAGGAGCTGCAGATAACCCTCGATGCCGCCGAGCGCGCCTTCGCTCGATTGAAGTGAGCCCGATGCTCGAGCTGTTGCAAGCCACCCTGTTGACGCTGGCCGCATTGGCCAGCGCAGTCTGGATCGGTAAGGCCCGCCGCGGTTATGACGAGCCGGAGCAGCCAGCGCTATTCTGCGCCCTGCTCGCTTTCAGCCTGGCTGCCGGTACTGGAGCCTGTGCCGTGGCGAGACTGGCGCTTGGCCAAGACACCCTTGAAGCAGAGCGCTGGTTATTGCAGGCGACGATGCTGCTCGGGCTACCGCTGGTCGGCGTGGCGGCGTTGACCTTGGGCCGCAGATGGCGGTGGAGCCGCCCGAACTGGGGCAGAGTCGTGCTGGGGCTGTGCGCCTTTTTCGAACTCGCCAGGCAGCTTGGCTGGAGCGCGCCTTATGAGCTCGCACTGGGTCTGACCAGCGCGCTGCTGGTGCTTTACGCAGGCCTGCTGCAATGGCCCGCACGCCTGCAGGCCAGTGCTGGCGTGGCCGGCGGTGCCTTGATACTGATCGCGCTGCCCTGGACCGGACTGTCGATCGGACCCAACCCGTTCGGTGCCTTTCAGCAACTCTGGCTCGCGCTGGCCTGCCCGGTCACAGCCTGGCTACTGCTCAATCTCCCCGGCAATCCTCGCGAGGTGGGCAGCGCGCCCGCGTAAAAAGCCCGGCACGCGCGATCAAAGCCTTTGTAAGCCGGCAACGGCTTATCCATAATGTGACCGTCGGCTCGTTTTACGCCGGCCCTTCAATCACCGCCCTGATCTCCGAGGCGCTTTGATCCATGACTCGCACCGGTCGCAGCCTCGCCCTTGGCTGCCTGCTGCTTCTCTCGCCCATGCTGGCCATGGCGGGCGGCAATTCGCTGCTGATTCCCGCCACCTCGCGCTGCGCCCTCAACACCGTGCCGGAAGAAATGCATGAAGCCCTGCGCGCATGCGAGCGGGCCGCCGGCGAAGGCGATCTGCAAGCGGCCTACGAGCTCGGCGAGTACCACTACGATGGCCGCCGCGCGCCGCGCGACCTGGCCAAGGCGCTGCACTGGTTCGAGCAGGCATCGCTGCACGGGCACGCCTTGGCCCAGCATCGACTCGGCGTGATGTTCTTTCGCGGCGAAGGTGTGCCGGCCAACAACGTACAGGCCTATGTGGTGCTGAAGATGTCGGCGGTCAATGGCGCGGAAGACGCGCTGGACACCGCTGATCGCGTCTCCGCCCAGATGCGCCGCGACGAACTGGAAATCGCCACCCAGGTTCTGGGGCAGATCTTTCGCGACTATCTGATGGATCTGCAGACGGCGGGGGAATAAGGCTAGAGGCTAGACAGCGTTCGACCCACCACCGATCCGTCCAATTCTTTTCCATCGACTCAGCGTTCGGCCTCAGCTGCTTTCATCGTCCAGCTTCCAGCCTCCAGCGCTTTTATCGTCTTTCAGCTTTTACCGGCTTCCGCTTTTCTCCCCCTCGTCCTGAGCCTATAATCGCCGGTCATTTTTTGCACAACGTCGGCCCGTAACATGACCCGCAAGCTTTATATCGAAACCCACGGCTGCCAGATGAACGAGTACGACAGCTCGCGCATGGTCGACCTGCTGGGTGAGCAGCAGCCCCTCGAAATTACTGCGAACCCGGCGGATGCCGACGTG
This sequence comes from Stutzerimonas stutzeri, assembly GCF_024448955.1. Classification (GTDB taxonomy): domain Bacteria; phylum Pseudomonadota; class Gammaproteobacteria; order Pseudomonadales; family Pseudomonadaceae; genus Stutzerimonas; species Stutzerimonas stutzeri_AQ. The sequence continues at coordinate 265,074 of NZ_JAMOIH010000006.1, forward strand.
ATTCTGCTCAATACCTGCTCGATTCGCGAAAAGGCGCAGGAGAAGGTGTTCTCTCAGCTGGGTCGCTGGCGTGAGTTGAAACTGGAAAACCCGCAACTGGTCATCGGCGTCGGCGGCTGCGTGGCGAGCCAGGAGGGCGCGGCGATCCGCGACCGTGCGCCCTACGTGGACGTCGTTTTCGGCCCGCAAACCCTGCATCGCCTCCCGGAGATGATCGACGCGGCACGCACGACGAAACAGCCGCAGGTCGATATTTCCTTTCCCGAAATCGAGAAATTCGATCGCCTGCCCGAGCCGCGCGTCGACGGCCCGACCGCATTCGTCTCGGTCATGGAAGGCTGCAGCAAATATTGCACCTTCTGCGTGGTGCCCTACACCCGCGGAGAAGAAGTCAGCCGCCCCTTCGACGACGTGATCGCCGAGGTGATTCACCTGGCCGAGAACGGTGTCCGTGAGGTGACGCTGCTCGGCCAGAACGTCAACGGCTACCGTGGCGCAACCCATGACGGGCAAACAGCCGATCTGGCCGAACTGATCCGCGTGGTAGCGGCTGTCGACGGCATCGACCGTATTCGCTACACCACCAGCCATCCGCTGGAGTTTTCCGATGCGCTGATCCAGGCCCATGCCGAAGTGCCGGAACTGGTCAAATACCTGCACCTGCCCGTGCAGTCCGGCTCGGACCGCGTGCTCGCCGGCATGAAACGCAACCACACCGCACTGGAATATAAATCGCGCATCCGCAAGCTCAAGGCCGCGGTTCCGGACATTCTGATCAGCTCAGACTTCATCGTCGGTTTCCCGGGCGAAACCGACAAGGATTTCGAGCAGACCATGAAGCTGATCGAAGATGTCGGCTTCGACTTCTCCTACTCCTTCGTCTACAGCTCACGCCCCGGCACACCGGCGGCGGATCTGGTCGACGAGACCCCGGAAGCCGTGAAGAAGCAGCGCCTGGCGATCCTGCAACAGCGGATCAATCAGCAGGGTTTCGAGAACAGCCGACGAATGGCCGGCACCGTCCAGCGCATTCTGGTCACCGACTACTCCAAGAAAGACCCAGGCATGCTCCAGGGCCGCACAGAGCACAACCGCATCGTCAACTTCCGCTGCGACAATCCCCGCCTGATCGGTCAGTTCGTCGAGGTTTACATCGACGATGCCCTGCCGCATTCGTTGCGCGGTAGTTTGATCGGCTGAATCCGGAACGAGTCGGCGCTATTACGTTTCGGCCCTACGGAAGAACCGTAGGGCCGGCCAACCCCGCCAGGCCTACGCGAAGCCAGCTCCGTTCGGCGGATTTTTACCGGCCGGCATCACCGCGACTTTTTCGTCCCGCCCTCCAGCGCCAGCGTTTCTTAATCATCTTTCGACTTTTTACAGCTGCTTTCGGCCGCTGCTTTTTTCGCTGCGCGGCGCTATTCTCACCCAACCCCTTATCAAAGCAGGTCAATCAAAAGCCCTTGAACGCCCCTATAGAGCCTCATCGTTTTACCCTCGAGCCCTTTGAAGCCAGCCGCTTCGCCAATTTGTGCGGTCAATTCGACGAGCATTTGCGCCTGATCGAACAACGCCTCGAGCTGGAGATCCGCAACCGTGGCAATCAGTTCGAACTGATCGGGCCAGCCGATGTGGCGAAATCCGCCGAAAACCTCCTGCGACGCCTGTATCGTGAGACCAAGAGCACCGAACTCTCGCCAGATATGGTGCACCTGTTCCTGCAGGAATCGGGCATGGAGGAGTTTGCCAATCCTTCCACCACGCCAAACATTTCGCTGCGCACGCGCAAGGGCAACATTCGCCCGCGCGGAGCCAACCAGCAGCGCTACGTGCAATCCATCCTCGATAACGACATCAACTTCGGCATCGGCCCGGCCGGTACCGGCAAGACCTATCTGGCGGTCGCCTGCGCCGTCGATGCTCTGGAGCGCGAACAGATCCGCCGCATCCTGCTGGTGCGCCCTGCGGTCGAGGCCGGTGAAAAGCTGGGTTTCCTGCCGGGTGACCTGGCACAGAAGATCGACCCCTATCTGCGTCCGCTGTACGACGCGCTCTACGAAATGCTCGGCTTCGAGCACGTGGCGCGGCTGATCGAAAAACAGGTGATCGAGATCGCACCGCTGGCGTACATGCGCGGCCGGACCCTGAACAACAGCTTCATCATTCTCGACGAAAGCCAGAACACCACGCTGGAACAGATGAAGATGTTCCTGACGCGTATCGGCTTCGGCTCGACCGCCGTGATCACAGGCGACATCACCCAGGTCGATCTGCCGCGCGGCACCAAGAGCGGGCTGGCGCATGTGATCGAGGTGCTCAAGGACGTCAACGGCATCAGCTTCACTCACTTCAAGCCCAAGGATGTGGTGCGTCACCCGCTGGTGCAGCGCATCGTCGAGGCATACGAGGCCTTCGAGGACAAGCAGCCGGGCAGACGAAACACTCAGGACCGCGACAGTGATTGAGCTTGACGTGCAATGCGCCAGCAACGGCGCGGTACCTGATGAAGCAAACCTGCGCCGCTGGTGTGAGCTGGCGCTGCGCCAGCGCAGCGGGGATTCAGAGCTGACCATTCGTCTGGTCGACGAACCCGAGGGCCGCGAGCTGAATCGCACCTGGAGGCAGAAAGACTACGCCACCAACGTGCTCTCCTTCCCCGCCGATGTGCCGGACGGACCGGGCGGCGTTCCGCTGTTGGATATCCCGCTTCTGGGCGATCTGGTGATTTGCGTGCCGGTGGTCGAGCGCGAAGCGGCCGAACAGGGCAAGACGCCGCAGGCGCACTGGGCGCATCTGGTGATTCACGGCTGCCTGCACCTGCTCGGCTACGATCACATCGACGACGACGAAGCCGAAGAAATGGAAAGCCTCGAGCGCCATCTACTGGCGGAACTGGGTCACGCCGACCCCTATGCCACCGAATAGCCCGAACGGGCAACTGCAAGGACCATCGAGTCAAAGACATGAGCGAAGACCAATCGAGCAACGGGCAGAAGTCCTGGTTTGGGAAAATCACCCAGGCTTTTGCCCACGAGCCGAAAAACCGTGAGGAGCTGCTGGATGTACTGCGCGGCGCCCATCAGAACAAACTGCTGGACAACGAAGCGCTGGCCATCGTCGAGGGCGCCATTCAGGTCGCCGATCTGCAGGTGCGCGACATCATGGTGCCGCGTTCGCAAGTGATGAGCATCCGGGCCGACCAGGCACCGAAGGACTTTCTGCCGGCGATCATTTCCGCCGCGCACTCGCGCTATCCGGTCGTCGGCGACAGCCTCGACGAAGTGATCGGCGTACTGCTGGCCAAGGATCTGCTCCCTCTGATCCTGCAGGACGACCAGCACAATTTCGACATCAAGGATCTGCTGCGCCCCGCCACCTTCGTGCCGGAGTCCAAGCGCCTTAACGTGCTGCTGCGCGAATTCCGCGCCAACCACAGCCACATGGCCATCGTCATCGACGAATATGGCGGCGTCGCCGGCCTGGTGACCATCGAAGACGTGCTGGAGCAGATCGTCGGCGACATCGAAGACGAGCATGACATCGAGGAAGACAGCTACATCCGCCCATTGCCCAGCGGCGACTTTCTGGTCAAGGCGCTGACGCCGATCGACAGTTTCAACGAGTTCTTTGGGAGTGAATTCCCGGACGAAGAATTCGACACCGTCGCCGGCCTGGTCATGGGCACCTTCGGTCACCTACCCAAGCGTAACGAGGTCACCGAAATCGATGGCTTCCGCTTCCGGGTACTGAACGCCGATAGCCGCCGGGTGCATATGTTGAGAGTCAGCCGGATTAACGGCTAAGGCTGGAGGCTGGAGGCTGGAGGCTGGAGGCTGGAGGCTGGAGGCTGGAGGCTGGAGGCTGGAGGCTGGAGGCGAATCAGTGTCAGGGCTGTCGTATCACTGCCGTCAAGCTTTTACTTCCCGCTTCAAGCTTCCGGCTTCAAGCTGCTTTTCATCGTCCAGCTTTCCAGCCTCCAGCGCTTTTAATCGTCTTTCAGCTTTTTTCCGTCTTTCAGCTTTTTAAGGATCCCCGATGCTCTGGATAACCCGCTCCGGCTGGCCGGGTAACCTGCTGGCGCTAGCCGCCGGTGCCCTGACAACCCTGTCGCTCGCGCCCTTCGATATCTGGCCGCTGGCCCTGCTGTCGATCGGCATGATCTATCTGGGCCTGCGCGAACTGACGCCGAAGCAGGCGGCTGGCCGCGGCTGGTGTTACGGCTTCGGCCTGTTCGCTTCGGGCGTGAGTTGGGTTTACGTCAGTATCCATGACTTCGGCGCGGCGCCGCCTGTGCTGGCGGGCGCGCTGACGCTGGGCTTCGTCTCCGGCCTGGCATTGTTCTTCGCCCTGCTCGGCTGGCTCTGGTCGCGCGGGTTGCGACCACAAGGCGCGCCCCTGCTCAGCGCGCTGGCCTTCGCCGCGTTGTGGCTCGCGCTGGATGCGCTGCGCGGCTGGGTGCTGACAGGCTTTCCGTGGCTCTATGCCGGCTACAGTCAACTCGACGGCCCCTTGGCGGCGCTTGCACCGCTTGGTGGGGTCTGGCTGCTCAGCTTCGCGATCGTGCTGACGGCGACACTGCTGATCGAACTGCCTCGGCTGTTTGCCTATAAAGGTGCGCTGATCGGCTCGCTGGCGATACTGGTGGCGCTCTGGGGCGGTGCGATGGGCATCGGACAGCACGCCTGGACGCAGACCAAGGGCGAGCCGCTCACGGTTGCGGCGATGCAGGGCAACGTCGCGCAGAGCATGAAATGGGATCCAAAAAAACTCGAGATGCAGCTGCTGCTCTATCGCGACATGACATTCCGCAGCCGCCCAACCGACCTCATCGTCTGGCCCGAAACCGCAGTGCCCATCCTCAAGGAACACGCCGAGGGCTACCTGACGATGATGAATCGCTTCGCGCAGGAGCGGCAGTCGGTGCTGATCACCGGGGTGCCGGTTCGCCAACCCAACGCCGAAGGTGAATTGCGTTACTACAACGGCCTGACGACTACCGGGGATGGGCAAGGCACCTACCTGAAACAGAAACTGGTGCCCTTTGGCGAGTACGTGCCCCTGCAGGACCTGTTGCGCGGCCTGATCGCCTTCTTCGATCTGCCAATGTCCGACTTCGCCCGTGGCTCGCCAGGGCAGGCATTACTACAGGCGAAGGGTTATCAGATTGCGCCCTTCATCTGTTACGAGGTCGTCTATCCCGAGTTCGCCGCCAGCCTCGCGGCACAGAGCGACATCTTGCTCACCGTCAGCAACGACGCCTGGTTCGGCCATTCCATCGGCCCCTTGCAGCATCTGCAGATGGCGCAGATGCGCGCGCTGGAAGCCGGACGCTGGATGATTCGTGCCACCAACAATGGCGTCACGGTACTGATCGATCCCCAAGGCCGTATCGTCGAGGAGATTCCGGCATTCGAAGAAGCTGTGCTCTATGGCGAAGTCACGCCCATGCAGGGGCTGACGCCGTATCTGCAGTGGCGCTCCTGGCCGCTTATCCTTCTGTGCACAGCGCTACTGATCTGGGCGCTTGCGAGGCGCAAAGACCGGAAAGCTTCGTAGGGCGGAAATTTTTCCGCCTTGCGGAACATCGAACCGCGCGTCCGTGGCGGATTGAAATCCGCCCTACGCAGGGCTGGAAGCTGGAAGCTGGAAGCTGGAAGCTGGAAGCTGGAAGCTGGAAGCTGGAAGCTGGAAGCTGGAAGCTGG
>NZ_JAMOIH010000007.1 GCF_024448955.1 Stutzerimonas stutzeri
CGAACCCCGGCGCAGCCGGGGCAGTATGCCGGGCAAGACCTTTTGGTTCCTTTTGGGGCAATTGCCAAAAGGGACTCGCCCAGCAGGGCGAAACCAAGCTTTCAAGTGACTCGCTAATTGCGCCATGAACGCAAAACGTTCGTTCACCACACACAATCTTGCCAGCTCGTCATCAAGTTTTTGCGTCCCTGAAAAGCGCGATGTACCACGAAAAAGCCGGAGCATCGCTCCGGCTTTTTCGTATCCGTTTCCCTATCGGCTGACGGCCTTTTCCACGTTGGATTCTCCCGGCGATTCTTCGTTGGGTTGCGCCTCGTTGCTGGAGCGCAGCTTCTTCGCCCGCGCTTCGAGCACGACGTAGAGAATAGTGGCGAAGAACAGCGGTACCAGGAAATACACGACGCGATAACCGATCAGTCCCGCAACGATTGCACCTTTACTGAGTTCGCCACCCAGCATGGCCACGAATACCGCTTCGATGACACCCAGCCCTGCCGGAATATGAGCAACTACACCGGCGATGCTGCTGATCATGAGAATGCCCAGGACCTCGGGGTAGGGCGCCTTCTGCGACAGCATGAAATAGACCACCAGCGCCATCAGCGACCAGTTGGCGGCGCCCAGCAGCATCTGCACGACGGCCAGCCGCAGCGAGGGCAGATGGATTTCATGCTTGCGTATGGTCCAGTGACGGCGCTTGGAGAACCCACAGGCCCATAGATACACCGCTGCGGCCACCAGCAACCCGACGCCGAGCACACGCAATGCGGTGTGGCCTATTTCCCAGGTGTCCGGTGGGGTGATCCAGCCCATGGCGAAGATCAGACCCGCCAGCCAGATGTAGCCAAGCCAGTTGGTCAGCACGCTCAAGGTGAAAACACGGGTGATCTGGGACGCGCGCAAACCAAGCCGGGAATAGAGGCGATAGCGCAACGCGATGCCTCCGACCCAGGCGCTCAGGTTCAGGTTGAACGCGTAGCACACGAAGGTCACTGGCAGAATTTGCCGAACCGGCAGGTTGTGCTGCGCATACCGCTTGCCGAGCACGTCGAAGAAGCAATAGACAACGTAACTGGCGAAGGCCGCGGCGCCAGCCATCCACAGCGTCTTGGCGCTGTAGTTGCGCAAGGTGGTGTAGACCTCATTCCAGTCGACGTTGCGGGCAAGGCCGATCAGCAAGCCGGCAACCAGAATGAAGAAGATGTAGGTCAGGATCTTCTTAATCAGCGGCCAGCGACGTCGCCAGCCAGTGCGTGGCTCAGCGGGGTTGGACTCGGTCATTGCTGATCTCGCTGCAAGGGGGCTGAACGGGCTCCAGCGGCTCGGCATCGAGAAGCTGCAGCTTGGGTCGGTGTGCGGGGAACAGGCCCACCATCTGTGGGAAATGGCGCAGGAAATGGAAGATGAAGAAGGCCAGCGGCGCACGCCACCAGTAACCACGAACCATGCGTTCCAGCGGAATACGCCGGCAGTCGTCCTGGAGTAGCTGGTCAAGCTTCTCGTGCAGCTGCCGGTTGAAATTGTGATCGCGGATGATCAGGTTCGCCTCGAGATTCAACGAGAGGCTGAGCGGGTCGAGGTTGCTCGAGCCCACCGTCGACCACTCGTAGTCCGCCAATGCAACCTTGCCGTGCAGCGGCCGGCGGCAGTACTCATGGATCTCCACGCCGTCGCTCATCAGGTAGTTGTAGAGAATGCGTGCGCCGAACTTGGCGATTGGCATGTCCGGCTGGCCCTGCAGGATCAGCCGCACCCGCACACCGCGGCGGGCTGCGTTGCGGATCTCGCGCAACACCCGATAACCGGGGAAGAAGTAGGCATTGGCGATCACCAGCCGCGATCGTGCATCACGTATCGCTTGCAGGTAATGCTGCTCGATATCGGTGCGGTGCTCGTTATTGTCACGCGTCACGAATAGCGCACGCGCTTCACCCCGACTCACCCCGACGTACCCATTGCTTTGCGTGCGCACCCGACGCTGCCACCAACGCCGGTTCGCCTGCTCTGGCGCGATGGTGCTGAGGGCGAAGCGATGGATGTCGTGAATGATCGGACCCTCGACCCGTAGGGCGTAGTCCTGCTTGGCGCCTGGCCCGTAGTCACCGAGATGATCGGCGGAAAAGTTGATCCCGCCGATGAAGGCGAGGTCGCCATCCACCACGACGATCTTGCGGTGCATGCGGCGGAATACGTTGAGGCGCCAGCCCATCAGTCGTTTGCCGGGATCGAACACGTGAATGCGCACCCCGGCGTGGGTCATCGCCGCGGCAAAATCACCGTCCAAGTCCGCCGAGCCATAGCCATCGACGGTAACGTCGACGCTGACACCGCGCTCGGCGGCGGCGATCAGCACTTTCTGCAGCTCCTGACCGACCTTGTCCTTGAAGAAGATGAAGGTTTCCAGCAGAACTTCTTTTTTTGCGGCCGCGATGGCCTCGAACACGGCGGGAAAGAATTCCTCGCCGTTTTCCAGCAACTGAAGGCGGTTACCGTCTCTCCAGTGAAAATTCATAGATGTATCTCCACCGCCAAGGGCAGATGATCGGACAAGTGCGTCCAGGGTTTGTTACCAAGTATTTGCGGTTTATGGCTGGTGGCATTACGCACATAGATGCGATCCAGACGCAGCATGGGCCAGCGGGCCGGGAAGGTCTTGGCGACTTTGCCCTGGGAAACCGCGAACACCTCGTGCATACCGGCGCAGCGATCCAGCACCTGGGCGCCTTTCAGCCGCCAGTCATTGAAGTCTCCGGCCACGACCACGGGCGCGTCGTCGGGTAGGGAATCGAGCAGGTCGCACAGCAGCCGTAGTTGTTGCTGGCGATGGGACTCACGCAAGCCCAGATGCACGCAGATCGCATGGAACTGGTCATGGCCTGGCACCTGCAGCACGCTGTGCAATAAGCCACGGCGCTCCGGTCCGGCGATGGAGATGTCGAGATTCTCGTATTTGGTGATGGGAAACTTCGACAGCAGCGCATTGCCGTGATCACCGTCCGGGTAGACGGCGTTGCGCCCGTAGGCGAAATCGGTCCAGATGCTGTCGGCGAGAAACTCGTACTGCGACATCTTCGGCCAGTCATGAAAGCGCAGGGCGTGTTTCTCATGAGTGCCCAACACTTCCTGCAGAAACACGATATCGGCGGAAACGGCCCTGACCGCTTCGCGCAGCTCCGGGAGGATGAATCGCCGATTCAGTGCGGTGAAGCCCTTGTGGGTGTTGACGGTCAGCAGGCGGACCGAATTGACCGCCGTGGACATGTGCGCGTCCAGGTCACTGCTGTCGAGTGGATGATTCTTGTCCAGATTCACACCAGTACTCCTTCCAGATGGCCCGGAGTGGTTTCCAGGTCTTCCTCCAGCCCGAGCCGGCGCAACAACTGTCGCGCGTCGTATGGCGCCCGGACCTTCACGTCGTTATCGAAATAGCAATAAACCGCTCGCGCCTTGCGTGGCTGGGGTTTGGTAGCGGAGATGAGCTGCGCGTCGTCGGGTTGCTGTCCCTCGCTCCAGCGCGTGATGCGCTGGCACCAGTTATCCAGCGCCTCGTCGCTGTAACCGCTGGTGTAAAGCTCCTCGGCGCCATGCAGGCGGATGTAGACGAAATCGCTGGTCAGATCTTCGCGATAGGGCCATTTGCCGGCGGTGTCGGCCACCACCAGCGCGACCTTGTATTTGCGCAGCAGCGCGATGAACGCGGGATCGACAAAGCTCTCGTTGCGGATCTCCACGGCATGCCGCAACTGGCGCTTTCGGTCGATCTGCAGATAGCTGCGACCTTCCATGCGCGCCTCGCAACCCTTGGCCATTTCCAGTGCGGCCTCGGTATCGTGAGGTAGTAGTTTGAGAAAGGCCTCGAACTGCTCGGGATCGAACTTGAACGAGGGCGGAAACTGCCAGAGCAACGGTCCGAGTTTGTCCTTGAGTGCCAGTACGCCGGAGGCGAGGAAGTTGGCGATGGGCTTTTCCACGTCGCGCAATCGAAGAATGTGCGTGATGTAACGCGGTGCCTTGACGCTGAAGACAAAGCCCTTCGGGGTTTCGTCATACCAGCCGGCATACAGTTCTGGCCGTTGTAACGAGTAGAAGGAACCATTGATTTCGATACTGCTTACGGCACGCGACGCGAACTTCAATTCGTTCTTCTGGGTGAGGCCCTTGGGATAGAAATCTCCGCGCCAAGGTGCGTAGCGCCAGCCTGAAATTCCGATATGGATGGCTGCCATCGCCTGCTCCTATGGTTATCGCGGGTTCTGCATGCTGGTCGGATCGCTGGCCGGGAAGGTATCGGCGACCGCCTTGTCGATCACGGTTTCTTCCGATCCGGCGCCGGAGGGGTTGCTGCGCTGTGGCTGCAACTCTACCTTGATCCAGCCGCGTTCACGCCGATCGAAGGCCTCGAACGCAGCGATGACGTCGGTCATCGGCTTTATTTGAGTCAGGATCTTCGCCGGGTCGATGCGCCGCGCCTGGATCATTTCGATCAGCCGAGGGATGTATTTGCGATGGTGGCAGTTGCCCATGTTCATGGTGATGTTCTTGTTCATCGCCATGCCGATGGGAAAGGTCATGGCATCCGGCGGATAGACTCCGATAATCGATAGGGTGCCGGCCTTCGCCAGGCTCTGCACGGCCCATTCCAGCGCTTGCGAAGGAGCGTCGCCCGGCTGCCATTGGCCGCCTTGATCCGTCTTCGCGCCATCGGCCGGCTTGCCGCCGCAGCAGCCGTGCTCGGCGTCGATGCCCACCGCGTCGATGACTCGATCTACGCCAATGCCCGTCGTGAGGCGCTTGAGCGTCTCGACCGGATCTTCCCGGTTGAAATCGATGATCTCCGCGCCCTGATGCTGGGCCATGCGCAGGCGATCTTCGAACTGGTCGATGGCAAATACCCGGCCGGCGCCCAAGAGCTTGGCGCTGGCGATCGCGAACTGCCCGACAGGGCCGCAGCCGAACACCGCGACCGTATCGCCGGGTTTGATTTCGGCCATTTCGGCACCGAAATAACCGGTCGGGAAGATGTCGGAGAGCAGGATCGCCTGATCATCGCTGACCTCGGGTGGGAGCTTGACCAGACCGATGTTGGCAAACGGAATGCGCGCCTTTTCCGCCTGCAACCCGTGGAACGGGCCGGTAGCGGATGGGCCACCATAGAAAGCCGTGCCGGCCTCCTTGCCGTTGGGATTGGCCACGTCGCATTGAGCGAAATAGCCCGAGCGGCAGTAGGAGCAATTACCGCAGGCGATGGTCGATGGGATCACCACCCGGTCGCCGATCTGCAGGTTGCGTACGTCCGCACCGAGCTCTTCGACGATGCCCACGGCTTCGTGACCCAGGATGGTGCCGGGCTTCATGCCGCTGAACGTGCCCCGCACGAAGTGCAGATCGGTTCCGCAAATTGCCGAAGCGGTAATGCGCACGATGGCGTCGGTTGGGGCTTCGATGCGCGGGTCGGCTACGTCTTCGAGACGGATGTCGCCCACACCGTGATAAACAACTGCTTTCATAGCGTCTCCGGGGCGGCGGCGCGATGCCGCAGAGGTGAATCCGGCCTTGCGCGCGGTCCGCGGCAAGGTCAGTTGATAGGGAGCCAACCAGGCCCCTCGCATCTATTCCGACTGGCGTCGCTAGCGGCAGTTCACCTTTTGTCGTCTGCGCCCGGTAGGAGAACTGACGCTATAGCGCCCAGGGCTGAGCGCCAGAGAAGGCTTCGACGAGATAGTCGATCATCACCCGGACCTTGGCCGGCGGGCGCCGATCGGGCGGGTAGAGGATGTAGATGCCGTCGATGATCAGCGCCGGATGATCCAGTTCCAGTACGACCAGTTCGCCCCGGCGCACCGCATCTGCGGCGATGAACTGCGGGCCGTAGAGCAGCCCTTGTCCACGCACGGCCGCGGCGAGCAACGCCTCGCCATTGTTGGCCAGCAGGTCGCCATCGACCTTGGCCCGCATGTCGCCGTTGCGTCCGAATACCCATTCATGCGCGCTGGTGGATGTCGACAGGCTATAGGTCAGGCAATTGTGTTGTGCCAGATCAGCGACTCGGCGTGGCACGCCACGGGCGTCCAGATAAGCGGGCGCAGCGCATAACACCAGCGGGACGTCACCGAGCTTGCGGGCCTGAAGCGAACTGTCGCCGAGCCGGCCGATGCGTACCGCCATGTCCCAGCCGCCATCGATGAGATCGACCTGGCTGTCGGACAGCCCCAGTTCCACCTTCACCGCAGGATGCCGGTGGCTGAACTCGAACAGCAGCGGGGCGATGTAATGGATACCGAACACCAGCGGCACGTTGAATCGCAACAGGCCGGTTGCCTCGACGCGCTGCGACGCGATGCCTGCCTCGGTTTCGTCGACATCGAGAAGAATTCGCTGGCAGGCGTCGAGATAGCGATTGCCGGCTTCGGTGAGCGTCAGCCGCCGCGTGCTGCGGTGAAACAGCTTGACGCCCAGGCGCGCCTCCAGCGCATCGATATGTTTGGTCGCCATCGCTGGCGACATACCAAGATGACGCGCCGCAGCGGACAGGCTACCGGCGCTGGTGGCGCGCACGAACACACGCATGCTGGTGATACGGTCGAGCATATCGGCTCCTACTCCTGATAATAAGTGTTAGCTGCTCCTGGCAGGTTCTAACGCTCTGAATGGTAATCCATACTGCTCGCACGTTTCTTCAAGAGGACATGCCTATGCAAACCTCCAATATTTCAACCAACAGCAAGCCTATGCCGACCCTGTTCGTGCCGCACGGCGCGGGGCCGTGTTTCTTCATGGATTGGAATCCATCCCATGCCTGGGACGCCACGGCCCGATTCCTCAAAAGCATTGCGGCGAGCCTGCCGGCGAAGCCGAAGGCTATCGTGCTGATTTCGGGGCATTGGCTGGAAGATGAGTTCCGTGTCACGGGCGGCGCGCAGCCAGGGCTGATCTACGACTACAACGGTTTCCCGGCGCACACCTATGAGCTGCGCTACCCGGCGCCGGGCCACCCAGCGCTGGCCGCACGGATCGTCGAACTGCTGAGCGCGGCGGGAATGTCCGCGAGCCGGGACGACGAGCGCGGCTACGATCACGGCGTGTTCATTCCGCTGAAGCTGATGTTTCCCGACGCGCAAATCCCGGTCGTGCAGTTGTCGCTACGCAACGACCTCGATCCGCAGGCGCTGCTCGATGCGGGCCAGGCCTTGGCCGGGCTGCGTGACGAAGGCGTTCTGATCGTCGGCAGCGGCATGAGTTTTCACAACATGCGCGGCTATGGCGATGCCCGTTTCGGGCCGATCTCCGATGAGTTCGACGCTTGGCTGAGTTCGGCGGTCGAATCGGAACCTTCGCAGCGTAACGCGGCACTTTTGGCCTGGGCACAAGCGCCTTCGGCGCGGCTGTGCCATCCGCCACGTGGCGAGGAACACCTGTTGCCGCTGATGGTTGCTGCCGGAGCAGGCAGCGATGCCGGCGGACGCAAGCTGTTCAGTGATCGCATCATGGAAACCACGCTCTCGGCGTTCGGTTTTGGTTTCGATAAACGAGAGACCACTCACTAAGGGCCGAACGAGCAGGAGGAAGGGCTATGGAAGCGCCTTCATACAGAAACGGTTATCCAGGCCGCTCAAGCGCACCGTTTCGCCAGTCTGAGGAAGTTGCCAATATCTGCGTGTATGCTGCCTCGCCACAGCCCAGCGCAACCACGGACGCGGCATTGCGCGTCGAAGGAGGAATAGTTGAAAGCATTAGCTGAAAAGGCGGCCGCCACGGTTGCTACTAAAAACCCCTCGCGGCTAATCAATCGTCTCTGCAAGCACTGGGGCCACAAGTTTCCGGTACAGCACGATGAGCAGAAGGGCGAGATTGAGCTGCCTATCGGCAATTGCCGGATGGAAGTCGCAGAAGGCGGGCTGCAGGTTGAGGTCGAAGCCGAAGATCCAGAGCAGTTGCAAAAGCTACAACAGGTGGTCGCTGACCATCTGGAACGCATGGCGACCGGCGAAGCTCTGAGCTTTACCTGGCAGTGATCTCAAAACGAACAGCGAAGGAGCAGAAGCGATGATTCACGACTCGAGAGAGCGGTACGGGAAGGTCAGTAAATGGTTTCACTGGCTGATGGGCGGGCTGATCATTTGGCAATTGCTTAAGTTTGGCGACCGCATCAGCGAAGGTGAACATTGGATTGGCCAGACGCTCGTGCCCTGGCACGTCTCCATCGGCGCGCTGCTGTTGGTGCTGATCGTTTTGCGCATATTCTGGGCATCGAGCCAGCTCAAGCAACGTCCGCTGCATGATCCGGCGACCGCATTCGTAGTCAAGGCAGGACACTTCGCGTTGTACGTCGGCATGCTGTTGATGCCCATTACCGGCTTGCTGACCATGCTGGGTAATGGCTATGGACTGAAAGTGTTCGGCATGCAATTGGTAGCCAAAGGCCCCGAGATCGATTGGGCAGCCAGCGTCGGCAGCCTGCATTCGCCGCTGGCCTGGATCATGGTGGTGCTGGTAATCGGGCATATCGGCATGGCTTTGCTCCACCATTTCGTCAAACGTGACGACATCATGCGGCGGATGCTGTAACCGGCTTCAGCGTTCGCTAAGGGCGAAGTTGGGCAGCGAATCCACCGGCTGGGTAAAACGGAAGGGGACAGATACCAAGCTGTCCCCGATGTTTTTCTGCACCACGAAATGCAAATGAGGCCCCGTGCTGCGTCCGGTGTTACCGGATTGGCCCAGGAGGCTACCGACCTTCACCTGCTGACCCGCATTCACCTGCACCGAACCACGCTTCAAATGCAGGTACGCGCTGTGCGTACCGTCATCGTGGAGAATTCGCACGTAGTTCCCCGCCGGGTCCGGCCGACGTCCGTGCTGGTCGTTGCGTACCTTCACCACCGTACCCGCACGTGCCGCAACGATCGGCGTGCCTACCGGCATGGCGATATCCACGGCAAAGCGGCCTTTGGGCGAGTTGTGGCTGAAATCGCCGCCGGCCCCCTGTGAAATACGAAACGGACCGCCTTTCCAGGGCAGCGCATAGGCGTAGCCGCCCACCGAACCTTTCTTGCCCGGCTCCGGCGAGTAGATCAGCGAATAGCTGAACGACTGCTGGTACATCAAGGGGTAGCCGGACTGACGCTTGCGCAAGGTGGCGATCCGCATACGGGTGCGAGCGGGAACCGTCTTGCGCACCACGCCGTTGCCGACGCCCGCGACATTGACCATCCGTGTCAGGCGCAGCACCACTTCGACTGGCACGTCAGTATCGTTGCGTACGTCCATCGCCTTGCCGGAGCCAACGCGGTTCACGAACAGCCGGACGCTACCGGCTTTGCCCGCCGGGAGCGTCGCATTGGTGATGGCGCCACCGGCAAGAACGGGCAGGGCGCTGATGGAAAGGAAGATCAGCAGAGCAAATGAAACGATCAGCCGAGTCGAAGCCATAAGGTGTGATCCGTCACGGAAGGGACAACCCGCCTGCGGCTGGCAGAACAAATCCGTCGAGTTTCGTGAGTGCCGCGCTGGGGGTTGGGACTGGAGACATTCGCGAGGGTTCATACCGCACGTCGAGAACCATCGAACGGTTGAGTAGCTGCCGGCGTGGCCTTTAGATAAGTCGAAGCCCCGATGTCGGGGCTCCGCGGTTGGCGATGGTTCGGCGTTATTCCTCTTCCTTGATCAACTCGAACAGCAGCAGCGAGCGGCCGGTCAGTCCGTATTCATCGCTGAATTCGAAACGCTCGGCGCGTGCGACGGGGTTATTGGTGTCGATCAAGCGGTTCCAGTAAATGCCTTGCGGTACTTCCGGCAGGGTGAAGTTCACGATGTCGTGATGTGAGTTGACGATCAGCAACAAGGTTGCGTCCGAACCGGCCTTGCGAATGCCGGTTGCCTGCGCGCGGCCATCGAGCAACATGCCCATGCAGCGGTTGTTGCCGTCTTCCCAGTGCTCGACGGTCATCTCTTCGGCATGCGGCGCGAGCCAGGTGACGTCCTTGACGCCCAGTTCCTCGTTGTAGGCACCGACCAGGAAACGTCCACGACGTAGCATCGGGTAGCGCTGGCGCAGGCGAATCAGTTTGCGAACGAAGGCCTGCAAGGTCCGGCTATCTTCGGGGATATCCCAGTTCACCCAACCGATTTCGCTGTCCTGGCAGTAGGCGTTGTTGTTGCCGTGCTGGGTCCGCGCAAACTCATCGCCGGCAACGATCATCGGCGTGCCTTGCGAGAACAGCAGCGTGGCGAAGAAGTTACGCATCTGACGGAAGCGCAGTTCGTTGATTTCCGCATCATGGGTCGGGCCTTCGACGCCGTGATTCCAGGAAATGTTGTTGTCGCTGCCGTCGCGGTTGTCTTCGTCGTTGTCTTCGTTGTGCTTGTGGTTATAGGACACCAAGTCCTTGAGCGTGAAGCCGTCGTGCGCCGTCACGAAATTGACCGAACTGAACGGACGGCGGCCCCTCTGGTTGAATAGATCGCCCGAGCCGGTAAGGCGGCTGGCAAAGTCCGCCAGCTGACCGTCATCACCTCTCCAGAACGCTCGCACGGTATCGCGATATTGGTCGTTCCACTCGGCCCATCCGGGCGGGAAACCTCCGACCTGATAGCCGCCAGGCCCGCAGTCCCAAGGCTCGGCGATGAGCTTGGTCTTGGCCAGGACCGGGTCCTGACGACAGGCGACGAGGAAGCCATGGCGCTCGTCATAACCGTCGTGCTCGCGGCCCAGAATGGTCGCCAGATCGAAGCGGAAGCCATCGACGTGCATTTCTTCAGCCCAGTAGCGCAGGGAGTCGGTGACCATCTGCACGACACGCGGGTGACTCATGTCCAACGTGTTGCCGGTGCCCGAGTCGTTGATGTAGTAGCGCTTTTCGTCCGGCATCAGCCGGTAGTAGGAGACGTTGTCGATGCCGCGCATGGACAGGGTCGGGCCCAGCTCGTTGCCTTCGGCGGTGTGGTTGTAGACCACATCGAGAATGACCTCAAGATCGGCATTGTGCAGGTGCGCGACCATTTCCTTGAACTCGCTGATCTTGCCGCTGGCCAGGTATTTCGGATGCGGCGCGAAGAAGGCGATGCTGTTGTAGCCCCAGTAGTTGCTCATGCCTTTCTCCAGCAGATGCTGGTCCTGGACGAACGCATGAATGGGCAGGAATTCGATTGACGACACGCCGAGCTTGCTCAGGTAGTCGACTACCTCGGGTGTCTTGAAGCCGCCAAAGGTGCCGCGCATGTCTTCGGCCACCGATGGATGTCGCATGGTGAAGCCACGTACGTGGGTCTCATAGATGATGGTGCGATCCCAGGGGACTTGTACCGGACGGTCGTGGCCCCAGGTGAACGCCGGATCGATGATCTTGCACTTTGGGACGAAGGGCGCGCTGTCTCGCTCATCGAAGCTGAAGTCGGCGTCGGGATGGCCGATGGTGTACCCGAACAGCGCCTCGGACCATTTCAGCTCGCCCACCAATTGCTTGGCATACGGGTCGATCAGCAATTTGTTGGGATTGAAACGGTGACCGGCTTCAGGCTCGTACGGGCCGTGCACGCGATAGCCATAGATTTGTCCCGGATGGGCGTCCGGGAGGTAGCCATGCCAGATCTCGTCGGTGTATTCGGGCAGCTCGATACGCTCGAGCTCGGTTTCGCCATCGGTATCGAACAGGCACAGCTCAACCTTGGTGGCGTTCGCGGAAAAGATCGCGAAGTTGACCCCCAGCCCGTCCCAGGTGGCGCCAAGCGGGAAGGGGAGGCCTTCGCGAATACGCGAAGAGGTCAAAATCTGAGGCGCCGCAGGCTTTTTTCTACTCATGAAATCTCCGATGGCAGCTCGTGCTCTTGGTTGAGGCTGTGCAGGACGATTGAACGCCACGGTCGCCCGATCCTCCGAGGGAGCCGGGCTGCACCGCGGTGCTGTTCAGGCTTCTTTCTTGGTACGTGGGGCGCGAGTTTTCTTCACGCCAGCCGGCGTGCCTTCGGCGGCATCAGTGCCGGCCTTGGCCTTCGGACTCGCAGTACCTTTGGCGGCAGCGTCTGCCTTGGCGGGTTTGACGTCTTTCGGGTCATTGGCATCCTTCGCCGTTTTCGTCGCCTTGGCGGTTTTAGCCGCCGGTGTCGCGTCGGTCGGTTTGGTGGCGGTCTTGCGCGCGCGGCTTGCGGGTTTGTCGCCAGGCTTGGCCTCCGCCTCGGCAAGCTTGCGGGCCATTTCCCAGTGACGTTCGTCCTCGCCGTGCGGGCGGCCCTCCGATACCCATATGTCGTACGCGAGTTCGCGGATGCGCTGCTCGTTCTTGTTCATCGTTCTGATTCTCCTGTTGAACTGATCGTTACCTGTAAAACCGCCACCGGCAGTTGCTGCAAAACCTCTGCCGCACTCAGAGCCGTTTGTTTGGGTGTGACTGTCTTTCCGTCAAAAAGTCGCTCCAGAGCATGACCGCTCAGCGCATTGGGCAATCGCACCCACGTGTCGCCCCAGCGCTCAGCAGGAATCTGTGGTGTCTGACTGTCAGCGAGCAGACTGCTGGCCAGCCGCGCCGCCACCACGATGAGCCAGTTGCCGTCGAGCTCACGGGCGAAGGCGATCAACCGATCGGCGTGCTCACCCTCGACGTGCAGCGGCAGGTGGCTACCCTCGCTGAACAGCCGTGGCTGCGAGCGTCGCAATCCAAGGGTCCGTCCGATCAGCCATTGTTTGATGCGACCGTCCTGCCAATTCGCCAGCAACTCGGCCGGTTGCGCCTGCAAGTCGAAGGTGGCGCGACGACGGTCGAAATCGACCGGGCGACGGTTGTCCGGATCAACCAGACTGAAATCCCAGTAATCGGCACCTTGATAAAGGTCCGGTACGCCGGGTGTGGTCATGCGCAGCAGCGCTTGAGTCAAGCTATTCAAGGCCCCGGCCGGGGCCAATTCGAGAGCTGACTCGGCGATCTCGCTGCGCAGCGTCCTACATTCTTCGCCGAGCAGCAGAGCCCGTAGATAGTGCTGGCAGGCGCTTTCGTATTCGCTATTAGGATCGGTCCAAGTGCTGCGCAACTTGGCTTCACGCACGGCCTTTTCCTGCCACTTGATGATCCGCTCGCAAAACGCCTCCATAGCTGGCTTGTCATCGACGTTCAGGTCCAGCGGCCAGCAGCCGAGCAGTATCTGGAACAGCAGCATCTCGTCTCCAGCCGAAGGCGCCGGCCCGTCGGCCAACTCCTGACGCTGGCCATAAGCGAGTTGTCGCCAGTGGCGCACCTTGGCGGCAAACCATTCGGCGCGCTCGCTGATCACCGTCATACGAGCGCGGGTGTCTTCGCCGCGCTTGTGGTCGTGGGTCGCAGTGGTCAACAGGTTGCGCGGAAAATGTTCGGCACGCTCCAGGCAAGCGGCGTGAAAGGCCTGTACCGGCGCGCTGAAGGTTTGCGGATCGAACCCCACGTCGTTACGCGACAGCAAAGCACCGGAGCGATAGCAGGCGGTGTCTTCCACGGCCTTGGCAGCCGCCGGCGAGGTGAGTTGCTGGAAGCGCGTGCAGGCGTAACGACGGATTCGCCGTGCAGGTCCAGGCGGCAATGCGCGCAGGCTTTCGCCGCCGAGCCAGCGGTCGAGCAGATCCAGCAAGGGCCAGTCCGCCTCGCCAAGCGTCGTGCGGGCGCCAGCCAGCGCCTGCTGGAAGAATGGCTCATCGGCTTCGCGTCGGCCTTGGGCGCCGACATAGGTCCGATACACCGGAAAGTGCACGATCAGCTCCAACAGCGCCCGGCGTATTGCACCGAGCGTGATATCCCGAGTCATTACGTCGTAGCGCGCCACTTGCAGGAGCGCCTGGGCGACGGCCTCGAAGTCGCCTGCCAACGGCCCGGTCAATACCAGCTGCCGCGCCTGCCGCACCTCTTCCATGAAATCCGCCGGGCGTTCGGCGGTTTCGCTCCATAGCGCGCAGAGCACTGCCTTGCCGGCGGGGTCGTGCTGCAGCAGCGATACCTGATTCATGAACTCATAGCCGGTGGTGCCATCCACACCCCAGTCGTCGTGCAAGCGCTCACCTTCGGCGAGGATTTTTTCGACGTAGATCGGCACATGATCCTGGGCAGCTGACGCAGGCCGAGCGGCATTGAGGCGATCGACCCGGCGCCGCAGCCGGCGGCAATAACCACGCGGATTGGCCAGGCCGTCGATGTGATCGATGCGCAAACCATCGACCAGCCCTTCGGCGAGCAATTCGAAGATCTTTGCGTGGGTCTCCTCGAACACCACTGGCCGCTCGACACGCAGGCCGCCAAGCTCGTTGATATCGAAGAAGCGCCGCCAGTTGATGTCGTCGCCAGCGGTACGCCAGCTGGCGAGGCGGTAGTTCTGCCGTTCGAGCAGGCCGTGAAGGCGTTTGAAGCCTTCCTCGGTGGTCGAGTCGTAGTGTTTGAGCGCGTCTTCGAGGGTCTGCCGTAGTGCGCCGTCTTTCAGTAACTGAGCCAGATCGGCGCGTAGCTGGCGTGCGGTCTGATAAGGCGCCGGCTCGGTTTTCAGAGCATCGAAGTGTTGCGCCAGGGCGCGCAGCTCCGGGTTATCGGTTAGCCGCAGGATCTCGCCGTAGCTCGGTGGCGTAATAGGGAAGCGGTGCTCGTAGTGCTCGGCATGGAAGGCGCCGTTCTCCGCATCTAGCCGCAGCGGAATCTTGCCGTCCTGCAGGGCCTCGCCATAGTCGCAGCCCAGGAAGGGGACCAGCAACTGGCCTTCGAGCAAGGGATCGGGCGAATTCCATTGAATATCGAAGAACTGTGCATAAGGGCTGCGGCGACCCCATTCGAGCACATCCAGCCACCAGGGATTGCCCGCGCCGCCAACGGCCATGTGGTTGGAGACGATATCGAGGATCAGCCCCATGCCTTTGGCGCGTAGCGCGTCGACCAGACGGCGCAGAGCCGGCTCGCCGCCGAGTTCAGGATTGATGCGGGTCGGGTCGATGACATCGTAGCCGTGCATCGAACCAGGCCGCGCCGTCAGCAGCGGCGACGCGTAAAGATGGCTGATGCCGAGGTCGGCGAAGTAATCGACCAGAGCGGTCGCATCGTCCAAGGTGAAGTCCCGATGAAATTGCAATCGCAGGGTGGCGCTCAGGTCTTTCATCGATGTTCGCTTCCAATGTTCTGCTTACGGGCTTCAGCAAGGGTATTCAGGCGGCGCGTGCATGCCGGCTCGTCGAGCAGCGTGGTGCTGTCGCCGGGGTAGCGGCGACGCCAGTTGGGGTGGGCGTCGGTGGTGCCTGGCATGTTCGGCTGTTCCAGCAGGCACAGCGCATCCTCGATCGGGAACAGCACCAGTGGCGCTGGCGTGCGCCCGAGGAAGGCCGCGCAAGCGTCGGCCAGCACTTGCGGGTCGCTGAGATCGCCTTGAACGTCAGGTGCGTATTCGCGCAACAGGCGTAGTAGGCCCGCTCGTTCACGCTCACGTTCTTCCAGCTGTGCCGGGCGCTCATGCTCCTGGTGCTGGCCAACCTGGATGCGCCAATCGATGTCGTGGCCTTGCCACCAGCCATTTATCGTCGGCAAATCATGAGTGGTAGAGGTGGCCAGCGCACTGCGCGGCCACTGCATTGGTGGTTTGAATGTGCCTTGATGATCGCGCTCGAAGAACAGCACGCGCATCGCAAGCAGGTTACGAGCCGCCAGCTTCTCGCGAAGGCCTTCCGGTACGGTGCCCAGGTCTTCGCCGAGGATCACTGCATTGCGTCGCCAGGCTTCCAACGACAGCAGCCGCAGCAGGTCGTCGAACGGGTAATTCAGATAGGCGCCTTCAGCAGGCCCTGCGCCGGAGGGCATCACCCAAAGGCGCATCAGGCCCATCACGTGATCGATGCGCATGCCGCCAGCGTGCGCCAGGTTAGCGCGCACCATCTCGATGAACGCGCGATAACCGTGGGCCTTGAGACCCCAGGGCGAAAACGCGGAAATGCCCCAGCTCTGACCCTGGCGATTGATGATGTCCGGCGGTGCGCCGACGCTCAGTGCGGCCAACACTTCGTCCTGCCGGCTCCAGGCCTGGCTGCCACCGCCATCGGCGCCGACGGCCAGATCGCTGATCAGACCGATCTTCATCCCGGCGCTCTGCGCTGCGATCTGTGCACGCTCCAGGCCGCGCGCGATCAGCCACTGGCAGAAGGCGTAATAGCTCACCTCGTCGGCATGCTGCTGGGCGAATCGCTCGACGCCAGCGCTTTGCGGCGTGCGGTATTCCTCTGGCCAATCGCGCCAGTGTTGCGGATGGCCATCGGGGCTGAGGAGCGCGGCGTGCAAGGCCTCGAAACGACAGTGGTTCTCCAGCGCCTCGCCACCTGCTTCGCGGAAGCTGTCGAAGTCGGCCTGCTGGGCATTTCCGCCTGTGCAGAAATCGTCGTAAAGCGTGTGGAGCAGGCACTGACGGGCTTTCGATACGGCATCCCAGTCGATCAGCTCCAGTTGTTCCAGACGCTGCAGTTCTTCGCCGAGGCCGCAGGACTCGACGGCGATCCGCACGGGCTTCTCACCGAGCACCGCTTCCGGTGCGCTATGCAGAATGTTGTAGAAAAGCCGGCTGGAGGGTGAATACGGGCTGTACTGGCCACTGTTGCCCGGGAACATGGCATGGATCGGGCTGATGCCCAGCGCTGAAGCGCCATGCGCGGCGGCGTTACGCACCAGGGTTTCCAGCGCCAGGGTATCGCCGAGCCCACCATCGCCGGGGCGGCGTAGGCCGTACAGCTGTGCTGTGAGTCCCCATGCGTTGGGACCGGCGACGTCTTCGACACTGGGGCAGGCATGTGGGGCTACCGCGAGCGTCAGCTGTTGTTCGGCGATGTCCAGTCGGTGATAACCCGGCGTGTCGATCACGACCAGGCGGGCCTGATCGTCCAGCGTTCCTTCCTGAAGGCTGCCGTCTTCCAATTCCAGACGGTAGCGCGTGGACGGCTCGCAGTATTGGCCCAGCTCCAGTGCCGTCCCCTGATCCAGGGTGATCAAGGGCGGCAGGTTGGCGCCGCCATTGATAGCGTCGAGCTTTTTCAGGCTGCTCTCGATTTCTTCGTCGCTGCCGGCCGCAAGTCCTAGTCCGTTGAGCACGGCTCGCAGTACTTCGGGGCTTACCCGCTGGTCGCGGCCATCGGCGTCTACCCAATCGATGGATAGGCCGGCGGCCTCGGCCAGTCGGTTCAGTCGTTCATCACTCATCTGCTGTCTCCAGATACATCCTGGCGGAGCGCGCGCGCAGCGTGCCTGGGGTGGAAGTGTCAGTGCTCCGGCTGGCATGCAGCAGGCGCGCCTCGGCCGCTGGCGGAGTCAACTCAATGTCGCGGGCGCTGAGGTTCAGTTCCAGGCGCAGCTCGCTGCCATCACCCAGACGCCAGCGGGCGAGGGCGGCGGCTTCTCCCAGCGTCTGCGCACCGAGGAACTGCGAGCCTTCGAGACGCGGCACGATCTCGCGATGGCGGATCTTCAACAGTTGGCGATACAACGCCAGCCACTCGGCATGTTCCGGCTGGTCCCGCTTGCTGAAGTCGGGTTTTGACGCCTCGAAGGTTTCTACTGCGTTCGGGTCTGGAATGCGCGCGCGGGTCTGCTCGTCGGCGAACTCGGAAAACTCGGCGAATTCGCCGCGGCGGCCTTCCCGAACGGCATCGGCCAGTTCGCCGTGGTGGCTGGTGAAAAACAGAAAGGGCTCGCGTGCACCCCATTCCTCGCCCATGAACAGCAGCGGAATCATCGGCGAAAGCAGCAGAACGGTGGTCGCGGCCTTCAAGGCATCGGGATCGGCGAGGCTGATCAACCGGTCGCCGAATGCGCGGTTGCCGGTTTGGTCATGGTTCTGCAGGAACAGCACGAACGAGGTCGGCGAAAGGTGCCCACTGAGTTCGCCACGGGATTCACCGCGGCGGTTCTGCTGGCCCTGATAGATAAAACCTTCGCCGAGAAAACGCACCAGTTTGTCGGTCGCGTCCTGGTGGTACTCGGCGTAATAACCCTGGCTCTCCCCGGTCAGCAACGTATGCAGGACGTTGTGGCCGTCATCGTCCCACTGGGCGGTGAATCCTTGGGTCAGCAGGCTGGCGCGGTTGTCTTCGTTCTCTAGCACCAGATGTACATGCCGGCCGGGCTCGGTTTCGGCGCGCACCCGTTCGGCCAGTTCGGTCAGGAAGGTGCGATCGGGAATGGCGTGGACGGCGTCCATGCGCAGGCCATCGAAACGGTATTCCATCAGCCACATCAGCGCGTTATCGATGAAGAAATCGCGCACCTCGCGTCGGCGAAAGTCGATGGCATCACCCCAGGGCGTCTGCTGGTCGTGGCGGAAGAAATGTTTGGCGTAACGGTGCAGATAATTGCCGTCCGGCCCGAAGTGGTTGTAGACCACGTCGATGAAGACCATCAGCCCCAGCCCGTGGGCCGTGTCGATCAGCTGCTTGAGCTGCTCGGGCGTGCCGTAGGACGCTTCGGGTGCATAGAGCAGAACGCCGTCGTAGCCCCAGTTGCGATCACCGGGAAATTCGGCGAGCGGCATCAGTTCGATGGCGGTGACGCCCAGTTCGGCAAGGACAGGAAGGCGCTGCTCGATCTGCGCGTAGCCGCCGTACGCGGACACGTGCAATTCGTAGAGCACGGTTTCGTGCCACGGGCGGCCTTGCCAGTCGCGGTTGCGCCATTGATAGGCATCGGGATCGACCACGACGCTCGGGTCGTGGATGTCCACCGACTGCGCTCGGGAGGCGGGATCTGGCACCGTCAGTTCGTCGTCAATGAGAAAGCTGTATTGCGAGCCGGTGGATGCATTCGCCTCGATGCTGTACCAACCGTCTTCGCCTTCCTGCATGGGCAGCGTATCGCCGCCGATTATCACCAGGCTGACGCTTTGCGCGTCGGGTGCCCAGAGCCTGAACCGGGTACGCGAAGCGTCGAGTAGCACCGGTCCGTGTCGCCCGTCACGGGCTGGCCTGTTTTGCATTGATTGACCTCGTTAAAAGATGGCCTGGGCCTCGCGCCGCTCACCCAGTAGCTGTCGGTACAGCCGGTCATAAGGTTCGATCGCGTGGCGCCAGAAGAAACCGCCGCTCATGGCCCGGCAACGCATCGCGTTGAGTAAGTGCGGGTTCTCATGCACTGCCAGCGCCCGTTCCACGGCCTGGCGGTAGCTTGGCGTGGTGGCATCGCTGAACAGAAAGCCAGTGACCCCGTCATCGATGCTGTCCGCCAGCCCGCCGGTGCGGTGGGCGATGGGCAGCGCTGCGAAGCGCTGGGCGTACATCTGGCTCAGACCGCAAGGCTCGTAGCGCGAGGGCATGAGCAGGAAGTCACTGCCGGCGAACAGCCGTCGGGCGTCGGTCTCGTTGAAACCGATATGCGCGCCAACGCGACCGGGGAAACGCTCGGTGAGCCGGCGCACCTCGTCTTCGATATGCGGCTCACCACGACCGAGAATGGCCAGCTGGCCGCCGTGCTGGACAATGGTTTCGGCCACCTCGATGGTCAGGTCGATGCCTTTCTGGTGCACGAGCCTGGACACCACGGCGAACAGCGGACCTTCACCCGGCTCCAGACCGAACAGGTCACGTACATGGGCCGCATTGGCCTGCTTGCCTGCCCACTCATGCGGGCCGAACTGGCTAATCAGATGCGTGCATGTCTGTGGTTCCCAGCTCTCGTCGATGCCGTTCAGCAATCCGCTCAGCAGGCCCTGGCGTGCTTTCATCGCCAGAAAGCCCTCCATGCCGCAGCCGAACTCAGGCGTTGTGATTTCCTCGGCATAGGTCGCACTGACGGTCGTGACCCGGTTGGCGTAGGCAATCCCCGCTTTGAGGAACGACAGCGCGCCGTAGAATTCCATTCGCTCCGGACTGCAGGCTTCCTGGGGAATGCCCAGTTTGCGCCGCAGGCTCATGTCGATGTTGCCCTGATACGCCAGGTTGTGAATGGTGAAGATGCTAGGCGTGCTCAAGCCGCGCCATTTCATGTACGCAGGCGTCAGGCCAGTCGGCCAGTCGTGCGCATGCACCAGATCAGGCGCCCAGCGAATGCAGGCGGTGCCCGCGGCGATGTCTGCTGCGGCCAGGCACAGGCGGGCGAAACGCACCGGGTTATCCGGCCAGTCATTGCCATGTTCGTCGCCATACGGCAGGCCGTCGCGCTCGTACAGTTCCGGGCAGATCAGCACGTAGATGATCAGGCCGTCCGGCATGTCGAGGCGGCCAATTTTGCAGGGCGGCAGGTCGCTGTAGGCGTGCACGCTGCCAACGATGCGGATCGGTTCCCCGCATTCCATGACCTGCGTGTAACCGGGGATCAGCACGCGGACATCGTGCATATCGCCCAGGGCGCGGGGCAGGGCGGCCGAAACGTCGGCAAGCCCGCCCGTCTTGACCAGATCGGTCAGCTCCGAAGTTACGAAAAGGATCTTTTTCTTATCGATCTGCGTGCTGCGAAGTTGCAGCACTGGTCGCTCGACGAGCACGCCCGGACGCTGGATTGTTTTCGGTCGGGCAGATTGGCCATTTACTGCAGCAATACTCATAAGCACTTTCCCCAGGTGACCGGTGTTGGCATGAGGCCGATCACAAGCACGTTTGTTTTCCAAGCAGCATCCCTCTGGAGCTGCAGATCATGAGCACGGCAAGAGTGGTTTCTTCTTTTTTTAGAGTCGCTTGTTACGCGGCGTAGAAGCGCGAAGGCCCTACCTTGAAAAAGACTCCAGCGCTATGAATTCGTTCTCAGTTTTCGACCAAAACTGCCAGGTGGAACTTTGCGCTCGAAGGCCGGCTCGGAAAACTGACGCGACACCGTTGTTTTACCGCTGCCAGTCGGAGCCAAGACCATGCAAGACCTTGCTGAAATCGTGCGGTTTTTTAGCGACAAAGAAATGAAATTGACCACGGCGGAATCCTGTACCTGTGGCCTGATGGCCTCGCTGCTAGGCGACATTCCTGGGTGCGGCCAAGTGCTCGACAGCGGTTTCGTCGTCTACTCGCCGAAAGCCAAGAACCGCATGCTTCACGTCAGTTTCGAAACCATAGAAACCTTTGGCTTGACCAGTGAAGAAGTCGCCACCGAGATGGCGATCGGCGCGTTGAACGCCAGCTACGCAGATATCGCGGTTGCTAATACCGGCGTCGCCGATGGCAGCGAAGAGGACGCTAGCGGCACTCAGTGCTACGCCTTTGCGCTGATGCAAGGCGAACGCCAAGTCAGCATCAGCGAGACCGTCCGGTTCGCTGGAGACCGGGTGGAAATCCGCAAACAGGCCGCGCGCTACGGGCTGGAGCAGTTGCCGGTCAAATACCGGCAGCTGATCGATAAACTCAGTGAGCAGGACTGAATCGAAATAAGCGCTGCACCGAAGTGGTAACCAGGCGCCCGCAGTCGGGGCGAGTCGCGGGTCTCATCCGCCGCGTTCAAACCGGCGGTTGACGCTCCGGTTCCATATGTTCTGGAACGGACTTGTCGATGTTCGGCTTGTGCCCAACGCTAAGGTCTGCCCGCAGTTGCGGCAGGCATTGTGGGTATTGCCGCTGAACGAAGCCGATCAAGCCCTCACGCAGATGGCAGCGCAGATCCCAATTGCGCGACGAATCCGGGGAGCTCACCAGCACCCGCAGCTGAATGGATTTCTCACTGGTGTCTGTTACCTGCAACACGATGACGCGGCCGTCCCACAGCTGCGGAACGTCTTGGCAAAGCCGACGCAGTTCCTCGCGCAACGGTTCCAGTGGCAGTGAATAGTCGACCCAAAGAAACACCGAACCGATGATGCTGGAGTTGCGCCGCGTCCAATTTTGGAACGGTTTCTCGATGAAGTACTGCAGAGGCACTACCAACCGGCGGTCATCCCAGATGCGAACGATGACGTAGGTCCCGGTGATTTCCTCGATCCGGCCCCATTCGTTTTCAACGATCACCACGTCATCCAGGCGAATCGGCTGCGTAATCGCAATTTGAATGCCTGCAATCAGATTGGCGAGCACCGGACGGGCAGCGAAGCCCACGGCAAGGCCAGCGAGACCTGCCGAAGCGAGCAGGCTGGCACCGAGCTGGCGCGCCGCCGGGAAGGTCATCAGCATGCTGGCAGCGCCGATCAGCAGGACGAAAAATCCCAGTGTCCGTAGCAGCACGCGCGACTGCGTCTGGATTTGCCGTGCGCGCAGGTTGTCGCTGACATCCACCGGGTTCTTCATTCGCACGGCCTGCTCAAGGCCGCGCAAAAGCCGTAAAGCGAGCCAGGTGAAGCAACTGATGATCAACAGGGCCGTTATGCGCCGAGCCACATCCAGCAAGGCGAATTCATCGCCGGACGCCGTCAAGACCGCCTGCAGGCCAAGCAGCGGGAGCAGCAGCCGTATGGGCTTTTCCAGCTGCTCTGACACTGCCTTGGTAAACAAAAAGCTTCGCCCCAAGCGCAGCATCACCGCGGTCAGTACACGGCCAAACACACTCAATACGACCACCACGAAGGAGGCCGCCAGCAGTATCCGCAATGCGGGCTCGTCTATGTAGTTCTCCCAGGGCATGGGCAAGGCGAGGGTTTCGATAAGCCAGCTCCGTTCGAATGACTGCTTCAGATGACTGATGGCTGTTTTCCAAAGTTCATGAACGTGCATTCAGTCGGATGCGTGGAACTCCCTGTGTCGGCTCCTCTCACACTTACAAGGGTGTAAACCCAATCGGTATCCAACCCATGGGAGAAGCGACATGCAAAGTGCACAAACCGGAAACGACGTCCGCGTCGAACGTTTGATCGAATGGCTGCGCGATGCTCACGCGATGGAGGCTCAGGCCGAGTCCATGCTGAGCAAGCAGGCCAGCCGCATCGAGCACTACCCCCAACTGAAAGCGAGGATCGAGCAACACATTACCGAGACTCAGAACCAGGCCAAGCTGATCGAAAGCTGTCTACAGCGCTACGACAAGTCCTATTCGGGCCTCAAGGATCTAGGCGGCAAGATGATGGCCATGGGGCAAGCCATGGGCGGCATGATGGTCAATGACGAAATCGTCAAAGGCGCACAGATGGGCTACGTCTTCGAGAATCTGGAAATCGCGTCCTACGAGATTCTGATCGCGGCGGCCGAAACCATCGGCGATACCCAGACCGCTGAGATCTGCACGCGCATTCTGGCCGAGGAAGTGGCGATGGCCGAGTGGATGCGCAGCCACCTTGCCGAGCTGACCCAGGCCTATCTGACCCGCGCACAGACCCCCAACGTCGAGGCGAAACGCTGACAAGGTGCTGAGCAGCGGCGCGACATGCGATTACTGCTCGGCAACTTTGTCTGGAAGCGAGGCGGTCATCAGGCCGCTTCGTGTGGCGTACAGCTCGAAGCGCAGTTCCTGAGCCAACCGCACCAGATTCGCAGCGTCGCGGCACTGATCATCGGTGATGCCGAAAACCGTGAGCTCTTCGCCGTCCACATGCTCTTCATAGAGCCGGACGGTGACACGACTGTCTTCTTGAGCATGGCAGTCACAGCGGAAGGGATACAGGTAGTTGCGGAGGATGTTCTCTATCGTCAGCAGAGGTAGACGTGAAGCCATGATCCTTCCTCCTTTCGAGTCTCCAGAGTCGGCGAGCGTGCTCGCAGTCGGATGCTACGGTTTTGCGTCAGCGGCATCTAACAACGCTAGCAGGCCCTGTCCCGTTGTAAACATCACTTTTCCGCCGCTCGGCAGACCAGAAGCAAGTGGCGAAACCCGCGCCGTTGCGCTTGCCGACGGCTTCCGTCCTTCGAAATTCGGCGCTACCAACCAGTCTTGGAACTCGCGAGTCCACTTGCTGCGAGCGCCAATACCTGACGAGGAGGAATCACCATGAAATCCATATTCGCATTGGTATTCGCAAGCCTTATGGCGTCATCCGCGTTCGCACAGTGGCCTGCAGGCACGCCTGAAGACGAACGCGGAGCCCGTCCCAGCCCGATGGGCAATCCGACGCCTCAGGAAACGCTTGATACGCACAAGGACAGTCAGGGCCGTACCGTGACCGAAGACGGCGATCTTGTCAGCGAGCCTCCAGCGACCGAGGGTGAGGCCGATCGGGACGCGGACGACGCTTCAGTCAATCCGGGGCGCCATTCCAGCCACGGCGGGCCGACCGATTCGGCGTCCGATCCTGGCACGCTCGAATAAACCCGCGTCACGGAGCCGGCACCATGGCCCTCGACGAATACAACCGGAAGCGGGATTTTGCCGCGACGCCCGAGCCGGGCGGCGAAACCCGCGCGCGCCGCAAGCGAGAAAAAAGCGGGGCGCTTCAGTACTGCATCCAGAAGCACGATGCGTCCCGGCTGCATTACGACTTCCGCCTCGAACTGGATGGCACGCTCAAGAGCTGGGCGGTGCCCAAAGGCCCATCGCTGGATCCCAAGTCGCGCCGGCTGGCGGTGCACGTCGAGGACCATCCGCTGGAATATGCCACCTTCGAAGGCACCATTCCGGCCGGCCATTACGGCGCGGGCGATGTGATCGTCTGGGACCGGGGCATCTGGATTCCGGAAGGCGATCCGCATGAGGGGTATCGCAAAGGCAAACTCAAATTCGCGCTGGAAGGGGAAAAGCTTGCCGGCGTCTGGAACCTGGTGCGCACGCGCATGGACGGCGGCAAGGAGCAGTGGTTCCTGATCAAGTCGAACGACGACGCGGCGCGCCCCGAGCAGGATTACGACATTGTTGAGGAACAGCCTGACAGCGTACTCAGCGACCGAACGCTGATCCCGCGCAAACGCGGCAAGGCGAAGCTCGAAGTAGACGCCAAACCGGTCAAAACACCTGCGGCGCGCACTCGTAAGAAAGCCGTACACACCACGCTATCCGGCGCAAAGCCCGCGCCGCTCCCGGACAGTCTCAAACCGCAACTCGCGACGCTGGTCGAATCCGTGCCCGATGGGGATTGGCGCTACGAGATCAAGTTCGATGGCTATCGAATCATGGCGCGCATCGAGTCGGGCAAGGTTCAGCTATTCACTCGCAACGGACACGACTGGACGGCCAAGATGCCACAACAGGCCGAAGCGTTAGCGGCGCTCGGGCTGGAATCAGCCTGGCTCGACGGCGAAGTGGTGGTGCCCAACGAGGAGGGCACGCCGGACTTCCAGGCGCTGCAGAACGCCTTCGAAATCGGGCGCAGCGGCACCATCATTTACTACCTGTTCGATTTGCCTTATCTGAACGGCATGGACCTGCGCGAAGCCCCGCTGGAAGAAAGGAGGGCGGCCTTGAGTCAGCTGATGGAGGCCAATGAAAACGAGCTGCTTCGTTTTTCGACGGACTTCACCGAACAGCCTGAAAGCGTGCTGGACAGTGCCTGCCAGATGAAGCTCGAAGGATTGATCGGCAAGCGCGCTGGCAGCACCTATGTCTCCAAACGCAGCAATAGCTGGGTCAAGATCAAGTGCAAGAACCGCCAGGAATTCATTATCGTTGGCTTCACCGATCCAAAGGGCACACGCTCCGGCTTCGGCGCCTTACTTCTGGGTCTGCATAACGATGAGGGCGAACTGCATTACGCGGGCAAAGTAGGGACCGGCTTCAATCAGGCCACGCTCAAAAGCCTGCACGCCAAGCTGAAGCCGCTGAAAATCGACAAAAGCCCGCTGGCGAAGGCACCGCCAGCTGCGGATGTGCGCGGCGCGCACTGGCTCAAGCCGGTATTGATGTGCGAGGTAGCCTTTGCCGAAATGACCCGGCAGGGCGTGATTCGTCATTCAGTCTTCCATGGCCTGCGCTCGGACAAGCCCGCACAGGCTATTACCCATGAGCGCCCGGCGAAAGCACCCAAGGCCAAGAGTAAAGCCGCTGATAAATCAGCAAGCAGCGCGGGCGGCAAGATCAAGATCTCCAACCCCGAGCGTGTCATCGACAAATCCATCGGCGCGACCAAAATGGAATTGGCTCGCTTCTACGCCGAGGTGGCGCCTTGGGCATTGCCGCATCTTCGCCAGAGGCCGCTGGCACTGGTGCGCGCCCCGGAAGGCATCGAAGGCGAGCTGTTCTTCCAGAAACACACCGAGAAGCTGAGCATTCCGCACATTACCCAGCTGGACACGGCGTTGTTTCCCAAACACGCCGCGCTGATGACCATCGACAGCGTCGAAGCCTTGGTCAGTGCCGCGCAGATGGGCACCATCGAGCTGCACACCTGGAACGCCGTCGCTCCGGTACTCGATCATCCAGACCGCTTCGTACTGGATCTCGACCCCGACCCAGCGTTGCCTTGGAAGCGCATGGTTGAGGCGACCCAACTAACTCAGACACTGCTGGATGAGATCGGCCTGCAATCCTTCCTCAAGACCAGCGGAGGCAAGGGCCTGCACATTCTGGTACCACTGAAGCCGACCCTGAGCTGGAAGGAAGTGAAGGCGTTCAGCCAGGCGATCGCGCAGTACATGGCGAAGTTGCTGCCGCAGCATTTCTCTGCGGTCAGCGGACCGAAGAACCGCGTCGGACGAATCTTCATCGACTATTTGCGCAACAGCCAAGGCGCCAGCACCGTCGCCGCCTATTCGGTGCGGGCGCGTGAAGGCCTTTCGGTGTCGGTGCCGATTCACCGCGACGAGCTCGCCGAGCTCAAGGGAGCCAATCTCTGGACCATCCGCAACCTCATGTCACGGCTGGAAGAGCAGGGCGACGACGACCCCTGGGCCGAAATCGACGAGACGGATCAAACGATTACAGCGGACATGCGCGAGCGGCTGGGGATGAAATGATTTCCAGATCGGCCAGGGCAGCCGATCAGTGATCGTTGCAGTCAGCGCCCTGACGCAGATAGCTCATCACCTGGGTTTCGCCCTTGGAGTCGAGATAGGTCATCTTGGCTTCGACCACCTCACAGCCGCCGTTCGGCACTTCCATGGAGATGATCTCGGCGATGTCCAGCTTGTCGCCGTATTGATAAGGAGCGGGCTGCGGAGCAGCGATGGCCAGTTGAGCGAACACGGACAAGCCGGCAATCCAGAGCAGATTTTTCATAACGACCTCTTTGCGTTTTTGACGCCCGCCAGATGCGGCGAGCGCTTGGGGAATTAAAACTGGCTGCCAACGAGGAACGGCAGCCAAAGATGACAGGGCATCGGTCGACCGAAAGGAGCGACCGTGCAACCGATGCAGCGCGGGATCGAAATCAACCGCGTACTGCCACCAGGCAAAGAATAAAGAATGCCGAACCGCGGAAAAATGGCGTTTCCAGAGAGGGATCGTTACCGCTGCGGTAACAATCTTCAGGCCCAGTACTTGGGGTTCTGGATGAGCTGGTGATAGCCGGCGAAGGCTTGCGGCAGTTCCGCTTTAAGGAACCCGACCCAGGTCTTGACCTTGGCATCGAGGAACCGTCGCGATGGGTAGAGCGCGTAGATGGTTTTTTCCTGCAGACGGAACAGCGGCAACAGCCGCACCAGCGTGCCGCGCTGCAGCGCCGGGACCGCCACGTAGTCGGGCAACAGGCACACGCCCATTCCCGCTTCGGCGGCCGAACTCATGGCTTCGGCCACGTTCACCTTGAAAGTTTCGCTGGGTTGAATCGTCTGTTCGATGCCGTCGCCGATGAAGCTCCAGCTGTCGGCGAACACCGGATCGGCAAGCCGCAGGCAGCGATGCCGTTCGAGATCGGCCGGCACCTTCGGCGCGCCATACTGTTCGATGTAACTCGGCGAGGCGCAGACGACGTGAAATACCGTGCCCAGTCTCTGGGCAATCAACTCGGAATCTGGCAACTCTCGCGACAACGTGATGATCACGTCGAGGTTGTCTTCCAGCAAATCGGGTTGGCGCTGGGAAAGGATCAGGTCCAGATAGACATCCGGATAGATCTCGTCGTAGCGACCTGCGAGCGATGCCAGCAACTGGATACCCAGGCCAATGGTGGAATGCACCCGCAGCCGCCCTCTGGGCACCAGATGCGCGCCGCTGGCTTCGACTCGCGCCAGCTCGACCTGATCGAGGATCGCGCGGCTTTGCTCGAGAAAACGCTGGCCCGCTTCGGTCAGTGACAGACGCCGCGTGGTGCGTTGCAGCAGACGCGCTTGCAGATGATTCTCCAGCTCCGACACCAGCCGGGAAACCTGAGCGGTGGAGGTATCGGACTGCAGCGCCGCCGCCGTGAAGCTACCGGCGTCGGCTACCCGTACGAATACTCGCATCGCATGGAATAAATCCATTGGCTACCTATCCTCTATGCCACGTGCCAAGTCCCGCTTGCTGACACCGAGTGCGACGAATGAACCGGTCCTTTCTGTCATCTCACTCTGAGTCTGGAAATCGCCATTTGTCCTGGCATCGCGCGATCAGCGTTGTGCAGATAGCTCAATGGGCAAGCTGGGGCGGCGGCGTACGCTCGGCGTCTTCCCATCCGCCACCCAACGCCAGGAACAGGTTGACCTGATCCAGCGAAAGCTGTGCCTCCGATTCCGCCAGCGCGGCTTCGGCCAAGGCCAGGGTGCGCTCGGTGTCGAGACTGTCGAGATAGGCCAAACGGCCTTCCTGGTAGAGCCGACGGGTGTGATCGGCGGCGCGGCTGGCGGCGTCGCGGGAATCGCGCAGAGCACGATTGCGCTGCAAGTCGTCGGCATACCGCGCCAACAGCGTTTGGGTTTCGCGCAGGGCGTTGAGTACCACGCCGTCGAAACGCGCAAGGGCCGCGTCGGCGCCGGCTTCCATGGCGCGTACCCGAGCGCGGTCGACTTTCGTCGGGATGTGCCAGGAAATGGACGGCCCGAGTTCCCAGCGACGGGTAATGGGATCGGCGATGTGTTCGAGCATGCCGGTATAGCCGGCGGAGGCGCCGAGGCTGATTTCCGGGTACATCATTGCGGTGGCGACGCCGATATCCGCGGTGGCTGCAGCCAGGCTGCGTTCCGCCGCGCGGACGTCCGGACGACGCTTGAGCAACGCCGCACCATCGCCAACCGGAGTCGGCTGGCTCAGCTGCGGCGCGTGGCTGCAGGCAATGACTGGTTCCGACAAGTCATTAGGCGTGCGGCCGAGCAGGGCGGCAATCTGATAAAGCGCTGCGGATTTTTTCGTCTCGAACGGAGAAACCTCGGCACGCAGCGCCTCGACCTGAGCGCGTGCGCGAGCCACGTCCACTTCGTTGCCGCGACCGCCCCTGAACAGCCGCGTGGCCACGTCCAGCTGGCGTTGTTGAATATCTAATGAATGCTTAGCGATGATCAGCTCTTCGCCCGCGTGGCAGGCCTCGACGTAATTGCGCACGACCTGAGCCACGACGGTGATGCGGGCCGCATCGAGGGCCGCAGCGCTGGCGTCGGCATTGGCTCCGGCCGATTCGGCGGCGCGCTTGAGCTTGCCGAACAGATCGAGCTGATAGCCGACCGAGAGCCCGGCATCGGCGAGGTTCATCACCGGGATTTTTTCCTGCAATGCCAGTGATTCACTGGATAGCTGGCCACGTGCGAGCGAGCCGGCGCCGCCAATCTCGACCTCCTGCGCGTGATGGGCCATTTGGAAGCCTTCGTAGGCGTGTCGCAGGTTGTGATAGGCCAGGCGCACATCGGTATTGCTTTGCAGCGCCTCGCTCACCAGCCGGTTGAGCAGCGGATCGTCGTAGAGCTTCCACCAGTCGGCGGGCAGCTCGGCTTGTTCCACCTTCGCATTGCCGGCCAGATCGAACGGTGCCCCAGCTTCGGCACGCTGAATCACGGCATCATCCGGCAGCCGATAATCGGGGCCTACCATGGTGCAGGCGCTGAGGGTGCCGACCAGGGCCAGCAGGGCGGCCAGAGAGTAGCGGCTCATAGCGCTGCCGGCTCCGTCACGCCGGCTTGTTGCCAGGGCAGCACCGAGAGAGTCGCGGTTCGGCCGATGACCAGTCGGATGTCGGTTTCCTGGCCGTCCTCCAGCACCACGCGTACCGGTATCCGCTGGGCCAGTCGAACCCAGTTGAAGCTCGGATTGATGTTCGGCAGCAATGAGTTGCCGCGCGCGCGGTCGCGGTCTTCGATGCCGGCGGCAATGCTTTGGACATGGCCACGCAGATGCTGCGACTCGCCCATCAGGCGGATGTCCACCGGTTGGCCGATCTCGATGGCGTACAGTTTGGTTTCTTCGAAGTAGCCCTCGACGCGCAACGAACGGGTATCGACGATCGACAGCACCGGTTTGCCAGTGTGGACGTAATCGCCGACGCGCATGGTCTGGTCGCTGAGGTAGCCGTCCACGGGACTGAGCACGCGGGTGCGCTCCAGGTCGAGCCGGGCCACGCCAAGTGCGGCTTCGGCGGTCTTCAGCGCGGCTTCGGCGCGTTTGACCTGGGTGTCGCCGATTTCGATGGTTTCGGCGGCGATCAGGTCTTTCAGCACGCGGTTACGCTTGGCTTCCCGACGCGCCTGAGCAAGCAATGCCCGACGCTCCAGCACGGTCGCTTCGGCTTCTTCGAGGGCGAGTTCGAAGCGCGCCTGATCGATGATGAACAGCACCTGACCACGGCTGACCTTCTGGTTGTCCCGCACACGCAGTTCGGTGACCAGGCCGGAAACGTCGGGCGCCACCTGAATGATGTCGGCGTGCACATGGCCGTCACGGGTCCAGGGCGCTTCCATGTAGTACTCCCACAGATGCACGCTCACCAGGGCGGCGATGGCGACGGCCAGCAGGGTCAGCACCACTGAGCCGGTGGCAGGTATCCATTTCTTCACGATTCGACTCCCGGTATGAGGGTGGACAGGGCGCCCAGCATCATGACGTAGAGGGCGAGGTTGAACAGCGGCGGATGCCAGACCCAGCGGTACAGGCCCAGCCGGGCGAGGGCGACGCCCAGCAGGCTTTTGAGCAGATAGGCGGCAAGCATCAACATCAGCAGTACCGGCACGTAGACGCCATAGATATTCAAATGTCCGGTCATGCCGAGGCTCCGAGAGGGTCGTACCTAGTAGTGGTCGGTAGCGGCGCGATGGCAGGCGAAACCGCAGGGAACAGCGCGAGACGCAGGCCGTGCAGCGCCAGGCAGGCGTCGTGTGCAGCCTGGCCGTCACGGCTCCACAGGTGATGCACGCCGTCATCCAGTTGCTCGCGCAGGCCATCCGGCGCGGACTGCGGATGACGGGCGCGAGCGCAGGCCTGGAAGTAATCGTGCAACGCGAGAAGGACCGGTTGCAGCCGTTGCTCAGCGTCTGCCGGCAGCGGCAATCGCTTGAGTTCCAGCAGGCGGAAGCACAGTCTCAAACCACGGGTCGCGTCGTGCAGCGCCAGGCCTTGGTCGGCCAATTGGGCGAGGCGAGGCAGTAATTGAGCGGTACGGTCGATGACCTTGGAGGCGACGTCGTCGTGATCCTGTTTCGGCTTGGCCAGCGCCAGCCGCGAAAGGCTGATCCAGCCGCTGCGAGCAAGACGCCGCGCCGCCCACTGCGTGCCGAATGGTCGGGTCAGGCGGGCCCAGATCAGGGCGAAGGTCACGCCCATGGCCGACGACAAGGCGACATCGGCAAACCGCGAGAAGTCGGCGGTGTAACGATCCTGAATGGTGAGGGTAGAAATGGTCTGAACCGCCAACAGAATCGCTGTCCCGGCATATTGAGGGCGACCGGAAAAAGTGCCCAACAGCAGCAATGGCGCGGCAAGTAGAATGGCCAAGCTGCCGAAGTCATGCACGTTGGGCATCAGTGCAAAGAGGTAGATGGCGGCGGCTACGGTGGAGATCAGCGTCGCCACCAGCATCGACTTGATGAAAGGCGCCGGGTTGTCCTGGCTGGCGAAGAAACAGCTAGCGACGGCCGCAAGGAACACGCCGGTGTAGCCGTGCGCCCAGCCCGACCAGTACCACAGCAGACTGACCAACAGTACGAGGATTCCGGCGGACAGGGCGCTGAACGCCAGCAGCGGATAGTCATAATGACGAGGTGTGCCGATCAACTGGCGCACCCGATAGCGCAGCATCGGCGCCTGCTCGGGATGGTCCTGGGCAAAGCACCGGCGCAGCTCCAGGGCGTCCTGCCAGAGATCGATCAGCGCGCGAATCTGCCCGAGCGCACCGGCCAGCGCCAAGTGCTGCTCCGGATGGCTATCGCTCAGCCAGGTTTGCAGCTGCCAGCTGCGCTCGACGAGGCGGTCAGAATCGAGCTGCGCATCCTCGCCCTGCAACCATTGGCCGGCGTGCTGCAGATATTCTTCGAACTCCGGCAGCGGCTCCGGCAGTTCCTGGCGTAGCTGACGCAGCGCGTCGCCCATGGAGATCAGCTGCGGCGCGAGCATCGCCATGCGTGCACGGAATTCCCGGGCGTGTCGGGTCGGAAGATGGCTGCTGGCGTCGTACTCAAGGTGCACGATCATGCCGTCGAGCCCCATCACGTCGATCATCAATTGGTGCAACGCACGCTGATCGAGGGCAGTCAGTCCCGTGGCGCCGAGCAGCTGCAGTGCCCCGGCGCGGGCGTCGGCGAGCAGCACCGTCATACGCGCACTCAGCACCAGCGCGATGCGGCTGGGAAACAGCAGCGCATTGACTAGGCTGGCACAGACGATGCCAAGCAGAATTTCCTCGGAACGGGCCAGCGCCACATCGAAGATATGCTGCGGGTCGTTGACTTCGGTGAGGCTGATCAACGGCACGGTGTAGGCCGCAAGCATGAAGATGTAGCTACGTGGCGAGCGGTCGATCAGCGAAAGGTAGAGCAGGGTGGTGAGCCACAACGATATGACCAGGCTCAGCATCACCGGCTGCTGGCCGAACAGCGGCAATATCGCAACCGATGCCGCTGCACCGAGTACGGTTCCGAGCGCCCGGTAGATCGCCTTCGAGCGCGTCGCGCCCGACAGCGGGTGCGAAACGACGTAAACCGAGGCCATCGCCCAATAGGGATTGTCCAGCGGAATGGCGAGCGCGATGTAAAGCGACAGCAACGCAGCGGTCAGCGCTTTGGCTGAAAACAGCCATTCGCGCCAGGTAGGCATATTCATGGTTTTTAGTTTTTTCACGAGGCCGCATCGCGGGGAGCAGAGCACTACGGCATGTTGCACAATTTGTTACATTTAACGGCGTTTCGATGTGACAAATCGAACAACCAACAGGACAATTCGAATCTTCCAAAGCATGTGCCCGTGATTGATGAGCATCCTGGGCGCGCAAAGCAGGCGGTCCGCCTGTCGAGGCTCGATGAAGCGAATTCCAAATTACGGCCTATATGGCGAGACCGCCCAGCCCGCCTGGCGCGACATGCTGCACTGCGAATGGATCAACGAGCGCAGCGAACAATTTCAGTGGGAAATCAAACCGCATCAGCACGATGCGCTGCTGCAGTTGTTCTACATCCGCAGCGGTGGCGGCGAGGTTTCGCTGGAGAACCAACGCCTGCCGTTCACCGGCCCCTGCATCCTAGTCCTGCCGAACCGCACCGTGCATGCGTTCAGCTACCAACGCGACACCGACGGACCTGTCATCACCGCGGCACAACGGCCGCTGGAATCGATGGCGCGCATCGTGGCGCCGGGGCTGTTGGGCTTCCTGCAGCGCCCGAGCGTCGTGCCGTTACCCTGGCAGGCGGACGGCAGCGAACCCATCTGGCCACTGATCGAACTGATCCAGGCGGAAGCGCGAAGCGAGGCCCGCGGAAACCTCGCGGCGGGCCATTCGTTGCTGCTGACGTTGCTGATCCATGCCGCGCGGCTGGACGTCTCCATCAACACCGCGCCACGGCCCGGCAAAAATCGGCGTGCCGCCGTGCTGAGGCAGTTTCGCGAATTGGTCGACGAGCACTTTCGCAACCACTGGACGCTGGGGCGCTACAGCGAATCCCTGGGAATGACCACAGCCACCCTCGGTCGCGCTTGCCGAGAAGAGGCCGGGATTGCACCCAGCGCGATCATCAACGAACGCATCGTCCGCGAGGCACAGCGGCAACTGGCCTATACGAGCCTGCATATCCAGCAGATCGCGCGTGACCTGGGATTTGCCGACACTGCTTATTTCAGTCGATTCTTCCGCAAGCAGGCCGGACTCAAGCCCAGCGAGTTTCGTGGTGCGTTCAAACGCGATGGTTGAGCACAAGCCAGTAGTAATGGATGTGCGTTTGTAATCCGTTACGGATTTCGTGCATAGAGGGTTATGTTAAGGGTTCGCATAATCTATATTATGTTAAATTAACTATCAGGAAAGAAGCCTCTCCTTGAGGTTTGCTGATTCATGCTGCTCCGCCGCCGCGCGGCCTATCTCGACAACGCGGCTTTTTTTCAGCTGACTATTGGTTCTGCAGCACCACACTACGGATGTCGTCAGCCAATTGCCGTACCCGCTCTTCGCTAGTGTCCCACGAGCACATGAAACGTGCGCCGCCGACGCCGATGAATGTGTAGAACATCCAACCGCGGCTCCTCAATGCTTCTAGCGCCAACGGCGGAATGCTCACGAAGACGCCGTTCGCTTCAACGGGAAACATCAGTTCCACGCCCGGCACGTCGCTGATCAATTTTGCTAGCAATTGCGCGCAGTGATTGGCGTGCTCGGCATATTTGATCCAGGCGTTGCTTTCCAGCAATCCAACCCATGGTGCGGACAGAAAGCGCATCTTGGATGCCAGCTGACCAGCTTGCTTGCAGCGGTATTCGAAGTCTTCGGCTAGGTCCCGGTTGAAGAACAGGATCGCTTCGCCCACGGCCATACCGTTCTTGGTGCCACCGAAACAGAGCACGTCTACGCCCGATTTCCAGCTCAGCTCGGCTGGCGACAGACCGAGAAACGCACAGGCATTAGCGAACCGTGCACCATCCATATGCAGATGCAGGCCAAGCTCTTTGCAGGTATCGCTGATCGCACGGAGTTCGTCGGGCCGGTAGACGGTGCCGATTTCAGTGGCTTGCGTAATGCTGACTACACGCGGCTTGGGGTAATGGATGTCCTTTCGCTTGAGTGCGACTTCGCGAATCGCCGCCGGGGTCAGCTTGCCCTCCTCGGTACGCGCCACCAGTAATTTGGAGCCGTTGGAGAAAAATTCCGGCGCGCCGCATTCATCGGTTTCGATATGCGCGATATCTCCGCAGATGACGCTGTGATAGCTCTGGCACAAGGATGACAGCGCCAGGGAATTAGCCGCCGTGCCGTTGAATGCGAAGAACACTTCGCAATCGGTTTCGAACAGCTGGCGGAAATGATCAGCGGCACGCGCCGTCCACTGATCATCACCGTAGGCACGGTCGTGTCCCTGATTCGCTCTGGCCATGGCCTCCCAGGCTTCAGGGCAAATGCCTGAATAATTGTCGCTGGCGAATTGCTGATTAGCGGTGGTCATTTAAGCCTCTTTTGGTTGCTGCCTCAGCGAGTGATCGGCAAGAAGATAATGGTGTAAAGCCCCAGAACGCCAAGCATAAAAACCGAAGCGCCCAGCCACAGGATCGAGCATGCATCGGCATGAATACGCCCGCTCTTCAATCCGCTAGCGCTACGTGCATAGCGACGTTGCTGAGTAGCCCAGATGTACAGCGCCGTGATCAGCGAAACCGCTAACAGCATGCCGACGAAAGCCCCGTGATAGGGCATCCAGCGCAGGAAAAGCGCGCTGACGGCGATCATGGTGAGCAAGGTCCGCCCCCATGCCAGCGATGTGCGTTCCGGCTGCAGTCCGGGATCTTCGTGCAGCGGCGGACCTGGCAGTTTGGGCTTCCGGCGTCGACGAACGGATATGTGCATGTTCAGCCGCGAAGCGCGATGAAACTGATCAGCGTCAACGTGACGAGCGTGCCGCCAATCGACAGTATCGGAATCAGCAGCGGAAACGGCAGCGGCCTGTTGTGGCGCATGGCACGCTCGATGCTCAGCCAGCGGATACAAGCCGTTGAGCTGATGAACATGGCCAGCAGCAACAGCGAGATCGACAGGAGCTTGCGTATCTCAAGGGAAAAGACGTCGCCGGTAAAGGCCTCGACTGCCACACCGCCAGCCAGTAGCGCCAGCGATGTGCGGATCCAGGCGAGAAAGGTTCGCTCGTTTGCCAGGGTGAACCGGGGATCGGGCTCCCTTCCGCCAGATAGCAACCGGTGGCTCCAGCGACTTCGTTCCGTCAAGTGATGTGTCTCCGATGGGATTTGGACCAGGCTCATTCAAACAGAAACGTTACCGCCCTGCAGGTTCAATTGTGGTGATTTGAACAACGTGCCAGCCACATCCAGTCACAGCGAAGGCGCGAGTTCTCATGCTACTGTGCGCCATCGAAAACCGCCTTGGAGAGATTCATGCTGCTTCGTCTGGTCACCGCTTTCGTACTCGGCACCGCCGCCCTGCCCGCCATGGCAAACGACCATGCCCACACCCACCATGCAATGACCGGTGCGCCTGCCGTTACGCAAGCATGGTCCCGCGCCATGCCGCCGAGCGCGCCAACTGGCGCCGTGTATTTCACGTTGCGCAATCCGGGCGATAAGCCGGATCGGCTCATCGGCGTGCAGACCCCCCGTGCGGAGAAAGCCGAATTGCATACCCATGTCCATGAAGGCGAGGTCATGCGTATGGAGCGTATCGACGCGGTAGACGTACCTGCCGGCGGCGAAGTTGAGTTCAAGCCGGGCGGCAATCACGTCATGCTGTTCAAGCTGAGCGAACCGCTGGTAGCTGGCGAGCAGTTTCCTCTTACGCTGATATTCGAAAACGCTGGTGAGGTGGCCGTCGAGGTTAGCATTCAGCACCAGGCCCCGGAGTCGAACGACAACGGGCACATGCATCACTAAAGCCTTGGCGAAAAAGCCTTGGCGAATCGGCGCGGCGGGTTTCGGTCCTGCCGCGTCCGTCGATAGAACCACCCTCTTCTCTTTGTCCGTTAGAAATCGGCTGAAGTTGATTGCGGACGACGCAGCATCCCGATCAGAAACCCGTTGGCGTACGCATGGTGACGAACTCTTCGGCTGCCGTCGGGTGAATGCCGACGGTATCGTCAAAGATGCGCTTGGTGGCGCCCGCCTTCAGCGCTACAGCCATGCCTTGCATGATTTCGCCCGCGTCCGGCCCGGCCATGTGGCAGCCCAGTACCTTGTCGGTGTTGGCATCGACCACCAGCTTCATCAAGCTGCGCTCGAGGCTGCCGGTCATCGTCAGCTTCATTGGACGGAAGCGACTTTCGAATAACACGACCTTATGGCCCTGTTCGCGGGCCTCTTCTTCTGTCAGCCCGACCGTTGCCATGTTCGGCAGGCTGAAGACCGCCGTGGCGATGGTGTTGTAGTCGACTGGCCGGTATTCATCGGGCTTGAACAGTTGGCGCGCCACCGCCATGCCTTCGGCCAGCGCGACGGGGGTCAGTTGGATTCGCCCGATCACATCGCCGATCGCTAGGATCGAAGGCGTGGACGTTCGGAACTGCTCGTCAACCGCGATGAAACCCCGACTATCGAGGGCGACGTCGACGTTCTCCAACCCCAGTCCTTCGAGCATCGGCCGCCGTCCCGTGGCGTACAGGATGCAGTCCGCCTCAAGAGTGCGCCCATCTTTCAGCGTGGCGAGCAGGCTGCCATCAGCCTGTTTGTCGATGCGCGCGATGTCGGCGTTGAACTGCAGGTCGATGTCCTTCTTGATCATCTCGTCCTTCAGGTGATCACGCAGCGAGC
Source organism: Stutzerimonas stutzeri (assembly GCF_024448955.1). Lineage (GTDB taxonomy): Bacteria > Pseudomonadota > Gammaproteobacteria > Pseudomonadales > Pseudomonadaceae > Stutzerimonas > Stutzerimonas stutzeri_AQ. Next base: position 37,509 of record NZ_JAMOIH010000007.1, read on the forward strand.
CATCGAAACCACGCAGGAACAGCTCGCCCCGGTACAGCAACTTGGTATCGGCACCACAGCCATGGAAGATCGATGCGAACTCGACGGCAATGTAGCCGCCGCCTACCACCAGCACGCGGCGCGGCAGTTCGTCGAGGTAGAAGGCTTCGTTGGAGGTGATGGCGTGCTCGCGACCTGGAATCTCCGGCACGAAGGGCCAGCCGCCAGTCGCGACGAGGATATGTTCGGCGCTGTAGTGCTGGCCTTCGACTTCAACCGTATGGGCGTCGATCAAGCGTGCGTGCGCTTGCAGCAAGGTGACGCCACTGTCGGTCAGCAGGTTCTTGTAAATGCCATTGAGTCGCTGGATTTCATGGTCCTTGTTGGCGATCAGGGTTTTCCAGTCGAAGGTCGCACCATCGATCGTCCAGCCATAGCCTTGGGCCTGGCCGATGTCTTCGGCATAGTGGGCTCCGTAGACCAGCAATTTCTTCGGTACACAGCCGACATTTACGCAGGTGCCGCCCAGATAACGGCTTTCGGCGACCGCGACGCGGGCACCGTAGCTGGCAGCGAAACGTGCCGCGCGGACGCCACCGGACCCTGCGCCGATGACGAAAAGATCGAAGTCGTAAGCCATGAACTGTTGTCTCCCTTGTAGATCGGACAGCATAACCCAGGCCGTTGGCCTGATTCACCGGAGGACTGCCGCATGCGCCCTACCCTGACCCATCTCGCACTGCACGTTCCCGATCTGGATGCCTGCATCGCTTTTTATGAGCAGTTCTGCGGAATGCATGTGTTTCACGAGCGCGCCGGAAAAGGGTCGCGCATCGTCTGGATGGCTGAGCCTGGAAAGGAGCGCGAATTCATCTTCGTAATCATGCCGGGAGGCCAGAACCGTAAGCTGGCTGAAAATGATTACAACCATTTTGGCTTTGCACTGGCGAGTCGCGCCGACGTCGATGCGATTGCGGCATGCGCCAGGCAGGCCGGCTGCCTGATCTGGGAGCCACGTGACGAGCCCTATCCGGTCGGTTATTACTGCGGTGTTCGTGATCCGGCTGGCAACTACGTCGAATTCAGCTACGGCCAGCCGTTGGGTCCGGGCGCCGAGGATATGCCAGCACCGTAAAACGCAAAGGCCACCCGAAGGTGGCCTTTTGGCATGGCGTAGATCAGAACGCCTTGCCAGTGAGGTAGAAGTTCTCGTAACAGAAGTTGGTCGCGGCAATATAGCCTTCGGCGCTACCGCAATCGAAACGCTGACCCTTGAACTTGTATGCCAGCACGCAGCCATCCTGAGCCTGACGCATCAAGGCGTCGGTGATCTGGATTTCGCCGCCCTTGCCCGGCTCGGTCTGCTCGATCAGGTTGAAGATGTCCGGCGTCAGAATGTAACGGCCGATGATCGCCAGATTAGACGGCGCGTCTTCCGGCTTGGGTTTCTCGACCATGTGGCTGACACGGTAGATGTCGTCGCGGATCATCTCGCCGGCGATCACGCCGTACTTGCTGGTTTCTTCCGGCGGCACTTCCTGAATGGCAACGATCGAGCAGCGGAACTGGTTGTACAGCTTAACCATCTGCGCCAGCACCGGATCGCCATCGAGGTTGATGCACAGGTCGTCCGCGAGGACCACTGCGAAGGGCTCGTCGCCGATCAGCGGGCGGCCGCTGAGAATGGCGTGGCCAAGCCCCTTCATTTCCACCTGACGGGTGTAAGAGAAGCTGCATTCGTCGATCAGTTTACGAATGCCGACCAGGTATTTTTCCTTGTCGGTGTTGCGGATCTGATGCTCGAGTTCGTAGCTGATATCGAAGTGGTCTTCCAGGGAGCGTTTGCCACGGCCGGTAACGATCGCGATCTGGCTAAGCCCGGCTGCCAGTGCCTCTTCTACCCCGTACTGAATCAGGGGTTTGTTCACTACCGGCAACATCTCCTTGGGCATGGCTTTGGTCGCAGGAAGGAAGCGCGTGCCATATCCGGCCGCAGGAAAAAGGCATTTCTTGATCATGTGAGTCCTTGAGAAGATTGTTCCGGTTGATGCACTGCGCCTGGATCGGTCAACAGCCATACCCTGCACGTCCTGCCGCCAGCGGCTGACTAGAGGCTACGACCACCGAAACGGCGAGGGGTTCGCACGTTTTTACTGGGCCAGTTCGAGCCCAAGGTCTGCAACCAAACGACCAGCGGTTATTGACTTGCGCACCGACATAGCTTGATCGGTGCTGAGCCGCTTGCCAAGTAGGTGAACGGCGGCCTTTTCGCGTTCAAGTTGTCGCACAGCTCGATGACATGAATGCGACGCCGCCATATCGCGCACCTTATTGAAGCCGCATTCAAGCTCCTTCTTGATCTGGGACAGCCGACTCGTGAACTAGAATCGAGATAATCGCCGCCACGAGGTCGCAGGCCGTCGACGACACCCCATCCGGCCCTTCCCCCCTATCAACCGCAAGGTGAACCAGATATGGACCAAACGCCGAGCTTTAACCGCGCCCTGGTCGAGAAGTATGACCGTCCGGGTCCTCGCTATACCTCCTACCCCACCGCGCCGCAGTTCCATCAGGCTTTCGCCATGGACGACTACCGCAGCGCAGCGACGGAAACCAACGAGGCTGCGACGCGCAAGCCGCTGTCGGTGTATATCCATATCCCGTTCTGCAAGAGCCTTTGCTACTACTGCGCCTGCAACAAAATCATCACTCACAAGACCGATCGGGCCGTCGAGTATCTGGATTACCTCAAGCGTGAAATAAAGATGCAGGCCGCGCTGTTCGATCGCTCGCGCAAGCTCACCCAGCTGCATCTGGGCGGTGGCACGCCGACTTACCTCACCAGCGAACAGCTGGCGGACCTAATGGCCACATTGCACGACGCTTTCAACATGGACGACAGCGACGATCACGAGTTTTCGCTGGAAGTCGATCCACGCACCGTCACCCCCGCGCAAATCCATCAATTACGTGCGCTGGGCTTCAATCGACTGAGCTTCGGCGTGCAGGACTTCGACGAACAGGTGCAGATCGCCGTCAACCGCATCCAGACCGAAGAGCAGACCCGCGAGCTGGTCCAGGCCGCCCGAGACGCGAACTTCAAATCGATCAGCGTGGATCTGATCTACGGGTTGCCATTGCAGACCGTGGATAGCTTCAACATCACCCTGAACAAGATCATCGACATCCGCCCCGACCGGATTGCCGCTTACAGCTACGCGCATTTGCCTGATCTGGTTCGCGCGCAGAAGCTGATTCGCCCCGAAGACATGCCGCCGCCGGAACGCAAGCTGGAGCTGCTGGAGCTCACCATCAAGCGCCTGACCGATGCCGGGTACGTCTATATCGGCATGGATCATTTCTCTCTGCCAGAAGACGAGCTGACCCTCGCCCGTGCCAACGGCACGCTGCAGCGCAACTTCCAGGGCTACTCGACCCATGCCGACTGCGATTTGATCGGCCTCGGCATTTCTTCCATTGGCAAGGTCGGCGACAGCTACAGCCAGAACGTGAAGGAGCTGTCGCAGTACTACGCGCGTTTGAACGAGGGGCTGCTCCCGGTGCATCGCGGCTACAAACTGAGCGAAGACGACCGTCTGCGCCGCGACGTGATCATATCGCTGATGTGTCACGGCCGCATCGACTTCGCCGAAATGGAAAAGCGCTACGGCATTGTTTTCCGCGACTATTTCGCCGACTCGTTGGCCAAACTCGACGAGCACGTCGCCGATGGCCTGGTCGAAATCCGTGACGACGCCGTGGTGCTGCTGCCCCAAGGCCATTTGATGATGCGCAACGTCGCCATGGCTTTCGATGCCTATCTGGGTGGCGAGCAGCGTGGGCGGTTCTCGCGTACCGTCTGACAAGTCCTACCTGACGCCTCCTGATCGCAGGAGGCGCGCTCCGCCCGAAACCGCCACGCTATCCATGCGTGCCATGATCGAACCACTGATCGTCCCGGCGTTGCCAAAACCAGCGACAACTGTATAAATACCCAGCTCGACGGGCGATATTGCCCGCGCTTACCGAACCGGACGTTCGATGCGCCAGGCACTGGAAAACCCCTTCTATTACCTCGACAACTTCTGCCAGGTACTCGCCTGGGTCGGCGAGCGCCACGGCGACCTGCTGGACGATGACGAACGCGCGTTCCTCGATCGTTTCCCACAGATACCTCAGGCCTCGCAGGCCCTGCTGGTGCGCATGGTGATGCGTAAAGGCACGCTGTTTCGTGCCAGCAAGTTGCGCTATGAGGAGATCGGTTGTCCGTTGCAGGCTTCGGCCGTCTTGATCGAACACGGCTGGATCGAGGTCGACCCAGTGCTGGATCTCGTCCAGCTGTTCGGTTTGCTGAAGAAAGATGAGCTGCTTCGCGTGTTCGGCGGCTCCTTCAACGGCCAGCGCAAGGGCGATCTGCTCCAGGCCTTGCTGGCTGAACATGAGCAGGCAAAACCCTTCGCCAGCTGGTGCGAAATGCTTGGTGATGCGGCGTTCGGCCTGGCCATCGGCGACCTGTGCGACCGGCTGCGGCTGATGTTCTTCGGCAATATTCATCAGGACTGGTCCGAATTCGTTCTTGCCGATCTGGGCATCTTCCGTTACGAGCAGGTCGCCTTCTCCCCTGCTTCCCGTGCCTTCCATGCGCGCGCCGAGGTGGATGCCTACTTGCACCTGCATCGCTGCCGCGAACGCTTCGATGCAGGTGAAGCGGTCGAAACCGTGCTGCTGGATATCCCGGCGACGCCATACGCCAACGACTGGCTGGAAAACCGCCGCGGCAAGCTGCTGCTGAGCCTGGCCCGGCAATGCGAGCGCAACGGTGATTTGTCCCTGGCGTTACAGCTGCACGCCGCCAACCGTTACCCCGGAGCACGCGAGCGAACGATCCGCGTGCTGGAACGCTGCGATCAGCCGGAAGCCGCGTTGCAACTGGCTCTGGCCGCTCAGGCCGCGCCTGAAAGCGAGCACGAAGCCCAGCAACTGCAACGCATTCTGCCGCGCCTGCGGCGGACCCTGGGTGAACCCGCTGCGCGCCGCGCCAGCATTGCCCAGCCGGAGCGAATAGACCTGATCTTGCCCAGGCCAGACGGAATGAGTGTCGAGCACGCGGTGCGCGAACACCTGACACACGACGATGCGCCCGTCTACTACGTGGAAAACGCGCTGATCAATTCGCTGCTGGGCCTGCTCTGCTGGGAAGCGATTTTCGCGCCCTTGCCCGGGGTTTTCTTTCACCCCTTCCACGCCGGGCCGGCAGACCTCGCTCGGCCCGATTTTCATGCCCGCCGCGCCGAGTTGTTCAGTGAATGCCTGAGCAAGCTCGGCACGGACGAATACCGCGACTGCATACGCCGGATGTATCAGCAGAAGTTCGGCCTGCAGTCGCAATTCGTCAGCTGGGGGCTGTTCGACGACACGCTGCTGGACGTGGCGCTCGACTGCATCCCCGCCGAGCATCTGCGCGCCTTTTTCCAGCGCATCCTGCAGGACGTGCCCAACCACCGCAGCGGGCTGCCGGATCTCGTTCAGTTCTGGCCCGGCGAGCGGCGCTACCAGCTGATTGAAGTAAAAGGCCCTGGCGATCGCCTGCAGGACAACCAGAAACGCTGGATCGACGTTGCGTTGCGTCACGCCATGCCGATTGCCGTCTGCTATGTCCAATGGGCCGAGGGCGACCGTTGAGCTATCGAATCGCAGTCCGCGCGCTGTGTGAATTCACCGCCAAGACGGGCGATCTGGACCTGCGTTTCACGCCCTCTCCCACTGCGCTGGAAGGGATGGCCGGGCACGTCACGGTGACCGCTCGCCGAGCAGAGGGCTATGAGCGCGAAGTGGCGCTCGAAGGGCAATTTCTTGATTTGCTGGTTCGGGGTCGCGCCGATGGTTACGACCCGGCGAAGAATCAGCTCGAGGAAATCAAGACCTACCGCGGAGACCTCTCGCGCCAACCAGCCAACCACCGTCAGCTGCACTGGGCACAGGCCAGGATCTACGGCTGGCTCTTGAGTACGTCGCGTAAGCTGAGCTCGCTGAATGTAGCGCTGGTGTACTTCGATGTGGTGAGCCAGAAGGAAACGCTGCTGGTCGAGACCTACAGCGCGGAACAGTTACAGGCGTTTTTCGAAGCCCAGTGCCATAGCTTCATCGCTTGGGCCGAACAGGAGCTGGCTCATCGGCATGAACGGGACCAGGTACTGAGCGAACTGAAGTTCCCCTACGTAGAGTTTCGCCGTGGCCAGCGACAACTGGCCGAAGCGGTATACAAGGCGGCGTGCACCGGAACGCATCTCATGGCGCAGGCGCCGACGGGTATCGGCAAGACCCTCGCCACGCTGTTCCCGCAACTCAAGGCGTTCCCCGGTCAGCAGTTGGACAAGTTGTTCTTTCTTGCGGCGAAGACTTCAGGACGGCAACTGGCGTTGGATGCGCTGAACAGCCTGACGACCGACGCAGCGCCCTTGCGAATATTAGAACTGACCGCGCGCGACAAGGCCTGCGAGCACCCGGACAAGGCTTGTCATGGCGAATCCTGCCCGCTCGCTCGCGGATTCTATGATCGCCTCCCGGCGGCACGTGCGGAGGCGGTGACGCGTCCGATGCTCGATCAGAAATCACTGCGCGAGACAGCGCTGCGCCATCAGGTCTGTCCTTATTACCTGAGCCAGGAACTGGCCCGCTGGGCCGATGTGGTGGTGGGCGATTACAACTATTACTTCGACATGAGCGCCCTGTTACACAGCCTGACGCTGGTCAATCAATGGCGCATCAGCGTGCTGGTGGACGAGGCTCACAATCTGTTGGAGCGCGGCCGGAGCATGTACACCGCAGAGCTCGATATCAGGCACTTCAAGGGCTTGAAAAAAACGGCGCCTGCCGTGCTTAAGAAACCGATCGAGCGAATCCTACGCAGCTGGGGCGACCTGCATCGCCCGCAAATCGCTACTTACGAGGTTCAGCCGGAGCTGCCGCAAAAACTCATCGGCGCGCTGCAACAGGCTATCAGTGCAATCACGGATTACCTCGGGGAACAGCCGGCCGGCATCGATCCCGCCTTGCAAAGCGCGTATTTCGACGCGATGCACTTCTGTCGTCTAGCCGAGTCGTTCGGGCCGCATTCGCTTTTCGACTGCACGTTGCTGCCACAACGCAGCGCTGGCGGTCGTAGCTCGATTCTCTGTATTCGCAACCTATTACCGGCGCCTTTTCTCGGCCCGCGTTTTCGAGAGGCACGTTCCTGCGTGCTGTTTTCGGCCACGCTCAACCCGAGGCCGTTCTATTCCGACACCCTGGGGCTGCCGCCGAATCATGTCTGGATCGATGTCGAATCGCCCTTTCGAGCCGAACAGCTGGAAGTGCGCCTGGCGCGCCATATCTCCACCCGCTATCAGGACCGTGCCGCCTCGCTGCAGGCCATCGTCGATCTGCTCGCGCAGCAGTATCACCAGCGCCCCGGCAACTACCTGGCGTTCTTCAGCAGTTTCGATTACCTGCAACAGGTGACTGGGCTGCTGGCGGCGCAGCATCCGGATCTGCCGTTCTGGGAACAGACGCGCGGCATGCCCGAAACGGCTCGCAGCGCCTTCCTCGGGCGCTTCACCGAGGAGAGTTGCGGTATCGGTTTTGCGGTTCTGGGCGGCGTCTTCTCCGAAGGTATCGATCTGCCTGGGAACAGGTTGATTGGCGCCTTCATCGCGACGCTAGGTCTGCCGCAGATCAATCCGGTGAATGAGCAGATGAAGGCTCGAATGAATGAGCTGTTTGGCGCCGGCTACGACTACACCTACCTCTACCCCGGCTTGCAGAAGGTCGTACAAGCTGCGGGCCGAGTCATCCGTACTACCGACGACCAGGGCGTGATCCATCTAATTGATGACCGCTTTGCACGTCCAAACGTCAGACAACTTCTGCCCGTTTGGTGGAACGCTATTTCTTAATGCCCTTTAGATTATAGATCCCTTCACAGCGCGTCTGGACCGCAAGGACAGCACTGCGCCTGCCCCGCAGCTTAAAAAACCTCCCTTAGACAAAAGTCTCGCGCCTTACATTTCTTTACAGATTGCATTGACAAGCATTCGGCTGTCGCCATAATTCGAAATGTCATATGACGACTGATAACAGATATGCGTCAAGACATGCGCCGCCTGCGTGCGGTCGCGCTACACCCCGTCTCGCCTATCGCCGTACGGCTAAGCGGGGCGGATAAATCAAAAAAGGGAGCACAACAACAATGACCCCACGCAATCCACTGTCCGCCGCCGTCTTCGCGGGCACGCTGTCACTAGCGCTTGGCATTCCCGCTGCTGCTCACGCAGCGGAAGGCTTTGTCGAAGGCAGCAAAGTCACCTTGAACGCACGTAATTTCTACATCAACCGCAACTTCGTCGATCCGGCCTATAACGGTGGTCAGAACAAGGCCGAAGAATGGACGCAGAGCTTCATTCTCAACGTTCAATCCGGTTATACGCCCGGTCCGATCGGCTTTGGCGTCGATGCGCTGGCCATGCTGTCGGTGAAGCTGGACGGCGGTGGCGGCACTTACGGAACTGCACTGCTCCCGACGCATGGCACAGGCGATGATCGTCACCCCGCCGATGATTTCGGCCGCATCGCCGTAGCTGCGAAAGCCAAAATCTCGGAAACCGAAATCCGTGTCGGTGAATGGCAGGTAGTCGTACCGGTTCTGCGCGCGGATGACGGGCGTTCGCTGCCGCAGACCTTCGAGGGCGGCATGATCACTTCCAAGGAGATCAGCAACCTGACGCTGTACGGCGGCCAGATGCGCCAGAACAGCACCCGTGACGACGCCAGCATGGAAGACATGTTCTTCGGCGGCGCCGGTTCGGATCGCTTCAACTTCGCCGGTGGCGAATACGCCTTCACCGACCAGACCAAGGTCGGCCTGTGGCATGCCCGCCTCGAAGACATCTACCAGCAGAGCTACGTTCAACTGCTGCACACCCAGCCTATCAGTGACAACCTCGCCTTCACGGCGAATCTCGGCTACTTCACCGGCAAGGATGAAGGTAGCGCGCTGGCCGGCGACCTGGACAACAAGACCTATTCCGGTCTGTTCGGCCTGCAAACCGGTGCCCATACGTTCTACGTCGGCCTACAGAAAGTCAGCGGTGATCAGTGGATGCGCGTCAACGGTACCAGTGGCGCTTCGCTGGCCAACGACAGCTTCAACTCCGCCTACGACGCCGCCGATGAGCGTTCCTGGCAGCTGCGCCATGACTACAACTTCGCAGGTGTTGGCGTTCCTGGGCTAACCCTGATGAACCGCTACATCAGCGGCGACAACATCACTACCGCAAGCGGTGACGAAGGCAAGGAATGGGGCCGCGAGTCCGAACTGGCTTACACCGTGCAAAGTGGTGCGTTCAAGAACCTGAACATCAAGTGGCGTAACTCCAGCATGCGTCGGGACAACTCGTTCAGCAACAACGAGTTCGACGAGAATCGTCTGATCTTCAACTATCCGATTTCGATCCTGTAAGCATCATTCACCACGCTGGACGCAACACTCCTCGCTCCTGTTGCGGAAACTTTGCCCGTCCTTGTGACGGGCTTTTTTCGTCCAGGTGGACGGAGAGACGGGTGGGAAGTCTTGTTGGAGCGGCTGCACCTTTCGCTGAGGCGTGGCGCCGGGCGGCTGAATCCCGCCGATAATCTTTGCGGCCTGCATATGGCGCAGGGCTTACGTTTCGCCGAGACGATAAGCAGCGCGCTTCTACGACCCCATGCGGTTCGCTCGCTCGATATTGATCCGGCAACCGATTCGCATGACTTCGCCGGGTGCCAGGGTGCGCATTCCGTTCGCCATCGGATCGCTCATGCCGAGCGCGTTGTTGGCGTGGGAAACCGGTTCCATCGCGAAAAAACCCATCTCCGCGGGCGGCGTAAACACCACCAGATGCCTCACCTCGCTCGTCATTGTCAGCTCGATACCTTTGCCCGGCCAACCGATCCGCGCCGGCCCATTCCAACCGACGAAGCAGTTGTCCAGGTTCGGGGATTCCAGGCGCCGTGGCTGCTGAAAATCCCACTGGGTCGGCACTTCCTTTAACTCAGCCGGCAAGTTTCGCTCATCGCTCAGCCAAACCGACTGCGCGGAGAATTGCAGCATGCACGCGTCATGACGGGCGAAATACGGGTGCCAGCCGAGGCCGGCGGGCATCGATCGCGTATCGATGTTGCGCAGGCTCAGGCGTAGGTCGACGCCCTGCTCGTCCAGGCGCAGCTCATGTTCGAGTTCGAAGGCGAACGGCCAGTCCAGCGCCGCTTCGCCCTCGGGTCGATGGGTGAAATGCAGGCTCAGGTTGGCGGCGCCCTGTTCGGTCACGCTCCAGGCCCGCTTCCAGGCAACGCCATGAATCGGCAATGGGTGTTCGGCAGACAGGCTGCGCAGTGGATAACGTTGGCCTTCGTGCTCGAAGGCAGCGTCACCGATCCGATTAGAAAACGGTGCCAGTACGAAGCAGCCGGTGCGGCGCACGCTATCGGAGCCGTCCCATGGTCGCAACAGGTCGATGTCATCGACAGTCAGTCGCGTGATCGCTCCGCCCAATGTCGGGCAGACCGACAGTCGCAGTGCGTCATGTCGCAGTTCAATCTCCGTCAGATCCGCTTGGAAGCCGGGCATTAAGGTGCTTCTCCTTGGCGAGCGCAGGCCCGCGAGAGTTGAAATGTAAGCGGCGCTCCACGCCAGCGCGCTTGTGGCTCGTGGCATGGCGGCGCCATGAGGATAACTCTAAAGGTGTCGGCCCCGAGCTTTTGGCCAAGCGCCGTGGCGACTAGCGTCGCCTCAGTCTGCAGCGTACCTGTGAGTGTGCTCAGACTGCTGTCAGCACCTCTCCACGCTCGAGAAACGCGCGTAGATTGGCGAACAACAGCTCTTCCATTGCCAGTCGCGTTTCCGCAGTGGCACTACCGATATGCGGGAGCAGGACGACATTGGGTAGCTCGAACAAAGCCGGCGGCACCTTTGGCTCTTCAGCGTAAACATCGAGCCCCGCGCCGCCGAGCCGTCCCTCAACTAGCGCCTCGACCAGCGCAGGTTCATCCACGACCGAACCGCGCGACACGTTGATCAGGATGCCGTTCGGGCCAAGCGCGTCCAATACGTCCCGATCGATCAGGTTGCGGCTGCTCGCCCCGCCCGGGCAAGTCAGCACGAGAAAATCGCTCCAGCGCGCCAGCTCGATCAGGCTCGGCTCATAACCGTAAACGCTGCTATCGACCGGTCGACGGTTGTGGTAACGCACCTGCATGTCGAAACCACTCGAACGCTTGGCTACCGCCTCGCCGATGCGGCCAAGGCCGACGATACCGAGCCGTTTGCCGCTGACACTGGTCGCCAGCGGTAAGCCGCCGGAAAGCCATTCGCCCGCGCGGACAAAGCGGTCGGCACGCGACATCTGCCGTGCACAGTCGATGATCAGCCCGAACGCCAGATCCGCCACGCAATCGTTGAGCACGTCCGGCGTGTTGCTCACAGGAATGCCGCGCGCCTGCGCCGCCGCCACGTCGATGGAGTCATAGCCAACCCCGAAGCTGATGATCGCCCGCAGGTTGGGCAAGCGTTCGATCAGAACCGCCGAGCACCCGAAACGCGCGGAGGTCACCACGACCTCGATACGGTGAGCCTGACGATCGAGTAACGCATCAGCGTCCTGCTCCCAGATGCGCAATACCTCATGCTCGGCAGCCAGACTACGGTTGAAACGTTCGGTTAGGGGGCCGAGCTGGAGAATGCAGGTCAAGGGGACTACCTCTTTAGTTCAACGCACCATGCGGGATTCAACAGACCAGCTCCGTAGGGGCGAATTCATTCGCCCGGATCCATCGCCAAGCGTCGGTTGAACAAGTTCAACCCTAAATGGGCCGTGCAAACGTTGCCTGTAGCGGCGAGCCTCGCTCCCTCTGCGAAGCGCTTGGCCGAACGAGTTCGGCCCTACGGCACCGCGCGCCAGGCGCTGAAATCAGGTGATCGGCGCCGGATTGAACAAGGTGATGTCGTTGTGAATCCTGTGCTGCTCGGCCCAGGTCTTCTTCCGCCCGCTGGCGACGTCCAGGTAGTAATGGAACAACTCCCAGCCCAGCTCTTCGATGCTGGAACGCCCGGTGGCGATGCGACCGGCGTCCACGTCGATCAAGTCCGGCCAGCGCTCGGCCAGTTCGGTGCGGGTCGAGACCTTGACCACCGGCGCCATGGCCAAGCCATAAGGCGTACCGCGCCCGGTGGTGAACACGTGCAGGTTCATGCCTGCCGCCAACTGCAAGGTTCCGCAGACGAAATCGCTGGCCGGTGTCGCGCAATAGATCAGCCCTTTACTGCTAAAGCGCTCACCGGGGCCGAGCACGCCGTTGATGGCGCTGCTGCCAGATTTGACGATGGAGCCCAAGGATTTCTCGACGATGTTGGACAGTCCACCCTTCTTGTTGCCAGGCGTGGTGTTGGCGCTGCGATCCGCCGCGCCGCGCTCAAGATACTGGTCGTACCAGTCCATCTCCCGCACCAGCGCTTCGGCCACTTCGGGCGTTTCGGCGCGTGAGGTGAGCATGTAGATGGCGTCGCGCACTTCGGTCACTTCGGAAAACATCACCGTGGCGCCTGCGCGGATCAGCAGATCCGAGGCGTAGCCCAGCGCTGGGTTGGCGGTGATACCGGAAAAGGCGTCGCTGCCACCGCACTGCATGCCGAGGATCAGTTCGGAGGCCGGTACGGTTTCGCGCTGGCGGCGATTCAGCTTTTGCAACCGCGTTTCGGCCAGGGCCATGATCTGTTCGATCATTTCTCCAAAGCCGGTGGCGGATTCCTGCAGACGATAGAGCCAGGGCTCGCTGAGATCGACCGAGGCGTCGCCTTCGTGCATCACCTGCTCGGCCTGCAGCTTTTCGCAGCCGAGGCTGATGACCAGGGCTTCGCCGCCAAGATTCGGATTGCGTGCAAGATTGCGCACCGTGCGGATCGGGATGTAGCGTCCTTGGCGTTGATCGCCACGCCACAACCATAGCTGTGCGTCAGCGCGACGACGTCGTCGACGTTGGGGTATTTGGGCAGCAGCTCCTTGCGAATGCGCGCGACCGCATGATCGAGCACGCCGGTGACGCACTGCACGGTCGTGGTAATACCGAGCACGTTGCGCGTGCCGACGCTGCCATCGGCGTTACGGTAACCCTCGAAGGTGAAGCCTTCGAGCGGCTCGAGCCGCTGTGGCACGGCGTCGGCCATGGGCAGGCTGTCGAGCGGCGGCGCCGAGGGCATGCGCAGCTGGGTTTCCTTGACCCATGAACCGCGGGCGATAGGTTCGAGCGCGTAACCGATGATCTGGCCGTAACGACGTACCGGCTGGTCAGGGCCGATGTCTACCAAAGCGACCTTGTGACTCTGCGGCACCGATTCGACCGTGACCAACCCATCTTCGAAGCGAGCTCCGGTCGGTACGCCACCATCATTGACCACCACGGCCACGTTATCCGCCTCGTTCAGACGGATATAACGAGGCGAGTCTTGATGCTGAATCAGTTCGGCGGTTTCGTTCATTTAAGTCTCCGGTATGGCCCCGGTTATTGTTTTCGGTCGCGTTGCGGAGGCGTTCGCGAGCAAGCTCGCTCCTACGGTTGCGGTGCCGTTCTTGTAGGAGCGAGCTTGCTCGCGAAGCGGCCTGCATGGGCTCGAATCAACGCACCATGCACGGCTGCTTGTTGTTGAACGTCCAATCCGGAATCAGGAACTGCATGGCGATGGCATCGTCGCGTGCGCCAAGTCCTTTCTCCAGATACAGCTCATGGGCTTTCTGCAGCGCATCCATGTCCAGCTCGATCCCCAGCCCCGCCTTGGCCGGCACGGCGACCTTGCCGCCAACGATCTGCAACGGCTCGCGGGTCAGGTATTGGCCGTCCTGCCAAATCCAATGGGTGTCGATCGCGGTGATTTTGCCCGGCGCTGCGGCGGCCACGTGGGTGAACATCGCCAACGAAATGTCGAAATGATTGTTGGAATGCGAGCCCCAGGTCAGGCCCCAGTCATGGCACATCTGCGCGACGCGCACCGAGCCACCCATGGTCCAGAAATGCGGGTCGGCCAGCGGGATGTCCACTGACTGCAGCTGCACGGTATGGCCCATCTGCCGCCAATCGGTGGCGATCATGTTGGTGGCTGTCGGCAAACCGGTGGCGCGGCGAAATTCAGCCATCACTTCGCGACCGGAGTAGCCGTTCTCGGCACCGCAGGGGTCTTCGGCGTAGGCCAGTACGCCGTGCAGGTCCTTGCACAGCTCGATGGCTTCGGCCAGCGACCAGGCGCCGTTTGGATCAAGTGTGATGCGCGCATCGGGGAAACGCTCGGCCAGCGCACGGATCGCCTTGACTTCTTCGCGACCTGACAACACACCGCCCTTGAGTTTGAAATCCTTGAAACCGTAGCGCTCATACGCGGCTTCGGCCTGCCGGACCACCGCTTCGGGCGTCAAGGCTTCTTCGTTGCGCACGCGGAACCAAGCGTCGTCGGCATCCGATTCGTCGCGGTAGCCGAGGTCGGTCTTGTTGCGGTCTGCGATGTAGAACAGATAGCCAAGCATCTCCACTTCGTCACGCTGCTGGCCGTCACCGAGCAACGCCGCGACCGGCACGCCGAGGTGCTGGCCGAGCAAGTCGAGCAGTGCCGACTCCAGAGCAGTGATGGCATGGATGGCAATACGCAGATCGAAGGTCTGCAGACCGCGACCGCCAACATCGCGGTCGGCGAAGGCCTTGCGTGCCTGGTTCAGCAAGCCGTTGTAGTTGCCGACCGACTGACCCACAAGGATGGACCGTGCATCTTCCAGGGTCTGGCGAATCGCCTCGCCACCAGGGACTTCGCCGACTCCGGTGTTGCCGGCGCTGTCTTTGAGAATGAGGATGTTGCGGGTGAAATACGGACCATGTGCGCCGCTCAGATTGAGCAGCATGCTGTCCTGACCGGCGACCGGAACCACCTGAAGCTCGGTGACGACCGGAGCGCCTCGATTCGCAGAATTGTTCATACGCGTCTCTCTATTGTTCTTATGGTCCGCTGTACGGAAACGATCTGCCGCCATGGACCGCAGCCCGCGAGTCACTCGAACGACTCGGCGAGTTGCAGCACATGAAGCGGCACGGCTGATCAGCCGATGTAGGTGGTCTTCACCGTCGTGTAGAACTCCTGGGCGTAGCGCCCTTGCTCGCGCGGTCCGTAGGACGAGCCTTTGCGGCCACCGAACGGCACGTGGTAATCCACGCCGGCAGTCGGCAGGTTGATCATCACCATCCCGGCCTGGGAATGACGCTTGAAGTGATTGGCGTACTTCAGCGAGGTGGTGCAGATACCGGCAGACAGCCCGAACTCGGTGTCGTTGGCCATCGCCAGGGCTTCGTCGTAATCCTTCACGCGGACCACGTTGGCCACCGGTCCGAAGATCTCTTCACGGCTGATGCGCATGTCGGCGGTGCTGTCGACGAACAGTGTTGGCGCGAGGAAGTAACCTTCGGTGCCGCACTTGACGCGTTCTCCACCACAGGCCAGGCGTGCGCCCTCTTCCTTGCCGATTTCGATGTACCGCAGGTCTTGTTCCAGCTGGGCCTCGGAAACCACCGGACCGACGTCCACGCCCTGCTCCAGGGCCGAGCCGACCTTGATCTTCTTGATGCGCTCGATCATGGCTTCGACGAAACGGTCGTAGATGCCTTCGGTGACGATAATGCGGCTGGACGCGGTGCAGCGCTGGCCGGTCGAATAGAAGGCGCTCTGGGTGGCCAGCTCGACGGCGGTGTTGAGGTCGGCGTCATCGAGGATGATCTGCGGATTCTTGCCGCCCATCTCCAGCTGAACCTTGGCATGACGGCCTACACAGGTCGCGGCGATGCCACGTCCGACACCAACCGAGCCGGTGAAGCTGACGCCATCGACGCGTTTGTCGTTGACGATGGCTTCGCCGACTTCACGGCCCTTGCCCATCACCAGATTGAACACGCCTGCCGGAAAGCCTGCGCGGGAAATGATTTCGGCGATGGCCCAGGCGCAGCCAGGGACCAGATCAGCCGGCTTGATGACCACGCAGTTGCCGTAAGCCAGCGCCGGAGCGATCTTCCAGGCCGGAATGGCGATGGGGAAGTTCCAGGGGGTGATCAGGCCGATCACGCCCAGTGGCTCACGGGTCACCTCGACGCTCACGCCCGGACGAACCGACTGCAGGGTTTCGCCGGCCTGACGCAGGCATTCGCCAGCGAAGAACTTGAAGATGTTACCGGCGCGAGCCACTTCACCGATGGCTTCGGGCAATGTCTTGCCCTCTTCGCGGGCCAGGAGCGCGCCCAGCTCTTCGCGGCGGGCAAGGATTTCCAGACCGACTTTCTCAAGCGCATCAGCGCGTGCCTGGATGCCCGACGTAGACCACGCCGGGAACGCCTTGCGTGCTGCTGTGACGGCGGCCTCGACCTGTGCAGCGTCCGCCTGGGCGTATTCGCCGATGACGTCCGAGAGATCGGATGGATTGATGTTGGCCTGATAGTTCTTGCCGGTTACCCACTGGCCATCGATGTAGTTGTCGTAACGTTTTACGTCTGCCACGGAGCTCTCTCCTGCGTGAGGTCCGCCGACCGCGCCATGCCAATGGATGGCGGGCGCCGGCGGCGGGTGGGGCGAGTGATAGATCGGGCTGGACCGTTATTGAGCGCCCTGCTTTTCGACCAAAGCGGCGAGCGCTTCGTATTCTTCAGGTCGCAGCTCGGTCAAGGGTGCGCGAACCGGGCCGGCATCGTAACCAGATATACGCGCGCCGGCCTTGACGATGCTGACCGCGTAGCCCTTGCAACGGTTGCGGATGTCGAGATACGGCAGGAAGAAATCATCGATCAGCTTACCGACGGTTTCGTGATCCTCGCGGGCGACGGCATGGTAGAACTCCATCGCCATCTTCGGAACGAAGTTGAACACCGCCGATGAATAGACCGGAACGCCGAGTGCCTTGTATGCCGCGGCATAGACTTCGGCAGTCGGCAGGCCACCCAGATAGGTCAGACGCTCGCCGAGACGACGACGGATGGACACCATCAGCTCGATATCACCCAGGCCGTCCTTGTAACCGATCAGGTTGGGGCAGCGTTCGGCCAGTTGCTCGAGCAGCGGCGCAGTCAGGCGGCAAACGTTGCGGTTGTAGACCACCACACCGATATTGACCGACTTGCACACCTCCTCGACGTGTTTGGCGACACCTTCCTGGCTGGCTTCAGTCAAGTAGTGAGGCAGCAACAGCAGACCTTTCGCCCCCAGACGCTCCGCTTCCTGGGCATAGGCGATGGCCTGACGAGTCGGGCCGCCGACACCAGCGAGGATCGGCACCTGCCCGGCGCAAGTATCGACAGCGGTCTTGATGATGTCCGGATATTCCTGAGGTGTCAGCGAGAAGAATTCGCCAGTGCCACCCGCAGCGAAAAGCGCCGTCGCACCATAAGGCGCCAGCCATTCCAGGCGCTTGATATAACCGGCACGGTTGAAGTCGCCCTGCTGGTCGAAATCGGTGAGCGGGAAGGACAGCAGACCAGAAGAGAGGATGGCCTTCAGTTCTTGTGGATTCATTGTTCGAGCATCCTAATGAAACTAATCGGTATGAGTGGGGCCGCAGCCTTGGAGATACGTTATCGTACAACTATTATGAATGCTAGCCGTTTATAGAAAGTTTCTCGAGCGGCTCATTGGCGGCACCTCTGAACGACATGGAGCGAGCGATAGATGTCCGATGGATACCTCGATGACAAAGCAGTACCAAACGCAACAAAGGTTGATTAACCGATGAACCGAAAAGATGCTGTTTGGGATGTTTCAATTGTTTGACATCCATCCAGTGCGCTGCTAAAAACCAATCAAGTCATACGACAACGTATAACAAAAAACAGAGCTCAAGAGTCATGAATCTCTCCCGCCCTCGTCTAGCGATCAAGCTGTCTCTTACGCTTCGAGTTCCGTTTGCGGGATCGATGAGCTCTGCACTGTTCGCTTTTCACGTTACAGATCAAATCGACCTCACCGTCAGTCCGGGCTGCCCCGCTGCTGTAAAGCTGGCACGGAGACGCTCGACCCTCGCGATACACAACTGATCAACCCTCGCTCACAACAACAATCAAGGGAGCTATGCAGCAGATGTTAGACGCAAAGACGGCGACCCCGGCGGTAACTGAAATGCAGGTGATTCCGGTGGCCGGTTACGACAGCATGCTACTCAACCTCTGCGGCGCGCATTCTCCGTATTTCACCCGCAATTTGGTGATTCTCAAAGACAGCGCCGGCCGCACCGGTATCGGTGAGGTGCCAGGAGGCGAAGGCATTCGTCAGGCACTCGAACGTACCAAGGGGCTGGTGATTGGTCAGCAGATCGGTCGCTACAACCGGGTGCTGAATATGTTGCGCCATGCCATCGTCGGCGGCTCGGCGGGTGGCCCGCAGACCACTCAGCATCAGGTGACCTCTGAGGCGGAAGCCGCCGTTTTGAAGCAGCCGCACGAGATCAATTTGCGGCTGGACAACGTCATCACTGCGGTCGAAGCCGCCCTCCTCGACCTGCTCGGCCAGCATCTCGACGTGCCCGTGGCAGAGCTGCTCGGCAATGGACAGCAACGTGACAGCGTGCCGATGCTGGCGTACCTCTTCTATATAGGGGATCGCGATCGCACCGACCTGCCCTATCTCGCCGGTACCGGTTCGGCCGATGACTGGTACCACATCCGTCATCAAGAGGCAGTCACACCCGAATCAATCGTTCGGCTGGCGGAGGCCGCTGCGGCGCGCTACGGCTTCAAGGATTTCAAACTCAAGGGCGGCGTGATGCGCGGCAGCGAAGAAATGCAGGCGATCGCCGGCGTCAAGGCGCGCTTCCCTGACGCGCGCGTCACGCTGGACCCTAATGGCGCCTGGTCACTGGCCGAGGCCATCGAACTGTGCAAGGGCCAGGGCCATATCCTCGCGTATGCCGAAGATCCTTGCGGACCGGAAAATGGTTACTCCGGTCGTGAAGTCATGGCCGAATTCAAGCGCGCAACCGGTATCCCGACCGCCACCAACATGGTGGCCACCGACTGGCGGCAAATGGGGCATTCGTTCCGCCTGGATGCCGTCGATATTCCGCTGGCCGATCCGCACTTCTGGACCATGAGCGGCTCGGTGCGACTCGCTCAGCTATGCGAGCAGTTCGGCCTGACCTGGGGTTCGCACTCCAACAATCACTTCGATGTTTCCCTGGCGATGTTCACTCACGCCGCCGCGGCTGCGCCCGGCAAGATCACCGCGATCGACACCCACTGGATATGGCAGGAAGGTCAGGAGCGCCTGACTCGCGAGCCCCTGCAAATCATCGGTGGCGAAGTACAGGTGCCCGACAAGCCGGGCCTTGGTATCGAGCCGGACATGGACCGGATCATGGCCGCGCACGCGCTTTACAACAAAGTCGCCACTGGCGCCCGTGATGACGCCATGGCCATGCAGTACCTGGCGCCAGGCTGGAAATACGATCCCAAGCGCCCCAGCCTGGGCCGTTCATGACCCCAACGCGAGCTAAGCAGAACGATAAGACGAAGCGCCGCACCCCCGACCGGAGAGACTTGACAATGAAAAAAGCAATTAGCGCCTCCCTTGTGTCCGCCGTACTGGCAACTGCCGTCAGCGGCGCGTTCGCCGCCGAGGCCGAATGGCCCACGCGTCCGGTTCAGGTCGTCGTCATCGCCAATGCCGGCGGTGATACCGACTTCAATGCCCGCACCATGGCCAAGTACTTCACCAAGATCACCGGCGAAGCGATGGTCATCACCAACGTAGCCGGTGGCGGCGGCACCCTCGCCGCCGAACAGGTCAAGCAGGCCGATCCGGATGGCAACACTATTCTGTTCACCCACACCGGGCAGATGATCGTCAACGAAGTGGCGGGATTGAGCGAAGACAGCCTCGATGCCTTCGACATCTGTTGCATCGCAGGCGTCGACAAGGGGGCTATTTTCGTCGCTTCGAAAAGCTCCGGCCTGACCTCGCTGGAAGATCTGATCTCTAAATCCAAGGCCGAGCCAAGCAGCGTGACCTATGGCACCGAGATGGGCAGCTACTCGCACCTGCAGGGCTTGAAGTTCGAGGGCCTGACCGACACCAAGCTGAAGATGGTCGACGCCGGTACGGTTTCCGAGAAGGTCGTCGCGCTGTTGGGTAGCCGTATCGACCTCGCCGCAATCAGCTACGGGTCCGTTCAGGACTACATTGCCAGCGGCGAGATGGTGGCTCTCGGTCAACCCAACGACGAGCGCAACCCATTGCTCGGAGACGTCAAGACGTTCGAAGAGCAAGGCGTCGACTTCGTCATGGATAAGCCCTACATCGTTGCCTTTCCGGACGGCACCGACCCGGCCATCGTGGACAAAATGGCAGGCATCGTGAAACAGATCACCGAAATGCCCGAGTACGCCGATGAGTTGCGCAAATCCTTCAAACAGCCAGTCAGCTATTTCGGCAAGGAGGAGTCCATAGAGCGCCTGAAGAACACTCGCGAAGACTTCATGGAATACAAGGACGAGTTGCGCCAAAGCAAGTAAGCACCGCGACACGATGCCGGGCACGCGCCCTGCGCCCGGCAATTCTCCCTCCGATACGAGAATCGCCATGCATACCTATAAGAGAAAGGAGTTACTGGTCGGAGCGCTGATGCTGGGCGCCGGCCTGTTCTACCTGTTCCTGACCATGAACCTTCCGCGCAAAGGCGCCATTGACGCTTCCACCGTTCCCTACGTTCTGTCGATCGGGCTATGCCTGCTCGGTGTGCTGCAACTGCTGACCGCGACCAAGGCCACACAGCCCCCGGCAGACCCAGACGCAGATGCAGAACTACCCGACAGCACGCCGCCGGACTACCCCACAGTGTTCAAGACACTGGGATTGATCGCCGTGTACGTTGCGTTGCTGCAGAAAGTCGGCTTTCCGATCATGACTGTGCTGTATCTGTATGCGCAGTTCATCGTGATCACTCCGCGCGAGCGGAAGATCAACCATGTCGCTTATATCGTCATTGCGTTGGTGTCATCGGCCGTCATTTTCGTCACCTTCCGCCAGGGCTTCGATCTGATGCTCCCGGCCGGCTTTTTGAAATTCTAGGAGACGGACATGATCGAACTCTTCCAGACCGGCTTCGCCGCGGTCTTTTCCCCCTACATTTTCATCCTGATCACGCTTGGCGTAGCCGTCGGCATCGTCTTTGGTGCGGTCCCCGGATTGTCGGCGACGATGGCGATTGCGCTCTGTCTGCCGCTCACGTATGCCATGGGTCCTGCCGCCGGGCTGTCGCTGCTGGTCGCGCTGTTCGTTGGCGCCACCTCGGGAGGCTTGATTTCGGCGATTCTGCTGAAGATTCCCGGAACGCCCGCCTCCATCGCCACCACCTTCGATGGTGGGCCGATGATGGAAAAAGGTGAAGGGTTGAAGGCGCTTGGTGTGGGTGTGGTGTTCTCCTTTCTCGGCACCATCTTCAGCATCGTCGCCCTGCTTTCGATTGCCCCTTCACTGGCCAAAATCGCCTTGCGCTTCGGGCCGCACGAATACTTTGCCATTGCGATCTTCTCGCTAACGCTGATTGCGACGCTCTCCACCGGCTCGCTGCTTAAAGGCATTTATGCTGGCGTCCTGGGTTTTGCGTTCTCCACCGTAGGCATCGCGCCAGTCGACGCCATTCGCCGCTTCACCTTCGACTCGCCGAACCTGAACGGCGGCTTCGCCATGTTGACGGTCATGATCGGTATGTTCGCGGTGGCAGAGGTGATCAAGATCGCCGAGACCGGCCGGGCAGCGCACAAAACCAAGGTCGCCTCTGTAAGCATGAAGAACGTTAAGGGCTTCGGCTTTTCACTCAGGGAGTTTTTCGGGCAGATTCCAAACGCGTTCCGCTCAGGATTGATCGGTATCGGTATCGGCATCCTGCCGGGTATCGGCGCAGGCACGTCGAACATCGTCTCCTACATCATTGCGAAGAAGCGCTCCAAACATCCCGAGCAGTTCGGCAAGGGCGCCGTCGAAGGCGTGGTCGCCAGTGAAACCGCGAACAACGCAGGCATCGGCAGCGCCATGATTCCGCTGATGACGCTCGGCATACCGGGCGATACCGTCACCGCGATCCTGCTCGGTGGCTTCATGATCCACGGTATTCAGCCCGGACCGCTGCTGTTCATCAGCCAGGGCGAGCTGGTCTACACCATCTTCGCAGCACTGATCCTGGCCTCGGTTTTGATGTTGGTGCTGGAGTTCTATGGGCTACGAATCTTCATCAAACTACTGGCAGTGCCCAAGCATATTCTGCTGCCGATCATCCTGGTTCTATGCGTGGTAGGTGCTTTCGGCTTGAGCAGTCGCGTGTTCGATGTCTGGACCATTCTGCTGTTCGGCCTGATCGGATACGGCTTCGTCAAAGGCGGGATGCCCGCGGCGCCATTCATCATTGGTTTCATCCTGGGCCCGATGGCCGAGACCAATCTGCGTCGCGGCCTGATGCTGTCGGATGGTGACTTCATGGGCTTTTTAACGAATCCGATCTCGGCCAGTTTCCTGTTGCTGGCGCTTGCGTCGGTGCTATGGCATCTAGTGACCGCGCTGCGCCACCAAAGGAGTGCCGTAACCAAGTTGCAGGGCGCCTGAAACAACCCCCAGTTGCGGCAGAGATTGGGAGTTGTGCTAGACCGCCGACCGCGCCCTTTGGCGCGGTCCTTTGTTTGGTGAAGCTGCCAACAAGGGTTTGCCGATGCACTCGGCCAGAGCTTGTCACGCGACCCCGTCATCATACAACCTGAGTGGAATACCGGAGCTTTCTCGCTACACGCCGGTGTGCTGGCCATCACGACTTTAGTGGGATGTGAAAACGCCGTACGGATAGTTAGCGTGGTGGTCGATGCTACTGGCGGAGTGCTCGCAAGTCCGCACTGGATGGTTATTTCGTGACCTCCAGTACCTAGCCGGTGGAAGGCTATTTCATAGATCGTTTGATGAAGCGTTATTTGCTCAGCGGGTTGACAAACACCTACGGCGACGCAAATAATCGAGCACAAGTCATCTGACAACCGATGACATCAAAACAATAAGCGATAGGCAGATCCTCATGACAAGTAAGACAACCACTGCCACACCCTTCAATCGCCTCCTGCTAACGGGAGCGGCAGGAGGTTTGGGCAAGGTGCTACGCGAAACGCTTCGCCCTTACGCCAATATCATTCGCCTCTCCGATATCGCCTCGATGGAGCCCGCTGCTGGCCCTCACGAAGAGGTAGTGACCTGTAACCTCGCCGACAAAGCCGCGGTACATGCCCTCTGCGAAGGCGTCGACGCCATTGCGCATTTTGGTGGGGTATCGGTCGAGCGGCCTTTCGAGGAAATTCTCGAAGGCAACATTCGCGGCGTGTTTCATGTCTACGAAGCCGCACGCAAGCACGGCATCAAACGCGTTGTCTTCGCCAGCTCCAACCATGTGATCGGCTTCTACAAGCAGACCGAAAAAATCGACGCCAGCGTCGCACGCCGTCCGGACAGTTACTACGGCCTGTCCAAGTCCTACGGTGAGGACATGGCAAGCTTCTACTTCGATCGCTACGGCATCGAGACCGTCAGCATCCGCATCGGGTCTTCCTTCCCCGAGCCACTCAACCGCCGAATGATGGCCACCTATCTGAGCTACCGCGACCTGACCGACCTGATCGAGCGTTCGCTATTCACCCCAAACGTCGGGCACACCGTTGTCTACGGCGCATCGGCGAACCGTGACGTCTGGTGGGACAACCACATGGCGGCCCATCTGGGCTTCGAACCCAAGGACACATCCGAGGTGTTCCGCGAAAAGGTTGAAGCGCAACCGCCCTACGCTGCCAATGATCCTGCCTTGATCTACCAGGGCGGCGCCTTCTGCGAAGCAGGTCCGTTCGACGATTGACTCTTCCCGCCACGCCGAGAACAACGACAAGAGAATCGCCATGGCAAACCAAGCAGAACTGATAGTCGATGCGCAGAACGCCACCGGAGAAAGTCCGGTCTGGGTCGCGCATGAACAAGCGCTCTACTGGGTCGATATTCCCAACCGCCACCTGCTGCGCTGGCAGGCGGCGGACGCCAAGGTAACCCGTTGGACAGCCGACCAGATGATCGCTTGCATCGCTCGCCGTGAGGGTGAAGGCGATCGCTGGGTCGCCGGCATGGAAAACGGCTACTTCGATCTTACTCCGCAGGACGACGGCTCCCTTCACGCCACACGCTTGGCCGGTGTGCAGCATGGCCACGGCAACATGCGTTTCAATGATGGCCGCTGCGACCGCCAGGGGCGCTTCTGGGCGGGAACCATGGTCATGGATATGGCCGCCGGCATTTCCGCAGGCGCGCTGTATCGGCTCGACGGTGCCGTCGACAGTGATCCGCTCAGTGCACGCCTGAACGATTTCATCGTACCCAACGGACTCGGCTTCAGTCCCGATGGCCGCACCATGTATCTGTCGGACTCCCACCCCACCGTGCAGAAAATCTGGGCCTTCGATTACGACATCGAAAGTGGTACGCCGAGCAATCGCCGGCTGTTCGTGGACATGAACCAGTATCCCGGTCGCCCGGATGGCGCAGCCGTCGACATCGACGGCTGTTACTGGATCTGCGGTAACGACGCAGGCCTGATTCATCGCTTCACACCTGACGGTCGTCTCGACCACTCGCTCGAAGTGCCGGTAAAGAAACCTGCCATGTGCGCCTTTGGCGGCCCTGGCTTGGACACTCTGTTCGTCACATCCATTCGCCCAGGCGGTGACCTCTCCGACCAGCCACTAGCTGGCGGCGTATTCGCGCTGCAACCCGGCGTCGCCGGAATGGAGGAACCCCGCTTCCGCTAACGCTTCACCCACCAAGGACAGGCCCGCAGTCGCCCGACCTTGTCGCTCGCAACGCTGCAACATCAACAACAACAAGATGGAGATTCACATGAACTTCAAACGCAAGTTGCTCATCGCCGCGCTTCCCTTCGCCCTGTGTCTGCCGGGCCTCGCACAAGCCGCGACCACCTTGAAAATGGCCGAGGTCCATCCAGCAGGCTATCCGACCGTCGTGGCCATGGAGAATCTGGGCAAGAAACTCGAAGACGCCACCGATGGCGAGCTGAAATACCGGATGTTCTCCGGCGGCGTGCTGGGCTCGGAAAAAGAAGTGGTCGAACAGCTCCAAATCGGCGCCGTCCAGATGACGCGCGTCAGCCTCGGCACGCTCGGTCCGGTGGTGTCCGACGTCAACGCCTTCAACATGCCGTTCGTGTTCCGCGATCACGAACACATGCGAAAGGTCATTGATGGCGAAATCGGGCAGGAGCTTCTCGACAAGATCACTGAATCCGAATTCAACATGGTCGGTCTGGCGTGGATGGATGGCGGCGTCCGCAATCTCTACACCAAGGAGCCGGTACGTAAAATCGAGGATCTTCAGGGCATGAAGATTCGGGTGATCGGCAACCCGCTGTTCATCGATACCCTGAACGCTATGGGCGCTCAGGGCGTGGCAATGGACACCGGTGAGATCTTTAGCGCCCTGCAGACCGGCGTGATCGACGGTGCCGAGAACAACCCGCCGACCATGCTCGAGCACAACCACTTCCGCAATGCCAAGCACTACACCCTGACCGGTCACCTGATTCTTCCCGAGCCTATCGTCATGTCCAAGACGGCATGGAACAAGCTCACCCCGGAGCAACAGGAACTGGTGAAGACGTACGCTAAGGAAGCGCAGCAGGAAGAGCGCAAGCTCTGGGATGAAAAATCCGCCAGCAGCGAAGAAAAGCTCAAAGCCGCAGGCGTGGAGTTCATCGAAGTCGATAAGAAGCCCTTCTACGATGCCACCGCCCCGGTACGCGAAAAGTACGGCGCCGCCTACACCGATCTGATCAAGCGTATCGAAGCCGTCCAGTAATAGGTCGTTCAGAAGAACCTCGCGACGCCGGCCCGCAGCCGGCGTCGTGCTCGCGGTGAAGCCTCATGAAAAATTCCTTACTACGCGTCAATGACGTGATCTACCTCAGCTGTATCTGGGTTGCCGGTTTGTCCATTACGGCCATGGCCCTGATCATTCCATGGGGCATTTTTGCCCGCTATGTACTGCGCACCGGTGCCGGCTGGCCCGAACCAGTGGCGATACTGCTGATGGCCATCTTTACCTTCGTCGGCGCGGCGGCCAGCTATCGTGCCGGTGCGCACATGGCGGTCACCACTTTGACGGATCGCATGCCCGCTTCCTGGCAGCGTTACATTGATCTTCTGGTTCAGTTCCTGATGGCCGCAATCTGCCTGTTCATGCTGATCTGGGGCATCAAACTGTGCGTCGCCACCTGGAATCAATATATGAGCACCTTGCCAACGCTACGCGTGGGCATCGCTTACTCACCCATTGCCATCGGCGGCTTCCTGAGTCTGATCTTCATCGTTGAGAAGCTCTGCTTCGGCGATCAACGCCATCGTCGCTCGGTCAATTTCGAGCTTTTCGAAGACAGCAAGGAAACACTCTAAATGGATGCGCTCATACTGGTAGGCAGCTTCATCGTCTTGATTTTCCTGCGCGTCCCCGTCGCTTATTCGCTGGGCCTGGCTGCGCTGGCAGGCGCCTGGTGGATCGATATTCCCTTGCACGCAGTGATGATTCAGATTGCTGGCGGCATCAACAAATTCTCCTTGTTGGCTATTCCATTCTTCGTGCTGGCTGGCGCCATCATGGCCGAAGGCGGCATGTCTCGGCGCCTGGTGGCCTTCGCCAGCGTGCTGGTTGGCTTTGTCCGAGGCGGGTTGTCGCTGGTCAATATCATGGCCTCGACCTTCTTCGGCGCTATCTCCGGCTCTTCCCTGGCCGATACGGCCTCGGTCGGCTCTGTCCTCATTCCGGAAATGGAACGCAAGGGCTATCCCCGTGAGTTTTCCACCGCCGTGACCGTGAGCGGTTCGGTCCAGGCGCTGTTGACGCCACCAAGTCACAACTCGGTGCTCTACTCGCTGGCCGCTGGTGGCACCGTTTCCATCGCCTCACTGTTCATCGCCGGTATCGGCCCAGGCTTGCTGCTCAGCGCGGTGATGATGGGGCTTTGCCTGATATTCGCCAAAAAGCGTAACTACCCCAAGGGCGAAGTCATTCCACTACGCCAGGCACTGAAAATCTGCGTCGATGCGCTCTGGGGGCTGTTCACCATGGTGATCATCCTGGGCGGCATTCTCAGCGGTGTTTTCACCGCGACCGAGTCCGCGGCGATTGCAGTGCTCTGGGCATTCTTCGTGACCATGTTCATCTACCGCGATTACAAATGGCGCGAACTGCCCAAACTGTTGCATCGCACAGTGCGGACCTTGTCGATAGTGATGATCCTGATCGCCTTCGCAGGTGCCTTCGGCTACATCATGACGTTGATGCAGATCCCCTCGAAAATCACATCGATGTTCCTGACCCTGTCGGACAACCGCTACGTGATCCTCATGTGCATCAACTTCATGCTGCTGGCACTCGGTACGCTGATGGATATGGCTCCGCTTATTCTCATCCTCACACCGATCCTGATGCCCGTGATCACCGATATCGGGGTCGATCCGGTGCATTTCGGCATGATCATGCTGGTCAACCTCGGTATCGGGCTGATCACCCCGCCGGTGGGAGCGGTGCTGTTCGTCGGTGCCGCCATTGGCAAGGTCACCATCGAAAACACCATCAAGGCGCTGTTACCCTTCTATGCCGCGCTGTTCCTGGTGCTGATGGCCGTCACCTACATTCCGGCAATCTCCCTGTGGCTGCCGAGTGTAGTGCTGTAACGCGACGCCGCCCGCCCTGTTCGCAGGGCCGGGCGGTCTCACCGCTCAATGTTCACCTACGCCAGCCTATAGGGCTGGCGTTTGATTATTAGGATCGGAACTCGACATGACTGCTATAGCTACTCCCGACGTACCCGTAACTTTTCCGCGCCATATCGCAGTGTTGATACTCGTCTGCCTCGGCTGCGGGTTCGCCGGTAACCATGTCGCGGCGCGGGTTGCCTTCGATGACGGCGCGGGCGTGTTGTTGGCAATCCTGTTGCGTTCGGGCGGTACGCTCATTGTTCTGGCCGGGCTGGTTTTCTGGCAGCGACAGAGCATCCGCCTGGCGCCCGGTGCCTGGCGCTGGCAGTTGCTGTTGGGCTTGTTGATCGCCACTCAAAGCATCTGTCTGTATTCAGCCGTGGCGCGGGTTCCTGTGGCATTGGCGCTACTGGTGGCCAATGTGTTCCCGATCCTGCTGGCCTTGCTGACATGGGCCTTGGGAGGGGCGCGCCCCACAGCGCGCACTGCGTTGCTGATGGGCTTGATACTGGTCGGCCTGATATTCGTCCTGGAAGTGCCGGCACGCCTCTCTTCCAGCGAAGACGCAGGACCAGAATGGATTCTCGGGGTCGCGCTCGCATTCTGTGCCGCCAGCGTTTTCGCTCTAGCGCTCTGGATCACCGACCACAAGCTGTCGCAGGTACGCGGATCGGTCCGCAGCCTGTTGACCATGCTGATCGTATTCAGCAGCGCCAACCTTGCCGGGGCCAGCGGCCTGCTGCCTGGCGGGCTGTCGTTGCCGCAGAGTGGCACCGGCTGGACAGCGCTGGCAGTGCTGGTCGGGCTCTATGGCGCGGCATTCATTACGCTGTTTGTTTCCGTGCCAAGGCTCAACATGTCGCGCAACGCACCGGTGATGAACATAGAACCCTTGGCGACCTTGATCATGGGCTGGCTGGTGCTCGATCAGATGCTTGCGGCGGGTCAGATTCTCGGGGGCGCCATCGTCATCTTCGGCATCGTCATGCTGACTTACCGTAAGGATTGATGCAGCAGTAATTCCCTTTGATACAAAGAAGGCCGCATTCGCGGCCTTCTTTTCGAAAGCAGCGTTCAGCTGCCTGTCGCTACCATCCCGCCTGTTTCCCGGCTCGCTCCTGATGTTTGCTTGCTCCTGGCGATGCGTTCCGCACGCTGCTGCATGACGATGTCTAGAGCACGGCTCGGCAGAATGTCGACATCATCGAATGTGATCAACTGGCCCGGCTCGATCGCACGCTTCAGCGCTGTCTTGTGCAACAGTCCAATCGGCACGTGATCGGGATTCTCGTCGAGCTTCACCGCCTCACCACGGAACTGGAAACCGCCAATGCCGCGCTCGATCAGCTCACCTGGACGCATCGCGCGCTTGGCTATCGCAGCCACACCGAGCGTCGGTGTAGTTGAATTGTTCAACAGCACGCCACCGCCATTGAGCACACGGCGTACCGTTTTGCCAACCTCGAGTGAGCACAGGTGGAACGGTCGCACCAAGGTGTAATAGGGACCTGGCCCGAGTTTGAAGTATTCCAGGGCAGCCTGTTGGTCATCATCATGCCGGCAGACCAGAAACACGCCTCCGGCCGAGTAGCCGGACGGGATTATGTAGTCAACGAAGGGGTGGCCGAAACGATCAGCCATCATGCCCAGCACGTTGCCGGTTTCGGTCAGGTTGGTTGACGCCATCCCACCCAGGCCCTGCTTGGTAATGCTTGCACCCAAGCCATTCCCGACGATCACCTGCTCGATCTGTACCTTGGTGCCATCGGTAAAGGACGTCGTCTGATCGATGCTGATGCCCTGGCGCTTCGACCAGAACGTCATGTCTTCCAGCGTTGGATCGTGATTCAGATAGCCCTTCATGTTGCCGTATACCAACGGCCTGAAACCCATCATCAAGGCTTCTTCATGCAATGCCGCCAGTGAGCCCGGCTGATCACCTTCTGCCTCGGTGAGCAGGCCCTTCCCGGCCAGATAGGAACCTGTCGTCACCTGCAGCTCAGCGTTCACCGTAACGACCGGTAACCCTGCTTCGAATGCACGCTCGATGACCTCCGTACCGTGGAAGACGTCACCGCTGCATTCGATGATCAAATCAACCTCGTCGATGAGATGATCGATGGAATTGGTGAGCCGCTCAGCGAGTGGAAAGTCGGTGAACGAACTCAACGGCCGCCGCGTGAGCACGCGAGAAACATGCATGTCCTGATAGTGCCGGTCGATTAGGCGGATGAGGCAGTGGGCGATCATTCCTGTGCCCGAAATACCGATCTTTTTAGGAGGCGAAAGTGGCATGAGCGAATCCATTCAGTTTGGCAATGAAAGCTAAGACCACAACAGCATAGAAAGATTTTGCGGGAAGCAAACAAAATCTGGCCTATCGCCATCGCGATAACAATGTCGGGCACATCAGCATGAGGAAAATAAGGGGAGGAGCGGCTAGCAGCCAATTGACATTGGCGCGGACTGATAAGGGATGAGTGGGGTTTATTGTCGCCAGTAATCAGTTACTAGAGAGACGGCGTTGCACCGCCTCTCTAATGGCCTCTTATTTGAGTGCGGCGATAGCTGCGTCGTAATTCGGCTCGCTGCCGATCTCCGGCACTAATTCGCTGTAGAGCACCTGGTCCTGCTCGTCCAGGATCACGACCGCGCGTGCGGATACCCCGGCGAGCGGACCGCTGGCGATCAACACGCCGTAGTCTTCGAGGAAATCGCGGCCACGCATGGTCGACAGATTCACTACATTTTCCAAACCTTCAGCACCACAGAAGCGCTTTTGCGCGAATGGCAAATCGGCGGAGATGCAAAGCACCACGGTATTGGCCAGTTCGTTGGCCTGAGCATTGAACTTGCGCACCGAAGTGGCGCAAGTCGGGGTATCAATACTTGGGAAGATATTCAGAACCTTGCGTTTGCCAGCAAAGCTTTCCAGTGTGACATCGGAAAGATCGCCTCCCACCAGGCCGAATGGCCTGGCTTTCTGGCCGGCCTGCGGGAACGTACCGGCGACCTGGATCGGGGCGCCTTTCAGAGTTACTTCTGTCATTTAAAACTCCTCTCAGTCATGGGCCACAAGAATGCCCTGCGGCCCAGTTTGCTTAGATTGCTTGCTTGCGGGCGAAGTATTCCTTAGTCAACTTGACCACGACAGGGCTGAGCAGAATCAGGGAAATCAGGTTGGGAATCGCCATCAAACCGTTGAGGGTATCTGCCAGCAACCAGGCGAAATCGAGCTGTGCGATCGCGCCGAAGGGCACTGCGAGCACCCAGACGACGCGGAATGGCCAGATCGCTTTGGTGCCCATCATGAATTCCCAGCATTTTTCGCCGAAGTAGCTCCAGCCCAGAATGGTGGTAAAGGCGAAGACCACCAGAGCGATGGTCAATACGGCGCCACCGAATCCAGGCATAGCCGATTCAAAGGCTGCAGCAGACAATGCCGCGCCGCTTTCGCCACTGGTCCAGACGCCGGAACAAACGATCGCGAGACCGGTAATGGAACAGATGATGATGGTATCGATGAAGGTACCCATCATGCCGATCATTCCGGAGCGCACAGAGCTTTTAGTAGTGCCGGCCGCTTGGGCAATACCTGCTGTTCCCAGACCTGCCTCATTGGAAAAGATACCGCGCGCTACACCGAAGCGAATAGCGGCCATGACCGCCGCACCGGCGAACCCGCCAGTGGCTGCGATGGGTGTAAAGGCGTGGGTGAAGATCAGATCGAAGGCCGCCGGGATCTCGGAGGCATGGACCACCAACACGACGATACCGGCAACGATGTAGGCAACGCACATGAAAGGCACCAGTGCAGCGGCCACCGCGCCAATGCGCTTGATACCGCCGAGAATCACCAGACCAACAACCACCATAGTGACCAGACCGGTGACCCACAGCGGCACCGAGAAGGTGGTTTCGAGCGCAAGCGCCATGCTGTTCACCTGCACCATGTTGCCGATGCCGAAGCCAGCCAGCCCACCAAAGATCGCGAATGCCCCACCGAGCCACAGCCACTTCTTGCCCAGACCATTCTTGATGGCATACATCGGGCCACCGACATGCTCGCCGCGGTCATCCTTCTCGCGGTAATGCACGGCCAGCACCACTTCACAGTACTTGGTCGCCATGCCCACCAGCGCCGTACACCACATCCAGAACAGCGCACCCGGCCCACCGAGGAAGATGGCGGTGGCGACACCAGCAATATTACCGGTACCGACGGTGGCCGCCAGACAGGTCATGAGTGCCTGAAATGGACTGATCTCGCCCGTGTCTTCATCGCCCTTGACGCGTCCGCGCCAGATCAGGGCGAAACCGGTGCCGATACGCACCAGAGGCATGAACTTGAGCATGACCATGAGGAAGAAACCAGTGCCTAGAATCAGCACCAGCATGGGCGGTCCCCAGACGAGACCGTTGACGCTATTGACCAGGTTTTGCAGAAATTCCATTCAAAGCACCCTTATTGATTATGTTAGACATCCTTGCCCGAGCGGCCCGCATTGGAGCGCAGTAGAAGCACAACGCCAGAAGGCATCACTGCCGTCTTCTACCACTAACCGAAACGACCCGGTAATGACCCTGAACTTCATGTGCTGGGTGACTACCGACAACTTGCAGGGCCCATGCCAAGGCCTCTGTAATAGCTGCGACACAAGGAGCGACCGAGCGATCCTACCACCACCACAAGCGCTTGGCGCGACGTCGATTGCACGCGATTCGCGCAGCATCGAAAAGACGCTGGAGGGCTTGTAGATCGACCGTTGAGTCACGCCGACTTGCCGGTTACATAAGCCCACCAGAGTAGCCTAAGGCGGCACCGCCGCCAGTCCACTCAATATATTTTTCAAGAAGCGGATACCGCACCGTGACGTTAGAAATTACGTCGGTAGAAAACGTCAAGGGAGCTGGCCAACCCGCTTGCGGCTTCGAGAAAAATGCGTTTGGTCAGCTGATAGCGCAGGGCAACGGTGTTGGCCGACTCGAATACGCCGACGCCGTAGCGAAGCGTCAGGCGATCGGTCAGGCGCCCGCTGGCGACCACGCTGGTCTCCGTGCCGCTTCCTTCGGTGTCGAGCTGGAAATCCTGAATCCCCAGACGTTGCGCAACGTTCCCGGTGATCGACGCACTGCCCGCCAGGCCAAGCCCAAGCGCGGCCTGCGCCAACATGTTGTTCTCACCGGAATCGGTTCCCAGCGGCCTTCCCAGCACCAGATAGGACAACGCCTGCTCCTGGCTCATCGCCGGCTCAGCGAACACATCGACCCTTGGCTGCTCGGCGCTGCCGGTGATGCGTAGACCGGCGATGACGTTGTCCGAGTCGATCCGCCGTATCGCCTCGATATTCAGGAATGGCTGGGACAGCACGCCGGTGAACAGCAGCTGAGCGCGGCGAATGGTCAGACGCTGGCCATAGGCTCGATAACGCCCATTGTTGAGATTGAGCTCGCCACGCGCGTCGAGGTTGTCGCCGATGTGCAGATAACCCGCCAGATCCGCGGTGAGACCAAAGCCAGAGAAACGCAGACGATCCTGGCCCACCTCGACATCGATATCCATGCGAATGGCCAACGGCGTCTGCGCGTCCTCGGCTTCCGTGCCGACGATTACCGCATCCTCGGACACCCTGACCGTCGAAGGAGGCAGGTCACGAACCTGGATATCGCCACGTGGCACCAAGACCTTTCCACTTACCGCCAATTGGTCACCGGCCAGCTCCAATCGTAGATCCGGCTCGACTTCCAGTTCGGCATAGGGTTCGACGATAACCGGGAGCCGGCTGCCGCTTATACGCATGTCTAGATCCAGCGCATCGGTCCAATTCAGGGTTCCGGCAATCTCCCCTCTTCCTTGTTCGCCGCTGCGCCAGTCACCGTCGACTCGCACGTGCTCGCCTTCGATGAGCGCACGAATATGCAGCTGCTCGAAACTGACTGGCAACTCACTGCCGGCAATCTCGGCGTCGCTCAATCTCAGCTCGCCGTTGACCTGCGGCGCCTGCAAGCTGCCGGACAACTCGCCACGCCCGTTCAGTTGCCCATCCAACCGCTCGACCTGAGCGACGAAGGGCCTGGCTACGGATAGATCGAATTCGCTCAGAAGGAAGCTTCCCGAGATGGCTTTCTCTTCGGTACTCGGGTCAATCTGCAGGCTCACATCGAGTTCGCCGAGCTCGCCGCCCTCGAAGCGCAAGCGGCTATCGACACGTTTGGGCGTCAGTTCGCTGTTCAAAGCCAAGGTTGCGTAGGGGAAATCCAGCCATCGGTCGCCATCGCGCATGCGCAACGTGCCTGGGCCGGCGTCGATGCGAATGGTGCCGCTAGGGCCGGCGGCGGGCAGGTCCAGCGACAGGTCGGCGTTGACCTCGCCCTGCCAGTTCAGATTGTCCGGCAGATACTCGGCAAGCGATTCGAGCGGAAAGTCGCGTAGCCGATACCGCAGTCGCGGGTCGGGCAGAAGCCGCTGATCTTCGGCGCACAGCGTGGCGGGACCTGAACCGAAGCAGTGCTCGCCAAAGGTGATCCGACCGTTGGCCAGCCGCTCCAGCGATGCGGGTCGCTGAAGCGCCCACTGCTGGCCTTGAGCATCCAGTTCGGCCCGCAGCAAGCGCCCTCGCCAATCCCCGCCCTTCAGTCCGCCATCCAGCGCCAGAGACAGGTCCAGCAAAGGCCCCTGTAGTTGCAGATCGGCCTGGTGCGCCTGTTGAGAGCCGTCCCCCGTCACCTGTAGCCGGCCCAGTTCGGTATCGCCTGCCCGCAATCCATCGGCAACCAGTCGCAGCTGTCCACGCTCGCCCTGTTCGAGGCGGGCGGCCAGCTCCAGACGCTCAATGCGATTTTGCTGGAATGCCACCTGACTGCCTTCGAGGGCCAGCGTGCCCTCGGGCGCTTGCGGCGTACCGGCCAGCTTGAGGTCGCCGGCCAACTGACCCTGCAGATCAGGCCAGAGCTGCGCCAGTCGCGACAGGTTGAGTTCAAGATTCGCCTGCAGCGTTTCG
Source organism: Stutzerimonas stutzeri (assembly GCF_024448955.1). Taxonomy (GTDB): domain Bacteria; phylum Pseudomonadota; class Gammaproteobacteria; order Pseudomonadales; family Pseudomonadaceae; genus Stutzerimonas; species Stutzerimonas stutzeri_AQ. The sequence continues at coordinate 72,344 of NZ_JAMOIH010000007.1, forward strand.
GCCCAGCGCCCGCTGCCCTGGATTCGGTTGTCGCCGAGACGCAGCTCGATGAACGGAACATTCCAGGCGGCGCCCTGCCCGCTCGCCTCCAGCTGTAGTTTCAACGGTTGCTGACGCAACGTTCCAGCGAGATCCAGACGTGCTTCGGCCTGCAGCTGCTCGTCGCGCATGGCGCCACGGCTGCTCAACGTGCCGGCCAGTTGGCCCGGCAACTCGGCGACCCAGTAGGACGGATCGAGCTCGCTCATGTCCAGGCGAGTGTTCCAGTCGATGCCATCCGCGAAACCCACGCTGAGATTACCGGCAGCTCTGCCCTGCCCGGCCTGCAATTCCAGCTGCGGTAGATGCACGACTTCAAGGTCGCCGCTGACAGGGCTTCGCAGCGTGAAATCACCGGATGGCCCGGTCAGCGCCGCATCGAAATTGCCCAGGTAGTTGCCGTCGTCGTACTGGATTTGCGCATCGAGCGTGCGCAACGCCACGGGCGGCTCTTCGACGTCCGGATAAAGCCTGCGCCAGGGGAAATCGCGCCACGCCAGCTCGGCTTCGCCCGTCATACCCTCCTGCCAATCGGCCTGGCCACTCAAGCTGATCCGCTGTCCTTCACCGGCATTCAGCTGAAGCGCTTCGACCTCGGCATGTTTGGCGTCGACCAGCGCGTTCAGCACAATGGCCACCGCACCGCCCTCGCCTTGCAAGCGTCCGTCACCAACCAGCCGATAGCCTTGCTCCAGATCGCCCTCGGCGCTGAGCTCAAGGGTGTCCAGCCGCAGTGCATCGGGCAGTTCAGGGCTCGCCTTGAAGCGCTCCACCACCACCCGTAGCTGTGCCGGCAGCTCAGACGCCAGCGGGCTTAACTGGCCGCTGAGCCTGGCATCGAGGTAACCCTGGCTTTCGACATTCAAATGCAACTGGTCGCGCAGCTCGCCGTTCATCGCAAGCATCAACGCCCAGGGTTGCGAGTCAGGTGAACGGATTGCAGCCGTGCCGCTCAATTCCAACGGCCAGTCGCCGTTCGGTTGCAAGCGGCCGGCCAGATCCAATGAAAGATCATCGCGGCGTACCCGCAAGGCATCGATATCCAGCCCGTCTTTTCGCCAGTCGGCACGCAGCTGCAGATTTCGCAGTTGTTGGACGTCATTCAGCCGAAGCTCGCCGATTTCAATGCGCTCGATCCGCAGCTCCAGCGGCAGCTTGATGTCCGGCAGGCTGAACGGCTCGCTTGGCGCGTCGTGCTCAGGCGCTGGCGGAAATTGCAGAGCGATGTCGCCGACGACCAGTTCCTCGATGCACAGCGTCATGCGCAACAGGCACATCGGTGACCACGCCATTCGCGGCGCATCCACCGCCGCACGATTGGAACCCTGTTGCCATGTCAGCCGTTCCGCCTGCCATTCACCACCCAGACGTCCGTGAAATTGTTCCACTTCCACCCCAGGCACCTTGTTCAGGACCCAACGACTCCCTGTGTGCGTGCCCAGTACCGCACCTACGGTCAGCAGAATCAGTAGCAGTAAAGTCACCAGGCCGAGCATTACCCAGCCGACAATTTTCGCGGTACGCCTCAAAGCTCCGGCCCCATGGAGAAATGCAGCCGCACGCCGCCGTCACTGTCCAACGGATGGGCCAGATCGACACGAATCGGCCCGACCGGCGAAACCCAGCGCACGCCCAGACCTACGCTGCTTTTGAGCGACGGAAGCTCCAGCGAGTTGAACGCGTTTCCCTGATCGATGAAGGTCGCCACTCGCCACTTGTCGGTGAGCGAATATTGATACTCAGCGCTGACTGCCAGCTGGTAACGACCGCCGATGCGGTCGCCGTCCGAGTTGGTCGGCGACAGGCTCTGATAGTCGTAACCGCGCACGCTTTGATCGCCGCCCGCGAAATAGCGCAGTGACGGCGGCACGTTGGTGTATTCGTTGGTCCAGTTGCCGCCGACTTGCACCCGACCAAGGAAGCGATGGCGGTCCGCGAGGGTGATCAGGCCTTTCACCGTGGTGTTTGCATGGATCAGATCCGCGTCGGACAGCAGGCCTTCCTTCGCCGCAGCCAGCTCGAACTCCAGGCGGTAGCCACGGCTTGGGTCGATACGGTTGTCGCTGCGCAGATAGCTATAGGAGACGCCGGGCATCAACAGCGTGCTGACACCCGTATCATCGCCCAGCTCATATTGTTCATGGCGCCATTTGAGCGACCAGACCCGCTGCCAGCCACTGGGCAGCTTCCGATGCCACTCGGGGCCGACTGTCAGCAGCTCACTAAGGCTGTCGTTGTCACCCAGCTCCTCGTATTGGTAACCCGCCGCATAGCGCAGCTTGTCGGTCAGCGGCGGGTCCAGCGGCACGTCGTACCAGAGCCCCACATTCTGACGCGGGGCCGAGAGTTCGGTCTCGACGCCGTAACTGTGGCCCTGCGGGTTGACCCAATGGCGGAGGAAATCCAGACGCATGCGCGGTCCCACGTCGGTGGAAAATCCCAACCCCAGCCCGAGGGTTCTGGGATCGCGCGTGGTCAGCTGCACCGCGACAGGAACGCGCTGCTGTTGGGCATTGGCCGGGTTGGCGTCGACCCGTACCCCTTCGAAATAGCCGCTGGCCTGCATCGCCTGGTTGAGTTCGGCCACCAGTTCCGAGTCGTAGGGCGTGCCCGCCTCGAACGGCACCATCCGCGCCAGCAGATCGGGATCGAAGGGCGAATCACCTTCGAAGCTGACATTCCCCAGCACATAGCGCGGGCCGCTTTCGAACACCAGCTCGACGTCCGCGGCGTTGATCGACGGGTCGATGGTCAGGCGCTGATTCGTGAAACGACCTTCGAAGAATCCGTAACGCGAGGCCTGATTAAGGATTTGCTGCTTCACCTCTTCATACAGGCCGTGATTGAGCACCTCGCCGGACCTGAGCGTGTTACGGGGCACACGGAACGTTCGCAATTCACTGGCTGACCCATCCACGCGCAGGGTGATGTTGCGCAGCCGAACCGGCTCGCCGGGGTTTATACGCAGAATGAGCTGCGGATTCTCGCCACCGCTGACTTCGGATTCGATCTCGCCGTTGTAATGACCCAGGGCCTGCAGCGCTTTTTCCGCCTGTTCCTGGGCGATACGGCTGTAGCGCAGCAATTCCCGCTCGTTACGGTCGCCCAGATCGCCGATGTAGTTTTCGACGTTTTCGCGTAGCGCACGGTTGGACGGCTCGATCCGGACATCGAGCTCCGCTGAATGAATGCCAGTGGACATAAACGAGGCTAGGCCGATGGCAACGAGCCGGCCGACTGTGGAAATACGCATGGCGAGCGATGCTAGCACGACAGACACCGAAGCTCGGCTTGGCATGAATGCGTGTAGCACGGTACATACAGCGTTAGGCAAGGCATTGAAAAACTTCGTCAAAAATCCCCGGTTGGACTATGCGCAACGCGCAAAATTCGCCATCAACCTCGGCTGGCTTCGACCTGGCGCGGCGCGGGATGGAAAAACACATGCTCGACCACCGGCCCGATCGCAACCTGACCGATCTCCTGATAACCCTGACGTTCATAAAAATTCAGGTAGCGCGGATTACCCGTATCGATCACCAGCCCCTGCGAGGCCGCGTCCACGGCACACCAGTTATGCAGCGCCTCGAGCAACTGCTCGCCGTAGTGCTGCCCTTGAAACTGCGGATGAACGGCCATCAATGGCAGCACGTGAAAGGCGCCCGGCGGCAGGCAGCCGAGCACTGCGGCGTGGTAATCAAGATATCGCCGAGTGCAGCGAAAGCCCGCGGTCATCAGCATGCGCATGCGCCAGACCCAACTCTCGGTGACATCCAGACGACGCTGCGGCGGCGCAATCAAGGCCACGGCGATCAGCCTATCGTCCGCCAGCAACCCTAGCGCGGGCTGGTCCTGCAGAAAATGCTGATTGACCAACTCGCGCACGGTTGCGCGCACGCGCTGGTCATATCCAGGCCGATCGGATTCGAACAGATAGGCAAAGGTGGGTTCGTGTCGATAGGCGTTGTACAGAAGCGAGCGCGCCTCCCTGGCGTAACCACTGTCCAGCGTTTGTACTTCAGCAGGCATCGGCATGGCGGTTCTCTTTCTTATGTTGTAGAGCGCTGAATTCACGTTAGCACCCGTACCGTGGTCGTGCCGCTTATTGCGACCGGCTGATACGACTCGCGCCGCAAAGCCCGAAACGATTAGAATCGCGGTTTTTCCGGAGCCCGAACCTATGAAGCTCGTTTCCTTCAATATCAATGGCTTACGCGCAAGACCTCATCAGCTTTCTGCGCTTATCGAAAAGCATCAGCCGGACGTCATCGGTCTGCAGGAAACCAAAGTCGCAGACGAGCAGTTCCCTCAGGCCGAGATCGAAGCGCTTGGCTATCACGTGCACTTCCATGGTCAGAAAGGCCATTACGGCGTCGCCCTGCTGTCGCGGCAGGCGCCGCTGGAAGTCCACAAAGGCTTTCCTGGCGATGGGGAAGAATCGCAGAAGCGCTTCATCTGGGGCCGCTTCGCCGATGCCAATGGCCAGCCGGTGACCGTCATGAATGGCTATTTCCCACAGGGTGAAAGCCGCATCCATCCGACTAAGTTTCCCGCCAAGACGAAGTTCTACGCGGATCTGCAAGCCTTGCTGGAAGAGCGTTTCACGCCCGATCAGTCGGTAGCGGTCATGGGCGACTTCAACATCTCGCCTGAAGATTGCGACATCGGCATCGGCGACGTGAACGCCAAGCGCTGGCTGCGTACAGGCAAGTGCAGCTTTTTGCCGGAAGAACGCGAATGGTTGGCACGACTGAAGAACTGGGGTTTGCAGGACAGCTTCCGTACGCTCAACCCGGAAGTCGTTGATCGCTTCAGTTGGTTCGACTACCGCAGCCGTGGTTTCGAAGACGACCCACGCCGCGGGCTGCGCATCGACTTGATCCTGACCACCACCGGCCTGCATCAGCGCGTGATCGACTGCGGCGTGGACTACGACATCCGCAGCATGGAGAAGCCCTCCGACCATTGCCCGGTCTGGATCGAGCTGAACTGAGCCGCGGTTCGACTATACCCGCCGCGTTGTGCAGCGGGGGGACTGATGCACAGATTGACATCATCCAGGTTGGCGGTCACATAACGGTAAACAAAGCGTCTTAATCTCCCCGCTTCTTTGAAAGGGAGATTCGCTGCATGGCACCTTTTACGTCCGCACGCACCACAGGGAAACGGGTGTTATGCCTGGCGTTTTTCGCCCTGTTCTGTGCATCTCCTCTCTCGGTAAACGGAGCCGTGCCGGCGTTACCTGCAAAGGATCAGCCGGTACTGAGCATCCATGGGTCGAACACCGTCGGCGCCAAACTGGCGCCCATGTTGACCGCCGGTCTGTTCGAGGCGCAGGGGTTGCAGTCGATAAAGATCGCTTCCACCAGGGAAAACGAGCAGCGGATAAGCGCAGTCGACAGCAAAACCGGGCGCACGCTGTACGCCCTGGTTGCCGCTCACGGCACAGGCACTGGCTTTGCCGGACTCGGAGAAGGTTCCGCCGATCTTGCCGCCGCATCGCGCCCCATCAAGGACAGTGAATACGACAGCCTGGCCAGCCTCGGTGACCTGCGCAGCGCACAGTCCGAGCAGATCATCGCCATCGACGGTTTGGCGATCATCGTCCACCCGAACAACCGAATCGCCTCACTCAGCGTCGCGCAAGTCGCGGGCCTGTTCGCTGGCGAGATTCGCAACTGGCGCGAGCTGGGCGGCGATGATCTGGCTGTCGAACTGCACGCACGCGACGATCAGTCCGGCACCTATGACACCTTCAAGGAACTGGTACTCGGCACGCAGGACAAGAAGCTCGCCAGTAGTGCCTTGCGTTATGAATCCAATGACCAGCTTTCCCAAACGGTTATCAGCCGCCCTGGTGCTATCGGCTTCGTGGGACTCGCCTCGGTGGGAAGCGCCAAGGCGCTGGCAATTGCCGACGGCAACTCACAACCCATGCCTCCGTCCACCGCGTTGGTCGCGACAGAAGACTATCCGCTGTCGCGTCGTCTGTTCCTCTACGCCAAGCCTGCCGCCCAGTCGGACTGGACACGGGCCTATCTTGACTTTGCCCATAGCGCCGCCGGGCAGACCATCGTCGAAAAGGCCGGCTACGTCGCACAGGCAATCACTGCGATAAAGCTGCCGGCCCAACCCGACATGCCACAGCTTTACCAAGACCTGGCCAACGATGCCCGGCGGCTGACCGTCAACTTTCGTTTCGACGAGGGCAGCGCACGGCTGGATAACAAGGCTCAACGTGATATCGGACGCTTGACCGATTATCTCCAGCGTGCTGACAAACAGATGAACGCGGCGGTGCTGGTGGGTTTCGGCGATGCACGAGGGGACTCGGCACGTACCGAGCTTCTATCCAAACTCCGCGCGATGGCGGTGCGTCGCGAATTAGCGCGCGGCGGCATTCTGGTTAAAGATATCAACGGGTTGGGTGATCAACTTCCAGTTGCTTCTGATACGCCGTCGGGCCGCGTCAAGAACAGGCGTGTCGAGGTCTGGGTCTACTGAGTCGCCTTTAACCAGCGATCCGCCGAACTGTGAAGCAAGATGCGCAAGTCCCGACTGCAGCCGACCTCATTACGCCGCGGGCGGATTGGCCGAAGGCTCACCAGCAAGCAGGTGGCTAAGCACCGAGCGCATCTTGCCGGCCTTGACCGGCTTGTTCAGCACCGGCACGCCGAGGCCTTGTAATTGCTTGCGGCACTGGTCGCTTCGATCGGCGGTGATCATCACCACCGGAATCGCAACGCCGAACCACTCGCGCAATGCCTGCGCAACTTCCCAGCCGGTGACGCCTTGATCGAGATGATAGTCGGCCAGAATCAGCTCCGGCGCCCGGCCGTCCAGCACGGTAAGCGCGGTGATCTGGTCGGTCGCCGTGAGCACTTCGCAGCCCCACTGGCCAAGTAGTGCAGACATGCTGTGGAGGATGCTGAGCTCGTTATCCAGCACCAGCAGCCGTCGCCCGGGCAAGGGATCGCCCAGTTGCGGCACGCTGACCAGCGTCTCGAGGTTGCGCTTGGGCATTGACTCGCTCAGTGGCACCTCGATGCTGAAAACCGAGCCGCGCCCCGGTTGCGACCTGACCTGGATGCGGTAGTCGAGCATCTTGGCAATGCGTTCGACGATGGCCAGCCCCAGGCCGACGCCCCGCCGCTCGGCGGCACGTTCCACCCCGAGCTGATTGAATTCGAGGAAGATCGATTGCAGCTGATCCTGGGCGATGCCACGTCCGCTGTCCCATACCTCGATGCGCAGCGAACCGCCGCGCTTGCGCGCGCCGAGCAATACCCGGCCGTGTTCGGTGTAACGACAGGCATTGCTGAGAAAGTTGCGCAGGATGCGGCTCAGCAGGCGGAAATCGGTTCGGATCGCGTAGCGCGGAATGAAGTGAACGAGCCGCAGCCCCGCCGCCTCGGCGACCGGCTGGAACTCCGAAACCAGCGGCAACAGCACCTCGTCGAGGCGATAGCTGTCGAGATCCGGCTTGATCGCGCTCTGGTCCAGTTTGGAAATGTCCAGCAGGTCGGTGAGCAAATCCTCGGCGCCTTCCAATGCCTGATGCGCCCGCTGGACCAGATTGCGCTCTGCGCTCGGTAGATTGCGCTCGCAAAGGGTGGAAATCAGCAGCCGCGCCGCATTCAACGGTTGCAGCAGATCGTGGCTGGCCGCGGCCAGGTACTTGTCCTTGCTGAGGTTGGCCGCTTCGGCAGCGTCGCGGGCTTCGCGCAACTCGCAGGTACGCTCGGCGACGCGTTGCTCCAGCTGTTCATTGAGTTGCAGAAGCCGCAACTGAGCCTGCTTGCGCTCGGTGATGTCGGCGACGAAGCCTTCCACCAGGCCATCTTCGTCCGGCTTGAGCAGCAGGTTCATCATCACGTCGATGAAACTGCCGTCCTGGCGCCGCAACCGGGTCTCATAACCGAACAGACCCTGTTGAATGGTCAGCGTATGGCGAATCTGCAGCAGCTCCTCTTCGCCGCCGATGAAAAGGTGGTGCGACAGATCAGTGAGCGCCCACAGCGCAGCCTCGGGGCTTTCATAGCCGAGCATGCGCGCCAGGGCCGGATTGGCCGCACGTATGCCCTCCTGCAGGCTGGCCTGAAAGATGCCGTGCACCGCATGTTCGAACAGCCACTTGTAGCGGTTGCGCTCGGCCTCCAGCTCTTCCAGACGGCTCAGCAGCTCCGGGTAATGACTCTTGCGCGCCGAATGGCTGCCAAAGCCGAGCAGTTGAGTCAGCGCCTGCTGGTCGTCAAAGGGCTTCGGCATAAACGACCTCGACATCGCGCTGGGTCGAAGAACGTGGGTTGGTGAGGATGCAGGGGTCCTGCATTGCATGCTGCGACAGGAAGGGAATGTCCGACAGGTCAACGCCGTGCAGGCCGAGGCTTTCCTTGAAGCCGATCGATTGCTTGAGGCTGATCAGATGCTGCACCAGGCGCTCGCGGATCTGCCGGTGGTTCAGGCCGCGCGTATCGATACCCAGCGTCTGGGCGACGATCTTGAAGCGATCCGGCGCAGCGTCGTAGTTGAACGCCACCACATGCTCGACCAGCACCGCGTTGCACAGTCCGTGAGGCAGATCGAGATAACCGCCGAGGCTGTGAGACATGGCATGCACGGCGCCCAGAATCGCGTTGGAGAACGCCAGCCCGGCCTGCATGCTGCCGAGCATGATCTGCTCGCGCAGGGCGATATCCGCAGGATTGGCGATCATCTGCACCAGATTGCCGTTGATCAGCCGCATGGCCTCCAGCGCGTGGGGATCGGTCAGCGGGCCGTTGCCGGTGGAGACGAACGCCTCGATGGCGTGCACCAGCGCGTCGATACCCGTACAGGCGGACAGGAAGGGATCCATACTCGCCGTGGTTTCCGGGTCGATCAGCGAAACGTCCGGCACCGCCGCCTTGCTGACGATGGAAAACTTCATCCGCTCGTCCTGGTTGGAGATGATCACGAACTGCGAAACGTCCGCCGAGGTGCCGGCCGTGGTGGGGATCAGGATCAGCGGTGGGCTGGGCACTCGCAGGGTATCAACCCCTTCGAACTCGATGATATGGCGACCGTGGGCGACCACGATGCCGATGCCCTTGGCGCAATCCATCGGGCTGCCGCCGCCCACCGCGACGATCACGTTGCAGCCTTCATTGCGATAGACCTCGGCGCCAAGCATCACCTCTTCGCAACGCGGGTTGGGCGATACGTCCGAGAACAGGTGGTGTTCGATGTTCTGCCGCTCGAGGCTGGCCTGCACGTCGGCCACCCAGCCAGCGGCCACCACACCGGGGTCGGAAACCACCAGTACCTTGCGCGCGCCGAAGTTGCTGGCACAGGTACCGACGCTGTGGCGGCAGCCGGCACCGAAGATGATTTCAGGGGAAACGAATTTACGCTGGAGGCTGATATTCGGGCTCATCACCGTGGCCTTTATTATTTTTGTAACAACCGCGCAAGCCTACTGGATTGGTTAGGTAAAGCAATGCATCCAAGGAATAGCGTGCGCAGGTCCGTCCCGTTTCGTTGCGCAACCCGGAAATACAGACTCTGCGGGCACGAAAGCTGGGTACCGAGCAGCGGTTGCTCACCGCCGGTCAGCACGCTCGTTTCGCCATTGCCCCGGTCGATCATCAGCACCGGGACGGTGCGATCTGGTAAGCCGGCGATGCAATAGAAGAAGCGGTCGTCGACAGCCAACTGGCGACAGCGGGAATAATCATTGGCCAGCTGTCGCGCACCGCCCCCGACTTCATGTTCGAACAGCAGGCCAAAGCCGTCGCGCATATGAGTCAACAACAGACCGCCGCCGGCCAGAGGCTGATAGCTGATCGTACCCAGCTGCCAGGGTGCCGGAGCGCAGTCGAAGTCCTTGGTGCGCAGAGCGCACCCTACGGGTGGTTCGGGCTGGCTCTTGTAGGGTGCGCTCCGCGCACCGCCACCGCCAAGCTCATGCATCACGAGCCGCCCTGCACTCTCGCGCCAGGGTTGCCACCAACCGTTGCGATCGCTAAGGCAAAAAACACCCCGTCTTCGTCGAAGCGCGGCTGTTGCAAAGACTCCTGGCCATCAGCGCCCGCCAGGCAACAAGCATTACCCCAAAGCCCCTCGGCCGAGCGCTCGGCCCAGCACAAACGGGTTGCGGTCCAAGGCTGCTCAGGGCGACTCCATTCGATCCAGGCCAGGCGCCGGCCTTCCGGGTCGAGCGTGGGCGACGAATAGAAATCGGCGCCCTCGACCAACACCTGCCGCGCGCCGTCATCGAGGCCAAGGCTCACCAGGCGGTGCTCGACGCCCGGCTCACCATGGCGCTCTTCCAGCGCAACGATGGCATTGCCACGACGATCGAATTGCAGGTCGCCGTAACGACACTCGTCCCGTTCAGTCAGCATGAGCGGCATCTCGTAGTGCGCTTCGCGCACCTTCGCGACCGCAATCAGGCTGATCCTGGATATAGATCTGTTGATCCGCCTCGTTGACGAAGGCAACCCCTGCGCGGTCAGGCAGAAGGTGCCACCGCCATATTCATAGACGCGGCTGCGCACCGAAAAGCCGGCCGATGTCGGGCAGCTCACCTGCCCTTCACGCCAATACCAGAGCGTGCAACGCGCATCCGCCGGGTCGTACTCGATCCAGAACAGCCCGCCATGGCCAGCGCGCAGCTCGGCGAAGTCCCGGCTGGCTGAGGCAGCCCGCTCGGTACTCCACTCGCTGGGCCAGGAACCATAGGGAACAGCGGTTTTGCTCATGCATGCATCCATCGTTCAGCGGCCAGCAAGCGCCGTGCTCAGACCTTGAGGATGAGCCTTGAGGCCTTTTCGTTGCGGTAGCGCAGTTGATCGAGGCCCAGCGCGCCCGCCTCGGCCTGCTCGCGAGCAGCGAGGATCTTGCCGTGCTGCGCCGACTTGCTGCACACCGGGTCGGCATTCGCGGCGTCGCCGGTGAGCATGAACGCCTGGCAACGGCATCCGCCGAAGTCCTGTTCCTTCTCGTCGCAGCTGCGGCAGGGTTCGGGCATCCAGTCGTAGCCACGAAATTTGTTGAAACCGAAGGAATGACGCCAGATGTGTTCGATGCTCTGCTCGCGAACGTTGGGAAATTCCACCGGCAGCTGACGCGCGCTGTGGCACGGCAACGCCGTACCGTCGGGGGTAATGTCGAGAAATAGATTGCCCCAGCCGCTCATGCAGGCCTTTGGGCGTTCTTCGTAGTAATCGGGCGTCACGAAGATCAGCTTGCAGGGGTGATTGTCCGCGGCCAGCTTGTCGCGCCATTGGTTGGTGATGCGTTCAGCCCGCTCCAATTGTTCCTTGCTTGGCAACAGCCCGGCGCGATTCAGCTCGGCCCAGCCATAGAACTGGCAGGTGGCCAACTCGACGAAGTCCGCTTCCAGTTCCAGGCAAAGCTCGATGATGCGTTCGATGTTGTCGATGTTGTGCCGATGGGTGACGAAGTTGAGCACCATCGGGTAGCCGTGCTGCTTCACCGCACGCGCCATGGCCAGTTTCTGCGCGAAAGCCTTCTTCGAGCCCGCGAGCAGGTTGTTCACTTCCTCGTCGGCAGCCTGGAAGCTGATCTGGATATGGTCCAGTCCGGCCTCGGCGAAGCTGGCTATCTTCTCTTCGGTCAGGCCGATGCCGGAGGTGATCAGGTTAGTGTAGTAACCCATGTCACGGGCGGCCTTGATCAACTCGGCCAGGTCCTGGCGCACCAGCGGCTCGCCTCCGGAAAAACCCAGCTGCGCTGCGCCCATCTGGCGGGCCTGACGGAACACCTCGACCCACTCGGCGGTACTCAGCTCGTCATGGCTGCGAGCAAAATCCAGCGGATTGGAACAGTACGGACATTGCAGCGGGCAGCGATAGGTCAGTTCTGCCAGCAGCCACAACGGCGGGCCGGGTTCGTAGCCGGGTTTAACGAAGCTCGATCCAGAATCGTTCAACGGCCACCTCCAGGAATGCCAGGATGTCTTCTTCGATGCCCTCCGCGTCGGGGAAGCTCCCGTGCAGATCGGCAACGATCCCTCCTGCCGTTCGCGAGCCGTCGACCCGTTTGAGTATCTCGGCGGCACTGTCGTTGAGCTTGATCATCCCCTCGGGGTAGAGCAAAACGTGACAGCCTTGCGCCGGCTCGAACTGGAAGCGATAACCGCGGCGGAAGACCGGGACTTTCAGCAGAATGTTCTCGTTCATGTCAGTTCACTCGCCAAATACGGGTGGCCATACAAGCGGCGCGGGGTTTCGCACTCACAACGTAATGCCCTTGTGCCAAACCCGCTCACGAGTCACGGTGTGGTAAGGCGGGCGGCCCAGTTCGTAGGCCATGCTTATGGCATCGAGCATGCTCCACAACACGTCCAGCTTGAACTGAAGAATGTTCAGCATGCGCTCCTGCGCGTCACGCGTGCGGTAATGGCCGAGCGTGATGCGCAGCCCGTGCTCGACGTCACGACGCGCTTCCTTCAGGCGCTTGCGGAAATAGTCATAACCGGAGGCATCGATCCAGGGGTAATGCTGAGGCCACGCGTCCAGCCGCGACTGGTGGATGGTCGGTGCGAAGAGCTCGGTCAACGAGCTGCTGGCCGCCTCCTGCCAGGAGGCGCGGCGCGCGAAGTTGACATAGGCATCCACCGCGAAACGCACGCCGGGCAGCACCAGCTCCTGCGACAGCACCTGCTCGCGGTCGAGCCCCACGGCCTCGGCCAGCCGCAGCCAGGCCTCGATGCCACCCTCCTCGCCGGGCGCGCCATCATGATCGAGGATGCGCTGGACCCACTCGCGGCGCGCGTCGCGATCCGGACAGTTGGCCATGATCGCCGCATCCTTCAGCGGAATGCAGACCTGGTAGTAGAAACGGTTGGCCACCCAGCCCTGGATCTGTTCACGAGTGGCCTGACCCGCGTACATCGCTCGATGAAAAGGGTGATGGATATGGTAGTAATCGCCCTTGGCACGCAGCGCCTGTTCGAATTCGGCTGGGGTCATTGCTGGCAGGGTCATCGCGGCTTCCTTTGCTATTCCCAGTTGGTAATACACGGCGTGGGAAGGATTGCTCTCGTAGGGTGCGCTCTGTGCACCATCAATTCCGAAGTAGTCCGGTGCGCGAAGCGCACCCTACATCCGGCGCAGCTACAACTCGATGCTCATGCCATCGAAGGCTACTTCGATGCCGTGCTCGATAAGGATGGCTCGTTCGGGCGAATCTTCGTCGAGTATCGGGTTGGTGTTATTGATATGGATGAGGATCTTGCGCGGATCCGGCAGACCGTCGAGCACCTCGATCATGCCGCCCGGGCCACTTTGCGGCAGATGGCCCATCTCGCTACCCAGCTTTGTACCCACCTCGCACACGCGCATTTCGTCGTCGCGCCAGAGCGTGCCGTCTACCAGCAGGCAGTTGGCCGTGCGCATGGTACTCAGGAGCGTCTCGCTCACCTTCCCCAAGCCCGGTGCGTAAAAGAGCGTGCCACCGGTGCGACGGTCTTCGATGAACAGGCCGATGTTGTCGCCAGGATGCGGATCGTTGCGGTGCGGCGAATATGGCGGTGCCGAGCTGCGCAGCGGGATCGGTGTGATGGAAAGGTTCGGGCAGGTCGGAATGACGAAACTGCCTTCTAACGCGATGGGATTCCACTTCAGCCCGCCATTCCAATGTTCGAGCATGTTGAACAGCGGAAAGCCGGTCGTCAGATCATGATGCACCATCTCACTACACCAGACCTCATGCGGGCAGCCTTCGCGCAGGGTCAGCAGGCCGGTGGTGTGATCGATCTGGCTGTCGAGCAGGATGATTGCGCTGATGGCCGTATCGCGCGGCTTGCGTGCCGGCTGCAACACTGGAAAGGCCTCCAGTTGCGCACGGATATCCGGCGATGCGTTGCAGAGAATCCAGTCCACGCCGTTATCGCTGATGGCAATCGACGACTGGGTACGTGCCAGTCCGCGCAACGTACCGGCGCGCAGGCCGGCACAGTTGGAGCAATTGCAATTCCACTGAGGGAAACCACCGCCTGCAGCAGAACCGAGAATCTGGATGAACATGCGCTTCCCCCGATTGATAGAACCCCGGCCGAAGCCGGGGCGGAACAGTCAACGATTGGCGAAGTACATGGTCACTTCGAAACCAATGCGCAGATCGCTGTACTCGGGTTTAGTCCACATGGGTCGTTCCTCTTCTTATGAAGCCGGAGAATTCCGGCAGATTTGAGTTAACCATCAGGCCCGACACCCCCGAATGCTACTTTCGAACGAGTTTCGGTCCTGATTTGGTAGCGTGTCAGCGACACCTGTACGCCTGTCCGCTCCACCTGTCGCATTCTTGCGACGGCTGTGCCGACGCCCGCACTCTGCGGCCTGCCTCTACCGCCCAAGCTCGGGACTTGCGGTGACGCCGAATGCTCCCGGCATATCACTTGCTGTATCCGTGCCATCTCCGACGGATGGATGACAGAAGGCGCCGCCGAAGAAGTCTATGGTTGAAGTGTTCGGTCAGCCGCTGGTTCGACAAAAAACAACAAGACGTCGAGACGTGCCCCCAGGTCCGTCATCGGCCAATGAGGATCACATGAATTTGCATGCTTCGGATAATGCCAGCGAACTCGCAGCCTTCGTGGCTCATCACTTTCCCGAACGCAGCATTCAACCGGACGGCTTGATTGCTCAGTCCTGGTACCGAAGCGTTACCCAGCACCGCCTCAACCCACGCGGACGCTGCGAGAAGAACATTCTCACCGCTGCCGAGATCCGCCAGCACCAGGCTCAGCATCAGGAGTATCTGGCTGTCGCCAGCCAGGGCGTCACCGGCCTGGCCAAGCGCGTCGTGCAAGCCGGCTTCTCCGTGCTGCTCAGCGACGAGGGCGGCGTCACGCTGGATGCACGCCTGCCCGCACAGCGCGACCTCTACACTCAGTCTGGGCTAATCATCGGTGCGCGCTGGGACGAATCGGTCGCCGGCACCAACGGCATCGGCACTGCCCTGGCCGCGGCCCAAGCGCTGACCATCCACCGTGAGGAGCACTTCCTCGCCACGAACTTCCGCCTGAGCTGCTCGGTATCGCCGATCTTCGACTCCCAAGGCCAACTGCGCGGCTGCCTCAACGCCACCTGCCTGAACAGCGACGGCCCCAAGGAAGCGCAATACCTGACCCTGCAATTGGTGATCATGTATGCGCGGCTGATCGAGAACGCTCACTTCCATCAGAGCTACCGTGATCGCCTGACCTTGGCCATCAAGCCCCGCGACGACATCACCGACCTCGCCAACGAGCAGTTGTTGGCCCTGGATGAACAAGGGCGGGTGATCGGTGCCAACCGCGCCGCCTTCGTCGCCTACGAACAAGGCCATGGAAGCGCCCTGCTCGGCCGACCCATCGACAGCCTGCTGCCGGCCAATGTCGACGAACTGCTCAGCATGACCAACGGCGGAGCCCGTGGCGTGCGCCTGCGCTCCCTGCAGGGCGAGGCGCTGATGGATGTTGGCTTGCGCATTCCTGCAAATCATTTTCGCTCCGCGCGTTCAACGTCAGATGCCGGCGTTCGCACCCCGGCAAGCGAGCATCCCGACCTTGAACATCTCGGCGGCAGCGACCCGCAGTTGCAACTGGGCGTGCGGCGCATCCGCAAGGTGATCGATAAAGGTATCCCTATCCTCATCACTGGCGAGACCGGCACCGGCAAGGAAGCCTTCGCACGGGCCGTCCATCAGGCCAGCGCCCGACGAGGCGGCCCTTTCATCGCCCTCAATTGTGCCGCCATCCCGGAAACTCTGATCGAGAGCGAACTCTTCGGCTACCGTAGCGGCAGCTTCACAGGTGCCAGCAAGAAAGGCATGAAGGGCAAGCTGGAGCTGGCCAACGGCGGCACCCTGTTTCTCGATGAGATCGGCGATATGCCGGCGCATTTGCAAACCCGTCTGCTGCGGGTGCTGGCAGAGCGAGAGATCTTTCCCTTGGGTGCCGAGACGCCGGTGCCGCTGGATGTGCAGGTGGTGTCCGCCACGCATCAGGATCTGCACGGGATGATCCAGGCCAGGCTGTTCCGCGAGGATCTGTTCTATCGACTCAGCGGCATGACCCTGGCGCTACCGGCCTTGCGCGAGCGCAGCGACCGCGCCGAGCTGATTCACAACCTGCTCAGCGCTCAGGCCGACGCTGATGGATTACGCCTGGACGAAGCGGCACGCCAGCGCCTTCTCAACCATCCCTGGCCTGGCAATATCCGCCAGTTGCTCAACGCGCTGCGTTACGCCGTGGCCCTGGCCGAAGACGGTGTGATCGATTGCGATTGCCTACCTGCCGAGCTGCATCAACCGTCCCTTCCCGCGCCGGCGGCGCCGACGGCGCCAGCAGCCACCCTGGCCGACCAGTTGGGCAACGACGAAGCGCGCCATCTGCTGGCAGTCTTGCGGCAATACCGCTGGAACATCAGCGCGGCAGCCGAAGCCAGCTCCGTATCCCGCTCGACGCTGTACCGCAAGATGAAAAAGCACGGCATCGTCCAGCCCAATGAGATGTTTTAGCTCTAAGTTGCAGGAGAGACGGCTCAGCACGCCATGGGAGCGAGCTGACCGCGAATGGCGAAACCTAGGAAGGCTTTCCGTGCCTCGCCATCCTCGCGCCGTTCTTCACTGAAATGGTGCTCGGCAGTTCGAGGTCCGCGCTTTCCGCGGCTTTCCAGGGCGAGTCCCGGTTCGCTGGTCTTACCCTGGGAAGGAAGATGGGTATGAGGCCGCCCAAGGCGGCCCTTACCTTTACTGCTGGATGTAAACCACATGCGTACGGGTGTACTCATAGAGCCCGTGTTTGCCGTCCGCCCCGCCGATCCCCGACTTGCGAGTGCCGGCATGAAAGCCCTGCATCGCTTCGAAGTTCTCGCGGTTAATGTAGGTTTCGCCGAAATCCAGTCCGGCGGCCGCTTTCATTGCGGTAGACAGGTCGCGGGTGTAGATCGACGAAGTCAGGCCGTACTCGCAGTCGTTGGACAGGGCGATGGCTTCGTCCAGGTCGTCGATGATCTGGATCGGCAGCACCGGGCCGAAGATCTCCTGACGCATGATTTCCATGTCCTGCGAGCAGTTGGCAAGAATCGTCGGTTGGTAGTGAAAGCCCTGGCCGAGGTCAGCGATCTGGCCGCCTGTGATCAGCTGGGCGCCCTGGTTCTGGGCGGTTCTGACCATTTGTTCGACCTTGCGTAGCCCTGCCTCGTTGATCAGCGGGCCCATCTCCACATCCGCCTGCGCGATCGGGTCGCCGTAACGCGTTTCGGCCATGACGCCGGCGATGCGTTCGATGAACTGGTCGGCCACGCCGCGCTGCACGTAGACGCGCTCGGCGCAGTTGCACACCTGGCCGGTGTTGATGATTCGCGAGGCGCGGATGGCGTTGACCGCCAGCTCCAGATCGGCATCGTTCATTACGATCGCAGGCGCCTTGCCGCCCAGCTCTAGGTTGAGTTTGGTGACGTTGGGCGCCGCAGCGGCCATGATCCGCGAGCCGGTGCCAACGCTGCCGGTGAAGCTGATCATGTCGATCCCGCTGCTGGTGGTCAGCGCGCTACCGACACCGGCGCCGCTGCCACAGACCACGTTGAAGACGCCCCTCGGCAAGTCGGTCTCGGCAACCAGTTTGGCGAATTCGAAACAGTTGTTCGGCGTTTCCTCGCTGGGCTTGATCACGATGGTATTGCCGGTGACCAGCGCCGGCGCCATCTTGCGCGCGATCAGGAAGAACGGGAAATTCCACGGCAGGATGCCGGCCACCACGCCCAGCGGTTTACGGAACAGGAAAATGTTCTCACCTGGGCGGTCGCTGGTGATGATTTCACCCTCGATACGCCGCGCCCACTCGGCCATGTAATCCATGTAGTCGGCGGTGAAGTTGACCTCCACCAGTGCCAGGCTCTGGATCTTGCCCTGTTCTTCGGTTATCACGCGGGCCAGGCGCTCGGCGTTCTGGCGAATCTTGCTGGCGATTGCGCGCAGGTAGCCGGCGCGCTCGATGGCAGGCTTCTTCGCCCAGTCTTTCTGCGCCGTACGGGCAGCAGCGATGGCGCGCTCGACGGTGCCAGCATCGGATTCCGGCACACGGGACAGCACAACACCGGTGGCCGGGTTACGGACCTCGACGAGGTTGTCGCAGCCAACGAAGGCACCGTCAATGTAGTTCTGGTAGGTGATTGCATCGGTCATGTCGATCTCCTAAATAGGGTTAGTTGCTAGCGGTTTTATTGGCAGGCAGCGGCAGGTCATCCGGGCCGTGTTCGAGTCGGTCGTGGGCGCGCTTGATCAGGTATTGATGGATCTGCCCCATCTGCTCCATATCGAAGGCTTCTGCGAACGACGGCATGCCATCGGGGATGCGGGCGCCGTGGAGGATGCCGAGGAACTGCTCGTGTTTCTCCGGCGTGAGCATGCGCAGGTCCGGCAGCACGCCACCGCTGACCGCGTGGATGCCGTGGCACTGTGAGCAATAACCGTCGTAGAGCTTGGCGCCGGCTTCGACCGTGGCGACGTCCGCGGTCAGCGGTGGCGGCTCGGGTGCGTCTGCCCGTGGTGCCGGTTCCTGCAATTCGCCCGTACCGCCGAGCTTGTAAGTCAGCACTTGCGCATAAGGTTGCACGCCGGCGCGCAGCGACAGGGCTCCGGCGAATGTGGAGAAGGCGCCGCCCCAGCCCGCCATGAAGGTCACGTATTGCTCGCCGTCGACGCTGTAGGTGATGGGCGCGGCCATCACGCCGCTCGCGGCGGGCTGTTCCCAGAGCTTGTCGCCGTTGTCAGCCGCGTAGGCAATCACTCGCCCGTCCGCGCTGCCCTCGAACACCAGGTTGCCGGCGGTGGTCAGCGTGCCGCCGTTAAAGATGGTGACGTAGGGCACTTCCCAGGCCTGTTGCTGTTTTACCGGGTCCCAGGCGATCAGCTTGCCGGACCAAGTATCAGCGTACTTGCCAAGACCTTCGGGGTCCTCGGGCATCATTCCGGTCTTCAGGCCCAGCTGATACATGCTTTTGAATTTGTTGCGCGCCGGCGCGTCCGGCACGTGTTCGTACCAAGCGGACATGATGTGCGCAGGGATGTACACGAGACCCGTGTCCGGGTTGTAAGACATCGGGTGCCAGTCATGCGCGCCCCAGAAGCCGGGCTGGACCAGCTTGGCCTTCTTTTCACCCTTCCAATAGGCCGCGGCTTCGTCGTCGACGATAGGGCGTCCGGTCTTCAGATCGACGCCCTTGGCCCAGTTGATCGGCACGATGTTTTCGGCCGACAGGAGCTCGCCAGTGGCGCGGTCGATGACGTAGAAGAAACCGTTCTTCGGCGCCTGCATCAGCACCTTGCGCTCTTTGCCCTCGATTTCGAGATCAGCAAGGATCATGTGCTGCGTGGCGGTGTAGTCCCAGGCATCGCCCGGTGTGGTCTGGTAGTGCCAGACGTACTCACCGGTGTCGGCATTGACCGCGACGATGGAGGACAGGAACAGGTTGTCGCCCTTGCCCTCGCTGCGCCAGATCGGGTCCCACAGCGAGCCGTTGCCGACGCCTATATACAGCAAGTTCAGTTCGGGATCGTAGGCGAAGGAGTCCCAGGCGGTGCCGCCGCCGCCCTGCTCAACGAAGGCGCGACCGTGCCAGGTCTTCTTCGCGATCTCCATGCCCTTGCCTTCGGCTGGCTTGTCCGGATCGCCCGGCACGGTGAAGAAGCGCCAGGCTTGATCGCCGGTCTCGGCATCGTAGGCGGTCACGTATCCGCGTACGCCGAACTCAGCGCCACCATTGCCGATCACGACCTTGCCGTTGACCACTCGCGGCGCGCCGGTGATGGTATAGCTGCGCGCTTTGTCGTTGCGGGTGTCTACCGACCAGACGCGTTCGCCGGTTTTGGCGTCGATGGCTTCTAGGCGACCATCGAGCACGCCGACGTAGACCTTGCCCTTCCACACAGCAACGCCGCGGTTGATCGCATCACAACAGGCTTCGCCAGCGCGGGAGCGGTCCGATTGCGGGTCGTACTTCCAGATCAGCTCCCCGCTGCGGGCGTCCAGCGCGTAGACGATTGAGAACGGGCCTGTGGTGTACATCACGCCATCGACCACGATAGGCGTGGCTTCCACCCCGCGGTCGATGTCGAGCTTGTAACTCCAAGCTAGCCCCAGCTCGTCGACGTTCTCGGCAGTAATGTTCTTCAGCGGGCTGTAGCGCTGCTCGCCATAGTCACGACCGTGGCTCATCCAATTGCCGGGCTCAGCGTCGGCATTGGCGATGCGTTTGCCGTCGACATCAGCCGCTAGCGCTACCGAAGAACAGGCTGCGCTCAACGCCAGCACGGTGAACAGGCTTTTAACGAACGAGGCGGCTGGTGGCGGCTCTGCGCCTCCACACCTTTGCAGGCCAGTACGATTCATCTATGCGTCTCCAGTTCTTATTAGGGGCCGCAGCATCGCGCCACGGTCCCTGCGGTATCGCAATGGCTATGCCAGCGTTACGCTTTATCGCTGGAGGGCGCGTGGATACTGGGCCTGATGATTGGATGAAAGCAGAAATGACTGCGCTGGCAGGCGGGCAGCTGCACCAGGAAAGGAACAGGCGAAGCGAGGAATGGAACAGTTGTGTCAGGAATGAAAACAGTGGTCTGCCGAAAGCGCTTCAAGTGCAGAACCAGAGCCCGCGAATCGAACGGTTATTCGAGTTGGATGAGTACGCAGCACGTTCTTACAGCGTTCTTCTGAAAAAAAAACGCGGCCAAAAGGCCGCGCCGCGAAACGAGCCGTCCGGTCGTCACGGGGATGACGGCCCGGAAAGGCTCGGCACCCTCGGTGCCTGCCAAGTAACCGGCGCGTTCGGGAGCGCACGCCGGAGCCCATCCAATCAGAAGAAGCCCAGCGGGTTAATGTCGTAGCTCACCAGCAGGTTCTTGGTCTGCTGATAGTGGTCGAGCATCATCTTGTGGGTCTCGCGGCCGACGCCGGATTTCTTGTAACCACCGAACGCCGCGTGTGCCGGGTAGAGGTGGTAGCAGTTGGTCCAGACACGCCCGGCCTTGATCCCACGGCCCATGCGGTAGGCACGGTTGATGTCGCGGGTCCAGACGCCGGCGCCCAGGCCGAATTCGCTGTCGTTGGCAATCGCCAGCGCTTCGGCCTCGTCCTTGAATGTGGTGACGGCCACCACCGGCCCAAAGATCTCCTCCTGGAACACCCGCATCTTGTTGTGCCCCTTGATCAGGGTCGGCTGCACGTAATAACCGCTGGCCAGGCCGCCTTCCAGCTTCTCGGCAGCACCGCCAGTGAGGATCTGGCCGCCTTCCTGGCGGGCGATTTCCATGTACGAGAGGATCTTGTCGAACTGCTGCTCGGACGCCTGAGCGCCGACCATGGTCTCGGTGTCCAGCGGGTTGCCGCGCTTGATCTGCTGGATCTTCTTCATCACCACGTCCATGAAGGGCTCGAAGATCGATTCCTGAATGACCGCACGCGACGGGCAGGTGCAGACCTCGCCCTGGTTGAAGAACGCCAGCACCAGACCCTCGGCGGCTTTCTCGATGAACGCGGGCTCAGCATTCATGATGTCTTCGAAGAAGATGTTCGGGCTCTTGCCGCCTAGCTCGACGGTGCTCGGAATGATGTTCTCGGCGGCGCAGCGCATGATGTGCGAGCCCACCGGCGTCGAGCCGGTGAAGGCGATCTTGGCGATGCGGGTGCTGGTGGCCAGCGCCTGACCCGCTTCACGGCCGAAGCCCTGAACGATGTTCAGCACGCCCGGCGGCAGCAGGCCGTCGATGATTTCGGCGAAGACCATGATCGACAGCGGGGTTTGCTCGGCGGGCTTCAACACCACGCAATTGCCGGCGGCCAGCGCCGGCGCTAGCTTCCAGGCCGCCATCAGCAGCGGGAAGTTCCACGGGATGATCTGCCCGACCACGCCCAGCGGCTCATGGAAATGGTAGGCAGCGGTATGCTCGTTGATCTCGGCCGCGCTGCCTTCCTGAGCGCGGATGCAGCCGGCAAAGTAGCGGAAGTGGTCGGCGGCCAGCGGCACGTCGGCATTGAGGGTTTCGCGCACCGCCTTGCCGTTGTCCCAGGTCTCGGCGACGGCAAGCTTTTCCAGATTCGCTTCGATACGGTCGGCGATCTTCAGCAGGATCAGCGCGCGGTCCTGCACTGCAGTCTTACCCCAGGCATCGGCCGCGGCGTGGGCGGCGTCCAAGGCCTTCTCTACATCTTCGGCGCCGGAGCGCGGGAATTCGGCGATCACTTCGCCATTCACTGGCGAGGTGTTGACAAAATATTCACCCTTAACCGGCGGTACGAATTCACCGCCGATGTAGTTGCCGTAGCGGGGTTTGAAGGAAACGACGGCGCCTGCGGTACCGGGTTGGGCGTAGATCATGATGGGCCTCTCTTTCTTCTGCGTGTCAGAGCCTGCGCCAGAACGGACGCAGGGCATGGACCGATCTTAGGCAGCGCCCCACCACCCCCGGTATGCGCCCATGGCAGCGAGGCGCTCCTCATTTGGTAGTAGATGCCAAGGGCGCTGGGGAGCTTCGATGCAATGTCCGGTGCGCGGAGCGCACCCTACACGTCGGCACCTGGGAGCTGGCGGAGCGCACAAATCCGGTGCATGAAACTATCGAAACTCGTAGGGTGCGCTCCGCGCACCGTGTTCAAAAAGCAGAGAGAAATACAAGCATGCATAGCTAACATGGTGTCGGCCTTAGCCAGGCCGTACGCTCTTGCTCCAATTGATGAAGGAGACAGGGAATGTCCAACTATCGTCGCCCGCAGAATGAAGGCGGGCTGCATTTCTTTACGGTAATCACCCAACACCGCTGGCCAGTACTGCACCAAACGCAAACCCGTCAACTGTTGCGCCAAGCGATCATCGAGTTTAGGCGCGCTATCCATTCTGCATTCAGACGATATCGAGAGAGCCTTTGGTGAATAACTCTGCATGAGCTCCGGCCTAGCCTGCAGGGGGCGCGGAGCACACCCTACAACCGAGTGCCTCCTCTACTCATCCACCCCCTGCAACTGCCGGGTTTAGTAATTCGGATAGAGATTGCTGACGCTGCGGCTCAACCTTGTAGGGTGCGCTCTGCGCACCGGGGGCTTCGTCGTGAGGTTCGGTGCTACAGCCGAGCGCCCTCCTCTACTCATCCACCCGTTGCAACTGTCTGGCTTCGTATTTCGGATAGAGGTGGCTGACGCTGCGGATCAGTTCGTAGCGCGTCAGGCTCATGCCGGAGAAGCGCTCGGGGATTGGGCTCTGGATGACTTCATTCATGTCGGCGCCGCTGGCTGCGGCGTCGCGCAGCAGGCCGTCGAGCCAGCCCAAGTAGTCGCGCATCTGCTCGAACGGTGCGTTGTCGCGGCTCAGCGGGCCGTGGCCGGGCACCAGCAGTTTCCACGGTGTGGCTTGCAAACGGTCGAGGTCTGCCAGCCACACCTCCAAGCCGGGGCTGTTGGGCGTGGTCAAGGCGCGTTGATGGAAGAGCATGTCACCCGCGAAGAACACGCCACTGTTTTCATCGAGAACCGCCAAGTCGGCACCGGTGTGCCCGTGCAACTGCAGCAGACGCAGCCTGTGATCCCCCACGTCCAGCACGCCGGGTTCCAGCGTTTCGGTTGGCAGTACCACCTCGGTGCCGCGCATCCAGTCGCCGACCATCCGGTACATGTTCTCGGCCATGGCATCGCCCTGCTCGCGCAGCAGCTCGGTGGTTCCGGCGAGTGCGGCGATGGGCACATCGGCGAATGCCTGGTTGCCCAGCACATGGTCGGGATGATGATGGGTCAGCAGCACCTTGATGACGGGTCGGTCGGTAACCTCGGCGATGGCAGCGCGCATGGCTTCGCCGTAGCGTCTGGAAGGACCGCTGTCGATCACCACGACACCGGCCGACGTCACGATGAAGCCGGTGTTGACGATATTGCCGCCGTTGCGTGGGTCGAAGTTGTCCGTCGAGCCTTCCAGCAGCCAGACGTTTTCGGCGATCTGTCGCGGTTGCAGCTGATAATTCAGCTGGGCGTATATGGGCGGGGCAATGAAGAAGAAGACGAATAGAGCAAGCAGGCGCATATCGTTTTCCTGGCTGGAAAGAATCGGTGCGCGAAGCGCACCCTGCGGAAGCGGCGGGCTCTACAGCGTGGCCCCGAACTCGTTGCCGTTGTTGTCACGCAACCACAGGCGGGTGCCTCGCTGGCCTTTCACCTCCAGGCTCAGCGTCGGGTTCTCGCTGACTGCGGGATACAGCTCCAGCGTCGCCAGGACATTGCCGTCGGTATCGCGCAGCTCGGCCTGGTTGAGGAAGAACTCGGGGATGCCGCTGATCAGGCCGTTATCCATCGGGTGCGAGACCTGCAGGCGCAGGCGACTGCCGGTACTACGCTCGAAACGACCGCCCACGACCCTTCCCAGACGCTTTTCCCATCCGGGCTGAGTGCGCACCACGCTTGGCGCCGAACAGCCCCCGCCGGCAGCATCCACCCGAGCCGAGCCCACGTGCCAGACGCCATCTCGGGTCAGAACCGCCGCGCGAATGGGCGTGGCCTGCTCCACGCGGAAACGAATCGCCACCAGCGGCAGTACCTGTTCGCCGGGGCTGAAGCTGAACACGCGTGGGATGGGGTTGAGTTCGGCCCAGGCCTCGATACGCACCACTTCATCGCCCAGGGCGCGAGCATCGATGTGCATCGGCACCTGGCGCGCATCCTCGGCGAAGGGTGGCACAAGCACCTGTACGCGGTCGTCGAACACGTAGGGCTCGCCGTTCAGCACGCGCTCGTGGTGGTACTCCCACATGACCGATTGCAGCGGGTCGACGTCGGCCGCGAACAGGCCGCCGGTTCGAACGGTCAGCACGAGTGCCAGCAGGATTCGCATGTTCATGTCGTCTCTCCGGCGGCGGATCGCTATGGGCTACCCGCCAGTAACAGGCTGCAAGGCTTTTCGTAGGGTGCGCTTTGCGCACCGCCAAACTCGGTGCGTGCGGTGCGCGGAGCGCACCGCCAAACTCGGTGCGTGCGGTGCGCGGAGCGCACCCTACATATTTCACCCGCATCACTGCTTGGTCGCTTCGCTCTCTATATAGGTACGGATGGCCCACAGCGCTTCCTGGCTGAGCGTATCGGCCATGCGCGGCATGTACACGGCGCCGTCGCGTACGGCGCCGTTGATCACGCGTTCCTTGTACCACTCGTCACCGCTTATATCTGCTTCCAGCTCACGCAGATCCGGCGCGATGCCGCCTGAGATCGCTTCTAGACCATGGCAGCGGGCGCAGTTCTGGTTGTAGGCGGACGAGCCAATTTCTACAGCAAGGTCGTGGTGCTCGCCCGGTTCACGATAGGGGTTTTCATCCACCCACTCTTCACCAAGAGCGGGCAGGCCCTTGGTCTCTACGGCATGGGGAACGACATCACCATGAGCCAGGGCCAGACCGGTTACAGCGATCAAGCCTGCAGCCACAAGTGCGCGCATAGGGTTCTTATTGTTCATGACTAACCACCTCGTTTCGTGAATCCGTGCAAGGCAGCCCCCTTCCGGGAGCGCATGGCGGCCATGTTGGCGGTGGTGTCGGGTCGACTGAATCCTGCTTTGGAAGCCGGCAACTCCTCCCTTGGTAGCAAGCTTTCCCACCACCTTTGGCAGTGGGTCGAGCAGCACTTGTGGAGCAAGGCCAAAACACCAGACGTTTGGGAAATATTCCCGGCGTTCGCGGGAATTTTTCCGTATCGGCGCCTGCGCCGCGCTTCCAATAATCGATTCGCCAAGCCGCCATCGGCAGTGTCAGACCCGCGTCTACACAGACCGAACAGCGGCCTTGTCCGAACCGACCAAGGGAATCGCAACCATGACAACAAGATCGCACCCCGGCAGCAAACGTCCCCTCGCCCTCGCCGTGCAATGCCTGGCACTGGCTGGCAGCCTTGCAATGATCGGTGCCGCCCAGGCCAAACCGGTCAGCTGGGAAGACATCGCCAACGACCACATTTCGACCAACAACGTCCTGCAATATGGCTTGGGCACCCACGCCCAGCGCTTCAGCCCGCTGGCTCAGGTCAACGACAAGAACGTCTTCAAGCTGACGCCCGCCTGGTCGTTCTCCTTCGGCGACGAGAAGCAGCGCGGACAGGAGTCCCAGGCCGTGGTGCACGACGGCATCATTTACGTCACCGGCTCCTACTCGCGGGTATTCGCGCTGGATGCCAAGACCGGTAAGCGCCTCTGGAGCTACGCCCATCGCCTGCCCGACGACATCCGTCCCTGCTGCGATGTGGTCAACCGCGGCGTCGCCATTTATGGCGACAAGGTCTACTTTGGCACTCTCGATGCTCGCGTCGTGGCGCTGAATAAAGACACCGGTAAGGTCGTCTGGAACAAGAAATTCGGCGATCACGGCGCGGGCTACACCATGACCGGCGCGCCGACCCTCGTGAAAGACGGCGAGACCGGCAAGGTCATGCTGATCCACGGCAGCTCCGGCGACGAATTCGGCATCGTCGGCAAGCTGTTCGCCCGCGATCCGGATACCGGTGAAGAAATTTGGATGCGCCCCTTCGTCGAAGGCCATGTGGGCCGCTTGAACGGCAAGGACAGCACCCCCACCGGCGACATCAAGGCACCGTCCTGGCCGGACGATCCCAACTCCCCCACCGGTAAGGTCGAGGCCTGGAGCCAGGGTGGCGGCGCACCGTGGCAGAGCGCGAGTTTCGATGCCGAGACCAACACCATCATTGTCGGCGCCGGCAACCCGGCTCCGTGGAACGGCTGGGCGCGCACCTCCAAAGACGGCAAGCCCCAGGACTACGACAGCCTCTACACGTCCGGCCAGGTTGGCGTCGACCCGAGCACCGGTGAAGTGAAATGGTTCTACCAGCACACGCCGAACGATGCCTGGGACTTCTCCGGCAACAACGAACTAGTGCTGTTCGACTACAAGGACAAGAACGGCAAGACAGTGAAAGCCACCGCCCACGCTGACCGCAACGGCTTCTTCTACGTGGTCGACCGCACGGACGGCAAGCTGCAGAATGCCTTCCCCTTCGTCGACAACATCACCTGGGCCAAGGGCATCGACCTCGAGACCGGACGCCCGATCGAGAACGAAGGCCAGCGCCCACCCAAGCCCGAGCCGGGCGAGAAGCACGGCAAGTCGGTCGAGGTCTCCCCGCCCTTCCTCGGCGGCAAGAACTGGAACCCGATGGCCTACAGCCAGGACACCGGCCTGTTCTACGTGCCCGCCAACCATTGGAAGGAGGACTACTGGACCGAGGAAGTCAGCTACAAAAAGGGTTCGGCCTACCTTGGCCAGGGCTTCCGCATCAAGCGCATGTATGACGACCACGTCGGCATCCTGCGCGCCATGAACCCCACCACCGGCAAGGTGGAGTGGGAACACAAGGAGAAGCTGCCGCTATGGGCCGGTGTGCTGGCCACCAAGGGCAACTTGGTGTTCACCGGTACCAGCGATGGCTACTTCAAGGCCTTTGACGCCAAGACCGGCGACGAGCTTTGGAAATTCCAGACCGGCAGCGGAATCATCTCCCCGCCCGTGACCTGGGAGCAGGACGGCGAGCAGTACATCGGTGTGACCGTCGGCTACGGTGGTGCGGTACCACTGTGGGGCGGCGACATGGCCGAGTTGACCAAGCCGGTCGCACAGGGCGGCTCGTTCTGGGTGTTCAAGTTGCCTGAGTGGGAAAACAAGACCGCTCAGCGCTGATGTCCCGGCCGTGCCCGCCTCATCGCGGACACGGCCTTTTCGCTAGATGCGACCGTTCTCGTCGCCCGTAGGGTGCGATTCGCGCACCAGCTTTTCATTCTGAATCCGGTGCGCAGAGCGCACCCTACAAATGCATGGGCCTCATATGAAACCGTCCAGCCTGATCCTTCCCTTGTTATTCGTTGCTGCCCCGGCTTTCGCCGACGACCAACCGCTGATCATCAACGGCTGCACACTCGAACCGGAAAGCCAGTGCGCCAACGCCGACCTACGCGGTACCGACCTCAGCAATCAGGACCTGCGCAAGATCAACTTGGCCGGCGCCAATCTGTCCGGCGCTAACCTGCGCCACACTATTCTGGACCTGGCCAACCTTGAGAAGGCCAACCTGAGCGGCGCAACGCTCAACCGCGCCAGCCTGCAGCAGTCCAACCTGCGCCTGGCCAATTTCACCGATGCCCAACTGGTAGCCATCCAGGGCTGGGGACTGTTCGCCCAGGCCGCACAGTTCAAGGGGGCCAACCTCACCGGCGCCTACCTCGAGTTCGCCCGCATGAGTGGCGCCAAGCTGCACGATAGCAATCTGAGCGCCGCCGACCTCGAGATGACCTGGCTCAGCAAGGCCGATCTCAAAGGCGCCAACCTGACCGACGCCAACCTGCAGGAAGCAAAATTCAACGACGCCAACCTCGAAAACGCCACCCTCACGGGCGCACGCCGACACTACGCAACCTTCCAGGGGACCAACATGGAAGGCTGCAGGGATTGTCCGATGGACTGGGAAAAATAATTGCGAAAAGGTGCGCTCCGCGCACCACATTTACCGAGGCCCGATGGTGCGCAAAACGCACCCTACGAAGAGCCGGGCAGATGCCTACCAAGTAGCTAGCCACCCTACGCTCGCAACGCCGATGTAGGGTGCGCTCCGCGCACCGCATGTATTAAGACTCGGTGGTGCGCGGAGCGCACATTACGCAGGCCCGTACCTTACAAACACTCCACCCGGCGGGTCGCCTCAGGAAAATTCGAATGCCATTCTCCGCTCGCCGACGCGCAGCACGCCGGTATCGATGGCCAGGTGTACCAGTTCAGCATGGGAGCCGACCTGCAGTTTGCTCTTGAGCATGGTCAGGTAGTTGGAAACGGTCTTGCCGCTGATACACAACTGCTCGGCGATCTGCCGGGCGGGTGTGCCCTTGGCGAGCATCACGAAAACCTCGAACTCACGCTGAGTCATGCCTTGCAGACGCGGGTCCGGTGAGCCGTGGTGGCCAGGATTGCGCGCCAGTTCAGTAGCCAGCGGCTGTTCGATATAGGCATGGCCGGAGAGAACGCGTCGCACGGCTTCGATCAGCACCTGTGGCGAGGCATTTTTGGTGATATATCCCGCCGCTCCGGTATCCAGCGCCTGGCGAACCAGTGAAAGCTCATCGTGCATGCTGAAAAACAGCACGCGTAGCTGCGGCAGCCGCTGGCGCAGCCGTCGGGTGGTTTCGATACCGCTGATGCCCGGCAGGCCGATATCCATAATCACTAGGCTTGGGATGTCCCGCTGGCACTCGTCCAGCGCCTGCTCGCCGTCGCAGGCTTCGCTCAGCTGTACCTCGGGCAGCACTGAACGCAGCAACGCGGAGCAACCCTGACGCACCATCGCATGGTCATCTACCAGCAGAATTTTCACAGGCTAGCCGCCTTCTCATAAGGACGTTCAGGCAACTGTCGGCATGCCATCAGGTCCATGGTGCGCAGAGCGCACCCTACAAGGGTCTTGTACATCCGTAGGGTGCGCTCTGTGCACCCGGCTAGTACCTCACTGGCTTCCGGCGCCAGTTCGTGCTTCGGACAACTACATGCTAGAGCTTGGAAACACTCACCTGCCTACTACCTTGGTACCGCCGGAGCCGTACTTTCTATGCAGTTCCGGTTGCGCCGCCGACGTCTCTCACCCTGGTCGCGCGATGGACGCGTGGCGATCTACTACTTTGGTACCGGTTTTCGCCTCCATCGTAGGATTTCAAAGGCAGCACCATTGTTCTGTAATCCATTCATAGGAGCACACAGGAGTCCAGACGATGCCGCGTCTACCGTTACTGATCGTCATATTGGCCTGCCTGGGCATCAGCCAGGCAGCGTCGGCAGAAACGGACAGCGATCTGTTTTCAGCCGACGGTTACCGTCAGGCCCATTACCGCAGCCCGACGCCAGCTGCCATCGAGGGTGCGCAAACGCTGGATACCGCGTCGCTACAGGCATTGCTAGCTGAACAACCTAATGTGGCGCTGGTAGATGTGTACCGGCGCCAGTGGCTGGCCGGCCGCTTCATCGACACCGAGGCGCACACCAACCTGCCCGGCAGCGTCTGGCTGCCCAATGCCGGAGATGGAGCTCTTACACCCGAATGGGCGGACTATTTCGCCAGGAACCTTGCCCGTATCAGCCGGGGTCGTTTCGACCGGCCGCTGGTATTCTACTGCCGCTCCGATTGCTGGTTGGGCTGGAACGCCACCCGACGGGCTCACGCACTGGGCTATACGAACCTTTACTGGTATCGCGACGGCGTGGATGGCTGGGAACAGGCCAACCTGCCCCTGAACCCCGCAGCGCCGGAGGCTCTGAGCGGTCCGGAATGATCCACCAAGCGTGCCGACCATAATCACAAAAAGAGGTGACCAGCCTTGTACAAAATATTGATTGCCGACGACCATCCGCTGTTTCGCGAAGCCATCCACAACGTCATCCGCGACGGCTTTCCCGACAGCGAAATCCTGGAAACCGCCGACCTCGACAGCACGCTGGCACTGACGATCGAGCACGACGACCTCGACCTGGTCCTGCTCGACCTCAACATGCCCGGCATGCACGGCCTGAACGGGCTGATCAACCTGCGCAACGAGGCGCCGACCATCCCGGTGGTGATCGTCTCCGCCGAGCAGGACAAGCAGATCGTGCTGCAGGCGATCACCTACGGGGCGGTCGGCTTCATCACCAAGTCGTCGCCGCGGGCGCAGATGACCGAAGCCATCGAGCAGATCCTCAACGGTAACGTCTACCTGCCCTCAGATATCATCCGCAGCCAGAAAAGCGGCCGGCGCCAAACCAGCTACAACGAACCTTCGATCCCACCCGAGCTGCTGCAGGCGCTGACCCGCAAGCAACTGCTGGTGCTGGAACGCATGACCAAGGGCGAATCCAACAAGCAGATCGCCTACAACCTCGACATCGCCGAAACCACGGTCAAGGCACACGTCTCGGCGATCCTGCGCAAGCTCAACGTGCACAACCGCGTGCAGGCGATCCTCTCGGCCGGCGATATCGACTTCACCGCTTATCTGCGTCGCTGATTCCTCTTAGCGTGAATCCTTGACCGCTGCTGTAATGGGGGGCGGTTTTTTCACGATGACTCCAGCCCGGCACTTCGCCGGGAAGCACAGCCCGTCTATCGGCTATGGGTGCGATGATGGTAATAATTCCTTATTGAGAAACAACGGCATTCGATGTGCGGCGTTAGGGCGGCTCCGGATGTCATTCGGAGATGAATAAGGGATGTATGGTTTCGATTCATGTGGGTGGCGAGGACAAGACCGCAGAGATCACCAACTGGTCGATCTGGAGCGATAAGAGCGAAGGCCTGCAACTCAGGTGCTCCTACTTAAAAAAGGGCAAGGCCATACACGCGCTCAGCGACTGCCGCATCTCCCCCACCCGTGAACTGGGCGAGATGTTGCTGACCAAGCCTGGCAGCACGATCGTCAAGCCCATCGCCAAGGCGACGATCTATGGCGAGCGGTATGCCGTCGTGCTCCATCCAGATTCTGATCAACCTTACGTCTACAAGATGGACGGCATCGGCTTTGCCGCGCTGACGGCGATGAAGGAGGCGCCGGTCTTTAACTATTTCGTGGCAGTGGCTCATGCCCGGCGGGATCGCGCGGGGTCGAAGAGCGACCGTGAGATCGCCGCCAATGTCGTGCGCCAACTGGATAAGCTGCCCGCCAGCGCCGACACCGCTTTGCATGCCTATTGCGCGGGACGAAATGGAACGCAGGCGCCCGGCACCGGCCTGATCTTTCCGTTCGGCGTCAACGCAAGCCAGCTCGCGGCGGTTGAGCAGGCCTTCCGTGCGCAGATCAGCGTGATCGAGGGCCCACCAGGGACGGGCAAGACCCAGACCATCCTAAACATCCTCGCTAATATCCTATTACGCAGGCAGACGGTAGCGGTGCTGTCCAACAACAATTCGGCTGTCGAAAACGTCTACGAGAAGCTGGAAAAATGCGGCCTGGGCCACCTGGTCGCCAAACTTGGCAACCAGGACAACCGCAAGGACTTCTTCGCCGACCTGCCGCCGTGGTCATCGAGCGAGCCCGAGCCCGCGCAGCCCCTGGAGGAGATCCAGGCCCGGCTGGCCCGCTTGAAGCAGCACCTGGACGATCACAACCGGGCGGCGCAACTGCAGGCCGAGCTCGACGAGCTGACCGTCGAGCGGCGCTACCTGCAGCAGTGGCAAACAGACAGCGGTGTGCAAGCCGCCGCCTCGCTGGACAAGTACGGACTGTCGCCTCGCAAGACCACCGACCTGATGGCCTACCTGGCCCATCTCGGCGAACAGCGCATCCGCCTCAAGGACCGCATCGAACTGCTGTTCAATTTCAGGATTTTCCGCACCAAGCCTTTCGCTCGGGATGACGCGCGCCTGTCGGTCTTCCATGCCCTGCAGATGCACTATTACGACAAGGCGCTGCAGGACAAGGAAGCGGAGCTGCAGGCGTGCCGCGCATCGCTGGCGCGCGGAAATTTCACGGTCTTGCTCGATGAGTTGAAGACCGCGTCGATGCGCCATCTGAAGCAGCACCTGCAACGCCAGGCGCGGCCGTCGGACAGCTTCGATTCCAATACCTACCGCAAGCAGTTCGATGCCTTCGTGCAGCGCTTCCCAATCCTGGGCAGCGGCACGCATTCAATCGTCAACTCGATCGCGCCGGGCGCGATACTCGATTACGTGATCATCGACGAGGCCTCGCTGCAAGATATCGTGCCGGGTATTCTGGCGCTGGGCTGCGCGAAGAACCTGGTCGTTGTTGGCGACAACCGCCAGTTGGCGCACATTCCCGTAGCGCTGGGCCTGCAAGCCCCCACTGACGCCTATGATTGCGAGCGCTACAGCCTGCTCGACTCCTGCATCGGCGTGTTCACGGACGCTCTGCCCAGGACGCTATTGAAAGAGCATTACCGCTGCCATCCCAGGATCATCCAGTTCTGCAACCAGCAGTTCTACGACAACGCGCTGGTGCCAATGACCGAGGACAAGGGCGAAGCGCCCTTGCGCCTGGTGGTGACCGCCAAGGGTAACCACACCCGGCAGAACACCAACCACAGGGAACTGGACTCCTTGCTCAAGGTGCTGGACGACGAGGGCGAGCCCATTGGCCTGGACGGCGATGGCCGTGGCTTCATCGCCCCTTTCCGGGCCCAGGTCAACCTCTCTGGCACACACCTGCCAGTGGATTTCGTCAAGGACACCGTGCACAAGTTCCAGGGACGGGAATGCGACGAGATCGTCTTCTCCACCGTGCTGGACAAGAAACACTACAACCAGGAACGCAAGCGACTGGATTTCGTGGATGACCCGCGCATGGTCAATGTGGCGGTGTCGCGGGCCAAGCACCGCTTCACCCTGGTGACAGGCGACGACGTGTTCACCGGCAACAACGGCCACATCGCGGCCCTGATGCGCTACGTCGAGTATTACGCGCAGGACGAGCAGGTCGTGCGGGCTCCCGTGGTGTCGGCCTTCGACCTGCTGTACCGCGAGTACGACCAGTCCCTGGCGCGGTTGGATGCCCGGTTGCGGCCCGAGGATTCACGTTACAAGTCCGAGCAGATCGTGGCGCAACTGCTGCGCGAGGCCCTGTCCGCGCCGTCATGCCAGGCGCTGATGTGTCACGCCCAGCTCCGGTTGAACCAAGTCGCCGCATCAACCAATCCGGCCTTGACGGCGCGGGAACGAGCTTTCATGGCGCGCGCCAGTTGCGATTTCGTACTGTATTTCAAGGTGGGCAAAAAACCACTCGGGGTGATCGAAGTCGATGGCGGCTCCCACGATCGGCCCGACCAGGCGGCGCGGGATGCCTTGAAAAACAGCATCCTGGCGAAAAGCGGTATCCCCATCCTGCGCCTGCGCACCGTTGAGAGCCGCATCGAAGAAAGGATCGCCGGGTTCATCGCCCAATGGGCGAGCCCCGCGCCCGGCGCGTGACATGGTGGGTGAGGTGGGTGGGTTGACGATGCGGTGACCGTCGCCGTCAAGCCTGTGGTGCTTCGGTCTGGCTCAACCAGTTCGTGAACCCACGCTTGCTGTCGTCGTCTTCCATCGCAGCTTAAGGCGGAACATCCATCGTAGCCTTACGACTCGCAAAGCGCGCCTGATATGCCGGCAGCCAGCCCATGCTCCAGCATGTGGCACATGGCGGTCTTAAGCTTCATCGGCCGTACCGGCTTGTGCATCAGCATGTGTCCCAGCTCGCGCACCTGCTGCTTGAGATCGTTGCTGTAGTTGGCGGTGATCATCAGCGCAGGCAGCGGGCTGGCGCGACGGGCGTTGACCTTGGCGACCACGTCGATGCCGGTGTGACCGTTGTCCAGGTGGTAATCGGCGATCAGCAGGTCGGCCTCGGCATGGAAGTCGTCCACCTGGCGCGCCAGATCTTCTTCCGAGAGCGCCGTGGTCACCGCGCAGCCCCAGCCTTCGAGCAGGGTGCGCATGCCGGCGCAGATCGCCGTGTCGTTATCCAGCACCCAGACGCGCGCGCCTTGCAGGCGCTGGAGTACCAGTTCGGTGGTGGTCGGCTCGGCACGCAGCAGGGGCGCGCGCCTGGCCAGCGGCACCTCGATGGCGAACCGGGACCCACGCCCCGGCTGCGAGCTGACCTGAATGCGATGACCGAGCATGCGCGCGATCTTCTCGACGATGGCCAGGCCGAGGCCCAGTCCACGGTCCTGGTTCGGCCGCACGCCCTCCCCGCGCTTGAACTCCTGGAAGATTTCCTCGAGCTTGTCGTCGGCGATGCCGACGCCGGTGTCCCACACCTCGATCGACAGCCGCTGCCGACGTCGCCGGCAGCCCAGCAGCACGCGTCCCTGCGGCGTGTAGCGGATGGCATTGGTCAGCAGGTTGCGCAGGATGCGCGCCAGCAGCTGGATATCGCTGCGCACCAGCGCCGAGCTGGGGATGAAATCCAGTTGCAGGCGCTCGGCCCCGGCAATCTGGCGGAACTCCATGGCGAGATTCTCCAGCAGCTCGCTGACGGCGAACGGGGCGATGTCCGGCTTGATCACGCCGGCGTCGAGCTTGGAAATATCCACCAGGGTGCCGAGCAGGTTCTCCACGTCCTCCAGCGAATTGCTGATGTTGCGCACCAGTCCGCCGCTGGGCTCTGCCGGCTGTTCCAGCAACGCGCTGGTGAACAGCCGCGCGGCGTTCAGCGGTTGCAGCAGGTCATGGCTGACGGCGGCGAGGAACTTGGTCTTGGACAGGTTAGCCAGCTCCGCCTCGCGCTTGGCCTCGCGCAATCGCGCTTCCACCAGGCTGCGCTCGTCGATCTCGCGCAACAGCTGGTCGTTGAGGCTGGTCAGCTCGGCGGTACGCTCGCGAACCCGCTGCTCCAGGTTCTGGTAGGCCTGGTGCAGCGCCTCGGCGGTGCGCCGGCGATCGGTGATGTCCTGGATCAGCACGAAGATGCCGGCGACCTCGCCGCTGGAAAGCCGGTTCGGTACGTAGGAACGCAACATATAGCGCTGCTGGCCGGCATGGTTGCGTTCGGACATCTCGAAGCTGACGTTCTCGCCGGACAAGGCGCGGTCGATATAAGGCGCCAGTTGCCGCCAGTGCTCGCCGCTGTGCACTTCGGGCAGGCTCTGTCCGAGCATGCCGTCGCTGGGCCAGCGGTACCATTCCTCGTAGACCTTGTTGGTGAATTCGTAGGTCAGGTCGGACGACACGTAGGCGATCAGCGCCGGCACATGATCGGTGATCAGGCGGATCCAGCGCTCGCTCTCGCGCAGCGCCTCGGCGTGGCGGTAGCGTTCGGTAATGTCGGTGAAGGTGTTGACGAAGCCACCGGTGGGCAGCGCATGGGTGCGGATTTCCAGCATGCGGCCGTCGAACAGGCGCTGTTCCAGCTCACGGACTGGCCGATCTTGACCATCCCGGGTATTCGGCGTCAGGAGTTTCAGCTCGCTCTCGGCCATCACCTCCTCGAACGGCCGGTGCGCCTCGATCGGCGCCAGCCCGCAGAGCTCGAGAAAACGCCGGTTCCACAGTTCCAACGCGCCTTCGGCGCCGACCATGGCCACCCCTTGGGACAGGTTGTCGACCGCACGCTGCAGCAGGCGCGACTTCTGCGCCAGTGCCTGTTCGCGGCGC
The DNA here is from genome assembly GCF_024448955.1 of Stutzerimonas stutzeri. GTDB lineage: Bacteria > Pseudomonadota > Gammaproteobacteria > Pseudomonadales > Pseudomonadaceae > Stutzerimonas > Stutzerimonas stutzeri_AQ. The sequence goes on from NZ_JAMOIH010000007.1 coordinate 108,507, forward strand.
ATGGTTTCGCTGACCTTCACCTCGGTGATGTCGGTATAGAGGATGACCAGCCCACCCTCGCGGGTCGGCCGTTCGCTGGCCTGCACCCAGCGGCCGTTGCTCAGCCGGTAGACGGTCGGCTCGTCGCCCTTGCCGCGATGTTCCTCGACGATTAGCCCGGTGCTCTCGGCCAGCTGGCGCACGTCGGTCAGTCGCGTGCCAGCGTTGATGCGCGCGCGGGTGCGGCTCCACAGCGACTTGAAACGACGATTGAACAGCACGATGCGCTGCTCGCGGTCGAACAGCACGAAGGCATCGGAAATGCTCTCGATGGCATCGACCAGGTGCTGATGGGCAGTTTCTGCCCGCAGGCGCGCATCGCTGAGCAACTGGTTGCTGCCCTTGAGTTCGGCCATCGCCTGGTTCAGCGCATCGGTACGCTCGCGCACCTGCTCGGCCAGTTCCACCGAATGCTGGAAGGCTGCATAGGGCGCATCACGCCCGGCGCCGCTGGACTCGACCCGTTCGATCAGGGCGGCGTTGATGCGCGCCAGCTTGCGGTTCTCGCGCTCCAGCTCGGCCTGGCGAGCCAGCAGGTCAACGACCGCCCCGCCCTCCAGGCCGACCAATGGCGACACCGGTGAAGGTCTGGTTGATGTGCATGCCATTGAACTGCTCTCCGTAGGTGTTGAAGCCGATCACCTGCTGGCGCCTGAGAAAAGCCGAAACCTGCTCGCTGGCACCGTTGGCCTCGATTTCCAGGCGGCGCAGGAAGCAGTCGCAGCCAATGGTGAGCAACGGCGGTCCGAGGCGCTGTTCGAGCCGCCGGAACAACGCTTCGAGATTGGGCATCAGGGGGCCGGGCTGCATGGCCGTCAGCACGATGCCGTTCTCCACCGCGCAGTAGAACGTCAGGCTCAGGTCGTCGTTGACCTTCTGGATCGCGCGCACGTAGTACTGCTCATTGATGCGTACCGCCAGCGGATGCGCGGCGAACAGGCGGTGGTCGAGGTCGGCGACCGGCACGCCGATCAGCCGCGCGTACTCCTCGGCGGCCGGCTCGGCATTCAGCTCGAAGACGCGGCGACCGTTGCTGTCGGCTCGGGTGACCACCAGCTTCTCGTCATTGGGCAGGATGTGGTGGGTGGTGAACACTTCGAAATCCAGCCAGGTATTGATCAGCACCACGATGGCCGCGCCGCTGTGGAACTTGCCGTCGTAATAGACGTGGGTGTCGGCCAGGTGGTTGTCGTCGCCCGCCGAGCCACCGAAATGCGGAATGCTGCCGAAGGCGGCACTGAGCGCGGCGAGCACTTGTTCCTCACGGTTAGAGAGCCCATCGAGCAGCGTCAGGGCGAAACTGTGGTTTTTGATCGGTGCCAGGGAATTGCTGCGACAGACGCTGCCCAATCGCTCCACCAGCTGCTGGGCATCGACCAGGCTGAAGCACTCCATCTCGTCGATCAGCTCGCAGGCAACCGAGAAGCTGCGGTGATCGAAGCCAATGGCACTGACGCAACTGCGGCTGTAGCCCTGCGCGGTGATCTCGCCCGCCGAGGTACAGCCCACCAGGCGCACGCCACCGAAGTACTGCTGCAACGCATCGGCCAACGCCGGCAGGTCGTACTCGGCGGAGCAGAAGAACAGCACGAAACCCAAGTGCGGATGGATCAACTGGCGCGCCAGGTCTTGGGCCACCGTCTCGGCCAGCCGCGCTTCGGACATTGCCGTGCGTATCGTTTCCGTCTGTTGCTCGCTCACGCACCGCCTCCCGTTCCACCCGTATCGGATGCCCACATTCTTGGTCAGTGCATTGGGCACGAAAATGCTACTTGAGTACCGGAATAGACCTGCCTAGGTAGCGGGGCCTGACGTGACTTGGTTGGTGCGCGGGTGGCGCGGGGTGGCGCGCTATGCGAGCCACGAACATCCGCACGTTGCCAACTCAATCGGTGCGCAGAGCGCACCCTACGAATGCTCGAGCCCGCGTAGGGTGCGCTCCGCGCACCGTTTGCACTGAAGAAGACGAAATACAAAAAGGCTGGCCCTCACGGGTACCAGCCTTTCTTGCCGCCGGGATCAGAAGCTCAGCGCGGCGCCTACGGCGAAAGTCCGGGTATCTTCGTCGACGGCACCGGTATCGCGTCCAGCGATCTCGAACTCGTTGAGTTCGGCGACCAGCTTGAGGTTGTCGTTGATGTCGTGGAACAGCGCGATGCCGCGGGTCTCGTAATCGGCGGCTGTGCCCAGGCCGTTGCCGTCGTCCTTGGTCTTGCCGTAGGACAGCGCGATGCGGTTCTTGCCGAAGCGGTAGGAGCCCTGCAGCAAGTAGCCATCGCTGTCCACCTCGCGTAACAAGGCTTCGCCGGCGTTGTTGGTGAAGAACGGATTGATGCCTTCGGCCTGGAAGCCCGAGGCGGTCAGCGAGAAGCTTCCCATCTTCGCCTGCACGCCGTAGCCGAGGCCCTTGGAGGTTACGTCCTCGATGCTGTCGTCGGTGTTGTCCGAGCTCTGCTGCATGGCGTTGATCCAGCTATAGAACTGGGTGCCGCCCAGCTCGAACTGGTAGGTCACCTCGGCTTCCAGACGCGGCTCTTCCTGGTAGGCCTTGTCCAGGGTGGAGTTGGTGTCCTCGGTAGTGTCCACCGGGTCCATGATGCCGACAGCGACGCGCAGCCCGCTCATCACCGGGGAGCGGTAGGTGACCTGGGATGTCGGGAACGGGTACGGATAGCCGGTGCCGATGTTGCCGAACGAGACGCCGCCGCCATCCACCAGGCCCAGGGTGTCGCTGACCTGGCCATAGCCGGTGAGCATTTCGTCGAGCAGGATGTTGGAACGGGCGAACAGGCCGAAGTCCTTACCGAACAGCACCTCGCCCCAGGCATCGTTGGATACGGTGGCGTAGAACTGGCGAACGTCGATGCCGGTTTCGGTGCCATTGGTATCGCTGTCGTTGATGGTCACCCAGAACGAAGAACGGCCGCCGAGCTTGAGATCGTCGACCTGCTTGCTGAAATTGAAGCCGATGTAGTTGGGCAGGAAGCCCATCTTGACCCGCGATTGCTTGCGGTCGAACTGCTCGCCGGCACGGTCGACGTCGCTATGAACGTAGAAGGTGTTGAAGTAACCATCGGTGGAAAAGCGGGTGTCATCCTGGTCGTAAAGCACGATCTCAGCCGATGCCGATTGGCTCACCGACATGGCAACGGCACTGACCAGGGCCAGAGGCAGCAGGGTGGAAACGGCTTTCTTGTTGTTGTGCATGGCGCTCTCCGCTGTATTTGATGACAGGCAGTCGTGACGGGGAGCGATTATGGAAAGGCCACCTGGGCGCCCATACGCTGCGATGGCGGCGAATGGCTAGTGCTTTGGCCCTGTCATCCGTATTGCCTCCCGAGCACAGGCGGCGCTGATCGAGAGCACTGGCGCTTTGGTATTACGCCGTAGCGCTTGTGGCCAAGTGGCCGCTGCATGGCTTAGGGAGTCTGGGTCCATTAGACGAACCCAGTATCAGGACAAGAACGTATCAGTCTGACGGACGCGTCGTACTGTCCGAAGAACCGAGCGGGTACTAAGCTCGGCTCAAACAACAACAGCAGCGATTGTCATGTACCTGATCTGTGGCGAAGCCTTGTTCGATGTATTCACTGCGACCGGAGACGGCCCGAGCAACCGTCTGACACTGGAGGCGGTTGCTGGCGGCTCGCCCTTCAACGTCGCCGTCGGCCTTTCGAGGCTGGGCGTGCCGGCAGCCTTGTTGGGCGGGATTTCCAGCGACAGCTTCGGCGAGCGCCTGCGCCAGATCCTGAGCGACGAAGGCGTGGTCGATACCTACCTGGTGCCGTTCGAAGCACCCACCACCCTGGCGATGGTCGCGCTCGGCGCCGGCGGCTCGCCACGCTACAGCTTTCGCGGCGAAGGCTGCGCCGACCGTCTGATCGAGGAAGCGCACCTCAAGCCGCTGGGTGACGATATCTGCGCCATTCATGTCGGCTCCTACAGTCTGGTCGTGCCGCCGATCGCTGATACCCTGCAGATGCTGGTCGCGCGTGAAAGCCAACGGCGCCTGATCTCCATGGATCCCAACGTACGCCTCAACGTCGAGCCCAGCCTGCCGCGCTGGCGCGAGCGCGTTGAGGCATTCGCCAGGCATGCGCACCTGATCAAGGTCAGCGACGAGGATCTCGCGTTGCTCTATCCCGGCGAGGCACCCGAGCGTCTTGCCCAAGGCTGGCTGAAGGATCGCTGTGAGCTGGTATTGCTGACACGTGGTCACGAAGGCGCGCAGCTGTTCAGCCGTAGGCATGGTCAGCTCTACGCAGCCGCAAAGCCTACGGTGGTTCGCGACACCGTCGGAGCGGGCGATACCTTCCAGGCGGCGCTATTGAGTTATCTGCATGAGCAGCGTGTCCAGACCGCGGCGGGGCTTGCCGAACTGGATCGCGAACAACTCGATGCGATGCTCGGATTCGCTGTGCAAGCAGCGGCCATCACCTGTTCACGCACCGGGCCGGACCTGCCCTACCGATACGAAATTGACTGGCCGAATTTGGTTCAAGGTCTATAACCATAAGTCCTGTTTCGTTTCGCCGGTCGGCCATCGTAGGGTGTGCTCCGCGCACCGGCAACGCGGGTGCAGCTCATTCCCGGCATCCGCCGTTCGGTGCGCATAGCGCACCCTACAATCGATTACGTAACGTCCAGCCTCCTGACAATAATTACCGTACGGCGCAGCGTGCAATGAAAGGACTGAAGATCTCCGACCCCTCCTACGAGCTGATGGACGACCACCACGGCAACTCGCTGATCTACCGGGAGCACGGCTTCCCCTGCCATCTGGTGCGTTGGCATAACCACAAGGAGTACGAGCTGCACCTGATCGTCGCCAGTACCGGCAAGGTCTTCGTTGGCGACTACGTAGGCAACTTCGGCCCGGACAGTCTGTTTCTCACCGGCCCGCATCTGCCGCACAACTGGATCAGCCAAGTCGATGAAGGCGAAATCGTCGCCAAGCGAGACATGCTGGTCAATTTCACCGATGAGTTGTTCGAAGCGGGCCACAGCGTCTTTTCAGAGCTGCGCAGCCTGGCGCCGATGCTCGAACGCTCGCGCCATGGCATCGAGTTCCGCTGCCGACGCACCATTACTGAGGCCGGTCGGTTGATGCAGAGAGTGGCTGACAGCCGCGGCGCCACCCGTCTCGGATATTTCCTGATCATGCTCGAGCTGCTTGCGAGCTGTGACGACTACCAGCTGCTCTCCGGCACCACCTCGGTGCAGCTTGGAGATGAGAACCATGCCGACCGCACCAACATGGCGGTCAACTACATCTTCGATAACTACATGCGCGAACTGCCGCTCGAAGAAGTCGCCGGCCATCTGGGCATGAAGCCCACCTACTTCTCGCGCTTTTTCAAGCGCGCCACCGGACGTTGCTATGTCGAGTTCGTCAACAGCCTGCGCATCAGCAAATCCTGCGAGCTTTTGCTGGACAACGAAAAGCCGGTCACCGACGTCTGTTTCGAGTCCGGTTTCAACAACCTCTCTAATTTCAACCGCCGCTTCCAGCAACTAAAAGGCATGACGCCGTCGTGTTATCGCCGGCTGGTCGAACAGCGGCTGACGGCGCAGAACCTGGCCGGCTGATACGCATCGTCATCGCTTCGCGGTGTCGCTTCCCAACTACCGAGGCGCCGCTTGCGCTGCCTTTCTGTATAGGTAACCCCGCTGCGCCGTGCTCTTCACCGTTGTCGAGCCGCATATCACTGCACCCAGCACGATCAGATGAAAGTACAAAAAAGTATCGAACGAAGTGCGGTCAGGGCTTTGTAACCACCTCGATGCGAGCGTTGTAATGCTCGCGAGACGCTCGTACGCAGTACACGAGCAACAACAAAAACAATAAGCGCTTCCACCGCCCTGGCCGTGGAAGAGGAGTCCAGGATGAAAATCGTCAAACTGCTGCTCGGCACCACCTGTATTGCGATGATCGGCGCGACCCACGCGGCCGAAACCCTCACGGTCGCCACCGTCAACAATGCGGACATGATCCGCATGCAGCGCCTCTCCCAGACCTTCGAACAACAGAATCCCGAGATCGATCTCAACTGGGTCGTACTTGAAGAAAACGTACTGCGCCAGCGCCTGACCACCGACATCGCCACCCAGGGGGGCCAGTTCGACGTGCTGACCATCGGCATGTACGAAGCCTCGCTGTGGGGCGACAAGGGCTGGCTGGCACCGATGACCAACCTGCCCGCCGATTACGATCTCGACGATGTGTTCCCTTCGGTACGCGAAGGCCTGTCGGTCGACGGCACGCTCTATGCGCTGCCCTTCTACGCCGAAAGCTCGATGACCTACTACCGCACCGACCTGTTCGAGCAGGCCGGCCTGCAGATACCGGAACGTCCGACCTGGACGCAGATGGCCGAGTTCGCCGAGAAGTTGCACAAGCCCGATCAAGACCAGTACGGCATGTGCCTGCGTGGCAAGGCCGGTTGGGGCGAGAACATGGCGCTGGTCACCACTGTCGCCAATGCCTTTGGCGCGCGCTGGTTCGACGAGCAATGGCAGCCAGAATTCAACGGTCCCGAATGGACCAAGGCCGCTGCCTTCTATGTGGACCTGCTGAGCAACTACGGGCCGCCGGGCGCGTCCAGCAATGGCTTCAACGAAAACCTTGCGCTGTTCAACACCGGCAAGTGCGCCATGTGGGTCGATGCCACAGTGGCCGGCTCCTTCGTCACCGACACCTCGCAGAGCAGGGTCGCCGACAAAGTCGGCTTCACCTTCGCGCCGCAGGAAGACACCGATAAGGGTTCGGCCTGGTTGTATTCCTGGGCACTGGCCATTCCCAGCAGTTCGAAGAAGCAGGAGGCGGCCAAGACCTTCGCCGCCTGGGCGACGTCCAAGGATTACGCCAAGCTGGTCGCCGAGACCGATGGCGTCGCCAACGTGCCGCCGGGTACTCGCGAATCGACCTACAGCGCCGAATACATGGCCGCCGCGCCCTTCGCCGAAATCACGCTGGAGTCGCTGAAGCAGGCCGACCCCGCTTCGCCGTCCGCCAAGCCAGTGCCTTATGTCGGCATCCAGCTGGTGACAATTCCCGAGTTCCAGGCCATCGGCACCCAGGTCGGCAAGATGTTTGCCGCCGCCCTCACCGGGCAGATGCCGGTTGAACAGATGCTCACTGCCGTGCAGCAGTCGACCACGCGCGAGATGAAGCGCGCGGGCTATCCCAAGTAGGCAGCCGTTACTCCCATTGAGGGCTCGCTGAGCCCTCATCGGCCCTCCTCATCCGGAGCACGACCATGGCTACCACAACTACTGCCTTGCCCAAGGCTCCCGACACTCGCACGGACAGCGAACCGACCGAGCGCCCTCGCCGGCGGCTCGGTCCCAGCTGGTTCCTCGTCAGCCCGTCCGTCGCGTTACTGCTGTTGTGGATGCTGGTGCCGCTGTCGATGACCGTCTATTTCTCCGTCATCCGCTACAACCTGCTCTATCCGGGCGAGAACGATTTCGTCGGGCTGGAGAACTTTCATTACTTCCTGACCGATGCCGGTTTCATGCCCGGCATGACCAATACCCTGATCCTGGTCGGCAGCGTGCTGCTAATCAGTGTGGTGCTCGGCGTGTTGATCTCGGCACTGCTGGAAGCCGCGGACTTCGCCGGGCGCGGCATCGTCCGCGTGCTGTTGATTTCGCCGTTCTTCATCATGCCGACGGTCAGCGCGCTGGTCTGGAAGAACCTGATCTACCACCCGGTGTCGGGCATTCTCGCCGCCGTCTGGAAATTCTTCGGCGCACAGCCCGTGGACTGGCTGGCGCAGCATCCGCTGGCATCCATCGTGATCATCGTCTCCTGGCAATGGCTGCCCTTCGCCATCCTGATCCTGATGACCGCCATGCAGTCGCTGGACCAGGAGCAGAAGGAGGCGGCGCGCCTCGACGGTGCCGGGCCCATCGCCATCTTCTGGTACCTGACGCTGCCGCACCTGGCCCGCCCGATAGCGGTAGTGGTGATGATCGAAACCATCTTTCTACTCTCGATATTTGCCGAAATCTTCACCACTACCAGCGGCGGCCCCGGTTACGCCTCCACCAACCTCGCCTACCTGATCTACAACCAGGCGCTGTTGCAGTTCGATGTCGGCATGGCGTCGGCGGGCGGGTTGATCGCAGTGGTCATCGCCAATATCGCGGCGATCATCCTGGTGCGGATGCTCGGCAAGAATCTCACCGAGAAATACTGAGGACAGACCGATGCTGACGCTGAAACAAAGTCGCCGCCTCAACACCCTGCTGGTTGGCGTGCTCGCCTGGGCAGTGGCACTGCTGCTGTTCTTCCCGATCTTCTGGATGCTGATGACCAGCTTCAAGACCGAGATCGACGCCTTCGCCACGCCGCCGCAATTTATCTTCACACCGACGTTGGACAACTATGTGCACATCCAGGAGCGCAGCGGTTACTTCAAGTACGCCTGGAACTCGGTGACCATCTCCTTCGGCGCCACCATCCTGGGCATGCTGATCGCCATCCCGGCGGCCTACTCCATGGCCTTCTTCGAGACCAAACGGACCAAGGGCACGCTGCTGTGGATGCTCTCCACCAAGATGCTGCCGGCGGTGGGCGTGCTGGTGCCGATCTACCTGCTGGCCAAGCAGTTCGGTCTACTCGACAGCCGTACGGTGCTGATCATCATCTACACGCTGATCAACCTGCCGATCCTGGTCTGGATGACCTACACCTACTTCAAAGACATCCCGCGCGACATCCTCGAGGCGGCGCGTATGGACGGCGCCACTCTGTCGCAGGAAATGCTCCGCGTGCTGCTGCCCATCAGCAAGGGCGGGTTGGCTTCCACCATGCTGCTGTCGCTGATCCTGTGCTGGAACGAGGCCTTCTGGTCGCTCAACCTGACCTCGGCCAACGCCGCCCCGCTGACGGCGCTGATCGCCTCCTATTCCAGTCCCGAGGGCCTGTTCTGGGCCAAGCTCTCGGCCGTTTCCACCCTGGCCTGCGCACCCATTCTGATTTTCGGCTGGATCAGCCAGAAGCAGCTGGTCCGCGGCCTGTCGTTCGGCGCGGTGAAGTAATCCCGCGAGCGAACCCACAAGAACAACAGAGGATCCGAACATGGCAGACCTGAAGATTCACAACCTGAAAAAAGGCTTCGACGGCAACGAGATCATCAAAGGTATCGACCTGGATATCCGCGACCGCGAGTTCGTCGTCTTCGTCGGCCCATCCGGTTGCGGAAAATCCACCCTGCTGCGGCTGATCGCCGGCCTCGAAGAAGTCAGCAGCGGCCATATCGAGCTGGGCGGCCGCGACATCACTCAGGTCAGCCCGGCCAAGCGGGACCTGGCCATGGTGTTCCAGACCTATGCGCTGTACCCGCACATGACGGTGCGCAAGAACATGTCCTTCGCCCTGGACCTGGCCGGTGTCGACAGGCAGGAAGTCGAGCAGAAGATCACCAATGCCGCGCGCATCCTCGGCCTGGAGCCGTTGCTTGAACGCAAGCCGAAACAGCTCTCCGGCGGCCAGCGCCAGCGGGTAGCGATCGGCCGCGCAATCGTGCGCAACCCGAAGGTGTTCCTGTTCGACGAACCGCTGTCCAACCTCGACGCCGCGTTACGGGTGCAGATGCGTCTGGAGCTGTCGCGTCTGCATCAGGAACTGCAGGCGACGATGATCTACGTCACCCACGATCAGGTCGAAGCGATGACCCTGGCCGACAAGGTGGTGGTGCTCAACGCCGGCCGTGTCGAGCAGGTCGGCTCGCCGATGGAGCTCTATCACAGCCCGGCCAACCTCTTCGTCGCAGGCTTTCTCGGTACGCCGAAGATGGGCTTTCTCCAGGGCACGGTCGTCGGTGTACATGCCGAGGGTTGCGAGGTGGAACTGGACGCCAGGTGCCGCCTGCAATTGCCCCTGGGCGGCCCGGCATTGTCCATTGGCGATCCGGTCACTCTCGGCATCCGTCCCGAGCACCTCAACCGCAGCACCGACGGCAGCTGCCAGCTGGAGGTCAAGGCCGATGTCAGCGAACGCCTGGGCAGCGACACCTACTGCCATGTGATCACCCAGGCGGGCGAGCCGTTGACCATGCGCATCCGTGGCGATTTCACGCCGCGCTATGGCGAGGCGCTGAAACTGACGCTCGATGCCGCCCACTGCCATCTGTTCGACAGCAAGGGCCTGGCGGTCGGCCAGCCTCTGCGTCAGGTGGCCTGAATCAGCCTGGCAGTCGCTCAAACGGCGACTTGTCATTCATTCCCGTGTTGCCAGCCGTTACGGACGATCCCGTGGCGAGGACGCGCACGTCTGTCAGCGAGACATCCGATGAAGTTGAACGAACAGCATCTGCAACGACTGCCGGCCAACGTCAAGCGCCCCGGCTATCCCCTGGAAACGGTCAGCACCGGCATTGCCCATATCGGCGTCGGCGGTTTTCATCGTGCCCACCAGGCGGCTTATACCGATGCCCTGATGAATACCGGTGAAGGGCTGGACTGGGGCATCTGCGGCATCGGCACCCGCCCCGAGGAAAAGACCATGCGCGACGCCCTGGCCGCGCAGGACCACCTGTTCACTCTGGTGGAGCTGGATGATCGACCGGATACGGAGGTTCGGGTGATCGGCAGCATTCGCAACATGCTGCTGGTCGAAGACGGTTCGGAAACGGTGGTGGCCCGGCTCGCCGACCCGGCAATCCGCATCGTCTCGCTGACCATCACCGAAGGCGGCTACTGCATGGACGAAAGCACCGGCCAGTTCAATCCCCATTTCCCGCAGATCCAGCACGACCTGGCCAACCCACGCGCGCCGATCAGCGTATTCGGCCTGCTCTGCGCGGCGCTGGCCCGGCGCCGTGGCGCTGGCATTGCGCCGTTCACGGTGATGTCCTGCGATAACCTGCCGCACAACGGCGACGTCACCCGAAAGGCGCTGCTTGCCTTCGCGGCGCTGGTGGACGCCGACCTGGCCCGGTGGATCGAGCGCCATGTCAGTTTTCCCAACGCTATGGTCGATCGCATCACGCCGATGACCAGCGCAGCGCATCGCCACGCGCTTCAGGACCACCACGGCATCGACGACGCCTGGCCGGTGGTTTGCGAACCCTTCGTGCAATGGGTGCTGGAAGATAAGTTCGTCAATGGCCGCCCCGCCTGGGAGAAGGTCGGCGTGCAGTTCACCGACGACGTCGCACCCTATGAGGAAATGAAACTCAAGCTGCTCAACAGCAGCCATCTGGCGCTGACCTACCTGGGCACTCTGCGCGGCTATCGCTACGTACACGAAACCATGGATGACCCGTTGATCAGGCGCTATGTACAGCGCTACATGGATGACGACGTGACGCCACAACTGGCGCCAGTGCGCGGTATCGACCTCGAACAATACAAGCGCACGCTGATCGAGCGTTTCTCCAACCGTGCCATCGCCGACCAGCTGGAGCGGGTCTGTTCGGATGGTTCCTCGAAGTTTTCCAAGTTCAGCGTACCGACCATCAACCGGCTAATCGCCGACGACGCCGAGCTGGATCGCGCCGCGCTGGTGATCGCTGCCTGGGCGCTGTATCTGCGGGGCGTCGACGAGAATGGCGAGCGTTACCGGATTCTCGATCCACGGCTGGAGTTCTGCCAGGCCTTGGTCGACGAGGACGAAGGACTGGCCCAACGGCTGCTCGGCCGCGAGGATATCTTCGGTACCCAGATACCGCGTTCGGCGTCCTTCCGAGAAGCCTTCGAGCGCAACTTGACGCGACTGCGCTCCTTGGGCGTGAACGGCACCCTCGAGCAGCTGCTGGAGGATTAGGCTCTGCTGGACCGTAGGGTGAGCTCCGCGCACCGCCGGACTTCGGTGTACATGGTGCGCCGAGCGCACCCTACGTTAGGCGGCGCCGCGCATCAGCGACGGGCAATACTGAGGATTCCTCAAAACCTACAGCAACGCGGTTAGTGACGGCATATCCCAGAAATTGCAGGCTTTTCGTAGGGTGCGCTCCGCGCGCCGCTAGATTTCGGTGTACATGGTGCGCCGAGCGCACCCTACGTTGGGGCGGTGTCGGGCGTTCGGGAAACGGTAACAGACCTTAGGAGATCCTATGTTTCTGGGCATCGACTGCGGTACTCAAGGCACCAAGGCGCTGCTGCTGGACACCACAACCGGCACCGTACTGGGTGAAGGTTCGGCCAGCCATGAGCTGATCAGCGGCCCCAACGGACGCCGCGAACAGGACACAAAACAATGGACCGATGCCCTCGTAAAGGCCACCGCAGCAGCCCTGGCTCAGGCCGGAGTCAATGGAACGGCCGTGCTCGGCATCGGCGTTTCCGGCCAGCAGCATGGGCTGGTCACGCTGGATGCGGATGGCCAAGTACTGCGGCCGGCCAAGCTCTGGTGCGACACCGAATCGGCCACCGAAAACCAGCGCCTGCTGGACTGGCTGGGCGGCGAGATCGGCTCGCTGCAGCGTTTGGGCGTCGCCATTGCGCCGGGTTACACGGTGTCCAAGCTGCTTTGGATGAAGGAGCAGCATCCCGCGCTGTTCGAGCGTATCGCCCATATCCTGCTGCCCCATGACTATCTCAACTACTGGCTGACCGGGCGTTGCTGCAGCGAGTATGGCGACGCATCGGGCACGGGCTATTTCGATGTGCGCAATCGGCGCTGGGATGTCGAACTGGTTCGCCATATCGATCCCGGCGGGCGCCTAGAGGCGGCGCTGCCCAAGCTGATCGAGTCTCACCAGGCCGTCGGAAATCTACGACCGGAACTGGCCGTGCGCCTGAGGCTCAATCCCCAGGCCCTGGTGGCCAGCGGTGGCGGCGACAACATGATGGGCGCGATCGGGACCGGCAATATCGCACCCGGCGCGATCACCATGAGCCTGGGCACCTCCGGCACGCTTTACGGATACGGCAATGAACCCCGCGTCAGTTCGCAGCCGTCGGTCGCGACCTTCTGCTCGTCCAACGGTGGCTGGCTGCCGCTGATCTGCACCATGAACCTGACCAACGCCAACGGCACCATCCGCGAGTTGCTGCAGCTCGAGCTCGAGCAATTCAACGCACTGGTGGCACAAGCGCCCATCGGCGCGGATGGCGTAAGCATGCTGCCGTATCTCAACGGCGAACGCGTACCCGCCCTGCCCCAGGCCAGCGCCAGCCTGCACGGCTTGACCAGCGACAACCTCACTCGCGCCAACCTCTGCCGCGCCGTGCTCGAAGGCGTGACCTTCGGCCTGCGCTATGGTCTGGACCTGCTGCGTGATAGCGGTATTCGCAGCGAACGGATTCGGCTGATCGGTGGCGGTGCGAAGAACCCACTGTGGCGGCAGATCATCGCCGACGTTATGGATGCACCCGTCATCTGCGCCACGTACAGCGAGGCTGCCGCGCTGGGCGCGGCCATCCAGGCGGCCTGGTGTCATGCGCGGCAGAGCGATGCGCAGGCCAGTCTCGCCGAGATTTGCGAGCGCTGTGTCAGCCTGGATGAGACGACCGCCGTCAGGCCGGATGCACACGCCGTCGCAGCTTACGAGCAGACCTACCGGCGCTATCGGGGTCTAGTGACCAGCCTTTATGGTCAGCAGGCGTAACTGCAGTTTCCATTCGCGAGCAAGCTCGCTCCTACAACGGCCGAGGACGCACAATCCCGTAGGAGCGAGCTTGCTCGCGAACGCTTTGTCCAATCCCCAGCGCGCCACACCAGCAGATAACCACGCATAAAAAAGACAAAGCCAGGATTCATGGCTTTGCCTTTGGTACTACCAGAGCGTGTCAGCGGCTACGCAGCGCCTCGCGCGGCACGTATTTGCCCAGCTCGTGCTTGGCGATCGACGCACGATGCACTTCGTCCGGACCGTCAGCCAGGCGCAGGGTGCGCTGCATGGCGTACCAGTGGGCCAGCGGGAAATCCTCGGATACACCGGCGCCGCCGTGGATCTGGATGGCACGGTCGATGACCTTCAGCGCTACATTGGGCGCAACCACCTTGATCTGTGCAATCTCGCTGGCGGCGATCTTGTTACCTACCGTATCCATCATGTAGGCCGCGTTGAGCGTGAGCAGTCGCGCCATGTTGATCTCGATCCGGCACTCAGCGATGTGATCGAAGTTGGCGCCTAGGCGTGCCAGCGGCTTGCCGAACGCCGTGCGGTTCACCGAACGCTCACACATCAGCTTCAAAGCACGTTCGGCCACGCCCACCGAGCGCATGCAATGGTGGATACGGCCCGGGCCAAGGCGACCCTGGGCAATCTCGAAACCGCGGCCTTCGCCGAGCAGCACGTTTTCATACGGCACGCGGACGTTTTCCAGCAGCACTTCGGCGTGGCCGTGCGGCGCGTCGTCGTAGCCGAATACGGGTAACGGGCGCAGCACCTTGAGACCGGGCGCATCCATCGGCACCAGGATCATCGAATGCTGTTGGTGACGCGGTGCATCCGGGTTGGTCAGGCCCATGAAGATCATGACTTTGCAGCGTGGATCGCAGGCACCGGAGGTCCACCACTTGCGACCATTGATGACCCACTCGTCACCTTCGCGAACGGCACGCGCCTCCATGTTGGTCGCGTCCGACGAAGCCACGCCAGGCTCGGTCATGCCGAAGGCCGAGCGGATTTCTCCTCGAAGCAGAGGCTCGAGCCAGCGTTTTTTGTGCTCGTCACTGCCGTAACGAACCAGTACTTCCATGTTGCCGGTGTCCGGCGCCGAGCAGTTGAATGCCTCCGGACCAAGGCCGGAGCTGCCCATGATTTCGGCCAGCGGCGCGTATTCGGTATTGGTCAGCCCAAAGCCCAGCTCGGAATCTGGCAGAAAAAGGTTCCACAATCCTTCGGCTTTGGCTTTGGCCTTCAGCTCCTCGACGATGGCGGTGGGTTGCCAACGGTCGCCCTCACTTACCTGCTGATAGAAGATTTTCTCGGCGGGATAGACATGCGCATCCATGAACGCCTGAACGCGTTCACGCAACTCTTGAACCTTGGGGGAATAGGCGAAATCCATGGCGACAGACCTTCTGCAGGTAACGTTTTGTAGTTTTAGATGCTAGAGGACGCTCGACGATTTATCTAAGCTATTTTCCTCGTGTATAAACATTCATCACCGATATATGATCGGCGAATTCCGATACACGCCGGAGAGCACAACAATGAACCTGAACAAGGTCGATCTGAATCTGTTCATCGTCTTCGATGCCATCTATACCGAGGCGAATCTGACCCGCGCCGGGCAGATCGTCGGCATCACCCAGCCCGCCGTTTCCAATGCCCTGGCGCGCCTTCGCGAGACCTTCAACGACCCGCTGTTCGTGCGCACCGCGCAAGGCATGGTGCCGACGCCGATGGCACAGAACATCATCGGCCCGGTGCGCAACGCGTTGCAGTTGCTTCGCGTCTCGGTGCAGGAAAGCCGTACCTTCAATCCGCTGCAGGCAAACAAGACCTTCCGCATCAGCATGACCGACCTCACCGAGGCCGTGGTGTTGCCGCCGCTGTTCCAACGCCTGCGCCGCATGGCACCGAACGTGAAGATCGAAAGCATGCTGGCCAAGCGCCGCGAGACCACCAAGGAACTGGCTGCCGGCCGCCTGGACTTTGCCATGGACGCACCGCTCAACACCGACCCACAGGTGCGCCATGTCAAGTTGCTGGAAGACAGCTACGTTTGCGCGATGCGCCGCGGACATCCGCTGGCCAAGGACAAGCTGAGCATCGAGGAATACCTGTCGCTGTCGCATATTCATATTTCCAGCCGGCGCAGCGGTCTGGGCATGGTCGATCTAGCGCTGGGCAAGATGGGCCTGCAGCGCAAGATCGCTCTACGCTCGCAGCACTACATGATGGCCACGCAGGTGATTCAGCACACCGATATGGCGGTGACCGTGCCGGAGCGTTTCGCCCGTCGCCACGATCTGCATCAGGTGCCACTGCCGGTGGATATTCCACCATTGGAAACGCACATTTACTGGCACGAAAGCACCGATCAGGACCCGGCCAACCGCTGGATGCGCGAGCAGATGATCGAGATCGCCCAGCAGGTCACCGCGGCGCAGCAGGCCGACTAACAGCCCTGCTGTGATGGAGCCGGCAAGCGCAAAGCCTGCCGGTCGTGCCTCACGCGCTTTCGCGCATTACCACTTCGAACCCCACATCGATCCGCCGTTGCGTTGGCGTTTCGCCGCGCATCAGGCTGAGCAGCATCTGCCCGGCCAGCGTGCCGATCTCGCCACGGATGGTGCGTACAGTCGTCAGCGCCGGGTGCATCCAAGCGGCGGCTGGCAGGTCGTTGAAACCGGCAATGGCCAAGCGCCCAGGAACGGCCAGCTGCAACTGGCGGGCACGGAACAGCGCCCCCAGCGCCAGGTCGTCGTTATTGAAGAAGATCGCATCGATGCCTGGCTGCTGGGCCAGTAGCCTGTCCAGCAGTTCGGCGCCAAGGCCGATGGAGGACACCTCCGGCGTCAGCAGTTCTAGCGCGGGGTCATAGCGGGACGCCTCGCGCATCGCCTTCCGATAACCTTCGGCACGCTGCAGGGTACGCGGGTCGAGCTGCGCAGCGGCGAAGGCGATGGTGCGGTAACCACGCTCGAGCAGCTTGCGGGTCATGGCGGCGCCTGCCTCGAATTGCGAAAAACCGACGCAGTAGTCCTCTTGTGCATCGCTCAGCTCCATCAGCGTGACGATGGGGCTGGTGTAGCTGTCCAGCACTTCGCGCGCGGCATCGCTGCGCTGGAAGCCGGTGACCAGAAGCCCCGCCGGCTGATGGGCCAGATAGGCACGCAACAGACGCTCGTCTTCCTCCGGACGATAGTGACTGACGCCGATCATCAGCTCATACCCGGCCGGCATCAGGACTCGCTGAACCGCCTCGACGGTATCGACGAATACGGCGTTCGACAGTGAAGGGATGATCACAGCTACGAGGTTCGACCTTGCACTGGCAAGGCTTCGCGCCGCGGTATGCGGTACGTAGCCCAGCGCTTTGACCGCAGCCATGACACGCTCGCGCAGCGCATCGGACACCCGCTCCGGTTGCGACAGCGCACGCGAAGCGGACATCAAGGAACAACCAGCACTGCGAGCCACATCGGACAATGTGACCCGCTCCAGAGAGCGGCGACGGCGAGAGCTCATAGCGGGATCCAGCGGCGAGGGGCGGGAATTCTATACGGGAGGCGCCCCCGAAGGGGCGCGCCCGATCACTTCGGTGCTTTCGCGATTTCCGCCTGAACTTCGTTGAACAGCGGTTCACCGACCGTATCGATCACGGTCTGAATTGCCGGTTTGGCCTGCTCGCGCATACGCTGGATTTCTTCAGGGCTGACCTTGTTGATCTCCATGCCGTGCTCTTCGATTTGCGCCAAGGCTTCGCGGGCTTCGGCACGAGTATCTTCGCGCTCCGAGTCGCGCGACTTCTTCGCCGCGTCCATGATGATGCCCTGCTCGGTCTCGGAGAGCCCGTCCCACCAGCGCTTGGACGCCGTAACGATCCATGGGCTGTAGACATGATTGGTCACGCTCAGGTACTTCTGCACCTCATAGAACTTCGAGGAAAGGATGGTGTTGTAGGGGTTTTCCTGACCGTCGACCGCCTTGGTTTCCAGCGCGGTGAACAGCTCGGAGAACGGCAGCGGGACCGCATTGGCGCCCATCTGCTTGAAGGTGTCGATGAACACCGGATTTGGCATCACGCGTAGCTTGATGCCGTTGAAGTCTTCCATCTTCTCGACCGGACGCACGTTGTTGGTGAGGTTGCGGAAGCCGTTTTCCCAGTAGACCAGGCCGACCAACCCCTTCTCTTCCAGCGCGTCCATGACCTTCTGCCCGACCGGGCCATCGAGCACGTAATCCGCCTGCTTCTCGCTTTCAAAGAGGAACGGCGTATCCCATACCGCCATTTCCTCGGCGATGCCCACCAGGGTGGCGGTCGAACCGACCATCATTTCCTGCGCCCCGCCCATCAGCGCGTTCTGCATCTGGTCGTCCGATCCCAGGCTGGCGGAGGCAAACGTCCGCATCTTGAGCTTGCCGTCGGACGCCTTGGCGATTTCTTCGGCAAGCAGCTTCGCCGCCCTGCCCTGGTTGCTGTCTTCGTTGAGTCCATAACCGAAGCGGATCATTCGTGAACGAACGTCGTCAGCCGCCTGCGCGCTGACCGCGGTGATGGCGCTACCGAGCGTGGTGGCCGCCAGGGCCGCTATGAGAAATCGTTTCATGCTGTCTTACCTTTTGTTGTTGTGGATGGAATGAAGGTGAAGCTTTTCTCGCCAAGGCGAAACCTAAATGCCGCTGCGGAACGAGTACCTGCCCCGATCAGCGCAACCATTGCAGCGGCACGGTGATAATCGATGGCACGGCTACCAGCAGTGCGACGATCAGCAAATAAATAACGAAGAATGGGATCACTCCGCGCACCAGTGTCTCCATGCGCAACCTGCCGATACCCCCGACAACGTTCAGCACAGTGCCCACCGGCGGCGTAATTAAACCGATGGAGCCGATCAATACGAACATCACGCCGAAGTACACCGGATCGATACCAGCTTTGACCGCGATAGGTGCCAGCACTGGTCCAAGGATGAGAATGGTCGGTGTCAGATCGAGCACCATGCCAATCGCGATCATCAGCACCATGATGGCAACCATCAGCAGCTTCGGATCTTGCGCCAGCGGGCCGAGCATCATGGCGATCTCGTCCGGCAACTGCGCCAGCGTGATCATGTACCCGGAAACGATTGCGGCGGCGCAGAGGAACATCACTGACGCCGTGGTACGGCTCGCGCGGGTCAGCACTTCTATTACGCCGCGCCAGTTGAGTTCGCGATACAGCAGGGTCGAAACGGCAAGCGCATAAACCGCTGCCACCACTGCTGCCTCGGTTGGCGTGAACAACCCG
This sequence comes from Stutzerimonas stutzeri, assembly GCF_024448955.1. Classification (GTDB taxonomy): domain Bacteria; phylum Pseudomonadota; class Gammaproteobacteria; order Pseudomonadales; family Pseudomonadaceae; genus Stutzerimonas; species Stutzerimonas stutzeri_AQ. The sequence goes on from NZ_JAMOIH010000007.1 coordinate 127,407, forward strand.
CCACGCAAGCCGCCGACGATAATTACCGGAAGCATCAAGGCGGCTGCTCCGTCGACCAGCGCCTTGCGCCGCTCGGCACGGGTGGCTTTTTCCTGTTGGGGTTCGTCGATCTTGCGTGCGATCAGCGTCCAGGCCACCACAAGTCCAGCCCCCATGATCAAACCGGGCACCATACCGGCGAGGAACAGCTGACTGATCGATGTGTTGGTCACCACGCCATAAATCACGAAAGGCATCGAGGGCGGAATGATCGGAGCGATAATGCCGCCAGCTGCTACCAGACCCGATGACGAACTCAGTGGATAACCGCGCTCGCGCATCATCGGCAGCAACAGCGTGGCCAGCGCCGCGGTGTCCGCCAGTGCCGAGCCGGACATACTTGCCAGCAGCACCGAGGCAGCAATCGCAACATACCCAAGCCCACCGCGCTTGTGGCCGAAATAGGCCTGCGCCATGTTGATGATCCGGCGAGAAATGCCGCCGGCATTCATCAATTCACCGGCAAGAATGAAGAACGGCACGGCCAGCAGTGGAAAGCTGTCAGCACCGGCCTGAAGGTTCTGGGCCAGCAACTGCACATCCCAGAAATCCAGATACCACATCAGCACCGCACCAGTGAGAATCAGCGCGAATGCGATCGGCATGCCGAAGGCCATGAAGCCAAACAGTGAAGAAAGGAAGACGACGACAGTCATGTACGGTCCTCAGGCGGGCATTGCCCATGTTGTTATCGAAAAGTCAGTCGGCCGTTACATTGGCGTCGGCGGCATGCGGCTGGGGCTGTCCGCGCCATACGTTCACGAGTTGCAAAAGCGCCAGGACCGTCAGTGCGATCATGCTGGCCATCACCGGTAGCATCGCTACTGCCAGCGGATAGCCCACTACCGGGCTATTGATGTTCCAGCCGAACTGCATCTGGTTCCATCCGCCCATAGCAGCCATGCCGCTGGCGACGGCCACCATCAGCCAGCTGACCGAATCGACCAAACGGCGAAACAACTTTGGAAAACGATCACGGATCATGCTGAAAGCCATCAGCTCTCCACGGCGCATGCTCGACGCGACGCCAACGAAGACCAACCAGACGAAGGCCAATCGCGAAAGCTCCTCGGCGCCAGTCCAACCGGTACCGAAGGCATAACGCAGCACCACGCTGCTAAACACCACGATCACCATAAAAGCGAGCAAGCCCGCCATCAGCCAATCGGTGATCCGATCGAAGCTCTGCGCTATTTTTCCGCTGTAGATGGGTGCGCTAGTCAACTCAGCGCCGCGCGCCAGCTCTGTGTTAGCGCTATCAAGCGGGCGTGCGGAAAGATCCTCGCGATCGGCGATTTCAAGTCCAGAATCACGCTGCATCCAGCTGACGATTTCTCCGAGGACCTGCTCGCGCGACTGGCTGGCATCGACTACCAGCACACCGGGTTCGCCTTCCGGCGACTCGAGTGTGGCGAACTGGCTGTCCACCAAAGAAATCGGCATGAAATGTCCAGCACGGCCACCCACGCGCTGAACGGCCGTGTCGTAATCGATGGACAGATGCGCGAAACGCAAGGTGGGAACCGCATCGCGCAATAGATCACGGTAGCGGCGCTTGAGCGCTGAACAGGCCAGCACGAAGCCGACGTCGTCTTCGATTGCCTTTTGCATCTCGATGATGAGCTTCTGCAGCCACTCGACACGATCAGTGTCGGATAGCGGCGTGCCCGCGCGCATACGGGCAACGTTCTCTTCGGGATGGAAATTATCGGCTTCGATATGACGAAAACCCAATGCTTCGGCGACGGCATGGCTGGTGTCGGTCTTGCCCGAACCGCTGACGCCCATAACCACCAGCGCGCGGCTGGCGACGGGAATGTCGCTATGGGAGTGGAAATCCACTATCGGCTCTCCAGCAGCATCAATGTGCCGCGTTATGATTGTTGAGCCGGATGGTAGCGCTAACATATTTTTACTATAACTACCGTTCGTCGCTTTTCGACTCGGCCGAACGGTCGCTTTGAATGCCTTGGTGCTTCGGTTTTGCCCACGTGCTGACTACAATCGCCGCCGCATCCGAGGAGACCTGTAATGCCCAAAGCCATGGCACGCCACATCCTGGTAAAGACCGAAGCCGAAGCGGCGCAACTGAAAAAGCGCATCGCCAATGGCGAAGCCTTCGACGTGCTGGCGAAGAAGTATTCGACCTGCCCGTCCGGCAAGAAAGGTGGCGACCTGGGCGAGGTGCGCCCCGGCCAGATGTCACGCAGCATCGATCAGGTGATTTTCAAGAAACCGTTGCGTGAAGTGCATGGGCCAGTGAAAAGTCAGTTCGGCTATCACTTGGTGCAGGTCTTCTATCGCGACTGAGAATTCTCAGTTCTCAGTTCTCAGTACCGAAGCGCTGCAGCTGCATCTCCCGCAGCCGGCTCAGCGTGCGGCGAAAGGCGAACGAGAGATAGCCCTGGGTATAGAGCTCGTCCATCGGCACCTGCGCCTGCAGATACAGCGGTACCTGACGGTCATAGCATTCATCCACCAGCGCAATGAAACGCCTGACCGCATCGTCGCGTGCGGCCAGCTTGGGCAGGTCACGGTCCCCCGCTTCCACCCGAGCGGCCGCGTCTTCGGTGCCACGAGCGATGCGCCCTTCCCTCTGCTCGCTGCCTAGCCGCGGCACTTCGCTAATCAGGATTGCGGAGAAACGGTCGCATAGCTCGATGAAATCCAGCGCAGAAAACGGCTGCTCGCATAGATCGGTGAAGCGACACCAAATTGCCGACTGGCTGCGATGCACCACCTTCAAAGATCGCCTTCCGAAAATTACGGGATCGCTGCTGACAGTGCCCTCAGCCAGCTCGTCGAACACCAGCTGCAACGCACCACTGCTTTCCCCGTCGCTGACCCAGTAACGCTGCACCACAGCGCCGGGCCGCAGGCGGTGGTCCTCGCCGCCATCCATATTCACCACATGCATATGCTGCTCGATGGCGGCAATGGCGGGCAGAAAGCGCTCTCGATTGAAGCCATCGGCATACAGCTGACTAGGCGGCTGATTGGATGTAGCGACGATCACCACGCCTTGCTCGAACATCACCTGAAACAGACGGCCCAGGATGATCGCATCGCCAATATCGGCCACGAACAGCTCATCGAAACACAGTACGCGGACCTCTTCGGCAAGCTCGCGGGCAAGCGCTTGCAGAGGATCTGCGGTGCCGTTGAGCGCGAACAGGCGCATGTGCACCCAGCGCATGAAGTGATGGAAATGCAGCCGACGGGACGGCACGTGCAAGCTGCGATGGAAGATATCCATCAGCCAGGTCTTGCCACGCCCCACCGGTCCCCAGAGATAAATACCCGGTGGCGACGCTCCGATAGCGTCGGGCTGATGCAACGCCTGGTGACAGGTCTGCAGCAGCTCGACGGCACGCAGCTGCGCGGCATCGCTAACGAACCCGCCGCGGACCATGGCCTGCTGATACCGGGCAAGCGGAGAAGCGTGATCCATGAAAATAGCCGACGTCAAAGTTGACCGCGATGGTAGCCGAGCGATGCACGAAGCACAGCCGTAGACGCAGTCGATCAGAGGCGTCCCGGCACAGCCATGAGCCTCTCCGCCTGTTGGCGAACCTGGGCCAGCAATTCCAATTGCGCAGCCGACGAGGCTTCCTGGGCGCGCACCAGTGCGTACAGCGGCACCGGAATCATCGGTTCCAGCGGCCGCGCCTGCATGGCGTGATCCCCGCCGGCCAGCGCCGTAAGCGGATCGACCAAAGCCAGCCCCTGCCCGGCCGCCACCAGCGAACGCGCCAACTGGTAGGTCTGCACCCAGGTACTGATACGCGGCGGCGGATCGAGCTCTTCGAGGTGTCCGCGCAGCAGGCCGCCCAGCGCATCGCGGGTGTCCAGTCCGATCAGCGGCGCATCGGCCAACTCCTCCAGTCGCAAGGGGCACGCCAGCTCGGCAGCGGACCACCAATTGGCCGGCGCGATCACCATCATCTGCCCCTGCGCGAGCACCTCGCTGCTCAAGCCAGGGTGCTCAACCGACTGCAAGGTCAGCCCAAGATCGGCTTCGCGCAGCAACAAGGCCTCAACGATTTCCGCCGTGTGCTGGGTGGCGAGCTGACAGGGCGTGCTGGCGAAGCGCTCCCGCCAGCAGCGCAACGCTTCTGGCAGCAGCACCTGGGCCAGCGCGGGTGTGCAGATCAGCCGCAACGCCCGCTCTTCACCACGGCCGAGATTACCGGCCAGACGCCGAAGGCTCTGCAAGTCTGCAGCCAAGCGTTCGGTTTCCTGTTGCAGGATGCGCGCCTCGGCGGTCGGCTGCAGCTTGCCGCGCACCCGACTGAACAGCGCGAAGCCGAGCTGCTGCTCGGCGTGCTTGAGAATCTTGCTCGCCGCAGGCTGAGAGATATGCAGCAGCTGCGCGGCGGCGGTCAGGCTGCCGGTTTGCAGGATGGCCTGGAACAGTTCGATGTGGCGAAGGCGCATGCAAAGATCCCCAGATTGACGGGCCGAAGCATAACCCCAGGTTATGGGTTGCCTCCAACCTTTCATTGGCCGCTTCGCTGGTGTCGGACCTAGGCTTCCGTCATCCATTTTCACGGAGCGGCACGATGCGAATTGCGGTAATCGGCGGCGGCGTCATCGGGCTGACCACGGCCTATGCACTGGTGCGCCAAGGCCATCAGGTCGAGCTGATCGAGAAACGCGATCAGGTGGCGCTGGAGACCAGCTTCGCCAATGGTGGCCAGCTGAGTTATCGCTACGTATCGCCGCTGGCCGATGCCGGTGTGCCCTTGCAGGCGCTCGGCTGGATGTTCCGCGGCAACGATGCCCCACTGCGTTTCCGGCCCAAGATGAGCATGCAGCAGTGGCGCTGGTGCTCGCGTTTCCTGCTCGCCTGCCGCCGCTCGACCAATAAGCGCAACGCCTCCCACTTGCTGCGCCTGGCCCTTCATAGCCAGCAGGTGTTGCGCAACTGGCGCGAACAGGACGGCTTGGACGACTTCGCCTGGCGCGCCAACGGCAAGCTGGTGATCTACCGCGACCGTGCCAGCTTGGACAAAGCCGCCTCAGGTCTGAGTAACGAAGGCAATCAGCAGCTGTTCGATGCCGATCAATGCGCAGCCATTGAGCCCGCATTGCAGCCTTTGGCTGGCGCCCTACAAGGGGGCATCTACTCGCCCGGCGACGAAGTCGCGGACTGTCACCTGTTCTGCCGACGGTTGCTGGAACGGCTTAGCAAGTCGCCCAACTTTCACCTGCACAGCGGTCAGACGGTCAATACATTGCGCAGCGAGCATGGCCGCGTACGCGCGGTGGTGCTCGGCAACGACGAACTGACCGTGGATCACCTAGTGATCGCCGCCGGCGCTGCCAGTGTGGCGCTGCTGCGACCGCTCGGCATCGAATTGCCGATCTACCCACTCAAGGGGTACAGCCTGACGTTGCCGTTGCGCAGCCATGCCGGAATCCCTGATACCAACGTCACCGACTACGACAACAAGGTGGTTTACGCGCGCCTCGGCGATAACTTGCGAGTGGCGGCGATGGTCGATATCGGCGGCTGGGATGCGAGCCTGGATCAGGGGCGGATCGCCATGCTGCAGCACCTCGCCAGCGAGACCTTTCCCGCCGCGGGGGACTATCGCAGCGCTACCCAGTGGGCGGGCCTGCGCCCGGCGACGCCAGAGGGTACGCCGCTGCTCGGCGCGACTACGCTCGACAATCTCTGGCTCAACGTCGGCCATGGCAGCCTTGGTTTCACCTTGGCCTGCGGCAGCGCCGACCTGCTTTGTGGTCTGATTGGCGACCAGCGCCCTGCCGTTGCGCTGGATGGTCTGACCCTCGCGTCCTGATTTGCATTACTTCAAGAGGAATACGTATGACCCTGCAACGCATCGAGACCAACGAACGCATGTCCGCCGCCGTGACCTTTGCCAACCTGGTATTTCTGGCCGGACAGGTGCCGGATGACCGTAGCGAAGATGTCGCCGGGCAGACCCGCCAGGTGCTGGCTAAGATCGATAGGCTGCTGGCCGCGGCCAGCTCCGATCGCTCGCGGACGCTGAGCGCGCAGATCTGGTTGAAGAACATCGACGCCGACTTCGCGGCGATGAACGCTGTGTGGAGCGAATGGTTGCCCGCCGGTTGCGCGCCGGCCAGGGCCACCGTCGAAGCGCGCCTCGCTTCTGCGGACGTGCTCGTGGAAATCATGGTGATCGCCGCCAGCGCCTGAGCGGTTCCTCCGTAGCAGAGCTGGCAGCGATGCCCGATAAGCCGCCGTCGCCGTGATGGACGACACGTGAGCTGACCCCTTGTTTCACCAATAACAACAACATGAGAGGGATTCGACGATGAATCAGAGTATCCGTATCGGTCTGCTGGGCTGTGCCTTGGCAGGCTCGCTGAGTGCAACCACGGCTGTGGCCCAAGAGCGCTTCGTCACCATCGGCACCGGTGGCCAGACCGGCGTCTACTACACCGCTGGACAATCGGTGTGCCGCCTGCTCAATCGCGCCGAGGTGCAGCCGGCGATCAAGTGCAACGCGCCGTCCACCGCCGGCAGCGTCACCAATATCGTTTCGTTGCGCAACGGCGAATATGAGTTCGGCTTCATCCAGTCCGACCATCAGCACAAAGCGCTGAAGGGGCTCGCGCCGTTCGACAAGGACGGTCCGATTGATGAGCTTCGGGCGGTGTTCTCCTTGCAGACAGAAATCCTCACGGTGGTGGCCCGAGCCGACAGTGGCATCAAGACATTCGATGATCTCAAGGGCAAGCGAGTGAACATCGGCGTGCCGGGCTCCGGCAGCCGCGACACCTTCGACGAGGTGATGAAGGCCAAGGGTTGGACCAACGCCGACTTCTCTCTGGCCGGCGAACTCAAGCCCGCGGAAATGGCTTCGGCGCTCGGCGACAACAACCTCGACGCCATCACCTACGTGGTCGGCCATCCCAGCGGCGCCATTCAGGAGGCGCTGACCAATGTCGAGGCCGAGCTGATTCCGGTCAGCGGTGCGGAAATCGAGAAGTTTCTCCAGGGTGCCGATTACTACACCGCCGCCGAAATTCCAGCTGGACTCTACCCAGGCGTGGATGCGGCGGTGCCTTCGATTGGCGGCAAGGCCGTGCTGGCGACCACCGCTAAGGCCGACCCGGAAGTGGTGTATCAGCTGGTCAAATCAGTGTTCGACAACCTAGAACGATTCAAGCGCCTGCATCCTGCCTTCGCCAATCTGGAAGCCAAGGACATGATCCGCGTCGGCCTCACCGCGCCGCTGCACGAGGGTGCCGAGCGGTTCTATAAGGAGAAAGGCTGGTTGTGACCGAATTGCGCTGCTCTGACAGGGCGGCGCTTTCCATCAATGCCGTGCAGCTCACTGACGATGCAGGCAAGGTGAGCGTCCCACGGCACTTAGGCGTCTGGATCCTCGCAGTCATCCGTCGCGCCGCAGCGATGGCATTCCCTGATCGATGGTAGTGACCATCGCGTTTACCCGCCTCGCTTTATCTTTCTTGCCGCGCAGCCTTGGTGGCTGATCTTGATGGCTGATCTTGATGGCTGATGGCGCAGCCGACCGAACGGACACGCGAAGCCCTGTCGAATCGCGGCCATCCGCACTACAATGCACGCCCTTTACGCAACTCGCCTCTCGCACCGGTCGGATCGACCGGGCTTGGTCGCGTCTGTGCCGCACCCCGGCCTCTCTGAAACCCAGGACACCGCTTTGATCTCCACAGCTAACATCACCATGCAATTCGGCGCTAAGCCTCTGTTCGAGAACGTTTCCGTCAAGTTCGGCAACGGCAATCGCTACGGCCTGATCGGCGCCAACGGCTGCGGCAAGTCGACGTTCATGAAAATCCTCGGCGGCGATCTGGAGCCTTCCGGTGGCCAGGTGATGCTCGAACCCAACGTACGTCTGGGTAAGCTGCGCCAGGATCAGTTCGCCTACGAAGACTTCAATGTCATCGACACGGTGATCATGGGTCACGAGGAGCTGTGGAAGGTCAAGGCCGAGCGCGAGCGTATCTATTCGCTGCCGGAAATGAGCGAGGAGGACGGCATGGCCGTGGCCGAGCTGGAAACCGAGTTCGCCGAGCTGGACGGCTACACCGCCGAATCCCGCGCCGGCGAGCTGCTGCTGGGCCTGGGCATTCCGCTGGAGCAGCACTTCGGCCCGATGAGCGAAGTGGCGCCCGGTTGGAAGCTGCGCGTGCTGCTGGCCCAGGCGCTGTTTTCCGACCCGGAAGTGCTGCTGCTGGACGAACCGACCAACCACCTGGATATCAACACCATCCGCTGGCTGGAAGACATTCTCAAAGTCCGCAACGGCACCATGATCATCATTTCCCACGACCGGCACTTCCTAAACAGCGTGTGCACGCACATGGCCGACCTGGATTACGGTGAGCTGCGTCTGTTCCCCGGCAACTACGACGAGTACATGACCGCGGCCACCCAAAGCCGCGAGCGCCTGCTGTCAGACAACGCCAAGAAGAAAGCGCAGATTGCCGAACTACAAACCTTCGTCAGCCGCTTCTCGGCCAACGCCTCAAAAGCCAAGCAGGCCACCTCGCGCGCCAAGCTGATCGACAAAATCCAGCTCGACGAAGTCAAACCGTCCAGCCGCGTCAGCCCGTTCATTCGCTTCGAGCAGACCAAGAAACTGCACCGTCAGGCCGTGACGGTAGAAAGCCTGGCCAAGGGCTTCGACGGCAAGCCACTATTCAAGAACTTCAGCTTCACTGTCGAAGCCGGTGAGCGCGTCGCTATCATCGGCCCCAACGGCATCGGCAAGACCACGCTGCTGCGTACTTTGGTCGGCGACCTTCAGCCGGATGCCGGCTCGGTGAAGTGGACCGAAAGCGCTGACGTCGGCTATTACGCGCAAGATCATGCCGAAGATTTCGAAGATGACGCGACCCTCTTCGACTGGATGGGCCAGTGGACCCAAGGCGGCGAGCAGCTGGTGCGCGGCACTCTCGGCCGCATGCTGTTCTCCAACGACGAAATCCTGAAATCGGTGCGAGTAATTTCCGGTGGCGAGCAGGGCCGCATGCTGTTCGGCAAGTTGATCCTGCAAAAGCCCAACGTGCTGGTGATGGACGAACCGACTAACCACCTGGACATGGAATCCATCGAGGCGCTGAACCTGGCGCTAGAGAACTATCCGGGTACGCTGATCTTCGTCAGCCATGACCGCGAGTTCGTAGGCTCGCTGGCCACGCGCATCATCGAGCTGTCCGAGTCGGGCGTGACCGACTTTAGCGGCACCTACGATGATTACCTGCGCAGCCTCGGCGTGATCTAACGGATCGCAGCGATAGAAGACGCCCCGCTAGCACGGGGCGTTTTTGCATCTGTACCCAGTTGTCGCCTCCAGCTTCGCCTGAGCCTGGATCAAATCTGCGGCAATAATCGGTGGAGGCGCTGGAGATACAGATAGTCGAACCACGCAACCTGATGCGCGATGACGATCAGCCAGAACACCAGCTGGAACGACAGTTTGCGGGTTTTGTGTCGCAACCATTGCTGGGCGATCAATGCGCCCGGCCAGCCACCGAGTAATTCGACCAGATGCAGCCGCGCCTCGGGTGTGCGCCAACCACTGCGCAACGCGCGGCGTTTGTCATGCAGATACAGCCCAAAGGCCAGCAAACTAGCCAGTACGTATGCGAACAGCGGCCAGTTGCTGCCCTGCTCCGCCAATCGAAGGCTGCCGAGCGCAGGCAGCAGACAGAGCGGGAACAACCCCAGCGCTTTCAATAGCGGCTGCTGCAACGGACCGTTACGGCGTGCGCGCGGCGCGGGCTTCACAGACTGCGTGGGGCGGGATTTCGGCAGGGACGGTTTGCGGCGTATGGCTGGTTCGTCGAGGGAAAGCGGCGCATCAAGCCGGATATGCGTAGCACGCAGGCGCCCGGCCTTGTCGGGTTCGCTCAGATACAGCACCCGGTCGCCTTGCACCGGGCGACGCACGCCACGCATGGCCGAGATATGGGCGAAGACATCACCACTACCCTGCTCTGGCCGGATGAAGCCAAATCCTTTTTGGTCATCCCAGCTTTTAAGCTGACCGCGTAATTCCATGACGGGTGATCCGGTTGGCAGGGACCGGGATTCTAATGCGTCGCTCGGTTCATGACGAGCCGCCCCAACCGCTTATCGGGGTGATGCGTAGCGGCGCTCGAGGAAACCCAGCAACAGTCGGTTGACCTGTTCGGGCTGCTCGCTCTGTACCCAGTGGCCACAGTCGCTGAGCAGGTGCTGCTCGAGGTCTGGGACCCAGGAGGGCATCTTCTGCAGCGTATGCGCTTCTAGCGTGCCTACCGGGTCCTTGTCGCCCAGCAGGAAAAGTGCTGGCTGCTCGGCCTTGCGCTCGGCCAGCGGCGCGGTTCGCTCCCAGTTACGTTCGAAATTCCGATACCAGTTCAGCGCACCGCGAAATCCACGCCCCTCGAAGGTCCGTACGTAGACGGCAAAGGCTTCCGGATCACACCAAGCCGGCGGCGAGCCGGGATCCTGCATGCCGAGATAGAGCGTGCTGCCGGCAGGCTTGTCTTGCAGGAAAAAGTTCTTCGGGACGGCCGCCGAGGTGTTATGCATCATCATCCTCAAGGTGCGCGGAATGTCCGGATCCAGCTCGGCCTCGGCAACGCCTGGCTGCTGAAAATAAAGGATGTAGTGGAAGCGATCGGAGAACTGGCTGCGGATGATGTCGATGGCGGGCTTCTTCGGGCGGCCGCCATAAGGTACGGCCATGGCAGCCACGGCGCGGACCCGCTCCGGCTCGAGGAGTGCCAGGTGCCATGCAACCGGTGCACCCCAGTCATGCCCTATCACGGCCACCGAGCGGTGCCCGAGCTGGTCCATCGCTGCCTGGATATCGCTACATACGGTGATCAGATCGTAATCCGCAACGTCATCCGGGGCGCTGCTTTGGCCGTAGCCGCGCATCTCCGGAACCAGCACCCGGTAGCCTGCGTCGGCCAACGGCTGAATCTGATGTCGCCACGAGTACCAGCTTTCAGGGAAGCCGTGCAGCAACCAGGCCACTAGGCCCTCTGTCGGCCCGGCGCTATAAACGCTAAGCGTAATGCCATTGACCGACAGCAGTTGGTGTTCGTATTCGTGCACGGAGCGCTCCTTCAGCAATGGCCTTCAGGCGCTCAACCCGCCGCGGTGCTCCAGTCGATCAGGCTGAACTGCCAAGTCGCCAGGATGATGATGCCGAAGACGATTCGGTACCAGGCAAATGCCGCATAGCTATGGTTGCCTATGAATTTCAGCAATGCCCGTACCGCCAGCATCGCGAAGATGAACGATGTGACGAAGCCTATCGCGAACACCGGAAAGTCGCCCGGCTGGAACAGCTCGCGGTATTTGTAGCCCGAGTACACTGCGGCGCCAACCATGGTCGGCATCGCCAGAAAGAAAGAAAACTCGGTAGCTGCCTTGCGCGACAGTCCGAATAGCAGACCACCGATGATGGTGGCGCCAGAGCGCGAGGTACCCGGAATAAGCGCAAGGCATTGAGCGAAACCGACCTTCAACGCGTGGGTCCAGCGCATGTTGTCGACGGTTTCGGCTTGCACTTCATGCCGGCGCTTTTCCGCCCAGAGCATCACCACGCCACCGATGACCAGCGCGGTCGCCACGGTGATTGGGTTGAACAGATATTCATGAATCAGGTCAGCGAAGGCCACACCCAGTACCACAGCCGGCATGAATGCCACCAGCAGATTGGCGGTGAACTTCTGCGCTTGCCGCTCTTTAGGCAAGCCGACCACGACGTCGATGATCTTGCGGCGGTATTCCCAAACCACAGCCAGAATCGCGCCCAGCTGAATGATGATATTGAAAGCAAGCGCCCGTTCGCCACCGAACCCGATCAGGTCGGCAACGATGATCTGGTGTCCGGTGCTGGAGACCGGCAGGAACTCCGTGATGCCCTCAACCACCCCTAGAAGCAACGCCTGAAAAGCAACCCAAAGATCCATCTACTCCCCAATAGCGGTGCAGACCACCGCGCTCGAATATGCAACGAAGGTATATGTCAGATAGCCACTCAGGGCGCTGTTCTGACTCGTTGGTGCCAAGTAAATTCAATGCATCGACATGCGGCGCTCATCTTTTTTTTAGAGCAGCCGAAAAGCTATTCGATGGCCCAGCAGTAGACGCTGGGGTCTTGCGACTCATCAGGCAGGCACGGCGCCAAGCTCCCTGCGAAGCAATGCACGAATAATAATTAAGAGAAGTCTTCAACAGGAGCATACAAACTCATGAATCTGCTAAGAAATTTTCCGATCAGCAAACGCCTTTGGCTGATCCCGGCGTTAGCAATCGCCATGCTTTTCATCCTGGGCCTGTTGATGATCCAGCAAGTGCGGACCGACCTGTACAAAGGCAAGCAGGTCATGACGCAAAACATCGTCGAGACCGCCAACGGCATTCTCAGCCATTACCAGCAACTCGAAGCGAACGGCTCGCTGAGTACTGCCGAGGCGCAAAAGGCGGCGATGGACCAGATTCGCCTGCTCCGCTATGGGCAGGACGATTACTTCTGGATCAACGACATGAAGCCAACAATGCTCATGCATCCGATGAAGCCGGAGCTCGATGGCCAGGACCTGTCCAAGACCAAGGATCCGAACGGCAAGGAGCTGTTCAACGAAATGGTTCGGGTTGCACAGCGTCAGGGCGCGGGTCTGGTGGACTATCAATGGGCGAAGCCGGGAGAGGTAGATCCCGTACCGAAGATTTCCTATGTCGAACTGTTCAAGCCCTGGGGTTGGATCATCGGCACGGGCATCTATGTTGACGATGTCGAGGCAGAGTTCCAGCGTTATGTGGTTCGCTTTTCGATCATTGGCTTGGTGATCGCCTCGCTGATGGCCGTGCTGGTCGCCATTCTGATCCGCAGCATTACCAAACCGCTGCGCGATTCCATGCAAGCCATGGCCAACATAGCCAGCGGCGAAGCCGACCTCACGCGTAGCCTCGACGTCTCGGGCAATGACGAGTTGACGACCTTGAGTCGTGACTTCAACACCTTTACCCAAAAGCTCCGTACGGTCATCACCCAACTGTTCGAAACGTCGGGCTCGCTAGACCAGTCATCCAACGCCCTCGGTGGGCTGGCCGGCCAGGCCCACAAACAAAGCCAGCAGCAATCCCAGCAGATGGAGCTGGTCGCCACGGCCATCAACGAAGTGACTTACGCGGTACAGGAAGTGGCAAAGAATGCCGAGCATGCTTCGAACGAGGTGAACGACGCGGAGAAGCAGGCCGATCTAGGGCAGCGCAATATCGACGCCAGCCTGCAACAAATCGATCAACTGTCGACGACGATCAAAGAGGCGGTTGGGGTGATTCAATCGCTGGCCGAAGAAACCACCCAGATCGGCTCGGTCCTCGAAGTCATCGGGTCGATTGCCGAACAGACCAATCTCCTCGCGCTAAACGCCGCAATCGAGGCGGCACGTGCCGGCGAACAGGGACGCGGTTTTGCCGTTGTGGCTGACGAGGTCCGCCTGTTGGCGCAGCGCACCCAGACCTCGACAGCGGAAATTCACACGATGATCGAACGCCTGCAGAAGAACTCGGGAGCTGCAGTCACCGTCATCATGAATAGCAGTCGCGCCTCACAGGCTACAGTTGAACAGGCCAGTCAGGCCGGTGAGAGCCTTGGCCAGATCGCTCAGGCGCTGCGCAATCTGTCAGGTCTGAATGCTTCGATTGCCAGTGCGACGTTACAGCAGAGCCACGTCGTCGAGGACATCAATCAGAACGTCACTCAGGCAGCCGGACTGGCGCAGGAAAGCACCCTGGCTGCCGAACAATCGAGCGCGGCAGGCAAACAACTTGGTGATTTGGCAGAACAGTTGAATCGATTGCTCAAGCAATTCAAAGTCTGACCGTAGACTTACCGCTGATAGTTCGTATGGCCAGTTCCCAAAGGAACTGGCCTTTTTTATTTCGACCATCTACTGCGACTTTTCGCCACGCTCCAAGTACTCAAAACGGAACGCCAAGCGTAAAGATGACTGCCCTTGAACTGCTGCAGGCCAGGCAGCATCAGGCTTTCATGGCCCGATTAATCCAAACCTCGCGCCCGCAACTAATCCTATACCTTCGGCTAATTGCAAAAATCTCCAGCAATTACGAACTGTCTGTGTGACTTATCAGTCCTCTGTGTACATCAATGGATATGTAAGCCAATGCCGGCAGCCTGGCGGCAGGCTCAATCCGAATTTTGGTATCACCTAGAGAGACATGCCCCCATGAACAGCCCCCTTCGTTTCAACGACGCCCTTCTTATTACTGACCGCGCCTTCAAGCCGTTCCAGTGCGTCGCCTGGACGCTGCTCGAAGGCAACGGCGACCTCAGCATCACCGTCGTGGATGGCAGCGAGTCTCGCGCTGTCGGCCATTGCAAACTGTCCAGCAATGTCTATTCCGATCCGGTCAAGCTTGGCAAATCCTTAGAGCAGGCACGGGCCGACCTGAGCCGTCAGGGCGTTCACTTCGCCCCCTGGCACATGCCCGAATAAGCATCGGCTTCGAAAGCAAAAGGCCCGGCTGCGTAAGCGCCGGGCCTTTTGCGTTGTGTTCGCGGTACCACCACGCATCGCCGCCCCGCTTGTTCGACTGATCCATTCGCCTGTTTCACGGTCCCAGCAATAAGTGAATCAAAAGGAGCGAGCCATGAAAGGTGCAGAAGCCTACGTCAATGATCAGTGGCATAGCAGCGGGCTGGCAAATCTGCCAGAAGGTCCCGAAGCGCATTGCATTACTTTGAAATTCATCATTCCCCGCGATGCTCAATTCACCGGACTGCTCAATCATGTGTGCGAAGTCGCGCAACGGCGGCTGAGCGAGTTCTATGAAGGGCGCAAGGTAACGCACAAACCAGTGGTGGGTTCGGTCGTCGGGGACGGTAGCGGTGATGGCGTAGACCTCGTTTTCGATGTCGCCCCCGCAAGCTGAGCAGCTATCACGAGGGAGCGGAACCATGACCAGTCAACAGCTCACACTCGACGAAGCCATGCGTATCAGCGAGATGGCCTTTCTACCCTGCCACGTCACCACCGTGGCGGATCATGAGGACGCCAGCTTTTCGCTGCGAGTAACCAACGCAGCGGGCGATGAAGTTCTTTCCATTGCGCATATCGCACGCTCCCAATACGCGACGCCGCTGCACCTCGCCGGGCTGCTGGAACATGCGCGTCTGCAGCTCAGCAAGGACGGAATATCGCTGAGCCCGTGGTCCATGCCTGAGCAACCGGGTATCACCGGATAACCACCCTCACCTGCCGAGACACTGAATGACTCCTTTCGATTGGCAGCGCATGCTGCTGGATAGCTTTCCTCCGATGTTTATCGCTGAGGTGGCGCTACGGGCGTTTTTTGCCTTCTGTGCGGTTTTTCTGTTTTTGAAGATCAGCGGGCGTCGCGGTATCAGGCAGCTGTCGCTGTTCGAACTGGTAGTGATCCTGACCCTCGGTTCCGCCGCCGGTGATGTGTCGTTTTATGAGGATGTGCCGCTGCTGCCCGTTGCCGCGGTGTTCATTACTCTGTTGGGGCTTTACCGGCTCACGGTATGGGCGTCGGGCCACAGCGAGCGATTCTCAAACTGGATGGAAGGCAAGCCGGTAACAATCATCAAGGACGGGCTGTATGAGCTGAACAGCCTGGAAGGATTGAACATTTCGTCCGATGAATTCTTCATGGAGTTGCGCCAGCAAGGCGTCGAGCACCTGGGGCAGGTTCGCCTGGGCATTCTTGAAACAGACGGCGACGTGAGCCTTTTTTTCAACGACGACGACTCGATACGCCCCGGGTTACCGGTTCTACCCACAGAGTACCGGCCTGCCTATCAGCAGGCGCCCTCCAGCGGTCTATATGCCTGCACGCGCTGCGGATACCCGCAAGTGATCGGCGAACAGCAGCAGGCGACTTGTCCTCGTTGCCAGAACCAGCACTGGTGCATTGCGCTGAGCAATCCGCGCTTGCGCTGACATGCGGCACGAACCCACTCCGCCTACATCGGTCACTTATAAAGACGGTCCGCGCGACGAGTCACGCAGCGCGGCTGCGCTTTTCACTCGCGATTCAGGAGCATTCCTATGCTAGGCGACTATTCCTCGATAAATGAACATCTCGAAACCGCACGAAAGCACGCTGACCATGCTGAGACAAGCGCGGATCCTGCGATTTATCGCGAAGCGATCGACGAGTTGGTAGCCGCGATAAGGCTGTTAATGCGTAACAGCCAGGAAAAGGAAAGCTGATCGCACTATGCGCCGGCTCTCGCCGGGTATGTTGCGGTCCCTGACCAGGCTTGCCGGCCACGCCGTCCGGGGCCGAATGATGTTTGAAAGAGGAGTTTCGAATGCTGGTCGATCAGAGCAGTGAGACTCCTCTAGGCTCGGCGGAAGGCGTGCGCCCGGTGCCAGCGGACGAGCAGCACGATACGGGCACTCCCCTGTGCCCCCCGCTTCCTACCGATCTTCATTACGTCGACGACCGCAGTCCCGGCATCAGTCGCCGCGTGTTGAGAGGGAAATTTGCGTACTTTTTGCCAAGCGGCGAGCGCATTCGTGATGCGGCAGAGATTTCGCGGATCAACAAGCTGGCTATTCCTCCCGCTTATACCGACGTCTGGATATGCCCAGATCCGCAAGGCCATATGCAGGCCACCGGGCGCGATGCACGCGGTCGCAAACAATATCGCTATCACGCTCGCTGGCGGGAAATTCGCGACAGCAACAAGTACGAACGCATCTTGGCGTTCGGTGCGGCCCTACCCAGGCTGCGTGCTCGCCTGGAGCAACAACTGTCCTTGCGCGGCATGCCGCGGGAGAAGGTCATGGCGCTTGTCGTGCAACTGCTCGAATCGACGTTGATCCGTGTCGGCAACTCACGATACGCGCGGGACAATCGCTCCTACGGTCTGACGACGTTGCGCACGCGCCATGTGGATGTACGGGGCGCGGCGATTCGCTTTCAATTTCGCGGCAAGAGCGGCGTAGAGCATCAGGTCACGCTGAGGAATCAGAGACTGGCGCGCATCATGCGCCGCTGCATGGAGCTGTCCGGCCAACATCTCTTCCAGTATCTGGACGAAGACGGTCAGTGCCATCCGGTCAGTTCAAGCGACGTGAATCAATTCCTGCAGGATATGACCGGTGGCGACTTCACGGCTAAGGACTATCGCACCTGGGCAGGCAGCGCGCTGGCCCTTGAGTATTTGCGAAAGTGTGATTGGCAACCGGAAGCGGTTGCGCGCCGCAATCTGGTCGAAACGGTCAAGGATGTCTCCCGACAGCTGGGTAACACACCAGCGGTGTGTCGCCAGTGCTACATACACCCCGACGTGCTCGATGCCTTTGTTTCCGGTGAACTTGCGCGGCTGCCCAAAGCGCGAAAACGTAAATGGTTGAGCAGCGCGGAGGTCACGCTTCTGAATTTTCTTACCGACCGCAATCCGGTGTGACGCACTTACTGGTAAAGCGTCACCCGGTTGCGCCCCGCTGATTTGGAGGCATACAGCGCGCTATCGGCCCGCTCGATCAATTGCGCATAGCCACTTGTGGGCTGGCTGAGATCGGCGACGCCAAGGCTGACGGTAAAGCGAATGCTATGACCTTCGTAGACAACTTCAAGCGCCTCGATGGATTGACGCAGCCTTTCGGCGACTGATACTGCGCCCTCACTATCGGTATCGGGCAGCAACACCACGAATTCTTCGCCGCCGTAGCGCCCTGCGATATCAGCGTCCCGCATGCTGTTACGAATGACGTCAGCCGTTTGCTGGATAACGGCATCGCCAGTCTGATGGCCGTAGGTGTCGTTGATCTTCTTGAAATGGTCAATGTCGAACATCACCAGCGCCGCGTTGCGATCGTAGCGGCGATGCCGTGCATATTCCTGACGCAGCATCTCTTCCCAATGCCCTCGGTTGAACAGACCTGTCAGGCGGTCGGTGCTCGATAGCCGTTGCAGCTCCCGGTTCGCCGCTTGCAGCTGGCGGCGGTTGGTTGCGACATCGGTCACGTCATAGATGATCAGGCAAATCTGCTCGATACCGCCGCCGAGCCCCTTCAACGGCAGCAGTGTGGTGTTCTGATACATGAAATCTTCTAGCCCGGTGATCGGCTGGTAATTCTTGAACCGCAGCAGGTACGGACGCTGCTCCCAGACGGTGAATGAAGGCGTGCCGAGCGTTGCGACGTTCTCTACCTTACGCCGGAACCACTGCTCGTCGACTTCCGGAAACAGCTCGAAGAATGATTTCTTTCGTGCTTCTTCGGGTAACCGCCCGGATCGGTTCTCCATGAACGTATTCCACACATCGATGCGGTATTGGCGATCCAGCACCACAACCCCAACGTCAATGCTCTGAACGATTGCCAGCAGCCAGTGAAGTTCGCTCAGATTGTTCGAGTCGGACATGCTCAGTCCATCAGGTACGCGAGTTTACGGGACAGCAGCTCAACTGAATCTTCGGTGAACAGCAACAGCAGGTCGAAATGTACATCGTGAGCTTCAATGCTGTAGCTGATTTCCACCGCAAGGGTGTTTTTCCAGCGTTGGCGGTTCACGCGGATGAGCTCATCGATCGAGGCGTGCTGGCCCAGCACTTGCGGATGCCCCTGGGAAAACACGACATCGATCTGATCGGCGATACCGCTCAGGCATGCGCTGATCAACAGACTCGACAGATCGAGCAGCATCTCAAGTTCGCGGTAATCCTCCGTGCCCATCAAGACCGCCATATCGGCCATTTCCGAGTCATGAAAGATCAGCAACGCCTCGCCGGCAATACCGCTGCCAATATATCCCTGGCAGACGGCCGTGAGCTTGTCCCCTTGAGCCGCGTCGGCAAGCGCCATATGCAGTTCGCCGACTTCGAAAATGTTCACATTGGGAACAGGCAACTGAACGAAAACGCCGAGAACTCGCGCCAGGAGCGCTGCTGCACGTCCCATCGCGACGTTCACCACTTCGCGAAACGCGTCGCGAAATGGGATCTGTCCGGTATTCCTTTGACCAAGCGAAGGCATTTCATCGCCTAACAACACTAAGCTTGCCAGCGTCTGTTGCAGATGTACCGGATCGGCGGGTTTGCGGATGAATGCAAGCGCACCCAACTCCAGCACGCGTCGCACGGCCTCGTCCTGAACGTCCGCCGAGATGACGATGACTTTGCATTCGAGGCATTCGTCGCGAAGCGCGCCAAGCACCTGATAACCGTCCATGTCCGGCATCGTCAGATCGAGCAGTAGCGCATCGATACCGCCTTCACGAATACGTTCGAGCGCCTCACGGCCACTCGACGCCTGGTGAGTATCCAGTGGCCAGGCAGCCGGAAGCGCACGCAGTAGCTGCTTGCGCGCCAGGCTCGAATCATCGCAAATCAAAAGGGAAACGGCAGACATGCAGCGCTCGCTCACGTGGTCAGCCTCCAGAACCTGAACAGCTTATCCCAGCAAACGAGCGCCGTGGCGGCGACACACAACGGTAATAGCATTTAGCCACACAACTGGCGGAAACGCCCACCGTTTAGGCGGTTAAGCCTTAATAGTAGGCGTTATCACGATTGGTATGGTCAGTTACGTCACGCACGCCTTTGAGCTCGGGAATCCGCTCCAGCAGAGTTTTTTCGATACCTTCCTTGAGCGTAACGTCAGCCTGTCCACATCCTTGGCAGCCGCCGCCGAACTGCAGCACAGCCACTCCTTCGTCGACCACGTCGATCAAAGTGACCTGGCCACCGTGGCTGGCAAGCCCCGGGTTGATTTCGGTTTGCAGGTAGTAGTTGATTCGCTCGTTCAACGGGCTGTCTTCGTTGACCATGGGCACCTTGGCATTGGGTGCCTTGATGGTCAGCTGGCCGCCCATGCGATCGGTGGCGTAATCCACCAAAGCGTCTTCCAGAAAGGGCTCGCTGACACCATCGATCCACGCCGTGAAACGCTTTAGCGCAATCGCAACGTCATCCGGCTTTTCTTCCCCAGGCTTGCAATAAGCGATGCAGGTTTCGGCGTATGGCGTACCGGGCTGAGTGATGAAGACCCGGATGCCAATTCCGGTGGTGTTCTGCTTTTCGAGCAGCTCGGCCAAGTAATCGTGTGCAGCTTCGGTAATGGTAATGGCGCTCATGGGAACTCCTCTCATACATGCCCGGCAGTGTACGCCAACCAATGCGCAGGATAAAGTCCTAGCGTTTTAGTAGGAAATACCGCCATGACCATGATCCCGGTGGCTTGCGCTCGCTTTGCAGCGCAACGTTGTCCTGCTTTTACGCCTCGGTTATTTAAGCGTGGATTCATCCCTTCCGCTCCGCAACTCAACATGAGCAAATCTCATTCAAATCCTCGAGCGATCAAAAAGCGTGCAGCTTTGTTATCATTCCCGGTCCCGTAATCAGCTCCAGGTAGTTCCCATGTTTGACCGCAACGCCCGTCTCCAGGCACTCCAGCAGGCGCTCAAGGAGCGCATCCTGATTCTCGACGGCGGCATGGGCACCATGATCCAGAGCTACAAACTGGAGGAGTCCGATTACCGCGGCGAGCGTTTCGCCGATTGGCCGCAGGATCTCAAAGGCAACAACGACCTGTTGATCCTCACTCGCCCTGACGCCATTAGCGCGATCGAGACGGCGTACTTCGACGCCGGCGCGGATATCGTCGAAACCAATACCTTCAACGCCACCCGCGTGTCCCAAGCTGATTACGGCATGGAAGAGCTGGTTTACGAGTTGAACGTCGAAGGCGCCCGCCTCGCCCGCCAGGCAGCCGATGCGAAGACGGCGGAAACACCGGACAAACCCCGTTTCGTCGCCGGCGTGCTCGGCCCGACCAGCCGCACCTGTTCGCTATCGCCCGACGTGAACAACCCGGGCTATCGCAACGTCACCTTCGATGAATTGGTGGAGAACTACACCGAAGCCACCCGCGGCCTGATCGAAGGCGGCTCGGATCTGATTCTGATCGAGACCATCTTCGACACGCTCAACGCGAAAGCCGCAATCTTTGCCGTACAAGGCGTGTTCGAAGAGCTCGGCTTCGAGTTGCCGATCATGATCTCCGGCACCATCACCGATGCCTCCGGCCGCACGCTGTCCGGACAAACCACCGAGGCCTTTTGGAACTCCATACGTCACGCCAAACCGATCTCCGTCGGATTGAACTGCGCGCTGGGCGCCAAGGAGCTGCGGCCCTATCTGGAAGAGCTGTCGAACAAGGCCGAGACCCATGTTTCGGCGCACCCCAACGCCGGCTTGCCGAACGCCTTCGGTGAGTACGATGAAAGTCCCGAAGAAATGGCTCGGGTCGTCGAAGAGTTTGCCGCCAGCGGCTTCCTCAATATCGTCGGCGGTTGCTGCGGCACGACGCCCGCCCATATCGAGGCGATTGCCAAAGCCGTCGCCAAATACGCGCCGCGAGCAATCCCCGATATACCTAAGGCGTGCCGGCTGTCAGGCCTGGAGCCTTTCACGATTGACCGCAGTTCGCTGTTCGTCAACGTTGGCGAGCGGACCAACATCACCGGTTCGGCAAAATTTGCCCGCCTGGTTCGCGAGGAAAACTACACCGAAGCCCTGGAAGTCGCCCTGCAACAGGTAGAAGCCGGCGCCCAGGTGATCGACATCAACATGGACGAGGGCATGCTGGATTCGAAGAAGGCCATGGTGACCTTCCTCAATCTGATCGCCGGCGAACCCGACATTTCCCGCGTGCCGATCATGATCGACTCCTCCAAATGGGAGGTAATCGAGGCGGGCCTGAAATGCATCCAGGGCAAAGGCATCGTCAACTCGATTTCCATGAAGGAAGGCGTCGAGGCTTTCAAGCATCATGCCCGCCTGTGCAAGCGCTACGGCGCCGCCGTGGTGGTAATGGCCTTCGATGAGGCCGGCCAGGCCGACACCGCCGCACGCAAGCGCGAGATCTGCCAGCGCAGCTACGACATTCTGGTCAACGAGGTGGGCTTCCCGCCGGAAGACATCATTTTCGACCCGAACATCTTCGCCATCGCCACCGGCATTGAGGAACACAACAACTACGCCGTGGATTTCATCGAAGCCTGCGCCTACATCCGCGACAACCTTCCCTACGCATTGACTTCCGGCGGCGTGTCGAACGTGTCGTTCTCGTTCCGCGGCAACAACCCGGTGCGCGAGGCGATCCATTCGGTCTTCCTCTATTACGCCATCCAGAACGGCCTGACGATGGGCATCGTCAACGCCGGACAGCTGGAGATTTATGACGAAATTCCAAAGGTGCTTCGTGATTCCGTCGAGGATGTGGTGCTCAATCGCACGCCCAATGGCACCGAGGCGCTACTGGCCATTGCCGATGAGTTCAAGGGCGATGGCAGTGTCAAGGAAGCGGAAACCGAGGAGTGGCGTAGCTATAGCGTCGAGAAACGACTGGAACATGCCCTGGTCAAGGGCATCACCACGCACATCGTCCAAGACACCGAAGAATTCCGTCTGCTATGCGCCCGTCCTATTGAGGTTATCGAAGGTCCGCTGATGGCCGGCATGAACGTGGTCGGCGACCTGTTCGGTTCGGGCAAGATGTTCCTGCCGCAGGTGGTCAAATCGGCGCGCGTGATGAAGCAGGCGGTCGCGCACCTGATCCCATTCATCGAAGCTGAAAAAGGCGATAAGCCAGAGGCCAAGGGCAAGATCCTCATGGCCACGGTCAAGGGCGACGTGCATGACATTGGCAAGAACATCGTCGGCGTGGTGCTCGGTTGCAACGGCTACGACGTGGTCGACATGGGCGTGATGGTCCCGGCGGAGAAAATTCTGCAGACCGCCATCGCCGAGAAGTGCGACATCATTGGCCTGTCCGGTCTAATCACCCCGTCGCTGGATGAAATGGTGCATGTGGCCAGGGAAATGCAGCGCCAAAACTTCAGCCTGCCCCTGATGATCGGCGGTGCTACGACGTCCAAGGCCCACACCGCTGTAAAGATCGATCCACACTACAAGAACGATGCCGTGGTCTACGTCACCGACGCCTCGCGCGCGGTGGGTGTCGCCACGACGCTGTTGTCGAAGGAACTGAAGCCGGCCTTCGCCACGAAAACTCGCGAAGAATACGCGATGATCCGCGAGCGCACCGCCAACCGCAGCGCCCGCACCGAACGCCTCACATACGCCAAAGCCATCGCCGCCAAACCCAAGTTCGACTGGAGCGATTACTCGCCGATCAAACCGACCTTCACGGGTCGGAAGGTGCTTGAGGATATCGACCTGCGCACCCTGGTCGATTACATCGACTGGACGCCGTTCTTCATTGCCTGGGATCTGGCCGGAAAATATCCACGCATTCTCGAGGACGAAGTCGTCGGTGAAGCCGCTACCGCACTGTTTGGTGATGCTCAGGCGATCCTCAACAAGTTGATCGACGAAAAGCTGATTAAGGCTCGTGCCGTATTCGGG
This sequence comes from Stutzerimonas stutzeri, assembly GCF_024448955.1. GTDB lineage: Bacteria > Pseudomonadota > Gammaproteobacteria > Pseudomonadales > Pseudomonadaceae > Stutzerimonas > Stutzerimonas stutzeri_AQ. The sequence goes on from NZ_JAMOIH010000007.1 coordinate 150,863, forward strand.
TTCTGGCCCGCCAATCAGGTCGACGAAGACGACATCGAAGTCTTTGCCGACGGCGGAGAAACCTTGGCAACCCTGCACCATCTGCGCCAGCAGACGGTGAAGACCGACGGCAAGCCGAACTTCTCCCTGGCCGATTTCGTCGCGCCGAAGGACAGTGGCGTGACTGACTATATTGGCGGCTTCATTACCACTGCCGGCATCGGGGCCGAAGAGGTCGCCAAGGCCTATCAGGAAGCCGGCGATGACTACAACTCGATCATGGTGAAAGCGCTCGCCGATCGCCTGGCCGAAGCCTGTGCCGAATGGCTGCATGAGCAGGTGCGCAAGTCCTGGTGGGGCTATGCGCCGGAAGAGCAGCTGAGCAATGAGGAACTGATCAAGGAACAATACAAAGGCATCCGCCCTGCACCCGGCTACCCCGCTTGCCCCGACCATACCGAAAAGAGCGCCCTGTTCCAGTTGCTCAATGCCGATGGCATCAGCCAGGTCACGCTGACCGAACATTTCGCGATGTTCCCAACGGCAGCCGTCAGCGGCTGGTACTTCGCACATCCGCAGGCGCAATACTTTGCGGTCGGCAAAATCGACAAGGATCAGACCGAAAGCTACAGCAAACGCAAAGGTCAGGAACTGGCCGTGACCGAGCGCTGGTTGATGCCTAACCTGGGATACGACGACTAACGAAGCAATGTTGGCCTGTACGAGCGGGAGTAACGTGTGGCTCTCGCTCGTAAAGGCACATACTGAAGGGCCCCTGCTGCGCAGTTAGCGAGCCGCTCCTACCTATTTATCCTGTCGTTTATGTGGACACCAACCATGCCCGCCTCGCCCCTCTATCTCCTTGACCAGCTCGAAAATGCCGACATGCTCGAAATCGACGGACTGCATGCATTCGAATTCAGTCTCAACGACGAACTGCTGGATCGCGCCGAAGCAGCAGCGCTCGCCGACGAGCCCTTTTCTAGCGAAGAAATAGTGCTGCGGATCGAGTCGCTGGACGGGCGTGAACGGCGCCGATGGGCGTTCAGCTACAACGCCGTGATGGAAGCGCAACACGATGTCGAAGATGACAGCTGGATGCTCGGCGAACCGCCTCAACATCGCCTCAAATGCCTGGGTGCGATCAGCGCTTGCAGCGAAGACGAATGACAACGGAACAAACGGTTCATGCGCGCCAGCAAATCCTGACTAAAGCAGACGTCGCGCGCACCCGGTCGATTCCAGGGTCCTACAAGCCGGCCTGCAGGCACTCCGGGCCTCTATGCTACTTCGCTTGCTCAGGTACTTGGAGCGCAACTGCCTACCATCTTTTCGCGATCTGACTTCCAAGTGATTCTTCATTGAGCCTAACGAGACGGCGTCTTATCTCAGCTGCAGCCAGCCTCGCCGCCGGTAGCGTTTGCGCGTCCATGCTTTCGGATAGCGGTACGAACGATGCCTCGGAAAACGTCTTCATCCGTAAGGTAATGGAGCTGGAAGCCAGACTCGGTGCTCGCATCGGCGCGGTAGTCAGAAGCTCGCACGCTATGCACTGGGCGTACCGGGCAGATGAGCGCTTCCCCATGTGCAGTACCTTCAAGCTGCTCGCCTCAGGTAGCCTGCTGGCTCAAGTGGATGCAGGTCGAGAGCAACTCGATCGGATCATCCGTTTCGAGATTGCCGATGTCGTCGACTACTCGCCGATTACGAAAAGCCAGGCCGGTGGTGATGGTATGACCCTCGCTCAGCTTTGCGAGGCTGCGTTGACGCACAGCGACAACACGGCGGGCAACCTCATACTCGAGCAGATCGGCGGGCCAGGTGGGGTCACCGAATTTGCTCGGTCGCTCGGCGACACGATGACCCGGCTCGATCGCTGGGAAACCGAGCTCAACGAAGCGACACCCGGCGATCCGCGAGATACCACGACGCCAGCCGCCATGGCGCACTGCGTCGATGTCATGTTGTTCGGGGGTGCCCTCTCCGCTTCATCACAACAACAGCTGACTGATTGGCTGGTAGCCAACAAAACTGGCGATGCCAAGTTGCGAGCCAGCATGCCAGCCAGTTGGAGGATCGGCGACAAGACCGGTGGAGGCGATCACGGAACCATGAACGACGTGGCCGTCATCTGGCCGCCGCAACAACATCCCTTGATCGTCAGCATTTATATGACCGAGACGGTCGCCTCGTTCGACGACCGCAACGCGGCGTTTGCCGAGCTGGGTAGGACGCTTTACGAACTGTTCGCGGTGTGAGCCGGCACAAGGCTGGCGTTGCGAGCCGTCTCAGCTAACGTTGCGCTATTCCACCATAGAGCGAAGGCAAACCATGCAACCTGAGATCCAGCGAGCCGAACATGCCAACGTAGACGGCGTTGCCCGGCTATTCGATGCCTATCGGGTGTTCTACGGCCAACCCTCCAATCTCGAGTTGGCCCGCAACTTTATCGCCGAACGCATCGGTAATGACGAGTCAGTGATCTTCTACGCGAGGGACGCAGCTGGAAGCTATATAGGCTTCACTCAGCTTTACCCCATCTTCTCGTCCATCTCCGCGCGCCGCTCGTGGATATTGAATGATCTCTATGTGGCCGAAAGCGCCCGAGGCCGGGGCGTCGGGCGGATGCTAATGAACCACGCCCGTGAGCACGCAATCGTAACTGGCGCCACGGGCCTGTCGCTTGAAACAGCCAAGACCAATACCGGCGCCCAGCGCCTCTACGAGTCGTTGGGATATGCCAAGGATGACGAGTTCTACAGCTATTTTCTCGACCTAAGCGAGGGTTGACGCAGGTTATTCATGGCTTTCGCCACGCCGCAGCAACAGCGAGATAGCCAGGACCACCATCAGGCTACCCGGTAGCCAGTGCCAACCGATCCGTTGTGGTTGGGTGACAAACAGCAGCACCATCGACACGAACGGGACCAGATAGCTATAAGCAGTGACCGCGCCTGGTGTCAGCACCGCCGTGGCCCGCTGCTGCAGAAAGAAGGTCATGCCGCTCGAGAACACGCCCAGATAGATGACCAACGCCGTATCCATCAGGTCCATCCGAGTCAATGCAGCCGGCTGCTCCCAGATCAGCCCCAGCATACCGATCAGAATCGCGCCCATGAACAGACTCCAGAAAGTCCGCAACCCTGCCTGCCGGGCCAGTACGCCACGATGCAAGCCCCACTTGCTCAACACCGGATACAACGCTGAGGCGATGCAGCCGAAAAAGAATGCCAGTTCGCCAAAGCCGAATTTCAGCTCGGAGAGATCCCCGTTGTTTTCAGCGAGAGCAAGACCGAGGGCACCGAATGCGCCCAACGCGAGGATCGCCAGTAGCCGCCCCGCCGCTTGCTCGACACCCAAGCCACGGCCAATGCAGTAGGCCAGCAGCGGCACACTGACGAACAGCGTGGCCATCGACAACGCGCTGACACGGTGCGCGGCCCAGAACATCGTGCCGAAGAAGCCAGCCAGACTCAGGCCCATCAGCGCATACAGCAGCAGCCCCGGAAGGCTCGGCCAGCGCTCTTCCTGTCGCCATAGCAACGGGAGCAACGCCAACGCGGCAATGCTGAAGCGGATGGCGGTCAATAGCAGCGGCGGCAGCCCTTCGCTCATCAGCCCCACCGCGGGAAAGGACAAACCAACGAACAACGCCCAGAGCACCATTCCCAGGTGCGCACGGGTAACGCCATGGATTGTGTTAGTCATCGCCCTGCTCCTCCAGCGCCAGCAGCAGCGTGCGCAATCCACTCGCCAAGGCCCGCTTCTGTTCCTGATCGAGCGGCGCCTGCATGCGATGCAGGGTCGCCAGGTACTCGTCGAGACAACCGAGCAGCACGGCCTGCCCTTCGTCGCTGAGGCGGATCAACAGGCTGCGGCGGTCTGCCGGATTGGCGACACGCTGAATCAGCCCCGCGGCTTCAAGACGATCGAGCCGATTGGTCATCGCACCAGAGCTGAGCACCGCGGCGTGGCGAAGCGCGTTTGGAGTCAGCCCCTGTGGCTGACCGGCACGATAGAGCGTGGCGAGCAGATCGAACTCGCCGTCATGCAGATCATGCTTGCGAAACACCGCGGCAATGCTGCGGTTGAGATATTTGGAAAGCCGAAATACACGCGTAAAGATCGCCATCGGCGATGCGTCGCTCTCAGGACGCACGTTCTGCCACTGAGCGAGCACGCCATCGACGTGATCGCCAACCTTCGACTTACGCATAGATAGCTCCAATAAAAGAATCTTTATGTAAAGCTAAATAGGCGCAGCACAGAAGGCAAGCGCTAACGCCGCATACACGAACGGGGCGACGAATGACACTTGGTCGGCTGGATAACCGGACGCGCAAGCGCATCCGAGCGAAATGGCTACTTCAGCCCAGAGGGCGAATTACGGACGATTTTGATCGAATGCGTGAGCGCTGGTTTACGGGTAACGCTGATGGCTTTGCGCGTTACGGTGTCGATGGTGATGTTCCAGAATCCCGTGTTGGGCACCTTGATCCTTGCCGGAAACTTGTCGAAGGCGCCGCCGTGATAGGTATGTCGGCCGCCATTTCTGAAACTGCGGAAATTCTTGTCGTTCATCAGACGAATATTGCAGGGCTGCGAACATTCGATGATCACGAAGTCGTCTTCGTTGAGGTGCTCGCGCTGGTGAATGAACTTCATGTACCGCTCCGGACCGCGTTGCTGGCAAAGGCGCAGATTACCACGGCCGCATCCGCCACTGGGTGAGTCGAGCGCTGGCTCGCATTGACCCGCTGACGCGTCTGCGACGATATTTTCCGCTGTCCTTCGACGCCAAGCCGCCTGCACAATCGGCTCTGGCGCTCCAGCGCCAGTCATCATTCTGTCGATCAAGGATAACCGCGCATGTCTGCGGCAAGTCTCTCTGCCGATGCCGCTTCGCCAGTTGCTCGCCGCGCCACCCGCGTCGGCTTTTTCATGGCCGGGTTCGGCCTGTCCGTCTGGGCGCCGCTGGTGCCGTACGTACGTGAGCGCATCGAAATGAGCGATGCACTGTTCGGCACGCTACTGTTGTGCATCGGTATCGGCTCGCTGTCATGGATGCCACTTTCCGGATTGCTGGTGACCCGCTACGGGATTCGCCCGGTCGTGCTTTCCAGCGTAGCGTTATTACTCGTCGCCCTGGGCGGCATGGCCGCGACCGAATCGATCTGGATGCTCGCACTGGCGCTGTTCTTTTTCGGTGGCAGTCTTGGCGTCATCGACGTGGTGCTTAACATCCAGGGCGTAATGATCGAGCGCGACACCGGCAAACGACACATGTCGAACTTTCACGGCATGTTCAGCCTGGGTTCGATTTGCGGTGCACTGGCACTCACCGTCGCTCTGACGCTAGGTCTCGCGCCGCTAACCGGTACCCTGTTGATGATTGCCGTCATCACAGTGGCGAACCTTGTCGTGACACCCGGATTTCTGCGGGACAAAGCACCGGCCGGCGGGGTCGCCTTCATTCGCCCAACTGGCATGGTGCTGCTGGTCGGCGCTCTGTGCTTCGTCGTTTATCTGGCCGAGGGTGCGATCCTGGACTGGAGCGCGCTTTACCTCACCGAACAAAAAGCTCTGGAAACCGCCAAAGGCGGACTCGGCTATGCAAGCTTCGCACTGATGGTGACGATCGGCCGCTTCGCCGGCGGCCCCGTAGTCAACGCGCTGGGAACGGCGCGCGTGATCGGTTTCGGAGGCCTGGTTGCGGCGATAGGCATCGCCCTGAGCCTCGTGACCGAACACTGGGCACTTGCGCTCATCGGTTATGGCCTTTGTGGCCTGGGCTGCGCCAATGTCTCGCCCGTGCTGATCTCATCCCTGAGCCGGCAGCGCAGCATGCCAGTGCATCAGGCCATCACTGCCGCGACCACCATTGGCTTCGCCGGGGTGCTGGCCGGCCCGGCGCTGATCGGCATCATTGCTCACTATGGTTCCCTGACCCTCGCCTTTGGCCTTCTTGCGGTGCTGCTGGCCAGCCTTGCACTGGGCGGTCGCCGCTTCAACGAATGATCATCGAGACGCGGAGCTGCTTACCCCACTACAGACCCGCTCGCGCCCTTTGGCTAGAATGCGCGCCTTATGCGCATCCACGATATTCACCAACAGCTCGCCGAAATTGGTGCCAAGCCCGTCCACATCGGTCGGGTCACGCGTGCCTGGCTCAAAGGCCAGGCGCTGGACATCGGTACCCGGCATCAGAAAACCGAAGACTTTCTGCCGCTATCGGTACGCAACAGCCTCCCCGCCGTCAGCGAAACCATTGAACGCCTGGCCCGGCTGCGCTCCGAGCATCCAGGTAATGACGGTTCCGCGCGTTTGCTGGTGGAACTGGCTGACGGTCAGATGGTGGAAAGCGTCCTCCTGCCTCGCGATGGTCTATGCGTCTCCAGCCAGGTCGGTTGTGCGGTCGGCTGCGTGTTCTGCATGACGGGCAAAAGCGGCCTGCTGCGCCAGCTAGGCAGTGCCGAGATCGTCGCCCAGGTCGCCCTTGCGCGGCGCTTCCGCCCGGTAAAGAAGGTCGTGTTCATGGGCATGGGCGAGCCGGCCCATAACCTCGATAACGTGCTCGAAGCCATCGACCTGCTGGGCACCGACGGCGGCATCGGCCACAAGAATTTGGTGTTTTCCACCGTGGGTGATCCGCGCGTATTCGAGCGCTTGCCCCAGCAGAAGATACGTCCTGCGCTGGCGCTATCGCTGCACAGCACCGATGCGGCGCTACGCCGCGAGTTGCTGCCCCGAGCACCGGTGTTCGACCCTGCCGAGCTGGTCGAACTGGGTGAGACCTATGCGCGCCTGATCGACTATCCGATTCAGTACCAGTGGACGCTGCTCAAGGGCATCAACGACAGCCAGTACGAAATGGACGGCATCATCCGGCTGCTCAAGGGGAAATTCGCGATCATGAATGTGATTCCCTACAACAGCCTCGACGACGATGAATTTCAGCGCCCCACCGCTGATCGCATCCATCAGATCATGCGTTACCTGCACCAGAACGGCGTTTTGACCAAGGTACGTAACTCTGCCGGCCAGGACATCGATGGCGGCTGCGGGCAACTACGCGCCCGCGCTGAACGCGCCATCCGTAAACGGCAAGAACCAACGGAAGAGCCTGCATCAACGGGCTGACGGAACGCCGGAGTTTCTTCAGTGTCGTAGCGCACTGACCCGCTGGCCGCCTTGGCAGCAATACCTCTTTTTCGCCGCGACAGTCAGCTCGCACGGAAACCGCATGCACACACTGGCACAACTGAAGAGCGGGCAACTGAAAGGTGCCACGCGAGTGGATCTGTCGGAACAGCTCGAAATCTTTCCCAGCGAGATTTTCGACCTGGCCGATAGCCTGGAAGTCCTCAACCTTTCGGGCAACCGACTCAGCAGCCTGCCGCCTGATCTATGGCGGCTACACAAGCTGCGCATTCTGTTTTGCTCGGACAATGCATTCACCGAGGTTCCGGCGGCGCTCGGCAAGTGCCTGAATCTGGAGATGATCGGTTTCAAGGCCAACCGTATCCAGCGTCTGCCCGCCGAGGCGCTGCCACCCAAGCTCCGCTGGTTGATTCTCACCGACAATCAGCTCGAATCCCTGCCCGATGAGATAGGTCGCTGCACGCGGCTGCAAAAGCTGATGCTCGCCGGCAATCGACTGCAAGTACTACCCGAAGGCCTATCTCGCTGTCATCACCTGGAACTGCTGCGCATTGCCGCGAACCGCCTGCCTGCACTGCCCGACTGGCTGCTGAGCATGCCTCGGCTGACCTGGCTCGCATTTGCCGGCAATCCGTTCAGCGACTCGATCGAGGCAGAGACGTTGGGGCGGCATCCGCTGCCGCCGATCGGTCGTGATGAGATCTCGCTGGGTGACATACTCGGTCAGGGCGCTTCCGGCGTCATTCATCAGGCCCATTGGCAGTACGGCAACCAGGCACCACGGCCAATGGCGGTCAAGTTATTCAAAGGCAATGTGACCAGCGATGGGCTGCCGCACAGCGAGATGGCCGCATGCATCGCTGCCGGCGAGCATCCCAATCTGATCGGTATCGCCGGGCCGCTGGCCGAAAGTGCCGATACACTGCCGGGTTTGCTCATGGAGCTCATCGCATCGTCCTACCAGCCACTGGCCGGACCACCATCGCTCGCCAGCTGCACCCGCGATTGCTACGAAACGGAGCGACATTTTTCGGTTAGCCAAGTGCTACGCATCGCCACTCGCGTGACCTCGGCGGTCAGCCATATTCATCAGCGTGGGATTCTTCATGGTGATCTATACGGCCATAACCTGTTGGTCGACCCGAACGGGAACACGTTGCTGAGCGACTTCGGCGCGGCCTCCTTCTACGCGCCTCAAAGCACCCAAGGGCAGTCGCTCGAGCGACTCGAAGTGCGAGCATTTGGCTGCTTGCTGGAAGAATTGCTGGAGCACTGTGGCGCTACCGATGGCCTGCAAGTTCAACGACTTCAGGCTCTGCAGCGCCGATGCATGTTGGACAACCCAGCGCTTAGGCCTAATTTCAGCGAGCTGCACCATGAATTGGTACATATCGACCACGTCAGCCCCGTTCCGGCCAGTTAGTTGCATAAGGTTGCGTCTAATTCCTGTACTGACGGAAACCTGACGCTATGCTTCCTTCCGACTCTGACAACGACAGCTCCGCCCTATACCCAGCTACTGAAAACGCCGCTGCGCTAAAGCATGACCCGTTCATCATTGGCTTGAAGCAGCGTCTACCCGAAGCGCTTCGCGAGAGCTTCACCGAACAGCAACTGTTAGGACTTCGTAGCGCCTTCGCCACACGCTCATGGGCACGGCACAAAATCGATCTGCGCGGCACCTTCCGTATTTGGAACAACCAGTATTATTTCGTCCTGGTCGGAGGGCGTAACAAGCGCGGGCTGACGCGGGGCCAGCGCAACCTGTCGTTGGTGACCAAAGCCATCGCGATCACCTTGTTCCTGTTCTTCTCCGTACTGGTGGGACTGGTCGTGCTCTACTTGCTCAAGTCGGCACTCGGCATCAACCTGCTACCGAATCATTCCTTTGGCCTTTGGGACTGGTTCAAGGGCCATTGAACCCAGGCCCGGACCATGGGATTACCTGTGCCGTCCCGCATCGCTGAATACTGACTAGACTTCTGATAGGCGATAGCTTTGAGGTGTCTATGAGCGACGAACAAGAGCGCAAATCTCTAACCCTGCGGCAAATGCTGCAAAGCATTCTGGCCGGCGCACTGGGGGTGCAAAGCGGCAAGAATCAAGCTCGCGACTTCAGTCACGGCAAGCCCAGTCACTTCATCCTGCTGGGTCTGGGTTTTACCGTGGTGTTTGTCTTGGTGATTCTCGGCGTAGTCAAACTAGTGCTCTATCTCGTGGGGCTGTAAATCGGCGCGCGCTGCCGTTACTGATGGCTGACCCAGAAAATCGCCGTCGCTACCGCCAGAAGAATCAGAACGAAAATGGCGGCAGCGTCTGCCCTACTGTCATTACCACGCTGATTGGAAGGCTCCGACATAAGCTGTTTCCCCTTGTTGTTGAGAGCTCGTCTGCTTGCAGTTAAGACCACGCAAGCGAGGCGCTCAAGGCAAGCGGTTTAAATGCTTAAAAAGCAGCGTTTCGTTCTAAACATATTCCCAAACATCACTTTTGCGTATAAACGCTAGCTGGTATCTTGCTGCCTCCCTGATGGGTGCGCGGCCGTGCGCGCGACAAGCTGTAGACAGCCTGAACAGGACTCTTATGTACGTTTACGACCAATACGATCAGCAGATCGTAAAAGAACGCGTCAACCAGTTCCGCGAACAGACCCGCCGTTACCTCGCCGGTGAACTGACCGACCCTGAATTCCTGCCGCTGCGCCTGCAGAATGGCCTGTATATCCAGCGCTACGCACCGATGCTCCGCATTGCCGTGCCCTATGGCCTGCTCTCCTCGACACAGATTCGCAAACTGGCCGAAATCACGCGCAAGTACGACAAGGGTTATGCCCACATCAGTACCCGTACCAATGTGCAATTGAACTGGCCAGATCTCGAGGATGTTCCGGAAATTCTCGCCGAACTCTCGACGGTGCAGATGCACGCAATCCAGACCAGCGGCAACTGCATCCGCAACACCACCACCGACCAGTTCGCCGGTGTCGCCAAAGACGAGCTGGTCGACCCGCGTCCGTGGTGCGAAATCATCCGCCAATGGTCGACCTTCCACCCAGAGTTCGTTCGCCTGCCTCGTAAGTTCAAGATCGCGATCAACGGTGCGGTAAGCGATCGCGCGGCGATCGGCGTGCACGATATCGGACTTGAGGCGGTGAAGAACGCCGAAGGCGAACTGGGCTTCCGCGTCGCTGTTGGTGGTGGTTTGGGGCGTACCCCCATCATTGGGAGCTTCATCAATGAGTTCTTGCCTTGGAAGCATCTGTTGACCTATCTCGAAGCCATCCTGCGTGTGTACAACCGCTATGGCCGTCGTGACAACAAGTTCAAGGCGCGTATTAAGATCCTGGTCAAGGCTCTGACGCCGGCAGTCTTCGCAGAACGTGTCGATGCCGAGTGGGAACATCTCAAGGACGGTCCCAGCACCTTGAACGATGAGGAAGTCCAACGGGTCAGCCAGTATTTCGTCGATCCTCCATACAAGACTCTGGATGATCAGGACGATGCCCTCCGCCAGCTAGACGCCGAGCACACCGGCTTTGCCCGCTGGCGCGAGCGCAACGTGGTAGCGCATAAGAAACCCGGTTACGCGGCGGTCACGCTGTCGCTGAAGAGCACCGGCGTTGCGCCCGGCGACGTCACCGACAAGCAGCTGGACATGATCGCCGATCTCGCCGACCGCTACAGCTTCGGCGAAGTACGCAACTCGCACGAACAGAACATGATCCTCGCCGACGTCGAGCAATCGCGCCTGTTCGAGCTATGGCACGAGCTGCGTGAATTGGGCGTCGCCACGCCGAACATCGGCTTGCTCACTGACATCATTTGCTGCCCAGGCGGTGACTTCTGTTCGCTGGCCAATGCCAAGTCGCTCCCGATTGCCGACGCCATCCAGCGTCGCTTCGATGACCTTGATTATCTGTTCGACATCGGCGATCTGGACCTGAACATATCTGGCTGCATGAATGCCTGCGGCCACCATCATGTCGGTCACATCGGCATCCTTGGCGTCGACAAGAAGGGCGCCGAGTTCTACCAGGTTTCGGTTGGCGGCAGCTCGGGGCGCGATACCACCCTTGGCCAGATCCTCGGCCCGTCCTTCGCCCAGGACGCGATGCCCGACGTCATCGAAAAAATCATTGCCGTCTACGTGGAGCAACGTAACGAAGATGAACAGTTTCTCGACACCTTCCGCCGCATCGGCATCGATCCTTTCAAGGAGCGCGTCTATGCAGCGAATCATTAAGCACGATCAGGTCGTCGACGAGACCTGGCACCTGCTGCCCAGTGACGCCGCCCTGACGGACGTGCCGAACAGCGACGATGTAATCGTGCCGATGCGGCTTTGGACCGATCACGCCCATGCCCTCAAGGTGCGTGATGGCGGCCTGGGCATCTGGCTGGAGGCCGACGAAGCCATCGAGGACATCGTCGACGATCTCGAACACTTCCAGGTCGTGGCGCTGAATTTCCCGGTGTTTACTGACGGTCGTCATTTCTCCAGTGCGCGCCTGTTACGTGAACGCTACGGCTACAAAGGGGAAATTCGTGCCATTGGCGACGTGCTGCGCGATCAGCTGTTTCTCATGCGCCGCTGTGGTTTCGATGCCTATGCCGTACGCGCCGATCGCGACCCCTACGATGCATTGGAAGGTCTGAAGGATTTCTCGGTGACGTACCAGTCCGCCGTGGATGAGCCGCTGCCACTGTTCCGTCGCCGACAGGGCTGATTCAGCTGTACAAAAAACCCGCCGTTTGGCGGGTTTTTTTGTCACTGATACATCCAGAAGTTGGGATGTTCGATTTGGGCGACTTTGGCTGGCTGCTTCCTGCCGAACGTTTCCATGATTTTTTCTGCCAGTGCTTTCATGACCAATTCCTGTTGCGTTGAAGTGGCGCTAGCTTCTCGCAAACAACTGCCGCAACGAAATCGGTTCTGGCTATACAGCCAATAGCGTTCAGTCGAGCCGCACCAGCATTCGTCCTGTTTGTTGGCCCGCCAGCATTCGCTCGATCGCCTGTGGCAGTTCTTCCATGGAAATTTCCTGCACCAGTTCATTCAGGTTCGGTAGCTTCCATTGGGTCGACAACTTGTCCCACATCGAAGCCTTCGTGCTTCTTGGAATCTCGACCGAGTCGACGCCAAGCAGATTCACGCCGCGAAGGATGAACGGCAGTACATTGGCTTGGAAATTCGTTCCAGCGGTCAGGCCACAGCAAGCGACACTGGCACCGCGCTGCAGAGACTTGATGACGTTGAACAGAATGTCGCCACCCACGGTATCGACAGCACCCGCCCATTGCTCCTTGAGCATCGGTTTTTCGGTGCCGGATTGCAGCACGCTACGCTCGATCACCTGCGTGGCGCCAAGGCTGGTCAGAAACTGCGTCTGTTCGACTTTGCCCGTCACGGCGGCCACGTTGTAGCCGAGCCGGGACAGCAATGCGACCGCGATACTGCCAACGCCTCCGGTCGCGCCAGTCACCAGAACTGGCGCGTCGCCCGGCACGAGGCCCGCCCGCTCAAGCTTGTCCACGCAAAGCGCAGCGGTCAGGCCTGCGGTTCCGAGGGCCATCGCTTCACGCAAGGAGAGTCCGGACGGACGCTTGATCACCCACGTCGCCGGCACACGAATGAGCTGGCCGAAGCCGCCTGCTGTGTTCATTCCCAGGTCATAACCGGTAACGATCACCTCGTCACCTTCGGAGTAGCCCGAGGCACTCGACTCGACGACGATGCCTGCTGCGTCGATGCCTGGCGTATGCGGGTAGTTACGAGTGACGCCGCGATTGCCGCTGGCGGACAGGGCATCTTTGTAGTTCAGCGATGAGTAGCTGACGCGAATCAGCACCTCGCCAGCGGGCAGTTCGCTAACCTCCCGCTCGATGATGCGCGTTTCGAAACGACCCTCTGCGCTTTCGCTGGTTTGAAGTGCCTTGAAGCTACTCATCAGTTACCCCTCATTGCCAGAATCGTTGTTCATTGAGTCGTGTCCAGCCCTTTAGCAGGCCGTGCTCAAGGGTAGCGCTGGCGGCCATGCCGAACCGCTCGGGTAGGCTCTTCTTCTCCGCGTAATGCAGTTGGAATAAGTCCGCTTCGCGAGCCCGGGCAGCCAGGTATTCATCGCTGGTCTTCAACTCGTCAACCAACCGCTTGCCGAGGGCCGCGATACCGAGCCAGACCTCGCCAGTGGCGACATCATCGATCGACACTTGCTGGCGATACCGCGCGACAAAATTCTTGAACAGTTCGTGTGTCGTTTCCAAATCGTCCTGGAACTTCTCCCGCCCTTTCTCGGTGTTTTCGCCAAAAATCGTCAGAGTTCGCTTGTATTCACCAGCGGTCAGCACCTCGACATCGACATCGTGCTTCTTCAGTAGCCGATGCACGTTCGGCAACTGGGCGACAACACCGATGGAGCCAAGGATTGCAAAAGGTGCGCTGAGAATTTTCTGGCCGATGCACGCCATCATGTACCCGCCGCTTGCGGCGACCTTGTCGACGCACACCGTCAGCGGAACGCCCGCATCACGGATGCGAACCAGCTGCGAGGCAGCGAGCCCATAACCGTGAACCATGCCGCCGCCGCTTTCCAGGCGGAGAACGACCTCGTCCTGCGGCGTAGCGAGGGTCAGCAGTGCGGTAATTTCATGACGAAGGTTGTCGACCGCCGACGCCTTGATGTCTCCATCGAAATCGAGCACAAACACCCGCGGACGGCTCTCCAGATTTTTCTTTGCCAGCTTGGCGGCTTTGGCCTCACGCTTGCGCTGCAGCTTGAGCTGATCCTTGTCGACCAACGATTGCTCGAGGCGCTCACGCATCGATTTGTAAAAGTCGTTCAACTTATGGACTTCGAGGTGGCCGCCCGAATGCCGAGACCGCCCACGCCGCAACGAGGCGAGCGCAATAAGCACCACCAGCACAGCAACCACCAAGGTTACGGTCTTCGCCAGAAAGCTTGCATAGTCAGCAAGAAAGTCCACAGATCCTCCTAGGATTAAAGGGTCGCCAGCAGAGACGCAGCGTGGCACAAACCGGCCAAGCATACCGAGTACTCGTCTATCTGAGCCAGCAGAGCTCAATTCAAACAAACGTATGATTTATCGTTGACACTCCAGAACGATCCCCCTACCCTCGCGAAAACAGGGGACCTGGAGCGGAGCATGGGTAGTATCTACCTGATCAGACATGGTCAGGCGTCGTTTGGCGCGGACAACTACGATGTGCTCTCACCGCTCGGCTTTCAGCAATCAGCTGCGTTGGGCAATTATTTCAACCAACTGGATATTCGCTTCGACCGCTGCTTGAGTGGAGAGTTGGAGCGTCAGCAGGACACGGCGAAGACGACTCTTGAGCGCATGAGTTCTTGCCAAGACAGGCCGTTGCCGCCACTGGAAATAGATCCAGCCTTCAATGAGTTTCATGCCGACGAGGTGATTCGTGCGCACATGGCCGATCTGCTGGCCTTCGAACCCAAGGCTATGCAAATCCTTGCCAACGCAGCCGATCACCGGGCCGAATTTCAACGCCTGTTTCAGTACGTCATTCAGCGCTGGGTGTCTGGCGAACATGAAAAGGACGACCTGGAAAGCTGGCAGTGTTTCATCGACCGCGTTCAGGACGGCCTGAACCGGCTACTCGACCAGGCAGACAAAAAAGACCGTATCGCCGTCTTCACATCTGGCGGCACCATTACGGCACTGCTTCAATTGGTCATCGGTGTGCCGCCCATCAAGGCGTTCGAATTGAACTGGCAGATCGTCAACACCTCACTCAGTCGACTCAGATTCCGTGATCGTGATGTCGCGCTGGCGACGTTCAATAGTCATGTACATCTGGATCTGATGAAAAATCCGGAGCTCGTCACCTACCGATAAGCTCCAGCCGCCTGCAGCCCGAGGCTGCATGTTTATTCCACGACAACAAAGGGACATATCCGATGAGCAACGTCGACGAAACCATTCAGGGCATGAAGGCCAAGTTCAATCCCAGCGCTGCGGCCGGCCTGGATCTGGTTTTCCAGTTCAACATTACCGATGCAGAGAACTACTACCTCGTCGTCAAAGACGGCACCTGCGACTTCCACAAAGGTGAGTCTGCCGACGCCAACGTAACGCTGATCATGGATAGCGAAACCATGCAGGGCGTCATCAGCGGCGAAACCGACGGCATGCAGGCATTCATGGCCGGCAAGCTGCGCGCCGAGGGCGACATGATGCTTGCTCTGAAGCTGAGCGAACTGTTCCCGGCCTGATCAGCCGTTGCGTAAAAAGCCGAAGTCGCATGACTTCGGCTTTTTTATGCGCTTTTTACGGACGTTCATGCATTAGGCAGCTTGATTACACGGCAACACCCCGGCCAATAACAACGCACTTTGCTTGGTGATGCCCGTACCGCACATTAGATTACGAACGCCGAATGGTCAGAGGGTATCGAATGCGCGCCTGCCAATGACCTGCTCATCGGCATCGATTATAAAAAGGGACAAGCATGGCATTAACAGATCAGACCAGCCGCATACGAGACGGTGAAGAGCTGCCTACCGACGTCATCGACCAGTACCTGAAAGGCCAGATTTCTGGTCTGGAAGGCACACCGGATATCACGCAGTTCCCAGGGGGCGCGTCCAACCTGACTTATCTGCTGGAATATCCGAAGCAGGAGTTCGTGCTACGTCGCCCTCCGTTTGGCCACAAGGCCAAGTCGGCACACGACATGGGCCGCGAGTATCGGATTCTCAATCAGCTAAACGCTGGTTTTCCATACTGTCCCAAAGCCTATGCGTATTGCACTGACGAGACGCTTATAGGTGCCGAGTTCTATGTCATGGAGCGCGTCAAGGGCATCATCTTGCGAGAGGATATTCCCGCCGAGCTGGGCTTCACCCCAGACCAAACGACCGCGCTGTGCAAAAGCTTCGTCGACAAGTTCGTCGAGCTCCACAACGTCGATTACAACAGCTGCGGCCTGGGCGACCTGGGCAAACCCGAAGGTTACGTGCAACGTCAGATCAACGGCTGGATCGACCGTTACGAGCGGGCGATCACGCCTGACGCACCCGCCTGGGGACAGGTAAAGGCCTGGCTGCGCGATAAGATGCCAGCGGATCATCACAAGCCGGCAATCGTTCACAACGACTACCGATTCGACAATGTGATTCTCAGCCCAGATAACCCAATGGAGATCATCGGCGTCCTGGACTGGGAAATGACTACCCTTGGTGACCCACTGATGGATCTGGGTAATACGCTCGCTTATTGGATCGAAGCGACGGATCCGCCTCCTATGCAGTTGATCCGCAAGCAGCCCAGCAACGCTCCAGGCATGCTGACTCGCCAGCAATTCGTCGATTACTACGCCGAGCGTGCTGGCATTCGCATCGACAACTTCGACTACTACTACACCTACGGCCTGTTCCGCCTCGCCGCTATCGTGCAGCAGATCTACTACCGCTATTTCCATGGCCAGACACAGGACAAGCGGTTCGCGAGGTTCGTTCAAATGAACGCCCTGCTCGAGCATGTGAGCCTGCAGGTCATTAACAAATCGAAGCTGTAACACAGCTCACCAAGAGGAAAGTTTCCATGAGCAAAACCACTCTGTTCGATCTGGACGGCAAGATCGCGTTCGTCTCGGGTGCCAGCCGCGGTATTGGCGAAGCGATTGCCAAGCTTCTGGCTCAGCAAGGTGCCCACGTCATTGTTTCCAGCCGCAAGATCGAAGGCTGCCAGGCTGTCGCGGATGCAATCGTTGCCGCGGGTGGCAAGGCGACGCCGGTGGCCTGCCACATTGGTGAGCTGGAGCAGATCCAGGCCGTCTTCGCTCAGATTCGGGAGCAGTTTGGCCGGCTGGATATTCTGGTCAACAACGCAGCGACCAACCCGCAGTTCTGCCACATCCTCGATACCGACGTCTCGGCATTCCAAAAGACCGTCGACGTGAACATTCGCGGTTATTTCTTCATGTCCGTCGAGGCTGGTAAGTTGATGCGCGAGCATGGTGGCGGCAGCATCATCAACGTTGCGTCCATCAACGGCGTGACACCAGGCAATTTCCAGGGGATCTATTCGGTCACCAAGGCCGCGGTCATCAACATGACCAAGGCTTTTGCCAAGGAATGCGCACCGCAGGGCATTCGCTGCAACGCTTTGCTACCAGGCCTGACTGACACCAAGTTCGCCTCGGCACTGGTCAAGAACGACTCGATCCGTGAAGAAGCGCTGCGTCATATCCCGCTGCATCGCGTCGCCGACCCAAGTGAAATGGCCGGTGCCGTCCTGTATCTGGCCAGCGATGCATCGAGCTACACCACCGGCTTGTCGCTCAACGTGGACGGCGGCTACCTTGCCTGATCAGGCTTAAACGACGAAAGGGAACCTAGGGTTCCCTTTTTTCTGAGTCCTCGACGTCACCAATTCTTCATTGCCTGCTCGGCAGCGGTATTCGCCGGCTTCGCCCGCAATCCGGTGGGAGCCATCTCCAATGTATAGACAGCGCCATCAGCGATTGGCAGATAGCTGATTCGCCGGGCCTGCGCCTCGAACATCAGTGATGCGCAGCGACAACGCTGCAGCCAGTTCCAGAAATCCACTCCGCCCCAGCTATGTCCGAGCTCGACGTACGGATGATGAGCCTGATTCTGCTGCTCGACGGCCAGGTAACGCCCCGAAAGCTTCTCAAGTCGGTAGCCGGGCTTCAAACCAATCAATGCCGCCAAACCCTTCCAGTGAAGCGCCCGCAAATCGAGTTGCCAGAGATCGCCTTCCAGCGTGACAAAGCGGACATGCTTATCTTCCTCGATCCTGACTTGGTAGCGCTGTTGACCATCGGCCTGAAATGACAGCGAAGCCAGCGGCTTGCCCTGGGCGAGGGGCTGATAAGTTTTGACGTCCCAGGCAACCAGGCCGATCAGCCCAGCCAGCGCGAGGACCAGCATACCGAAGGTGCCGCGCAACCAGCCAAGCAGCCAATTTCCGCCAAACAGCATGCGTACCGCTATCAGTGCAATGATGAACGCGACTAGCGCGACAACCACTGCCAGCCCCAGATATTGCATGACCCGCCTTCCCTACAAACCTGACGGGGCATTATCCGCAGCCCCATATCATGCATCCAGCGACAGATCGGAACAGTGGCAACGAGTCGACATTCTGCTGCCTTTCTCTTGGTGAACAGCAAGGAAGCCGTGTTGAACGGCATGCCATTGGCTTATCACGATGCAAACGGCATCATGCATCGCCTGTGATCTCCTTGTTCGCTCACGAGAACCCATACCGATGCTTGAATTCGCTGCGGACCCTCTGGTGCTGGCCGCCCTCATGGCCGTAGCCTTTCTAGCAGGGTTCATCGATGCGATTGCCGGTGGGGGTGGGCTATTGACGCTACCCGCATTGCTGACTGCGGGCCTGCCGCCGCATCTGGTTCTCGGCACCAACAAACTGTCTGCGACATTCGGCTCGGCCATGGCGAGCTACACCTTTTATCGCCGCAAGCTGTTTGATCCGGCGCAATGGCGATTCGCGCTCGTGGCCACCGCCATCGGAGCAGCGCTGGGTGCTGGACTGGCACATTTGATCCCGGCTCATTGGCTTAATCAACTGCTGCCTTTGGTGGTTTTCGGCTGCGGACTGTATCTGCTTTTTGGTCGTGTTCCGACCACGCCACGAGCTGAGGCTGCGCCAATTGGCAAGCGCCGCCAATGGCCACAAGGCCTGACGCTGGGTTTCTACGATGGCATAGCCGGCCCCGGTACCGGGGCATTCTGGACGGTCAGCAACATGCTTCTTTACCCACTCGACCTGCTCAGGGCCAGCGGCGTGGCACGCAGCATGAACTTCGTTAGCAACGGTGTCGCACTCGCCGTGTTCATCATCAGCGGCCACGTTGCCTGGGCGTTGGGTATCGGGATGGGTATCGCCTTGATGGGCGGCGCCTACCTTGGCGCACGCACGGCGATCCAGGGCGGATCAAGGTTCATCCGGCCGATCTTCATTTCGGTCGTACTGGTTCTGAGCCTGCGGTTAGCCTGGCAGCATTGGTTCGGGGCGGCCTAGCCGTTGCGCCAGATACAGCTCGATCAGGTAACGTGCTATGGATTTTTGGGCCGGGAGCGCGGGCAGATCATGGATGGAGAACCAGCCGGCATCTTCGATCTCTTCAGGTTGCATCACGATTTCACCTGACGCGTAGTCGGCATGAAACCCCAGCATGAGCGAGTGCGGAAACGGCCAGCCCTGGCTGCAAATGTACCGAGGCTCTTGGATCGAAACGCCTACCTCTTCATGCACTTCGCGTCGAACACATTGCTCCACCGATTCGCCCGGTTCAACGAAGCCTGCCAGCGTACTGTAGACACCCGGTGCGAACCGCGGTGAACGGGCCAGCAGCAGTTCGTCGCCACGGGTGACAAGAACGATCATACTCGGGGAGATGCGCGGGTAATGATGAATGCCACAGGTCTCGCATTGCATCGCCCGCTCCGTCGGATGCTGACGCATCGGGTTGCCGCAACTGCCGCAGAAACGATGATGATTGGCCCAAGTGCCGATCTGTGCCGCGAAGCCCAGCATGCGGAATCTGTCGGTATCGTCATCCTGCATCATGAGTTGCCGCAGACTTTGCCAGGCCGCACCTGGCACCTCGACCGGATGCGCCAATTCCAGCAAAAACACCTGGTCACCGTCGAAATAGCCCAAGCCCTGCTCGCTGAGCAGCGGTAGCTCGAGGCGTTTGAGCCAGCCTCTCGGAAACAGCACGCCATTGGCGTCGAAAAGAAAGCCATGCTGGCAATGTACGACCGCCCACCCGCCTTCGCCCGCAGGGTCAAGCAATGCCGGCTGCCAGCGCAAGCTCATCAGGCCGCCACCGGAAGACCCAATGCCTTGACGCTCTCGGTCGCGAGGTCCAGCACGCTGGCACGTGAATCGTCACGCCGCAGTATCGCTCCGCCGTCGAGGTAGTACTCAAGGCTGGTCAGCGCATCAGCCAGTGTCTCGAGCGTTTGCTCAGAGGGCATCTGCACGCCTTCGAGCATCTGTTTCTGAATGAAGTCAGCGCATGCACCGATCAGCTCGGCGGCGCGATTCTGCTCCAAGAAGTGCAGCCCGCCACGAACCGCCATCAGACTGAAGGGGACGTTAGCCAGATGCAGCTTCTCTCCGTTGGATTCCAGATAGGCAGTAATGGCGCGCTTGGCCAATGCCAAGCCTGCGGTCGCTTCTCCGATGACAACGATGCAAGCTTCGGTGAGCTGGTGATTGGCGAACGCTTCGGCTTCATGACCTGGCTGTGCAATTTGCGGGCGCGTATCACGACGCTCGCCGCGCTCCAGGCTTGCAACCATGCTTTCGACGTATAGCACCGCATCGGCCAATTTGAGCAAAGCCGGCGAATCCGGTGCCTCCCCCGCGCTCCAGCTCGACACTGTCGCGAGCTGTGCATGCAAGGTGCTTGATGCCGAAGACAGACCGACCATTCCCAAGGTCTTTGCCAGTTTGCCCAGCAGGCTGTGCAGAGTGGCATAGGATTCGGCCGGAGCCGTTTGTCTTTCGATGAGGTCGAGCAGATCCTTGAGGCTTGCCAGTTCCTCGCGAATCGCCGATGACAACGAGCGCATCACTGCCTGACCGGGACCGGCAAGACGCTGGGACTCGTCCTCGAGAAGGTGATCGGTAAAGGGAAGCGGGCCAAGAGAAAAGATTTCCCGAACCTGGGTAGCCATGGGTCCGTTACTTTCTGCCAGTGCAACCAGATACAGCAGCTCTTTGAGCAGAACACGCGGCGGCTCGTAGGTAGCATTGCCGGTGAGCTGTCGAAGCTCACGGTCGAGCCTGGAGAACAACTGTTTGCGCGATTGACGAGGGAGCAGCTGACCATCCAGCTGCGCCTCCACAGCTGCGCTACCCAGCCAGCACAGACGCCCTGCAGGCGTACTGGCGAACAGCAGATCCAAGCGGCTAAGCGCCCGTGCCATAAGCTTGAGGCTCGCCGCAGCGTTGTCTTCGCGAATGAAGCCAAGCAGACCGACTTGATACATCTGGCGCAAACGCCGAGCTTCGGTCGCTCGTACGGCAGGCTCCCGCACCGCTGCAACCACCGGAGGCCGGGCATGGTCTAGCCGAGCGCTGAAGAAAAAGCTTTCGGGCAACGGTGATTGCTCGCTGGCAAGGCGCAACGCATTGATCGCCGGGAGTAACAGTTCAGGCATTTCCTGACGAGTCGCGTCGACGCTTTCCAGGTAGCGCTCCAGCACGTACAGCGCGTTGCTCAGCGCGGCCAGCTGCGTATCGCGCTCGCCGCCCGCGCCAACCGGAATATCAGTTGCCAGCTGAAGCATTTCCTGTGCGAGCAGC
This sequence comes from Stutzerimonas stutzeri, assembly GCF_024448955.1. Lineage (GTDB taxonomy): Bacteria > Pseudomonadota > Gammaproteobacteria > Pseudomonadales > Pseudomonadaceae > Stutzerimonas > Stutzerimonas stutzeri_AQ. Next base: position 172,354 of record NZ_JAMOIH010000007.1, read on the forward strand.
TCGGCTCCCGTCAACTCGATGAGCTTAAGGGTCCCGCGAACCTGTTTGAGATTTTCGACAGCCTGTTGCAGCAGGCTGCCGTTATTACGGTCGATGATGAAATGCTCGAGGCTCTGCTCGGCCTCCTCCATGGTGGCGAACAACTCATCGCGAACCAGGCTGAGTGAAGTAGCTCCGGTAACCATGCCTAGCGCGCCTCCCGCGCAACGTTTAGATGGTTCATCAGTCGGCGAAATCCGGTTTCTGTTTGCTCATATGAGCGGCCATGGCGACTTTGAGATCGGCCGACTGAAGCATTGCCGCATTCCAGGTAGCGATGTACTCGAGGCCATCGTCGACACGGTGGTCACGCATATAGCGGATCATTTGTTTGGTGCCGCGAATAGCGACCGGCGACTTCGCGGCGATCTCAGCCGCGAGTGCGAATACGGCAGCCATGAGGGCGGGTTGGTCGGTATACGCCCGATTGACCAAACCAATGGACTGCGCTTCCTGTCCATCTACGCTTCGTCCGGTATAGGCGAGTTCGCGCATCATTCCATCGCCGATGATCCGCGGCAGGCGTTGCAGCGTGCCGACATCCGCAGCCATGCCCATGTCGATCTCCTTGATGGAGAATTGCGCATCGAGCGTGCTGTAACGCATATCGCATGCGGCGATGAGATCTATTGCACCGCCGATGCAATAACCCTGGATGGCTGCGATAACCGGCTTTCGGCAGTTATCCACTGTATTGAACGAGGCCTGAAGCTTAAGTATCTGGCGGCGCAGGCTTTCTGCGTTGCGCCCGATATCCGTGCCCATCTGCATGGCGGCTTGTGCCAGCAACTGAAGATCGATACCGGCCGAAAAATGTTTGCCCTCTCCGGACAACACGACCACCCTTACCTCATCCGTATCGTCAATCCATTGAAAGATCTCAACGATTTCGCTCCAGAACGCAGCGTTCATGGCGTTGAGCTTGTCCGGCCGGTTGATCGCTACATAAGCGACTTTGTCCTTCAACTCCACACGGAAGGCTTGGTATTCAGTCACGCTATCATCCTCGACAGCCGAGGCACCTCAGTGCCTGAAACAGTGGGACAGTCCCTCCCCAGGGACTGCTCTCAGCCGAACAACTATAACAACAGCCGGGTGAAAGTCGATGCAGGAGGTTGTGATCCAGCCCACGGCCTTGCGCAACATCAGCTTTGACATTCGGCGATACCGGCAAGGCGGCCAATCAACCTTCCAAGATGCAATCGACCGTATAGCGCATGCCGTCCGGATGATCCTCAAGCTGCAGCCCATGGACATCGGCATCGAAGCCCGGAAAGCGCGCGGCGAAACGTTGCGCGAATTGGAGGTAGTCGAGTATCGAGCGCGTCTCGGCAGTGAACCGCTCGCCTGGCATGATCAGCGGAATCCCAGGCGGATAAGGCACCAGCATCACAGCGGCGATACGGCCCTCCAGCGCTTCGATGGGCACCGCCTCCACCTCGCCACGGACCAGCTTGTCATAGGCATCAGCCGGTTTCATCGCCAACGCCGGTAGCGCCGTATACATCCGCCGCATGGCTCTGGCGGTCGCATTCTCCCGATAGCAGTCATGCAACGAATCGCAGAGGTCTCGCAGCCCCATGCCGACGTACTGGCTGCCGCCGGCCTGCACTACGGAGGGCAGTGCATCACACAGCGGTACGTTGTTGTCATAGTGCCGTTTGAACTCCAGCAGCTCGGTTAGCAAAGTGCTCCACTTGCCTTTGGTGATCCCCATGGAAAACAAAACAAGGATCGAGTAGAGACCAGTTTTTTCCACCACCAAGCCTCGCTCCCAGAGAAATTTGCTGACGACGGCCGCGGGAATACCCCGCTCGCCGAGCTTGCCACCGGCGGTAAGCCCCGGAGTGACCAACGTGACCTTGATCGGATCGAGCAGCACGTAGTCATTCACGACGTCGCCGAAACCATGCCAGTCCGCTTCAGGCTCCAGCAACCAGTCCGCCGTGACCAGCTCGTCGGCCCCGTCCGCCGCCGTGGGCTGCCAGATGCTGAACCACCAGTCGCCCGCAGGTAGATGCTGCCGAAGATTGGCCAGCGCTCGCCGAAAGCTCAGCGCCTCGTCGAAGGTCTCCTGAATCAACGAGCGGCCAGCAGGGCCTTCCATCATGGCCGAAGCCACATCGAGCGATGCGAGGATGCCGTATTGTGGCGACGTCGAGATATGCATCATGAAGGCTTCATTGAAGCGATCTCGATCCAGCTGTCGCTGCTTGCTATCGAGCACATGGATCATCGAGGCCTGGCTGAACGCCGCCAGCACCTTGTGCGTCGAGTGGGTGGTGAACACCAGGGGCCCTTGCTCACGCGTGTCCATTCCATAGCGGCCGTCATAGAACTCGTGAAACGCGGCATAGGCGTACCAGGCCTCGTCGAAATGCAGCACATCGACGCTGTTCCCGAGGGTTCGCTTGATCAGGTTGGCGTTATAACAGAGGCCGTCGTAGGTGGAGTTGGTCACGACCGCCAGCTTCACCCTCGGCGCACGCCCGCGGGTCAGCGGGTTGGCATCGATCTTGGCCTGTATCGACGCCTGTGAAAACTCCTCGAGCGGGATGGGGCCGATGATGCCGAGTTCGTTGCGTGATGGCACCAGATAGAGCGGAATCGCGCCGGTCATGATGATCGAGTGCAGTATCGACTTGTGGCAGTTACGGTCCACCAGTACGAGGTCGTCGCGCGCCACCATCGAGTGCCAGACGATCTTGTTGGCGGTCGACGTGCCATTAATGACGAAAAACGTATGATCGGCGCCAAAATTGCGCGCCGCACGCGCCTCGGCTGCCGCCAGCGGGCCTGTGTGATCGAGCAGCGAGCCGAGCTCGGGCACCGATACCGACAGATCGGATCGCAGCGTGTTTTCGCCGAAAAACTGGTGAAATGCCTGGCCGACCGGGCTCTTGCGAAAAGCAACCCCACCGCCATGACCCGGCGTGTGCCACGAATAATTCGAGTCGCCCGTATGCTGAACCAGCGCGCGGAAAAACGGGGGCAGCAGGCCCTCCAGATAGGCGCGTGTAGCTCGTGCCACCTGCCGCGCCAGAAAAGGCACCGTATCCTCGAAGAGATACAGCAGCCCACGCAGCTCATTCAGATCGGCCATCGCTTCGGCCGGAGCGTTCTCGATGGTGATCTGCTCGCCCAACGCAAATATAGGAAGCTGTGGCGCACGACGCCGGGCAACGCGGATCAGCCCTACGACGTCCTGCAGCAGTCGCTGGTTCTCACCCGCACCTTCGGCAGCGACCAGAATGCAGGCCAAGCCATGGTGCGTCGAAGCGACGATACGGCCTTCAGCAGCGCTTGCGGTAGGAAGAATATGAAAGCCGTCGCGCTCGAGCTCAGTCGCGATTTCGCGAACCCGCTCGCCGGCGACGGTATCAGCCTTGATGTCGCGATGAACGATAAGGATGGGAAATTTCAGATCTTTGTACATGAGTGCTTCCTGAGAGCGTTCCCCTTCAGCGTAGAAGGTCCGCCCCCAAGCACCAAGCGTGAAATGCGATTGCGCCAGGCTGACGCGGCAAAACCTACGTCAGCGCTAAAGATTCAAGCAGGCAAGGCTTCCGCCTCGATGTCGGCGGGGTGTTCCAGCTGAACCCAGAGCGGTGCTGCTCCCGACGCTTTTTCAATCGCCTGCATGCGCGCCGCATGTGCAGCGACTTCTTCGGCGCTGGCGCGAATGACCAAGGTTCCAGCTCTATCGGCAGGCAGACGCCGAATCGGCGTCGCCTGTTGGCGGCCGCCGTTTTCAGAATCGGCGCCGTCCCCGGCCAGGGACAGATTGGTCTGCCCGCCCGTCATCGTCAGGAAGACGTCGGCGAGAATTTCCGCATCGAGCAAAGCGCCGTGCAGATCGCGACCGGAGTTGTCTACCCCGTAACGCTTGCACAACGCATCGAGGCTATTGCGCTGCCCCGGATGACGCTCACGGGCCATTAGCAGGGTGTCGAGAATGCTGCAGTGATCGCTCAGCTCGGCGCGATCCTGCTGTCCGAGCAGAGCGAACTCGTTGTTGATGAAGCCGACGTCGAACGCTGCGTTGTGAATGATCAGCTGGGCGCCCTTGATGAATTCGAAGAACTCATCGGCGATATCCTTGAACCGTGGTTTATCGGTCAGGAAATCATTGGTGATGCCGTGGACCGCGATCGCGCCCTCGTCCACTTCGCGATCCGGTTGCAGATACACGTGATAATGCCGACCGGTAAGGCGGCGACCGATGACTTCGACACAGCCGATCTCGATGATCCGGTGGCCGTCGGTCACCGGCATGCCAGTGGTTTCGGTATCCAGCACTACGCTACGCATATTTCACTCACTCAAGCGGTTTGTCGTTTGGCCTGCACTACGCCGCGATTGGCCAGAAGATCGGCGCGCTCGTTACCCGGGTGGCCGGTATGCCCGCGCACCCACTGCCAGCTCACCTGATGACGATTGACCTGCTCATCCAGCAATCGCCATAGATCAGCATTTTTTACCGGTTGCTTGGTAGCTGTCTTCCAGCCGCGCTTCTTCCAGTTGGGCATCCAGTCGTTGATGCCCTGCATGACATATTGGGAGTCGGTTACCAATCGCACCGGGCATGACCTTTTCAGCTCCTCCAATGCGCGAATCGCCGCCATCAGCTCCATACGGTTGTTGGTAGTGCCCGCTTCGCCCCCCCAAAGTTCGCGCTCTACACCTTTATAGATAAGCAGCGCGCCCCAGCCACCGGGACCAGGATTACCCTTGCAGGCGCCATCTGTGTATATCTCGACTATGTCATCACTCATGAAGGATGTTCGACCTTACTGTTCGGCATCGCGGCGGCTGACTTTCGCCACCGGCATTGGTAACAGCTGACCCATACGCTCCCGACGACTTTGCCGCAGAGGACGCAGCCCCACCATCAGCTTTCGCGCCACCAGCAGGTAGAAACCGCCAGTAGGCATTTGCAGCCGTTGGCCGGCGATCTCCATACCGGACAATCGCGCCTGCCAAGCGCTCGAAGAAAGCGGCGGACAATAGCACCCGAACCGACGTTTCTCCAGTGCGAATCCGAGCAGGTTCAGCCAATCGCCGACGCGTGTGGGGCGGATGCAACGAGCGTGGCGAAAGGCCTTGCGTGACAGCAAACGCGCCGCCCCCCAGGCACTCCACGGATTGACCCCGACGATCACCAGATGGCCGCCCGGCCGAACGCTACGAGCTGCTTCGCGCAGCAAGGCATGCGGTGACAGGCTGAAGTCGAGGCCATGCTGAACCACGACGACATCAGCGGCATGTTCACCGATCGGCCAAGATTGCTCTTCGCAAACGATCTCGACTCCGGGAAGCGGCGGCCCCAGCCGGACACTGCGCTTGATTTTTTGCGACTCGATCGGAGCGCTTGCAAAAGGGCCGTAGTGCACCAGATAACTGCCAAAACAACGCGATAGCTGTTGATCGATCGCCTGCTGCTCCTGCGTCAGCAATTGACGGCCCGACGGGCTGTCGAACCAGGCGCTGGCATCGTTCATTAGCGACAGCCAGCGGTCATCCGACTTGGTACAAGACTCACTCATGGTTAGCCTCCGTTCATCGGTTCGGCCGAACCGATAAATGCTACCGGTCGGTTCAACTTTCCAGTTCGACTGCTAGGATGCGCCTTTGCTAATGACTTGGCGACCGGTCCCATGTTGAAAATCGAAGCACTGCCCGCGTTCATCGACAACTACATATGGCTGCTCCTGGATCCTGAGCAACGTCGCTGCGTAGCGGTGGACCCAGGCGATGCCGCCCCCGTTCAGACGTGGCTGGACGCGCATCCCGACTGGCGTCTGACCGATATATTGATAACCCATCACCACCACGATCATGTGGGCGGGGTGCAGCAACTCAAGACCCGACATGGAGCCAGGATCTACGGCCCGGCCGCAGAGAATATTCCTGCCCGGGACGAGGCTCTAGTCGATGGACAACGCATCCGCATCCTCGATCACGATCTAGACGTCATCGATGTACCCGGCCATACCAGCGGCCATATCGCCTACTATCATGACAACCCTCAGGATCCTTGGCTGCTGAGCGGCGACACCCTCTTTGCCGCAGGCTGCGGTCGCCTTTTCGAGGGGACCGCAGCCCAGATGTTCAACTCACTAGGACGACTGGCAGCGCTGCCGGCGCAAACACGCGTTTATTGCACGCACGAATACACCTTGAGCAATTTGCGTTTTGCCCAAGCGGTCGAGCCGGGCAACCCGGCGATTGCCGAGCGCCTCGAACGAGTCGTCCAGATGCGTGAGGCGAAACGCATCACCCTCCCCTCTGATCTACGCACCGAGCTGGCCACAAATCCCTTTCTGCGTAGCACCGAGCCGGTCGTGGCCGCTGCGGCAAGCCGACACGCAGGGCGCGAACTTGCCACAGCGGAAGCCGTTTTCGCGGCCCTGCGTGCCTGGAAAGATAGCTTCTGACGGAGTCGACCATTCCCCAAAAACAGGTTCGTCGGGTTGACCCACCGGAACGGCATTCCTACACTCCCTCGAATTTGCGCCAAGGGAACCCTTCAGCCAATGCCGTCTGACTCTTCGAACAGCCCTCATCCGGACGCCTTGGCAGCCTCCGGCCGGGCCCTGGCGCTAGCAATCTGTCTCGCCATTACGGGCTGCCAGAGCACCGCGCCGCGTGCGCCGACCGGCAGCGATATCCAGACGCGAGCGGTGCCACAGGTACAAGAAACGCTGTGGCTCACCCAGGCGCCCGCCGTACCGACGCATTCCGACGTCTGGGATCGCATCAGACATGGGTTCAAGCTCCAAGATTATCTGGGCAGCAATCCGCGTATCGAGCAGCAGCGCCTCCTGTTCTCCAGCCGGACGAACTCCATCGAGATCGCCAGCGAGCGAGGCAGTCCCTACATCCACTACATCGTCGAGCAGCTGGAAGAGCGCGACATGCCGCTCGAACTGGCACTGTTGCCGATAATCGAGAGCGCCTATAACCCGTTCGCGTACTCTCCAGCCAAGGCCATGGGCCTGTGGCAGTTCATTCCCGCTACTGGCCGGCACTTCAACCTGCAGCAAACCAGCTGGTATGACGGCAGGCGCGACATTACCGCCTCCACCGCCGCAGCGTTGCGCTACCTGACCTATCTGCATGGCCTGTTCAACGACGACTGGCTGCTGGCCTTGGCGGCCTACAACGCAGGCGAAGGAACCGTCAGCCGAGCGATCGAGCGCAACCAGAAACTCGGCTTGCCGACCGACTACTGGAATCTGCCCCTGCCCCAAGAAACGCGCGATTACGTGCCAAAACTGCTGGCGCTTTCGCAGATGGTGCAGAGCCCCGAGGCATACGGCCTCAATCTGAACCCGATCGCCAACGAACCCTACTTCGAAGTCGTCGCACTCAAGCAACGCATGGATCTCGCGAGAGTCGCCGAAATGGCGAACATGGAGGAAGACGAGATCTACCAGTTGAACCCGGCGTTTACCCGCCGCATCACACTGGATGGTCCGCAGCACCTCCTGGTCCCGAGTGACAAGGTCGAGATGTTCTCGGCCAACCTGGCATTGATGAAGCCACAGGATTTGGTTGACTGGCAGCAATACAAGGTGCGCCCCGGCGACACGCTCGGAGCGATCGCCAACAGGCATCGCCTCTCGGTCAATATCATTCGTGACATCAACCGCCTTCGAAGTGATCGCTTGCAAATCGGGCAAGTGCTGAGCATTCCTCAATCGGTTGGTACAGGACAGTCTCGAGAACTGCTGCATGCCGTTGCGAGAAGCCAGCCAGCTCCGCGCAGCTACCGAGTCCGCAAGGGCGACAATCTCTGGGATATCGCCAAGACACAGAGCGTCTCGGTAGGTGACCTGCAGCGCTGGAACAACTTATCGGGAAGCAATATCAAGGTGGGCCAGGCGCTATTTCTGCAGGCAGCCGGCAGCAATCAGCGCGCCAAACCCGCGCCGACTTATTACAAAGTCAAGAAAGGTGATTCGCTCTACGAGATTGCCAAGCGCTTCAACGTTCAGATCAATAATCTGAAGGTTTGGAATCCCAGGGATAGCGCGATGCTCAAACCGGGGCAGACCCTTACCTTGTACCTATCTCAATAAGGCATGGCGCAGGCGCGCCTATTCAACCGCGCCTGCTCAGCGCCTCGAGACAGCGTCCGGCCAGTTGGGCGAATCGCTGAAAAGCAACGAACTGCTCATGTTTCAACGCTCGGCTGGATATCCGACTATCCGCGTAGAGCACACCGATTTCACGCGTACCCGCCATGATCGGTGCAATGAAGAACATGCCTTTGCCCAACTGCTGCCGAAGCGGCAATGTGACCAATTCATCGAGCTTGTAGCTTGCCGGCACGCCCATCCATAGCGGCTGGCGTTGACGCAGCACATAACTGAATATGTGCGTCTGGCTCGACGGCTCGACAGGCAGGACGAAGGTTTCGAGCCAAGGCTGTGTCTGCTCGCCAACGACGCATTTGGCACGGAACGTCGTTTGTCGATCCGCAAGAACAGTCAGCATCACGCGCTCCAACCCGGCGCCCTCATGCAAACCTTTGAGTAACGCATCGAGGATCAACGCGACGTCGCCCTGGCCGGACGCCATCATTCCGAGATCCTGCATGGTCTGTTGCATCAACAACAGATTGGGTTGCAAGTGGCTCGTTCTACGCTGCGCCTGCTGCAGCCGCACTTGTTCGGGATCGGTTGATGGGATCAGCTTGCTTAATCGACTGGCGCCGAAGGTCGTCGCGATCTTGACCGCTTCATCGGCGCTCGCAAAGATTTGCTGCATCGCATCCGCTTCGGATATGCCGCAAAACTCGGACAGCTCACTGACCAACTCTTCCATTCCGGAACTGCCCCATCCGTCCAGCGCAGCCGCGCTGATGCGCACCCCCAGGCTGATCGAATGCACAGCTGGATCCCGCAGATTAGCTGAACCATGAGCCAGGCTGGCGAGCTCTCCGATACTCCAGCTTTTGATCATTCCGAGATTCAACTGACGGAAACTGGTGCCGAGCACGTCTTCAACCGCCTGCTCATGATCAGTGTCGCGGGCCGCCAGAGCCTCTGCGAGCTCATCGGCCTGCACACCACCGCAACCCCAGAAGGCAAGCTCGCCGACCTCATGCAGCAACGCCGCGATGAACACTTCTTCCTCATGTTTCGCCAGTACGTAACCGGCAATATTGCGCGCCTGCACCGCAGCGTGAAATGACCGTGCCAACAGTTCCTGCAGCTGCTGGCGCGGCGCGTGATCCATTAGCCCATCGATGAGACTGACTGAGAGACTGATCGAACGAACGTTATCGAAGCCGATCATGACGATCGCGCGAGAAATGGTCTTGATGGTTTCCTGTGACGGGTTGTAATAGCTGCTGTTGCCAACCCGAAGCACCTTGGCCGTCAGCGCGGCGTCGCGCAGCAGGACGTCGGCAAGTTGTTGCACGGAGGCATGCTGCTGCCCCGTGAGGCGCTGCAGCTCCTGCACAACCGTTGCCAATGCGGGTAGTTCGGACTGGTTCAAGCGGTCTATCCACGCCTGCAGCCCGTAGCTGTTTTCACTCAAGATTGTGCGACCTCACCTAACGCCACGGCAGTTGGTAACGGGCAGTTTGCCCAGATGGCTGGCCTTTTTCCAGCGGATACAAGCTGTTACTGTACCCGACCGAAAAGACCGAAAGCGCCATGGATCGGATTCACCGTTTGATGCGACCCATCCTATTGTTATTGAGCTGCCTGGGATTTAGCTTTCCGTCGTTCGCGACCCTCAGCGAAAGCCACGGTTATGCCCAGTTCGGCACCCTCAAGTATGCGAAAGACTTCACCCACTTCGACTGGGTGAATCCCGATGCCCCGAAGGGGGGCCGTATACGATTGATGGCTTCGGGTACGTTCGACACGCTCAACCCTTACACTTTCAAAGGGACCAGCCCAACCGCGACGCCAGGATTCTTCCAATATGGCATCAGTGAGCTGAACGAACCGTTGATGGTCGGAACGGGGGTTTATGATCCTTCCGGCGATGAGTCTGCTTCGGCCTACGGGCTTATCGCCGAAACCATCGAGTACAGCGACAACCATAGCTGGGTGGTATTCAATCTGCGCGATTCGGCTCGCTTTCATGATGGCCAACCGATCACGGCTTATGACGTAGCCTTTTCCTATCGTTTGCTGATCAAGGATGGTCATCCGCGCTTTCGCACCGACCTGCAAGGCATCGAGCGCGTCGACATACTGAACCGCCACCGGATTCGCTTCGTATTCGACAAGCCCGGTAACCCACTGCTGATCATGCGCCTTGGCGAACTACCGGTACTGCCACAACATTATTGGAAAGGCCGCGATTTCCGCGCCACGACGTTCGAGCCGCCACTGGGTAGTGGCCCGTACCGCATCAGCGAGGTGCAACCGGGACGCCGGGTAACCTTCGAGCGGGTGAAGGACTGGTGGGGCGCGGAGCTTCCAGCCAACCGCGGCAAATACAATTTCAACCGTGTCGACGTCGAGTTCTATCGAGACAGCACGGTGGCATTCGAAGCATTCAAGGTCGGCGAATTCGACTTCTACATCGAACACCAGGCGAAGAATTGGGCCAACGGTTACCAGTTTCCTGCCGTTCTGCGCGGTGACGTGATCCGCGCCGAAATCCCGCATCAGATCCCCACCCAGACGCAGGCGCTGTTCATGAACGGGCGCAGGCAGATCTTTGCCGACATCAGGGTTCGTCAGGCCTTGGGCATGATGTTCGATTTTGAATGGACCAACCGCGCGCTGTTCTATGGCGCTTATCAGCGCAGCGAAAGCTACTATCCGAACAGCGACTTCGCGGCGACCGGCACACCGAAAGGAGGTGAATGGTTGCTGTTGTCGCCTTTCCGCGACCAGTTGCCCGCCGAACTATTCACCGAACCCTTCGAACTGCCGAAAACGGACGGGCGCGGTATTCCACGCGACACCTTGCGCGAAGCTCTCAACCTACTCGATCAAGCTGACTGGAAACTGACGGCTGATGGTCTTCACGACCAAGCAGGCCGCGCGTTCCGGTTCGAGATCTTGCTCGTCAATCCACGACTCGAGCGCATTCTTCAGCCCTACGTGGAAAATCTGGCTCGCATTGGCATACAGGCTCGCTTGCGTACCGTTGATAGTGCGCAGTATAAGCAGCGCCTGGATCAGTACGACTACGACATGATTCTGACAACGCTGGGTCAGAGCCTCAGCCCTGGCCTCGAACAGTGGCTGTATTTCCACTCCAGCCAGGTGAACGTCAAAGGTGGCCGCAATTACGCCGGCATCGCTAACCCATTGGTTGATGAGCTGATCGGCAAATTGCTGGCGGCCAGAACCAGAGAAGAGCAGATCGCAGCCGCGCGCGCCATCGACCGCGTTTTGCTCTGGAATCACTACACCATCCCCAACTGGTACATCAGTTACCACCGCTTGGCGTATCGCAATCGGTTCGCCCATGTCACCACGCCGCCCTACACTCTCGGGTTACGTGCGTGGTGGCTGAAGGATCTGGAGAAGGCTCAATGACAAGAAACACGCGATTATCGATCCTGCATGCAGGAGTCCTTGCCGCGCTATGTCTTCTGGGCGTTGCGCAAGCGGCGCCCCGACACGCGCTGACGCTATATGATGAGCCGCCCAAGTATCCTGCGGACTTCTCCCATTTCGACTACGTCAATCCCGACGCCCCCAAGGGCGGCACCCTTCGACAGGCCGGCTTCGGCGGTTTCGACTCGCTCAACCCCTTCATCAGTAAAGGAGTCGCCGCCGACGACATCGGTCTCATCTACGACACCCTGACGACCAACAGCCTGGATGAACCCTTCACGGTTTATGGCCTGCTTGCAGAAAAGATCGAGAAGGGTCCGAACAACGAGTGGGTTCGCTTCCATCTGCGACCCGAAGCGCGCTTTCACGACGGCGAGCCGGTTGAGGCGGAAGATGTCGTATTCACCTTCGAGACGCTGATCAGCCAGGGCGCGCCGCACTACCGCGGCTACTACGCCGACGTCGAGAAAGCCGTGGTCGAAAGCCCACGTCGCGTGCGTTTCGACTTCAAGCATGGCGGCAACCGCGAACTGCCGCTGATTCTCGGACAACTCCCGGTCCTGCCGAAGCACTGGTGGACCGAACGGGACTTCACCTCCGGCAGTATGGAGCCGCCGCTAGGCAGTGGCCCCTATCGAATCGAACGCGCGGAAGCTGGGCGCTCGGTGCGCTATGCCCGTGTCGAGGACTATTGGGGCAAGGACCTGGGCGTCAACCGCGGCTTCTACAACTTCGACCATGTGCACCACGATTACTACCGCGACAACACCGTAGCGCTGCAGGCCTTCAAGGCCGGACATTTCGATTACTGGCTGGAAACCAGCGCGAAGAACTGGGCGACCGCCTACGATACCGACGCAGTCCGAGACGGGCGGATCATCAAGGACGAGATCGCCAATCACAATCCGCAAGGCATGCAGGGCTTCATCTTCAATACCCGCCGACAACACCTTCAGGACATCAGGGTTCGAGAAGCCCTGGCGCTGCTGTTCGATTTTGAATGGACCAATCGCCAGCTGTTCAACGGCGCCTATACCCGCACGACCAGCTACTTCGACAATTCGGAGCTCGCCTCCTCGGGCATGCCGAGCGAGAACGAGCTGAGCATTCTCGAACCCCTGCGTGGCCAGATACCCGAAGAGGTGTTCGAAAAACCCTTTGAGCTGCCCCAGACCAACGCCGACGGCATGATCCGAGAGCAGCAGCGCCGCGCGTACGAGCTGCTCACTGATGCAGGCTGGAAAATTGAAAACGATCGTATGGTGGATGCCGAGGGCAAGCCGGTAAAGCTGGAGTTTCTGCTGGTACAGGCCGACTTCGAACGGGTGCTGCTTCCGTACAAGCGCAACCTTGCCGGTCTGGGGATCGAGCTAGAGATCCGCCGGGTCGACGTATCGCAATACATCAACCGGTTGCGCTCGCGCGACTACGACATGATCGTCAGCGGTTTCGGCCAGTCCAGCTCTCCGGGCAACGAACAGCGCGAGTATTGGCATTCAGCGAGTGCGGACAATCCCGGCAGCCGCAACTTCATTGGGCTGAAGGACCCAGCCATCGATACTCTGGTGGAAAAGCTGATCGCCGCCGACTCGCGTGAAGAGTTGATCACCCGCACCCGCGCATTGGATCGCGTCCTGCTTTGGGGGCACTACGTGATTCCGAACTGGCACATCAAGACCTGGCGCGTGGCGTACTGGAATCATCTGGCTCACCCGGAAACGACACCTCGTTACGATATCGGCCTGATGACATGGTGGCACAAGCCCAACGTCGACAGTCCCGATCCGCAAGAGCCAATCACAGAATCAGACGCCAGCGACTCCACCCGAGCGGCGGAGCGATAGGCATGCTGGCGTACATTTTCCGACGTCTGCTGCTGATCATTCCCACCTTGTTCGGCATCCTGCTGATCAACTTCATCATCATCCAGGCCGCGCCTGGGGGGCCGGTCGAGCAGGCGATCGCCAAACTCGAAGGGTTCGAAGGCGCGACGAGCCGCATTGCGGGCGGTGGCTCCGAAGTGGCTACCGGCAGCAATAGCTATCGGGGTGCACAAGGGCTGGACCCCGACCTGATCGCCGAGATCGAACGTCTGTACGGCTTCGACAAACCGGCACCGGAACGTTTCTGGATCATGCTCAGCAACTATCTGCGCCTGGATTTCGGCGAAAGCTTTTTCCGTGACGCCAAGGTGACCGATCTGATCATCGAAAAGATGCCGGTGTCGATCTCGCTGGGGCTATGGAGCACGCTGATCATGTATCTGGCGTCGATACCGCTGGGTATCGCCAAGGCGACTCGTCATGGCAGCCCGTTCGATGTCTGGACCAGTTCGGCGATCATCATTGGCTATGCGATACCGGCATTTCTGTTCGCCATCCTGCTGATCGTGCTGTTTGCCGGTGGCAGCTACTGGAACTGGTTTCCGCTGCGAGGACTGTCTTCGGGCAATTTCGACGAGCTGACGCTGGGCGGCAAGATTCTCGACTACTTCTGGCACTTGGCGCTTCCGGTCACGGCTCTGGTCATCGGCAACTTCGCGACCCTGACCCTGCTGACGAAAAACAGCTTTCTCGACGAAATCAACAAGCAGTACGTGATCACAGCGCGGGCTAAGGGGCTGAGCAAGAATCGCGTGCTCTACGGCCATGTCTTTCGCAACGCAATGCTGATCATCATCGCGGGTTTCCCTGCCGCCTTCATCGGTATGTTCTTCACCGGTTCGCTGTTGATCGAAGTGATCTTCTCGCTCGACGGCCTTGGCCTGCTAAGCTTCGAAGCCGCCATCAACCGCGACTATCCCGTCGTGTTCGGCACCCTCTTCCTGTTCACCCTGCTCGGCTTGGTGGTCAAGCTGATCGGTGATCTGACCTACACACTGGTCGATCCGCGTATCGATTTCGAAAGCAGGGAGGCCTGAGATGCAGCTGTCGCCGCTGAATCAGCGCCGCTTCGCCCTGTTCAAAGCGCACAGGCGCGGCTGGTGGTCGCTGTGGATATTTCTCACCCTGTTCGTGCTGAGTCTCGGGGCCGAACTGATTGCCAACGACAAGCCGATCGTGGTGCGCTTCGACGGCGGCTGGTATTTCCCCGTATTCGAACGCTATCCGGAGACGGTGTTCGGCGGCGAATTCCCGCTGCAGGCCGATTACAAGGGGCCGTACATTCAGGAGCTGATCCAAAAGAAGGACGGCTGGATGATCTGGCCACCGATTCCATTCCATCACTCCAGCATCAATTACGACCTTCAGGTGCCTGCGCCCGCCCCGCCGTCATGGAGTAATTGGCTGGGTACCGATGATCAGGGCCGCGACGTGTTGGCCCGGATCATCTACGGTTTCCGCATCTCGGTATTGTTCGCGTTGACCCTGACGCTGATCAGTTCGGTGATAGGCGTCGTCGCCGGTGCGTTGCAGGGCTTCTACGGTGGCTGGGTGGATCTCGTCGGACAGCGGGTCCTGGAAATCTGGTCCGGATTGCCGGTGCTCTATCTTCTCATCATCCTTGCGAGCTTCGTGCAGCCGAATTTCTGGTGGTTGCTCGGCATCATGCTGCTGTTTTCCTGGATGAGCCTGGTCGATGTCGTGCGCGCCGAGTTCCTGCGTGGACGCAACCTCGAATACGTCCGCGCCGCACGGGCGTTGGGCATGCGCAACGGCGCCATAATGTTCCGTCACATCCTGCCGAATGCGATGGTGTCGACCATGACCTTCATGCCATTCATCCTGACCGGAGCAATCGGCACGCTAACCGCTTTGGACTTCCTTGGCTTCGGCCTGCCGCCTGGCGCCCCATCACTGGGTGAACTGGTGGCGCAAGGCAAAGCGAATCTGCAGGCGCCATGGCTTGGCATCAGTGCATTCATGGTGCTGGCCGTCATGCTGACTCTGCTGGTATTCATCGGCGAGGCCGCTCGCGATGCCTTCGATCCAAGGAAATAGCATGGCTGAGAATCTGATAGAGGTCCGCGATCTGGCCGTCGAGTTCGTCACCGGGGACCGGGTTCAGCGGGTCGTCGAAGGTGTTAGCTTCGATATCCGCAAGGGCGAGACCCTGGCACTGGTGGGAGAAAGCGGTTCCGGCAAGTCCGTCACGGCACATTCGATCCTGCGCCTACTGCCCTACCCGCTCGCCCAACATCCAGCCGGTGAAATCCGCTACGCCGGTGAAGACCTGCTCAAGGCAACCGAAAAACGCATGCGTGGCATACGTGGCGACCGCATCGCCATGGTGTTCCAGGAGCCGATGACATCGCTGAATCCACTGCATACCGTTGGCAAACAGATCAATGAAGTGCTGCAGATTCACAAGGGCCTCAACGGCAAAGCCGCCACGGCACGCACCCTTGAGCTTCTCGAACTGGTCGGCATTCCAGAACCTGCCAAGCGTATTCGGGCCTATCCGCACGAACTGTCAGGCGGTCAGCGTCAACGTGTGGTGATCGCCATGGCGCTGGCGAACGAACCCGAACTGCTCATCGCTGACGAACCGACCACAGCGCTGGATGTAACGGTCCAGTTGAAAATCCTGGAACTGCTCAAGGATCTGCAGGCCCGCCTGGGCATGGCTCTATTGCTGATCAGCCATGATCTCAACCTCGTTCGCCGAATCGCTCATCGTGTATGTGTCATGCAGAGCGGTCGCGTCGTCGAACAAGCGCCTTGCGAAGAATTGTTTCGTTCGCCACAGCACCCCTATACCCGGGAGCTGCTTGCGGCGGAGCCTAGCGGCGATCCGGTAACAGTTGAAGCCTCATCTCCGATGCTGCTGGAAGTGAATGATCTGCGTGTCTGGTTCCCTATCAAGAAGGGGCTGTTCAGGCACACCGTCGATCACGTCAAAGCGGTTGATGGCGTCACCTTCAGCTTGCCTAAGGGCCAGACGCTGGGCATCGTCGGGGAAAGCGGCTCGGGGAAATCTACATTGGGGCTTGCAATCCTGCGACTGCTAGCCAGCAATGGCGAAATCCGGTTTCAGGGTCAAGCACTGGAGAAGATGTCGCAACGTTCGGTACGTCCGTTGCGGCGTCAAATGCAGGTCGTGTTTCAAGATCCATTCGGTAGCCTCAGTCCCCGAATGTCGGTCGGCCAGATTGTTGGCGAAGGGCTTGGCATCCATGGAATGGGCAGTGCTGAGGAACAGGCGCAGGCGATCATCGATGCGCTGGTCGAGGTTGGGCTCGACCCGGAGAGCCGCCACCGCTATCCCCACGAATTTTCCGGGGGCCAGCGGCAGCGTATCGCGATAGCCAGGGCTCTGGTACTCAAGCCGGAGCTAATCCTGCTCGATGAGCCAACCTCAGCGCTGGATAGAACCGTACAGCGGCAAGTCGTGGAGCTACTACGCTCGCTACAGGCCAAGTACAACCTGACCTACCTGTTCATCAGCCACGATCTGGCGGTGGTACGGGCGCTGAGCCACCAGATGATGGTCGTCAAGCAAGGCAAGGTCGTTGAACAGGGAGTGGCCGAGGGTATCTTCGCCGCCCCCCAACATCCATATACACAGCAGTTGCTGGAATCCGCCTTCATGGTGCCAGCGGCTGAACAACCAGAAGAGGGACAAGCACATGGGTTTTCTTACCGGTAAGCGCGTACTGATCGTTGGCGTCGCCAGCAAATTGTCGATCGCCTCGGGTATCGCCGCCGCCATGCATCGCGAAGGCGCTGAGCTGGCTTTTACCTATCAGAACGAAAAGCTCAAGGGGCGCGTCGAAGAGTTCGCCGCCGGCTGGGGCTCAGGTCCGGAGCTGTGCTTCCCCTGCGACGTTGCCAATGACGATGAAATCGTCCGGGTCTTTGAAGAGCTAGGCAAGAAGTGGGACGGCCTGGACGGCATCGTTCACTCGGTCGGGTTTGCACCAGGCGATCAGCTCGACGGCGACTTCACCGACGTCACCACTCGCGATGGCTTCAAGATCGCTCACGACATCAGCGCCTATAGCCTGGTCGCCTTGGCCAAGGCCGGTCGTCCGATGATGAAGGGCCGTAACGGCGCCATCCTCACCCTCTCCTACCTCGGTGCCGAGCGCACCATGCCCAACTACAACGTCATGGGTATGGCCAAGGCCAGCCTTGAAGCAGGCGTTCGTTATCTGGCCGGCAGCCTCGGACCAGAGGGCACCCGCGTCAACGCCGTATCGGCAGGCCCGATCCGCACATTGGCCGCATCTGGCATCAAAAGCTTCCGCAAAATGCTGGCGGCCAACGAAAAGCAGACACCGCTGCGTCGCAACGTCACCATCGAGGAAGTCGGTAATGCCGGCGCGTTCCTCTGCTCGGATCTCGCTTCCGGTATCAGTGGTGAAATTCTCTATGTCGACGGTGGCTTCAATACCACCGCAATGGGTGCGATCGAAGACTGAACCAGCGCCCATAAAAAAACCCGCACCAAGTGCGGGTTTTTTGCGCCTAAGTGAATCGAATTAGAAGGTTTCGATGTCAGCGTTGGCGTGCAGCATCTGCCGGTACGCAGCAAAATCCTGCTGACCACTACGCGAAGCCAGGAAACGGCGATAGCTTTGCTTGTCCTCCTCTGACAGTTCAGCGTTCGGCTCGCTGACTCCGCTTAGACGAACGACTACAAAGTCCCCACCGGGAAGCCGGACGCTGCCGTAAGTCGGCGTTTCATTCGTCTCCGGCTTCGGCATCCGGAACACCTGCTGAAGCACTGCCGGATCAACGCCTTCCTGATTGCGCGAAGCGGCCTCTACCGGCTGCCACTGCTGCTCAGCCTGCACGCCTTCGCGCAGACTGGCAACCAGCGACTCGCCTGCCTCACGCGCCTGCTCAGCCGCCTTGCTGCGCTGAAGCTGAGCGACGATGTCTCCTTTCACCACATCGAACGGCTGCACTTCCGGTTGTAGATGCTCTTTCACACGCACCGCAACAACGGTGTCCGGATCCAGTTCGATGACACCGCTGTTGGCGCCATCTATCAGAACCTCTTCGCTGAACGCCGCCTGGATAACCTGCCTATTGGCTGCAACACCACTGCCGCCGCCCTCACGCCCGAACGCCTCGGTCGTATGTACGGACAAGCCTAGCTCCTGAGCCGGCTGGGCGAGATCAGACGACTCGAACGCGGTATCTTCCAACAGCTTGGCTGCCTCGACGAAACGCTGCTCGACCTGCTGCACCTTGAGCTCACGCACCAGCTCCGGTTGCATGCTTTCCAGCGTAGGGACTTCAGGTGACTGCACACCCAACAGTTTGATCAGATGCCAGCCAAAGTCAGACCGGACCGGAGCTGATACCTGCCCTTCTTCGAGCGCATACAGCGCTTCCTCGAACGCCGGGTCATAGACTCCCTGACCGGCGAAGCCCAGATCGCCCCCTTCGTTGGCCGAACCCGGGTCGTCGGAGGTTTCCTTGGCCAGTGCCGCGAAATCCTCACCAGCGGACAAGCGCTTGGCAATTTCGTCGATCTTCGCCTTGGCCTCAGCGTCGCTAGAGTTATCGGCCTCGATCAGAATATGCGCCGCACGGCGCTGCTCGGCAAGATTGGCGATGCGCTGCTGATAGAGATTCGCCACTTGTTCGTCCGAGACATCGACCTGATCGAAGAACGACTCCTTCTTCAGCTCGACGTACTGAAGAACGACCTGCTCAGGCGAGCGGAAACGGTCAGTGTTCTGCTCATAGTACTCGCGCGCTTCATCGTCACTGACTTCAGCCACAGCCGTATCTGCCGGCACGGTAATGGTGGCGAAATCGCGAGTTTGCTGTTCCAGTCGAGCAAAGGCTTCGATCTGATCATCCGTGACGAAACCGGAACCGGAAATACCGGCACGCAGCTGCCCAATCAGCATTTCTTGCTTCAGCAGCTCACGAAACTGGAAGCGGGTATAGCCCATCTGCTGAATGACCTGATCGAACCGTGACGCGTTGAAAACACCGTCGACGAGAAACTCAGGCGTTTGCAATATCAGCTGATCGAGAGCAGCCTCGGAGAAGGCGAAATCGGCTTCACGAGTGCCTTGCAGCAAAAGTGCACGGTCGATCAGCGCTTGCAGAGATGATTCGCGGACTAGCTTGTCGTCCAGCAGTGAAGGGTCGAAATTACCGCCCAACTGCTGGGACAGCTGCCGGCGCTGCATATTCATTGCCTGGTTGAGCTCATCCTGCGAGATTTCTTCGCCATTAACCTCGGCGGCAGTTCGGCTGTTGCCTGCACTATTGAATATGGCCTCAAAGCCTGTCAGTGCCAACAGCACAACGATGATGCCGATGATGGTTTTGGCAATCCAGCCTTGTGAATTGTCCCTGATGTTCTGAAGCATGCGTCCCCCAGGAGTCAGCTGCGCAATGATCGTTGCAGCGCGGGTGGAATCCGAATAAAAGAAAGGCGCATCCAGGGATGCGCCTCTCGGAGCTTTGGAGCGGTTGGACCTTATCCCCCAGGCCCGAACGCAACAGGCCGTGCCTGTTCGGCTAACCGCTCCAAGCCAGGGCCAGCGCTAACTGACAACTGGCCGGATCGAAAACGCTTAGTTGACAGCGTCTTTCAGAGCTTTGCCAGCTTTGAAACCCGGAATCTTGGCGGCAGCGATGTCGATTGGCTTGCCGGTCTGCGGGTTGCGGCCAGTACGAGCGGCGCGTTCCTTGACAGCGAAAGTACCGAAACCAACCAGCACCACGGAATCACCAGCCTTCAGAGCACCAGTGACGGATTCAATCACTGCATCCAGCGCGCGGCCAGCAACAGCTTTCGGGATATCAGCAGATGCAGCGATGGCATCGATCAGTTCCGACTTGTTCACTCTAAGTCCCCTTATTTCTGTTGAGTCGTATCTTTAATTTTTTGGGTGTAAGCAAAGCGGTGCCGAAATAGCGACGACACAAGGGGCCGGCTTATATCAAGGCCGGCGAAAATGTGTCAACAAAGCCTTTCAGACTAATGCGTGCTGATTCGCTCCTTGGAATCAGACTCGCGCTTGTCGTCCTTTGCAACAATCTCTGGAGCCGCATCGGGCAAGGGCTCCGGCGCGTATTGCAGCGCAATTTGGAGGACTTCGTCAATCCACTTCACCGGTTTAATCTGCAGGTCCTGCTTAATATTCTCAGGAATCTCTTTCAGATCACGCTGATTTTCTTCGGGAATGATCACAGTCTTGATTCCACCCCGATGCGCAGCGAGCAGTTTCTCTTTCAGTCCACCGATAGCCAATACCTGACCACGCAACGTGATTTCTCCGGTCATCGCAACTTCGGCGCGAACCGGAATCTGCGTAAGCGCTGATACGAGCGCCGTGCACATTCCAATTCCCGCGCTAGGTCCATCCTTGGGTGTTGCACCTTCCGGCACGTGGATATGGATATCCTGCTTCTCATGAAAATCTACCGGAATCCCCAGGCTTTTGGCTCGGCTACGCACGACCGTAAGCGCCGCGGTGATCGACTCGCCCATTACATCACCGAGCGAACCCGTCTTGGTCAACCGGCCCTTGCCGGGCACTACGGCGGCCTCAATCGTCAGCAGCTCGCCGCCAACCTGGGTCCAGGCCAAACCCGTCACCTGGCCGACCTGATCCTGCTGCTCGGCAAGCCCGTAGCGGAACTTGCGAACGCCAAGGAAGTGCTCAAGCGATTCGGCGGTGACCTTCACCTCGAAGCTCTTCTCCGCTGCATGTTCCTTGACCACTTTCCGGCAGACCTTCGCGACTTGGCGCTCAAGGCTGCGAACGCCCGCCTCGCGGGTGTAATAGCGGATGATGTCGCGGATCGCCTCTTCCTCGAACAGCAGCTCGGTCTTTTTCAGTCCGTTGGCCTGTATCTGCTTCGGAACCAGGTAACGAATCGCGATGTTGATTTTCTCGTCTTCGGTGTACCCCGGAAGACGAATGATCTCCATACGATCCAGCAAGGGAGCCGGGATATTCATGGAGTTCGCAGTGCAAAGGAACATTACGTCGGATAGGTCATAGTCGACCTCGAGGTAATGGTCATTGAAATTATGGTTCTGCTCTGGGTCGAGCACTTCAAGCAACGCGGATGCGGGATCACCCCGCATGTCGTTGCCCATCTTGTCGATCTCATCGAGCAGGAACAGCGGATTGCGCACGCCGACCTTGCTCATCTTCTGGATCAACCGGCCAGGCATCGAACCGATATAGGTACGCCGATGGCCTCTGATCTCGGCTTCGTCCCGCACCCCACCCAGCGCCATCCGTACGAACTTGCGGTTGGTGGAACGCGCAATGGACTCCGCCAGCGAAGTTTTACCCACGCCCGGAGGCCCAACCAGGCAGAGCACCGGCCCCTTGAGCTTTTTCACGCGTTTCTGGACCGCGAGGTATTCAAGGATGCGATCCTTGACTTCCTCGAGACCATAATGGTCGGCATCGAGCACATCCTCGGCCTTCGCCAAATCCAGACGCACCTTACTCGCGGCCTTCCACGGTACACTTACCAGCCAGTCGATATAGGTCCGCACGACAGTCGCTTCGGCCGACATTGGCGACATCTGCTTGAGCTTGTTCAGCTCGGTCGTCGCCTTGGCGTGGGCATCCTTGCTCAGGCCAGCATTCTCGATGCGCTTCTTCAGGTCATCGATTTCGTTATGACCTTCGTCGATGTCGCCCAGCTCTTTCTGAATGGCCTTCATCTGCTCGTTCAGATAATACTCACGCTGGCTTCGCTCCATCTGCTTCTTCACGCGCCCGCGAATTCGCTTTTCCACTTGAAGCAGATCGATTTCGGCATCAAGCAGCGCCAGTACGTGCTCGACCCGGGCCGGCAGGTCGATGATTTCGAGAATCGCCTGTTTCTGCTCGATCTTGAGCGCCATATGCGCGGCCATGGTATCGACCAGACGCGCCGGCTCATCGATGCTGGCAAGTGATGAAAGCACCTCGGTGGGGACCTTCTTGCCAAGCTGAACGTACTGCTCGAACTGACTCAGCAGACTGCGAGTGAAAACTTCCGCTTCGCGCTCTTCGATGCCGGACTCATCGATCAACGACACCTCGGCGCGACAATGGTCGTCCACGTCGTAAAAGCGATCTATGACGCCACGTTGCTCGCCCTCGACGAGAACCTTGACGGTGCCATCCGGAAGCTTGAGCAACTGCAGCACGGTCGCAACCGTGCCCACACGGTAAAGCCCGTCTTCAGCCGGATCGTCATCGGCCGGGTTCTTCTGGGCCAGCAGTAGGATCTGCTTGTCACCAGCCATGGCGGATTCGAGCGCCTCGATGGACTTTTCCCGGCCAACGAACAGCGGAATCACCATGTGCGGGTAAACCACGACGTCGCGCAGTGGCAAAAGGGGCAATTCGATGGTTGTCTTCATAAATTCAGCTCTACGACGGCCATACGGCGGTGAACGGGAAACACCCTGGCAATCAAGATGAGGGCGTGCAGGGCAAAAAACAAGGCGGCGGCAGAAAAGCAAAGGGGCCCGGAGGCCCCTTGTTACGTTACGCGTCCGGCGCAGCCTTCGCAGGCGGCTCACTGCTCTCGTAAATAAGCAGCGGCTGGGAAGTCCCTTCGATGACGCTTTCGTCGATGACCACCTTGCTGACATCCTTCTGCGAAGGAATCTCATACATAGTATCGAGCAGCACACCCTCCAGGATCGAACGCAGACCGCGCGCTCCGGTCTTGCGCTCCAACGCACGGCTAGCCACGGCCTTGAGTGCGTCGGTACGGAACTCGAGATCTACGCCTTCGAGCTCGAACAACTTCCCATACTGTTTGGTCAGCGCGTTCTTGGGTTCGGTCAGGATCTGAATCAGCGCTGCCTCGTCCAGCTCATCGAGGGTCGCGATGACCGGCAGACGACCGACGAACTCTGGAATCAGGCCAAACTTGACCAGATCGTCAGGCTCCACGGCACGCAACGACTCACCGATCTTCTTGCCCGGATCCTTGCTGCGAACCTCGGCATTGAAGCCGATGCCGCCCTGGGTCGAGCGGCCCTGGATAACCTTCTCCAGACCAGCGAACGCACCGCCACAGATGAACAAGATGTTGCGCGTATCGACCTGCAGGAACTCCTGCTGCGGATGCTTGCGACCGCCCTGCGGCGGAACCGAGGCGACCGTACCTTCGATCAGCTTGAGCAGTGCCTGCTGTACACCCTCACCCGACACATCACGGGTAATCGAAGGGTTGTCCGACTTACGGGAAATCTTGTCGATCTCGTCGATGTAGACGATGCCCATTTGAGCCTTCTCGACATCGTAATCGCATTTCTGCAACAGCTTCTGAATGATGTTTTCAACGTCCTCGCCTACGTAGCCCGCCTCGGTGAGGGTGGTGGCGTCGGCAATGGTGAACGGCACATTCAACAGCCGTGCGAGCGTCTCGGCAAGCAGCGTCTTGCCCGAACCGGTCGGCCCGATCAGCAAAATGTTGCTCTTGCCCAGTTCGACTTCTTCCTTCTTGTCGCGCTGGTTGAGTCGCTTGTAATGGTTGTAAACAGCCACTGCCAAGATCTTCTTGGCACGCTCCTGACCAATGACGTATTGGTCGAGAATGCCGCTGATCTCTCTGGGTGCAGGCAGTTTTTGCGCGCTGCTTTCAGCCTGTGCCTCTTGCACCTCCTCACGGATGATGTCATTGCACAGGTCGACGCACTCGTCGCAGATAAAGACCGAAGGTCCGGCAATCAACTTGCGTACTTCATGCTGGCTTTTGCCGCAGAAAGAGCAATAGAGCAGCTTGCCGGAATCCTCGCCGTTGCGGGTGTCAGTCATTCGATCGATCCAATCGGGGAAGGCTTGAAACACAAGATGAAGGCAATCGTGGGCTTTTTCAAGCCCACGCTACAGCCGGATATCGCCGGGCGGTGTGATCAGACTGCCATCTGCCGCTGGGCCAGGACCTGGTCGATCAGGCCGTACTTGACGGCTTCTTCGCCACTCATGAAGTTGTCACGGTCGGTGTCGCGCGCAATCACTTCCATCGGCTGGCCAGTGTGTGCAGCCATTACCTTGTTCAGCCGCTCACGAATCGTGAGAATTTCGCGGGCGTGAATTTCGATGTCAGACGCCTGCCCCTGGAAACCACCCAGAGGCTGGTGAATCATCATGCGCGAATGCGGCAAGCAGTAACGCTTGCCCGCTGCGCCGCCCGTCAGCAAAAGGGCGCCCATGCTGCACGCCTGACCGATGCAAATTGTGGAAACGTCGGGCTTGATGAACTGCATCGTGTCGTAGATCGACATGCCTGCAGTAACCGAACCACCGGGGGAATTGATGTACAGGTGAATGTCCTTCTCGGGATTTTCCGCCTCGAGGAACAGCATCTGCGCAACGATCAAGTTGGCCATGTAATCTTCCACTTGGCCAACCATGAAGATCACCCGCTCCTTCAGGAGACGGGAATAGATGTCATACGCACGCTCGCCACGAGCGGATTGCTCGATGACCATGGGCACCAGGCCGCCAGCCGCCTGGATATCTGGTGCTTGCATAAACGAATTGCCGGACATTTCCAACGAAACTCCCTATGTCATGCCGCAAAGACATAAGCCAGCACGAGGCTGGCTTATGAATGCATATAAACGGTGAAGAGCCTCAGGCAGCTTGCGGAGCTTCCGCAGGCTTCACTGCTTCTTCGTAGGAGACCGATTTGTCGGTCACTTTAGCCTGCTGCAGGACAGTATCTACAACTTGCTCTTCGAGCACAACAGAACGGACTTCGTTCAATTGCTCGTCGTTCTTGTAGTACCAGGACACGACCTGCTCCGGCTCTTGGTAAGCGGAAGCCATTTCCTCGATCAGCTCGCGAACGCGTGTGTCATCAGGCTTGAGCTCGTACTGCTTGACCACTTCGGCGACGATCAGACCCAGCACGACGCGGCGCTTGGCCTGCTCTTCGAACAGCTCGGCCGGCAGTTGGTCCGGCTTGATGTTGCCGCCGAATTGCTGAACGGCCTGAACGCGCAAACGGTTCACTTCGTTGTCGACTAGAGCCTTCGGCACTTCGATCGGGTTGGCACTGACCAAACCTTCCATGACTTGGTTCTTGACCTTGGTCTTGATGGCCTGGCGCAGCTCGCGCTCCATGTTCTTTTTCACTTCGGCACGGAAGCCTTCGAGGCCGCCTTCTTGTACACCGAACTGGGCGAAGAACTCGTCGTTCAGCTCCGGCAACTGAGGAGCCTCGACGCTGTTGACGGTAACGGTGAACTCAGCAGTTTTGCCGGCGAGGTCGAGATTCTGGTAGTCCTCCGGGAAAGCCGGGTTGATGACCCGCTCTTCACCGGCCTTGGCACCAACCAGCGCGGACTCGAAGCCCGGAATCATGCGACCGGATCCCAGTACCAGCTGGGTACCTTGCGCCGAACCACCGGCGAAGGCTTCACCGTCGATCTTGCCGACGAAATCGATGTTCAGCTGATCGCCATCTTCGGCAGCACGGTCGGCCTTCTCAAAACGAGTGTTCTGCTTGCGCAGGATTTCGAGCATGTTGTCGACGTCGGCATCTGCCACTTCGGCCTGCAGGCGCTCGATCTCGACGCCTTCGAAGCTGGCAACCTTGAACTCGGGGAACACTTCGAAAGTCGCGACGTATTCCAGATCTTTGCCCTTCTCGAACACTTTCGGCTCGACGGCAGGCGCGCCGGCGGGGTTCAGCTTCTCGGCTACCACGGCTTCGTAGAAGGTGGCCTGGATCAGATCGCCCAGCGCTTCCTGGCGTGCAGCAGCTTCATAGCGCTGACGAATGACGCTCATCGGCACCTTGCCGGGACGAAAACCTGGGATCTTTGCACGGCTGGCGGTCTGTTGCAGACGCTTGTTGACTTCGTTCTCGATGCGCTCGACCGGCACGCCAATGGTCATGCGGCGCTCAAGAGCGGAGGTGCTTTCAACAGAAACTTGCATGGATTTTCCTCGTTGCACAGACATAAGCCGGCGTTCCGGCCCCAGAATGGGCAAGCATTCTAGTGGCTCGAATCATAGAAGTCACCCCGCTCGTCAGCGGTCAACCGAACAGAGCCTCGCCCGGAGGTTAGAAGACGCCATTAGTGAAAAATGCAGGCAAAGCACTAGCGGCGCCGGCAATTCGAAGGCCAATAAAAATGATGGGCAACGCCATGCGACGCTCACTATGATCAGCGCCATGACAGCCTCGGTTCCGATTCGCCAATCCTGCCCTCCCGCCGCCTGCATTTGTGGCCGAGAGCAGTTATTGGGCATGCCCAACAGTGATGCGCGCATCCTGCGCCTGACCCTTCATGAAGAGAATCGGCTGCTGGAGCGGCTGGAGAACCTGACCAGCCTGGACGACCTCGAGCGCATGCAGCAGCGGATGTACCAGCAATTGGGTATTCGCGTGGAGATCGCGCCGGGACACAACGAAGTGCGCAGCATGCGTGGCATCCGCATTGAGATAGCCGAGCTGCCTGGGCTGTGTCGTAAAACGCGCCAGTCGATTCCCGCCGCGATTCGACGGGCATTACAGAAGCGGCCGGAAATCGCCTTCAGTCTCCTCAACGCCCACGACTTGTTGCGCGATGCCTGATGACCCGCCGTTGCGTCTAACCAGAACCGGTAATAGCGCTCCGCGACACCTTCTGCGATAGTTGCCCGACCTGTCGCGTTGCGGCTGGTACGCCGCTCGCTCACAAGGCGTTCGGCGCTCGTGACGCCCTTCAATATTCGCTGCGCCCACCTTCCGCAGCTCGCCGCGTCCTTTCGCGCTACCCGCGCGTTCGATGGCCGACCCGCTATCGTTACACCCGTCGCTGCTCGCCAGCGCCCGGTCGTTCGCCAAATAAAACCAAGATCGATCCGAACAAGGACGCCTCATGAAACTGACCCGTTGCTTCACCGCGCTGGCTGCCGCTGCGGCCCTGTCTGCTACCTTCGCCGCTTCGGCCCGCGAATACTCCGTTTCCACTGTGCTGTCCGATGCCTTTCCGTGGGGCCAGGCGGCGCAGAAATGGGCCGATCTGGTCGAGGAACGCTCCGGAGGCGAAATCACCTTGCGCGTTTACCCCAACGCGCAACTGGTCGCCGGGGATCAAACCAAGGAATTCTCCGCCATGCGTTCCGGGCTGATCGATATGGCGGTCGGCTCGACCATAAATTGGTCACCCCAGGTGCCGGAGCTGAACCTGTTCTCCCTGCCCTTCCTGATGGCCGATAGCGCCGATCTCGACGCCATCACCCAAGGCGACGCCGGCAAGCAGGCCTTCGCAGCCATCGAGAAGCGTGGCATCGTTCCGCTGGCCTGGGGTGAGAACGGCTTTCGCGAAATATCCAACTCATCCAAGCCGGTGAAGACCCCAGCCGATCTTGCCGGCCTGAAGATCCGTGTGGTCGGTTCCCCCCTGTTTCAGGACACCTTCACCGCATTGGGCGCCAACCCGACCCAGATGAGCTGGGCCGATGCCAAGCCAGCGCTCACCACCGGCGCGGTGGATGGCCAGGAAAACCCGTTGGCAGTATTCGATGTCGCGCGCGTCGACCAGGTTGGTCAGAAATACCTGACACTCTGGCACTACATGGCCGACCCGCTGATTTTTGCGGTCAACCAGCGCGTCTGGAAACAACTGCCGGAAGCTGATCGCGAATTGCTGCGTCAGGCAGCCATCGACGCAGGCAAGTGGGAGATCGAGCTGTCGCGCAGCAGCGAGGCCAAGCGCCTGGAAGATATCCGCGCCCGCGGCGTCGAGGTGACCGAACTGAGCGACGCCGAGCACCAGGCATTCGTCGACGCGACTCGCAGCGTGCATGAGAAGTGGACGCAGAAGATCGGCGCAGAGCTGATCGAGGCGGCCCGCGCGGCCATCGCTGAGTAAACCGTTCTGCCCGGCGGCGCCGTGCCGCCGGGATTCGAGGAAATCCATGGACAATCGAAAGGACGCGCGCCTGGAGCGCGTGCTGGGCACGCTGGCGCTAATATTTATCAGCCTGATCAGCTTGGCCAACGTAGTGGTGCGTTATTTCACCGATGCTTCCTTTGCTTTCACTGAAGAGCTTTCCGTCTTTCTGCTGGTCATCCTGACCTTTGCCGGCGCCTCGGTGGCAATGCGCAGTAACCGCCACATTCGCATTGGCTTGATCGAGCGCCTCTTTCCGCGCTTGCGCACACCCCTAATCCTCCTTCAATGGCTCGCCAGCATGCTGGTGCTGGGTCTGGTGGTCTGGTTCGGTGGCCAGTTCGCGCTGGAAGAATACCAATGGGAATCGGAGTCTCCCGGCCTTGGCCTGCCGAACTGGTGGTATGTGGTCTGGCTGCCATTGCTGGCTCTGTCGATGGCGGTGCGCCTGACTCAAATGACCGTCGACCGACTGCGCGGGAGGCTTTCTGATGAGCCCTGATTTCTGGATGCTCGCAAGCTTCCTGCTGTTGCTGCTGATCGGTGTGCCGGTGGCGTTTTCTCTGGCGCTGTCGGGCGCGATCGGCATCCTCGCCGGGCTCTCGCCAGACATGCTGGCAACGCTCGGCACCAACACCTACAACGGCGTCGCCAAGTACCCGCTGATTGCCATTCCATTGTTCATTCTCACCGGCCTGGTGTTCGAGAAATCCGGGGTCGCGCTGCGTCTAGTGCGCTTCGCCCAGGCAGTGATCGGCCCACGTCATGGCGGCCTGGCGATGGTTGCGATCCTGGTGTGCCTGATTATGGGCGGAATGAGCGGCTCGGGGCCGGCCGATGCTGCGGCGGTCGCCATGGTGATGCTGCCTAGCATGACTCGCGCGGGCTATCCCAAGCCGTTCTCCGCCACGCTGATTGCCGCCTCGGCTTCCACCGCCATCCTGATTCCGCCATCCATCGCGCTGATCCTCTATTCCATCGTCGTGCCGGGCGTCGATCTACGTGCACTGTTCGCCGCGGGTCTGTTCCCGGGAATCCTTGCCGGTCTGGTGTTGCTGCTGCCCGCGTGGTTACTGTCACGGCGTTATGGTTGGGAAAACCCTGAAGGCGCCGAACGGCCGCCGTTGGGCGAAAGCTTCCGCCAGGCGTTGCCCGCACTGTTCGCGCCGGTGCTGATCCTCGGCGGCCTGCGCAGCGGCCTGTTCACGCCGACCGAAGCGGCCGTAGCCGGCGTGGCTTACGGCGTACTGATCGGCCTGTTCGTCACTCGCGAACTGGATTGGCGCAACCTCTGGCGACTTTGCGGCGAGGCTGCGGTGATCTCTGGCGTGGTCATGCTGATCATCGCTCTGGCCGGCATCTTCGCCTGGGCCGGGACGATGCTCGGCACGTTCCGTCATCTGGCCGAATGGCTGATTTCGCTATCGGACAACGGCACGGTACTGCTCATTCTGGTGATGATCGCCGTGCTGCTGGCCGGCATGTTGCTCGACGCCATCTCCATCTACCTGATCCTGATGCCCATTCTGATTCCAGTAATGCAGCACTTCGGCTGGAATCCGGTGTGGTTCGGCATTCTGCTGGCGATGAACATCGCCATTGGCCAGTTCACGCCGCCGGTTGCAATCAACCTCATGGTCACGGCCGAAGTCGCCAAGATCCGTCTGGAACAAACGGTCGGCTGGGCCATGCTGTTCGTACTGGTGATGGGAAGCGCACTGGTGCTGGTAGCGATCTTCCCAGAAATCGCGCTGTGGCTACCGCGCGTGCTGGGGTACGCGGTCTAGCGGTACGTCGCACTCGCCGCCTTGCTCGATAGTGCGTGCAATGGCCCAACACCCCTGCACTTCAGCGGGGGCTTGCGCATCCGGTCTGCGCAGGCCTCCGATCTGGCTCCCATCCGCCTGGACACCGACACGCCTAACCGGCGACTCGCACGCATCATCGCGTCGAGCAGGCATGTCAATCGCCAGCATATCCGGTAGCGCTTCATCGAAGTCCATCAGCCTGTCGACTACCGCTTCGCCAGAATTATCCAGCCTCAACATCTATAGTCATTCAAGCCGCAGCGAATCTGCGCCCGTCAACGTGCGAGAGCAGGACGTGCATTTTTGCAGATGCACTATGCGGCAAGCCTCATTGATACTGAGAAATTTGCACTCTAGGATCAGGACAGCCGTATCCAATAACAACAATCGCTAGGACCCCGCCATGACCCCGTCAAGTGCCATCCCAACAGTCAAACTCCTGATCGGCGGTGAGCTGGTCGAGTCCTCTACCACCGAGTGGCGTGACATCGTCAATCCGGCGACCCAGGAAGTGCTGGCCCGCGTGCCCTTCGCCACTGAAGCCGAAATGAATGCCGCCGTCGCCAGCGCCAAGGAAGCGTTCAAGACGTGGCGCAAGACGCCCATCGGCGCGCGCTCGCGGATCTTCCTCAAGTATCAGCAGCTGATCCGAGAGAACATGAAGGAGCTGGCTGCGATCCTCACCGCCGAACAGGGTAAGACCCTGCCCGACGCCGAGGGCGATGTGTTCCGCGGGCTGGAAGTGGTCGAGCACGCCGCCGGTATCGGCAACCTGCAACTGGGTGAATTGGCCAACAACGTCGCCACGGGCGTCGACACCTACACGCTGCTGCAACCGCTGGGCGTTTGTGCCGGCATAACGCCGTTCAACTTCCCGGCAATGATCCCGCTGTGGATGTTCCCGATGGCTATCGCTACCGGCAATACTTTCGTGCTCAAGCCGTCCGAGCAGGACCCGATGGTCACTATGCGCCTGGCGGAACTGGCGATGGAAGCCGGTGTGCCGCCAGGCGTGCTCAACGTCATCCATGGTGGCGCCGATGCGGTGAACATGATTTGCGATCACCCGGACATCAAGGCCGTTTCCTTCGTTGGTTCGACCAAGGTCGGTACCCACGTATACAACCGCGCCAGCCAGGCCGGTAAGCGCGTGCAATGCATGATGGGCGCGAAGAACCACGGCATCGTCATGCCCGATGCGCACAAGGAGCAAACGCTCAACAACTTGGTGGGTGCCGCATTCGGCGCAGCCGGTCAGCGTTGCATGGCACTGTCTGTGCTGATCCTGGTAGGCGAAGCGCAGAGCTGGCTGCCGGATCTGGTGGTCAAGGCCAAGACATTGAAGGTCAATGCCGGTGCTGAAGGCGGCACGGACGTCGGCCCGGTGGTCTCTTGCGCGGCTTTGGATCGCATCAGCTCGTTGATCGAACGCGGCATCTCCGAGGGCGCAGAGCTCGCGCTAGACGGTCGCAACCCGCAGGTCGCCGGCTACGACAAGGGCAACTTCGTCGCCCCGACGATTTTCTCCGGCGTCACGGCCGACATGAGCATCTACCGCGAGGAAATCTTCGGTCCGGTGCTATGCGTAATGCAGGTCGGCACCCTCGACGAGGCCATCGAACTGATCAACGCCAACCCCAACGGCAACGGCACCGCCCTCTTCACCCGCTCCGGCGCCGCGGCACGCCACTTTCAGGAGGAGATCGACGTCGGTCAGGTGGGCATCAACGTGCCGATCCCGGTGCCGGTCCCGATGTTTTCCTTTACCGGCTCGCGCGCTTCGAAGCTCGGCGACCTTGGCCCATACGGCAAACAGGTGGTGCAGTTCTACACTCAGACCAAGACCGTCATCCAGCGTTGGTTCGACGAGAGCGAAGTGGGCGGACCGGTTAACACCACCATCAACCTCAAGTAACGCAATCGGCGCCGCACCACCGGCGCCGTCCTTCGCCACAACAACCAGTCGCCACTAACAAGAAGAAGGAAACGGCCATGCATATCGGTTTTCTGGGACTCGGCAACATGGGCGGACCCATGGCCCGCAACCTGCTCAAGGCCGGCCATCAGGTCAGCGTTTTCGATCTATCCGCCACGGCGGTTTCCGGATTGGTGGAAGCCGGCGCGAAGGAAGCCACTTCGCCTGCCGCTGTCGCCCAGGCAGGGGTCGAAGTCATCATCACCATGCTACCGGCGGCAGTACATGTGCGTCAGGTCTATCTTGGCGAGGACGGCTTGCTGGCCCATGTGCCGGCAGGTGTACTGCTGATCGACTCCTCCACCATCGACCCGATGAGCGCACGCGACGTCGCCGCAGCGGCTGCGAAAAAAGGCAATCCAATGCTAGACGCGCCGGTTTCCGGCGGCACCGTCGGCGCAGCAGCGGGAACCCTGACGTTCATGGTCGGCGGCAGCGAGGCGGACTTTCAGAAGGCTCAGCCGATTCTCGCGACAATGGGCAAGAACATCGTCCACTGTGGCGACACCGGTAACGGCCAGGTGGCGAAAGTCGCCAACAACATGCTGCTCGGCATCTCGATGATCGGCGCCGCCGAAGCCATGTCCCTGGGCGTCGCGCTGGGCATGGATGCCAAGGTTCTCGCCGGCGTGATCAACTCGTCCAGCGGGCGCTGCTGGAGCTCCGAAATCTACAACCCGTTCCCCGGCGTGGTGGAGAACAGCCCGGCCTCGCGCGACTACAGCGGCGGTTTCGGGACCGATTTGATGCTCAAGGATCTCGGCCTTGCCAGTGAAGCGGCCAAACAGGTGCGCCAGCCGGTGATTCTCGGGAGCATCGCCCAGCAGCTCTACCAAGCCTTCAGCATGCAGGGCCACGGTGCGCTGGATTTTTCCGCGATCATCAAACTTTACCGCCAGGAGAATTGAGCATGACCCAGGCAGAGGCGCCGGTACTGATCGAAGTCCGCAACCGCGTCGGTTATCTCACACTCAATCGTCCAGCCGGCCTGAATGCCCTGACGCTGCCCATGGTGCGCACCCTCCATCGCCAGCTGCAGGATTGGGCCGACGACCAGGGCGTGGTCGCCGTGGTATTGCGCGGCGCCGGCGAAAAAGCTTTCTGTGCCGGTGGTGATATTCGCTCGCTGTATGACAGTTATCAGAGCGGCGAAGACCTGCATCGTGTCTTCTTCGAGGAAGAATACGCGCTGGATCAGTACATCCACGCCTACAGCAAACCGCTGCTGGCATTGATGAACGGCTTCGTGCTCGGCGGCGGCATGGGCCTAGTCCAGGGCGCCTCGCTGCGAGTGATCTCCGAACGCACGCGAATGGGCATGCCGGAGGTCGGCATTGGTTACTTTCCGGATGTCGGCGGCAGTTACTTCCTGCCGCGTCTGCCCGGCAATCTAGGCATTTATATGGGCCTGACTGGCAACCACGTTGGTTCGGCCGATGCGCTCTACGCCGAACTTGCCGATTACTGCGTGCCCTACGAGCGCTTCGCCGAACTGGAACAACGGCTGGACGAGCAGCGCTGGATCGCTCCGGCCGGCGAAGCACTCACCGCCCTGCTCGCCTCCATGGGCAGCAAGGAACTGCCAGACGCGCCGTTCAAGACCCTGTTTCCCGCCATCGAGAAGCACTTCGCCCATGACAGCGTTGCGGCCATCCGCGAATCCTTGGCAGACGAAAACCGACCCGAGTACCGCGACTGGGCGGCCGAAACGCTCAAGGTCATCGACAGCCGTTCGCCGCTATCGCTCAGCGTCACGCTGGAAATGCTCCGTCGCGGACGCACGCTGTCGCTAGCCGAGTGCTTCGCCATGGAGCTACATCTGGACCGGCAGTGGTTCGACAAGGGCGACATCATCGAAGGCGTGCGCGCACTGATTGTCGACAAGGACAAGAACCCGCGCTGGAACCCGCCTACGCTCAATGAAGTGACGCCGCAGCGTGTTGCTGATTTCTTCGCGGGTGCCTGAGGAGGATCAATGCAAGACATCGAACTGAGCGAAGAACAGCGGATGATCCGCGACATGGCGCGAGATTTCGCCCGCGCCGAGATCGCCCCCAAGGCTCAAGCCTGGGAACAGGCCGGCTGGATCGGCGACGAGACGGTAACCCAGCTGGGCGACCTCGGCCTTCTCGGCATGATCGTCCCAGAGCAATGGGGCGGGACCTACATCGATTACGTCGCCTATGCCCTGGCGGTCGAGGAAATATCGGCCGGCGACGGCGCTATAGGCGCATTGATGTCCATCCACAGCTCGGTCGGCTGTGGCCCCATCCTGAAATACGGCACTCCAGAACAGCAGGACGAATGGCTGCCGGATCTGGCTGCTGGCCGCGCCATTGGCTGCTTCGCCCTCACCGAACCCCAGGCCGGTTCGGAAGCGCACAACTTGCGCACCCGCGCCGTGTTGGAAAACGGCGAATGGGTGATCAACGGCGCTAAGCAGTTCGTCAGCAACGGCAAGCGCGCGAAGATCGCCATCGTCTTCGCAGTAACCGACCCGGATATGGGCAAGAAAGGCCTGTCGGCGTTCCTGGTGCCCACTGATAACCCCGGATTCGTTGTCGATCGCATGGAAAGCAAGATGGGCATCCGCGCTTCGGATACCTGCGGCGTGACCCTGCGCGATTGCCGTATTCCCGAGGCCAACCTGCTCGGCCCGCGCGGCAAGGGCTTGGCCATTGCTCTGTCGAACCTAGAAGGTGGGCGCATCGGCATCGGCGCCCAGGCGCTGGGTATCGCCCGCGCCGCTTTCGAAGCGGCGCTAGGTTATGCCCGTGAACGCATCCAGTTCGACAAGCCGATCATTGAGCATCAGAGCGTGGCGAACATGCTGGCCGACATGCATACCCGGTTGAATGCCGCGCGCCTGTTGATCCTGCATGCCGCCCGCCTGCGCAGCGCCAATCTGCCGTGCCTATCGGAGGCGTCCCAGGCCAAGCTATTCGCCTCGGAAATGGCCGAATACGTCTGCTCCAAAGCCATGCAGATCCACGGCGGCTACGGCTACCTCGACGACTATCCAGTCGAGCGCTACTACCGCGACGCGCGAATCACCCAAATCTACGAAGGCTCCAGCGAGATCCAGCGCCTGCTGATCGCGCGTGAGTTGAACAACTATGGACTGTAAGCGACGACGGGAACGCTCAAACGATAAGCCCGGCGCCATCGGTTCGCCAGCAAGCTGGCTCCTACAAGGCTGCGGCGCCCTGTACGTTCCGGGACACTTGGTCGATCGCGGCCACCATGCTCTTGTAGGAGCTAGCTTGCTAGCGATCAAATCGCCCGGCGCAGCACGGCAGGCTCGACCAGACTGAACGTTTCGATAGCAGTATTCCGGCAATGGATGTCCATGCGCCAGCCGTCATCCAGACAACAATAAGAAGGATACGCAGATGCTCAAAGGTACGATGCAGCAGACTCCGCTGATGATCAGCGGCATCCTGACCCACGCGGCCCTGGCCCATGGCGACCGGGAAATCGTTTCGCGATTGGTGGACGAACCCCTGTGGCGCTATGACTATTCAGGCCTGGCGAAGCGCGCCGGCCAAGCAGCCGCAATGCTGCGCAGCCTTGGCGTCAATCCCGGCGATCTGGTGTCTTCGATGGCCTGGAACACGCATCGTCACTTCGAACTATTCTTCGCCGTGCCTGGCATCGGCGCTGTCCTGCATACCGCCAACCCTCGTTTGTCGGACGAGCAAATCATCTATACGTTGAATCACGCCGGCAGCGGCGTATTGCTGTTCGACCGCAGCTTTCTCGCCGTGGTCGAGCGCGTACGACCACGGTTGGAGCACATCCAGACCTTCATCATGCTATCCGACGCGCAACGCACCGAGCCGGGGGAAGTGGGTGCACTCAGTTACGAAACGCTCATCGCCAAGGTGCAACCAGTCATCGACTGGCCGCAGTTCGATGAGAACGCGGGCGCCATGCTCTGCTACACGTCAGGCACCACTGGCAACCCGAAAGGCGTGGTGTACAGCCACCGCTCCGTCGTCCTGCATGCCATGGCGGCGGGTCTTACCGGCGCCTTCGGCTTCTCCGCGTTCGATTGCATCATGCCCTGCTCCTCGCTCTACCATGCCACCGCATGGGGCGTGCCCTTCACCGCCGCCATCAACGGCTGCAAGTTCGTCCTACCATGCGACAAGATGGATGGCGCCAGCCTGCAGGAGCTGATCCAGACCGAGGGCGTCACCTTCTCCGGCGGCGTACCGACCATCTGGACCATGTACCTCAATTATCTGGAACGCACCGGTGAAGACACCGGCAAGCTCAAGTGTCTGGTGATTGCCGGCTCGGCCGTGCCCAGGGCGCTGGCCGAGAAATTCGAGACTCGCTACGGCGTGAGCGTCCGTCAGCTCTGGGGCATGACCGAAACCAGTCCGCTCGGTGTCGTCGCCACCCCGACGCCCAAGCTCGCGGCCCTGGGCGAAGCCGCCACCAACGAGGCCATCTGGACCCGCCAGGGCCGCCTGCAGTTTGGCATCGAGTTGAAGATCGTCGACGAAGCGGGCAACGAGCTGCCCCATGACGGGTCCAGCTCAGGCGCCCTGCTGGTGCGCGGTCCCTGGACCGTCGAGCGCTACTTCCGTAGCGAGACCAGCGCACTGGACGCAGACGGCTGGTTCGACACCGGCGACATCGCGACCATCGACCCCAACGGTTACATGCGCATCACCGACCGTAGCAAGGACGTGATCAAGTCCGGCGGGGAATGGATCAGCTCCATCGATATCGAAAACGTCGCCGTGGGTTGCCCAGGCGTACGCATCGCCGCGGTGGTCGGCGTGACGCATGAGAAATGGGAAGAACGCCCGGTGCTCATCATCGAACCGCATGACGACACTGAACTGACCGCCGAGGCGGTACTCGCCTATCTCGAACCACAGATCGTCAAATGGTGGATGCCCGACGCGGTGATTTTCGACAGCGTGCCCCTCACCGCCACCGGCAAGATCGACAAGAAAACCCTGCGCGACCGCTATCGCTCGTACCTCATCGAGATGCCGGCAAAAGAAGCGAGCGCGGCGAGTATGTAGCCAATGCCGTGCCGTCCGAGGATGGATGAGCTTGCGGAGCCAGCCAGCTCGTTGGGCTCCGCTCTGCTCAACCTGAGCTGTCCGACGCATCCTCCAACCCAGCGTCCTGCACTGCGGTAATCCTAGGATGGGTCGGGCCGCGCAGGTGCAACCTGTCAGCGAGCCTCACGTGGCTGGAGCGTCCCATATGTTCGGGTAACACAAGTCACCCATTCTACGAAACGGTGCGCGTCACCAACGCACCTAGGGGAATGAAACCCATCGGAAATCCGGCTTCTTTGCTTGCAGGCCATTTACGGTTCCGGTTCAACACGCGCTACGCGCCTTGCCTACTGCGCTTAGGAGCTATCCATGCCAAACGAAAATGTCCAACCTCGCCAGGGCCCGCTACTAGGCCTGCGCGTGCTGGAATTCGCGAGCATCGGCCCCGGCCCTCATTGCGCAATGCTGCTGGCCGATCTGGGCGCCGAGGTTCTGCGCATCGAACGTGACGGCGGCAACGGCTGGCCGAACCCGGTGGTCGATCGCGGTCGTAAGCGGTTGAGCCTGGATATTCGCAGCGATGCCGGGCGCGAGCGCTGCCTGGCCTTGGCCGAAAACGCCGATGTGCTGATCGAAGGCTTTCGCCCCGGCGTGATGGAGCGTCTGGGCCTCGGTCCGGAGCAGGTTCACGCACGCAATCGGAGGCTGGTCTATGGCCGTATGACCGGCTGGGGCCAGACCGGGCCGCTGGCGAAAAGCGCCGGGCATGACATCAACTACCTGGCCATTACCGGCGCGCTGGCCGCTATTGGCGGTCGCGAGGGACCGGCCATTCCGCCGCTCAATCTGGTGGGCGATTTCGGCGGCGGCTCGCTGTATCTGGCATTCGGCATCATGGCCGCACTGTGGGAACGGGAACGATCTGGCCAGGGTCAGGTGGTCGACGCGGCAATCGTCGACGGCGTGTCTTCGATGATGAGCTTCTTTGCGGGACTCTTGCCTAGCGGCGCAATTTCACTTGAACGCGACCGCAATATGCTGTCCGGCGCCGCGCCGCATTACCGCTGTTACACGTGCGCGGATGGTCTCGATATCGCTGTCGGACCGCTGGAGCCGCAATTCTTCGCTGAGCTGATTCGGCGAATCGATGCGCCTGAATCTTTGCGCCAAGGCTGCAACGACGCTGCGCTCTGGGAGGAACAGAGCGAACAGCTCGCCGCCCTGTTCGTCAGCCGAACCCAGGCCGACTGGTGCGCCCTGCTCGAAGGCAGCGATGCTTGTTTCGCGCCAGTGCTCACCCTCGAAGAAGCCGCGCAGCACCCCCACATGCAGCAGCGCGGCGTCTATCGCGATATCGACGGCGCGCTACATGCCGCACCGGCTCCGCGTTTCTCGCGAACGCCGGGAGCGATCACGGATTCAATTGAGGATGCGGCGGATTGGGATTGATCGAGAGGCCAGGCAACGGCAGAAACGTCTAACTTTTTTGCGAGCAAGCTCGCTCCTACATGATCAGCCACCACGCAGCCGTAGGAGCGAGCTTGCTCGCGAATGCTGAGCCAACGTCATCTGGAGAATCAGCGCAACTCCGTAGGCTGGGGGCGTGCCCTTCAGCCCAGCCGGTATCGCTCCATTGCGGTGGGCTGAAGCGGCCACATAGGCGACGCGGGCCATCCTTTGCGCCCCCGTATCACACCCTACAGGAGCGATCCGGACGCCGGTGTGCCCCCAGGCGGACACGTCAACCTACCGACCATCGCAAGCGTCACTCACCCAAATTACGCGCAATCACCAACCGCTGAATGTCGCTCGTGCCTTCGTAGATCTGGCACACCCGCACGTCACGGTAGATGCGTTCCACCGGGAAGTCCTGCAGATAGCCGTAACCACCCAGCGTCTGGATCGCCGCTGAGCAAACTTTCTCGGCCATTTCGGAGGCGAACAGCTTGGCCATCGAGGCTTCGACGAGTGCAGGCTGTCCGGCCTCGCGCAGTGCGGCGGCATGCAAAACCATCTGCCGGGCGACCGCAATCTGGGTCGCCATGTCAGCCAGACGGAAGGCGACGGCCTGGTGCTCGCTGATCGCCTTGCCAAATGCCTCGCGCTCACGGGCATAGTCGCGTGCCGCTTCGAATGCCGCGCGGGCCATGCCGACGGACTGGGCGGCGATGCCGATGCGGCCGCCTTCCAAGTTCGCCAATGCGATCTTGTAACCCTCACCCTCTTCGCCCAAGCGTTGGGATTCATGCACGCGCATGTCTTCGAACGCCAGCTGACAGGTGTCGGACGCATGCTGCCCGAGCTTGTCCTCCACACGCACCACCTGATAGCCCGGCGTATCGGTGGGTACGATGAAGGCGCTGATGCCGCGCTTGCCGGCGTCCGGATCGGTTACGGCGAAGACGATCACCGTGCCGGCGTGCTGGCCTGAGGTGATGAATTGCTTGGCGCCGTTGATCACATAGCCATCGCCGTCACGCCGGGCGCGCGTGCGCAGGCTGCTGGCGTCGGAGCCCGCGTGCGGCTCGGTCAGGGCGAAGGCACCGATCTGAGCGCCGCTGGCCAAGGGCGTCAGGTAGCGCTGCTTCTGCTCCTCATTGCCAAACCGCAGAATCGGCACGCAGCCCACCGAGTTGTGCACGCTCATGATGGTGGAGCAGGCACCGTCACCGGCTGCGATCTCTTCAAGCGCCAGTGCGTAGGCGATGTAGCCGGTCTCACTGCCGCCCCACTGTTCCGGGCAAAGCATGCCGAAAAAGCCGAGCTCGGCCATTTCGCTGATCGCCTCCGCTGGGTAGCGGTGTTCACGATCCCAATCGGCGGCAAACGGCTTGAGACGTTCCTGAGCGAACTGCCGGGCCATGTCGCGGATACTGGTTTGGTCCTCATTGAGCAGCATGGCAGGTCCTCAATCGAGCAATTCGACGGCCATGGCAGTCGCTTCGCCACCGCCGATGCAGATCGCCGCGATACCTTTGCGCAGGCCACGGTCGCGCAGTGCGGCGATCAGCGTCACGAGTATCCGCGCCCCTGATGCACCGATCGGATGGCCCAGCGCGCAGGCGCCGCCATTGACGTTGACCTTGGCGTGATCCAGCCCCAACTCGCGCATGGTGACCATGCTGACCACGGCGAAGGCTTCGTTGATCTCGAACAGATCCACCTCGTCGAGCCGCCAGCCGGTGCGTTCCAGCAATTTATGAATGGCGCCGATGGGCGCGGTCGGGAACAGGTTGGGGGCATCGGCGAACACCGCGTGGCCATGGATCACCGCCTGGGGTTTCAGTCCCAGGCGCTCGGCTTCGGAGCGACGTGTCAGCATCAATGCGG
The DNA here is from genome assembly GCF_024448955.1 of Stutzerimonas stutzeri. Classification (GTDB taxonomy): domain Bacteria; phylum Pseudomonadota; class Gammaproteobacteria; order Pseudomonadales; family Pseudomonadaceae; genus Stutzerimonas; species Stutzerimonas stutzeri_AQ. The sequence goes on from NZ_JAMOIH010000007.1 coordinate 212,852, forward strand.
CGGCACCGTCTGAGATGGAACTGGAGTTGGCCGCGGTCACGGTGCCGCCTTCGCGGAACGCCGGTTTGAGCGACGGAATCTTCTCCGGAATCGCCTTGGGCGGCTGCTCGTCATCGCGGATGGTGCGCTGCTCGCGCCCCTGAGTGACTTCAAGCGGGACGATCTCGGTGGCGAAGCGACCGCTGGAAATCGCATCTCGGGCGCGCTGTAGAGAGGTCAGCGCGTAGGCATCCTGTTCTTCGCGGCTGAAGCCATGGTTCTGCGCGCAATCTTCGGCAAAGGTGCCCATCAGCCGGCCCTTGTCGTAGGCATCTTCTAGACCATCGAGAAACATGTGGTCGAGCACCTTGCCATGTCCCATGCGATAGCCGCTGCGCGCCTTTTCCAGCAGGTACGGCGCGTTGGACATGCTCTCCATGCCGCCCGCGACGATCAGATCGACATTGCCAGCGCGCAATGCATCGTGCGCCAGGATGGCCGCCTGCATGCCCGAACCGCACATTTTGTTCAGCGTCGTGGATGCGGTCGCCTTACCCAACCCGGCGCCGAGCGCCGCCTGGCGTGCGGGCGCCTGGCCGAGGCCGGCCGGCAGCACACAGCCCATCAGCACTTCCTGCACCTGTTCGGCAGCAATGCCGCTGCGCTCAACTGCCGCGCGAATCGCAGCCGCGCCAAGCTCCGGCGCGCTGACGCTTTTCAGATCGCCCTGAAAGCCGCCCATGGGCGTACGGGCGCTGCCCAGAATCACGATTGGATCGTTGTTCATCATGTATCTCCCGATTATTTGGCGGCCATGCGCAGTGCGCCGTCGAGGCGGATCACTTCGCCGTTGAGCATGTCGTTCTCGATGATGTGGCGCACCAGCGCCGCGTACTCATTCGCTCGCCCCAGACGCGGCGGGAACGGCACTCCGGCTGCCAACGAGTCGCGTACTTCCTGGGTCATGGCGGCCATCATCGGCGTCTCGAACACGCCCGGTGCGATGGTCATCACGCGAATGCCGTGACGCGCCAGTTCGCGTGCGGCCGGCAGCGTCATGGCGACTACGCCGCCCTTGGATGCGGCATAAGCGGCTTGGCCGATCTGACCGTCGTAGGCGGCGATGGAAGCCGTATTGATGATGACGCCACGATTGCCTTGCGCATCCGGCTCACTGCGCGACATCGCCTCGGCAGCCAGGCGCAGCATATTGAAACTGCCGATCAGGTTGAGGCCGATGACCCGGCTGAAACTGTCCAGCCCATGCGGCCCCTGGCGACCGAGAACCTTTTCGCCGCTTGCAACGCCGGCGCAGTTGACCAACCCATGCAGGCCGCCGAAATGTTCGAACGCCGCATTCACTGCCGCCTGTGCCGCAGCCTCGTCACACACGTTGGTGACCACACCGTGAGCGCTTGCGCCCAGCGCTTCGCTGCGCTCGTTCAACAGCTCGGCGTTAATATCTGCCAGCACGACCTTCGCGCCCTCGGCGATCAGCGCTTCGGCAGCTGCCGCACCCAGCCCGGACGCGCCGCCTGTGATCAGAAAAACCTTGTCTTGAATGTTCACAGCATGACCTCGCACAGATGGTTGGGATCGAGCAGACGCGTGCTGCTTGATCACACTGACCTCATCTTCATCAGACCAAAGGCCACCGACAATGGTCGTTGCACGCAATCGCGATGACTGTTTTGGCCAAATCACCTCCACGGCGCGGCGTAGCCGACATCCATAGCAAGGCGACGCTTCGGGCCATCATTTGAGGCCGGTGGATGACTCAGCCTTGTTCCCCTCACCCCAGCCCTCTCCCCAACGGGGCGAGGGAGCCGGTAGCCGGGCTTACCGGGCGGGGTTTGACGACGAGGCGGAGCAGTCAGCGGCAGCGCTGGTTGTCTCAAGACAAGAATGGTTGAGCGCCATTAGATCTGATCCGATGAACTTGTCGATCTCGCTTGGCTGGGCCTGCAGCTTATGCGTCTGGAGCACGGCGCTCCTCGCTTCTACAGGAACACGCTTGGCCTATTCATCGGCGTGAAGGATCAACCCACGATACTGGCCCGGATTCGTACCGGTCCATTTGCGGAACGCCTTGTAGAACGAGCTAACGTCAGCGAAACCGAGCCGCTCGGCGATTTCGGCGTAGGTGATGCCGGCATCCGCCAGCCATAGCGTGGCCATCTCCTGGCGCACCAGATCCTTGATCGCCTGGTAGGGCATTCCGGCTTCGGCCAGTCGCCGACGCAACGTCGAGGGTGAGACGCACAGCGTTTGCGCGAGCAGTTCGCTGGTCGGCCATCGATCCGCCGGCAGCTCGCGCAGCTGCGCCTTGATGCGGCTGGCGAGGCTGGTGGTGTCGCGGTATTTGACCAGAATGTTGGCCGGGGCATGAGCCAGAAAGGCGTGCAGCTCCTGCTCGCTGCGTCGCACCGGCAGGTCCAGCATCTCGGCGGCAAAGATAATCCGTGTGCTGGGTCGGGCGAAGCGCAGGTTGTCTGAGAACATCACCCGATAATCATCGGTATAGGCTGGTTCGGCGCAGCGCAGTTCCACGGCCAATAGCGGGATGCGCCGCCCGATCAGCCAGCACGCCAGGCCGTGCACCAACATCCAGAACGTGAAATACGTGAACGCACGTGACGGCGGTGAATCCGTGCGCTCCAACAGCACGACTTCGGCCAGACTCTCGCTGCGGTGCAGCTTGCCGCGAAAACGCTCGAAGGTCAGGCCGAAAAAATCCAGCGCCAGCCGCAGCGCACCGTCGAGCGTCGGCTGTGCCATGGCCGCACGCGCAACGAAGGCAAAGCTGCCCGTACGCATCCGCCGTGAATCCATGCCGAAGAACTCGTCATCGAAGCGCCGCGCCAGACGGCGCCATAGCTTGCTGTACTCGACCACATCGATCCGCGCCGCCGGGTCATCAAGGTCGATCGGTGAAACATCCAGAGCTTGCAGCAGCACAGTGGCCGTCTGCGTTGGCGTCAGGAAGGCCAGCAGCGCTTCTTCCACCAGCCGTACGGAAATGGTGCCCTTGTCCTCGCGCATCATGCTCGCCCCATCATCTGATCCTGGCTGCTGGCGGCGACCTCACGAAGGAAATCCCAGCACACGCGCATCCGAGCCAGGTCCTTGTTCTCAACCGGCATCAGCATCCAGAAGGTGCGGGTGAACTCGATCTCCTCGACCAGAACCTCTTTCAACAAGGGTTCCTTGCGGGCGGCAAACGCCGGCAGGATCGCCAGCCCAGCGCCGGCCGCAACGGCTTCCTGCTGCGCAAGAATGCTAGTGCTGCGCAGCGAGTGCTGGCGCGGCCGCATGATCTCATCGAGAAAGTTCAGCTCCTTGCTGTAGAGCAGGTCCTCGATATAACTGACGAATACATGGTTGCTCAGATCGTCCCGATTACGGATCGGTGGATGCTGCGCGAGGTAAGCCTCCGAAGCGTAGAGCCGCAACACGTAATCGGTCAGTTTGGTGATCACATAGGGGCCGCGCTCCGGGCGCTCCAGCGTGACGACAATATCCGCCTCATGCCGCGCCAATCGCACCGAACGCGGAACCGCCAGCAAGTCCACGCCAAGGTGCGGATAGTCGCGGGTCAGATTGGCCAGCTGACCGGCCAGCATCACAGTGCCGTAGCCTTCGGTGGCGCCGATGCGCACCTGGCCGGAGAGCTTGTCGGCGCTCAGGCTCGGTTGTTCGATCGAGGTAATGGCGCTTTCCATCGCCTCGGCTTGCACCAACAATTCGCGACCGGCTTCGGACAGGCGATAGCCCGCCTTGGCGCGAATGAACAGTTGCCGGTCCAGGGTTTTCTCCAGTGCCTGCACGCGTCGCGCCACCGTCGTGTGATCGACTGCCAGGCGTCGCGCGGCGACGGTCAGCTTGCCCGCCCGGGAGAGTTCGAGAAAGAAACGCAGGTTGTCCCAATCCACTTCAGGCTCCATCCATTTGGCATGAGCGTGCCAACTTGTGCAAAAACACAGAATAACTCTGCATTTCGCACCATGGGTTTACTATTTTTACGCTGCTAGGCTCGTTCATCGAACGCTGTTTCGCCTAACGATAATTCCGACAAGAAGGAACCGACATGAGCCAGAAGATTCAGCTCGAAATGCGCGACCACACGGCCTTGCTAACCATTGCCAACCCACCGGCGAATACCTGGGATCGGGAATCGCTGGCCGCTCTGGAACAGATGATCGGACAACTCAATGATGATCCGAACGTGTACGCGCTGGTGATCACCGGCCAGGGCGAGAAGTTCTTTTCCGCAGGTGCCGATCTCAACCAGTTTGCGGATGGGGACAAGCAGAGTGCTCAAGAAGTCGCCGCGCTGTTCGGGCGCGCCTTCGAAGCGCTGAGCCATTTTCGTGGTGTTTCCATCGCCGCCATCAATGGCTATGCCATGGGCGGTGGGCTGGAATGCGCGCTGGCGTGCGATATCCGTATCGCCGAGGAACACGCGCAAATGGCGCTACCGGAAGCCAAGGTAGGACTGCTGCCCTGCGCCGGCGGGACGCAGAACCTGCCCTGGCTGGTTGGTGAAGGTTGGGCCAAGCGGATGATCCTCTGTGGTGAGCGCATCGGCGCTCAGAAGGCAGAAAAGATCGGTCTGGTCGAAGAAGTGGTGCCGCGCGGACAGTCGCTGGAAGTCGCGCTCAAGCTTGCCGAAGGCGTCAGCGCACAAAGCCCCTCCTCAGTCAGCCGCTGCAAGCGTTTGGTGATGAACGCACGGCAGGCGCCGCAATCTGCCGGCTGGGCCGCTGAGCGCGAGTTGTTTGCCGAGCTGTTCGATACGCAGGATCAGAAGGAAGGCGTCAATGCCTTCCTGGAAAAGCGCAGCGCCAAATGGCACAACGCTTAAGTCATTCTGCCTCGCAGACAAGATCGCATCCCAAACCCAATCCGTAGGGCCGAATTTATTCGGCCAATGGCCCCACAACCGCCAACGCGGCCGCACAAGTTCGGCCCTACGGTGATGGTTCTCTGCGCGTCCAGGCAGGGTTCCCCGCAGAGCAGAACCAACCGCTCAGCAACGCCCGGCATCGCATCCCAAACCAGTCCGTAGGGCCGAATTTATTCGGTCGATGGCCCCGCAACCGCCAACACGGCCGAACAAGTTCGGCCCTACGGTGATGGTTCCCTGTAGGGTTTCCACGCAGAGCGGAACTACCGCTCAGCAACGCCGGCATCGCGTCCCAAACCAGTCCGTAGGGCGAATTTATTCGGCCGATGGCCCCGCAACCGCCAACGCGGCCGAACAAGTTCGGCCCTACGGGTGGTCGTTCCCGCGTCGAAATGCAAGCGCGACGCTCTGCGTCCGCTACTTGAAGTTGCGTTTAACCAGCTTTTCCAGCCAGCCAACGATGCCGGAGCGGAACAGCAGCACGCACAGGACGAAGATCACCCCGAGAATCACGTGCACCCACTCGCCCAACGGGCCGCTGGATAGCGAGCTCTGCAACGTCACCACTACGGTCGCTCCGACTATCGGCCCGAGGAGCGTGCCAACGCCGCCCAGCAGTGTCATCAGGATCACTTCGCCAGACATGTGCCAGTGCGCATCGGTCAAGGACGCGAGCTGGAACACCACCGTCTTGGTGGACCCCGCCAGCCCGGTCAGCGCGGCGGAGATAACGAACGCGATCAGCTTGTGCGCGTCGACGTTATAACCCAGCGATATCGCCCTCGGCTCGTTCTCGCGGATCGCCTTGAGCACCTGCCCATAGGGCGAATGAATGGTGCGCTGGATGATCGCGAAACCAAGCACGAACACCGCCAACACGAAGTAGTACAGAGACATATTGTTCTGCATGTCGAACAGCCCAAACAGGTGTCCACGCGGAACCCCCTGCATGCCGTTTTCACCGCCGGTGAACGGCGCCTGTACGAAAACGAAGAAGACCATCTGTGCCAGCGCAAGGGTGATCATCGCGAAATAGATGCCCTGCCTGCGAATCGCCAACAGCCCGAAAATCACACCCAGGATCGTGGATGCCAGCGTCCCGACCAGAATGCCGAGTTCCGTGCTCAGGCCGCTGTAGGTGCTGAGCATGTAGCCGGTGATGTAGCCGCCGCAGGCAAAAAATGCCGCATGCCCAAAGGACAGCAACCCGGCATACCCCAGCAGCAGGTTGAACGCACAGGCAAACAGTGCGAAGCACAAGAACTTCATCAGAAACACGGGGTAGACCATCATCGGCGCGACCAGCGCCACACCCAGCAGGACCAGATAGAAGATGTTCTGACGCCGCCGGGCAGCACGGCGGCGCTCGCGCTCGGCATTTGCCCGGATGGTCATCGGAGACGCTTGAACGCTTTCCTGAGTCGACATGTTCATGCCTCCTTACCGAACAGACCTGCCGGACGAACAAGCAGGACCAGTACCATGATCACGAAGATCACCGTGTTTGCCGCCTCTGGGTAGAACACCTTGGTCAACCCCTCGATCAGCCCCATGGCAAGACCAGTGATGATGGCGCCCATGATCGAGCCCATACCGCCAATCACCACCACCGCGAACACCACGATCAGCAGATTCGAGCCCATGCCAGGCGTGACTGCATAGATCGGCGCCGCCAGCACGCCGGCAAAGGCCGCCAGCGCGACGCCGTAGCCATAGGTCAGGGTGATCAGCAGCGGCACGTTGATGCCGAATGCCTGCATCAGCTTGGGATTTTCCGTGCCGGCGCGCAGATACGAGCCCAGGCGGGTCCGTTCGATCATGTACCAGGTGGCGAAGCAGACCGTCAGCGCGGCGACGATGACCCAACCGCGGTAGGTCGGCAGGAACATGAAGCCCAGGTTATGTCCGCCCTTGAGCATTTCAGGCATCGGATATGACGAACCCGACACGCCGAAAAGCTTGACGAAGCTGCCTTCGACGATCAGCGCCAGGCCGAACGTCAGCAACAGGCCATACAAGTGATCTTCACCGGCGATGCGCCGTAGCAGGCCGCGCTCGATCCCCATTCCCAGCAAACCGATCAGTAGCGGCGCCAGCAGCAGCGCTGCCCAATAATTGATGCCCAGGTAGTTCAGCCCGAGAAATGCCGCGAAGGCGCCCAGCATGTATTGCGCGCCATGGGCGAAGTTGATGATGCGCAGCAGGCCGAAGATGATCGCCAGACCAAGGCTCAGCAGCGCATAGAACGACCCGTTGATCAGGCCGAGCAGCAACTGCCCGAACAACACACTCAGGGGAACGCCGAAAACGAGAGTCATGATTCACTACCCAGAAAAGTCCGTGACGCCCCGGCCGTGCGCGGCCGGGGATGGCTCGGGTCCGGCCGGTCAGTTCTTGGTAACCAGCTTGCACTGACTTTCGGAGAGCGGGCGGAACGCCACGTCGCCTGGGATGGTGCTGACGATCTCGTAGAGGTCCCATTCGCCTTTGGATTCGGCTGGTGTCTTGACCTTTACCAGGTACATATCGTGGACCATGCGACCGTCTTCGCGGATGGTGCCGTTCTTGGCGAACATGTCGTTGACCGGCGTCTTGGCCATCTGCGCGCGAACGGTTTCGGTGTCGTCGCTGCCCGTCTGCTTCACTGCGTTCAGGTAGTGAGTGGTCGCCGAGTAGATGCCTGCATGCACCATGGTCGGCATGCTGCCCATGCGCTCTTCGTAGCGCTTGGCCCAGGCGCGAGTCTCCTCGTTCATGTCCCAGTACCAGCCGGTCGTCAGCATCAGGCCCTGCGTCACTTCAAGCCCCATGGCGTGAATGTCGTTGAGAAACACCACCATGCCGGCCAGACGCTGCCCGGATTGGGTCACGCCGAATTCACTGGCGGTTTTCAGCGAGTTGACGGTGTCAGCGCCGGCGTTGGCCAGCGCGATCACATCGGCGCCGGAACCCTGTGCCTGCAGAATGTAGGAAGAGAAATCGCTGCTTGGGAACGGATGGCGAACGGCGCCGACCACGCTGCCGCCCTCGGCCTCGACGACCTTCTTGATGTCGTTCTCCATGGCGTGGCCGAAGGCATAGTCGGCAGTCAGGATGAACCAGCTTTTGCCGCCATCCTTGAGCACTGCATTGGCGGTACCGTTGGCCAGCGCGAAGGTGTCGTAGGTCCAGTGAATGTGGTTGGGCGAACAGAACTCATTGGTGATGCTCGACGCGGCGGCACCTGAGATCAAGGCGAGCTTACCGCCCTGCTCCACCACCTTGCTGGCTGCCAGCACCACGGAGCTGGCCACCATGCCGGTGACCATGTCGACGTTGCGCTCATCGATCCACTGGCGGACAGTGTTGGCGCCCACGTCAGGCTTGTTCAAGTCATCGGCGTTGAAGGTGACGATCTTCTTGCCATCGACACTACCGCCGAAGTCCTCGATGGCCATCTTCAGCGCTTCGAGACCGCCCGGGCCGGACAGGTCGCGGTAAGTGCCGGACATGTCGGCAAGGTAGCCGATGCGAATTTCATCGTTGCTGATTTCCGCCTGGGCGGCACCGGTGATCATGCTCGAAACCAGAACGGCGGCTGCGGTTTTCTTGATGATTTTCATAGTCACTCACTGTGATTGTTTTTGTTGTTGTACTAACCGGCATGCACTTCAACCCGGTATGCCTTTCTGACAAAGAGGCCCGTCAGACCCCCAGACAGCTATTCAAAAACTCCTTTTTCGAATCCAGTTCGGCAGCGCTGATTTCTTCGATGATCTGACCGTGTTCCATCACGTAATGACGGTCCGCCAGTGGCGCCGCGAAACGGAAATTCTGTTCCACCAGAACGATGGTCAACCCGCGGTTCTTCAGCTTGATCAGCACCTCGCCGAGTTTCTGCACGATCACCGGTGCGAGGCCTTCGGTGATTTCATCCAGCAACAGCAGATTGGCGCCGGTACGCAGAATGCGGGCCATTGCCAGCATCTGCTGTTCGCCGCCGGACAACCGCGTGCCCTGGCTGAAGCGGCGTTCATAGAGGTTGGGGAACATTTCGTACAGCTCGTCCAGCCCCATGCCGCCACTGCGTACCGTTGGCGGCAGCAACAGGTTTTCCTCGACGCTCAGGCTGGAAAAAATGCCCCGTTCTTCCGGGCAATAGCCGACACCCAGCCGGGGAATCTGGTGGGCGGGCATGCCGATGGTTTCGTTGCCGTTGACCACGATCGAGCCGGTGCGGCGGCCGACCATGTTCATGATGGCGCGCAAGGTGGTGCTGCGTCCGGACCCGTTGCGCCCGAGCAGCGTCACCAACTCTCCTCGCCCGACCACCATGTCGACGCCGTGAAGGATGTGAGACTCGCCATAGAACGCATGCAGGTCATCCAGCCGCAGCTGGTCGCGATCAGCCATGGGCGTCATGGATGCGCCTCCTCTACGGCGGCTTCGCTGCCCATGTAGGCTTCGCGGACCTGCGGGTTGGCCGAGACGGTTTCATAGTCGCCTTCGGCCAGCACGGCACCGCGGGCGAGCACGGTGATGCGATCGCAGAGGCGGCTGACCACACTGAGGTTGTGCTCGACCATCAACACCGTGCGGTTTTCAGCTGCGCGACGAACCAGCGCAACGACCATATCGACGTCCTCGCCGCCCATGCCTTGGGTGGGTTCGTCGAGCAGCAGGACGACCGGGTCCAGAGCCAAGGTGGTTGCCAGTTCGAGTGCGCGCTTGCGGCCGTAGGGCAACTCGATGGCGAGCGTCTGGGCAAAGGACTGCAGGTCTACGTCAGCCAGCAACTGCATGGCGCGCTCATCCAGATCGCGCAGCGTTCGCTCGGATTTCCAGAAGTGGTACGAGTTGCCGAGCTTCTGCTGCAGCGCTACTCGCACGTTCTCCAGCACCGTCATGTGACCGAACACCGCGGAAATCTGAAACGAACGCACCAGCCCCAGCCGGGCAATCTCGTTGGCCTTCATCGAGGTGATGGATTTGCCGCGATAGAGAATGTCGCCGCGAGTGGGCTTCAGGAACTTGGTGAGGAGATTGAATACGGTGGTCTTGCCGGCACCGTTCGGGCCGATCAGTGCGTGGATGTGACCCTTCTGAACGCGAAGATCGACGGAATCCACTGCGGTGAAGCCGCGAAACTCCTTGGTTAAGCCGCGCGTTTCCAGCACGAACTCTGGTGCCATGAGATGCCCTCTAACCCTGATTATTGTTGTTGGTTATGGCGCAGGTCGCTGGATGACCTTTACGTAAACGATAACAATCGTTTCAATCAGCAGGCAAGTTCCAATTTCAAACGATCGATTGATCGGAACAACCAGTTTTTCGCCCACCATGGGCGAATCCCCATTGAAAGTAGCCGAAAAAAACCGGGCCACAACAGCCCGGTAAAAACGATCAACGAGGAGGTATTTGAATCAACCGCAGGGCTGTTACCACAGCGCCATTGTGTAGCTCAGGATCAGCCGGGTTTCGTCTATATCGCTG